>CACXNA010000028.1 GCA_902768985.1 uncultured Bacteroidia bacterium | reverse complement strand
ATAGACAAAAACTCACTCAACCCGCTGCAATAGAGTTGTTCAGGCCTATTGCAGAAGGGAAGAGTGAGCGTATCGAAACGACCCCACGGTCTATCCAAATCAAAACGGGCTGTATTCCATATTGAGGATGGCTTCGAAGTTCAACTGTACAAGGAACACAAGCCGGGGGCTTATATTCGGCGGCAGATGTCAGCGGGCGTAATCCGCGTGCCAGATATCGCGGTTATAGTCTGCGATGGTGCGGTCGGAGGAGAAGTATCCAGCCTTGGCGATATTCACGAGGGCCTTCCTCGCCCAAGCGTCTTCATCCCCGAGGTCAGCGAGCATCCGGGCCTTGGTGGCGCAGTAATCCGCGAAGTCCGGGAAGGTCATGAACCAGTCCTTATGCGCAAGCTCCGCGTGCAGGCGCTCCAGTCGGGCGACGTCGCCTGTGGCGCGCATTTCCTCGCCGACGAGGAAGTCCAGCGCGGCCCTGAGGCGGGGGTCGGCCTCGAGGTGCGCCGCGGGATCGTAGTCGCCCCGGGCGTAGCTGTTGATGACCGCCTCGGAGGACAGGCCGAAGGTATAGATGTTCTCCGGGCCGACCAGCTCGGCGATCTCCACGTTCGCGCCGTCCAGGGTGCCCAGGGTCACCGCGCCGTTGAGCATGAACTTCATGTTGCCCGTGCCGCTGGCTTCCTTGGACGCCAGGGAGATCTGCTCCGAGATGTCGCAGGCGGGGATCAGCTTCTCCGCGGCAGACACGTTGTAGTTTTCCACCATGGCGATGCGCAGGTGCCGCCGGGCCACCGGGTCGGCGGCGATCACGTCGGACAGGCACAGTATGGCGTGGATGATGTCCTTGGCGATGGTGTAGGCCGGGGCGGCCTTCGCACCGAAGATCACCGTCACCGGGCGCTCAGGGAGGATGCCCGCGCGGATGTCCAGCAGCGTGCGCGCGCACCACAGGAGGTTCAGCTGCTGGCGCTTGTACTCGTGAAGGCGCTTTGACTGGACGTCGAACACGCTGTCCGGGTCGAGGACGGTACCCTGATGCTCCCGCAGCCATTCGGCGAAGCGCCGTTTGTTGGCCAGCTTGATCCCGGCGAGGGAGGTGAGCAGCGCCTCGTCGTCGATGTGCGCGAGCAGCTTCTCCAGCTCGGCGCTGTCTCATCAGCCAGCGGCGGAAGGTGATGCCGTTGGTCTTGTTGTTGAACTTCTCCGGATAGATGGCGTAGAAGGGCGCGAGCTCCGAGTTCTTCAGGATCTCTGTGTGCAGCTTCGCCACGCCGTTGACGGAGTGGGTGAAGTGGATGTCCAGGTTCGCCATGCGGACGTTGCCCTGCGCGTCGATGATCTGCACGAAGGGGTCGTCGTATTCGGCGCGCACCCGGGCGTCCAGCCGGTCGATGATGGGCATCAGCCGGGGCACGACCTTCTCCAGATAGGCCCGCGGCCACTTCTCCAGCGCCTCGGCCAGGATGGTGTGATTGGTGTAGGCGCACACGTCGCGCACGATGGAGACGGCCTCGTCCTCTCCGATGCCGCGTTCCTGGAGCAGACGGATCAGCTCCGGGATGACCAGCGTGGGATGGGTGTCGTTGATCTGGATGGCGGCGTAGTCGGCGAGGTCGTGCAGGTCGCTGCCTCGCGCGAGGCACTCTTCCAGGATCAGCCGCGCGGCATTGGCCACCATGAAGTACTCCTGGTACACGCGCAGCAGGCGCCCCTGCTCGGTGCTGTCGTCGGGGTACAGGAAGAGCGTGAGGCCGCGGGCGACATCCCTTGCGTCGAAGCCGATGCCGGACTTGATCAGCCGCTCGTCCGCGGTATCCACGTCGAAGAGGCGCAGCCTGCCGCACTTGCCCTCGTAGCCGGTGACGTCGATCTCATACAGGGTGGAACGGGCGGTGAAATTGCCGAAGGGGATGTCATAATGGACGTGCGTGCGGCGCATCCAGCTCTCCTGGCCCCATTTGAGCCAGCCGTCCGGGGTCTCGGCCTGCTGGCGGCCCACGAAGCTCTGGCGGAATAGCCCGCAGTGGTAGGCGAGGCCCAGGCCGTCCGCAGGCAGGCCAAGCGTGGCGAGACTGTCCAGGAAGCAGGCCGCCAGCCGCCCCAGGCCGCCGTTGCCCAGGGAGGGCTCCAGCTCAAACTCCTCCAGCTCGGACAGGGCGATGCCCTCCGCCGCCAGTTCGTCCCGAACCGCTTCGTACAGGCCCAGGTTGATCAGGTTGTTGCTCAGCAGCTTGCCGATCAGGAACTCCGCGGAGATGTAATAGACCTTCTTCCTGCCCTCGTTGTACCCCCGCCCCGCGCCTTCGCGGCGTCGGCGACATACCGCAGCAGGGCGTTGAACAGCTCGAGCCTGGTGCAGTCCGTGAACTTCCTGTTTTCTGTGTAATCTCTCAGCTTCATGGTCGTGCCCTCCATGGTCTTGTTTCGATGACTCTGGCATTATAATCTGTTTTTTGAAAAAATGCTTGCAGCTTACGCTCGCAAAGTTGTATAATTCTATCATCATCAGCCGCGTGGGGAGGGATGGACGTGGAGCTGGAGGAATACACGCAGTACCAGGAGACCAAGCTGCACGAAAAGCCGGGTTTTGCCTACGAGACCTACCTGTGCACGATCCCGCTGGACTTCGACCGTGTGAACCTGCACTGGCACGACCAGATGGAAGTGATCTACATCAAGAAGGGCCGGGGCACGGTGTCGGTGAATCTGGAGAGCTACCCGGTGGAGGCGGGCTGCATCGTGCCGGTGCTGCCGGGGGAGCTGCACGCCATCGACGGCG
>CACXNA010000027.1 GCA_902768985.1 uncultured Bacteroidia bacterium | reverse complement strand
GACGATTTTGAGAGCCATGGGGGCTCTCAAAATCGCCCGCTTGCTGCCCGGTTGTTCCGGCAGCACCAGGCAACAGGCGTGGCGTCGCGAGCCGTGCGGTGGGTAGAGCGTAGCGAAGTCCGCACCAGCGGACCGACGCGGTCCCGGGACTTTGGCGAAGACAAAGTCGGAAAGGGACTTGAGCGGCGCAGGGGGTTACAGGGGGCGGAGCCCCCTTCATAGATAGGAGGCGCTGGTGCCTCTAACGGTGGTGCACGCCCTGCCTGCCCCACTAGCATACCTCTTTCGGCGCGAGCCGCCGACTCCCGTAATGGGAGGCGGTGAGCGCCCAGGCCTGTCAATCCCGAGCAGGACGATACATTTTGCTGTGAGGTGGAACTGTCTGTTGGATAGGTGATTATATATTTATACTCCCCCGAAAATTGGGGGAGTATAAATACGTAAATTTCTATCAGTCAACCACTTATAGCTCACAGCGAGAGGCGGTGGCAGGTGGAAGAAGTGCCGGGAGGAAAGGCTACAGACCTGCGGCGGAGAGGGCTAGAGGCCTGCCGCGGCTAAAGCTTGTTTGATGTCCTCGATGATGTCGCGGGGGTCTTCCAGGCCGATGCTCAGGCGCATGAGGTCGGGGTCGATGCCGGCTTCGTGGAGCTGCTGGTCGGAGAGCTGGCGGTGGGTGTGGGAGGCCGGGTGGAGGATGCAGGTGTAGCAGTCGGCGACGTGGGTCTCGATGGTGACGAGGCGCAGGGCATCCATGAAGCGGATGGCGGCGTCGCGGCCGCCCTTGAGGCCGAGGGCCATCACACCGCAGGTGCCGTCAGGCATGTATTTCTGCGCGAGCGCGTGGTCGGGATCGGAGGCGAGGCCGGGGTACTGGATCCATTTTACCGAAGGTTGGGCAGCCAGGAACTCTGCGATCTGCTGGGCGCTCTCGCAGATGTGCTTCATCCGGACGGCGAGGGTCTGGATGCCGAGGTTCAGGTAGAAGGCGTTCTGCGGGCTCTGGATGGAGCCGAGGTCGCGCATCAGCTGGCTGGTGGCCTTGGTGATGTAGGCGAGTTTGCCGAATTTCTTCGTATACGTCAGGCCGTGGTAGGACTCGTCCGGGGTCGTCAGGCCGGGGAATTTGTCGGCGTGCGCCTCCCAGTCGAAGTTGCCGCTGTCGATGATGGCGCCGCCGACGGTGGTGCCGTGGCCGTCGAGGTACTTCGTCGTCGAGTGGGTGACGATGTCGGCGCCCCACTCGATCGGGCGGAGGTGCACCGGCGTCGGGAAGGTGTTGTCCACGATGAGGGGGACGCCGTGCTTGTGGGCGATGCGCGCGAGACGCTCGACGTCGAGCACGCGCACGCCGGGGTTGGTCAGCGTTTCTCCGAAGAGGAGCTTGGTATTCGGCCGGAAGGCCGCTTCGATTTCCTCGTCAGAGGCGTTCTGGTCGATGAAGGTCACCTCGATGCCCATCTTCGGGAAGGTAACGCCGAAGAGGTTGTAGGTGCCGCCGTAGATCGCGGAGGTGGTGATCATGTGGTCGCCGGCCTCGCAGATGTTGAAGCAGGCGAAGAAGTTGGCCGCCTGGCCGGAGGAGGTCAGCATGCCCGCCACGCCGCCTTCGAGCGCCGCCAGGCGCGCCGCCACCCGGTCGTTGGTCGGGTTCTGGAGGCGGGTGTAGAAGTAGCCGGAGGCTTCGAGGTCGAAGAGGCGGCCCATCTCGTCGGAGGTGGTATATTTGAAGGTCGTACTCTGGATGATCGGCATCTGCCGGGGTTCGCCGTTGGCGGGCTCATAGCCGGCCTGGACGCAGAGGGTGGAGGGATGAAGCTTCTGTTTCATTTGCTTAATTACTAACCGTAAATGCAAAGATAAGCTTTTTTCGTAACTTTGCAGCGTATGGAAGAAGAGAAGAAATTATATCCGTTCAAGTTCTGCACGCTGCAGGACGACTACCCCTGGGGCAGCGAGGAATTCAAGCTCGCGGACCTGGGCTATCGCGATTCGCTGGTCCGCGAGGGCTGGCTGGCGGGCAACAGCCTCGCCGAGGTGATGGACACGTACCTCGACCGCGTGGTCGGGGACAATGTATATGAGTATTACGGCCGGCAGTTCCCGGTGTGCGTGCGGCATCTGCGCGTGCGGGGCCGGATGCCGCTCCGGGTGCACCCGGACGACGAGACGGCCGCCCAGCGCTATGATTTCCTGGGGAAGGAGAAGGTGTGGTACGTGCTGCGCGCCGGGGCGGACGCCCGCCTGCTGGTGGGCTTCCGGCGCGACACCGACGCCGCGGAGGTGTACGCGAAGTGCATGGATAACTCGATCGAGGAGGTGATGAATGTGGTCGCCCCGCATGCGGGGCAATGCCTGCTCATCCCCGCGGGGACGCCGCACGCCGCCTGCGGCGATGTGGAGATCCTGGAGATCGGCGAGTCCTCGCCGATGGATTTCTGCCTGTGCGGCTGGGGCGAGGAGGTGCATCCGGACGAGTTCGACACGGCGCTGACGCTGGTGGATGCGCTGGATTGGATTGACTACCGGAAATTCCAGGCCAAGCCCGCGGACGGCAAAAAGGGCGATGCTCCGGGGTCCGAGCGGCTGGTAGATCTCCCGCAGTTGCGGGTGGACCGCATTCCGCTGACCACCGCGCTGGAGATCAGCCGCGAGGTTGGCCCGTTCTTGCTGTACAGCTGCGTCAAGGGCGCCGCGGTGATCCGCATCGAGCCCGTCGCGGGCGGGCCGAAGGTGGATTTCCCGCTGAAGGCGGGTGAGACGATGCTGGTGCCTTCCGAGTGCACGGTGTTCGAGCTCGGGCCCACCGAGCGGGACACGCTGTTGCTGGAGACCACGGTCGTCCGCAACGACGCCGACCCCTACATCAACCCCAACGCCGCCCCTACCCTCCCGGACGAGGAATAACCCTCTATCCCCCCTCCAATCGCCCCGACCAGTCTCCTTCCGCCACTACACGCCACTACCCGCCACTTTCGCTGTGAGCTATAAGTGATTACGGATCAAGTAGATAACAAATTAACTATCAATCTGACACTTACAACTCACAGCAAAAAACAAGATTCCCACCCCTCTCCCCCGAAAAGTGTCTAGTCCTGAAATAGGTTTACCGACATTGATTATTAAATAGATCGGACAACGACGTCCTGATATCGGTTTACATCGATGACGCGAAGATAGTCATT
>CACXNA010000026.1 GCA_902768985.1 uncultured Bacteroidia bacterium | reverse complement strand
CATGATGAAGCCCTGCCGGGCGATGTACGTAGGCTCTTCGCGGATCGGATCCGGCTGGGGTAGCGCCGCGCCGTTCGTGCTCTTGGCCGGGATGGGCGTACCTTCGATGACCGACTTCTCCAACATTCGGCTGCCCGGCTTCTCCTCCACGAGGAAACGCCCGTTCCCGTCGTAGAACGACAGGGCTTCCGTCTCCTTGTCATAGTTGATTTCTATCCCGCTAAGCTTCAGGAAGATGCGCTGAGCGTTCTCCTCCCGGGAGAATCGCGGTGCGGATCCTTGCTCCGTGAAGATGAGCTCTTCGACCGCATGCGTCGGTGCGCCCTTCATCCGGACGCGGACGGCGTTGTCGGCAAGCGGGGTCAGGATCAGTGTGCCCGAGGAGGTGCGGATGGCGACTTCGCCAGGGTGGCATGCCAGGAGTGTGCATGCGACGGAAAGCAGGACCAGGATTCTTTTCATAATTATTGCTTGCTGGAGTTGATGAATTCCGAGGGGGTCATGTTGAACTGCTGCTGGAAGTGCTTGGTGAAGTACGGTATTTCCGCTCGGCCAGGAGCTCGGCCGCCTTCTTAAGGCGGCAGATCCGGATGTATTCGAGGGTGCTCAGGCCCGTGTTGGCGCGAACCTTGGCGGCCAGGGTCTGGCGGGAGATCATCATCATCGAAGCGAGCTGGGGCGTAGTCATTTCCGTCTCGGAGATATGCTCCAGGACGATGCTGTGCAGCTTCTCCATGAACTCGCGCTCGACGGTGCTGATGGATGTGCCGCTGAGCCAGGCCAGCGGATTGCTGTTGAATTGCTCGTTCTGGATCTCCCGGTTCTTGAAGAGGTTGCCGATCGTGGCCTTGAGGACTTCGATCTTGAAGGGCTTCTCAATGTAGCTGTCCACGCCGGCCTTCAGGGAGCGCAGGTGCGTCTCGACGCCGATGGCGGCCGTCAGCAGGATGACGAGGATGTGGCTGTAGTAGACATTGTTCTTGATGAGGTTGCAAAGCTCGCAGCCGTCCATGATCGGCATCATGATGTCGCTGATGACCATGTCGATGTTGTTGGACTTGACAATGTCGAACGCCTCCTGGCCGTTGGCCGCGGTCATGACGGAGTAGTCTTTCAGGAGCTCGTCGCGGATGAGGTTGCGTAGCTCCTCGTTGTCCTCGACGACGAGGATGCGGGCGCGGCCGTCCAGCGAGACGGGCGGCTCTTCCGGCAGGACCGGACGCGTTTCCGCCTTCGGCTCCTCGGTCGAAACTTCGGGGCTGGACTCGGTAATGGGCAGGACGAAGACGAAGGAATTGAGTTCCTTCTGCTGGGTGTCCAGATAGAGTAGTCCATTGTGGAGCTCGGCCAGGGTCCGGGAATAGGTGAGGCCGAGGCCAGATCCGGAGCTGGCGATGGTGTGGCTCTGGTAGAAGGCGTTGAAGATCAGCTCCGACTCCTCTTCCGGGATGCGCGTGCCGTCGCTGTCCACACGGAAGACTGCCTTGCCGTCTTCGCGGACGAGGCGGCAATCGATGCGGGACTGGCCGTATTTGATGGCGTTGGAGAGCAGGTTGCTGATGATGCAGTCGACGGCATGCTGGTCGCACTGGACGTGGATGGGCTGTCCCGGAATGCTGATGCTCAGCCGGAGCCCCTTCTGCTCGGCAGCCGCCTTGAAAGGCTCCAGGTCATCCCGGACGAGCCGGCAAAGATCCTCGTCAGCCTTTAATACATATGAGGAGTTGTTCTGGATGCGCCGGAAGTTGAGCAGCTCGTTGCACAGCTCGACCAGGCGGTTGGAACTGTTCTTCAGGGACTTGAGCTCTTCGTGCCCGTCTTCGCCGGGCCCCTTGGCCATGAGCTTGTCCACGAGGATGGCGATCAGGCTGACCGGCGTGCGGATCTCGTGGGTAATGTTGGCCATGAAGTCCATCTTGTCCTTGAAGGCATCCTTCTGCCGCTGGGCTTCATGGAGCTCTTCCTTTCGCTGGTTATGTTCGTTCACGTTGCGGAGATAGGCGCGCAGGCCATACCAGGCGGCGCAAAGGAGGAGGATCAGGTAAAGGATTTGCGCCAGGACACTGCGGTACCAGGGTGCCGTAATGATGATCTTGCGATGGCTTTCGTTCTCTTCTCCGGTCACACCCTCAATCCGGACCTTGAAGTCGTAGGTGCCGGGCCGCAGGGCCATGTAGGAAACGTGGTTGCTGGCCGTGACCACCGTGTTGGAAAAGCCGCGCTTCCTGAGGGTACACTCATAACGAAGCGTGTTCGGGTTGTCGTAGATCATGGTCGAGTAGGAGAGCGTAAGCACCGGAGCATCCTGCTGGCGGATGCGGATGGTGCCGGAGCTGATGGCGGACCGGCCCTCTTCGGGCTGGGGCTGCCGCACGTCCAGGGTCCCCGTGGTGACGTTATTGATGATGACGGATTTGCTCTCGAACAGATTGGTGAAGCCCTCGGGGTTGAGGGCGACCATGCCGTTCCGGGTGCCGAGAAAAATGGTGCCGTCTTTGGCGCGGGCCGCTGCTCCGCTGCCGAACAGGCTCCCGACGACCTTGTCCTGCTGGAGGTAGGCGCCGATGACGGACAGGGTATTGAGGTCTACGCAGGCGACGCCGTTGGCGGTGGTGACCCACAGTTTCCCGCGGCCGTCCTCGATGACGGCGGAAATGTTGTCGGACGGCAGGCCGTCGCTTTGGCGGATGCTCCGGATTTCATCAATTTCTCCGTTCGGCTTCAGGCGGATGCGGCAAAGCCCGCCGCCGGCCGTCCCGGCCCAGATCGTACCGTCCTCGCCCAGGGTCAGGCAATTGACGGCATCGGACGTCAGCCCGCGGCCGTCTCCGGTGCTGACGGCCATCCGGAAGCTGTCGGTGGCCGGGTCGTACAGGCCCAGGCCCCGACCGAAGAGCGAAAGCCAGAGTCGGCCGAATCCGTCTTCGAGCATGAAACTCACCGTGCGGCCGCTCAGCGCGGGAATCGGCTGGGCGCTTTCCGCGTCTTCGGAGATCCGAAACAAGCCGCCGATGACGCCGGCATAGTTTTCCCCGGCGCGGGTGCGGATATAGTACATGCACTCATCTTCCGGGAAATGAATGCGCTTGACAGGCTTTCCGGTGTCGGGATCGACGACCATAAGTCCGTCGCCATAGATCGTGATCCAGAGCCGGTTTCCGACGCTGGTGATCGAGGAGATGACCGTGCCGCCGCGGATTTCGGACTGCTTCGTGAAATCCTGGAAGCTGTCCAGGCGGCTGTCGTAGCGGTTGAGCCGGCCTTCTTCGCTGCCCAGCCACAGCCGGCCTTCGGCGTCGAAGCACAGCGAATGGATGGAACGGCCGCTCATGTTCGAGTTGAACATGTCGCGGGTGTAGCGGTTGAAGTGCCCGCGGTAGTTCATCCAGCCGCAGAGTCCTTCATTATAGGTGCCGGCCCAGACGTTGCCGTTGGCATCCGAGAAGAGACAGCGGATGTAGATGCCGTTCATGAAGAACTGCTTGGCCTGCGAAGACACCTGATTCTCAATCTCATGGGTGCTAATGTTGTAGATCAGCAGGCCGGAGCGGGTGCCAATCCAGATCTCGCCGGACCGGACCATCAGGCAGGAGATTTCCGTGATGTATTCCGAGGTGCTGGTGGACAGAATGGGGGTTTCTGCGCCCGTGTAAACGTCCAGGGTCAGCAGTTTCCGCGTATTGGTCGATACCAGGACCGTCCCCTGACGGCCCCGCTCGACCAGCTCGTATTTGGCCGTATTCCCCGACGCGTCAACGCTTGCGCGCTTCAGCAGGCTTGTCCCTTCGGTCAGGTGGTCCAGGTAGTAGATGTCGCCCTCCCGGGTGGTGAAAACCAGATCGCCGTTCGTCAGCAAGCAGGTATTCAGGGGGGAGAAGTTGTTGCTGGAGACGACCTTCTGCGGCGCGTCGCCCTTTTCGTCAATGTGCCAGATGCCGTTGTAGGAAGTCAGCCAAAGGCCGCCTTCCGGTTCGATGTCGATGTCGCGGATCTGCTCCGTCTTCAGTTCGGGGATGGCCGTGAAATGGCCGGTGTGCACGTTGTAATAACCGATGCCGGACGTGGAGGCAATCCAGATGGAGCCGTCCGGCGCGGCGGCGACCCCCGTGGTCGTCTTCGCGCAGGACGCCAGATAATCCTCATCGCGGAAGGGGGTGAATTTGTTGCCGGTATAGAAATAAACGCCGCCGCTCGTCGATACCCATATGCGGCCGAATGCATCCTGGCAGCAATGGGTGATGTTGTAGTCCATGAGCCCGTCTCCGTCCGTGTACCGGGTAAAGAATGGGTGCGAAACTGCGCCGCTCATCAGGCAGGAGAGGAGCAGGAGGATGAGGGAGGCGGTTACTTTTCTCATAGGCGGACGTTTATTCAGCACAATTTTAGTGTTTTTCCGCCTAAAAGAATAGCAAAAAAAACGGAAAGCCTCATAAAATATGGGCCTTCCGTCATTTTTTATTAGTCTTTTGTCAATTCATTGCAGTGCGCAGCGCTTACTGCACCAGCGCGACGATCTCGCCCTTCTGCACCTTCTTCCCCTGCGGGGCGGTGACGGCGACGATCTGACCGTCGGCGGCGGGGAGGAGTTCCTCCATGCCGTACCAGGTCTGGACATAGCCGCAAGGCTTGCCGGACGCGACCTTGGTGCCGACCGCCGGGGCGGTGGACTTGTCGTTCACGTCCACCTGCCAGAGCATCTGGCCGGCGGCGGGCGCCTGGACAGGCGTGGCCTTGGGGTATTTCGCGAGCAGCGCATCCAGGTCGAACTCAGGCACTTCCACGACCGGCCGCTTGACGACGATCGGGGCGCCGGCCTTCTCGCGGAAGGCCTCGAGGTCCTTGTTGAAACGCTCCTTGGCGATGCCGCTCTTGTAGTCGCGGTACTGACGCTCGTGCATGGCCATCTCGAAGAGCTCTTCGTCGTCCTCGCCGAAGTCCCAGCCTTCTTCCTTCATCATCTCGCGGAACTTCGGAAGCTCGTCGGGATACTCGTCCTGCGGGTTGCCGGTATAGAACTCCATGCCCTTCTCCTTGGCGAGCGCGACGATCTCCGGAGCGAGCGGACCGGGCAGGGTGCCCATCTTGCCGAGGATCATGCCCCAGGTGTCCTTGTCGATCGTGGAGAAGCGCGGCTTGTTCTGCGCCATCGCGAGCAGGTTCATCAGGGCGGTGTTCTTGACGTACTGGCTGAACGGGGTCACGAGGGGCGGGTAGCCGAGGCGCGGCCACACGTACTCCACTTCGTTGAAGAGCTGGACCATCAGGGAATCGAGGCTGCTCTCCGGCTTGCCGTTGGCGCGCTCGGAGGCGTTGATCGCGGCCTTGAAGCCCGTCAGGTCGGCCATCATCGAGCCCATCATGCCGCCCGGCAGGCCGCAACCGACGAGCAGGGAGGTCATCTGGGAGTTGGTCGGGTTGATCCAGTAGCCGAGGAAGTCGTCGATGAACTCCTGCGTGAGGCTGCGGACCTCCATGTATGCGTCCATATTAATATCCTTCACGAGGAAGCCGTCCGCCTTCATCATCTGCTGGATGGTGATCACGTCCGGATGGACCTTGCCCCAGGAGAGGGGCTCGACGGCCACGTCGAGGTAGTCGGCGCCGGCGCGGGCGACCTCCAGCATGGAGGCGGGGGAGAAGCCCGGGCCGCTGTGGCCGTGGTACTGCACCTTGATCTGCGGGTGGCGCTTCTTGATGCCGGCGACGATCAGGCCGAGCTCCGTCGGACGGCCGACGCCGGCCATGTCCTTGAGGCAGATCTCGTCTGCGCCGTACTCCACGAGCTGGTCCACCAGCTTGAGATAATATTCCACCGTGTGCACGGGGGAGTGCGTGATGGAGAGGGCGGCCTGGGAAATCATGCCGGCCTTCTTCGCGTATTCAATGGAGAGCTTGAGGTTGCGCGGGTCGTTCAGGCCGCAGAAGGAACGGGAGATGTCGGTGCCCTGCTTCTTCTTCACCTTGAACATCAATTCACGCACGTCCGCAGGCACGGGGTACATGCGCAGGGCGTTGAGGCCGCGCTCCAGCATATGGGTCTGGATACCGGCCTTGTGGAAGGGGGCCGTCCACTTGCGGACGGAGATGTTCGGGTTCTCGCCGTAGAGGAGGTTCACCTGCTCGAAGGCGCCGCCATTGGTCTCGACGCGGTCGAAGCAACCCATTTCAATGATCGGCGGGGCCACCCGCACCAACTGGTCCACACGCGGCTGATATTTGCCGGAGGACTGCCACATGTCCCTGTATACCAGGGAGAATTTTATCTCTTTTGCCATAATTCGGTAGTTTTTCGTGAGAGCAATCTCACAAAGATAGTCATTTTTCTTTCTTTCGCGCTTGCATGCAAAAAATATTTTCGTACCTTTGCAATCCCTTCTGAATATGGTGCGATTAGTTCAGTTGGTAGAGCACCAGATTGTGGTTCTGGGTGTCGTGGGTTCGAGCCCCACATCGCACCCCAAAACAAAAGCCTCCCGATGCCGGGAGGCTTTTTGG
>CACXNA010000025.1 GCA_902768985.1 uncultured Bacteroidia bacterium | reverse complement strand
GCTGCCGAGGGCGGCGGCGGGGCCGGCGAGCGGGATGCGGGCGCCGCGGCGGGGGTAGTAGAGCGTGAGCGGGTCGACGAAATGGGGGCGAATGCCCATTTCGCGGGCGAGCGCGACGCCCACCGCGGCCTGCGGAAGCGAGCCGTCATGCAGCGCGAAGGCGCCCTCGACGACGTGGTCCGCGAGGCGGGACTCCGCCTCGTACACCGCGTCGACGCCCTTCGCGCGGGCGAGCTGTTGCCGTCCGCCGTAGGCGACGAACACCTGTTCCTCGACGACGCTGCAGATCTGCGCCACGCGCGGATCGTCCAGCAGCGCGTCGAAGGCCGGCCCGGCGGGCACAAAATATTTCCCGGAAGCGGGTGTGACGAGCACGTCCGGCGACAGGTCGGAGAGGCTCTCCTCGATGACGCGGTCGAAGCCGTTGTAGACGGACAGAATGAGAATGAGTGCGGCCGTGCCGACGGCCATCCCGATGGCGCTCAGCGTGGATATCGCGTGGATGACGCCCAGCGACTTCCGGGCCACCAGGTAACGCCGCGCGATATACAGCTCGGGCCGCATAGGGGGAAAACTATTTCTTGAGGAGCTCCTCGATGTGCTCCGCGTAGTCCAGGGTCGTGTCCAGGTGGAAATCGATCTCCGGCACGATGCGCAGCTGGGAACCGACCTGGCGGCCCAGCTCGCCGCGGATGGAGCGCTTCTCCTCCTCGAGGAGGGCCATCACCTGCGGCGCGCGGTCGGAGGGGAAAATGCTCACGAAGGCCTTCGCGATGCTCAGGTCCGGGCTGATGCGCACCTCGCTCACCGTCACCATGGCTCCGCCGAAGGCGGCCATGCCCCGGCTCCGGATGATCTCGGAGAGGTCGCGCTGCACTTCGCGCGCGACCTTCAACTGTCTGGTACTGGCTGGTTTGTCCATAGGCTGAGGATTGAGATTCCGGGTCAAGCCCGGAATGACTGAAAAGCTAAACTATCTTAATAATAAAGTAGTCCTTCTTACCTTTCTGCGCCAGGATGTACTTCCCGTCTATGATGTCGGCCTCGGAGAGCTGGTAATTGATGTCCGTGACCTTGTCCTTGTTGAGGCTGAAGCCGTTCTGCTGGATCATCTTGCGGGCCTCGCCCTTGGAAGGGAAGATCTGCGTATTGACGGCCAGCGCGTCCAGGATGCCGAGGGGCAGCTCGCTGCGCGAGACCTCGAAGGTCGGCACGCCGTCGAAGACGGCCAGGAACGTCCGCTCGTCGAGCGCGCGCAGGTCCTCGGAGGTCGACTTGCCGAAGAGCATCTGCGATGCGCGCACGGCATTGTCGTACTCCGCCTGCCCGTGCACCATGATGGTGACCTCGCGGGCCAGCAGGCGCTGCAGCTCGCGGCGCTCGGGCGCCTCGCGGTGCGCCGCGATCGCGTCCTCGATGGTCTTGCGGTCCAGCATCGTGAAGATCTTGATGAATCGCTCCGCGTCCTCGTCGCTGACATTCAGCCAGAACTGGTAGAACTGGTACGGGGAAGTCCGCTCCGGATCGAGCCACACGTTGCCCTTCTCGGTCTTGCCGAACTTCGTGCCGTCCGCCTTGCGGATCAGCGGGCAGGTGAGGGCAAAGGCCTCGCCGCCGTCCATGCGGCGGATGAGCTCCGTACCCGTGGTGATGTTGCCCCACTGGTCAGAACCGCCCAGCTGCAGGATGCAGCCGCGGTTCTTCCAGAGCCAGTAGAAATCATAGCCCTGCATCAGCTGGTAGCTGAATTCGGTGAAGGACATACCCTCGGAAGAATCGCGCGAAAGGCGCTTCTTCACGGAGTCCTTCGCCATCATATAGTTGACGGTGATGTGCTTGCCGATGTCGCGGATGAAGTTGATGAAGGTGTAGTCCTTCATCCAGTCGTAGTTGTTCACGAGCTCCGCCTTGTTGGGGGCGTCGGAGTCGAAATCGAGGAAATGCGCCAGCTGCGCCTTGATGCCCGCCACGTTGTGGGCGAGGGTCTCCTCGTCGAGGAGGTTGCGCTCCTGGCTCTTCATCGACGGGTCGCCGATCATGCCCGTGGCGCCGCCGACCAGAGCGAACGGCTTGTGGCCGCAATTCTGGAAATGCTTCAGGATCATCACGCTGACCAGGTGCCCGATGTGCAGGGAATCGGCCGTCGGGTCAATCCCGACGTACGCCGCCTGCGGGCCTTCCATCAATTTCTCTTCCGTTCCGGGCATGATATCCTGGATCATGCCGCGCCATTTCAGCTCTTCTACAAAATTCTTCATCGATTGCATACTAAAAAGTCTGCAAATTTAGTAAATTTGCGGGTCGAAATCAATTTATCAACAAATATGAGAAAGAAAATCGTTGCAGGCAACTGGAAGATGAACACGACCAGACCTGATGGTATCGAACTGGCGAAGGCCGTGGCCGCCCGCGCCGCAGAAGTTCCGGCCGGTGTCGGCCTCATCATCGCCCCGCCTTTCACCCACCTGTTCGCCTGCGGCGAGCAGCTCAAGGGCTCCAAGGTGGAGCTCTCCGCCCAGAACTGCGCCGACCACGCCAAGGGCGCCTACACCGGCGAAATCTCCGTCGACATGCTGAAGGCCGTCGGCTGCCAGTGGACCATCCTCGGCCACTCCGAGCGTCGCCAGTACTACGGCGAGACCGACGAGAAGCTCGTCGAGAAAGTGAAGCTCGCCCTCGAGGCGGGTCTCGGTGTCATCCTCTGCGTCGGCGAGAACCTCGACGAGCGCAAGGCCGGCAAGCACCTCGCCATCTGCGCCTCCCAGACCGAAGCCGTCCTCAAGAACTTCACCGCCGAGGACATGAAGAAGATCGTCATCGCCTATGAGCCCGTCTGGGCCATCGGCACCGGCGAGACCGCCACGCCTGCCCAGGCCGAGGAGATCCACGCCCACATCCGCAAAGTCCTCGCCGGCCTCTTCAACCAGGCCGTCGCGGACGACACCACGATCCTCTACGGCGGCTCCTGCAAGCCGTCCAACGCGAAGGAGCTCTTCGCCCAGCCCGACATCGACGGCGGCCTCATCGGCGGCGCCGCGCTCAAGGCGGACGACTTCATCCAGATCGCCCTGTCGTTCTAAGACTATTCCAGGATGCGCACCGTCAGGCCGATGCGGCCTGCGTCGCTCCATAGCCAGACCATATCACCCTCGAGTCGTACGACCTCGAGGGTGAGGTTTTTTCTGGTCAGCACCTCGCGCTCCGTGGTCCAGGTGAGGCTGGCCGTGAGGCGCTGCCCCATCGAGTCGGGGACGCGCGAGAACGTGGCCACGAAGAAGTCCGACATCGAGTCGGTGAACGCGCGGAACTCCCGCCGGTCGCGGCTGAAGGCCAGCTGGCAGGTGTTCGGCTCGTAGCTGAAGGCGATGCTGCCGCCCACGAGCAGGCGCACGCCCTCGTTCTCGCAGAACGCGGCGCGCTGCCGCTCGTCCTGGCAGCCCGTGAGGGCCAGGAGGCTCAGCAGCAATATGACAGCAATGCGTCTCATTGCACGGTAATCTCTTTATACAGTGTCTCCGACGTGCCGTCGGTGTGGTAGATCTTCGCGCGGAGCGTGCCGCCCTTGCGGAGGGTGTAGCGCCCGTCGGCCTCCGGCGCGATCGGGACGCCGTTCAGCGTCCACTCCACCGCCTCCACCTCCGTGGCGTTGAACACCCGCAGGGGAATCTGGCTGCCCGGCGGGAAGCTCCCGTCCACGTTGCGCGTCGCGCCGCTCAAATAAATATAAGGGAATGTCCCGCCGCGCTGCGCCTTCGTGGAGAAGACGCCGTCGGCGCTGTAGCGCTCGCGCGCGGAGACGACCAGCTGGACCGAGAAGCGGTACAGCGTGCCCGGCCGCAGGCCCTCCAGCGTGCAGCTGGTCGCGTCGGCCGGCAGGTCGAGGCTCCGCAGGCCGTCCAGCCCGTCGGGGCACCAGCTGACGCGGACCCCCCCGGCCTCCACGGCCGGGTCGGCCTTCCAGCGGAGCACGGCGGCGTCCTGGAAGACGGACAATTCCAACAGGGTGACAGGGCGGAGGACCGTGAAGTGCAGGGCGCCGGCGCCGCCGGGGCGCAGGCCCGTCAGGGCCAGCCCGGGGGCGGCGCCGCTCCACGCGCGGAACGGTGCCGGCGTGTCTGACCCGAACGGGTCGTACCCGCCCGTCACCACCGGCCGCGCGCAGGGGTGCTCCGGGTTGTTGTTCACCAACCCGTAGTCCCAGCGGTCGCGCGCCGTGAGCTCCCCGTCGTGGCCGGGGGAGAACCCGGCCGGGTTCTCCGACCGGTCCACGTGGAAGACGTGGAGCCCGTCCGCGCGCGCCTCCAGCAGGAAGCACTCGTCCTTCCGGTCGGTCAGCGCCTTCAGATATCGGCGTCCGACAAGCAGCGGCGCCAGCTCGTACACCCCCGTCGAGAGCGTGTCGCAGCGGCCCAGCCCCAGCAGCTCGAACTCGACGGCGCCGAAATCCGGCGGGACCGCCTTGCGGCAGCCCTCGTCCATCACGGACGTTCCCCCGAGCCCGGGGTCCGTCCCGCCGGACTGCTCGCCGTCGGTGTCGTAGAGATCGGGCAGCCCGAGTACGTGCCCGAACTCATGGCAGAAGATGCCCAGCCGCCCCTCCGGCGCCACGGCGTATTTGTCAATCCTGAAATTCTTGATAATCAGCGGACTCCCGCCTCCGGCAGACAACTTCCCCTGCTGCGGATAAATATCCTCCGCCAACCCGCTCTCATGCTGCCCCGGGCCCGCAAACAGCAGCATCACTTTGTCCACCGCTCTGTCCCCGTCGGCGTCGTACTGCGCCCAGTCCACCTGCCCCTGTAGCGCCGTGCAAGCCTCCCGCACCGCGTCGCCCAGCCGCACATCCCGCCGATCCGGATAATCCGCCCCGTACCACGCCACCTCGCGCCCCAGCCGCACCAGCGGCCCGAGCGCGAACTCGAACGCCTTCTCCCCGTACTGCCGATTGAAATAGGCTTCCGCCTCCTGCACCATCGCCTCCTGCTCCTCCCGCCCGGCGGCGAACCCCCGGTCCTCAAACTCCACCGGAATCACCACCATCCGAAAAATAGCTATTAGCGTTAGTGCAAACATATCCCGAAGTTACACACATTCGGGGAAATTTGCAAGCCGCGGCCGGTGCGGTGGGTTTGCGTGCGCCTGCGCACGTTTGCCTGTGCCGTCGGGGGCCGTGCGTGGGGTGCGTGGGGGCGGCTGCGGCGATAGTGTGGATAGCCGTAGCCAGGCGGAGATGCCCGGGAGCGAGGAGCGAGCGGGTATCTTCGGCTGGCTGGCGATATAAATGTTTGTGGTTATAAATAAAATGATTACCTTTGCACGCATTTCGAAAATCAGTAATGGTTTTGGTGCAATGGGATCTAGCAGTAAGTTAGATTGAGTAACACATTTTAAATTAAAGTAATGCAACATTTTGAACTGAAAGGCACGACCCGCAAGGTCGGCAACAAAGCCGTCATCAAAGCATTCCGCCGCGAAGGCCTCGTCCCGTGCAACCTGTACGGCCTCGGCATGGAGAACGTCCTCTTCACCGTCAACGCCAAAGAACTCAAAGCCCTCACCGACACCCCGAAGTCCTTCATCGTCGACCTCGTCCTCGATGACGCCAAGAAGGCCCAGACCGCCGTTCTTCACGAACTGCAGTGGCACCCGGTCACGGACGCCTGCCTCCACGTCGACTTCCTCGCCGTCGACGAGAAGAAGCCCATCGCCATCAGCGTGCCCCTCGTGATCACCGGCCACGCCAAGGGTGTGCAGCAGGGTGGTAAGTTCTACCAGAACGCCCGCAGCATCAAGGTCTGCGCCGCCATGAAGGACCTCCCTGACGAGGTCACCGTCGACATCACCGACCTCGGTCTCGACAAGCGCATCAAGGCTGGCGACATCCAGCTGAAGAACGTCGCCGTCGTCTCCGACAAGGACACGATCATCTGCGGTGTCAAGACCACGCGCAATGTCACTGCTGCGGCTGCTACGGAGGAGTAAACCCGACCCCGCCGTGTCAGAAAAGTCTTACCTGGTCGTCGGACTCGGCAACATCGGTGCCGAATACGCCGCCACGAGACACAACATCGGCTTTATGATATTGGATGCCTGGGCTCAGGCATCCAATGTCGTTTTCGAACCCGGCCGCTACGGCGACATGGCCCTCGTCCGCGACAAAGGCCGCGAATTCCACCTCCTGAAGCCCTCCACCTACATGAATCTGTCCGGCAACGCCGTCCGCTACTGGCAGCAAAAGCTGGACATCGTGCTGGACCACATCCTCGTCATCTGCGACGACATCAACCTCCCCTTCGGGACATTGCGCCTGCGCGCCTCCGGCTCCGACGGTGGCCACAACGGCCTGAAGAACATCGCCGAGCTCCTGGAGAGCCAGAACTGGGCGCGCCTCCGCGTCGGCGTCGGCCACGATTTCGCCCAAGGCCAGCAGATCGACTTCGTGCTGAGCGCCTTCACCGAAGAGCAGAAAAAAGAGATTCCCGAGCTGGCCAAAAAGATCGTCGCCGGCGCCCGCACCTGGGCCTTCGTGGGCATCGGCCAGGCCATGAACCAGCTCAATATCCGTCCGAAAATGACGGAAAAACAGCAGAAAAATGAAAATTAGGGCCCTGAATGCCCGAATTTTCGCTTTTTTTAGCCAAAAAATATTTGTGATTCTGTTTTTTTTGCTAACTTGCACCACGACAACAGAATGACACTTATTCACAAACCAATAAAACTAATAGTACAATGAAAGCACTTTTGGAAAAAATCTATGCTGAGGCTTCTGCCTTCGGTAAGGACGCTGTCCTCCAGATGAACAAGGGTAACAAGGCCGCCGGCGCCCGCGCCCGCAAGGCTGCCCTCGAGCTCATGAAGGACCTCAAGGAGTTCCGCAAAGTCTCCGTTGCTGAGGCGAAGAAATAATTTTTTCTTTTTCCCTGCAACGTTCCTAAAACCTCCTGCATCTATGTTGTAGGTTTAGGTTTTAGTACACGTCTAAGAGTCGCTCGCCGTGAGGTTGGCGGCTCTTCTGTTTTTATAAAAGTGCAGAGAGGCAACGACGGAGAGAATCTGTCCAGTAGGGAATTGTAAGACCGAAAGTCTCTTTGATCTTAGTTTTATCGAGAACCGAATACGCCGGCCGCTTCACCGGACTTGGGAATTCCTCTGAATGGCACGGCTGAATGTCGCAATTTGTTTGTCCTGCCATCTCGGCAATCATCTTGGTGAAATCGAACCACGAGCAAACACCCTCATTGCTATAATGGAAAACACCTTCAACAGGATTCATCAAAGCAGCTAAAATTGCATTCGCCAAATCCCACGCATAGGTAGGCGTTCCCGTTTGATCGAAGACAACCTTCAGTTGAGGCTTGGTAGCCGTGAGGTTCAGCATCGTCCGAACGAAGTTCTTTCCAAACTCGCTATATAGCCAGGCTGTACGAAGAATCATATACTTGCATCCGGTCGCAATGATCTTCTGCTCGCCAAGAAGCTTTGTTGCTCCATACACACCAGTTGGCGTACCCTGTTGGTCTTCTTTGCATGGAGTGTTGTACGGCTCCTTGCCAAAAACATAGTCAGTTGATATCTGCACCAGCCAACCATCAACCTCCTTCATCGTTTTCGCCAGATTCTCCGGCGCCGTCGCGTTGAGTTTCTCAACTAATGCATATTTCTCCGGATCCTCAGCCCCATCCACATTCGTCCACGCTGCACAATTGATGATCGCGTTGATCTTATGCTCGCGAACGATGGCGCGAATCGCCTCCAAATCCGTAATATCCAGCCTTGTTGTCGACGTATCAACTCCCTCGCCACCCAGCTTCCGCAGCATTGCTATACTCTCCTCCGACGCCTCGTTGACATCCGTGAACAGGAAACAGGGTTTGTCATCCTGAGGCTTGCCGAA
>CACXNA010000024.1 GCA_902768985.1 uncultured Bacteroidia bacterium | reverse complement strand
AGACAAGGAGCTGGTATTGGCGACAACTACTGAAAACGGAACCGGGTACTCAGTCTATAATGTCTTCTTGTCCCGTTTTCTTGCGAATAACATTCAACATTTCCGGCCATGATCCTGTTTGGCGTAAAAAACATCATTACCTAAAAAGCAGAAGAAGGCAACTCACTTTTGAGTGACCTTCTTCTGCTTCGTAGCGGGAGGCGGACTCGAACCACCGACCTCCGGGTTATGAGCCCGACGAGCTACCAACTGCTCTATCCCGCGATGTTTGGGACTGCAAAGGTAGCAATAATTTTTAAATCTCCAAACTTTTAAGATTCGCCGGTCGGAGCCGGCGAATGACGATTGGTCGGGGCCGGCGAATGACGGAGATTAGCGAACTTCGATGTCGGTGTCGAGGCGGGCGTAGACCTGCGGCTGGGTGATGAAGCGCAGGGACTCGACCAGCGAGGCGCTCGCGGGGAAGGCCTTCAGGAGTGCATCGTCGCCCTTCTTCTCGCCGAGCAGATCCAGGATCTGGTCCATCGGGGAGGCCGGGGCGGGATAGCCCTTGATGTTCCACTTGTCCAGGTCGCCATCACCGGCCGCGACGGCGGCGTAGTGGATGGCGTCCTCGAGGGTGCCGATCTCATCGACGAGGTTGATCTTGAGGGCGTCGGCGCCGGTCCACACGCGACCCTGGCCGATGGCGTCCACGGTCTCCTTGGGGATGCCGCGGCCCTCGGACACGATGGTCGTGAAGCGGTCGTAGACGGCCTCGATACCGGTCAGCATGAAGTCGTATTCATCCTTATCGAACGGACGCATCAGGCCCAGCATGTCGCCGTGCTTGTGGGAGGTGACGCTCTCCACGCCCACGTGGGCGATGTCGTTCACCGCCTTGGAGAATTCGGGAATGAGGCCGAACACGCCGATGGAGCCCGTGAGGGTGGCGGCGTCGGAGAAGATCTTGTTGCAGTTGTTGGAGATCCAGTAGCCGCCGGAGGCAGCGTAGGCGCCGTAGGAGGCCACGACGGGCTTCTCGGCCTGGAGCTTGTCGAGGGCGTTCTTGATCTTCTCGGAAGCGGTCACGGAGCCGCCCGGGGAGTTGACGCGGAGCACCACGGCCTTGACCGTGGAGTCGGCGCACACCTTCTTGATGACCTTGGCGAAGCGGTCGCCGGCAATCTCGGACTTGCCGCTGCCGTCGACGATCTCGCCGTCGGCGTAGATGACAGCGATCTTCTGCTTGGCCTTGGACGGGGTCAGCTTGGCCGAAGCGTAGTCGGACAGGCTCATCCACTTGATATCCTTATATTTCTCCTCCACGGCGAGGGCGGCGAGCTTGTCCTCCAGACCGTCCCGGTCGAGGAGCTCGTCAGCGAGGCCGTAGGTCACGAAGTCCTCCGGCAGGCGGAGCTTGAGGCCGGAGATGGCATCGTCGAGCTGTGCGACGCTGATGCCGCGGGCCTCGGCGATGGTGCTGCCGAGGGTCTCCCACATCGAGTCGATCATGCGCTGGTACTGCTCGCGGTTCTCAGGGCTGGCGCTGCTGCGGGTGTACATCTCGCCGGCGGACTTATACTTGCCGTGGCGGATGAGCTGCACGTTCACGCCCACGCGCTTGAGCAGATCGCCCAGGAAGAACATCTGCGTGCCGACGCCGGTGAACTGGGGCGTCAGGCCCAGGTAGGAAGACATATAGATTTTGTCGGACACGGACGCCAGATAATAGGTGGCCGCGCCGGGGTTCTCCATATAGGTGACGACGGGCTTGCCGCTCGTGGCGCGGAAATGCGCCAGCGCTTCGCGCAGCTCGCCGAGGGTGGCCACGCCGGTGCCGTTGCCGTCGGTGCGCAGGTAGATGAACTTCACCGCGGGGTCCGTGGCGGCGGCGTTGACGGCCTGCACGGCATCCCAGATGCCGAGGACGTCGGGCGTCTCCATGCTGCCGCCCATGATCAGGGTCGACGGATCCATGTTGCCGAAGGGGCTGCCCTCCTGCGTCTGCTCACCGATCACCAGGTCGCCCAGGTCGATCTTGAGCACGCCGGACTTGGGCAGGGCGGGCTTGCTGCTTCCCGCCGCAGCCATCGAGCCTATCATCCCGAAGGTCAGGATGAAGCAAATGATTCCCATGATGAAGAGGCCGCAAATGACGGCCAGGACCATTTTGACAAAATCTTTCATGACAAAAAATCGATAATTTCACAAAAGTAGGTAAATTTGCAGAATATTTCAAAGACTGATGGCACAGAAACCTTCCATACCCAAGGGGACCCGCGACTTCGGCCCGCAAGAGACCGCCGAGCGCAATTATATCTTCGACACGATCCGTTCGGTGTTCAAGACTTTCGGCTACGCCCAGATCGAGACGCCCGCGATGGAGAACCTTTCCACCCTGCTCGGCAAGTACGGCGAGGAGGGCGACAAGCTCCTGTACCGGATCCTCAACTCCGGCGACGCCTTCGCGGACGTGGACATGTCCCGCCCGCTGACCCCGCAGGTGTGCGAGAAGGGCCTGCGCTACGACCTCACGGTGCCGTTCGCCCGCTTCGTGGTGCAGCACCAGAATGAGCTCTCCTTCCCCTTCAAGCGCTTCCAGATCCAGCCGGTCTGGCGCGCCGACCGCCCGCAGAAGGGCCGCTACCGCGAATTCTACCAGTGCGACGTGGACGCCATCGGCTCCCGCAGCCAGCTGTGCGAGCTGGAGCTGGTGCAGATCGTGGACAAGGTCTTCGAGCAGCTGGGGGTGCGGGTGCTCATCAAGATCAACAACCGCAAGGTCCTGACGGGCCTCGCGGAGATCTGCGGCTTCCCCGACAAGGTCGTGGACATCACGGTCGCGATCGACAAACTCGACAAGATCGGCCTGGACGCCGTCAAGGACGAGATGCGCGAGAAGGGCCTCACTGACGCGGCCATCGCCGTCCTCGAGCCGGTGCTGACGCTGAGCGGCTCGAACGCCGAGAAGCTCGCGCAGATGCGTGCCATCATGGGCGCCTCCGAGACGGGCCTGAAGGGCCTGGACGAGCTCGAAGAGCTGTTCGGATTCATCGAGGCCGCGGGCATCAAGACCCCGGCCGAGATCGACCTCTCCCTCGCGCGCGGCCTTAACTATTATACGGGCGCGATCTTCGAGGTGAAGGCGCAGGACTGGCAGATCGGCAGCATTTGCGGCGGCGGCCGCTACGACAACCTCACCGGCATCTTCGGCCTGCCCGACATGTCGGGCGTGGGCGTGAGCTTCGGCGCCGACCGCATCTACGACGTACTCAAGGGCCTGGACAAATTCCCGAAGGGGCTGTGCAGCGCCACGCGTCTGCTGCTCGCGAACATGGGCGCGGACGAGGTCCGCTACCTGCTCCCGCTCGCCGCGGCGCTCCGCGCGGAAGGCGTGGCGGTGGAGCTTTACCCCGACGCCGCCAAGCTCAAGAAGCAGTTCGACTACGCCGACCGCAAGGCCATCCCGTTCCTGTCCATCACGGGCGCGTCCGAAATGGAGCAGGGCGTCGTGAATATTAAGAATCTCGCCTCCGGCGAGCAGAAAACATTCCCCCGGGACGATGTCCGGGGCATCATTTCCTTCCTGGCACAGGCGTAAACCTCTGCCCGGAATATATAGTTAGTAGTCAGTGTCCTTCCCGTGAGGGGCGGGACCGTAGTGTATTATTTTTTGAAAAGTATGAGTATTAAAGGGATTTTCAGTTTCAAGTTCAGTCCCAAACTGTTCTCCACCTTCAAGAACGGTTACAACAAGCAGACGCTGGTCCAGGACCTCCTGGCGGGCGTCATCGTGGGCATCGTTGCCCTGCCGCTGGCCATTGCCTTCGGCATCGCGTCCGGCGCGACCCCCGAAGCCGGCATCCTGACGGCCATCGTGGCCGGCTTCATCATTTCCTTCTTCGGCGGCAGCAAAGTGCAGATCGGCGGCCCTACGGGCGCCTTCATCGTTATCGTCTACGGCATCATCCAGGAATACGGCATGAACGGCCTGATGATCGCCACCTTCATGGCGGGCGCGTTCCTCATCCTGATGGGCGTGCTGCACCTCGGCACCATCATCAAGTACATCCCCTACCCGATCGTCGTCGGCTTCACCTCCGGTATCGCCCTGACCATCTTCGCGACCCAGATCAAGGACCTCTTCGGCCTGCAGATCGAGAGCGTCCCGGCCGGCTTTATCGACAAATGGGCCGTCTACGCGCAGCATTTTGACACCGTGAGCTGGTGGTCGCTGCTCATCGGCGTGGCCAGCATCCTCATCATCGTCTTCACCCCGAAGGTCAGCCGCCGCGTCCCCGGCTCGCTCGTCGCCATCGTGCTGATGACCGTGGCCACGCTCCTGCTCAAGCGGGCGGGCGTCACGGGCATCGAGACCATCGGCGACCGCTTCACCATCTCCAGCAACCTGCCCCAGCCGGAGGTCCCCAGCATCAACTGGGAGACGATCACGCGCCTGGCGCAGCCGGCAATGGTCATCGCCATGCTGGGCGCCATCGAGTCGCTGCTCTCCGCCGCCGTGGCGGACGGCGTGATCGGCGACCGCCACGACAGCAACCAGGAGCTGATGGCGCAGGGCATCGCCAACATGGTCTCGCCGCTGATCGGCGGCATCCCGGCCACGGGCGCCATCGCCCGCACCATGACGAACATCAACAACGGCGGCCGCACGCCCGTGGCGGGCATCGCGCACGCCATCGTGCTCGCACTCATCTACCTCTTCCTGATGCCGCTGGTGCAGTACATCCCGATGTCCTGCCTCGCCGGCGTGCTGGTGGTTGTGTCTTACAATATGAGTGAGTGGCGCAGCTTCAAAGCCATCCTCAAGAACCCCAAGTCCGACATCATCGTGCTGCTGGTCACCTTCTTCCTGACCGTGATCTTCGACCTGACGGTCGCCATCGAAGTGGGCGTGCTGATCGCCTGCCTGCTCTGCATGAAGCGCATGGCGGAGACGACCAACGTCTCGGTGCTCAGCGACGAGATCGACCCGAACGCCGACTCCGACGTGCTCGGCAACCTGGAGCACCTGACCATCCCGGAGGGCGTCAAGGTCTACGAGATCAACGGCCCGTACTTCTTCGGCATCGGCAACAAGTTCGAGGAGATGATGGGCGACATGGGCGGCCGCGCCAAGGTTCGCATCATCCGCATGCGCAAGGTCCCGTTCATCGACTCCACCGGCGTGCACAACCTGTCGAACATGTGCCGCATGTGCGCCCAGATGGGCGTGAAGGTGGTGCTCTCCGGCGTCAACCCGTCCGTGATGAAGGTCCTCAAGGACGCCGGCATGGACGAGCTCGTCGGCCAGGAGAACATCTGCAGCCATATCAGCATCGCCCTCGAGCGCGCCGCGCAGATCGTCGCCTCCGAGCCCGCCCCCGCCCCGCGCCACCGCAGCGCCTAGCCGCTTTTTTGCGTGCCGCCTCCTTCCGGCCTGGGCGTGCTGCCCGGTGGGGCCGGCATGACGAGAGTGCCTGGGCATGAGCGGGGAAAGGAGCAGTTTCCGTTTTTTTGCTATCTTTGAAGGTATGAAACGGACTGCAACTATGATTTGCCTGCTGGCGGGGCTGGTCCTCGCCGGCGCCTGCACGGGCAGCGCCGACCGGGCGCTCCGGAAGCAGGTCGACGCCCTGTATGACCACCTGTCCCTCGAAGAGAAAGCCGCCCAGCTGTACGGGATCTATCCCGGCGAGCTGATGACGGACGGCGAGGTGGACCGCGACAAGTGTCGCGAGATCATCCCGTACGGCGTGGGCCACATCTGCCAGCCGACGAGCTCGCAGGACAAAGACGCCGACGAGATCCGTCGGCTGGTCCGCGACATCCAGGCCTACCTCGTCGAGGAGACGCCGGCGGGCATCCCCGCCATCTTCCACGACGAGGCGCTCTCCGGCCTGACCGCCAAGGGTGCGACCATCTATCCCCAGGCCATCGGCGCGGCCTGCAGCTGGAACCCGGCCCTGATCCGGGCCAAGACCGCCTGCACCGCCGTCGACATGCGCGCGGTCGGCCAGCAGCTCGCCCTCTCCCCCATGCTCGACCTCATCCGCACGCCGCTCTGGCCCCGCATCGAGGAATCCTGCGGCGAGGACGCCTTCCTGACGGCCGCCCTCGGCTGCGCCTTCGTCGAAGGCCTGCAGGAGCAGGGATTCCACGACGGCGTGGCCGCCACGACCAAGCATTTCCTCGGCTACGGCGGCGCCAACACCCTCCCCTGGAAAGAAATCTACGAGGAAGTTCTCCTCCCCCACGAGGCCGTCATCCGCACCCGCGGCAGCGAGTCGGTGATGACCTCCTACGACCGCTTCCGCTCGGAATACGCCGTGGCGAGCGACACCCTGCTGAACGTCATCCTGCGCGGCTACCTCCGCTACGACGGCGCAGTCGTGAGCGACTACGGCGCCGTCCAGACGGGCCGCGACCGCAGCGAGGAGGCCCTCAAGCAGTACGCCGTGGACGCGCTGCTCGCCGGCAACGACCTGGAGCTCGCCTGGAGCACCAGCTACCGCTATATCCCCGAACTCGTCCGCGCAGGACGCATCCCCGAGGCCGCCCTCGAGCGGGCGGTCAAGCGCGCCCTGATGCTCAAGGCCCGCGCGGGGCTGCTCGACCCCGACCCGGTCTTCTGCGCCGACGGCGAGCTCGAGCTCGACAGCCCGGAGGGCCGCCGCATCGCCTACGAGCTGGCGGCGCAGAGCGTCGTCCTCCTGCAGAACAACGGCGTCCTGCCGCTGCAGGGCAGCGAGCGCATCGCCCTCGTGGGCCCGAACGCCAACTCCGTCTGGAGCATGCTGGGCGACTACACCTTCCCCTCCATGCAGATCTTCTTCCACCGGAAGAATCCCGACCTCGAAGCCGTGGCCGTCCCCACCCTGCTGCAGGCGCTGCAGGAGATCGACCCCGACCGGGTCGCCTATGCGCGCGGCTGCGACTGGAGCACGATGGCTGACGCCCGCGTGGCGGAAGGCGGCGACGCCCGCGTGGCCGGCATGCGCCTGCGCCGCATCGAGTCGCCCGACCCGACGGACCGCGCCGCCGCCCTGCGCGTCGCGGCCGCGAGCGACGTCATCATCGCCGCGATGGGCGAAAACGTCTTCCTCTGCGGCGAGAACCGCGTCCGCAACGGCATCCGCCTCCCCGGCGACCAGGAGGACTTCGTCCGCGCCCTGATTGCCACGGGCAAGCCCGTGGTGCTGGTCGTCTTCGGCGGCCACCCGCAGGTGCTCTCCGGCATCGCCGAAGGCTGCGCCGCCATCCTCCAGGCCTGGTACCCGGGCGAAGAGGGCGGCCGCGCCGTCGCCGACATCCTGACCGGCGGCGTCTGCCCCTCCGGCCGCCTCTGCGTGAGCTACCCCGCCACCGAGGACACCGGCCTGCGCTGCTACAACGAAGAGCCCGACCCCGCGCTCATCGCCTGGCCCTTCGGCTACGGCCTGAGCTACACCAACTTCACTTACGACGACTTCCGCCTCGACGCCGAGGCGACGACGAACGGCGGCCCCGTCACGGTCAGCTGCCGCGTCACGAACACCGGCGACTTCGACGGCGCCGAAGTCGTCCAGCTCTACGTCTCCCCGGCCTCCGGCCAGCCGCTCAAGCCCCTCCAGCTCAATGGCTTCCAGCGCGTTGAGCTGGAGCGCGGCGCCTCCGCCACGGTCACCTTCGCCCTCGACCCCGACCAGCTCGCCTGGTGGTCCGCCGACGCGCGCGGCCGCAGCGTCTGGACCGTCTCGCCCGGCGACTACCGCTTCCGCATCGGCAGCTCCGCCGCGGACCTGCCGCTCGAGGGCGTCTGCCACCTGGACGGCGCCCCGCAGCACAAGCAGCTCCGCGACGCCTACTTCCCTGAGATAACAGTAACTCAATAATCAAACATGAACCAAAAACTCATTCTCCTGGCCGCCTGCGTGCTTGCAGCGGCCGCCAGCGCCTCCGCGCAGACCATCACCGAGGCCGACGGCAAGTACACCATCGCCGTCGGACAGACCACCATGACCATCGACGCCACCCGCGGCGGCAAGATCCTCTCCTACAAGCTCGGCGAGGACGAGGTCCTCAACCAGGGCCGCATGCCGAACTCCTTCGGCAGCACCTTCTGGACCAGCCCGCAGAGCGAATGGAACTGGCCCCCGGTGGCGGAATATGACTCCAAGCCCTTCCAGGCCCAGATCGTCGGCGACAAGCTCGTCCTGACCGGCGAGAAATCCCGCTTCGGCTACAGCGTCCGCAAGGAATTTGCCGCCGTCCCGAAGAAGGGCGCCATCGCCATCACCTACACCATCGTCAACGAGTCCGACGAGACCCGCCAGGTGGCCCCGTGGGAGATCTCCCGCGTGCCCAACGACGGCGTGCTCTTCTTCGTCGCCCCCGCCGTCGAGCCCGCCAACAACATGACCGGCCTGCCCTTCGAGTTCACGCAGGGTGCGGCCTGGTACGTGATGGACGAGGCCCGCGAGAACCGCAAGATCAACGCCGACGGCCGCGGCTGGCTCGCCTACTGCGCCAAGGGCCTGCTCTTCGTGAAGAAGTTCCAGGACCTCAAGGCCGGACAGGCCGCCCCCGCCGAGGCCGAAATCCAGGCCTACGCCAACCCGGGCAAGACCTTCGTCGAGATCGAGGAACAGGGCGCCTACACCACCCTCGCCCCGGGCGCCTCGGTCAGCTGGACCGTCCGCTGGAGCGTGGTCAAAACCGACCTCGAACCCGCCCCGTCCAAGGCGCTCCTGAAGCTCGCCAAGAAGCTCGCGAAATAGGCGAAATTCTCGTCATT
>CACXNA010000023.1 GCA_902768985.1 uncultured Bacteroidia bacterium | reverse complement strand
TGTCTTTCCCTGAAAAAAGTTGACTCGCAAACACGAGTTAACAATGTTTATTTATCGAACGACACTGAGGGATCAGTATTATGAGAAAGCAATCGACATGTATTATAGGGAAGGATATTCCGTCCGTCGTATTGCACAAATAATTCCCGTCAGTAAGAGTGGAATTGCTCGATGGATTGCTAACTTTGCAGAGGATAATCCGCATAAAGCACCCATCATGAAGAAACGGTCTATACAGCCAGCTCCCCTGATTGAGCAAGAACCCCGCACGGACCTTCCTGAAGACGTGAAAGCTCTTCAGGAAGAAGTTCTTCGGCTCAAGAAGGAGCTAAGACATGAAAAGATGCGTGCAGACGCCTACGACATGATGATTGATCTGGCCGAGGATGCTTTCAAGATCCCGATCAGAAAAAAATCTGGCGCCGAACAGTAGAGGCCCTGCATGCGAAGGATGCCAAGACCTATGAAGTCTTGGGCCTGTGCAAATTGTTTGGCGTATCCAAGCAGGCATATTATCAACATGACGAGTCAAAAGTATTGCTGAGGGCTGCCCAGGAAGCTTTTGTGCTGGAGTATATACGCGCTATCCGAGAGAGGGATCCTGGGCTGGGCGGCAGCAAGCTCTGGTATATGTACCGCCGTGACTTTGAGGGCAATAATCCTGTCGGTCGTGACCGCTTTGCAGATATCGTAGACAGGCATAATCTCAAAGTGAGGCTTCGCGTCCGAAAGCCTCGGACAACGGACTCAACACACGGTCTGCCGACATATCCAAACATCGTGAAAGACTTATGGGTAGATGCATATCACTATGTACACTGCTTTTTGTCTCTCATTCTCGATGCCTACACCGAAGAGATTGTGGGATGGAGTGTTGGCCCCACGTTATCGACCCAGTACCCTGTGGAGGCACTCAGGATGGCACTTAAACGCATAGAGGGAGCTGAGAGCGTCTCTCTTATACATCACTCTGACCGCGGCTGTCAGTATGCCAGCTCGGAGTACATACAGCTCCTCAAAGACCATAACATACGCATCAGTATGACGGAAACCGGAGATCCAAAGGATAATGCTCAGGCAGAGCGTATCAACAACACGATGAAGAATGAACTCTTAAAGGGAATGAAGTTCACATGTATTGAAGAAGTTATTACTGCTGTGAGCAGGGCTGCGGACTTCTACAACAATGAACGACCTCACATGAGCATCAATATGATGACCCCTGCAGGGATCTCCTTCCGGGCTACGCCCTCCAGTCAATCCCTGACCGGGATACGACCTGGGCAGACAACAAAAAATAGGGATAACGACGACAAGTCAACCCACATCAGTTATAAGTTAAACCAGAGTCAACTTCTATCAGGGATAGACTCCAGCCGGAGTCAACCTAAATCCGGAAATGACAGGTTTTGAGGACGGAACCCTGTTTTTCCGCCGTCTGTCCTCAAAATGGGGTGTTTTTGAGGATAGCGAGTGGCTTTCCGACCATTTGTCCTCAATTCGGGCTGGTTTTGAGGACGGCGCAGGGTAATTTGGTGGTTCGGTGCGCAAAAATGGGGGTATTTGCGCACCGAATCCAGTTTTTTCGCTCGCCGTGCGCAAATCGGGCCCTTTCTGCGCACCGCGTCGGTCCGCTGGTGCGGACTTCGCTTCGCTCTACCTACCGCACGACTCGCGAAGCCACGCCTGTTGCCTGGTGCTGCCGGGACAACCGGGCAGCAAGCGGGCGATTTTGAGAGCCCCCATGGCTCTCAGAATCGTCCGTCTTGCAGCCGCCGACTATGGTAATGGGAGGCGGCGGTGCCCCCAAGCACTGCCAGCGGCACTCGACATCATTGCCAGCAAATTGATAACCCGCGGTCACCGCCGGAAATCGTATATTCCGGCGGTGACCGCCCAAGCTCACCCCGAAAGCAGCGAGTTGCTGTTTTCCGCAAACCACTAAATGTCAAACAATTATGAAACTAACCGGGGACCTGGGGAGCTGGTTAGTTTAGCAATACCTTTATCTACAGATAGTTGCGAAAAACAGCCTTGAGAGTTTTTGTTGTGAGGAGGAAGTGGCTGCGTGCCAGGGTGTTAAAACATTATACTCCCCCTGGAATGGGGGGAGTATAATAAGGCATTTTGCTGATTAATAATCAGATACATCTCACAGCAGCATGGTGTGCCATCTGGGAAACGCGCTGTCTGTGGGGGAAACTACCCACAGTTGGATGGGTGTGGGGATGGCTATTCCTGGCGGAGCCAGACGGCCATGTCGCCGGCTCCGCGGTGATTCCAGGCGTAGTAGGGGATGAGCGTCAGGCCGCTGCGGCCGACGACAAGCTCGTCGATCCCGTAGAGCTTGTCCGGCTCGTGCCGGACGGTCAGCTCCGGATTCGCCTCCAGGACGACCTCGCGGACCTTGACGCCAGGGTTGTCCGGCCATTCGGCGCAATAGACGATCGGCCCGCGTTCGAAGGCCACGCGGCCGGCGTCATCCTGCACGCTGGGGTGCGCCCGGACGATGCGCGCGGGCATGTCCATCAGCAGCTCGACCTTATCCCCGGGCTTCCACGCCCGGGAAATGCAGAAGTAGCCGTCCTGCAGCTCCGCATGCAACTCCTCGCCGTTGACGAGGACCTTGTAGCCCGGCTGCAGGCCGTCGGCGTAGCTGTACAGGTCGGAGGGAAGGACCTCGCCCCGGACCCAGCCCGGGATGCGCAGCTTGAGCGTGAAACCCTTGCGGGGCGCCTTGTCGACGGTGATGGCGACGTCGCCGTTCCAGGGATAGCCCGTCTCCGTGGTCAGGGCGACTTCGCCGCCCTTCAGGGTTTCGGACATCCGGCTGGACAGGTAGAGATTGACATACAGGTCGTTGTCGCGGAAGGCGTAGGCGTAGCCGGCCACCGACGGGATGAAGCGGGCGATGTTGGACGGGCAGCAGGCGCAGCCGAACCAGGGCTGGCGCTGGTGGCGCCCGTCGGACTCCAGCGGGTTGGGATAGAAGAAGGACCCGCCGTCGAGCGACACGCCCGAGAGCACACCGTTGTAGAGGGTGCGCTCCAGCACGTCATAGTATTTGGAAGAGCCGTGCAGCAGGAAGAGCCGGTAGTTGGTGTAGACGTTGCCGATGGCGGCGCAGGTCTCACAGTAGGAGGTCAGGTTGGGCAGCTCGTAGGCGTCGCCGAAGGCTTCGCCCTCGCGCCGCGCTCCGACGCCGCCGGTGAGATAGATCTTCTTCCCGACCATGTTCTCCCAAATGCGGTCGATGACCTCGGTGTACTGCATTTCGCCCGTCAGGGCGGCCACGTCCGCGATGCCGGAGTACCAGTACTCGGCGCGGACGGCATGGCCGACGGCCTCGTCCTGCTCCATCACCGGCACGTCGGACTGACGGTAGGCGTCCATGCCCTTCTCCCCGTGTCCGCGCATGTCGATGAAGAACTTCGCCTCGTCGAGGTACTTGCGGTCGCCGGTCACGGTGTAGAGCTTGGCGAGGGCCATCTCGGCGATCTGGTGGCCGGGCACGCGGACCTGCTGGTCCGGCCCGGGCCCGATCTCGCGGCACACGCAGTCGGCGAACTTGATGGCGATGTCCAGGAAATTGCGCTTCCCCGTGGCCCGGTAATGGGCCACGGCGCCTTCGATCAGGTGCCCGAGGTCATAGAGCTCGTGGCTGTCCTCGATCTGCACCCAGCGCTCCGCACCGGACCAGCGGTGCGGATGCTCGGGGTTGCGCGTCCGCGCGGTGTACAGGTAGCCGTCCGGCTCCTGGGCCGCTGCGACGATGACCAGGACGCTGTCGATGTAGGCCTCCAGCTTCGGATCCGGATAGGTCTGCAGGAGGTAAGAAGCGCCCTCGATGGTCTTATAGACGTCCGTGTCGTCGAAGGGGAGCCCGCCGACGCGGAAGCCGAGGTTCTCGTCGGCGTGCATCTGCTGCGCCGCTTCTTCGAAGTTGCGGTAGCGCCCGGTCTCCTCGCACTTCGAGAAGGCGAGGGGAATGGTGACTTCGCGGGAAGCCTGCAGCCGCTGGCCCCAGAACGGGTCCGTGACCTGCACGGCCGTGAAGGGGACGGGGCGGAAGGGATAGTCGTGCCCCTGCGGGGCGGAGCATGCGGCCAGCGCAAACGCCAGCAGCACGGCTAGGGCGGTCTTCTTCATAAGCCTTATTTCACGGGAGTGAGGCGATAGGCGACGACGTCGTGGGTGGGGACGGTCACCTGGCGCGTGTTGATGACAAACTGATTCTTGAGGATGCCTTTGCCCTTGACCAGGGTGGGGAAGGCGGCCGCTTCCGGATGCCAGAGGTCCTGGACGGAATAATTCGTGGAGCCGAAGGCCGTGCGGCGCTTGCTGAGGGCGTCGTTGACTTCGAGCGTGGACCAGTCGAGGGTAATGGTGACATCTTCCTCGCGGGTGTTCATCACGCAGAAGGCCCAGGCGCCGTCGGCGAGGGGCTTGAACCAGTACTGGACGCCGTCCTCATTCTTGAGGCGGAGGCCCTGGATGCCGAGGGGATCCTGATCCACGGCGATCATCTCCTTGTTGGTGATGATCGCGAGGGTCTCGGGCGTGATCTTCGTCAGGTCGTTGCCGAGGATGAGCGGGGCGGCCATCATGCACCACATCGTGAAATGCGCACGGTCCTCGCTGTCCGTCATGTCATAGAAAATGCCGTCCACGGTGGCGCTGTTGCCCACTTCGAGCATGTCGGGGTCGTTCCAGTGGCCGGGACCGGCGTACTGGCGCAGCGGCTCGTTGATGTCGATGATCTCGAGCACGCTCATCGGCTTCCACTTGCGGCGGCCCTGCTCGTCATAGCTGACGGGCACGGGGGCGAAGGCCGGGCCGATGTCGCCCGTGGTGCGCCAGGAGTGGCCCACGTCCTGGGCCCACTCCCAAGGCTTGTTCACGCCCCACTCGCAGATGCTGAAGAGGATGGGGCGGCCGGCCTTGCGGAGCGCGTTGCGCATCAGGGTGTAGGCGCCCTTGGCGTTGACGTTCGTGGTGAAGCACCAGTCGTATTTGAGGTAATCCACGCCCCAGTGCGCATAGGTAATCGCGTCCTGGTACTCGTGGCCGCGGCTGCCGGTGTAGCAGGCGCAGGTGAAGTCGCCGGCGTCGCTGTAGATGCCGAGCTTCAGTCCGCGGGCGTGCAGATAATCCGCGAGGGCCTTCATGCCGGAGGGGAATTTCTCCCGGTCCTCGAGCACGAAGCCGCTCTCGTTGCGCTCGCCGTGCCAGCCGTCGTCGAGGTTGAGGTAAACGTAGCCGGCGTCCACGAGGCCCAGCTCCACCATCGCGTCGGCGGTAGCCTTGATCAGGTCCTCGTTGATCTCGGTCATGAAACAGTTCCAGGAACTCCAGCCCATCTGGGGCGTGTCGGCGACGCCCTCCCACTTCGGGAGGTCGGCGCTGAGGCGGCGCGGCTGCGCGAGGAGAGTCAGCGGGAGCAGCAGGGTGGCCCCGAGGATGGCAATCTTCAAGAGTCTATTCATAATTCATCGATTATTAGTGTCTTACAGGAGTGAGGCGGTACACGACGACATCGTGCGCCGGGACGGTGACCTTTGTCTTGCGGGCCGTGCTGAAGGGCTTGGCCTTGGCTTTCCAGAGGTCCTGGGCCATGTAGGTGGTCCCGGCGAAGTCCGTCTTGCGGCCGCTGAACGTGTCGTCCACTTCGAGGTCCTTCCAGTCCAGGGTGAGCTTGGCGGCGGCTTCGCCGGCGTTCAGCACGCAGAAAGCCCAGTCGCCGTCCTTCAGGGGCTTGAACCAGTACTGCAGGTCGCCTTCTTTCTTGAGGCGCAGGCCCTGGATGCCGAGAGGATCCTGGTCGACCGCGATCAGCGCCCGGTTCTTAATGATGTCCAGCGTCTCCTGGGAGATGCTGCGCAGGTCGTTACCGAGGATGAGCGGGGCGGCCATCATGCACCACATCGTGAAATGGGCACGCTCCTCGCTCGGGGTCATGCTGTAGGTGATGCCGTCCACGGTGATCACGTTGCCGACTTCGAGCATGTCCGGATCGTTCCAGTGGCCGGGACCGGCGTGCTCGCGCAGCGGAGCGTTCTGCTCGATGATTTCCATGACGCTCTGCGGCTTCCAGTTGCGGCGGCCCTCCGGGGTATAGGAGACCGGCACTTCCAGGAAGGCTGGACCGATGTCATGCGTGGTGCGCCAGGAATGGCCGACGTTCTCGGCCCACTCCCAGGGCTTGCTGGTACCCCATTCACAGATGCTGAAGACCGTGGGACGACCGGCCTTGCGCAGGGCGTTGCGCATCAGGGTGTAGGCGCCCTTGGCGTCGAGGTTGGACGTGTGGCACCAGTCATATTTGAGATAATCGACCTCCCACATCGCATAGATGAGGGCGTCCTGGTACTCGTGGCCGCGGCTGCCGGTGCAGCCGTTGCAGGTGAAGTCGCCGGCATCGCTGTAGATGCCGAACTTGAGGCCTTTGGAATGGATATACTGGCCCAGGGCCCGCATGCCGGAGGGGAATTTCTCAGGATCTTCGGTCACGAAGCCGTTCTCGTCACGCTCGCCGTGCCAACCGTCGTCGACGTTGATATAGACATAGCCGACATCCGCGAGGCCGAGCTCCACCAGTGCGTCGGCGTGGGCCTTGATGATGTCCTCGTTGATGTCGGTCATAAACTTATTCCAGGAGCTCCAGCCCATCTGGGGCGTCTCGCAGACGCCTTCCCACTTGGGCAGGTCGGCCGTAGGGCGGGGCCGCTGTGCCAGGAGCGCGGTCCCGGACAGGAGCAGAACGGTGAGGATAAGGAGTTTTTTCATGGATAGTAGCTAACGGTGCTTTTTGTGAAAAAAGGATAAGTCCTGAAGGTGCAGGACTTATCCTGATGCTAAAAAAACTGTGAATGACCGCTGTCTACCGGACTGCGGGTCTTCTGGTGACCTCACTGTCCAGCGGCAGGTTGGAGAATACCGGGGTGGCGACCGCTGCGGGGTCGTACCCGTCGGGATAACCGAACACGGTGAAATCGATAATGCCCAGCGGGAAGTTCTTCGGCCAGTCGGTGACGGTCAGGCGGACGAAACGGCAGTTCGTGGGCTTGAACTCCTCGAAGATCGTGTCGCGGCTGATGTTATTCTTCGTCTTGTCGAGCACGGTGACGTACTTCTCTCCGTCCTGGGAGACTTCGAGTTTGAACTTGTACACGGGCAGGACCTGCGGCGCGCCGAAACGGCGACCGGCCCCGGAGAACATCACGCGCATGCCGTCCACGGTGAAGTGCTGGACGACGTCGAAGCGCGTCGCGGGGGAGAGCTCAACCGTGATGGACGGCTGGGCGTCGTTCGCCTCGGGCATCCACACGGTGCCGCTGTAGTTGTCCACCGCGAAGGCGGCCGGGAAGCCGTTCTGCTGGGAGCTGAACTTGGAGAGCGCGTTCATCGCGTTGATCTTGTTGATCGTCACGGGGATGGACGAGTGGGCGGCCTTCTTCGCCTCGACGCCCGGAGCGGGCTGCGGCGTGTCGGTGACCGTGCAGTACATCAGGCCGTCCTCATCGAACTCGACCTTATCCATGCCGATGCGGCGTCCTCCCGGAGGGTTGGACAGCACGATGGTGTAGAACTGCCACCATTCGTCCTTGTCCTTGACCTTCACGATGGAGCCGTGGGCCGTTCCGGTCACGAGGCCTTCCGTCTTGCGAAGCAGCGGGTTGTTGGGCGCATATGTGTAGGGGCCGAGCGGGGAAGTGGCCGTGTAGTAGCCTTCCGCGTAGGTCTTCCACTGGGTGCCAGAGGCAGAGTATTCCAAATAATAAATACCGTTCCGCTTGATGATCCAGGGACCTTCGATCCAGGCGACGCCGGGATACTCGTTCATTTCGCCGTAGCGCTCCCAGGCGTGCATCGGGTTGAATCCGAAGAGGTGGGTCGGCTTCTCGGCGAAGCGTGTCAAGTCGTTCGGATCCAGCTTGACGCCGTAGATGCCGCTGATGCCACGGCCCGGCCAGAAGAGGTAGGGCTGGTTGTCGTCGTCAACGAAAATCTTGGTGTCGAAGCCGCCGTTCCAGCCGTCTTCGACGGGACCGGTGTTCTTGAACAGGCCCAGGTCGTTGTAGGGGCCGAGCGGGTTGTCGGCTACAAAGACATGGTCGCTGTTGCCGGTCAGGTAGAACTTGCCGTTGTACTTGACAAGGTCGGGAGCTACCGGGATGTGCTCCACGGCGTGGAACTCCCAGTTGAGCAGGTCATCGGAAACCCACATGCCGCCGCCGGAGCAGCACATGTAGTACTTGCCGCCCTCTTCGAGGACCGTGACGTCGCCACCGGCGTTGCCGCCCTGTCCGATCGGCATCGGAAGCGGGTTGCAGTAGCGCTGGCCATTGGCGATGATTCCCATCGCCAATGCCAGAATAGAAGTGAATAAGTATTTGAGCCTCATAATGCAAATATAATCATTTATTCGGACTATTACCAGCCCTTGTGCTGGACCAGGTTCGGGTTGGCCGTCAGCTGGTTGTCACCGAACGGGAGCTCCCAGTACTTGTCGTCCCAGCCCTTGCCGGCGCCCTTGCTGTACTCGTTGTCGTCGATCCAATATTCGGTGGTGCCTGGCTTGTAGCCCATGAAGGTGTAGCGGTGCTTGCCGGCGTCGGCGAGGACTTTGTCGGCAATCTTCCAGCGGATGATGTCGAACCAACGTTCGCACTCGGAGAAGAGCTCGGCGCGGCGCTCGTCGATGACGGCCTGCTGGGTCAGCGAGGCGAGCGGGGCCAGGCCGGCGCGCGCCCGCACCTTGTTCAGGGCGGCGAGACCGCTCTTGTCGGAGTCGTTGTTGGCGATCAGCTGTGCCTCGGCGTACATGAGGAGCACCTCGGCGTAGCGGATGATCGGGTTGTTGGCGCGGGAGTAATAGTTGCCGCCGGTGCCGGTGTAAAGATCGTCGTTGTACATCAGGCAGGTGGCGTTCCAGTAGCCGACGCAGTTGGTGTAGATGGCGCCGGGCTTCAGGCCCTTCTTGGTGGGATCGCTGTACTCCATCTCCATCAGCTGGTCGTAGGAGAGCAGCTTGGCTTTGAAGCGGGGGCTGTCTTCTCCGTCGTGCTCCTTCATGAAGTCGACGAACTCCTGGGTCGGGTTGCAGAAGGCCCAGCCGTAGGCCAGGAAGCCCTTCGGGATGTACATGTTGTCCTCGCGGAAGCCGCGCCAGGTCTGGCGGTTGTCGTTCTGGAGGGCCTTGTCGGAACCGGTCTCGGCGCAGCAGCGCTCGAAGATGTATTCCTCGCAGAAGTCAGACTTCACGCGGAAGAGGTCGGCGGGGTTCGGGATCAGGTCGTAGACCTTGGAGTCGATGATGGACTTGAGCGGGGCGACGGCCTTCTGGACGTAAGCGTTGTCGTTGTACTGCGTTCCGTACCACAAGGCGGCCTTGCCGTAGAAGGCCTTGGCGGCTGCAGCCGTGGCGCGGCCGCCGATCTTGCCCTGCTGGCCCTTGGTGGTAAGGGCGGGGAGCACCTTGGCGGCATCGTCGAAGTTCTCAAGAATCCAGTCGATCATCTCCTTTGGATCGCCGTTCGGCGCCAGCATGTCTTCGGCCGAATAGATATGGTCGGCGAAGGGCGGGTTGTGCCAGACGCGCATGGCCTCGAACATGTTCAGGGCGCGGAGGAACTTGGCCTCGGCCTTGATCCGGTTGATCTCGGCGTCGTTGGACTCGGGGATCTTGTCGATGATGAGGTTGCACTGGTAGATGCAGACGTAGATGGCCTGGTAGAGGCTGTAACCTCTCCACGGGCCGTGGAAGAGCCAGTCACTGGGCTGGCAGGTCAGTTCGTCGGCGTCACGGTAGCGGTTGGCGTTGTCGGAATAGGTGCCGCCGCCGCAGGCCATGTCGTCGGAGATGATCTCGAAGAAATTCTGCTTCTGAACTTCCTCGGGGCCACCGAAATAGGTGTTGTAGGCCTGCGCGATCAGTTTCTCCGCGTCTTCGGCCGTAGCATTCGTGTAGAAGGTATTGAAGTCATTCGCGCCTTTGCGGGGGTTCTCCAGCTGTCCCACGCAGGAACTGAGGGAGAAGGCAAGCAGACAGGCCGATGCAAGCGTAATTATCTTTTTCATATCTTATCAGATTAAGTGATTAGAAGGCAAGATTGACACCGAATACCAGTTTTCTCGAGATCGGATAGGAACCGGTATCCACGGCCAGACCGTTCACCTGGGCGCCGAAGAGACCGGTCTCAGGATCAAGTCCCGGATACTTCGTGAAGGTGAACCAGTCGTCGAGGGAGACATAGACGCGCAGGCTGCTCAGCAGGACCTTCTGGCAGATGTTCTTCGGCAGGGTGTAGCCGAGCTGAATCTGCTTGATCTTGAAGAAGTCGGCGTTGAACATGCGGTCGGTGGAGCAGAGGATCTTGGCGTCGTTGGTCGGCTTCGGGTGCTTGTAGCCGGTGGAAGCCGGGCTCTGCCATGCATTCACGTAGAACTCCTTGAGGGTGTTGGCCGTCGTGACGTCGGCACGGGTCATGGCGAAGAGGCGCTGGACGCCGGCGGCGCCGGTGCCGTAGATGATGAAGTCAAAGCCCTTCCAGGCCAGGTTGACGGTCAGACCGTAGGTGAGGTCCGGCATACCCTTGCCGGCGCAGATGCGGTCGTTGTCGTTGATGGCGGGGTTGTCGTCGCGGTTCTCGTAGATCGCTTCGCCCGTCTGCTGGTCCACGCCGATCATGTTGTAGAGGCGGAGGTACCACAGCGGATAACCTTCCTCGAAGTAGGTGACAGGTTCGGCGGTGTGGATCTGGTAGCCGTTGGTGCGGCCGACCTGGAGCCCCTTGGTGACCTTGTTGTGCAGCGTGGCGAGGTTGCCGCTGACGCTGTAGGAGAAGTCGCCGATGTTGTCTTTCCAGCCGGCTTCGACTTCCAGACCATGGTTGTTCACCATACCGGCGTTGATGTACGTGGTGGTGGAACCGGTGTTGGCCGGAGCCGTCGTGCTGGTGATCAGGTTGTCGGTGTCCTTGTTGTACCAGTCGATGGTCAGGGTGAGGCGCTCCTTGAAGAAGCGGAGGTCGAGACCGAGGTCAAGCTGACGGGAGGTCTCCCACTTGATCTTGGGGTTCGGCAGCACGCCGGACGGGCCGACGCCGACAGTACGGCCGCCGTCATCGGTGAAGTTGTAGCCGTTGTTGTTGCTCGCGGCCAGCACGTCGCTGTACTGGTAATTGCCCATTGCGTCGACGTTACCGTTCAGACCCCAGGAAGCGCGGAACTTCATGAATGTCAGGCCGATGGCGGATTTGATGCCGCGCATGAACGGCTCATTCGAGATGGTCCAGCCGGCGGACACGGAAGGGAAGTAGCCCCAGCGGTTGCTCGGGTCGAGCTTGGAAGTGTCGTACGCATCTGCACGGAAGTTGACCTGCAGCATGTAGCGGTTGTCGTAGGACCAGCCCAGACGTCCGTAGTAGGACATGTTGGCACGCCAGGTCTGCACGCCGCCGACGGTCATTCTGGAATCGTTGGTGGCATAGTCAAGATAGCGGTAGTTGGGCGCGGTGTCCGTGAGGACGTAAGCGGTGCCGCTCGTGAAGTTGGAGCTCGTCTTCTGGAAGGAGAAACCGGCCATGGCCGAGATGCTGTGCTTCTTGATGGTCACGTTGTAGTTCGCGAAGTTCTCCCACTGATAGAAGAGGTTGCTGCTGGAACGGCCCGTGATGGACATATCCTGGAAACCGATGTCGCTGATGCGGTACGGGTAGTTGTACGTGCCGACATTGGAGTAACCGGCACGGTAGCCGAAGCGGGAGGTGAAGACGAGACCCTTGAGCGGGGTGATGTTCACGTAGGTGCTGCCGCGGACGTTGAAGGACTCATTCTCGGTATCCGAGCGGTCGCGCATCACGGCCGGGTGGTAGATCAGGCTACCGGCGGCCTGGGAGGAGATACCATATATGTTGCCATTGTCGTCGCGCGGCATTTCCAGACCGGCGTCGAGCTTGTTCTGGATGTCCTGCGGGAGGTTGTTCATGTCGTAGGTCCAGGGGACGATCGGGTCGAACATCAGCATGGAGCCCAGCGTGGAGGCGTTGATGCTCTGGGCTTCGGAGACGCTGCGGCTCAGGGAGTGCTGCAGGGTGTTGTTGGTGCCGACGGTCAGCCAGTCGTTGATCTTGTATTCGGCGTTGATCTGGCCGGAGAGGCGCTTGAGGATATCCTTGTCGCCCTTGATGATACCATTGTCATCCACGTACGTCAGGGCGACGTAGATGTTGCCGCGGTCGTTGGCCGCCTGGGCGCCGACGGTATGACGGAAGGTCTGGCCCTTTTCGAGCATGTAGTCCGGCCAGTAGGTGTCGGTCTTGCCGTCCCAGAAGTTGCGGGAGTTGTTGCCCATCAGTTCCTGGAACTCGACATAGGTCTTCGCGTCCATCAGCTCCGGCAGGTGGGAAGCCGTCTGGGTGGAACTCATGAAGTTGTAAAACACTTTGCCCTTGCCGGGCGTGCCCTTGCCGGACTTCGTCGTCACGAGGATGACGCCGTTACCGGCCTCAATGCCGTAGATGGCGGCGGAGGCGGCGTCCTTCAGGACTTCGATGGAAGCGATGTTGTCCGGGTCGAGGTAGTTGATGTCCGCCACTTTCAAACCATCCACGATCATGAGCGGGGTGGTCTTGGAGTTAGAGGAATAACCACGGATCTGGATGCTGGATTCGGCACCCGGTGCACCGGAAGCGTTGACAATCTGGACGCCGGCCGCCTTGCCCTGGAGGGCCTGGACGGGGGAGACCGCCGAGCGGTTGGACATGTCGCTGTCCTTGACGGAAGCGACGGCGCCGGTCAGGTCGCTCTTCTTCTGAACGCCGTAGCCGATAACAACGGTCTCTTCGAGCATCTCCGTGTCCTCTTCCAGGACGATGCTGAAGACGCTCTGGTTACCGACGGCGAAAGTCGTGCTCTTGTAGCCGATGCTTTCGACGGACATGGTTGCGCCGGTCGGGACACTCAGGGTGAAGGCACCGTTGAAGTCCGTGGCTGCGCCAATGCGGGGATTGCCGACCACCGTGACGGCTGCGCCGATGACGGGCTGTCCGGCCGTGTCAACGACGGTGCCGCTGATGGAACGATTCTGAGCAAAGGAGATGCCCATGCTCAAACAGCACGCCAGCAAGACCAGACCGGCCTTGATGGTTTGCGCGAGTATTTTTTTCCTCATAGCGAAAAAAGTGATTATTAAATTGGTGTGTATATGTGTATGTCGCGGTTAATTGATTTCCGTCGGCCAAGATACCCCAATAAGAATCGCACGTGTGTAAAGAAATGAGGAAAGACTAATAAAAACCGACGCGCCGTCATTTTTTGTTAGCGGCGCGTCATTTTTTACCATTATTACTAAAAACCTATAGTCGTTTGAAAACCGGAATCATTTCCAGGTTCACGGGGACGCAGACGTATTGTCCGCCGTCATAGTGTGTACCGTCTCGGAAATCTTCCCAGCCGGCCTGATTCTCCGGCAGATATACCTTCCATTTGCTGACGCCGGGCTGCGTCACAGGGCAGACCAGGTAGTCGGGACCGAACATGTATTCGCAGTCCTGCCGGAGCGCTTCCCTGTCGTCCGGGAAATCGAAGACCAGCGGGCGCATCAGGGTGTATCCTTCGTTGGAAACGCGCTTGGCGCAGTCCAGGATGTAGGGCATCAGCTGGTAGCGGAGCCGGATGCAGTTGACATAGATCCGCTGCGTCTCCGGGCTGTAGTTCCAGGGCTCGGTGCGGCTGGACATGCCGTGCACGCGCATGAAGGGCAGGAAGACCGACGTCTCGATCCAGCGGAGCATGCATTCCTGGTAGGCGGGATCGGTGTACTGATTCGCCGGACGGTTGAACCCGCCGGCGTCATAGGTCCACCAGGGCAGGCCGGCGGCCATCTGGCCCAGACCGCCCGTGATCTGGCGGCGGAGGGTAAGCCAGTCGCCGTTCACATCGCCGGACCAGGTGATGATGCCGTATCGCTGGGCGCCGGCGAAGGCGCTGCGCGTCAGCACCACGGGCATGTGTTCGGGATCGCGTTCGCGGAATCCCTCATACATGGCGCGGTTGACGACGAGCGGATAGACGTTGCGATAGACCTCGCCCGGAATGGTGTTGTCTGCCACGCGACGGTGCAGCAGTTCGTAGTCGTTGTCCGGCTCCGTGGCGTCGAACCACCAGGCGTCGATACCCAGTTCCACCATGCTTTCGCGGAATCGCTCCCAGTAATAGCGGGCTGCGGCCGGGTTGAAGTAGTCCACCCATTCCGTGCCCGGGATGAAATAGCCCTTGCGGGCCAGCGAGTCGCCGAGCGCGGTGCCGCTCTCTACGCGCGACCACACGGAAATCATGAATTTCATATCCATGGCGTGCAACTCGCGGACCATGCCTGCCGGATCGGGATACTTGGCCTTGTCGAAGACCATGGAGTTCCAGCCCGTATCGCCCCACCATTTCCAGTCCTGAACGATGACGCTGACGGGGATGTCGCGCTCGACGAAGCCCCGGGCGTTCTCCAGCACCTCCGCCTGTGTGTCGTAGCGCTCGCGGCACTGGATGAAGCCGAAAGCCCAGTCGGGCATGGGCGGAACGGGGCCGGTCAGGTCGCGGTAGGTGGAGATGACTTTGTCGGCGTTGCCGACGAAGACGGCGTAATCCAGGTTCTGCGCCACGGGTGAGAGGAAGGTGGTCGTGTTGTCGACGGCGCGCCAGGACAGGCTTACCGTCGGGTCCGTGGACCCCTGCGCCTCAATGCAGTGCTGGCCTTTCGACAGCTCCGCGAAGACGGAAACGGTCGGCACCCAGCTGTTGGTGTCTTCATAAATCAGTTGGCCGTCCAGCCAGATCTTGTGCCCGCCGCGCGCCGGGTGGTCGCCGACGTCCAGGTGCAGGCAGTACCTGCCGGACTGCTCCACGGGCAACTCGCCCCGGTAGGTGCGCGGCGCCGGCATGCGTCGGCCGGCCGCGGGCGCTGCCGGAAGGGGCTCCAGCGTCACGGCGGAAGAGGCCGGGTTGAGGTCTGTGCGGCCGTAGTTGTGCCAGAGAATGCCGTAGCCCTTGCTGGAGATGACCATCGGGGAGGCGATCTGGGTGTTGTTCTGGGTGAGTCGGCGCGTCAGGCCCATGAGGTCGAAACCGCCGTCCTGGAACTGCCCGGTGCCGAACAGGTGGTCGCCGTCCTGCATGATGAAGCCCTGCCGGGCGATGTACGTAGGCTCTTCGCGGATCGGATCCGGCTGGGGTAGCGCCGCGCCGTTCGTGCTCTTGGCCGGGATGGGCGT
>CACXNA010000022.1 GCA_902768985.1 uncultured Bacteroidia bacterium | reverse complement strand
TGCCGTCAAGGCCAGCCAGAAGGACTTCGTCAAGACCCTCGCTTCCTACGCTGACTGCTACATCAACGACGCTTTCGGTACGGCCCACCGTGCCCACGGTTCCACCGCCCTCATCGCCGACTACTTCCCCAACGACAAGATGTTCGGCTACCTGATGGAAGGTGAGATCAAGGCCATCGACAACGTGCTGAAGAACGCCAAGCACCCCTTCACCGCCATCATCGGCGGCTCCAAGGTCTCTTCCAAGCTCGCCGTGCTCGAGAACATGCTCGAGAAGGTGGACAACCTGATCATCGGCGGCGGTATGGGTTATACCTTCGTCAAGGCCCAGGGCGGCAAGATCGGTAACTCCCTGCACGAGGACGACCTCATGCCGCAGGCGCTCGAGATCCTGGCCAAGGCCAAGGAGAAGGGCGTGAAGATTTATCTTTCCTCCGAGACCGTGATCGCTGACGAGTTCAGCAACGACGCCAGCACCAAGATCGTTCCGTCCAACAACATTCCCGACGGTTGGGAGGGTATGGATGCCGGTCCCGCTTCCCTGAAGGAGTGGAAGGAAGTCATCCTCGGTTCCAAGACCGTCCTGTGGAACGGCCCCGTCGGCGTGTTCGAGATGCCGACCTTCGCCAAGGGTACGCTCCAGATCGCCGAAGACCTCGCCGAGGCCACGGCCAAGGGCGCTTACACCCTCGTGGGTGGCGGTGACTCCGTCGCTGCCGTGACCCAGATGGGTTATGCGGATAAGGTGAGCTATGTCTCCACGGGCGGCGGCGCCATGCTCGAGGCCCTCGAAGGCAAGGAGCTCCCGGGTATCGCTGCCATTCGCGGATAAACCTGTTAGTTAGCAATTCTTTAACCTTTTTAAATCTCATTAGTGTATGGCCTATCAAGAAGTAACCAAGACAAGCTATGGCACGCGTCTGGGCAACTCCCTGAAAGGAATTGTCACCGGCCTTGTCCTGTTTGTCGCTGCGACCGTCCTCCTGTGGTGGAACGAGGGTCGTGCTGTCAAAACTGCCAAGATGCTCAAAGCCGCTGAGACCGAGTGTGTCGACGTGGTCAGCGTCGCCAGCCTGGATCCCGCCCTCGAGGGTCAGCTGATCCACGCCACGGCTGTGGCGAAGACGGACGAGATCCTGACCGATCCCGATTACGGCGTGTCCGTGAACGCGATCCGTCTGGTGCGTGACGTCGAGTATTATCAGTGGGTGGAGCATTCCACCTCCGAGACCAAGGACAAGATCGGCGGCGGTCAGGAGACCACCACGACCTACACCTACTCCAAGGAGTGGGTGAGCGGCCCGGTCGACTCCGGCAGTTTCAAGGATCCTGACTATCAGGGCAGCAACTATGTCCGCACGACTGTTCCCGACAACACCGTGACGGCCCAGAAGGTGGAATTCGGCGCTTATGTGCTCCCTCCGGCAATGGTCGGTGCCATCCCCGCCAGCTCTTCCGTGAACGTTCCGGCCTCCCTGGCCAATGGCGTTGATACCTTCGTGGAGGGGAATGTCGTTTATTACGGCGAGAACCCCCAGACCCCGGCTGTCGGTGACGTCCGCGTGACCTTCACCGAGGCGGATGGCGGTGTCGCCTCCATCCTGGGCAAGGTGACCGGAAACACCTTCGAGTCCTACAAGCACAAGAACGGCAAGAGCCTGATGGTTCTCAAGATGGGTGAGCACTCCCAGGAGTCGATGTTCGAGTCCGAGAAGGCCGCTAACAAGATGATCCTCTGGCTGCTCCGCATCCTCGGTGTCATCCTCGTGATTGCCGGTCTCCGCTCGATGTTCAGCATTCTCGTGACCATCCTCAAGGTGCTCCCGTTCCTGGCCAACGTCGCCTCGCTGGGTGTGAACCTGGTGACGGGCGTGGTCGGATTCATCTGGGCGCTCCTCGTGATCATGATCGCCTGGGTGGCCTACCGGCCGGTCCTGGCCATCGCGCTGGCCGTCGTGATCGCCGCCCTGATCTACTTCCTGGTTTCCAAGAGCAAGAAGGCTCCGGCTGCGGCAGATGCTGCGGCGCCTGCCGGACAGCAGAGCTAGCCTTTGAGCGGACGCGCATAGTGCGTCGCTTCTTTCTTAGCCGGCTGCGGGTGAACCACCGCGGCCGGTTTTTTTGCCTTGGCGGCATAGATGAGCAGGCCGATGCCTGCGATGATGAAGGGGATGGAGAGCAGCTGGCCCATGTCCAGGAGCATCGTCTGCTCGAACTCGACCTGCGGCTCCTTGATGAACTCGATCAGGAAGCGGCCGCCGAAGCAGCCCAGCAGGAAGAAGCCGAAGAAGAATCCGCGGTGCACCTTGTCCAGCTTGTACTTGTAGACCCAGATCATGACCACGCCGAGCAGCAGGTAGGTGAGGGCCTCGTAGAGCTGCGTCGGGTGCTTGGGCTCGGTCTCGCCCCGGAGGTCGAAGATGAAGCCCCAGGGCAGGGTGGTGACGTCGCCGTAGATCTCGGAATTGAAGAGGTTGCCCAGGCGGATCATGCAGGCGGCGAAGGCGACGGCAATGCACAGGCGGTCCAGGAGCCAGAGGAAATCGAAGTCATGCTTCTTGCCATAGCGGTTGGTGAACCACCACATCGCGAGCAGCAGCGCGATGGCGCCGCCGTGGCTGGCCAGGCCGCCCTTCCAGGGCATGAATATCTCCAGGAATCCGGCCCAGGAGCCGAAATAGTAGTCCGGCTGGTAGAAGATGCAGTGGCCGAGGCGGGCGCCGACGACCGTGGCGATCAGCAGGGTGTAGAGCAGCGGATCCATCAGCTTGGTGTCCACCTTCTCGCGGGTGAAGAACCACTTGAAAAGATACCAGCCGATGACGAAGCCCGACACGAAGAGCAGGCCGTACCAGCGGATCTGCAGGGAACCGATCTGGAAGAGTATGGGGTCGACGTGCCAGTGCACGTAAAGTAAAGATTCCATCATATATTTTTGTGTTCCATGCAAAGATAGCACAAAATTTGCATATCTTTGCGCGCGAAAATATATTATGAAGAGATCGATAACGTTAGTATTCACGTTCCTTCTCCCGCTGTTCGCCGCTGCGCAGGCCGTCGACACGACCGCCACCCCCACCTTCCTGACCCTGGAAGATGCGCTGCGAATCGCGCTCAGCGAGAATGCGTCCGTCAAAGTGGCGGACATGGAAATTGAACGGACGGGTTATGCCCGTAAGGGGACGTACGCTTCCCTTTTCCCGCAGATCAGTGGATCCGGGTCTTATCAGCGTACCATCAAGAAACAAGTCATGTACATGGACTTCGACATCGGAGGCATGGGCAGTATGGCTGGCGGATCTGCCGGTAGCAGCGGCAGCGGCGACAGCGGTGATGCCAGCGGCAGCAAAAGCACCTCCGACGGATTCGAAGTCGGCCGTTGGAACACCTGGTCGGTCGGCCTGACCGCCAGCATGCCCCTGGTCAACGCCCAGCTCTGGAAAAACCTGCGGATCTCCCAGGAGAATGTCGAGCTGGCCGTCGAGCAGGCGCGCAGCTCCCGGCTCGAGACGGTGAACCAGGTCAAGCAGGCGTTCTTCACCTGCCTGCTGTCCAAGAAAGCCTTCGACGTGTACAAATCCGCTTACGAGAACGCCCTCGTGAACTGCGAGCAGATCCAGCGCCGCTACAACGCCCAGAAGGCTTCCGAGCTGGATCTCACCCGCGCCAAGACCACGCTGGCGAACGCCATCCCGAATGTCTATGACGCGGAGAGCTCCGTCCTGCTGTCCCTGTGGCAGCTCAAGGCCGTGATGGGCGTCGACCTGGACACGAACATCGACGTGGCCGGCGACCTGGACGACTTTGCGGAGCACATGCTCTATGACCTGAACGAGAGCGAGTCACTGACGCTGGAGAACAACTCCACGATGCGCCAGCTGGCCATCCAGGCCGAGCAGCTCGCCGACGCCGTCATGGTCCAGCAGTACGCTTACCTGCCGACGCTCTCGCTGACGTTCAACTACAGCCTCAACGCGATGACCAACGATTTTGTGTTCAGCGAGTACAAGTGGTCGCCGTATTCCTTCGTCGGACTGAGCCTGTCGGTGCCCATCTTCTCCGGCGGTCAGCGCCTCAACGCCGTCCGCCAGGCCAAGGTGCAGGCGCGCGAGCTGGATGTCCGGCGCGCCGATACCGAGCGCCAGCTCAAGATCGCCATCCGTCAGTATCTCAATCAGATGGAGACGGCGATGAAGAGTTACGGCTCCGCCCGGAGCGCCTCCGAGACTGCCCAGAAGGCCTACGACATCGCGGCGAAGTCCTACGATGTGGGCCGCAGCACGCTCACGGACCTCAACGACGCCCAGTATGCCCTGACCCAGTCCCAGCTTGGCGTCTGCCAGGCCATCTACACCTTCGTCGTGGCGAAAGCCGGTCTCGAGAGTACGCTCGGCGCCGATTTCATCGATGCCGACGGCAATATCCAATTGAATAAAACCTACGTCAATGAATAAAGTATCCAAGATAGGCATGGCCCTGTGCGCCCTCGTGTGCGCCGCCTGCGGCCAGCAGAAATCCGGCACCCCGGCCATGGACCCGATGATGGCCGCCATGAACGCTACGCCGGTCGTTTCCGTGACGGGCGCCGTCCGGGAGCAGGTGGCCCGCGACGCGGTGTATTCCGCGACCGTGCAGGCCAATGTGGTGAACAACATCGCGCCGCTGAGCAGCGGCCGCATTCAGAAACTGAACGTTGAGGTCGGCGACTTCGTGGCCGCCGGCCAGATCCTCGCCGAGATGGACCGCGTGCAGCTCGACCAGGCCGCCCTGCGGCTCAAGAACGACGAGACCGAGCTCGCCCGCGTCAAGCAGCTTCTCGCTGAGGGCGGCGTGTCCCAGTCCGACTATGAGTCGCTTGAGCTCGCCTTCAACGTGTCCAAGAGCAGCTACGACAACCTCCTGGAGAACACCATCCTGCGCGCTCCCGTGAGCGGCGTGGTGTCCGCCCGCAACTACGACCGCGGCGACCTCTACTCCATGAGCCAGCCTATCTACACCGTGCAGCAGATCACGCCGGTGAAGCTCCTGGTGCCCATCTCCGAGGCCGACTACACCCGCGTGAAACGCGGCGACAAGGTGACCCTGACGGCCGACGCCCTGCCGGGCCGGACCTATACGGGCACCATCGTGCGCCTCTACCCGACCATCGACCCCGCTTCCCACACCTTCAGCGCGGAAGTGCGCGTGGCCAATGAGAACCGCGAACTCCGCCCGGGCATGTACGCCCGCGTGGCCGTGGACTTCGGCTCCGTCGAGAACATCGTGGTGCCGGATGCGGCCGTGATGAAGCTCCAGGGCTCCGGCCAGCGGACCGTTTTCGTACTGAACGACGACAACACCGTCTCCATGAAGACGGTGGAGACGGGCCGCCATTTCGGCAACCGCTATGAGATTCTGTCCGGTCTGGAGGAGGGCGAGCTGGTGCTTACCGGCGGCCACTCCAACCTCCGTTCGGGCGATAAAGTGGAGGTCCAGCGATGAGTATCTACCGATCCGCGGTCGAACATCCTGTCACGACGAGCCTGGTCTTCATCGCCCTCGCGATCCTCGGTGTCTTCTCCCTGACTCGGACGTCCATCGCCCTGCTCCCGGAGTTTGACTCCAACACGATCATGGTGATGGCTTCGTACCAGGGCGCCAACGCGCAGGAAATCGAGACCAACCTGACCAAGGTCCTGGAGAACACCCTGAACGGTGTCGAGGACCTGAAGGAGATGACCACCCAATCCAAGGAGAACATCTCCCTGCTGACCCTGACCTTCAACTACGGCGTGGACATCGAAGCGGCGACCAACAGTGTCCGAGACAAATTGGACATGGTCAATTCCATGCTCCCCGACGGGGTGTCGAACCCCGTCATCTTCAAGTTCAACGCCTCCGATATGCCGATCATGCTGCTCTCCGCCACGGCGAACGAGAGCCTGTCCGGCCTGGACAAGATCCTGGATGACAAGGTGGCCACCCCGCTGGCGCGTGTGTCGGGCGTGGGTACGGTGTCCGTGAGCGGCGCCCCCGGCCGTGAGATCCAGGTCTATTGCGACCCCAGCAAGCTGATGGCCTACGGCCTCAACCTCAGCGGCATTGCGAGCGTGATCTCGTCCGAGAACCGCAACCTCCCTTCGGGAAATATCGACATCGGCTCCGAGACCTACACCCTGCGTGTGCAGAAAGAGTTCTCCGAACCCGCCGAACTGCTGGACATCGTGGTCGGCGTGTCGAACGGCCGGGCCGTGTACCTGCGCGACGTGGCGACCGTGATTGACGGCCAGCAGGAGCGTGAGCAGGAGTCCTACACCAACGGTGAGCGTTCCGCCCGTATCATCATCCAGAAGCAGAGCGACGCCAACACGGTGAACGTCATCAAGGGCGTCAAGAAGCAGCTGGCCGAAATCCAGAAGACGCTGCCCGCCGACGTGGAGATCACGACCATCGTGGACGGCTCCCGCGAAATCATCAATACCATCCGCACCCTCATCGAGACCATCCTCATCACCTTCCTGGTGGTGATGCTCGTGGTCTTCGTGTTCCTGGGCAACTGGAAGTCCACCTTCATCATCGTCCTGTCCATCCCGCTGGCCCTGCTGGCGTCGCTGATGTACCTGTTCGCCTCCGGCAACACGCTCAACATCATCTCGATGTCCGCTCTGACCATTGCGATCGGTATGGTCGTGGACGACGCCATCGTGGTGTTGGAGAACGTGTCCTCGCACATCGCCCGCGGCGAGAAGCCGAAAGAGGCGGCCGTGCACGGCACGGGCGAGGTGGGTATCTCCGTTATCGCCTCCACGCTGACCATGCTCTGCGTGTTCCTGCCGCTGACGATGATCAACGGCATGGCAGGCATCATGTTCCGCCAGCTCGGCTGGATCGTGTCGATCATCATGGTCGTGTCCACGACCGCCGCCCTGACCTTCGTTCCGATGCTGTGCTCCCGCTGGCTCAAGAAGGAAGTCCACCACGGAAAGGCCTACAACGCCGTCTTCGTGCCGATCAACAAGGGTATCGACAAGATCTCCCGCGGCTACGCACATGTCATCCACTGGGCCACCAAGCGCCGCAAGCTGGTGATCCTGAGCTTTGCCGCCGTGTTTGTCGCATCCCTCGTCCTGCTGCTGCCGGGCCTCAAGACCGAATACTTCCCGCGGGGCGACTCCGAGCGCCTCACCGTCACGATCAACCTGCCGATGGGTACGGCGCAGGATGTCACGCGCGGCGTCTACGAGCGCCTTTACGCCGACATCACCGCGGCTGTGCCGGAGATCGAAGTGCTCAACGCCACGTTCGGCCAGGCCGATACCGACAACACCTTTGCGAGCATGCAGAGCAATGGTACGCACATCATCTCGCTGAACCTGAATATCGGCACGTCGAGCACGCGTAAGCGCTCCTCGGCCGAGATCTCCGACGTGGTGCGCGGCATCTGCGCGAAGTACCCGGAGATCCGCCGCACGCTGGTTTCCGAAGGTATGGGCATGGGTATGGGCGCCTCCTCCGTCGAGGTGGAGGTCTACGGTTATGACTTTGCCGAGACCGACCGCGTGGCGCAGGAGATCCAGGCCCGCCTGCTGAAGGAGGATTCCTTCACGCAGGTCACCCTCAGCCGTGACGAATATACGCCGGAGCTCCGCATGGACTTCGACCGCACCAAACTGGCCCTGCACGGGCTGAATTCCACCACCGCCGCTGCCGCGTTCAGCGCGGCGATGAGCGGCACGGTGGCCTCGCTGTACCGCGAGGACGGTGAAGAATACAACATCCGCGTGCGATACGCGCCGGAATTCCGCTCCAGCGTCGAAGACATGGAGAACATCGTGGTCTCGACCCCGACGGGCGCCACCGTCCGGATGAAGGAGCTTGGCGACGTGGTCGAAGGCCTCGTGCCGCCGACCATCGAGCGCAAGGACCGTTCGCGTATGATCACCGTCCGCGGTATCGTGGCGAAGAATGCCGCCCTGAGTGACGCCGTGGAGAGCTGCGAGAAGGCCCTCGACGGCATGGTGATCCCGTCTGAAATCTCGACGGTCATCGCCGGCGACTACGAGGACCAGCAGGAAATGTTCAGCCAGATGGCTGTGCTGATTATCCTGATGATCCTGCTCGTCTACATGGTGATGGCCTCGCAGTTCGAGAACCTGATGGGCCCGTTCGTCATCATGTTCAGCGTGCCGTTCGCCCTGGTGGGCGTGCTGCTCGGCCTGCGCATCACGGGCATGGCCCTGGGTATGATGTCCATCATCGGCATCATCATCCTGATCGGTATCGTGGTGAAGAACGGTATCGTGCTCATCGACTACACGATCCTCTGCCGCGAGCGCGGCATGAACATCCGCGACGCGTCCACGACGGCGGCCAAGAGCCGTCTGCGCCCTATCCTCATGACCACCCTGACCACCGTGCTCGGTATGCTCCCGATGGCCATCGGCACGGGCGAGGGTTCCGAGATGTGGCAGGGCCTGGGTATCACCGTGTGCTGGGGTCTGACCGTCTCCACGCTCATCACCCTCGTGCTCATCCCGACGGTCTATTGCTCGTTCACCAACCATATGGAAAGAAGACTTGAAAGAAGGAGGAACCGCAAATGAAAGCCATGTTCATCGCCTATAACCAGGCCTATAACGAAGAAATCGTAGAGATTCTTGCCGCCCACGGCCAGCGTGGATTCACTCGCTGGGAGGGTGTGGAAGGCAAGGGAGACTTCAACGGATTCCCCCGTTTCGGCAGCCACGCGTGGCCGGAACTCAACCACGCGCTGCTCGTGATGATGGCCGACGACAAGGTCGCGCCGCTGCTCGAAGCGCTGGGCGCGAAGGACAAGGAAGCCCCGGACCTGGGGCTCCGGGCCTTCGTGTGGAATGTTGAAACTTTCTATTAATTTACTATCTTTGCATTCACGGACGCTTTTGTCCGAATGCTAAAACTGATATACTACTAGTATGGAAATCGTTATTAATCCGAACAATATCAGCGAGGTGCTCGCTTCTGCGAAGCCAGTCCTGATCGACTTCTGGGCCACCTGGTGCGGCCCCTGCCGCATCCTTTCCCCGACCGTGGACGAGGTGGCCGCCGAGCTCGGCGACAAGGCCGTCGTGGCCAAGTGCAACGTGGACGACTGCGAGGACATCGCCGTCCAGTACGGCATCCGCAACATCCCGACCCTGCTCTTCTTCAAGGACGGGCAGCTGGCGGACCGCACCGTGGGTGTCGTCCCCAAGCAGGAGATCATCGACCGCCTGCAGAAATTGATGTAATACTTTAACCTTTATAGTTAATGAAAAAGCTTATTGTTATCGTCGCTTCCCTGCTCGTCGCAGTGAGCGCACATGCCCAGCTCGGTGTTGTGGCGGGCATCACTTCTACCAAGAGCAATCTCAAAGAAGCCTGGGCCGATGTGAAGAACATTACCCAGTATCATGTGGGCTTGACCTACAAGCTCGATCTCGGTTTGTTGGCCATCCAGCCGTCCATCCTCTACAATATGAAGGGCACGAAGCTTGATGTTGCCTCCGCTGACGTGGCGGCCGCCGAACTGGACTACAAGACTGGCTACATCGAGGTTCCTGTGCAGCTTCAGTTGGGTCTTAACCTTGGAGTCGCCCGCATTTACGGTTTTGCTGAGCCCTTCATTGGTTATGCCATCACCAATAGCGCCACCCTCGGCGGCACGGACCTGAAGGCCAATTGGGAGAACGTCAAGAACCGCCTCGAGTATGGCGTGGGCCTGGGTGCTGGTGTCGAGCTGATCAAGCATGTACAGGTATCCGTGAAGTACTTCTGGAATATGGGTGACATGTACGGCACCAATATCAGCTTCGCCGGCATCACCCAGACTATCGGCGAGCAGAAGGCCAGCGGTATCGCCGCTTCCGTCGCTCTCCTCTTCTAGTCAGCCATGTCGGACAAACGGGCAGTTATCTATTGCTCTTCCAGCTCCGACATCGATCCTGCCTACAATCAAGCTGCGCGGCAAATTGTCCGCGCAGCTTGTTTGGCAGGATATGATATCGTATCGGGAGGATCCTGGCGCGGCACGATGGGGCACGTCTGTGATGAGGCCCTGTCGCACGGCGTACGCGTGATCGGCGTACTGCCGCGCTTCATGAAGGGCTTCGAGCATCCCCGTCTGACGGAATGTCTCTGGACGGACCGCATGTCGGAGCGCAAGGATGCCATGCGGGAAGGAACCTCCCTCGCCATCGCCCTTCCGGGCGGGATCGGGACGCTGGACGAAGCCGCGGAGACCTATTGTCTCGCGAAACTGGGCCGCTATCCCGGCAAGGTGGTCTTTTTCAATATGGACGGATTCTACGAGCCGTTCAAGCAGCAACTCGACCTCTACGTGGAAAGGGGCATGATGGACGCGGCTTCCCGCGCCATGGTCTATTTCCCGGAGACGGTCGCCGAATTTGAGACTTTTTTATGAGCAGAGAGTCGGTTCTCGCATACCTGGGAGAAGATTGGGGCCGCGTGAAGGACCTGATCCGGAGCCACCTGCACACGGATGTCCCCCTGCTGGAGCAGACCAACGACCAGATCCTGTCGAATTCCGGCAAGATGCTGCGTCCGCTCGTGTCCCTATTGATCGCCAACACCATCTCCAAGCCGACCGACGACAGTATTTGCTATGCCGCGGCCGCGGAGTTGCTGCACAATGCCACGCTCATCCACGATGACGTGGCTGACGACAGCTCCGAGCGGCGCGGGCGCCCCACGCTGAGCGCCCTGCTGGGCCCCGGCCCCGCCGTGCTGGTGGGCGACTACTGGCTGGCCCGTGCGGTGGACCTGGTGGTCCGCACGAAGCACCGGGATGCGGCCGTTCCTGCCTTTGCCAAGACGCTCACCGACCTGGCCGAGGGCGAGATGCTCCAGTTGGAGAAAGCGTCTTCCTGCGATACGAAGGAGGAGGATTATCTCCGGATCATCTATTGCAAGACGGCCTCGCTCTTCCGGGCTGCGACCGAGGTGGCCGCGCTCTCCGTCGACGCCACGCCCGAGCAGCTGGAAGCGGCCAAGGCCTATGGCACGGCCCTGGGCATCGCCTTCCAGATCAAGGACGATATTCTGGATTACGCCGGCACGGACGCCCTGGGCAAGCCGGTCGGCGTGGATCTCAAGGAGCAGAAAATCACGGCCCCGTTGCTGGCCGCCCTGAGCGGCTCGCCGGACGAGGCGCGGATCCGCCAGCTGGTGCGCGAGATTCCGGAGCACCCGGAGAATTGCGCGACCGTCACCGCCTTCGTGCTGGAGCACGACGGCATCGGGCTGGCCGCCCAGAAGCTTTCCGAATGGGTGGACCGTTCCGAGCGGGCGCTGGATGCGTTCCCCAACGGCCCGGCCAAGGATGCTTTGATCGAGATCGGCCGTTTCAACCAGTGGAGACAGGTATGACCTTCGCGCAGCTGCAGGGAAATGAAGATGTGAAGCAGGCGTTGACCGGCATGGTCGACTCCGGTCGCATCCCGCACGCCATCCTCTTCCATGAGGATGATGGCGGCGGGGCTTTCCCGCTGGCGCTCGCCTTCCTGCAATACCTGTTCTGCCAGGACCGCCGCCCCGGGGATTCCTGCGGCGCGTGCCCGTCCTGCGGAAAAATCGCGAAGCTGATCCACCCGGACGTGCATTTCGTCTTCCCGACGGCCGCCGGCGTGCTCTCCGAGCAGTACATGGAGCCCTTCCGCAAGCTTGTCGCCGAGCATCCGTCGTTCCGCGAAATGGAACTTGCCGAGGCGCTGGGCATCGAGGGCAAGAACGCCGTGATCGCCGTGGCGGAGTCGCGCCGCTTGCTGGAGAAGCTCTCGCTGAGCGCCCTCGAAGGGGGTTGGCGCGCCGTGGTGATCTACCTGCCGGAGCGCCTGAACGCCGAGGCGGCGAACCGCCTCCTGAAGATGATCGAGGAGCCGCCCGCACAGACGCAGTTCCTGCTCATCGCGCACCAGATGGAGCGCGTCCTGACGACGATTTCGTCCCGTTGTCAGCGCATCCGTATCCGCCCTGCCGGCGCTTCCGCCGGGCCGGATTTCGCCGATGCGGACCTGTTGGACGAGCTGATGACCGCGCTGCTGGCCCGCAAATTGGGCGACGCCCTCGAGGTGTCGGAGAAGCTGGCCGCGCTGCCTTCGCGCGAAGTCGCGAAATCTTTTTGTACCTTTGCGGCAGACCGCTTCCGCCAGGTGTTCCTGGCGCAGCAGGGCATTGAAGGTGCCGGGGAGATTTCCCCGCAGGCCCGGCAGTGGGCCGCCAAATGCCGCAAGACCTTCCCGCGCCAGGCGCTGGAGGTCATGAACCGGACACAGACCTTAATCGGTCGGAATGTCAACCTGAAGATCCTCTTCGCCGACATGGCCGATCGCTTATATATACAGATATGACGACCAACGAATCCATTCAATACGATTGTTTCCGCGGCTGCGTGGTGACGCACGAACCGGAGTCGGGCGAGACCCGCTGTACCTACCGGGCCGGCTGCTGCAAGCTCGGGGACTATAACTGGCTGAAGGAAGCCTCCGACGGCACCTGCCGGGGCCTGTTCGAAGTGCGCTTCAAGAACACCCGCAAGGGCTTCTACATCAATGACTCCCAGCAGAATGTCCGCATGGGCGACCTAGTGATCGTGGAGGCCACGACCGGCCAGGATCTCGGCATCGTGACCCTGGAGGGTCCGATCGTTGGCCGCCAGATGCGCAGCCGGGGGATCGACCCCGAGACGACGCAGTTCAAGCGGATTTACCGCAAGGCGCGCCAGAGCGACATCGAGAAGTGGCAGGAGGCGATTGCCCGCGAGCAGGACACGATGATCAAGGCCCGGCGCATCGCCGCCGAGATGGGCCTGGAGATGAAAATCGGCGACGTCGAGTTCCAGGGGGACGGCTCCAAGGCCATCTTCTATTATATCGCCGACGGGCGCGTGGATTTCCGCCAGCTGATCAAGGTGTTCGCGGAGGAGTTCCGCATCCGCATCGAGATGAAGCAGATCGGCGCGCGGCAAGAGGCCGGCCTCATCGGAGGCCTGGGCATCTGCGGCCGCGAGCTGTGCTGCGCGAATTATATTTCTTCGTTCCAGAGCATTTCCACGGCGGCCGCACGTTGTCAGGATCTGTCGCTCAACCCGCAAAAACTGGCGGGCCAGTGCGGCAAGCTCAAGTGCTGCCTCAACTACGAGGTGGCCACCTACCTGGACGCCCAGTCCCGCATCCCGAAGGTGAGCGGGCCGCTGGAGTTCGAGGACGGCCTCGCCTGGCTGCGCAAGACGGACATCCTGCGCGAGGTGATGTACTTCTCGTACGACAAGTCTTCCGACGCGGCCCTCTATCCGCTGGATGCCGCCGAAGTGTGGGACATCCTCGAGATGAACCGCAACGGCGAGAAGCCGGAGTCGCTGCGCACGGAGCCCGAGCCGTATGTGCCGGAGTTCGTGACGGCGGTCGGCGACGACAGCATTTCGCGTTTCGACGCGCCCAAGCGCAAGCGCTCCCGCGGCGGCAAGAACCGCGGCCGGGGCGGCCGGAACCGGGGTGGCAAGGACGGCGGCCAGAAGGGCCCGAAATCTTCCGAGTAAGCATGGCGCGGCGGGCCTGGAGCTTGCTGCTGACGGCGCTGGCCTGCACGCTGGCGCTGGTTTCCTGCGCGGAGGCGGACACCGTTGAGGAGTTCGTCCGGCGGGATGAGGCCCGTTCGGGCGTGTATATTTATAATTTGCCGCTGACGGACACGACGGCGGCGTACGATGTCTGGTTCTACAGCCGCACGGCGGAGCGTCCGCTGGGGAGCGTCCAGCTGAACGTGCAGTGGCTCGCGCCGTCGGGGGAGGCTTTCTCCGAGACGGTGTACATGCGCCGGGTGGAGCCGCGCGGCTCGAAGGAGCTGTACCGCAGCGGCGTCGTCCCCGCGCAGGCGGGGGACTGGCAGCTGAGTGTGCGCCCGGTGGGCGTGGATGAGGATTTCCTGGGGCTGGGTGTCATTTACAAGAAACGGGATGGGACACGATAAATTGCGCAAATTCGCGGAGAACGAGACTTTCTCCTGCCTTCTGCAGCCTTCTGCGCAGGAGCTCCTCGCCGACGGCTATTTCAACCTCCGCGACCACGCGGTCAAAGGTCATTGGAACGATTTCTTTACAAGCTTGCAGCTCGGCAGCTCCCCCCTGAAAACGTCCGGCTGCGCCGGACCCCTCCCATCTGACGATGGGCCCCTCCCTCTTACGATGCCGAGGGTGGCACGGTTTTCTGGGGGGACTGCCGAAGCTGCTGCGCACGAAATCGTTCTGGAGTTGGGGTGTGGCAAGGGAGAATATACGATTGCGCTGGCGGAGCGGGATCCGGGGCGGAATTATATTGGCGTGGACATCAAGGGGGCGCGGTTGTGGAAGGGGGCGAAGTACGCCACCGAGCACGCGCTGCCGAATGTGGCGTTCCTGCGCACGCGGGTGGAATTCATCACCGCGTTCTTCGCACCCGGCGAGGTGTCCGAGGTCTGGCTGACTTTCTCCGATCCGCAGTATCGCAGCGAGAATTCGCGCCTCTGCTCGCCGCTCTTCCTGGAGCGCTACCGCTCCTTCCTGAAGCCCGGCGGCATCGTCCACCTCAAAACGGACTCCCGCTTCCTGCACGAATACGCCCGCGCCGTCTGCGCGGCGAATAACCTGCAGGTCTTAGCCTGCACCACCGACCTTTACCATGATGCCGCACGGCAGCTCGCCCCCGAAAACGTCCGGCAGAGCCGGACCCTTCCCACTGACTGCGTCAGCGGGCCCCTCCCTCTTACGGAGCCGGCTCGAAGAGAAAATGTCCCCTTGCAGGGGACTACAGGGGCTAGAGAACAAGCCAGCTTGCTGGCTACGGTTTTCGAGGGCGACTGCCGCTGCGGCATTCAGCCGGTTGTCACGGAGGTGCAGACTTTTTACGAGCAGCTGTTCCTGGAACAGGGGTATCCGATTACGTATCTGTCGTTCGTGATCGATCACGAGGGGGCGTATGTGAGCCCCAGCGATCCGGAGGAGTTTGACAGCAAGGCCTGGCGGGCCGCCGAGGGCCCGCGCCTTCTCTTCGGCCACGACTCCGCCGAGACCCGCCGGCAGAAGCTGCACGGCGCTTCCTCGCCCGATTTGTCTAGTCCTGAAATAGGTTTACCGACATTGATTATTAAATAGATCGGACAACGACGTCCTGATATCGGTTTACATCGATGACGCGAAGATAGTCATT
>CACXNA010000021.1 GCA_902768985.1 uncultured Bacteroidia bacterium | reverse complement strand
TCTCGCAGCATTTTTCCTTGGGCGCGCTGCGATACGCGATACACTTTGTAGTTCATAAAAAGTTACCTTTTTTGGTAAACTTTTTTCAGGACGATACAATTCCTGTGATCGGTAACTAGGTCTGATTCAATTACTTATACAATTATACTACCCCGTTTTTTGGGGTAGTATAATTCGGTAATCTCCTGTAAACCAGAAGTTTATGTATCACAGCCCTATAGGTAAACATTGTAGCGGTCGCTACAATGTTTCCTGTTTGAGGCTCTCGATGTACGCGTCGATGCGGCGGAGCTGCGCCGGGATGCGGATGTTCTGCGGGCAGAGCGGCGCGCAGCGGCCGCAGGCGATGCAGTGGTCGGCCTGGCGGACCGTCGGGATGGCCTCGTTGTAGGCCAGCAGGTACTTGCGGCGCGCCTTGGCGTAATCCTTCTGCTCCTGGCTGACCACATAGGTGCCGGCGGTGACGTTGTCGTTGTAGAACTTGAAGATACCCGGGATGTTGATGCCGTAAGGGCAGGGCATGCAGTACTGGCAGCCCGTGCAGGGCACCAGCGGGTACTTGACCATCTGGTCGGCGATGTCAATCAGGAACTTTTTGCCTTCGTCGTCCAGCGGCTTGAAGTCCAGGAAGGTCTCCAGGTTGTCCTGCAGGTGCTCCATGTAGGTCATGCCCGACAGGGCGCACATCACGCGCGGGAAACTGCCCACGTAGCGGAAGGCCCAGGAGGCGACGGAGCGCTCGGGCTCCCGCGCCTTGAGCTGGTCGCTCAGCTGCGCGGGGATCTCCGCCAGGGCGCCGCCGCGCAGCGGCTCCATGATGACGATGGGAATCTCCCGCTTGTCCAGCTCCGCGTAGAGGTAGTCCGCGCGGGTGTTGCGTCCGCTGGGATGCTCCCAGTCCATGTAGTTCATCTGGATCTGCACGAAGTCCCAGTGGTACTTCTCGTGCAGGGACATCATGTAGTCGAAGCCCTCCTGGTGGCCGTGGAAGGAGAAGCCGAAGTGGCGGATGCGACCCGCTTCGCGCTCCTTCACGAGGAAGTCCACGATGCCGCTGTTCTCGAAGCGGCTCTTGAAGTCTTCGCCGTCACTGATGGCGTGCAGCAGGTAGTAGTCGATGTGGTCGGTCTTGAAGATCTCCAGCGAGCGCCGGTACATCTTCACGCAGTCCTCGAAGGAGGACGGCCCGAACATGGACAGTTTGGTGGCCAGGAGCCATTTCTCGCGGGGATAGCGGTTCAGCGCTTCGGCTGTGGCCCGCTCGCTGTCGCCGCCCAGGTAGACCGGGGAGGTGTCGAAATAGTTGACGCCATGCTCGATGGCGAAGTCCACCAGGCGGTTGACTTCCTCCTGGTTGATATGGTCCTGACCGTCCTCGCCCTTGACCATCGGCCAGCGCATGCAGCCGTAGCCCAGGGTGCCGATGCCCTCGTAATTGTGGAGCATCTCTCCGTGGAGGTCTTTATTACTGCCGGCACCGGCTTTCTTGGTGGCACCGGGTGCGCAGGCGGCCACGCCGATCGCAGCGGCGCCCAGGCCTGCAGATTTCAGGAATTCTCTTCTGTCCATAGGGCTATGCGTTGGTGTGGTGGGTGGAATTGCCGCGCACGGTGATGGCGCTGATCGGACGGGACGGGCACAGGAACTCGCAGGCGCCGCAGCCGATGCACTGGGATTCGGACACCGTCGGAATCTTAAAGGACGAGCCCTCGAAATCGACCATCCGGATGGCGCCGGACGGGCAGTGGTGGGCGCAGTTGCCGCAGCTCGCCGTGCCGTTGGCGGCGAAGCAGAGCTCCAGGTTGACGTGCGCCAGGCCGATGGCGATGGTCTGCTTCTGACCCGGCTTCAGGGGGCGGATGGCGCCCGCCGGGCAGACGTCGCTGCAGGCGTGGCATTCCGGGCGGCAGTAGCCGTTCTCATAGCCCATCTGCGGCTGCAGGAAATGTTCGAAATCCGTGGACGGCCGCAGCACCCCGTTGGGGCACGCGCTCACGCAGAGCTGGCAGGCCGTGCAGTGGTCGTAGAATGATTTCACGCTCTCCGCGCCCGGCGGGACGAGGCGCGTGCCGCGCTGGGGCGCCTGCTTGGGCGTCACGTCCGCGAGGCCGCCCTGCGCGTGCTGCGCCTGGGCGGCGAGCGCCGTGCCCACGAGCGCCGTCGTGGCCAGGAAGGCCCGACGGCCGGTGTCGGCCTTCGGGGCCTGGTCGTCATTCGCCGGCTTGACCGGCGAACCTCCGAACCCGACGAAGCGGTATTTCAATCCCTTCTCCTTGCAGCGCTCCATGCAGTCGAAGCAGCCCACGCAGCGGGAGTAGTCGATTTTGCCTTTCTTATAATCGATGCAGGAGGACTTGCATCCCCGCTCGCAACGTCCGCACTGGGTGCACTTGGTCGTGTCGATGGTCGGGCGGAAGAGGGCGAAGCGGCTCACCAGGCCCAGGGTCGTACCCACTGGGCAGATGGTGTTGCAGTACTCGCGGCCCCAGAGCCAGGCGCAGCAGCCGATGACGACCAGCGTGACCAGGCCCGTGATCAGCAGCGGCAGGGTAATGGACCCGTTCGCGAGCCCGACGATACTGCGCACCACGCGCCCGTAGGCGCTGTACGGCGCAATCAGCGCGATGAGCATCTGGCCGCTTACGAAGAGCGACACCAGCGACAGCGCGAGGACGTTGTAGCGTACCCAGCGGCGCTCCGGGTGGTACTTGTGTTCGAAGTGCTTGATGAGGTTCTTCGCCTCGGGGCCGGGCTTCTCCCCGCGCTCCTTCATCTGCTGGAGCTTGCGGACGCCGCGGTTGCGCTGCCATTTGCCGATGGTGCGGCGGATCCAGATGATGATGTCCTGGAAGACGCCCAGCGGGCAGATGGTGGAGCAGTAGACGCGTCCGAAAAGGAAAACGGCCAGCAGGATGATACCGACCACGACCAGGTTCAGCGCGAGCGCCGAGGGCAGGAACTGGAGCTTGGCCATCCAGCCCCACCAGTCGTGGCCGATGCCCACGAACAGCAGCGTAATCCCCACGAAGAAGAACGCTGCCAGGGCAATGCGGATTTTGCGTAACATATAGTGGATAATAGCAGTGTGTCTTGCAAAGATAGCAGAATTCTGCAGAAATTTAGTACCTTTGGCAGAAAACAGAATCGAGATGAAACGAGTATATCCTATAGTGCTGCTCCTGGTGTTTGGAATGATGAACCCTTGCACTTTGACGGCGCAACATTTTGACCCGAAACATATTCATTCAATCGAGATTACGAGCGGGTGTGCGCCGTTGCGCACCACATTTGAAGGAGATGCCAGCTATTTAGATACCAGCTGGTCAGACAAGGGACAGAATTATTCCGTGCTTTGGTGGCCTTCCATCAATCTGGCTTATTCTCTTGCCGTGGACGAGCTTTGGGATATTCATGTCATCGTCAATTATTCGTGCCAGCGGATCCGCGTCAAACAGTATAAGATTCTGGAGGAGGGCGATCCGCATCCGGTCGTGGACTGGAAGTCTGCTCCGATTGCCAGTTGGAAGCAGACCATCAGATCTTCTTTTGCCGTCATGGCGGATTTCCGTTTGAAATGGTTCCGACGGGATTGGTGTACGCTGTATTCTGCGTTGGGTATTGGCTTCCCCTTTGTGCCGATGAAGCCGGCCGTGACGCCTTACGTCACGCCGATCGGCTTCCGAGCCGGCGGCAAGCACTTCTACGGCCTCATTGAGCTGAACCTCAGCTCCGCCTCCACCCTGGGCCACGCCGGCATCGGCTACCGCTTCTAGGAAGATCGACGGCCGACAGGTGTCCGGAAAAACGCCATTCTACGCGATATTTTTGTACACCTCCCCCTGAATTCGGCCCTAAAACGGCATTTCTCGGGGGAGGTGTCCAGTTTTATGGCACCAGAGGCCGATTTTGTGGACACCTGTCGGAGATTCGCCGATCTGAGTCGGCGGATGACGGGCTTGCCGTGCGGAACAATGCATAGCAGCAGCCGGTGGGAGGGGTGTGCGGGAGCCTGTGGCCGTTTGCCTGCGCCGTCGGGGGCCGTGCGTGGGGTGCGTGGGAACGGCTGCTGCAAAAAGAACGGAAGCCGAACATCCCGGTGCCGACCGTGGAGCGGGAAGCGGAACGGTCGGTATCGGGATGTCGGCGGTTTCGTATTTTCGTAGAAAATAGTTACTTTTGTAGTTCGATTTGAAACGAATATACAAAACGTAACAAGATATGACCTCCAAGGAAATCCGACAGAAATTCCTCGATTTCTTCGCATCGAAGGGCCATACCGTCGTGCCGTCCGCGCCGATGGTGGTCAAGAATGACCCGACCCTGATGTTCACCAACGCGGGCATGAACCAGTTCAAGGACATCTTCCTGGGCAACGCCAAGGCCCCCTACAACCGGGCGGCAGACTCCCAGAAGTGCCTCCGCGTGAGCGGCAAGCACAACGACCTGGAAGAGGTGGGCCACGACACCTACCACCACACCATGTTCGAAATGCTGGGCAACTGGAGCTTCGGCGACTACTTCAAGTCCGAGGCCATCGACTGGGCCTGGGAACTGCTGACCGAAGTCTACAAGATCGACAAGAACCTCCTCTACGCCACCGTGTTCGAAGGCGCCGCGGAAGACGGCACCGCCCTCGACACCGAGGCGCAGCAGGCCTGGCGCAAATACCTCCCCGAGGACCACATCCTCCTGGGTAACAAGCACGACAACTTCTGGGAGATGGGTGAGACCGGTCCCTGCGGCCCCTGCTCCGAGATCCACATCGACATTCGTACTGCGGAGGAAAAAGCCGCATCCGGCATCCCCGGCCGCGACCTGGTGAACCAGTCCGACCCGCACGTGATCGAGATCTGGAACCTCGTGTTCATGCAGTACCAGCGCATGGCCGACGGCCACCTGGAGCCGCTGCCCGCCCGCAACATCGACACGGGCATGGGCTTCGAACGCCTCTGCGCCGTGCTGCAGGGCAAGAACAGCAACTACGACTCCGACGTCTTCACCGGCATGCTGGCCCGCATCGGCCAGCTCTCCGGCCACAAATACGGCGAGAGCGACAAGACCGACGTGGCGATGCGCGTGATTGCGGACCACATCCGCGCCATCAGCTTCAGCATCGCCGACGGCCAGCTCCCGTCCAACGTCAAGGCCGGCTACGTCATCCGCCGCATCCTGCGCCGCGCCGTGCGCTACGGCTACACCTTCCTCGGCCTGTCCGAGCCGTTCCTCTGCCAGCTCGTGCAGCAGCTCGTGGACGACATGGGCGAAGCCTACCCCGAGATCGCGAAGCAGCAGAAGTTCATCGAGAGCGTGATCCGCGAAGAGGAAATGGCCTTCCTGCGCACCCTCGACCGCGGCATCCGCCTGATGGACGAGTGCATGGAGCGCAGCAAGGACAGCAAGGTCATCGCCGGCGCCGACGCTTTCAAACTTTACGACACCTACGGCTTCCCGATCGACCTGACGGAACTGATTGCCGCCGAGAACGGCTACACCGTGGACCAGAAGGGCTTCCAGGCCGAGCTGCAGCAACAGAAGGATCGCGCCCGCAACGCCACCGCCAATACCTTCGGCGACTGGACCGTCTACCACGAGGGCGAGGATGTCGAGTTCGTCGGCTTCGACACCACCGAGGTCGCCGGCGCCCTGCTCCTGAAGCAGCGCACCGTCGTCCAGAAGAACAAGGAAATGCTCCAGCTGGTCTTCGACCGCACCCCGTTCTACGGCGAGATGGGCGGTGAGATCGGCGACACGGGCACCATCACCGCCGCCGACGGCGAGCAGATCCGTATCCTGAACACCGTCAAGGAGAACAACCTCACCATCCATATCGCCGAGCGCCTGCCGAAGGACTGCACCGGCGCCTTCACGCTCAGCGTGGACGCGGCGCGCCGCCAGCGCATCGCGAACAACCACAGCTGCACGCACCTGCTGCACCGCGCCCTGCGCGAAATCCTCGGCACCCACGTCGAGCAGAAGGGTTCCTTCGTGGGCGACCAGGGCTTCCGCTTCGACTTCTCCCACTTCGAGAAGCTCTCCGACGAGCAGCTCGCCCAGGTGGAGAAGCGCGTCAACGAGCTGATCCGCAGCAACTTCCAGCTGGATGAGAACCGCAACGCGACGATGGCGGAGGCCAAGGAGATGGGCGCCATGGCCCTCTTCGGCGAGAAATACGGCGACCGCGTCCGCGTGGTCCGCTTCGGCCCGAGCGTCGAGCTCTGCGGCGGCTGCCACACCTCGGCCACGGGCAACATCGGCTTCTTCAAGATCACCGGCGAGTCGGCCATCGCGGCCGGCATCCGCCGCATCGAGGCCGTGACCGGCGAGCAGGCCGAAGACATGGTCCTGGGCGTCCAGGGCCTGCTCAAGACGGCCCGCGGCTTCTTCAACAACGTGCCGGACCTCGCCGGCGCCATCCAGAAGCTCATCGAGGACAACGCCACCTTCAAGAAGCAGGCGGAAGAGTTCGCCAAGCAGAAGGCCGCCGAGTTCGCCCGCCAGCTTTCGCAGAAGGCGGAGAACGTGAACGGCATCCAACTCATCGTGGCCGGCCAGGCCGGGCAGGAGTTCGATCCCACCCTGGTCCGCAACGCCGCGACCGCCCTTCAGAAGGAACTGAAGAACACCGCGCTGGTCGGCGCCTTCGCTTTCGAGGGCAAGCCGCAGCTGGTGCTGATGTACTCCGACGACCTCGTGGCCGCCGGCCGCAATGCGGGCAAGGACATCCGCGATGCCGCCAAGTTCATCCAAGGTGGCGGCGGCGGACAGCCGGGCCTCGCGACCGCGGGCGGCAAGAACGCAGAGGGCCTGCGCGAAGCGCTGGACGCCCTCCGCGAGATCGCCACGCGCAAGTAAGCATTTCCCGTCAGGATGAAGAAGCTCGACCGCTTCATATTGAAGTCGTTCATCGGACCGTTCGTCGCGATCCTCATGGTCGTAGTCTTCATCCTGGCCATGCAGACGCTCTGGCTCTACATCGACGAGCTCGTGGGCAAAGGCCTGGGCCTCCGCACGATCCTGGAATTCCTGTTCTGGGGCGTGTGCAGCCTCGCCCTGCCGCTTGCCCTGCCGCTCGCCACGCTGCTGGCCTCCACCATGACGGTGGGCCAGCTCGCCGAGCGCAGCGAGCTGATGGCCATCCGCGCCGCCGGCATCTCCGTCGGCCGCGTCATGGCGCCGATCGCGGTCGCGGCGGCCCTCATCGCCTGCGGCACTTACTTCGTCTGCTCGCGGCTGGTCCCGCACGCCTTCAACGAGATCTACACCCTGCGCGACGACATCTCCCGCACCAAGGACGAGATCAAAATCCCGCCGGGAACCTTCTACAACGGCATTGACGGCTATATCCTCCGCGTGGGCGACCAGGACAAGCAGACCAAAGTGCTCTATGACGTCCAGGTCTATGACCACACGGCGCACAAGGGCAACATCTCCGTCACGATGGCGGACTCCGCCCTGCTGAAGATCTCGAAAAGCAAGGACTACCTGACCTTCACGCTCTTCCACGGCTCCACCTACCGCGAGGACAACACCCTGCGCTACAACGACACGAGCCTGGTCCTGCAGCACATCGATTTCGCCCGCCAGGAGCTGCTGATCCCGCTGAAGAACTACAGCTTCGAGAAGTCGGACTCCGCCCGCTTCGACGACGCCATCAAGTCCAAGCAGATGGCCGAGCTGCGGCACCTGAGCGACTCGCTGCGGCACGAGCTGGACTCCATCCATAATGTGAATTACCGGATGGTCCGGCACAATTCCGCCCTCCAGGAGATCCGCCAGCTGGACACGGCCTTCTACAACCCGAACCGGAGCTACTATTCGAATCCGGAGTACCTCCAATGGGACGGGCCGGACGCCGCCGCGCAGGCCCGCATCCGGGCCGCGGAAAACGTGCAGCGCTTCAGCAGCGACATCAACAGCTTCCGCTTCAACACCTTCGACAAAGCCTACAACCTACGCCAGTCCGACCTCTCCTTCCTGGAGAAATACGGACAGGCCCTGGCGTGCTTCCTGCTCTTCTTCATCGGCGCCCCGCTGGGCGCGCTCGTGAAGAGCAAGCGCGGCGGGCTCGGGGTGAGCCTCATCATCTCCGTGCTCTTCTTTGTCTTGTACTACGTCGTTAACATTTCCGGCAGCAAGCTGGCGCGCGACGGCGCCGTGGAGACGCCCATCGGGGTCTTCATATCTGCTGCCGTCATCGCGCCCATCGGCATCTTCTTCACCTGGAAGGCGATGCGGGACGCAGAACTCTTCAACATGGATCAATTCACCACCTGGTGGCGCCGGATCAAGAGCAAGGTCGTGCGCCTCTTCCGTCCCGTCCGCATCGTTTACATGGGCACGCCCGAATTCGCCGTCAAGCCGCTGGACACCCTCGTGCAGGCCGGCTACAAGATCGTGGGCGTGGTCACCGTGGCCGACAAGCCCGCCGGGCGCGGCCTCAAAGTGAACGAGAGCGCGGTCAAGCAATACGCCGTCGCGCACGGCATCCCGGTCCTCCAGCCGGTCAAGCTGAAGGATCCGGAATTCCTCGAAGCGCTGCGCGCCTGGAAGGCCGACATGTTCGTCGTCGTGGCCTTCCGCATGCTCCCCGAGGAGGTCTGGTCGATGCCGAAACTCGGCACCTTCAACCTTCACGCGGCGCTGCTGCCGCAGTACCGCGGCGCCGCCCCGATCAACTGGGCCGTCATCAACGGCGAGCGGATGTCGGGCGTGACCACCTTCATGATCGACAAGGACATCGACACCGGCGGTATCATCTTCCGCCAGGAGTGCCGCATCCGGCCGGACGAGACGGCCGGCGAGCTGCACGACGAGCTCATGGAGATCGGCGCCGACCTGGTCCGGCAAACCGTCGAGGCCCTGATCCAGCACAACGTCGAGCTGCGCGTCCAGCGCTCCTTCATCCAGGGCTCGGAGGAGCTCCGGCCCGCGCCGAAGCTCACCAAAGAGCTCTGCCGCATCGACTGGAACCGCTCCACCGAGGAGATCTACAACCTCGTCCGCGGCCTCTCGCCGTATCCCGCCGCCTTCACGGAACTGGTGTCCTGTCATCCTGAGCGAAGCGAAGGATCTGTCTCCCTGAAGATCTACCGCACCGAAAAACGCGAAGACCTCCATGCCGCGCCGGGCACCGTCCTCTCCGACGGCAAGTCCTGGCTCGCCGTGGCCACCGCCGACGGCGCCCTGTCCCTCACCGAGGTCCAGCTCGCCGGCAAGAAGAAGATGCCCGTCGCCGAATTCCTCAAGGGTTTCCGCGAGCCCGAGACCTGGAAGGCCCTTCTTTAGGTAAGTGTGGGTAATTTGCAAAAAATGAGTATCTTTGCACTCCCATGCCCAAGTACATCCTCAATCCCGAGACGCTGCTGTATGAGGAGCGGGAAGAACCCCGTTACCTCCGGCCTTTGCGCGTGACGGTGGCCGTCCTGGTCGCCGCGGGATGCGTGTTCCTGTACTTCTGGCTCTATACGGCCGTTTTCCACTGGGACCTTCCCCGCACCGCGATGCTCAAGCGCCGCGCCGCGGCGTGGGAAGCGCGCATGGAAGTGCTCGCCAACCGGCTCGACCTCTACGACCGCACCCTGACGGGTATCGAGCAGCGGGACGACCAGGTGTACCGTTCCATCTACGGCCTGGGAGAGATCCCGGACGCCGTGAAGAATTCCGGCTTGGGCGGCATCAACCGCTACGAAGAGATAGACCGGCTGGGCATGAATTCGTCGCTGGGCTGGACGGTGCGGCGCCTGGACCACCTGACCAAGCGCGCCTACATCCAGAGCAAGGCCCTGGATGAAGTGGGCGGCCTGGCCCGCACGGCAGGCGACATGCTCGCCTGCGTGCCGAGCGTGCCGCCGGTGCTGCCCGACCTCAATGTCGTGCACCTGTCGAGCGGCTTCGGCTACCGGACGGATCCCGTGTACGGCGGCGGCGAGTCGCACGGCGGACAGGATATGGCCGGCCCCATCGGCACGCCGGTCTACGCCACCGGCGACGGCGTCGTGACGATGGCGGAATTCAACTACAGCGGCTACGGCAACCAGATTGTCATTGACCATGGCTATGGCTACCAGACCCGTTACGCGCACCTCAGCGTGATCTCCGTAACCGTGGGCATGGAGGTGCGGCGGGGCCAGCAGATCGGCAACATCGGCTCGACGGGCAAGTCCACCGGCCCGCATCTCCACTACGAGGTGGTCTATCGGGACAATCGGGTGAACCCGATGAATTTCATGGATTTCAACATGCCGCTGGACGAATATCGCGCGATGATCGGCACCCGCAAGGAGGAGTCGCCGGTCGGCAAGCGGACCAGCACGACGGAGTTGCTCCGCCGCAGCAAACAGCAGGGCAATGGGTAAACGCAGGCTGTTCATATTCGACACCGAGAATTTCCATTTCGGGCAGGTTCCGCGCAAGATCGGGCGGACCCTGGCCACGCTTTTCGTCTACATGCTGCTGACCTTCACCCTCGCGGTGCTGGTCTACCTGGCGTTCTCGCTGGTGTTCCGAACGGATACCGAGCGGCGCCTGCGGCGCGAAATCCGCATGTACGAGCGGCTCTACGCCGACCTCGAGGAGCGGGAGGAACTGCTGGGCGACGCCATCGCCGACCTCCAGCACAAGGACAACGACATCTATGCGCTGGTGTTCCATACGCCCGGCGCGCCGATGCTCGACCCGCTGGACCGGGCCGACGCGATCAGCGCCGCCGACACCATCCCCGAGGCCCGGTTGGCCGAATATACCCGCGACAAGGTGAATGTGCTGATGCAGCAGAGCAAGACGGTGGACGCCGCCTTCGAGCGCATCTTCCGGGCGCTCTCCGACTCTTCGTTCGTGCTCCCGCCGATGAGCCTTCCGATCGCGGACATCACCTACCCGCAGGTAGGCGCGTCCTCCGGCCGCAAAATGAATCCGTTCTACAAGGCCTACGTGTACCACGAGGGCCTGGACCTCATCGTTTCGCGCGGTACGCCCGTGCTGGCCGCCGCGGACGGGACGGTGACCTCCGTCACGGTGTCCCGCAAGGGCCAGGGCCGGACGGTCCGGATCGCCCATGCGGGCGGGTATGAGACCGTCTACGCCCATCTGGAGAGCATGAACGCCTATGTCGGGCAGGTCGTGCGCGCCGGCGACAAGATCGGCACCGTGGGCATGTCCGGGCAGGCCTTCGCTCCGCACCTGCACTACGAGGTGCGCAAGGACGGCATCGCGAAGGACCCGGTGGGCTTCTTCTTCGCCTCCGTCAGCCCGGCGGAATACGTGAACATGCTCTACATGTCGATAAGCACTTTGCAATCAATGGATTAATCATATGGAGAAACTGTATTACTCGATCGGTGAAGTGGCCGGGATCCTGGGCGAATCGGTGTCCCTGGTCCGGTTCTGGTCCAACTCTTTCCCGAAATTCATCAAGCCCAAGCGCAACGCCAAAGGCAACCGGCAGTTCACCGCCGCCGACGTGGAGACCTTCAAGCAGATCCACCATTTGGTCAAGGACAAGGGGCTTACGCTGGAAGGCACCGCCCTCCAGCTGGCGGGCGACCGGCGCCCCGTGGACAAGAGCGTCAAAGCCCTCGAATCCTTGAAGGAAATCCGCGCTCAACTTGTGGAGATTAAGAAAAATATTTCCTAACTTTGCGGTTTGTAATATTACGAAGTAATAAACATCTAGAAAGCATATATGGCTACCACCAAGAAAACAACGAAAGTGCCGACTCCGATCGATGAGCGGGAGACTTTTGTCTCGCTGCGGAAAAACTTCGCGGAGACCGAGCAGAGCACGCAGGAGAAACTCAAAGTCCTTTACGAACTGCAGGAGGCTGACGTCGCCATCGACGAGCTGGTCCACCTGCGCGGCGAGCTGCCCGCCGAAGTCGCCATCCTCGAAGAGGAGCTGGCCGGCCTGCGCGCCAAGTCCGAGAAGATCGGACAGATGATCGAGGGCTACAACGCCACCATCGACAACGCCAACAAGCAGATCGTCGAGCTGGACGCCGAGATTGAGAAATACCGCAGCCAGCTGGAGAACATCTCCAACAGCCGCGAGTTCGATTCCATCAACAAGGAACTGGAGAACCAGGGCCTGCTCCGCGCCATCGCGGAGAAGAATATCACCGACGCCCGCGCGGCCATCGAAGAGCGCAAGCTCGACCGCGAGCGCATCGCCGACCGCATCCTCATCCGCGAGGAGGACCTCAAGGCCAAGCAGGAAGAGCTGGCCACGATCGTGGAGTCCACCGCCAAGGAAGAGAAGGTGCTCCAGGCCAAGCGCAGCGCCTGCGCCGCCAAGATCGACGAGCGCACCCTGAGCGCCTACGAGCGCATCCGCGGCAACGCGCACAACCACCTCGCCGTGGTGACGCTGTTCCCGAAGAACGCCGACGGCACGTATGGTGACGCCTGCGGCGGTTGCTTCCACACCATCACCCCGCAGCGCATCCTTGACATCGCTTCCGGCAAGAAGCTCGTCATCTGCGAGCACTGCGGACGCATCATCGTGAATCCTGAGATTTAGCGATGGCTGCACAACGGCCCGGCACTCCCCGCAAGAAAGACCAGACGGTCAACCTCGAGACGCTCGGCATGGAGATCGGCAACAAGCCGCCCCAGGCCCCCGATGTCGAGGAGGCCGTCTTGGGCGCGATGCTGCTGGAGCCGTCCTGTGTGGACCTCGCGATGGAGGAGCTTACCGCCTCCTGCTTCTATGACCCCAAGCACCGGATGATCTTCGAGGCGATGTCCCGTCTCGTGACGGACCACACCTCGGTCGACATCATCACGGTGAGCAGCGAGCTCAAGGCCCAGGGCAACCTGGAGGCCGTGGGCGGCACCGTCGTGCTGGCGAACCTCTCCGAGAAGGTGGGTTCCGCCGCGCACATCGAGTACTACGTCAAGATCCTCAAGCAGAAGACGATCCAGCGCGACCTGATCTCCGCCTCGTACGACATCCTGCGGGACTCGTTCGACGACTCGATCAAGGTGGACGACCTGATTGACAAGGCGCAGAGCAAGGTTTATGACGCCATCCAGAGCAACGTACGCCGCGAAGTCCAGGACATCGGCAGCCTGATCAACATCGCGATGTCGGACATCCAGGAGATGCAGGGCAATACCGGCCTGAACGGCGTGCCCTGCGGCTTCTACAGCATCGACCGCATCACGATGGGCTGGCAGAAGTCCGACCTGATCATCCTGGCAGCCCGTCCTTCCGTGGGTAAGACGGCGTTCTCGCTCAACCTGGCGCGCAACGCCGCGGTCGACCACCACATGGCGGTCGCCTTCTTCTCGCTCGAAATGTCCGCCATCCAGCTGGTCAAGCGTCTGATTACGTCCGAGTCCGGCCTGCCGGCCGACAAGATCAAGGGCGGCGCCAAGCTGGAGGACTACGAGTGGGAGCAGCTGGAGTACAAGCTCAAGGCGCTGTCCAAGGCGCCGCTCTATATCGACGATACGCCGGGCCTTCCGCTCATGGAGTTCCGCACCAAGGCCAAGAACCTGGTGAAGAACAAGGGCGTGCGCCTCATCATCGTGGACTACCTGCAGCTGATGCAGGGCCCCGCGGAGCTGAAGGGCATGCGCGAGCAGGAAGTGGCGGCCATTTCCCGTACGCTCAAGGCCACGGCCAAGGAGCTGGACGTGCCGATCATCGCGCTGTCCCAGCTCTCCCGCCAGGCCGTGCAGCGGCAGGGTGGCGGCGGCAAGCCGCAGCTGTCCGACCTGCGTGAGTCCGGCTCCATCGAGCAGGACGCCGATATGGTAATCTTCATCCATCGCCCGGATTTCGTGGGCCTCAGCGAGAATCCCGAAGACAAAGAGAAGACGCAGATCATCATCGCCAAGCACCGCAACGGCGAGACCTGCGATATCGATATGCTCTTCAAGAGCGAGCAGATCCGCTTCGTCGAGCTCGACGATTCGCTGGATATGCGGGCGGGTTCGATGACCATCGACTCCGCCATGAACACGATGGTAAACAATGAGTTCCAGTAGCGAAATATCCCATCGCGGCCGCATTGTCGCGATCACGCCGGAAGTCACGACCGTGGAAATCGTGTCCGAGTCGGCCTGCGCCGCCTGCCACGCCAAGGGGCTCTGCAGCCTCGGCGACAGCAAGGCCAAGCAGGTTGAACTCCCGACGCGGGGCTGGGACAACTACGCCGTGGGGCAGGAAGTGAACGTGGTCCTGCGGGCCTCGATGGGCCACAAGGCCGTCTGGCTCGCCTATGTGATCCCCCTGCTGATTATGGTCGCCGCCCTGCTGGGCACGCTCGCCGCCGGCGCCTCCGAGCTGCTGGCCGGCCTGGTCGCCATCGGCGCCATCGCCCTCTACTACCTGGTGATCTGGCTGCTCCGCGGCCGGCTCCGGAATGAATATATATTCAACATTCAAGCATAATGACACAAACTTTTATCTGGACCGTCGCCATCCTGACCGTCCTGGGTCTTTTGCTTGCACTCATCCTGTTCTGGGTGGCGCGCAAGTTCAAGGTCGAGGAGGATCCCCGGATTGACGAAGTGGAGAAGGTGATGCCCGGCGCCAACTGCGGTGGCTGCGGCTTCGCCGGTTGCCGCGCTTTCGCCGATGCGGCGGTCAAAGCACCTAACCTGGACAACCAGTACTGCCCTGTGGGCGGTGACGAGGTGATGCAGAAGGTGGCTTCCATCCTCGGCTTCACGGTGGCCGCCAAGGCCCCGCAGGTGGCCGTGGTCCGCTGCAACGGTACTTGCGAGGCGCGTCCGCGCACGAACGAGTACGACGGCGCGAAGTCCTGCCGGGTCAAAGCCGCCCTTTACAGCGGCGACACCGGCTGCGCCTTCGGCTGCCTGGGCTGCGGCGACTGTGTGGCCGCCTGCCAGTTCGGCGCCCTGTCGATGGATCCCGCCACGGGTCTTCCCGTCGTGGACGAAGACAAGTGCACCGCCTGCGGCGCCTGCACCAAGGCCTGCCCCAAGCACATCATCGAGCTTCGCCTCAAGGGCCCGCGCGGCATGCGCGAATTCGTGTCCTGTATGAACAAGGACAAGGGCCCCGCGGCCAAGAAGGCCTGCGCGAACGCCTGTATCGGCTGCGGCCTGTGCGCCAAGACCTGTACGCACGACGCCATCACCGTGACGGACAACGTGGCCTACATTGATTTCAACAAGTGCAAGCTTTGCCGCGAGTGCGAGGCGGTCTGCCCGACCGGCGCCATCCACGGGGTGAATTTCCCGAAGGAGCTGGACAAGGAGGCCGTCAAGAAGCGCATCGCCGACCGGAAGGCGAAAGCCGCCGAGGCCGCGAAAGCTGCCGAAGAAAAAAAGGAGGTAGCCAATGGGTAAAGTAACATTCTCGATGGGCGGTGTCCACCCCCACGACAGCAAATTCGCCCACGGATGCGCCATCGAGGAGCTCCCGCTCCCGCAGACCGTCTACGTCTCGATGGCCCAGCACCTGGGCGCCCCGGCCAAGCCGCTGGTCGCCCCCGGCGACAAAGTGCTCGTCGGCCAGGTGATCGCGGAACCGGGCGGTTTCATCTCCGCCTTCGTCCATTCCCCGGTGTCGGGTACGGTCAAGGCCATTGCCCCGCGCCAGGACCTCGCCGGTAACTTCATGATGCACGTGGAGATCGCCGTTGAGGGCGACGAGTGGGATCCCGCGATCGACCGCAGCCAGGACCTCGTGACCGCCATTCCCGACGACAAGGCCGCCATCCTCGACAAGATCAAGGCGGCGGGCGTCGTGGGCCTGGGCGGCGCGACCTTCCCGACCCACGTCAAGCTGAGCCCGCCTCCCGGCAAGGTGGCGGAGTGCCTGATTCTCAACGGCACCGAGTGCGAGCCGTTCCTGACGAGCGACCATCGCATCATGGTCGAGCGCCCGAAGGAGATTGTCGTCGGCGCCGCCATCATGCAGAAAGTGCTGGGCGGCTGCCCGTGCGTGATCGGCATTGAGGAGAACAAGCCCGACGCCATCGCCTCGATGAGCGCCGCCGTGGCCGAGCTCGGCTACCCGAATATCCGCGTGCAGGTGCTCAAGAAGCGCTACCCGCAGGGCGGCGAGAAGCAGCTCATTGATGCGGTGATGCACCGCCAGGTGAAGTCCGGCGGCCTGCCGATCGACGTGGGCGCCGTGGTGCAGAACGTCGCCACCTCGCTGGCCGTCTACGAGGCGGTCCAGAAGAACATGCCGCTCATCTCCAACGTGCTGACGATTACGGGCGACAACATCCCCGTCGAGCGCCAGCACAACTACCACTACCGCATCGGCATTCCGCTCTCCTACATCGTGGAGCAGGCGGGTGGCATTCCCGACACGGCGGCCAAGCTGATCAGCGGCGGCCCGATGATGGGCAAGGCGATCAGCAACCTGGACGCCACCACCGTCAAGGGTTCCTCCTCCGTGCTCTATCTCAGCGAAGCGGCCACCCGGCGTCAGCTGGAGACGGCCTGCATCCGCTGCGGCAAGTGCGCGGACGCCTGCCCGATGGGCCTGGAACCGTTCCTGCTCAAGCGGCTCTACAAAGCCGGCGACCTCGACGGTCTCGAGCAGAACGCCGCCCAGGATTGTATTGAATGCGGCTGCTGCCTGTACAGCTGCCCCGCCCACATCCCTCTGCTGGACCATATCCGCCAGGCGAAGGGTCAGGTGATGGGCGTCATCCGCGCCCGCGCTGCGGCTGCGAAGGCTGCCGCCGAAGCTGCCAAAGCCGCTGCAGAAGCCAAAAAGTAATTCGTATGGACAAGAAATATATCGTTTCTCCGAATCCGCACATCCACGCGAACGTCTCCACGACCTCCATCATGCGGGACGTGATCATCGCGCTGTGCCCTGCGATCGTGGTTTCCGTCCTCGCGTACGGCTGGTCCGAGCTGCTCGTCCTGGCCGTCAGCGTGCTCTCCTGCGTGCTGCTGGAGTGGGCGGTGACCAAGTGGATGATGAAGCGCCCTTCGACGGTCGGCGACCTGTCCGCCGTCGTGACGGGCCTGCTTCTCGCTATGAACCTGCCGTCCGCGATCTCCCCGTGGATCGTGTTCGTCGGCGCGTTCGTGGCCATCTGCGTGGCCAAGCTGCCTTTCGGCGGCATCGGCCAGAATGTGTTCAACCCGGCCATCACCGGCCGCGTGTTCCTGCTGGTGTCCTTCCCGGCCCAGATGACCAACTGGAATCCGACCCCGGGCTTCATCCCCCTGCCGGACGCCATTTCCGGCGCCACGCCGCTGAGCGCCCTCAAGGAAGCGCTCAAGTCCGGTTCCACCATCCCCCAGTTCATGGAAACGAACGGCTACGACCTGGCCTCCTTCCTGTGGGATGCGGGCGCATCCGCGGGTGAAATCTCTGCCGGCGCGCTGCTGCTCGGCTTCGTGTACCTGCTGATCCGCCGCGTGGTCAAGCCGTGGATCCCGATCGCCGTGCTCGGCACGATGGCGATCATCTCCGCGATCTTCAGCGGCATCAACCCGGAGGTGTACACCGGCGTGCAGTTCAACCTGCTGACCGGCGGCGCCATGCTGGGCGCCCTGTTCATGGCCACGGACTACGTGACCTCTCCGATGAGCACCCTGGGCGGCGTCATCTACGGCATCGGCATCGGTGTGATTGCGATGATGATCCGCTACTTCGGCTCCTATCCGGAGGGCATGTCGTTCGCCATCCTGCTGATGAACTGCACCGTGCCGCTGTTGAACATGTGGTTCCACCAAAAGAAATACGGGAGGGCATAAGATGGCAGCTCAATCTACACTGAAGAACATGGCACTCTGCCTGTCGGCCGTGTGCCTCATCTGCTCGGCCGTGGTCGGCGGCGCCTACGCCCTGACCAAGGAGCCGATCGACGAAGCGGCCAAGGCCAAGACCACCGCTTCCATCGCCCGCGTGCTGCCCGCCTTCACGGCGGAGCCCGAGCTCGGTACTATCGAGCTGAACGGCGCGAATTACACGTATTACCGCGTCCCGGGGACGGGCGTCGCGATTATCTCCGCGACCTCCGGCTTCGGCGGCATCCTCTCCTTGATGGTGGGTATTGCCGAAGACGGTACGATCCATAACACCACGGTCCTCTCGCACAGCGAGACGCCGGGCCTGGGTGCCAAGTGCACCACCGACGAGCATTTCATCGCGCAGTTCCAGGGTTTCGACCCGGCGGCGAAGAGCCTCGCGGTGAAGAAGGACGGCGGCGACGTGGACGCCATCACGGCCTCCACGATTACCTCCCGCGCGTATGCGCTGGCGGTTTCCAACGCCGTGGCCGTGTTCAACCAACTGAATGATGGAGGGCTGAGCAATGAGTAAGTTGCATTTCGTAACCGACGGGTTCGTCAAGAACAACCCGACCTTCGTGCTGGTGCTCGGCATGTGTCCGACGCTCGCCACCACCACCTCCGCGATGAACGGTCTGGAGATGGGGCTCGCGACCATGTTCGTGCTGATCCTCAGCAATATCGTGATCTCTCTGCTGGCGCCGATGGTGCCCGACAAAGTCCGCATCCCGGTGTACATCACCGTGATCGCGACCTTCGTGACCGTGCTCCAGCTCCTCATGCAGGCCTTCACGCCTGCGGTCTATGAGACGCTCGGCCTGTTCATCCCGCTGATCGTCGTGAACTGTATCGTCCTGGGTCGTGCGGAAGGCTTTGCCAACAAACACGGCGTGGGTGAGTCCGCTCTCGACGGCCTCGGCGTCGGCCTGGGCTTCACCGCTTCGCTGACGGTCATCGGCATTGTCCGTGAGATCCTCGGCAGTGGCGCCGTCTTCGGCTGGAAGTTCATCTCCGGCGACGGCATCCTCGCCTTCGTCATGGCGCCCGGCGCCTTCCTGGTGCTCGGCTTCCTGATGGTCCTGTTCAACAAGTATCTTGCTAAAAAGTAGTGCGCCATGGAATACTTCCTTATCTTCGTTTCGGCGATTTTCGTCAATAACATCCTGCTGGCGCAGTTCCTGGGCATCTGTCCTTTCCTGGGCGTGTCCAACAAGCTGTCCACGGCCACGGGCATGTCCGGAGCGGTCTGCTTCGTGATTACACTCGCCACCGTGGTGACCTACCTGCTGAACCAGTACCTGCTGGTGCCTTTCGGCCTGGAGTTCCTGCAGACCATCTCCTTCATCCTCGTGATCGCCGCCCTCGTGCAGATGGTGGAGATCGTGCTGAAGAAGATCAGTCCGTCGCTCTATCAGGCCCTCGGCATCTTCCTGCCCCTGATCACCACCAACTGCGCCGTGCTCGGCGTGGCCATCACCGTGGTGACCAAGGAATTCGCCCTGGGCGGCGCTGCGCCGCACATGTTCAACCTCGGCGAGGCCGTGGTGTACGCCGTGGCCACCTCGCTCGGCTACGGCCTCGCTATGTGCCTGTTCGCCGGCCTGCGCGAGCACCTGGCGGGCAACGACGTGCCCAAGGCTTTCAAGGGACTGCCGATCGCGCTCATCACCGTGGGTATCATGGCGATGGCCTTTCTCGGCTTCTCCGGAATCGTTTAATTATTAACCCCAAATAACTAACTGTTCATGAAAAAGTTGATCGCTATTCTCGTCGGCGTGCTCGCTTTTGCCGCCGTCGCTTCCGCGCAGCCGCGCGCCCTGGGTGTCCGTGCCGGTTATGGTGGAGAACTTTCCTACCAGCACACCACCGGTGCCGGTTTCATTGAGGCTGATCTCGGTTTCCTCGCCGGACACGGTTTTTATGTGACCGGTGTCTATGACTTCATCCTCGCCAATTCCGGCATTTGCAACTTCTACGTCGGTCCCGGTGTTCAGCTGGGTGCCTGGACGGACAAGGATGCTTCCGGCTTCAACCTTGGCGTCGTCGGTCAGCTCGGTGTCGAGTTCGAGATTCCGTCCATTCCGATGAACGTCTCGCTCGACTGGCGTCCGGCCTTCTACTTCATGCACGGTGGCTTCGGCTGGGACGGCTTCGCCCTCGGTCTGCGCTACAGGTTCTAATTAGCCGGCTTGCCTCCCTCGCGGGCGGCCAGAAATTATTTTTCGTGCAGTTGCTCGAAAAACCAATTTCTGCTCCGCCCTCCACAACGCCAACGCACGCGGCAAGCCTACATAAAAAGTCCCCGAATAGAGAACAATTCGGGGATTTTTTGTGTATATTTGAAAGCTATGTATCAAATCCTTTCCAAAGAGATGCTGACTCCGGCGATCTGCCGGATGAAGGTGGAGGCCCCGCGGCTCGCAGCAGCCGCCCAGCCGGGCCAGTTCCTGATCGTCCGCGCGGACGAGAAGGGCGAACGGATCCCGTTGACCATCAGTGATTTCGATGCGAAACGGGGGACTGTGACCATTGTCACGCAGAAGATCGGCGCGTCCAGCACCGATATCATTGCCTATGAGCCCGGTGAGGCGTTTGCCGACGTGGTCGGCCCGTTGGGTCTGCCCTCCGAGTTCGTTTCGATGGCTCCCGAAGAACTGGCGAAGCAGCGCTATATCCTGATCGCCGGCGGCGTGGGTACGGCTCCTGTGTATCCGCAGGCCAAGTGGCTGAAGGAGCACGGCGTTCCCGTGGACGTCATCATCGGCGCCAAGACCAAGGACCTGCTGATTTACGTGGAGGAGATGCGTTCGGTTTGCGACAATCTCTTCATCTGCACGGACGACGGTTCCGAAGGCTTCCATGGCATGGGCACGAACATGCTCGAGCATGTCGTCGCGGAAGGACACAAATACACCCAGGCCGTCATCATCGGCCCGATGATCATGATGAAATTCACCACCCTCACCTGCAAGAAGCTGGGCATTCCCGCCATCGTGAGCCTCAACACCTTGATGGTGGACGGCACCGGCATGTGCGGCGCCTGCCGCGTGAGCGTGGGCGGCAAGACGCGCTTCGCGTGCGTCGAGGGTCCGGAGTTCGACGGCTACCAGGTCGATTTCGACGAGGCCATGCGCCGTCAGGGCCAGTACAAGGCCGAGGAGGCCGAGGCCAATGAGAAACATGTTTGTAAAATAGGGAGGGGCAAGTAATATGGCAAACAAGATTCCCCGTGTGCCGGTGCGCGAGCAGGACCCGAAGGTCCGCGCCACCAATTTCGAAGAAGTGTGCTACGGCTACAACAAGGAGGAGGCGCTCCTGGAGGCCTCCCGTTGCCTGAACTGCAAGAACCCGCGCTGTATGACGGCGTGCCCGGTGGGCCTGCAGATTCCGCGTTTCATCGCGGAACTCGCCCAGGGCAACATCGCCGGCGCCGCCGCGGTGATTGCGGAAGATTCTTCCCTGCCCGCCGTCTGCGGCCGCGTGTGCCCGCAGGAGACCCAGTG
>CACXNA010000020.1 GCA_902768985.1 uncultured Bacteroidia bacterium | reverse complement strand
ATCACTTTAAAATTTAATCGTGCCATCTTTCTCGATAAAATCGAAGGTTGAGAGCTGCTCGGCCCGGCCTTTCCGGACAACAACCGTAAGCTCGTAGTGGGCCGAATTCTTGTGGTCGGCGGTGTGCACGGCCCATCCGTTTCTGTCCAGATAGACCGCCTTGCCGCCGGCGTTGATCATCGGCTCAATACACAAGACCATTCCGTCCACCAGGTGGGTGCCGCGACCCGGACGCCCGTAGTTGGGCACACCCGGATTCTCGTGCATCTCCCGGCCGATTCCGTGTCCTTCAAGTTCGCGGACGACGGAAAAACCGAATGATTCAGCGTACGATTGCACCGCGTATCCGATATCTCCGATCCGCGCACCCGCGACAGCCGCCTCGATGCCCTTGTAGAGCGAAGCCTTCGTCACGTCCAGGAGCTTGCGGGTCTCGGGCGACACCTCCCCGACGGGGAAGGTGTAGCACGAGTCGCCGTTATAGCCCTTGTAGAGCGTGCCGATGTCCGCGCTGACGATGTCGCCCTCCTTGAGGACATAGTCGGACGGAAAACCGTGGACCACGACATCGTTGACAGAGGCACAGATGGCTGCCGGGAAGCCCTCGAAACCGAGAAAGCTGGGAATCGCACCGTGATCGCGAATGAAAGTCTCGGCCACCTTATTCAACGTTTTCGTTGTCACACCAGGGGCAACCGCTTTACCGACTTCCGCCAACGTCTTCGAGACGATGATGGCATTCTCGCGCAGCAGCTCGATCTCTTCTTCAGTCTTAGGCTTGATCACAACCGTTCAATTTATTCAAAGAACTACATACCTGAGCGCCCGCTCAGACGGCCGGTCTTCATCAGACCGTCGTAGTGGCGCATCAGCAAATAACTTTCCACCTGCTGCAGCGTGTCGAGAACCACACCCACGAGGATCAGCAGCGAAGTACCGCCGTAGAAGCTCGCAAACGCGTTGGTGACACCGAAAATCCGCGCAATGGCAGGGAGAATGGCGATGATGCCGAGGAAGATGGAGCCCGGGAGGGTCACCTTGGACATGATACCGTCCAGGTACTCCACGGTCTTCTTGCCCGGCTTCACACCAGGGATGAATCCTCCATCCCGCTTCATGCTCTCGGACATCATCGTCGGGTTGACGGTAACGGCCGTGTAGAAGTACGTGAAGATCACGATGAGGATGAAGAAAATGAAGTTATACCAGAAACCCTGATAGTTGCCCAGCGTCGCCGCAAGTCCGCGCGTAGCGTCCCAGCGGGAGAAGATGAGCGGGAAGAGCATCAGGGCCTGGGCGAAGATGATAGGCATCACGCCGGCGGCGTTGATCTTCAGCGGGATGTACTGGCGGACACCGCCGTACTGCTTGTTGCCGATCACGCGCTTGGCGTACTGCACGGGAACGCGGCGGACAGCCTGGACCAGCGCAATCGCAGCCACGATCACGAAGAACCAGAGCAGGAGCTCCACGATCAGGAGGATGACGCCACCGTTGTTGGTGGAGACCTTCTCCTGGATTTCAGCCATCAGGGCGTAAGGCAGACGGGCCACGATACCGATCATGATGATCAGGGAGATACCGTTGCCGATACCGCGGTCGGTGATGCGCTCACCGAGCCACATCACGAACATCGAGCCGGCCATCAGGATGACGGTGGACACGAGGTTGAACATGAAGTTGCTCCAACCGAGCTGGTTCACGGCCACGAAAGCGGCGGCGGGAATCTGGTTGTGCACGGCGGCCATGTAGGCCGGGCCCTGGATGCAGATGATGAGGATGGTCAGCCACCGCGTCATCTGGTTCATCTTCTTGCGCCCGCTCTCGCCCTCCATCTGGAGTTTGCGGAAATACGGGACGAAGACGCCCAGCAGCTGGATGACGATGGATGCCGAGATGTACGGCATCACACCCAGCGCGAAGATCGAAGCGTTACCGAAGGCACCACCGGAGAACATGTTCAGGAGGCCGACGAGGCCTTCCTGCGTGTTGCTCTGGAGGTTGGCCAGCATGGACGCGTCAATGCCCGGAAGCACCACGAAGCAGCCGAAACGGTAAACCAGGATCAGCAGGAACGTGTAGACGAGTCTCTTGCGGAGCTCCTCGATCTTGAAGATGTTTTTGATGGTCTCGATAAACTTCTTCATGACTATTCGATTACGACCGCCTTACCACCGGCAGCCTCGATTTTGGCGATAGCGGACTTGGAGAAAGCGTTGGCGTTCACCGTGACGGCAGCCTTGATCTCTCCGTTGCCAAGCACCTTCACAAGGTCGTTCTTGCCGGCGAGGCCGGCGGACACGATCTCCGCAAGGCCCAGCTCCTTGAGCCCGGTGGCGGCGGCAAGAGCCTCGATGTCAGAGACATTGATGGCCTTGTACTCGACGCGGGTCGGGTTCTTGAAGCCGAACTTCGGCAGACGGCGCTGCAGCGGCATCTGGCCGCCTTCGAAACCGATCTTGTGCTCGTAACCGGCGCGGGCCTGGGCACCCTTGGTACCGCGGGTGGCGGTGCCACCCTTACCGGAACCCTGACCGCGACCGACTCTCTTGCTGGTATGGGTAGAACCCGCAGCAGGTGTCAAATTATTAAGTTTCATCTCTCAGGTCCTCCTTTAGTCAATAACTTCAACTTTGCAGAGATGGGCGATCTTGGCGACCTGACCCTCGGTAATCGGGGTCTTCTCCACCTCCACGGTCTTGTGCATGCCGCGGATGCCGAGGCAACGAAGGTTGTCCTTCTGGCGACGGGTCTCTCCGTTGGTGCTGATAATCTGGGTAATTTTGTACTTTGCCATAGTCGTGTCCTCCTAGCCGTTGAAAACCTTATTCATAGGAACGCCGCGGAGACCGGCCACGGTGTAAGCGTCGCGCATCTGGGTGAGCGCCAGGACAGTCGCCTTGACGAGGTTGTGAGGGTTGGAAGAACCCTTGGACTTCGCCAGCACGTTCTGCACACCGACAGACTCGAACACGGCACGCATAGCACCACCGGCCTTAACACCGGTACCGGGCGCTGCGGGCTTCATGAACACGCGGGAACCACCGAATTTCGCCTCCTGCTCGTGCGGGATGGTGGTGTTGATGACGGGAATCTTCACCAGATTCTTCTTCGCATCTTCCACACCCTTCGCAATCGCGGCAGTGACTTCGTTCGCTTTGCCAAGACCATAGCCTACGACACCGTTCTCGTCACCGACGACGACGATGGCAGCGAAGCGGAAGTGACGACCACCCTTGGTCACCTTGGTGACGCGCTGGATGGCGACCAGTCTGTCCTTGAGCTCAAGGTCAGACGTCTTTACTCTCTTAACATTAGTATTTGCCATAGTCTTAACTCTTAGAATACGAGGCCGCCTTCACGGGCAGCATCTGCCAAACTTTTAACTCTACCGTGGAAGAGGTAGCCGCCACGGTCGAAGCAGATCGCGGTGATACCCTTCGCCTTGCAGCGCTCCGCGATGGCCTTGCCGACCACGGCAGCAGCTTCAATGCCGTTCTTGCCCTTGCACTGTGCGGCAAGCTCCTTGTCGTTGGAAGCGGCGGCGCAAAGCGTCTTGCCCTGCTCGTCGTCGACCACCTGCACGTAGATCTGCTTGTTGCTGCGGAAGACCACCATGCGGGGCTTCTCAGCGGTGCCGTTGACGTGCTTGCGTATACGGAAGTGAATCCTTCTTCTTCTTTCAATTCTACTAAGTGCCATAATTCTATCCTCCTATTATTTAGCTGCGGCGGTCTTACCGGCCTTACGGCGAAGCGTCTCGCCAACGAACTTAATACCCTTGCCCTTGTACGGTTCAGGCTTGCGGAAAGAACGGATCTTGGCAGCCACCTGGCCGAGAAGCTGCTTGTCGCAGCTCTTCAGCACGAGACGAGGGTTCTCGCCCTTCTTGACGTCGGGCACCTCGGCGGTGACTTCCTTCGGAAGCATCAGCTGGATTTCGTGGGAATAACCGAGGGAGAAGGTCAGCAGCTGGCCGGCAGCGGCCACACGGTAACCGACACCCACCAGTTCCTGCTGGGTAGTGAACTGCTCGGACACGCCGACGACCATGTTGTGCACCAGGGCGCGGTAGAGACCGTGCATGGAGCGGTGACGAGGCTGGTCGGTCGGACGCTCGAACTTGATCTGATTGTCCTCAACAGTGACCTTGATGTCCGCATCAATCTTCTGGGACAGCTCACCGTGAGGTCCTTTAACCTTCAGCACGTTGCCGGGCAGGAGCTCGACGCTCACACCGGACGGAAGGCTTACAGGCAATTTACCAATTCGTGACATTATCTATTACTTTAGAGATTAATAAACGTAGCAAATAACCTCACCGCCGACGCCAAGCTCCTTGGCTTCCTTGTCGGTGATGACGCCCTTCGGGGTGGACAGGATGGCGATGCCGAGGCCGTTGAGGACGCGCGGCATGTCGTCGACACCCGTGTACTGGCGGAGACCCGGAGTGGACACGCGCTCAATCTTCTTGATGGCGGCCATCTTGGTCTGCGGGTGGTACTTCAGAGCGATTTTGATGGTATTGAAAGGGGTGCCCTCAACCACCTTGTAGCTGAGGATATAGCCCTTCTCGCACAGGATCTGGGTGATGGCGACCTTCATCTTGGAGGAAGGAATCTCCACGACCTTCTTGCCGGCCATATAGGCGTTGCGGATCCTGGTGAGATAATCTGCGATCGGATCAGTCATATTGTTTCTTACTTTTATTTATTACCAACTTGCCTTCTTGACACCCGGGATGAGACCGTTGCTGGCCATCTCGCGGAACTGGATACGGCTGATGCCGAACGCCCGCATATATCCCTTGGGACGACCCGTGAGGGAGCAGCGGTTGTGAAGGCGAACGGAAGAAGAGTTCTTGGGGAGCTTGTCAAGGGCAGCCCAATCGCCGGCCTCTTTGAGGGCCTTTCTCTTCTCAGCATACTTAGCAACCATTTTCGCGCGTTTTACTTCGCGGGCTTTCATTGATTCTTTTGCCATAGTATCTTATTTGTTATGTTTCTTGAAAGGCAGACCGAACGCAGCGAGCAGCGCGTGGCACTCCTCATCGGTACGGGCGGTGGTCACGAAGGTGATCTCCAGGCCGTGGATGCGCGGGTTCTTGTCGATATCGATCTCCGGGAAGATGATCTGCTCCTTGAGGCCGAGGGTGTAGTTGCCCTGACCGTCCATGTTCTCAGCAACGCCGTTGAAGTCGCGGATACGCGGCAGGGCGACGCGGATGAGCTTCTCAAGGAACTCGTACATCTTGACATCGCGAAGGGTAACCTTGGTACCGATCGGCATGCCGCGACGGAGCTTGAAGTTGGAGACGTCCTTCTTGGACATCGTGATGATAGCCTTCTGGCCAGTGATGATGGAGAGCTCCTCAGCGGCCTCCTCAACGATCTTCTTGTCCTGGGTGGCGTCACCGACACCCTCGTTGATGGTGATCTTGAGCAGACGGGGAACCTGCATCGGGGTGGTATAGGAGAACTGCTTGGTCAGCTTGAGGGCAGGAGTGTAACCTGCGGGCGTCGCGACGACCTCTACGGTTTCTTTTTTCTTAGCCATAATTACTTGATCTCCTCCCCAGATTTTTTAGCGTAACGGACCTTCTTGTCGCCGTCCATCCGGTAACCCACGCGGGTCGGGGTGTTCGTCTTGGGGTCAAGAAGATTGAGATTGGAAATGTGAATGGGAGCCTCCTGCTTGACGATGCCGCCCTGAGGCTGCTTGGAATTCGGCTTGGTGTGCTTGCTCACCATATTGACGCCTTCGACCACGGCGCGATCGGCCTGCGGGTCGACGGAAAGAACCTTGCCGGTCTTTCCCTTGTCGTTACCGGCATTTACATACACGGTGTCGCCTTTCTTAATATGTAACTTTTTCATAATGCTTATTAATTAAAGGACCTCCGGTGCCAGTGAAACGATCTTCATGAAGTTCTCGCGGAGCTCGCGGGCCACAGGGCCGAAAATACGGGTGCCGCGGAGTTCGCCTGCATTGTTCAGAAGGACGCAGGCGTTGTCGTCGAAACGGATATAGGAACCGTCAGCGCGACGGATCTCCTTCTTCGTGCGGACCACGACAGCGCGCGAAACGGTGCCCTTCTTGGCGTCAGAGCCAGGGATAGCGCTCTTGATGGCGACGACGATCGTGTCGCCGACAGTCGCATAACGATGGTGGGTACCGCCAAGGACGCGGATGCAGAGGACTTCCTTTGCACCGCTGTTGTCGGCCACCTGTAAACGTGTTTCCTGCTGTATCATAGTGTACTATTTTGCTTTTTCGATGATTTCAACTAATCTCCAGTTCTTGGTCTTGCTCAGCGGACGGGTCTCCATGATGCGGACGGTATCACCCTCACCGCACTCATTCTTGTCGTCCTGGGCAACGAACTTGGTGGTCTTCTTGACGAACTTGCCGTACAAGGGATGTTTCTCTTTAATTTCAACGGCAACGATGATGGTCTTATCCATCTTGTTGCTGACCACCACTCCGATTCTTTCCTTACGAAGATTTCTTTCCATGATTGTCTGATTTAATTCTGTTTTTCTTTCTCAGCAAGGATCGTGATCATGAGGGCGATATCCCTTCTGGTCTTACTGATTTTGGAAGTGTCCTCCAACGGAGAAATCGCGTGATTGATTTTCATGGTGTCGAGATTGCTCTTCTCGATCTGGATGCGGTCGCGCAGGTCTGCTACAGACATTTCGCGTGCTTCAGCTGCTTTCATTACTCTTTCTCCATTAATTATTCGACATAATCCCGGCGGACGACGAACTTGGTCGCGATCGGGAGCTTGTTGGCGCCAAGGCGCATGGCCTCTTTGGCGGTCTCGAGGGAAACGCCCTCGGCTTCGAAGATGATGCGGCCCGGGGTGATCGGAGCGACGAATGCGTACGGATCGCCCTTACCTTTACCCATACGGGTATCGAGCGGCTTCTTGGTGATCGGCTTCACAGGGAAGACACGGATCCAGATCTGACCCTCACGGTTCATCCGACGGGAGATAGCCTGACGGGCAGCTTCGATCTGCTGGGCGGTCAGCCAGCAATTCTCAAGGGTCTTGATGCCGAAGGAACCGAACGCGAGCTGGTTGCCGCGCTGGGCGTTGCCCTTCATGCGGTTCTTCTGTTCCCTTCTAAACTTTGTTCTCTTAGGTTGTAACATCTCAGTATTACTTTTAAAATAATTATCGCTTAAAGTTCTCAAAATCAGCTTCTTACGCGGTTAGAAGCCAGTTTTTGGGACTGCAAATTTAGTAAAAAATATTGAATTAGCATCATGTTTTGCAAAATTTTTCAAACTTTTTCGACACAAAATCTCGCAGGTCAACTCCACATTCCTCAATCACTTACAAACCTTGTCGAAAACTTTTTTCCGACATTTTCGACCGACCTCAACCACAGCTTTCCAACGGCGCATCAATAGCATGGAATTTGTTATCTTTGCCTTTCGATGAAAGGCCGATGGCTCATACTGTTGGTGCTGGCGACGGCGGCGTGGCTGCCGGCGCGGGCGCAGTCCGAGGCCGCGCAGGAGGCCCTGCGCGCGGCCCGGCAGCAGTCGCGCCGGCCCGTGACCGGCACGCCGATGTACTTCGAGCTGGACGAAAAGGGCGACACCGTCTTCATGGAGACGCTCGACCCGGTGTGGATTTTCCCGAAGGGGAAAAGGATGCGCGACGGCGACTGGCGCAAGTACTACAAGCTGGTCTACAACTTCAACAAAGTCTATCCCTACGCGCTTGTAGGCCGTAAAATGATGGCCCAGGTGGACAGCACCATCGCCGCCGACGCGACCAAGCGCTCCGAGCGCACCCGCTACATCAACGACGTCGAGAAAGAGCTCTTCCGCCTCTTCGAACAGGACATCCGCCACATGACCGTCACCCAGGGACTGGTCCTCATGCGCCTGATCGACCGCGAATGCGGAATGAGCGCCTTCACCATCATCAAAACCTATGAAAACGGCCTGGCCGCCAACTTCTGGCAGCTCGTGGCCAAGCTCTTCTCCCAGAACCTCAAGACGCGCTACGACCCCACCAAGGGCGAGGACGCCAAGATCGAAGAGCTGTGCAAAATCTGGGACTCCGGGCAGTGGGACGCCTTCTACTACTCCATCTTCATGGAGCGCCCGGCGAAAGTCGTCATTCAGCGGGAGACGCTGGAGACCGAAGTTCGAAAGAAGAACCGTTAAAGACCGCGCAGGGCATCCCCCCTTCCTCCCAATTATCCAACACGAACAGCTTCGCTCCCCCGGGGAGCGTCATGTCCACGGAATCGTGGTAGTGCCCGAACACGAAATAGTCCACGTGGCGCTCCTGCTCCGTCTGCGCAGCAAATTGATACAGAAACTCTTCCGTGCCCCGGAACCGGTGGTTCGGATGCTTGTCGCGGCTGGACTTGGACCAGGCGCGCGCCCAGCGGAAAGCCAGCGTCGGGTGGATGGCGGCGAAGAGCCGCTGGAGGAAGTGGCAGTGGAAAATCTTAAGCAGGAAAGCATAGCCCCGCGTCGCGCCGCCCAGCAGGTCGCCGTGGCCGAGGCAGAAATCCTTGTCGCCCAGGCGGACGAACAGCGGCTGCTCGAAATAATGGAACCCGAGTTCCTTGAACAGGGAGAAAGTCCAGATGTCATGGTTGCCGGGGCAGAACCACACCTCAACGCCTTCGTCCATCAGGTGGATCAGCTCCGCCACGACGCGCAGTCCCTCGCGGGGCATCACGTCGTGGTACTCGTACCAGAAATCCCAGATATCGCCCAGCAGATACAGCCGGGAGACCGACTCCACGGGCAGGCCCTTGAGGAAGGCGAGGAAACGCGCCTCCACTTCCGCCTTGGTCTCCGCCCGGCGGCCGAGGTGGACATCCGCTACGAAATATATGAGGTTCCGTTCCGCCATCAGGCCAGGAAGATCAGGACCAACAGACCGGCGAGCGCGCAGTAGAGGCCGAACCACTTGAGCTGCGCCTTGCGCACCAGGGCGATCATCACCCGGCAGGCGAAGAGGCCGGAGAAGAATGCGGCCACGAAGCCCACCAGCAGGGGCAGCGTCCCGACCGCCGAGGCGGCCATCTCGCCGTCGACCACGTCAAGAAACGTCTCCCCGAGAATGGGGACCAGCACCATCAGGAAGGAGAACTGAGCCATGCTCTCGCGTTTCACGCCGCACAGCAGACCGGTCGAAATGGTCGTCCCGGAGCGGGACAGGCCGGGCAGCACTGCGCAGGCCTGGCCGATGCCCACGACGAAGGCTTGCCAGAAATTGATGCCGTTGCGGCTTTCCTTCATAGCCGCATGCACGCGTACGGAAAGCCAGTCGGACAAGGTCAGAAGCAGAGCCGTGACCAGCAGGCACACGCCCACCACCCGCATCGAGTTGAAGGCTTCCTCCACCTGGTCCTTGAAGAACATGCCGACCACGAACACCGGGATCATCGAAACGATGATCTTGGCGATGTAGTCCGTCTCGTCGTTATACTTGAATTTGAACAGGCCGCAGAGCAGTTTCCAGATCTCTTTCCGGAAGACCACGATGGTCGCGAGGACCGTAGCGGCGTGGACCGTGACTTCGAAAATAAGGTCGCCCGAAGGCTCGACGCCCAGCAGGGCTTTACCAATGGCCAGATGGCCGCTGCTGCTCACCGGCAGGAATTCCGTCAGGCCCTGTACCAGGCCGAGGATCAAAGCTTCAAACCACTCCATGCTATTTCTTTTTCTTGCACACGCCCACGATGGCGATCACCTCGACGACGATGCCCGCGACAATCACCACGGGGGCGGCCACGAGCCGGCGGAAGTCAAACATAGCTTCATTGAAGACCTGCGGGTCGTCGGACCCGCCGCCCATCATCAGGATGTAGCCGGCCGCCATGACGAGCAGGCCCGCGAGCATCAGTTTCAGCCCCTTGGCATCCAGGGCCATTTTATCTTTCTTTTCCATGTCTCAATAATAAAGGTCATCCTTGGGGGCGGCAACCAGCCGGTTCACCACCATCCAGGTGGAAATCACGCAAAGCAGGATACCACACGCAACAACAATGCCGCAAACGATCAGCAGCTGCTGCAGGTCCACGATGGCGAGCAGCTCGGGGAACGAGCGGCGCAGCGCCTCCAGCAGGGCCCACAGCATCCCGACGGCCAGCACCGAGGACACCAGCCCCTGCAGCACCGCCGCACGCACGAAAGGCGCCCGGATGAAGCCGCGGGTGGCCCCGACCAGTTTCATCGTATGAATGGTGAAGCGCCGGGCGAACACGCTCACGCGCACGGTATTGTTGATGAGGACAAACGAAATGAACAGCAGCAGGAGGATGAAAACGCCCAGCACGATGGAGATCCGCGCCAGGTTGGAGGTCAGCGCCTCCACCACCGTCTGCTGCGTCTCCACCTCATCCACCAGCGGGGAGGCCGCCAGGGCCTTGGTCACCAGCGCGAGGCTGTCCTTCTGGACATAGTCCGCGTTCAGCGTCACGTCCACCGACAGGGGGACCGGGGAGGTTTCGAACACATCCAGGAAATCCTCGCCCAGCATCGCCTTCAGCTCCTCGGCGCCCTCTTCGCGCGTGATGACGCGCGTGGAGCGCACATAGGGAAGGGCCTCCTGGGCGGCTGCCCATTCGCAGGCCTGGCCTTCGGTGGCGTCGTCCCGCAGGAGGACCGAAATGCGCATGTTCTCCTTGAGGTATTTCGTCACGCCGTGCGCATTGAGCACGAGCAGGGCGGCGATACCGGTCAGCAGCAGCACAAGGCTGATGCTGATCACGCTGGAGAGATACGCATGCACGATACGCTTCCGTAGCAACTTTTTCTCCGGTCGGGCCATATTCCACCAATTTAGACCTCAAAGATAATGAAAAGACATATAATTGGAAAAAAATTCTTATCTTTGTGGATATGAGCGATATTAAGCAGAAAATCCTCTTCGTCAACTCCGAGATTTTTCCGTATCTTCCGGAGTCGGATATCGCACATGTCGGACGATACCTCCCGCAGGGCATCCAGGAGCGCAAGCGCGAAATCCGCTCATTCATGCCGCGTTACGGCTGCATCAACGAGCGCAAGAACCAGCTCCACGAAGTCATCCGCCTCTCGGGCATGAACATCATCATCGCGGAAGTGGACCGGCCGCTGATCATCAAGGTCGCCTCCATCTCCTCCGCGCGCATCCAGGTCTACTTCATTGACAACGAAGACTACTTCCGCCGCAAGCAGACTTTCTGCGACGCCTCCGGCAAGGCCTTCGAGGACAATGACGAACGGACGATCTTCTTCGCGCGCGGCGTGCTCGAGACGGTCAAGAAGCTCCGCTGGGCGCCGGATGTCATCCACTGCCAGGGCTGGATCTCCCACCTACTCCCCGCCTATCTCAAGAAAGCCTATAAAGACGATCCCATTTTCTCCTCCAGCAAGATTGTCCTGTCGCTCTACGACGACACCCCGAAGGAGCCGTTCCATCCGGCCTTCGCGGAGAAGGCCTGCTTCGGCGGTCTCACTCGCGAGGACGTGGCGCTCCTCGAGGACCCCACTGGCATAAATCTTGCTAAATTGGCCGTCCAGTACGCCGATGGCGTCATCCTCGCTGCGGACAAGGTCGAACCGGAGATTGTGGACCACTGCAAGTCGCTCGGACTCCCGATCCTCCCCTACGACCGCAAGGCCCTGGAAGATGGCAGCTACGTCGACTCGTACTGCAGTTTTTACGATGAACTTTAAGATGAAGACAAGATTCCTTGCGCTGGCAGCGGCCCTGCTCTGCTGCTATTCCTGCATTGAAACCAACAGCACCCTCGGCGGGAACCTGGTTCCTACCGTGGAGACCTATACTTTCCATACGGCGGAGATTCCCCTGGAAGGCATCTCCATGCAGATGGCGGACAACCTGTCCGGCTACTCCGATTCGCGCATCACGATCGGCGCCATCCGCGAGCCGGAATACGGCCTGACCACCCGCGCCAGCGCCGTGACCCTTATCCCGCTCTTCCAGGACACGCTCGACATGGGCAAGGACCCCGTCTTCAGGCGCTTCCGCTTCTCCGCCGCCCGCGACACCACCTGCTTCCTGGACCCCACGCAGGAGAACATCCTGCAGCGGGTGCACGTCTACGGTCTGGAGACCGCGCTGGATCCGGAAGTCGACTACGACATCAACACGCCCATCCCGCACGGCATGAAGAGCATCACGAAGGGCACGCCGGTCTTCAACGGCACCGATTCCCTGACCTTTGAATTCACCGAAGAATTCGGCAAGAAATATCTGCAGATCACCCAGGACGACCTCAAGGACATCGAGACCTACCTCGCCAAGTTCCCGGGCATCTACCTGGAGACCGAAGTCCCGAAAGAGGACGGCGGCCGCATTGATATGCTGGATGTCCAGATGTCTTACGACAAGGACCACGGCTACATCATGGGCAACGTCGCGACCCTAAACTACGAAGCCGAGTTCGACGGCGTCCGCAAGGACACGACGGTGCTCTTCTGGTACGGCGCTGCCGATTTCTTCCAGATCGACTCCCTGTTTGAAGCCTACACGGGAACCTTCCCGCAGTATGCGCTCAATTACACGGGCCAGCAGACCCGCGACCTCGCCGGCGACGCTCACGAGAGCATTGCGATCGAAGGCGGCGGCGGCCTCAAGCCCGTCATCTCCGCCCTGAGCCTGAAGCACCAGGTGGAGCAGGCGATCATCAAGGCCGGCGGCGACCCCAAGGAAGCCATCATCAACAAAGCCTCGCTGGTCTTCCCCTTCGAATTCCCGCAGGACTATAAGGAAATGACCTTCTGGCCTTACCGGCTCTCGCCCACCTGCCGCCTCGTCAACGACGATACCACGGCTTACATGGGCCTGACGGACGCCAGCTCCAGCAGCGAGAACCAGGGCGACGTGGACCGTTCGCTGCTGTGCTACGCTCCGGACATCACCTACCACATGCAGGAGATCCTCAAGATCGACGAGACGGCCACCGACAAGGCCACGACCCAGAACCTGCTCTCCGGCAACTATGACATCTGGCTGCTGGTGATGGCCCAGGAGACCCAGACCACGGTCAGCACCGCCAGCAAGGAGCAGCAGGAAATGCTCAACTACCTGGCTTACTCCAGCTACTACAACGGCATGTACGGCGGCTACGGTTACGGTGGTTATGGCGGGTATGGCAGCGGCTACGGCAGCTACTACAACAACTACCTGACCTATGCCATGATGGCCCAGCAGGCCAGCATGTCCCAAACCTCCACGTCCATCACCATCAAGCTGGACACCGACCGCTTCTACCGCGCCGCGCTGTGCGGACCGGAATCCGACAAAGCACCGACGCTGCAGGTTGTCTTCGCCCTGCCTAACCAGGACTAAGGTTCCGGATCCAGTCCGGAATGACTATTATATAGGAAATAAAAAACCGGCCTGCGGAAGCAGGTCGGTTTTGTTTTCGGATCTTCTAACCAGATTAGGCAAGTTTCTCGGCGACTTTGTCGCAAGCGTCCTTGACCGTGGCGATCGTGCTGGTCTCCTCATCGGGAATCTTGATGCCGAACACCTTCTCAAACTCCATAAGAAGCTCCACGGTGTCAAGGGAGTCAGCGCCCAGATCATTGGTGAAATTAGCGGTCTCGGTAACCTCGGAAGGCTCCACGCCGAGCTTGTCGACGATGATCGCTTTCACTTTTTCTACGATTTCTGCGTATTCCATGATGTTAAAAAGATATAAAGGTTTTTATTTAGTACTTTCGTTTCGTCAATAGCGGGGACAAAGTAACGGAAAAAAATTCAATTTTCCAAACTTCCGCCCTCCTTGCTGAGGGCCAGCCAGATACGCAGGCCGTTGAGCGAGTTGAGTAAATAGAAGCTATATTTTACCACATAGATGAGCGCGTAGGAAGAGTCCGGCGTCTGGCGCAAGGTCAGCACCCACATCACCACCGAAGCGATATTGACGCCGATCCAGAAGATCCACTGCTCCATGTAGGCCGTGGACATGAGGTACTGGCCCAGGAGGTTGCACATCATCGACAGGGCGTCCGTCAGGACCAGCCAGCGGATCACGCCCGCCGCCTCGGTCTTGTCCAGGGCGCAGAGGATGACATAGGCGACCACCAGGCCGACCAGGAAGATGGAGCCGTATAGCAGCCATTTCGGGCCGTCCAGGCGGCGGGCCCGGACCTGCTTCCCATCGCCGGCACCCCGCTTCTTCCACTGCACGAAGCCGATCACCTGCATCGGCAGGAAGTAAAGCAGGTGCAGCGCGGCGTTGCCGTACTTGGCACCCGCCAGGCACATGGCACCGTAGACCGTCACGTCGATGAGCCCGAAGAGGAAGGTGAGGATGCGGCCGTTGGCCGACAGGACGTTGGCCAGCACGCCGGCCAGCGAGCCTACGGCGGCGATGATCAGCAGGGCCTGACCGTTCTCGGCGCCGCCCAGCTTGATGGCCGTCACGAGGATGGTCACCACCGCCATCCCGATCAGGATGAAGGCGTTGAAGATCTTATTGAAAAGCTCTGTCTTATTCATGGTTGAGTTGTTCGTGAATTCGTTTTGCGAGGGCGGGGCCGACCAGCGCGGCCAGGTCCGCCTCCGGGGCGGCCGCGATGCGGGCCACGCTGCCGAAGTGCATCAGCAGGCGCTGCTCCGTCTGCTCCCCCACGCCCGGAATGGCGCGGAGCGCCGACTGGATGGCGGCCTTGCTGCGCAGCGAGCGGTGGAAGGTGATGCCGAAGCGGTGCGCTTCGTCGCGGATGCGCTGCAGCACCTTGAGCGCCTGGGAATTGCGGTCCAGGAACAGGGGATACGGATCCCCTACCCGGATCACCTCCTCGAGGCGCTTGGCCAGGCCCACGACCGTCAGGCGGTCCTGGATGCCCAGCTCGCAGAGCGCCTGGTAGGCGAAATCGAGCTGGCCCTTGCCACCGTCGATCACCACCAGCTGCGGCAGGTCGTCGGGGGCTTCTTCCAGCATGCGCGCGTAGCGGCGGTTCACGACTTCCTTCATCGAGGCGTAGTCGTTCGCGCCCACCACGGTCTTGATCTTGAATTTGCGGTAATCCTTCTTGGAAGGCTCCGCGTTGCGGAACACCACGCAGGAGGCCACGGGGTTCGTGCCCTGGATGTTGGAGTTGTCGAAGCACTCCATGTGCACGGGCGCGACCTGCATCCCCAGAGCCTTGCGCAGCTCTTCGAGCACGGCGGCCCGGTATTCGTCGGGGTTGGTGTGCTCGCGCTGCTTGAGCGAATTGGCCCGGAACTCCCGGGCGTTCTTGGCGCCGAGCTCCAGCAGCGCCAGCTTGTCGCCGCGCACGGGGATCTTGAATTCCACGCCCTCCAGCTCCACGTCGGGCAGAAAGGGGACGATCACTTCGCGCTGGAGCGCGCCGAACTTGGAGGCGATCTCGGCGATGAACTCGCTCAGCACCGCCGCGCGGTCCTCCTCGATGTTCATCTTGAAGCCGAGGTTCAGCGACTGGATGATGGCGCCGCCGCGGATGCGCAGGAAGCTGCCGAACGCCTCCGCGCCGTCGACCTCCAGGGCGAACACGTCCACGTCGCGGTCGCCGGCGGCCGTGATGATGCTCTTCGCGTAGTGGCGCTGCAGCGCGTCGATGCGCTCCTTGTAGCGCTGCGCGGACTCGAAGTCGAGCGCGTCCGCCGCGGCCGTCATCCGCGCCTTGTAGTCCCGGATGATGCCGCCCAGTCCACCGGAGAGCTGGCGGACGATCTCGTCGATCCAGCCGGCGTACTCCTCGCGCGAGACGGCCCCGATGCAGCAGCCCTTGCAGCGCCCGATATGGAAATCCAGGCAGGGGCGGAACTTGCCGCGGAGCACGGCATCCGAGGTGATCTTGAGATTGCAGGAGCGGAGCGGATAGGTCTCGCGGAAGAACTCCAGCAGCGCCCGCGCGTGCATCACGGAGCTGTAGGGTCCGAAGTAGCGGGAGCCGTTCTTCACGACGCGGCGCGTCAGGAAGACCTTCGGATATTCGTCCGCAGTCACGCAGATCCACGGGTAGGTCTTGGAATCCTTGAGCAGGATGTTGTAGCGGGGCTTGTACTGCTTGATGAGGTTGTTCTCCAGCAGCAGCGCGTCCGCCTCGGTGTCCACCACGGAATACTGCACGTCCGCAATCCGCGAAACCAGCAGGCGCGTCTTGACCGTGAGCCGTTCCGGCTCCACGAAATACTGCGCGACGCGCTTCGACAGGTCTTTGGCCTTGCCTACATAGATCACATTCCCCGCGGCGTCATAATAGCGGTAGACACCCGGGGAATGCGGTAAAAGCTGTATTTTCTCCCTAACGTCCAAGGACCTCGGCGACGGCTTTCTCCGTCGCGGCCCCGCGCAGGTCGTCGCCGCGCTTGAGGATGGTGCCGTCCTTGTCGAAGAGAATCATGTGCGGAATGCCGTCGATGCCGTAGAGGGTGGCCGGCTCCTGGTGGCCGTTGTTCAGCTGGTTCCAGGCGACGCCATACACCTTGGCGGTGTCGATCGTGTTGCGCCAGTCCATCTTGCGGCTCTCTTCCCAGACCGCGACGCTCAGCACGTCGAAGTCGTCGCCGTGGTATTTCTCCCAGACGGCCTTGATGTTGGGAAGCTCAGCCTTGCAGGGCGGGCACCAGGGGGACCAGAAATCCACGAGCATCACCTTGCCCTGGCCGACGAAGTCGGAGAGGCTCTTCTTCTCGTAGATCGGGTTGCCGTCCTTGTCCACACCGGCCACGTGGTCCACGGTGAAGTCCGTGAACTTGCTGCCCACGGCCGTGGCCAGGCGGGCGGTGTTGCTCGCGATCATGCGGGAGACGAACTTGTTCGCCTTCACATTCTCGGGCATCTTGGCGAAGATGGCGGCCAGTTCGTCATCGGCCATATAGTAGCCGACCTCGTCCAGCACGGCCGGAGCCACCAGCGTGTCGGCGTAGTACTTGTTCAGCAGCTTGCGGCCGGCGTCGGTCAGCTTGCTGATAATATCGTCCTGCAGGGCCTCGATTTTCTCGGCCTTCTGCGCATTGTCGAGCGTGGCGTCCTCGCGAACCTGCTTGGCAGACTCGCTGTACTCATTCTCCCAGGCCTCGAGGTCGGCCTGGAAACCTTTCAGCACTTCCTCGCTGGACGGCTGCTTGCAACCGGCGAGCGCCACCAGCGCCGCCGCTGCGATCAAAACAATCTTCTTCATTTTTGTAACACTTATCTTACACTACTAAAAAAGTCGGTTCCGGAACCCCGAAACCGACTTCAAATATAGCAATAAATTGAAAAATATCAATTAATTACTTGTTGTCGCGACGCGGACGACGGTCGCGGTCGCCATCCCGGCGGGGACGACGGTCGCCACCGCGGCCACCGCCACGGTTCTGGCCGGTAGCCTGCGCATTGGCGGCAGCGAGGGCGGCAGGAGTCAGATCCTGCTTGCCATAGCGCTCACCGTTGCAGATCCACACCTTGATACCCATGGTACCCATCTGGGTGCGAGCCACGGCCAGGGCGTAGTCGATATCGGCACGGAAAGTATGGAGCGGCGTGCGGCCTTCCTTGAACATCTCGCTGCGGGCGATTTCGGCGCCGCCGACACGGCCGCTGATCTGCACCTTGATGCCCTCGGCACCGACGCGCATCGTGTTGGCGATAGCCATCTTGATGGCGCGGCGATAGGACACACGGCCCTCGATCTGACGGGCGATGCTGTCAGCCACGATGTTAGCGTCCACCTCGGGGCGCTTCACCTCGTAGATGTTGATCTGCACGTCCTTCTTGGTGACCTTCTTCAGCTCTTCCTTGAGTTTGTCGACCTCGGTGCCGCCCTTACCGATGATGAAACCGGGACGGGCCGCGTAGATCGTGACCGTGATGAGCTTGAGGGTACGCTCGATGACGATGCGGCTGAGGCTGGCCTTGGCCAGACGGTTGCCGAGATACTTGCGGATCTCGAAGTCCTCAGCGATCTTCTCCGCGTAGTTACCACCACACCAGTTAGAGTCCCAACCACGGGTGATACCGATTCTGTTGCTGATAGGATTAGTTTTCTGTCCCATAATTACTTATTCTCCACTGGTTGTTTGACATCGAGGATGACGGTGACGTGGTTGGAACGCTTGCGGATGCGACCGGCACGGCCCTGCGGGCACGGACGGATGCGCTTCAGCGTGCGACCTTCGTCGACCATGATGGTCTTGACATAAACGTTGCCGTTGTCCAGTTCCTTGCTCTGCTCCGGGTTCTTGGCTTCCCAGTTGGCGACGGCGCTGCGGATCAGCTTCTCCAGACGCACGGAGGCCTCACGCTTGCTGAACTTGAGCAGGTCGAGAGCGCGGTTGACCTCAACACCACGGACGGTGTCGGCCACCAGACGCATCTTGCGGGGAGAGGTGGGGACGTCATTCAGCTTGGCAACAGCTGTAACCTTCTTCGCCTCCTTGAGGCGCTCGGCCATAAGTCTTTTACGCTTTCCCATAATGATTACTTCTTATTGTTACCTGAATGACCTCTAAAGTTGCGGGTAGGGGCGAACTCGCCCAGCTTGTGACCGACCATCTGCTCGGTGACGTACACAGGGATGAACTTGTTCCCGTTGTGAACGGCGATCGTATGGCCGATAAAGTCAGGAGAGATCATGCTGGCACGGGACCAGGTCTTGACCACTTCCTTCTTCTTGCTACCATCATTCATAGCAAGAACTCTCTTCTCCAGGGCTTCCTGGATATAGGGACCTTTTCTTAAAGAACGACTCATAATCTCAAAAGTTAATTCCTGTTATTTCTTTCTTCTCTCGATGATGAACTTGTTGGAAGCGGCCTTCGGATTACGCGTCTTGTAGCCCTTTGCAGGGAGACCCTTACGGGAACGCGGGTGTCCACCGGAAGCACGGCCTTCACCACCACCCATCGGGTGATCGTGCGGGTTCATCACAACACCACGGTTGTGCGGGCGCTTGCCCAGCCAGCGACGACGGCCGGCTTTACCGTGGCTCTCCAGGTTGTGGTCGGTGTTGGAAACCTCACCGACGGTGGCGCGGCAGGACACGAGCACCATGCGGGTCTCGCCGGAAGGCAGACGGAGCACGGCGTGGGTCCCTTCGCGGGCGGCGAGCTGCGCGAACGTACCGGCGGAACGGGCCATAGCGGCGCCCTGGCCGGGACGGAGCTCGATGCAGTGCACGAGGGTACCAACAGGAATTTCGCTGAGCGGGAGGCAGTTGCCGACTTCCGGAGCGACGCCGCTGCCGGAGGCGACCACCTGGCCTACCTTGAGTCCTTTCGGAGCGATGATATATCTCTTCTCTCCGTCTTCGTACTGAACCAGGGCGATGCGGGCGCTGCGATTCGGATCATACTCGATGGTCAGAACCGTGGCGGTGCACTCGTCCTTGGCGCGGCGGAAGTCGATGATACGGTACATTCTCTTGTGACCGCCACCGATGTAACGCACGGTCATCTGACCGGTGTTGTTACGACCGCCGGAGCTCTTGAGAGGCTCACACAATGATTTCTGGGGTTTCTTCGCGGTGATCTCCTCGAAGGTGCTGATCACTTTGTTTCTTTGACCGGGAGTAACCGGTTTGAATTTTCTAACTGCCATTGTCTGTTCCTCCCTTAAATATTAGCGTAGAAATCAATCTTGTCATCACCGGCGAGGGTGATGTACGCCTTCTTGAAGTGATTCATGCGGCCGCGGAGCAGACCCGCCTTGGTATAGCGGCTCTTGCGCTTGCCGTGATAATTCACCGTATTGACATCGGCCACGGAGACGTTGTACATCTTCTCCACGGCGTCCTTGATCTGAAGCTTGTTGGCTTTACCATCGACGATAAAACCGTAACGGTTCAACTTTTCGCCCTGATCCGTCAGCTTCTCGGTAACGATTGGCTTAATGATAATTCCCATCTTCGTGTACGTTTAGCGCATGTTCCGCTCGGCCAGGATGTCCTGCACGCCGTCGAAGAGCACCAGGGTGTTGGCGTTCATGATGGCGTAGGTGTTGATCTCGTCAACGGAGAGGACGTTCACCTGCGGAAGGTTGCGGGATGAAAGAAAGATATTGGTGGAATTCTGCGGAAGCACGTAGAGAACCTTGCGGTCACCGGCCTTGATGGCGTTGTTGATCGCGAGGAGCTCCTTGGTCTTGGGTGCATCCATCGTGAACGGCTCGAGGATAATGATGGCATTCTCCTGGGCCTTGTAGGTCAGCGCGGACTTGCGGGCAAGGGCCTTGACCTTCTTGTTCAACTTATTGTGATAGAAACGCGGAACGGGACCGAACACGCGGCCACCGCCGACGAAGATGTTCGACTTGAGGGAACCGTGGCGTGCGCCACCGCCGCCCTTCTGGCGACCAAGCTTCTTGGTGCTGTGCGCATTCTCGCTGCGATCCTTGGTCTTGGCGTTGCCATGACGCTGGTTGGCGAGGTACTGGACGACGTCGAGATACACGGCGTGGTCGTTGGGCTCAATGCCGAAGACGTTCTGCTCGAGCGTCACTTTCTTGCCGGACTTGGAGCCGTCAATTTTCAAAACTTCTAATTCCATAGCACTAAGCCTCCACAATTACATAAGAACCCTTGGCTCCGGGGACGGAACCCTTGACAACGAGAAGATTGTTCTCAGGGAGCACTTTGAGCACTTCGAGGTTCTCGACCTTCACGCGCTCGTTGCCCATGTGACCGGCCATACGCATTCCGGGAAGGACGCGGGACGGCCAGGACGATGCACCCATGGAACCGGGGTGACGCAGACGGTTGTGCTGGCCGTGGGTCTGTCCGCCGACGCCGGCGAAGTGGTGACGGTGCACAACACCCTGGAAACCCTTACCTTTGGAGGTACCAATCACGTCCACGAACTTGACATCCTCGGTGAAGATGTCAGCCACGGTGAACGTGGTGCCGAGGGCGAGCTCACCCGCGAAGTCGGCCTTGAACTCGACCAGCTTGCGCTTGGGGGTGACACCTGCCTTCTTGAAGTGCCCCATCAGGGGCGCGCTGGTGTGCTTTTCGGTAGTTTCGCCATAGGCAAGCTGCACGGCCTCATAGCCGTCCTTTTCGATGGTACGCAGCTGCGTAACGACGCACGGACCAGCCTCGATAACGGTGCACGGTATGTTCTTACCGTCGGCACCGAAAACGGAAGTCATTCCGATTTTCTTTCCAATTAATCCAGGCATTGGTTTGTTAATTAATTGTTTATAAATACTTTATAAGTTTCCGCGCATTTTTGCGGGCTGCAAAGATACGACATTTTTCTCAAATTACAAATAGTTGATTTACAATCTTTTCTTCCCGCGAACGGAGGCTTGCCTTTCCCTCGCGGGCGGCCAGAAATTATTTTTCGTGCGGTTGCTCGAAAAACCAATTTCTGCTCCGCCCTCCGCAACGCCAACGCGCGGCAAGCCCAGAAAAAAGATTCGCCGGTCCAGGGCCGGCGAATGACAATGGGAGGAGATCCCCGATCAGGTCGGGGATGACGGACGGTCGGGGATGACGAAAAGGGTTAGCGGTATTCCTCGTATTCGGGCATGGCGAGGCGGGAGAGGAAGTCTTTGAGCTTCCGCTCGTCGCGCGGGCAGATCATCAAGACGTCTTCGGTGTCGATGACGATGAAGTCCTCCAACCCGCGGATGGCCATGAGCTTATCGTCACGGGTGGAATAGACGATGTTGTCGGTGCTGTCGACGAGCAGGCGGCGGGCGGTGCGGTTCAGGGCGTTGCCGCGCTCGTCATGATAAGCGAGGTACTCGTAGAGGGACTCCCAGTTTCCGATGTCGGCCCAGCGGAACTCCGCGGGATAGACCCAGGCGTTGTCCGTCTTCTCCATCACGGCGTAGTCGATGGAGATGCGGGGCATATCGGTGTAAATGCGGTCCACGAAGGCCTGCTGGCCGTCCGTGCCGAGCGCCTCGTGCCACCCGGCCCAAAGGTTGGTGATTTCGGGGGCGTACTTCTCCAGCGCCTGCCGGATGGCGTCCGCGCGCCAGACGAAAATACCGGAATTCCAGAGGAACTCTTTCGTCTCCACGAACACGTGCGCAAGGTCGGCGTCGGGCTTCTCGGTGAAGGTCTTGATCTTGACGGGGCGGCCGTCCTCGGCCTTGCCCGCCATCTGGATGTAACCGAAATTGGAATCCGCCCGCGTGGGAACGACACCCAAGGTGATGAGCGCATCGCTGCCGGAAGCGTAGGCGAGGGCCTCGAGCAGGGTCTTGTTGAACACGTCGTGGCGGGCGATGGCGTGGTCGGAAGGTGTCACGACGGTGACGGCCTCCGGATCCCGCTGCAGGATCGCGTAGGTCGCGAAGGCGATACAGGGGGCGGTGTTGCGGTTGTAGGGCTCGAGCAGCAGATTCTTCTCGGGGAGCTCCGGCAGATGCGCGCGGACCTGGTCCCGGTAGCGCTCCAGGCTCACCACGAGGATATTCTCCTCGGGAATGACAACCTTCATGCGGTCGTAGGTGCGGCGCAGGAAGGAGCGGCCCTGGATGCTGAAATCCAGAAACTGCTTGGGCTGGTCGGCGCGGCTGATGGGCCAGAAGCGGGATCCGATGCCGCCGGCCATGATTATACAGTAGTAATGGTTATTAAGCATATAGTGGTATAAAAGCTTTGGGGTAATAGTCTATATCAAATTTCGCGCCCGTACCATAGAAAACCACCGACATCACGTCGAAAAAAACTTCCAGGTCGGCGGGCAGGTCCTTACGGCTCTCGTCGTGCAGGAAAGCCTGCGCGGCGGCGACCAGGCGCCGCTGTTTTTCGCGGCCGACGTTGCGCTGCGGCTCGGCCATCACCGGGGCCACGCGGCTCTTCACTTCCACGAAGTGGAGCTCATTTCCCTTGAGGGTGACGATGTCCAGCTCGAGGTGTCCGCCGCGCCAGTTGCGCGCCAGGATCCTATGTCCAAGGCGGGTGAGGTACTGGCTGGCTTCCTCTTCTCCTTTGCGGCCGACGACGGCCCGGTCTGTTTTCATAGTTTGACAACGGTTACGCCGGTCCCGCCCGTCCGCACGTCTTCGTCGCTGACGCTCAGGCCCGGGATGGTCCGGAGGTATTTCTGGATCTCCTCGCGCAGCACCCCGGTCCCTTTGCCGTGGATGATGCGCACGGAGCCGACGCCGAGCATGACGGCGTCGTCGATGAAGTGGGTCACGATGTCGAGGGCGTCGGCGAGGCGTTCGCCGCGGACGTCCAGCTCCGGCTTGAAGGAGAGCTTGCGCTCCGTGATGGCGCTGTCCACCCGCTGCTGCACGGGGGCGAAGGCCTTGCGGGACGCTTCGCGGAATTCGTTCGAGGAAATGCGCTCCACGCGCGTGGGCGCCATGGTGCTGGTGATGTTGCCCACGATCACGGTCACGGATTTGCTGCTGATCTTGGCAACTTCGCCCACCAGACCGTTGTCCTTGATGCGGACCTTCTCGCCCACCTTGAGCGCCTCGCTGCGGGCGGGCTCGGGCGCCGCCGCGGCGGGGCCGCCTTTCTTGCGCTTCTTGAGCTGCTCGAGCTTGCGGTCGATGTACTCGTCGCGCTTTTTCTTCTCCTTCGATTTGTGCTCCTGGAGCGCGCCGAGGAAGCCCTGGAGCTCCTGGCGCGCGGCCTTGGTCTGCTCCTTCTCGGCCTGGGCCTCCTTGATGTCGCGGATGGTCTTTTCGACCTGCTTGCCCGCGCCCCGGACGATCTGCTCGGCTTCCAGCCGGGCCTCGTCGAGGATGGCCTTCTTCTGCTGGCGGATGTCCTCGAGTTCCTTCTCGTAACGCTCCGTGATGCCCTCGAGGGCCTTGTCGGTATGCTTGATCTTCTGGAGCTTCTCGTCCAGCGCCCGGCGGTTGCGGGCGATCTTGCGGAGGTTGCGCTCGATGCCGACGAACTCCTCGCCGGCGCGCGTCTCCGCGTCCTTGACGATGCTCTCCGGCAGGCGCATCTTGCGCGCCAGCTCGAAGGCGAAGGAGTTGCCGGGCAGGCCGATCTCCAGTTGGAACATCGGGGCGATCTTCGCCGCGTCGTATAGCATGGCGCCGTTGACCACGTGCGTGTCGGCGCCGGCGGCGTAGAGTTTCAGGTTGGTGTAGTGCGTGGTGATGACGCCCCGCACGCCGCGGCGGTCGATCTCGGCGAGGATCGCCTCGGCGATGGCGCCGCCGGCCGCGGGCTCCGTGCCGGAGCCGAATTCGTCAATGAGCACGAGCGTGCGCTCGTCGGCTTCGGAGAGCAGCTCGCGCATGTCCGCGAGGAAGGAGCTGTAGGTGCTCAGGTCGTCCTCGAGGTTCTGGTCGTCGCCGATGCTCACGACGATGCGGTCGAAGACCGGGAGCTCGGAGCTCTCGGAGGTGGGAATGAGCATGCCCCACTGGAACATGTATTGGAGGAGTCCGACCGTCTTCAGGCAGACGGACTTGCCGCCGGCGTTGGGGCCGGAGATGAGCAGGATGCGCTTCTGCGGGGTCAGCGTGACGGTGAGCGGCACGATGCTGCGCCCTTCGCGCGCAAGCGCCTTCTCCAGCAGGGGGTGGCGCGCCTTGCGCAGCGACAGGCTCCCGTCGGTCGAGACGACGGGCATGCCGGCCACGAGGTCAAGCGCCGTCTGCGCCTTGGCCATCAGGAAGTCCAGCTCGCCGATGAAAGCGGCACCGGCCAGCAGGTCAGGCAGGTAGGGACGCAGGAAGTCGGTGAATTCGAGCAGGATCTTGCGGATCTCACGCTCCTCCTCGAAGTGGAGCTCCGCGATGTCGTTCTCCAGCTCGATGATCTCGGCCGGTTCGATGAAGGCGGTTTTGCCGGAGGCGGACACGTCGTGCACGAAGCCGGGCAGCTTGCGCTTGGCGGACGTCCCCACCGGGATGAGATATTTGCCGTCGCGGATGGTCACATCCGCGTCGGCGTCCACGACCCCCTCCTCCTGCGCCTGGCGCAGGATGGCCCCGGCGCGCTTGGAGATGGCGGCCTCCTTGCTGCGAAGGTCGCGCCGGATCTCGAAAAGATGGTCGGAGGCGGAGTCCTTGATGTCGCCGTATTTGTCGAGGATGGACTCGATGCGCCGTTGCACCTCGGGGAAGGAGCGGACCGGCGAGGCGAGCCGCTCGAGCTGCGGGTAGATCCCGCTCTTGATGCTGCCGAAGAAGTGCAGGACGCGGCGGATCGTGTCCGTCACCGTCTTGAGTTTGCCCAGGGAGAGCACGTCGATGCAGGAGCCGTCGCGCTCGAGCGCCGACAGAAAGGGAATGGCGTCGATGTAGCCCGTGGTCGGGAAATTCTCCTCGAACATCAGCACCAGGCGCATCTCGTCCGCCAGGGCGAGCCGCTGGCGGATGATGTCGGGGTCGGTGGAAAAGCCCTCCTCGGCCACCCGCCCGGCGGCGTAATCCGTCAGGCAGCGGTCGGCAATCATCTTGCGGATCTTGTCGAAGCCGAGTTTGCTTTCCAGTCGTTCGTGCGTCATTCCGTCTTCTCTCCGAGCAGAAGGTTCAGGGTGTTGATGGATTCTATCGGCGTGATCTGGCCGCCGCGGACCAGCGAGATGCCGCCCGTCTCCTCGCTGACGACGATCACGTCGGCGTCGCACTGCTCGGAGATGCCGATGGCCGCCTTGTGGCGCATGCCATAGCGGGCCGGCAGGTCGGTGCGCTCCGTGATCGGGAGGGTGCAGCGGGCTGCCACGATGCGGTTGTCCGCGATGACCATCGCGCCGTCGTGCAGGGGGGAATTCTTGAAGAAGATATTCATGATCAGGCGGCGGCTGATCTCAGCGTCCACCACGTCGCCGGTGGCGATGATGTCGTCCAGCGAGTTTCTGTGCAGGATGAGGATGAGCGCGCCCTGCTTCTGCGCGGCCATCTCCCGGACGGCCTCCGTGATCTCACGCACGGCCTTCACGTCCACCTGGGCGGGCCGCAGCGAGGGGAAGAACCACTGCAGGAAGCCCGGCCGCTGGAGCGTCGTCTCGGCCTTGCGGCCCAGCGAGTTCAGGAAGCGGCGGATCTCCGGCTGGAAGATGACGACCAGCGCCACGGCGCCCATGTCGATGACGGTGCCGAGCAGCGAGGAGACCATCTTCATCCCGATGGCCTCCGCGACCACGCGGACCAGCAGGACGATGATGATGGCGATGAAAATATTGATGGCGGTCGACCCGCGAATCCACCTGAAAATCAGGAAGATGACCAGGGCAACCATCAGGATGTCAAGAAGATCGATCCAGGAAAAATCCAAAAATTCCAACATCTTCAAACGATTTAGGCGTGCAAGCACACTTACAAATATAATAAAAAAAACGGACCGGCAGGCATCCAGCCTGGCGGTACGGGAAAGAACGGCGGGGCCGCGCGGCCGCTTCTAGAGCCGGCGCATGAACGAGATGTTCACGCAAAAGATGAGCGAATCGATGCCCTTGATGTTCGGGTCGGAGTAGAAGGTGTGGCCGTACTGGAGGGAATAATAGATGGAGCCGTCATTCGTGAGATGGTGCGTAAAGCACAGGTCCGCCTTGGTACTGCCGCTGTGCGGGTCGGACAGGTCGCGCTGGAAGTGGTCCACGCGCGCAGCCAGCTGCAGCCTGGGTCGGAACATCCAGCCCGCCATGGCCATCACGCCGTCGCTGCGCAGGCCGTCCGAGACACCGTAGATATTCTCGCTCCGCACAAAACATTTCGGACTGTCATACCACACGCCGACCGAGACGCGATGCCGGCAGGCCAGGTCCTCGGCGCCGTGGTGATGGCCGTCCGGCCGGTGCCCCTCAAGCGGCGTGTAATAGCCGGTCATCACGCCCGCGGAGAAACGCAGCCCCCGGGTAGCCTGGATCATCAGGCGCGCCTGGAAATCCTTGGCCTTGTTGTTGTCGATGAAGCGGTAGCCGTTGCCGTTGAAGATGCCAATGGCATAATTCAAGCGCGAATACCCTTCGTCCGTCGGGAAGAAGGAGCCCTGCAGCGCGATGCCGACATCGCGGCTGCGCGAACTGATTCCCGTGAGGTCGTTCGAATAGCCGCCCAGGTAGGATGCCGCCTGCGAATACCCGACCATGCCGAGCATGTAGGGCGCAAAGGTGGTTTCCGTCAGGAAGAGCATTTTCTGCAATCCGACGCGGACGCCGACCTGCGGAAGCGGTTGCCAAATGGCCTCGCAGGTCAGGAAACGGGTACTGGGGAGATCGAAAATAACGGTGAACTTGAACTGATCCTTTTCATTGCCGAATCCCGCCCGCAGCAGGGCCAGCGTGGAGGCTTTGAAGGATTCTTCTTGCGGTATATACCTACCGGAAACCATCGCAGCGGCCGACAGGGCCGGATGCGAGAACCATTCTTTCACCGTCTGCTGCGCGGAAAGGATCCCTGGGGAAAGGATCAGGAATAGTGGTAGGATTAGTTTTAGGCGCATACTGCGCAAATATAGAAAAAAAGTTTCCGGTTTTGCTACAATTATCGCAAAATCGGAAACTTTATTTTTGAATTGTGAACTATTTGGCGGCCGGAGCCTCCGGGGTGCGGGAAGCGCCCCTTTCGAGTTCGCAGTAGGTCTTGTCGGCGCGAAGCTTGTCGAGAATCAGTTTCTCACCCAGGGTCTTGGTGGAATCGCAGATGACGGCACCCTCTTCGATGATGATGGAGCCGCAGTCGATCGTACCCTTGACGAAGCAACCCTTGCGCAGGGTGACCGTGCCGCGCACGATGGCGCTACCGGAGAACTTGCCCTTGACGTCGAACGACTTGGCCAGCAGGCGTCCTTCCAGGACACCGCTCTCCTCGACAGTCACCTCGGACAGGGAAGTGACGCTGCCGCGCAGGACCTTGCCGAAGATGACAAGTCCGTTCTTGTTGGTAATGGCACCGCGGATAACGGTCATGCCCTCGGAAATAATGGCGGAATTATTGACCTCGCTCATAGCAAATGATTATTAGTTACTTTTTCCTGACCTCAAATATAGACAAAAATCATTTTTTCTAGCAACCTAATCAAAAGAAAATTGCTTTTTTCGTACGCAAGGGGCAAAACAGCTCCCTAGCGCCCCTGGCAAGAGGAGGCGCAAAAACGTCCGGCGGCTGCCGGACGTTTTGTCTGCGTCGTGGTCCCTGCAGGACTTGAACCTGCGACCCGCTGATTATGAGTCAGCTGCTGCTAACCAACTGAGCTAAGGGACCGAATGCAGGACCGCCCTACCGGGACGGCCCTGCATGTTCGTTACTCTGTATGCCGATCAGGCTCAGACCTTGATCTCGACCTCCACACCGGAGGGGAGCTCAAGCTTCATTAGGGCGTCCACCGTCTTGGCGTTGGACTCCTCGATGTCAAGAAGCCGGCGGTAGGAGTCGAGCTCGAACTGCTCACGGGCCTTCTTGTTCACGAAGGTGGAGCGGTTCACGGTGAAGATCTTCTTGTTGGTGGGAAGGGGAATGGGGCCATTCACCTTAGCGCCGGTAGACTTCACGGTCTCGACAATCTTGGACGCGGACTTGTCCACGAGCATGTGGTCGAAAGACTTGAGTTTGATTCTAATTTTCTGGCTCATATCAAAAGCTTTTTTTCATTTCAATACTATTCGTCGTCAGACGGCAAGTGATAACCGCTCTTCTCCACGATGTCCTTGGCCATCGCGGCCGGGACCTCGGCGTAGTGGTCGAACGACATCGTGCTGGTGGCACGGCCTGAAGACAGGGTGCGGAGCACGGTGACGTAGCCGAACTGCTCGGAGAGGGGCACGTAGGCCTTCACGATGCGGGCGCCGTTGGTCGTCGAGTCCATCGCGACAATCTGTCCGCGGCGACGGTTGAGGTCGCCCACGATGTCGCCCATGTAGTCCTCCGGGGTCACAACCTCGAGGTTCATGATGGGCTCCAGGATGACAGGCTTGCACTTCGGACAAGCGTGACGGAACGCCATACGTGCGGCCAGCTCGAAGGAGAGCTGATCGGAGTCCACCGGGTGGAAGGAACCGTCCAGCAGGGTGACCTTCAGGGAAGGCACCTCGTAACCGGCCAGGACACCGTTTGCCATCGCGGACTCGAAACCCTTCTGAACGCAGGGGACGAATTCCTTCGGCACGTTGCCACCCTTGACCTGGTTGTCGAACTGGAGGCCCGTCACGCCCTCGTCGGCGGGACCGATTTCGACGATGATGTCAGCAAATTTACCACGGCCACCCGTCTGCTTCTTGAACACCTCACGGTGCTGGCAGGACGTGGTGATCGCCTCTTTGTAGTTGACCTGCGGAGCACCCTGGTTGATCTCGACGCCGAACTCACGGCGCAGACGGTCCACGATGATGTCGAGGTGGAGCTCACCCATACCGCTGATGACGGTCTGGCCCGTGTCGGCGTCAGACTTGACGGTAAAGGTCGGGTCCTCCTCGGCGAGCTTGCCGAGCGCGACGCCCAGCTTGTCGAGGTCCTTCTGCGTCTTGGGCTCCACGGCGATACCGATCACAGGATCGGGGAATTCCATGGATTCCAGGGAGTAGCGGTGATCCTCGGCGCAAATCGTGTCGCCGGTACGGAGATCCTTGAAGCCGACCGCCGCGCAGATGTCACCGGCCTCCACGAACTCGATCGGGTTCTGGTGGTTGGAGTGCATCTGGTAGAGACGGGCCACGCGCTCCTTCTTCCCGGAACGGGAGTTGAGCACATAGGAACCGGCATCCAGGTGTCCGGAATAAACGCGAATGTATGCCAGACGTCCCACGAACGGGTCGGTCGCAATCTTGAAGACAAGACCGCAGAACGGCTCGGTAGCCTGGGGCTTCAGCATCACTTCCTTATCGTTCGCGAGGTTCGTCGCCTTCGTGTCACCGATGTCGATCGGGGACGGGAGGTAACGCATCACGGCGTCCAGCAGGAACTGGACACCCTTGTTCTTGAACGAAGAGCCACAGCATGCAGGAACAATCTGCATGGCGATAGTACCCTTGCGGAGCGCAGCGATGAGCTCCTCCTCCGTAATGGACTCGGGCGCCTCGAAGTACTTGTCCATCAAGGCGTCGTCGCACTCGGCGGCGGACTCAATCAGCTTGTCGCGCCACAAAGCGACGATATCCTGCATGTCCGCGGGGACATCCTGGATTTCGTAGTTCACCAGGTCCTCACCGGGGCGGTAAACGATCGCTTTACGGGCAATCAGGTCAACAATACCTTTGAAATTCTCCTCCGAACCAATCGGGAGGCAGATCGGAACTGCGGTGGCACCGAGCTTGGTCTTGATTTCCTCGACACAGGCAAGGAAGTCCGCACCGACGCGGTCCATCTTGTTCACATAGGCAATCTTCGGCACATGGTACTTGTCCGCCTGGCGCCAAACCGTCTCGGACTGGGGCTGAACCCGCCCCACGGCGCAGAACGTTGCGACAGTACCGTCCAAAACACGGAGGGAACGCTCGACCTCCACGGTGAAGTCAACGTGGCCCGGAGTATCGATCAGGTTGATCTGATACGTGTCCCCGTTGTAGTGCCAGAACGCGGTGGTGGCGGCAGAAGTGATGGTGATACCACGCTCCTGCTCCTGCACCATCCAGTCCATCGTAGCCGCACCTTCGTGGACCTCACCAATCTTGTGGGTCTTACCGGTGTAGTAGAGGATGCGCTCGGACGTGGTGGTCTTGCCGGCATCGATGTGCGCCATGATGCCGATGTTCCTCGTGTACTTGAGATCTCTCTTAGCCATCTAACAAACTTAAACCAAAATCAATTAAAAGCGGAAATGGGCGAAGGCCTTGTTGGCCTCGGCCATCTTGTGCATGTCTTCCTTCCGCTTGAAGGCGCCGCCTTCGTTGTTGTAAGCTGCGATAATCTCGGCACAGAGTTTTTCAGCCATCGAGCGGCCGGAGCGTTTGCGGGCGAAGGAGATCATATTCTTCATCGAGAGAGAAACCTTCCGCTCAGGGCGCAACTCGGTAGGCACCTGGAAGTTGGCGCCGCCGATACGGCGGGACTTGACCTCGATCTGCGGGGTCACGTTCTCGAGCGCCTTCCTCCAAATATCCAGAGGAGCCTTGTCAGAATCTTTCATCTTCTCGCCTACCAT
>CACXNA010000019.1 GCA_902768985.1 uncultured Bacteroidia bacterium | reverse complement strand
GGCAGCCTTGGCGGCCTTCTTCTCCTCGTCGGAGGCATCCTCGGCGAGTCCGCGGGGCTTGCCTTCCTCCTCGGCGTAGAAGCGGAGGTTCTCGAGCAGCAGGGCCTCACCCGGCTTCAGGGAAGCCACTTCGGCCTGGGCCTTCTGGCAGTCGGCGGCGAACTTCACCGGAGCGCCGAGGCACTCGGCCACATGATTCACGATGTGCTTGAGGGAGAACTTGTCGGTCACGCCCTTCGGACGGCCGAGGTGGGACATGATGATGAGGGAACCGCCACCGGCGAGAACCTTCTTGAGGGTCGGCATGGCCCGGCGAATGCGGGTATCATCCGTAATTTCAAACTGCTCGTTGAGGGGAACGTTGAAGTCCACGCGCACGATCGCCTTCTTGCCGGCGAAATCGTAGGAATCGATGTTTTGCTGCATAGCTATAAAGAGTTTTGAATATTCCGAACCGCAAATATAACAATTATTTCCGTAAGTGCTACCGCGTCATCCGCACCACGATGGACAGCGGAAGCGCCTTGCCGAACTTGTCGTTCAGGGCCAGTTCGCCGCTTTCCATCTCCCCGACGCGCATCGCCTGGCGGAGCACCGTCTCGCCCAGCAGGGCGGAATAGCCGTTGCTGTAGAGGTTGAGCACGAGGAAGGCGTCCTGCGGCGCGAGGATCTCCCCGACGCTGCGGAGCATGCCGAACAGGCACTCGTCCAGCTTCCACTTCTCGCCGTCCGGCCCGTGGCCGTAGGCGGGCGGGTCGAGGATGATGCCGTCGTAGCGGTTGCCGCGCCGCGCTTCGCGCTGGGCGAATTTCATCGCGTCCTCCACCACCCAGCGGATGCCGTCCAGGCCGCTGTTCTCCATGTTGCCGCGGGCCCAGGTGACCACCTGCCGGACGGAGTCCAGGTGCGTCACGTCGGCCCCCGCGGCCTTGGCGGCCAGCGAAGCGCCACCCGTGTAGGCGAACAGGTTCAGCACGCGGGGCGTGCGGCCCAGCCGCTGCGCAAGCGCGCGGGTCTGGCGGTAAATATAATCCCAGTTGGGAGCTTGCTCCGGGAACACGCCGACGTGCTTGAACGAGGTCAGGCCGAGGCGCAGATCCATCTTCAGGCCGTCTGCGTTGGCATATTTGATGTGCCACTGGTCGTCCATCTTCTTGAGACGGTTCCAGGTGCCGCTGTCCTCCTTGCCGGCCTTGCCGAAACCGGCGCCCGGCGTGAACGTCGTATGGGCGAGTCGGCGCCATTCGGCGTCCGACATGGATTTGTTCCAGAGCGCCTTGGGCTCCGGGCGCGCGAGCACGTAGGCGCCGAAGCGCTCCAGCTTTTCGCCCGCGCCGCTGTCCAGCAGTTCGTAGTCAGTCCAGGAGGAAGAAGGGAATTCTGCCATATCTTTAGGATTCGTCTTCGAGTGCATCGGATGCGGCATCCACCAGGGCCACGAGCCCGTCGGTGAGCTGCTTGGCCAGGTCGGTGTCGCCGCCCTGCTTCATCACGTCGGCCAGGAAGTATACGTACTGCCCCACGACCTCGAACTCATCGCGGGCCCAGTCGTAGAACTCGATGTAGAACCTGGCGCTCTGCAGCAGGCCGGTACCGAGCTCCATGGCCAGCTGACGGGCCTTGTCCGGCTGTCCGAGCCTGTAGTAGTCCTCGATCATCAGGACGATCATGTAGTCGTTGCCCGAGAAGCCCAGGGAGACAGTCTCGATCGGATAATGCTGCATCACCTCCGCCGCCTTGTCGATCATCTCCAGGGCGCGGTCGTCCTCGCCCGCCTTCATGAAGGCTTCGGCGCAGGTTACGAACATGCCGCGGACAGACATCACGCCGAGGTGCGTGTACATATTCTGATAGTCCATGAAATAATCATCGCGAGCAAGCTCGTCCCAGCTGTAGACCTGCGTCATCATGCGGTAGAGCTCGTCCGTGTCGACGAAGCCCGCCTCCGAGCTGGTGGTCTTGTTCTTGATGGGGATGAACTTGTAGGAGTAGCCGTTGTACTCGAGGTACTCCTTGATGCCGACGTTCAGGTCGCCGCCCATGTTCAGGAAGTGCAGCGGACGGTCCCACTGATAGCCCGAGAGCAGGTCCAGCAGGAAGAGCTCCGGCTTGGACAGGTAGTCCTTGTCCTTGGCGATCGTAAGCACGATCGAGTCGGGGATCTGCGCCGCATATTTCTCATCCAGGATGCCGTACTTGATGACATTCTCCTTGTTGACCGGCAGGACGATCTTGCGCGAGGGGATGTAGTCCACCTTGCGGCCGCTCGTCATCGGGGCTTTGATCTGGGGATGCTTGAAGACGGCCATCACGTCCGCGATGTTCATCTCGATCTCCTGCGTGTCGAGGATCGGGACATACTCGTTGGTACCGTAGAGATACTGCTCCGGACCCACCGTCAGGGGCAACGGGGCGGACTTGTTGCACGCCCACTTCATCTGGTCGATGTGCCAGTCGGTACCGAGCAGCGAGGTGTTGCAGATGCGCACGTCCGTGCGGACGTCTTCCACCTCCTGGGCGTACCAGAGCGGGAAAGTATCGTTGTCCCCGTGGGTCACGAGGATGCCGTTTTCACCTACGGAATTGAGGTAGTTGCAGGCCATTTCCACCGCCGTGCGGCGGTTGGAGCGGTCGTGGTCGTCCCAGTTCTGGGCGGCCATCTGCACGGGCACGAGCAGGCAGAGGCCCGTCAGCGCGGCGGCCGTCGCCAGGCTGCCGCGGCCCTTGCGGGCGCCGTCGATCCAGCTGAAGAGCGCCGCCACGGCGAGTCCCGCCCAGGCGCTGAAGAAATAGAATGATCCCGCGTACGCGTAATCGCGCTCGCGCACCTGATAGGGCGGCTGGTTGAGGTACAGCACGATGGCGATACCCGTCATGAAGAACATCAGGAAGGTCAGCCAGCAGCCGCGCTTGTCGCGGTCGAACTGGAAGAAGAGGCCCAGCAGGCCGAGCAGCAGGGGCAGGAAATAATAATGGTTCTTGCCCTTGTCGTTCGCGAGCGGATCGGGCGCGTCGATCTGGTCGCCCAGGCGGATGTCGTCGATGAATTTCACACCGCTCTCCCAGTTGCCGTGGAAGATATCGCCCGGGTTGGGGGCGTGGATCTGATTCTGGCGGCCGGCGAAATTCCACATGAAATAGCGCCAGTACATCCAGTTCAGCTGGTAGTCGAAGAAATAATAGAGGTTGGTGCCGAAGCTCGGCTTGCGGGCCGTGGCCCCGGGCACGCGCTGGCCCTTGCCGTTGGTGTAGGTCTCGTAGAAAGCCTCGTAGCTGCCGTCCGCGCTGGTGCTCCACATACGCGGGAAGAGCATCTTGCCGGAGGCCTTGTACTTGGCGTCGATCGGGCCCTCAACCTTCTTGTATTTGCCGTCCATCGGCGCCCAGTAGGTCGTGGTCTTGAGCTCGTAGGGCGCACCGTAGTACTGCCCGTAGAGGAGCGGGGTGGAGCCGTACTGCTCGCGGGAGAGGTAGCGGACCAGGGTGAAGGCGTTGTCGGGCTGGTACTCGTTGGTCGGCGTTTTCGCCGACGAACGGATAATGTCGATGCTGAAGACGGAGAAGCCGATGACGATCGTCGTGGCGCAGAGCAGCACCGTATTGAGGAAGACCTTTTCTGTCTTCAGGGTGCGGAAGAGGCCCCAGAACAGCGCGGCGAGCAGCGCAACGAGGAAGAAGGCGGCGCCGCTGTTGTACGGCAGGCCGAGAGTGTTGACGAAGAAGAGGTCGAAGTAGGCCGCCAGCTTGGGCAGGTACGGGACCACGATGAAGACGATCACGCCCAGGATCACCACGCCCACGGCGAAGATCTTGACCAGCTCCCAGAAGGTGAAGGGCTTGTCCTCGCGCTGCCGGTAGTAGTACATGAACACGAGGGCCGGGATGGCCAGCAGGTTCAGCAGGTGCACGCCGATGCTCAGGCCCATCAGGAAGGCGATCAGCACGATCCAGCGCAGGGAATGCGGCTCGTCGGCGCGGTCGTACCACACCGTCATCAGCCAGAACACCACGGCGGTGAAGAGCGAGGACATCGCATAGACTTCGCCCTCGACGGCCGAGAACCAGAACGTGTCGGAGAAGGTGTACACCAGGCCCCCTACGAGGCCGGAACCGAAAATCGCCACGGCCTGCGCCGTGCTGTAGCCGTCGGCGGCCGGGCGCACCAGGCGCTTCGCGAGCCAGACGACGGTCAGGTACAGGAAGAGGATCGTCGCCGCGGAGCACAGGGCGCTCATCGCATTGACGAGGATCGCCGCGTGCATGTTGTCCCCGAACAGGGTGAAGATGCGGGCGAAAAGCTGGAACACCGGGTTTCCCGGCGGGTGTCCCACCTCGAGTTTGTATGATGAAGCGATAAACTCGCCGCAGTCCCAGTAGGAGGCGGACGGCTCTATGGTCAGGAGATACGTGACGGCGGAAACGACGAAGGCGACAGCCGCGCAGATCCGGTTCCACAAGGTGAATTTCTTCTCTGTCATAACTTGCAAATGTACAACTAAAAATCTGTATCTTTGCAAAAATTATCCCAGCATGGCACAACAAGACTGGAAAGATCGCCTGGGTGTCGTCTATTCCACCAATCCCGACTTCCAATACCAGACGGCGCAGGATGCGCCGGAGGCGGACACGCTGGCGCCGGAGAAGCAGCGCCTCGTCGTCCGCATCGACCGGCGCCGGCGCGCCGGCAAGCAGGTCACGCTCGTGGACGGATTTGTCGGCCGGGCGGCCGACCTCGCGGCCCTCGCGAAGACGCTCAAGACCAAGTGCGGCGTGGGCGGGACCGTCGAGGAGGGGCAGATCCTGATCCAGGGCGACCTGCGTGACAAGCTGGTCACGCTGCTCACCGGCATGGGATATCAAGTCAAACGCGGCAACTAGCAGACCATGGACGAAATCTTCCGGAGCGGAACCCTGGAAATGTCCTCCATCCCCCTGGAGGCAGTGGTGGAGCCGTCCCTCTGGACGGATGTGCTGACCAACCGCATCCTGCTCGTCCTGTCGCTGGTGCTGATCCTGCACCGTCTTTTGGATTTATTCCGCCTCACCCCGCCGCTGCTCTACAGCTACAGCCGCTCGCGCGGCGCCGAGGCGCTGGAGCAGAGCCTGGGCACCGCGCGCGTCCGCAACAGCATCGCGCTCAGCCTCACCCTGCCTTTCTGCCTGATCCTGGACCGCTTCCATGTGCTGCGGCCCGCCTTCATGGATATGATTCCCGCCGAATGGAGCGCCCCCGCCACCATCGGCCTGATCCTGGCGTACCTCATCCTGCGTCGCCTGTGTTACCTCTTCTTCCGGCTCAACCGCCTGGACAAGAAGACCGCCACCCTCGCGCGGCACAACCTCTACAACTACCTGATGCTCGTCCTTCCCATCCTGCTCCTGCAGGCCGCTGTGATGGTGTTGGTCCACGTGCCGGATGAGACCGCCTGCTCCGTCATGCGCTGGACCCTCAGCGCCGTCTGGGTCTTCGCCATCGGGCGGACAGGACAAATTTTACACGCGCATTGCTCTGGTTTCTCAACTTTTTTGTACCTTTGCGCGCTTGAAATTTTACCCGCCTCCGTGTTGGTAGCAGTTGTAGTGAATTTTTGATCATTTTTGCAGCCAGATGAAGATCCTGATATCCCAGCAAGTCCCGTCCAATCTCGCCGCTTACGAGACCCTGCAAAGCCAGTTTGGGGCTGAACTGACCTTCCAGCCGTTCTTCCTCATCGAACCGCTTTCCGCCCGCGAATTCCGGGCCGAGCACATCAACCTGCCCGATTATACCGCCATCGTCTTCTCCTCCCGCCACGCCATTGACGCTTATTTCAAGCTCTGCGATGAAATGCGTTTCAAGGTGCCCGAGACCATGAAATATTTCTGCTCGACGGAGGCTGTCGCCATGTACCTGCAGAAGCACATCGTTTACCGCAAGCGCAAGATTTTCTACGGTTCCGGCACGCCGGACTCCATCGTCGCGCTGGTCACGGCCAAGCACAAGGGCGAGAAGTTCCTGATCGCCACGACGGAAGGATCCGACATCACGCCGATCACGACCCTGTTCGCCGCCGCCAAGCTCGACCACACCGTGGGTGTGTTCGTCAAGCCGGTGCCGCAGGACCTGCATGAGACGGACATCGCCGGTTTCGACATCGCCGTGCTCTGCAACCCCGCCGACGTGGCGTCGCTGCACGAGAACTATCCCGAATTCAAGCAGGGATCGCTCAAATTCATCTCCTTCGGCAAAGCCGTGGTCAAGGCCATGGAAGAAGCCGGCTACGAGATCGCCCTCAAGGCCCCCACGCCGGAGGCCACTTCCATCAGCAAGGCTGTCGAACTCTACCTCCAATCCGCCCGCTAGATGACTTCTCCGCAGAGCCATACTCTCACCAAAGAGGAAAGGCTGTGCGGGAAGACGACCGTCTCCGCACTCATTTCCTCCGGGAAATGGGGCACTACGCCGCACCTGCGCTTCTGCTGGTCCGCGGGGCATGAGACCGGCGTCAACCGGATCATGGTCTCCGTGCCGAAGAAGTTCTTCAAGCGCGCCGTCAAGCGCAACCTCCTGAAGCGCCGCATGCGCGAGGCCTACCGCCTCCAGAAGGAGCTCCTCCCGGCCCCCGGCATCGACCTCCTGCTCGCCTACTCCCACGCCGAGGTCGCTGACTTCGCCACCCTCTACGCCGAGGTCACGGACATCCTTGGACGTATCCAGGCGAAAATAGAGAATAGTCATTCCGGGCTTGACCCGGAATCTCAATCCTCCGCGCAATGAGTTTCGGTTCCGTCTGCAAGAAGGTGCTGTCAGCGCCTTTCATCCTGCTGATCAAATTCTATCAGCTCTGCATCTCGCCGCTCAAGCCGCCGACCTGCCGCTTCACCCCCACTTGCTCCCAGTACGCCCTCGAGGCCTTCCGCAAATACGGCCCCTTCAAGGGCTTCTGGCTCAGCCTCAAGCGCATCCTCCGCTGCCACCCCTGGGGAGGTAGCGGGTATGACCCGGTGCCGTAGCCGGCACCGGGTCGTATCGCTAACGCTATGACGGGGGGCGTTCCCCCCGAAACCCCCTGCGTCGCTTTGCTCCGTTCCAGGCACACGCAATTGGGAATGACGAAAAGAATTGCTAACTTTGTACGATCTGGAAATAATCGAACCAAAAACATAGATTAAGATGGCAAACTCTATCAGCGTTCTCAATCACGCAGCCGACAACATCCGCATCCTGGCGGCCAGTGCAGTCGAAAAAGCCAAATCCGGACACCCGGGCGGTGCCATGGGTGGCGCCGATTTCATCAACGTGCTCTACAGCGAGTATCTGACCTACGATCCCGGCAACCCGACCTGGGCCGCCCGCGACCGTTTCTTCCTGGATCCCGGCCACATGGCCCCGATGCTCTACGCCCAGCTGTGCCTGATCGGCAAATACAGCCTCGAAGAGCTGGCCAACCTGCGCCAGTGGGGCTCCCCGACCACCGGTCACCCCGAATTTGACCCGACGCGCGGCGTCGAGAATACCTCCGGTCCCCTCGGCCAGGGCCACGCCTACGCCGTGGGCGCCGCCATCGCCGCCAAGTTCCTGGCTGCCCACACCGGCAACCCGAGCTTCGCGAAGGAAACCATCTACGCCTACATCTCCGACGGTGGCGTGCAGGAGGAAATCTCCCAGGGCGCTGCCCGTATCGCCGGTACGCTGGGTCTGGACAACCTCGTGATGTTCTACGACTCCAACGACATCCAGCTCTCCACGGAGACCAAGGTCGTCATGAATGAGGACACGGCCGCCAAGTACCGCGCCCTCGGTTGGGACGTGCAGGTCATCAACGGCAACGACGCCGCCGAGATCCGCACCGCCATCGAGAAGGCGAAGGGCAAGCCCGCCCTCATCATCGGCAAGTGCATCATGGGCAAGGGCGCCCTCAAGGAGGACGGTTCCAGCTACGAGCGCAACTGCAAGACCCACGGCGCCCCGCTCGGCGGCGACGCCTACAAGAATACCATCAAGAACCTGGGCGGCGACCCGGAGAATCCTTTCCAGATCTTCGACGACGTGAAGGTGCTCTACGCCCGTCGCGACGAGGAGCTCAAGAAGATCGTCTCCGAGCGCTACGCCGAGGAGAAGGCCTGGGCAAACGCCAACCCTGAGAAGGCTGCCCAGCAGGCTGAGTGGTTCAGCGGCAAGGCCCCGAAGATCGACTGGAGCAAGTGCGTCCAGAAGGACAACGACGCCACGCGCAACGCTTCCGCCGCCTGCCTCAGCGTGCTCGCCGAGCAGGTGCCCAACATGGTCTGTGCTTCCGCCGACCTGTCCAACTCCGACAAGACCGACGGCTTCCTGAAGAAGACCACCGCCTTCCAGGCCGGCGACTTCAGCGGCGCCTTCTTCCAGGCCGGCGTGGCCGAGCTGACGATGGCCTGCTGCTGCATCGGCATGGCCCTGCACGGCGGCATCATCCCCGCCTGCGGTACCTTCTTCGTGTTCTCCGACTACATGAAGCCGGCCGTCCGTATGGCCGCCCTCATGGAGCTCCCGGTCAAGTTCATCTGGACCCATGACGCCTTCCGCGTCGGCGAGGACGGCCCGACCCACGAGCCTGTCGAGCAGGAGGCCCAGATCCGCCTCATGGAGAAACTCAAGAACCACCACGGCAAGGACTCCGTCCTCGTGATGCGTCCGGCCGACGCCAAGGAGACCACCGAGGCCTGGGCTGCCGCGATGGACAATATGAACACCCCGACGGCCCTCATCCTGTCCCGCCAGAACATCGCCAACCTCCCCGAGGGCAACGACTACAGCCAGGTGGCCAAGGGCGGCTACATCGTGGCCGGCTCCGACGCCAACCCGGATGTCATCCTCGTGGCTTCCGGCTCCGAAGTCTCCACCCTGGAGGCCGGTGCCAAGCTGCTCCGCGAGGCCGGCAAGAAGGTGCGCGTGGTCAGCGTCCCGTCCGAGGGTCTCTTCCGCCAGCAGTCCAAGGAGTACCAGCAGACGGTCCTCCCGACGGGCGTGAAGAAGTTCGGTATGACCGCCGGCCTGCCTGTCACGCTGCAGGGCCTCGTCCCTGAGGCGGAAGGCACCGTCTGGGGCCTCGAGTCCTTCGGTTTCTCCGCTCCGTACAAGGTGCTCGACGAGAAGCTCGGCTACACCGCCGAGAACGTGTTCGAGCAGGTGAACAAGCTTTTCTAGTCCGGAAATGAAGCATATTCGGAACTTCTGCATCATCGCGCACATCGACCACGGGAAGAGCACCCTGGCGGACCGCCTGCTGGAGCTCACCCAGACGCTCGGTGCGCGCGATATGGAGAACCAGGTCCTGGACGACATGGACCTGGAGAAGGAGAAGGGCATCACCATCAAGAGCCACGCCATCCAGATGGTCCACCACTATCACGGGGAGGCCTACAAGCTGAACCTCATCGATACGCCGGGCCATGTGGACTTCTCCTATGAAGTTTCGAGAAGCATCGCCTCCTGCGAAGGAGCGCTCCTGGTCGTGGACGCCTCCCAGGGCGTCCAGGCCCAGACCATTTCCAACTTATACATGGCCATCGACCACGGCCTGGAGATCATCCCTGTCCTCAACAAGATCGACATGGAGTCCGCCCAGGTCGAGGTCGTGACCGACGAGATCTGCGACCTCATCGGGTGCAAGCCCGATGAGGTCTTCAAGGTCTCCGCCCGCACGGGAGAAGGCGTGGCGCCCATCCTGGACGCCATCGTGGAGAAGATCCCGGCGCCGGAGGGCGACCCGGACGGGCCGCTGCAGGCGCTGATCTTCGACTCCGTCTTCAATTCCTTCCGCGGGGTCATCGCCTACTTCAAGGTCAAGAACGGTTCCATCCGCAAGGGCGACAAGGTGAAATTCTTCGCCACCGGGATGGACTACGAGGTCGAGGAAGTGGGCATCCTGAAGATGAAGCTCATCCCCGCCGCCGAGATCGGCTGCGGGGACGTGGGCTACGTCATCACCGGCATCAAGAGCGCCGTCGAGGTCAAGGTGGGCGACACCATCACCCACGTGGCCCGGCCGTGCGCCGAGGCCATCGCCGGCTTCGAGGAAGTGAAGCCGATGGTCTTCGCGGGTATGTATCCCGTGCAGGCCGACAAGTTCGAGGAGTTGCGCGCCGTGCTGGAGAAGTTCCAGCTCAACGACGCTTCCTTCGTGTATGAGCCGGAGAGCTCGCTGGCGCTGGGCTCCGGCTTCCGTTGCGGCTTCCTGGGCCTGCTGCACCTCGAGATCGTGCAGGAGCGGCTCTTCCGCGAGTTCGACATGGATGTGATCACGACCGTGCCGAACGTTTCTTACAAAGTCTATACGACACAGGGCGACGTCATGGACGTGCACAACCCGTCCGGGCTGCCCGCCCAGACGCTCATCGATCATATCGAGGAGCCTTATATCCGCGCGCAGATCATCTCCAAGGCCGAGTTCTTCGGCGCCATCATGAAGCTTTGCCTGGACCGCCGCGGCACGCTCATCGGCCAGCATTACATCACGGCCGACCGCGTGGAACTGACCTACGACATGCCCCTGTCCGAGATTGTCTTCGATTTCTACGACAAGCTGAAGACCATCTCCAAGGGTTATGCTTCTTTCGACTACCATGTCATGGATTTCCGTCCGGCACGGCTCGTCCGGCTGGACATTCTGCTGAACGGCGAGCCTGCCGACGCACTCTCTACGCTGATCCACGAGGACAACGCCTATACTTTCGGGCGCAAGATGTGTGAGAAGCTCAAGGATCTGATCCCGCGTCAGCAGTTCGACATTCCCATCCAGGCGGCCATCGGCGCGAAGATCATTGCGCGCGAGACCGTCAAGCAGGTGCGCAAGGATGTGACCGCGAAGTGCTACGGCGGCGACGTGACGCGTAAGCGCAAGTTGCTGGAGAAGCAGAAGGAGGGCAAGAAGCGTATGCGCCAGATCGGCACCGTGCAGGTGCCGCAGAGCGCTTTCATGGCCGTTCTCAAACTGGATTCTTAATTTCCCATGGTCCGCTGGCTCCAGGTCGCGGGACTTTCGTTCTCGCTGGACCTGCCGGACGACTTCCCGGCAGCCGACCTGCTGCACAACTACGATCCCTTCGAGGTGGCGTCACGGACCGGCAGCCCATCCCGCCAGACGTCCGGCTGCGCCGGACCCTTCCCACCGCAAAGCGGCGGGCCCCTCCCTCTATCGAACCGAGGGTGGTTACGGTCTGGCGAGATGGCTGCCGGCTCCGCTTCCGCCCCGTTATTCAAATTGACAATTACTGACCGGAAACCGGGAGAGCCGGGAGAGCCGCTGCTGCGCAGCAAGGAGCAGACCGGAGAGCCGGTGGTGGGGTTCTTCCGGAGCGGCGAGGGGTATCAGGCGGCGTTTGCGCCGACGCCCGGAGCGCGCGTGTGCGGGGTGCTGGAGATGAGCGGCGGTTTCCGGGTGGGACAGCTTTATACCGAAGGCAGCCCGGCCGACCGTGCCTTTGCCGTGAACAACGCGCTGATGCTGCTGTACGCCTTCGCGTCGGCGCCGTACGCCGCGCTGGAGCTGCACGCGTCCGTGGTGACGCGCGGCGGGCGCGGGTTCCTCTTCCTCGGGAAGAGCGGCACCGGCAAGAGCACCCACAGCCACCTGTGGCTGGAGCATATTTCCGGAACGGAGCTCCTCAACGACGACAACCCCGTGCTGCGCGTCGTGGACGGCGCCGCCCGGGTGTACGGCTCGCCCTGGAGCGGCAAGACGCCCTGCTACAAGGCGCAGGACGCGCCCGTCGGGGCCATCGTGCGCCTCGTGCAGGCGCAGCACAACCGCATCGAGCGGCTCTCCACCGTGCAGGCTTATGCCTCGGTGATGCCCTCCTGTTCGGGCTTCCGCCCGATCCGCACGCTCGCGGACGCGCAGCACGAGACGCTGTCGCTGATCGCGCAGCAGGTGCCCTGTTATCATTTGGAATGCCTGCCGGACGCAGATGCCGCCCGGCTTTGTCAAGAGACGATCGATGGATAAGCGTACCCTGCCCAACGAAGTCCTCCTCGGCGAGGTGGCGGCCGTGCTGCGCGACGGGCGCGAGGCCGTCATCATCCCTTCGGGGAATAGCATGCTGCCCTTCATCCGGGGCGGCGTGGACCGGGTCGCGATTCGCCGACAGGCGGACGTGGCCGTCGGCGACATCGTGCTGGTCCAGGCCGGGGAGCGCTATCTGCTGCACCGCGTCGTCGCGCGCGAGGGCGACGCCCTCACCCTGATGGGCGACGGCAACCTCGCCGGCACGGAGCGCTGCACCGTCGCCGACGTGCTCGGCACCGTGACGGAGATCATCCGCCCGTCCGGGCGGCGCCGCGCGCCGGGCCGCGCCCGCCTCTGGCGTGCGCTGAAGCCCGTCCGCCGCTACCTGCTCGCCATCTACAAACGCTTGTTTATAAGGAATACTATATGAGACTGCTCGAAGGTTTTGTGCTCCGATCGATCGGAAATGACCATATCGTTACGGCGGAGGGACTCGACCGGGTCGACTTCAGCAAGGTTATCTCGCTGAACGCCACCGCCGCGTATCTGTGGGAGCAGGTGCAGGACAGGGACTTTACGCCTGAGGACCTGGTGGCCCTGCTGACGGCGCGCTACGACGTGGACGCGCGGCAGGCGCGCGCCGATATAGATAAATTGCTGGCATCCTGGCGGGACGCCGGCCTAATTGCTTTGGAGAAATGATTCCGCTACGCCAAGCTATCCGGGGCCTGCGCCCCATGATCCGCCCCGTCCGGGGCCGGATTGCGCTCAGCGTATTCATCGGCGCCGTCCGCATCGCCGCATCGCTGGGCTTCGTGTGGATCTGCAAGCGCCTGGTCGATATCGCCACCGGCGAGCTGGACGCCCCGCTCCCCCTGCACATCGGCATCCTGCTGGGCATCATGCTGCTCCAGCTGATCTGCGCGGTGTCCGCCTCGGCCTGGGAGAGCTACAATAGCGTCCGCAGCGGCAACGAGCTGCGGCGCGACACCTTCGCGCGTGTGCTGCGCAGCAGCTGGACCGGCCGCGAGGCCTACCGCAGCGGTGACGCCGTGAACCGCCTCGAAGAGGACGTGCGCGTGGTCACCGAGCTGCTCTGTACACGTATTCCGGAAGTCGTCATCACCGTGGTGCAGCTCATCGCCGCATCCGTATACCTTCTGCTCATGGCCCCGAACCTGCTCTGGGTGCTCATCGTCCTGATGGTCACCGCCGTCGTAGGTTCGCGCATGTTCTTCAAGAAACTGCGCGCGCTCACGGAGCGCATCCGCAAGCAGGACGCCGAGATCCAGCAGCACATGCAGGAGAACCTGCAGAAGCGCCTCGTGGTGCTGACGCTCATTGGCGCCGAGCGCGTGCTGGCCCGCCTGGGCGGCATGCAGAAGGAGCTGCAGGACCAGACCGTCACCCGCATCCGCTACAACGCCGTGGCGCGCGGGTTCATGATCTTCGGTTTCCTGGGCGGCTATGCCGCCGCGTTCCTCTGGGGCGTGCTGGGCATCCGCAGCGGCGCCGTCACCTATGGTATGATGACCGCGTTCCTGCAGCTCGTCGGCCAGGTGCAGCGCCCGATTGCCGAACTGGCCCGCCAGATCCCCGCCTTCATCCACGCCTCCACGTCCGTGGAGCGTCTGATGGACCTGCAGGCGCTGGAACAGGAGGCCTTCGGCGAGGCGCCCGTGGCCCTCGAGAGCGCGCCGGGCATCCGCTGTACGAATATGGATTTCGCCTACGCCGACCGGCCGGAGGAGAAGATCCTGTCCGGCTTCAGCCACGACTTTGCGCCGGGCACGATGACTGTGATCATGGGGCCCACCGGCGCCGGCAAGAGCACGCTCAGCCGGCTCATCCTGGGCCTGCTCAAGCCCACGGCGGGCAGCGTCACGCTCTATGACGCGGCCGGGGAGCACCCTGCCGGGCCCGCGCTGCGCGGCAATTTCCGCTATGTCCCGCAGGGGAATTCGCTCTTCAGCGGCACCATCCGCGAGAACCTGCTGCTCGCGCGCGCCGACGCCTCCGAGGAGGAGTTGCGCGACGCGCTGCACGCCGCGGTCGCGGACTTCGTGTTCGATTTGCCCGAAGGGCTTGACACGCCCTGCGGCGAGACCGGAAGCGGCCTCAGCGAGGGGCAGGCCCAGCGCATCGCCATCGCCCGCGCGCTGCTGCACGAGGGCGGCATCCTGGTGCTGGACGAATCCACCTCGGCGCTCGACGCCGAGACCGAGAACACCCTGCTCGACCGCCTCTACACCCGCTACCACGGCTCCCGCACCCTGCTCTTCATCTCGCATCGCGAAGCCATCTCCGCCCGCGCCGACGAGATCCTGCGGATCTAGAGGGGTTATTTGATTAAGTCATAGAGATTCCGGCGATCGAGGAAGCGGTAGGAGGCGGCCTCGAGGAGGTGTGTGGGACGGATGTCCTGCGCGCCCTCGAGGTCCGCGATCGTGCGGGCGACCTTGATGATGCGGAAGTAGGCGCGCATGGAGAGGCCCAGCTTGGTCATCAGCCCCTCCAGCGTGGTCCGGCAGGCCTCGCTCAGCGGGCAGAAGCGCTCGATCTGCTTGAGGTCCATCTCCGCGTTGGTCGCGGTGGGGCCCGGCGCGAAGCGGTGCTTCTGCACGATGCGCGCCTGGAGCACCCGCGCCGCCACGGCCTCGCTCGACTCCGCCTTCTGCGCATTGATGATGCGGTCGGCCGGCACCGGGTGCATCCACACGTGTAAATCTATTCGATCCATAATCGGTCCCGAGAGTTTCGAGAGGTAGTTCTGCCGCTGGGTGGGCGTGCAGGTGCAGCGGTCCCCCTCGCCGTAGTACCCGCAGGGGCAGGGGTTGGAGGCCGCCACGAGCATGAAGGAGGAGGGGAATTCCACCTTCGCCTTGAGGCGGGAAATGCAGACGCGCCGGTCCTCGATCGGCCCCCGGAGGGCCTCGATGACCGACTTGGGCATCTGCCCGACTTCGTCGAGAAACAGCACCCCGCCGTGGGCGAGGGAGACCTCCCCGGGGAGGATGCTGTCCCCGCCGCCCCCGCCCACGATGGCGGGGAGCGAGGCGGAGTAATGCGGCGCCCGGAAGGGCCGGCGCCGGACGAGCCCGTCCTGCGGGCTTCCCTTCCCGGCCACGGAGTAAATCTTGCTCGTGACGAGCGCCTCCTCCTTCGTCATGGGCGGCAGGATGTCCGCCAGGGCCTTGGCCAGGGAGCTCTTCCCGGCGCCCGGTGCACCGACCATCACGATATTGTGGCCACCGGCCGCGGCGATTTCCAGGCCGCGCTTGGCGCCCTCCTGCCCGATGATATCGGCGAAGTCGATGCCGCTCTCCGCCCGGGGCGCGGCCATGCGGGCGCGATGCGCCTTCTGGTAGAGGCGCGTGTTCCAGACCAGCTGGTCCTGGCAGTCCTCCTTCCCCTCCAGGATCTGGACGACATCGCCCAACCCCCCGACGCCATAGACCTGCATCTCCCGGAACTCCGCCGCTTCCATGGCGGACTCGACCGGCAGGATGATACCTTCGTAGCCCGCCTTGCGGGCCATCTCGGCGAAGGGCAGCGCGCCTGGGATGGGGCGCACGCTCCCGTCCAGGCCCAGCTCGCCCATGAGGATGAACTGCCCCGCGCGCGGCAGGTCCCGCTGCTCGGAAGCGGCGATGATCCCGATGGCGATCGGGAGATCGTAGCCGCTGCCGTTCTTGCGCAGATCGGCCGGCGCCAGGTTGATGACAATACGTTTTCCCGGAATATGGAAGCCCAGCGCTTCCAGGGCGGTGGTGGTACGAAGCAGGCTCTCCTTGACGGCCACGTCGGCCAGGCCGACCAAATGAATGCCAATACCGCGGTCGATGTCGATCTCCACCGTGACCTCGACGGCGTCGATCCCGATGCATTTTGCACCGTGAATGTGTGTTAACATAGTTTATATATTTAGTATCTTTGCATCGTCATGTCAAATCGGATCGTCATACCCTCCCTGTCGGAGATCGACGCCGCTGCGGACGAGTTCCTGCGCCGCATCGGCGAGCACCGTCTCATCGCCTTCCATGCCTCCATGGGAGCCGGGAAGACCACCTTCATCACGGCGCTCTGCCGCCGCCTGGGGGTGCGTTCCGACGCTGTCAGCTCCCCGACCTTCGCCATCGTCAACGAGTACCGCACGGCGGCGGGAGAGCCGGTCTACCATTTCGACTTCTACCGGATCACGAAGCCGGCGGAAGCGCTCGATATCGGTCTGTACGACTATCTGGACAGCGGCGCCCTCTGCCTCATGGAATGGCCGGAGAACATCGAGGATCTGCTGCCGGAGGAGACGCTCCCCGTCTCCATTACCGTCGATCCGGACGGCACCCGCACGCTGAGCTGGGAGGAAGCCTAGCGCGACTGTTTTGCAAAGAAGCACAAAAAAACAACACCCTGCAGTAAGATTCGTATCTTTTTGCAGGGTGTTAATCGTTTAATTTTTGTCAATCAGAAATTAAACCGCAATCCGGCGTCGAAATTCAGCATCAGTGGCTTGTCCGTGCGGATGCTGCGAGGCTGGTTGCCGGGGAAGTAGTAGTTCACGCCCGGGTCCACGTACAGGCCGAGGGTGCGCCCGAGACGGAACTCCACGCCGAGACCGGCGCCGACGGAGAAGAGCGGGTTGTTCACCTTGTAGTCACGGACAATGTCCGGGGATCCGAAGAGGCGGTACTTGTTGCCGATGCAAAACTCGACCTCACCGCCGCCGTAAGCGTAGAACTTGATCCGGTCCGAAGTCAGGATGTCATAGTAAAGATGGACCGGGATGCCGATGTATTGTATTGTGTGGGAAACGGTTCCTGGAGTGCCCTGATAGCCGCCCGTGAAGGTGCGGGTGAGCAGGGAATAATCGACGCCCGTGCCGAGGGACAGGCTGGGGGCCACATAGACGCGGACGCCCAGGCCGAGCGTGAACGGCACGCCATAGGTCGAGCTGCTGCCGAGGATCTCGGAGAACTCATCCTGCGCGCCGGGGGCCATGCGGGCCCCGGGAGCGGCCGGACGGCCACTGGCGTCATTGCTGCCGACGGAGCCCTGCGCGTAGAGGGCCAGGCGGGGCTTGAAGCCCTTGCGCTCCGGCTCAAGCGCGGCGAAGGGATCGGCCACAGGCTCGACCGTAACGGTCCGGGCCTGGCGGGTGCTTTGGCGCCCGGGCTCGGAGGCCGTCGCCTGCTGCGGCTGTTCAGCCGGCTGGGCGGCGACGGTCTCCGGGACGGGCTGCTCCCCGATCACTTCCTGCGCCGGGGCCGGACGGGAATCCAGCGCCTGCGGGCGGGCGGAGCGGACAGCGGGACGGGAAGCGGCTTGCGGCGCCGCGCTCCCTACCTCAGAAGCCGGGATAGCTGCCGGGGCCGCGACGTCCGTCGGAGCACCGGCAGCTTCACCGGTCTGTGCAAGCATATCTGCTTGCGATTGGTTGAGAATTTTGGTTGGAATTGAGGTTCGTGTGCCGGAGAAGAAGAAGACGCCCGCGGCCACGGCTGCGGCGGCAGCCAGGCTCATGCCGGCCCATTTCAGCCAACCCCAAGGGTTGGCGACGGGTGCGGCGTCGGCGTCCAGACGCGCGGACACACCCTTCCAGACGCGGTGTGAGGGCTTCACCTCCGCATCTGCAAGCATCGACCTCATTTCCAGATCGAACTTCTCGAATCCAGTGTCCGGCATCTTAATACTTCTCTTTAATCTTCGTTTGCAACAATACGCGCGCCCGCTGCAACTGCGAGCGGGAAGTGGTCTCGGAAATCTCCAGCGCCTCGGCGATCTCCTTGTGTGAATATCCTTCAATTACATACATGTTGAAGACCGTCCGGAAGCCCGGAGGCAGGACGGCGATCATCTTGAGCAGGTCTTTGTATCCGATCCGCTGGATGGCCGTAGGGTCGTCGCTGGTGATATTCCACGCGGCGTCCACATCCTCGGTGTTCTTGAGTACGTCTTTTTTCCTGAGACTCATCAACGCAGTGTTCACAAAGATCTTGCGGGCCCAGCCTTCGAAAGAACCCTCTCCCGAATAGCTGTCCAGTTTGGAAAAAAGAGTCACGAAACCATCCTGGAGGATATCCTCGGCGGCGTCCCGGTCGCCCATGTAGCGCAGGCAAACTGCGAACATTTTGGCAGACAGGAGGTCGTAGATGGCTTTCTGGCTGCGGCGGTCGCCGCGTTTCGCCCCTTCGATCCATTCTGTTTCCCGAGAGTTAAGATGCTTCTTGTCTTTGAAAAGTTGCATCAACTGCCCGAATTTTTAATTCCCACGAAAATAGCCAATTTTTCTCACAAAAAATACATATTTTTGTGTCTTGTATGCGCAAGTTTTTCCTATACGCAGCCCTCTTTCTGCTCTCTTGCTCCCTCCCGGCGCAGGGGCAGACGTGGGATGATCTTTTCCTGACGGCCACGGCGGCCTACGCCGAAGGTCAGTACGGCCAGGCGAAGGAGCTGTTCGCGCAGCTTCACGCGCAGGACCCGGACGACGACGCCGTCAACTACTACCTCGGCCTGTGCGAGCTGAACACGCGTGACCTCGACGCGGCCGAAACGCATCTCCTGCAAGCCGTGCAGGCGGATTCGACCAATACCTGGTACATCTTTGCGATGGCGACGCTCTACGACGCCCGGCGCGACCAGATCCGCGCCGCGGACTATATCGAAAAGCTGATCAAGATGGCGCCGTCGCTGTACAACAACCCCAATACCCTCTCGATGGTGGCAGACGCCAAGGTCGCCGCCCGGCAGGATTCCACGGCCCTGGCCTATTACAACCAGGCCCTGCTGATGGATCCGGAGTTCGCCCCGGCTCAGTTCGGGCGGACGGAGGTGCTGCGCAGGACGGGCAATTTCCCGGCTTTCTTCGCCGCGCTGGAGGAGCTGATCCACAACGAGGACCTGCGTCCGGAGATGAAGAGCAACTACCTGACCGTGCTGATGGACAACATCGACGCCTCCTTCTACTGGGTATGGGGCGATACGATCAACCGACTGGTGGACCTGGACCGCGAGCTGCATCCGGAAGACTACGACATCCAGCTGCTCAAGCTGCGCATGTGCTACATCAAGCAGGACTGGGACGCCGTCCTGGCGCAGTGCGACGTGATGGCGGACCTGGCGCGCGCCCAGGGCAACAACGACCACCTGGCCGAGGCCCTCTCGATCGCCGGCGACGTCTATTACCAACAGCTGGAGGACAGCAAGAAGGCTTACGAAATCTATGAGCAGGCTCTGAAGGTCGACCCCGACCGCACTTCCGTGCTCAACAATTATGCATACTACCTCTCGCAGGAGGGCCGCCAGCTTCGCAAGGCGCTCAAGATGAGCCGCCGCACCATCGAGCTGGAGCCTGACAACGCCACCTACCTGGACACCTACGGCTGGCTGCTGTACCTGCTGCGCAAGCCCAAGGAGGCCAAGCCGTATTTCAAGCACGCGATGCTCTACGGCGGCAAGGACAGCGCCGTGGTGCTGGAGCACTACTCCAAGGTGCTCGAAGCCCTGGGCGAGCAGGATCTCGCCACCTACTACAAGAATCTCTCGGAACAGAAGAATAAATGACGCGAACCCTGCGCATACTGGCGGCGCTCGCCGTCCTGCTGCTTTCAGGCACCGTCCTGCAGGCGCAGGACACCGCCAAGCAGGAGTCGCGCCGCGACGCGCTGCGCAAGGAAATCGCCCAGCTGGAGCAGCAGCTCAAGGAGAACGCTTCCAAGAGCAATAACGCCATGACCGAGCTCAAGCTCGTCCGCAAGCAGGTGGCCACGCGCCGCGAGCTGGTGGCCGAGAGCGAGCGCGAGATCCGCGCGCTGTCGGACACCATCGCCGCCCGGCAGGCAGCCGCCGAGCGGCTGCGCGAGCGGCTCGCCACCATGGAGAGCTACTACCGGAAATTGATCCGGAATGCCTACAAGAACCGCGATGCGCGCGTGTGGTACTCCCTGCTGCTTTCCAGCAAGAATTTCGGGCAGGCCACGCGCCGCTATGTCTACCTGCGCGACCTCTCCGGCACGATGAACTCCCAGGCGCGCCGGCTCCAGGCGATGCGTCGCGCCCTCGAGGACGACCTGGCCCGGCTGACCATGCTGAAGGAGGAAGCCGAGGCCGTCCGCAAGGCGCGCGAGCAGGATCTGCAGTCCCTGCGCCAGGAGGAGCTGCGCTCCGACCGCCTGGTCGCCGACCTGCAGAAAGACAAGAACCGCTACCAGAAGGAACTCAACACCAAGCGCAAGCAGGTGGAGGCCCTCAACCGCGAGATTGAGCGCATCATCGCGCAGGCGGTCGAAGAGGCCCGGAAGAAGGAAGCCGCCTCCAAGCAGCAGGGCAACCGCCAGACCACGACGAAGAGCACCCAGCAGGACATCAAGCTCTCCGGCGAATTCGCCGCCAACAAGGGCAAGCTCCCCTGGCCGGCGGACGGCCCGGTCGTGGAGACCTTCGGCAAGCACAACCACCCCGTCTACACGACCCTCGTCATGCCGGCGAATAACGGCGTCAACATCGGCCTGTCGCCCGACGCCGAGGTCAAGGCCGTCTATGACGGCGAAGTGAAACGCATCATCGTTATGCCCGGCTACGGCCGCTGCATCCTGGTCCAGCACGGCGACTATTTCACCTTCTACTGCAAGCTGGGCCACGTGGACGTGAAGAACGGCGACAAGGTCAAGACCGGCCAGACGCTCGGCCGCATCGACACGATCGACGGCCAGACCGAGCTCCATTTCGAGGTCTGGAAAGAAAAAGAGCCCGAGAATCCCGAGCTCTGGTTACGTAAAAAATAGTCTTCCGGCTTACTCGTCCAGGTACGCCACCCGGGTCATGCTGAAGGAAGCCGTATAGAGATCGCCGTATTCGTCCCGGCGCAGGGCGCTCCAGATCATCGTATGATCATCGAGGCCCATGATCTCCCACCATTCGCGGTACTCGACGCCATTGTCCACCCAGCGCGTGAGCAGGAGCCGGCCGTCCACGAAGTACTCGTTCGTGCTGTTGGAGCTGGGAACCCAGTTGTCTCCATCCTTCACGAAATAGACGTAGTTCGCGCCAGTATACTGCCAGCGGTGCGTCTGTCCGTCGTCATTCCCGGAACGGTCACTGATGGCGCGGCCTTCCCAGGTGCCCAGGATATAAGTCGAGTACTTGACGGGCGTCTTTTCCTGCTTTCCGAGTTCGACGATTATCGTCGCAGCAGGAAGGGCCTTTCCGTCCACGGTTTCCGTGTGCCTGTGCAGGCAGCGGAGGCTTTCACTATCAATGTAATCCACCACCATTTCCTCAACATAGGTGGTATGCTCGTCAAGCTTGCAGGTGAGGGTGATCTTGTTCCCTTCCACTTCATAGTCATATTCGCGCTGGCAGATCCAGCCCGACACACCGGCGGCCTTATCGTCAACGGAAGCGGTGATGGTCGCCTGGGTTCTGGAGATGAAGGTGAACACGGCTTTCTGGTCGGTGAGGGCCTCCTCGCCGTTAAACTTCTCCGTCATCCACTTGCCGATGATGGCCTTTTCGATTTCGGCTTTCGTCGGAACGCTGACTTTCTTCATGCTGTAAGCGGCGGTGTACCGGGTGCCATCCTTCTTCTCGCGCAGGGCGGTCCATACCATGGCATTATCGCTCAGGGCGGTGATATCCCACCATTCGCGGCTCTCCTGCGTACCCAAACCGACATTCTTCCAGCGGGTGCAGAGCAGGTCGCCCGCCACGAAATAGTTGGCGAATTCATCATTCTTTTCCACCCAGATACCATCCTCATTCTTGAGGTAGAACGTGAAGGAGCCGTCTTCCTTGAACAACCAGCGGTGCTCCTGTCCGTCGTCGTACGCAGACTCCGAACTCACCATGCGGCCCTCCCAAAGGCCCAGGATGGCTGTGCTGTAGTCGGCATGGACTCGCTTGAAGCGGACGGGGCCCCGTTCCGAGACGACCACTTCTCCATTGGTGGTTATGGTCACTGCGGCGTAGGCGGAGAACTCGCTGTCGTTGATGGAGGAGACAGAGAAATCATGGACCGACGTGGTGTTCGGGGCGGGATGATAGGTAACCGTGACCTTATTGCCGCGAACTGCGACTTCGGCCTCCAGGAGGTCTCCCCAAAGGGTCCCCAGATCCGGATTGGCGTCGAGCGAGGCGCTCAGATAGGCCTTGGATGCGGAGACGAAGTTATACGCGATCTTGGAGTTGGTCAAAATGGGAGCGTCGTCCTTGGCGTCCAAAACCCATTTGCCCATGAGTTTTTCGGCCAGACTGGTATCCGGCGCAATTTCCTTGTAGCATCCCACCAGGAAGATGCTCATCATCGCCACCGCGATGGCTGCAAAAGCTTTTTTCATATGTTATACAATGTGATTATTAATCTTGTTTGGCATCCTGCGTAACACTGGCGGCAGCGATGCGGCCCACCAAAAAGCCGACGCAAACCCGGCGTATTATATTGCGGGAAGAATGAGTTGTTAGCATACTTAATTATGGGGTCAGGTACAAATATAGCATTTTCTGCGAAAAACACGCAGTGCAGCGCAGCATACTATACAAAAATGGTCATCGCATCGCGGTGACCATTCCGTGTTCTTGAATAAGGATCGTTACCCGATCACCCAGACGAGGACGTGGCGGTCGAAGGTGATGTACTCGAGTTCGTACTCCTCTTCGAAGCCGTCCTTGTCCGTGAAGGTGGCGACCAGCTCGCCTTCGCCGCGCAGGCGGAAGTCGTCGATCTCGATCTGCTCGGCGAAGTCGACGCCGTACTGCGAGATCATCTTGTAAACGGCTTCCTTGGCGCACCAGTAGATGGCGAGCTGCTCGTTGCGCTGCTCTTCGTCGATTTCCTCGACCTCTTCGATCTCGTCTTCGGAAAGGGCTTTCTTCTTGACGGCCGAGAAGTCGCGGTCGAGCGACTCGCAGTCGATGCCCACTTCGTCGGTCGGATTGAGGATGACGGCGACGTAGCGGTTGGTGTGGGTGATGCTGATATTCATCGCTGAGTTCTCGATATACGGCTTGCCGTTATCGTGGTGGCTCAGATAGACTTTCTCTTCGAAAAGCGCGTCCAGCAGGCAGCGGACGGCCAGTTTCTGCTTGCGCAGGGATTCGTTCTTGATGTAGGAGATTTCCTCCAGCTCGTCAGAGGGGACGGAAGCAAGTGCTTTGAGCTCTTCTTCAGATTCTGTGATCTGCCAGACACCTACCCGCGAGTGGTAGTCGTCGTCCAGATCTTTGATAAGATATAGGGCCATAAAACGTTTATAACGTCGCAAAGATAATGATTTTTTGTATATTTGCATGATTTTTCGAAAGACGTCAATTAAAACAATCCTATATGAACTATCTTACTAACGAAAAATTGGTCATCGTCGGTGCCGCCGGTATGATTGGCTCCAACATGGCCCAGACCGCGCTTATGCTCAAGCTCACCCCGAACATCTGTCTGTACGACGTGTATGAGCCGGGTCTGCGTGGCGTGGTTGCCGAGATGAATCACTGCGCTTTCGAAGGCGCCAACATTACCTGGACGACCGATCCGGCCGTCGCTTACAAGGATGCCAAGTACATCATCTCTTCCGGTGGCGCTCCCCGCAAGGAGGGTATGACCCGTGAGGACCTCCTCAAGGGCAACTGCCAGATCGCCGAGGACTTCGGTAAGGACGTGAAGAAGTACTGCCCGGATGTCAAGCACATCGTCGTCATCTTCAATCCGGCCGACCTGACCGGTCTCGTGGTCCTGCTCCACTCCGGCGTCAAGCCTGAGTGCGTGACCACCCTCGCCGCCCTCGACTCCACCCGCCTCCAGGAGGCCCTGGCCCTCGAGTTCGGCGTGCAGCAGTGCAAGGTGACGAACGCTTACACCTACGGTGGCCACGGCGAGGCTATGGCCGTGTTCGCTTCCAAGGCGATGATCGACGGTACGCCGCTCGCCGACAAGAAGCTCTCCGCCGAGAAGTGGGAAGAGATCAAGCACAATACCGTGCAGGGTGGCTCCAACATCATCAAGCTCCGTGGCCGCAGCTCCTTCCAGAGCCCGGCTTACAACGCCGTCAAGATGATCGAGGCCGCGATGGGGGGCGACAAGTTCACCTGGCCTGCCGGCTGCTATGTCAACAACGAGACCTACAAGAACGTGATGATGGCCATGCCGTCCGTGATCGACGCGACGGGTGTCCACTTCACCGCCCCTGCCGGCACCGCCACCGAGATGGCCGACCTGCAGGCTTCCTACGAGCACCTCTGCAAGATGCGTGACGAGATCATCGACCTCGGCATCATCCCGCCGACCTCCGAGTGGAAGAAGTGCAACCCGAACCTCTAGGATTCGTCCGGACACGATAAAAGCCTGCGGTTTTCCGCAGGCTTTTTCTTTCCGTCGGGGTGATGTGACTCGAACACACGACCCTCTGGTCCCAAACCAGATGCGCTAGCCAACTGCGCCACACCCCGATGAGGCTGCAAAGTTAATAAATAATTGCTACCTTTGGGCTATGATCATCGAAGCACGTGGCATTCGCAAGCATTTCGGGACCCTGGAGGTCCTGAAGGGGATCGACTTCAGCGCCGAGGCGCACGAAGTCGTGTCCATCATGGGCGCCTCCGGCGCCGGCAAATCCACGCTCCTGCAGATCCTCGGCACGCTGTCCACGCCGGACGGCGGCAGCCTGACGATCGACGGCCAGGACGTCCTGGCCCTGCGGGGCGACGCGCTGGCCGCCTTCCGCGGCCGCCGCATCGGCTTCGTCTTCCAGGCGCACCACCTGCTGCCGGAGTTCACGGCCGAGGAGAACGTGCTCATCCCGGCGCTGATCGCCGGGGTGCCGATGAAAGAGGCGCGCGCGAAGGCCGTCCGCCTGCTGGGCGAAGTGGGCCTGCAGGCCCGCCTGGACCACAAGCCCGGCGAGCTGTCGGGCGGCGAACAGCAGCGCGTCGCCATCGCCCGCGCGTTGGTCAACGACCCGGCGGTGCTCTTCGCCGACGAGCCCACGGGCAATCTCGATTCCGCCACCAAGCAGGAAATCCACCGCCTGCTCTTCTCCCTGCGCGACCGCCTCGGGCAGACCATCGTGATCGTGACGCACGATCCCGAGCTGGCCGCCCTCTGCGACCGCACCCTCACGATGCGGGACGGGCAGTTCGTAGATTCCGGGTCAAGCCCGGAATGACTATAAATGGAGTGGTTGCAAAGTCTCGGCCTGCTGGGCCTGTTCCTAGGGAGCGCGCTGTCCGCGTCCATTTTCCCTTTCAGTTCTGACGCCCTGTACATCGCCATCCTCGCGGCGACGAAGAACCCTGTGGGCTGCCTCGTGGCCGGGACGGCCGGCAGCTGGGTGGGCAGCCTGCTGACTTACGGCCTGGGCTGGCTGGGTAAATGGGAATGGATCGAGAAATGGTTCAAGGTGAGCCATGAGAAGCTCGAGCAGCACCACGCTTCCGTGCGCAAATACGGCGCCTGGCTCGCCCTGCTGAGCGGCATTCCCATCATCGGGGACATCCTTGTGCTGGCGCTCGGCTTCTACCGGACCGCCCCGGAATGGACGGCCGTCCTGCTGCTGGTCGGCAAGTTCGCCCGCTTCCTGATCTGGAACGCGGTCGTCGGCCTTTTCTAGATAAATACGATGATATAGTAGAGCATCACCGCCGAGGCGATGAGCTTGATGCCTGTGCCTGAGAGAAAGCCCAGGAAGGCTCCGAACGAGGCTTTCAGCGAGCTCCCGGCGTCCTTGCCCGCGAAAAGCAACTCCGCCAGGAAGGCGGCCAGCAGGGAGGTCATGACCATGCCGAAAGGCAGGGGGAAGACCAGGCCGGCGAACAGGCCGAGGATGGCGCCCCAGGAGGCGTATTTGCTGCCGCCCGTGAGCTTGGTGAACCAGGCGGGGACGATGTAGTCCAGCACCGTCACGAGTATCGTCACGCCCAGCAGCACGAAGAGGAGCGTCAGCGACATCGGCTCGCCGGCGCCGTTGGTGCCGCCGAAGAAGTACATCAGCAGGATGCCGACCCAGCTGAGCGGCGGCCCGGGCAGGCCGGGCACGATGCTGCCGATGATCCCGACAACGCCGAGGATCACGGCCAGCACGACGAAGACGGTATTCATGGGAAAATTAGAACAACAGGCCCAGACCCACGGTCAGGGCGTTGTTGTGGATCTCCTGCTCCGGGATGAGGCGGCTGATGCCGAAGGCGTAGCTGAAACGAATCTGCACGGCCTCGGCGACCGTCAGCGCGGCGCCCAGGCGCCACTGCAGGTTGACGCGCGTGAGCGGACGCATGTCCGTGGCGTCCTTGGTCAGGCCGCCCTGTTCGCTGAAGGCGCCCTTGTCATAGAGGTTGCCGATCAGGCCGACGTTGAACGCCGGACCCGTGAAGACGGAGCCCATCAGTCCCGTGGCGAAGTTGAAACTGTACTTCAGGTCCATCGGGAAGGACAGGTAGTGCATCTTGATGTATTTGGGCTTCACGTTCGCGTCATTGCGCCCGGACTGGTAGTGGAAAAAGACCCCCGGCTCGAAGGTCAGGCCGGCCAGCGCCGAGAAATAAAACTCATGGCTGACCCCGGCGTAGAAGCCCCGCAGGGGGTGCTTGGCCAGGAATTGGGAGCAGTCGGTCCCGTTGAACGAGGTCATGGAGTAGCCGACACCGGCGCTCCAGTTCTGCTGTGCAAACGCTGCCGTGCCGCTCAGGAGGGCGGCGACAAGCAGGATGATTCTGATCTTTTTCACGTATCGGGGTTTTTATCCGTTCACAAAAATACGAAAAAAAAGTATTTTTGCATTCATGCAGTCCTTTTCCGAGACCATCCTCTCCTGGTACGACACCTACGGACGTGACCTGCCCTGGCGCCGCACCCGGGACCCGTATGCCATCTGGCTGAGCGAGATCATCCTCCAGCAGACGCGCATCGCCCAGGGGCAGGCCTACTGGGAGCGTTTCATGGCCGCCTGGCCGAACGTGGAGGCGCTCGCCGCGGCGAGCGAGGACGAGGTGCTGCGCCTGTGGCAGGGCCTCGGCTACTACAGCCGGGCGCGCAACCTGCACGCCGCGACGCAGCAGATCGTGGCCGCGGGCGGCTTCCCGGACACCCTGGCGGGCATCCGCGCGCTGAAGGGGGTCGGGGACTACACGGCCGCGGCCATCGGCTCCATCGCCTTCGGGCTGCCGGCCGCCGTCGTGGACGGCAACGTCTACCGCGTGCTGGCGCGCCACTACGGCATCGAAACGCCCATCGGCTCCACCGCCGCGAAAAAGGAATTCACCGCGCTCGCGCAGTCGCTCCTGCCGGCCGACCGGCCGGGCGATTTCAACCAGGGAATGATGGACTTCGGCGCGCTGCAGTGCACGCCCGTCGCGCCGCCCTGCGCCATTTGCCCGCTGGCCGCGTCCTGCGCCGCGCTCGCGACGGGCCGCGTTGACAGCCTCCCCGTCCGGGAGAAGGGCGCGGCCGTGCAGACGCGCCGCTTCGACTACGTCTACGTGCGCTTCCGCGGCCGCACCGCCATCCGCCGTCGCGGTCCCGGTGACATCTGGCAAGGATTATATGAGCCGTTGGTCAACGACCAACGGCTCAAGAGCGATGCTCATGACGGGGGAGGAATCCCCCGAAACCCCCTCGGTCGCTGCGCTCCGACTGCCTTCGACCAACGGCTCAAGGGCGCTACCTTATTGAAATCCAACGTCAAACATCAGCTGACCCACCGGACTTTGCTCGTGGATTTCTATCTGTGGGAGCCGACGGAGGAGCCGGCGCTGCCGGAGGGGTACATCTGGATCGACGAAGCGGAGCTTGACCGCTACGCCAAGCCCCGCCTCTTCGAACTTCTGTTGGAAGCTCTCCCTTAAACCTCCCTACTTGCTCTTGTCCGGAGCGGCGGGGGTGCCGGGGAGCGGCTTGTAGTTCTTCAGCTCGCCCTTGAGGTACTCGACCGCCTTCTCGAGCTGGGCGTCCTTGCCGAGCCAGTCCTCGAAGGGGTTGATGTCCACCACGATGTCGGGATCGACGCCGTGGCCCTCGATGATCCACTCACCGTCCGTGGAATAGGAGGTGAAGAACGGCGTGCGCATGTCCTGCCCGTCCACGAACTGGCGGGAACTGGTGATGCCCACGATGCCGCCCCAGGAGCGGGTGCCGATCAGCTTGCCCAGGCCCAGCTGGCGGAAGCCATACGGGAAGAGGTCGCCGTCGGAGGAGGAATACTTGTCAATCAGACAGACCTTCGGGCCGTAGAAGGCCTCGTTCGGGACCGGCTGGTTGCCGCCGTTGCGGTACATGTTGACCCGGTACACCTCGCGCTGGAGACGCTCCAGGATCATCGGCGAGACGTTGCCGCCGCCGTTCATGCGGTCATCCACGATGAGGGCCTTCTTGTCGAGCTGCGTGTAGAAGAGCTTGGTGAACATGTCCAGGCCTTCGGTGCTCATGTCGGGAATGTGGATGTAGCCGATCTCTCCGTTGGAGAGCTTGTCCACCTTCTCGATGTTCGTCTGCACCCACTCGTAATAGGCGAGGTTGGCCTCGTCCGCCACGGGCTTGACGTACACGGTGCGGGCGTTCTTGCCGGAGGCGTTGGACGCGATCTTCAGGGAGACGGTCTTGTCGGCCTTGCCAATCAGGGCCTGGCCGGGATCGACCAGATCCTTAGCCGGAGTACCGTTCACTTCCACGATATACTCGCCCACCTTGGCGTCAATGCCGGGGGCGCGGAGCGGGCTGCGCAGGGAGGCGTCCCAGTCGGCGCCGCGGAAGATCTTCTCGATCTTGAAGGCGCCCGTGCCCTTGTCCTTGCTGTACTGCGCGCCGAGCAGGCCCGTCGCGATGCGCGGGATGTCCTTCTTTTCGCCGGAAGTGATGTAGGCGTGGCCGATGTTCAGCTCGCCGATCAGTTCGCCGATCAGGTAGGTCAAGTCGTCGCGATGCTTGACATAAGGCAGCATCTGGCCATATTTGGTGCGCATGTGATCCCAATCCACGCCGTGCATGTTCTCCACATAGAAGTTGTCGCGCGTGATGCGCCAGCTCTCGTCGTAGATCTGGGCCCATTCGGCCTCGTGGTCGATCATCATGTCGATCTCGTCGGTCGGCACGGCAGCGCCGCCACGGGCGGGACCGCCGCCGAACGCGACGACCTTGTACTTGCCGTCGCTGCGCACGAGCGCCTTCTTGGCGTCGGGCGTCAGGACCAGCGGCATGTCGGCGGGGCCGTCGCCCGTCTGCAGGGTCTTCAGGTCGAAGGTCTTGACGGACGCACCGGCGCCACGGCCACCAGGGCCGCCGGGGCCGGGGCCGCCGAAGCCGCCGAACGAGCTGTAGTACAGCTTGTCGCCGTCGGCGAGGAGGAGGCGGTAGCGGCCGGCCGGCAGCGGGAGCGCCGTCGCGCGCTGCGCGAGGCCGTCCACGTCGACTTTGGTCGTATGAGATTCCGGATCAAGTCCGGAATGACTATTTGCAGAACCGGGTTTCCCCTTTCCGTCATTCGCTTTGCCCTTTCCGTCATTCGCCTTGCCTTTGTCGTCATTCCGGGCTTGACCCGGAATCTCATACTCGTCGTTCCCCAGCGTCAGCGGGTTGGGCGTATCCTTCGCCAGCGGGAGGATGAAGACGTAGTCGGAGAGGCTGTAGGACGCATTCCACTCCACATCGGAGTACTGCGAACGCAGCTCACGGGAGGAGGTGAAGAAGAGGTACTTGCCGTCCCGCGAGAAGAGCGGCTGACCGGCCGGGTACCAACGGTCCGTGACCTGATAGCTCTTGCGGGCCTTCAGGTCGAAGAGATAGAGCGCGCTCATGTAGTTGGGCATCGCGGTGGTGTAGGCCGCCCAGGCGCCGTCCGGCGAGAGGGTGAAGGCGCGGATGGCCGCGTCCTTGCCCACGATGATGCGGCTGACCGCCTTGGTGTCGACATCCAGCTCGCACACATCCCAGTGCAGGGTGGAGAAATAGAGCTTCTTGCCGTCCGGGCTCCACTGGAGGTTGGTCGGATAGCCTTCCGTGAAGGAAGTCAGGCAGGTGGCCTGGGTCATGTTGTCCGCGGGAGCGGTGTAGATCTGGTATTCGCCGGAGGCGTCGGAGAACCAGGCGATGCGGGAGCCGTCCGGGCTCCACTCCGCCTCGCGCTCATGCGAGCCCGGCGAGCGGGAAATGTTCACCACCGGGCCCTTCTCGGCCGGCAGGGAAAAGATGTCGCCGCGGGCGACCATCAGCACGCGCTTGCCGTCCGGAGAGAGACTGTAGCCGTTGATGGACAGGTTGCCGCTGCGGTACTCGCTGCGGCTCCAGACGTCGTCGGAGGCGAGCTGGATCGTCACCTTCTCGGCCGCACCCTTGCGAACGTCGTACTTATAAATATATCCGCCGTTCTCGAAGACCACGTAGCCGTCGGCGCTGTGGGCCGGGAATTTGCAGTCGTATTCCGTGAAGTCGGTCACCTTGCGGGTCTGCTTCGACTTGGTGTCGTAGACGAAGAGGTTCATCGTCCGGTCGCGGTCGGAGAGGTAGTAGATCTCGTTGCCGATCCACATCGGGAAGATGTCCTGGGCGTCGTTGTCCGTAATCTTCTCGAGCTTGGTCGTGCCCACGGTGTTGATCCAGATGTCGTCCGCCTGGCCGCCCCGGTAGTACTTCCAGGTGCGAAACTCGCGGAACATGCGGTTCATCGCGAGCTTCTTGCCGTCCGGCGAATAGGAGCAGAAGCCGCCCTCCGTGGTCGGAATGAACTCGGGCAGGCCGCCCTCCGCATCCACCAGGCAGAGCTGCGCGCGCAGGCCGCTGAAGCACCACTGCTTGCTGCGGTAGACGATCTTCTTGCCGTCGGGCGTCCAGCCCATGACGATGTTGTTGGGGCCCATGCGCTCGCCGACCTGGTCGCGGCTCACGAGGCCGCTGTAGGTCAGGCGTTTGGGCTCACCGCCGGTGATCGGAATGGTGTACACTTCGGTGTTGCCGTCGTACTGCGCCGTGAAGGCAACGGTCTTGCCGTCCGGCGAGACCTTCGGGAAACACTCATAGCCGACGTCAGAAGTCAGCTTGACGGCAGCGCCGCCGTTGATGTCGACGCTGTAGAGGTCGCCTGCATAGCAGAAAACGATCTTCCCGCCGCCCACGGCGGGGAAGCGGAGCAAACGCGCCTCTTCCTGCACCGGCGCAGCCAGGAGCGGCAGCGCGGCGACCAGGGAGGCGAGGGCCAGGAAAAACTTCTTCATATTAACGATTATTGGTTTATGATCTTGCGATAATTGTAGCCAGCCCGGTCGAGGACCGGGAATTCGTGCTCGCGCAGCACGCGCAGGAAGCGCTCGAGGTCGCGCTGCCCGGCCGGGCACCACTGCACCTCCGCGAGCGCCAGCATGCGCGGCAGCAGCATGTATTCCAGGTGCTCCGGCGTGCTGATATATTCCGTCCAGAGGTTCGCCTGCACGCCGAGGATGTGATGCGCCTGGGCGGGGTCGACGCCCGCCAGCGGGTCCAGCGAGTAGATTTTCTCCAGCGTGACGACGCCGTCGAAGCTATCGGGCTCCCCGGCGGGATCCTCCGCCTGGCGGTAGTCGAAGTAGCAGTGCGAGACGGGGCTGAGAATGGCGTCGAAGCCTTTGGCGGAAGCCTCCACGGCGCCCGCCGTGCCCCGCCAGGACATCACGGTCGCGCCCGGTGCGAGCTCCCCTTCGAGGATCTCGTCCCAGCCGATGATTTTCTTGCCCTTCGTGGCCAGGAAGGCCTGGATGCGCTTCGTCACGTAGTTCTGCAGGTATTGCTCGGCGCTGAAGCGTCCGTCGTCCTTCAGGCCCAGGGCGCGGATCAGCGCCTGGCAGTCCGGACACTTCTTCCATTCGTCCTTCGGACATTCGTCGCCGCCGATGTGGATGTACTCCCCCGGGAAGAGCGCCGCCACCTCGGACAGCACGCCCTCCAGGAACGTGAAGGAGCTCTCCTTCCCCACGCACAGCACCTGGTCGGACACGCCCCAGCGCGTCCACGCGAAATAGGGACCGCCCGTGCAGCCCAGCTCGGGATAGGCGGACAGGGCCGCCAGCATGTGGCCGGGCAGGTCGATCTCCGGCACCACCGTGATGCCGCGCGCGGCGGCGTACGCCACCACCTCGCGAATCTCCTCCTGCGTATAGAAGCCGCCGTAGCGGATGCCGTCGTTCGACGAGAAATCGTGCCCCACCATCGTGCCTTCGCGCCAGCAGGCGATCTGGTTCAGGAGCGGGTAGGCCTTGATCTCGATGCGCCAGCCCTGGTCGTCCGTGAGGTGCCAGTGGAAGCGGTTCAGCTTGTACATCGCCATCACGTCCAGGTAGCGCTTGATCTCCTCGACCTGCCAGAAGTGGCGCGAGCAGTCGAGGTGCATGCCGCGCCAGGCGAAGCGCGGCTCGTCGCGGATCACGCAGCAGGGCAGCGTCCAGCGCTCCTTCTCCGCGATCTGCTCGCCGTAAATGGCCGCCGGCAGCATCTGGCGAATCGTCTCCAGCGCGTAGCGCACGCCGGACAGGCCGCTGGCGCGGACGATCACGCGGCCCGAGGCCACCTCAATGGTGTAGGCCTCGGCGCCCAGCGAAGCGTCCCGCAGGAAAAGGGCCCCCTTCACCTTGCCCGCCGCCACCGCGGCCTCCAGGCCCGGCGGCGCGGCAAAGGGACAGCTCTTGCCGCTCACATAGCCCAGGTGCGACGCGAAGGCCGCCACGGCGGTCTGCGCCTCCTTGGGCAGGGAAGCGTCGCATTTGAACGGCAGGCCGGACACCCGCACGTTGCCGTTCTGCAGCACCGCTTCAGCGGGCCGGGGTACAATATCTTCCAACACGCCCGCGCGCGCAAACGCCGCGCACAGGCACAGTATGCCTATGGTCAGGATACGTTTCATCGGGATAAAGATAATCAATAAATCAACAACCCAACCACGCCGGCGCCCAAAATGATGGCGATCGGGCCGGCTTTTTTGCTCAGCCCGAGCGCGAGCGCCGCGGCGAAGATGACCCAGGAAGTCCAGTCCGGGAAGCTCTCCCGGATCAGGCTCAGCTGCGGTCGCAGGCCGGCCCACTCCGTGCGGAACATCAACAGCAGACACGCCGCGCCGATCAGGCCGGCCACGGCCGGGCGCAGGGCGAGCATCGTATCTTTATAGGTCAGGGTCTCGTGGACCTTATAGAAAGTGCGGATAATCAGGTAGAAAACCAGGAACGACGGCAGCACCACCGCGAAGGAGGCGAGCACGGAGCCCAGCACCCCGGCCCAGGGGCCGAAGCCAGCGCTGTTCATCACCTCGTAGCCCACGTAGGTGGCGCAGTTGATGCCGATCGGGCCCGGCGTGGTCTGGGAGATAGCCACAATGTCCGTGAACATCTCCTGGGTGATCCAGCTGTGCGCCGTCACCACCTGCCCCTGGATCAGGGACAGCATCGCCCCACCGCCGCCGAAGTTGAACAGGCCGATGAAGAAGAAGGTGAAGAACAGTTGGCCGAGGAGTCCGATCATGACTTTTTCTTTTGGAAGATCAACGACACCGACACGGCCACCGAAATGGTCACGAGGATAATCCAGATGGGCGACACCTGTAGGAATGCCACGCACAGCAGCGAGGCGATGGCGATGAGCCAGGTCCACCAGGATTTGCAGCCGGACTTCGCCATGCGGATGGCCGGTACGAGGATGAGGGCGATGGCCGCCGGGCGGACGCCCTGGAAGAAGCGGATCACGTATTCATTCTCCTTGAACTCGGTGAAGAACATCGCGATCAGCAAGATGATGATCAGGGAAGGCAGCGTGGCGCCGAGCGCCGACACGATACTCCCCCACAGGCCCTTGATCTTGTGGCCGGTGAAGATGGCCATGTTCACGGCCAGCAGGCCCGGCGCGCTCTGCGCCAGCACGATCAGCTCGTCGAAATCCGACTCGCTGATCCAGCCGCGCTTCACCAGTTCCTGCTCCACCAGCGGCAGCATGGCGTACCCGCCCCCGATGGTGAAAGTCCCCACCTTCGCGAACACGCCGAACAACTCCCAAAGTGAAACTTGCTTCATCTCCACAAAGTTACACATTTTTATCGACTATCTCCACGCAAAAAGCCCGGCGAAACGCCAGAATTGTGCAGTCGGAGGCCGAAGGCCGACAGAGGGGGTGTCGGGGGAATCTTCCCCCGTGAAGCGGAAGCGCCACCGACTATCTCCACAAAAAAAGGTCACCGCGAAGCGATGACCAAATTTTGTGGAGATAGTCGGATTCGAACCGGCGACCCCCTGCTTGCAAAGCAGGTGCTCTACCAGCTGAGCTATACCCCCGTTAAAAAGAAAAAGCGAAACAGCTGCGATGTACAGTTGTTCCGCTTTTGTAGGCCCGCGCGGAGTTGAACCGCGGACCTCCACATTATCAGTGTGGCGCTCTAACCAACTGAGCTACGAGCCTGTATAAATAATGGAGATAAGTACAAGGAAGTCTGAGCGACTTGCCTTGTGGCACGAACCGCGAGCTGCGAGTGTCAAGGTTGACTCCAAAAAGGAGGTGTTCCAGCCACACCTTCCGGTACGGCTACCTTGTTACGACTTAGCCCCAATTACCAGTTTTGCCCTAGGCCGCAAGGCCCGGGAACGTATTCACCGCGCCATGGCTGATGCGCGATTACTAGCGAATCCAGCTTCATGGAGTCGAGTTGCAGACTCCAATCCGAACTGAGACGACTTTTCGAGATCTGCTCCCTGTCACCAGGTGGCTTCCCTCTGTAGTCGCCATTGTAACACGTGTGTCGCCCCGGACGTAAGGGCCGTGCTGATTTGACGTCATCCCCGCCTTCCTCACACCTTGCGGTGGCAGTCTCGCCAGAGTCCCCAACTTGACTTGCTGGTAACTGGCGACAAGGGTTGCGCTCGTTATGGCACTTAAGCCAACATCTCACGACACGAGCTGACGACAACCATGCAGCACCTCGACAAGTGCCCCGAAGGGCGTCACAATCTCTTGATCCTTCACTTGCCGTTCGAGCCCGGGTAAGGTTCCTCGCGTATCATCGAATTAAACCACATGTTCCTCCGCTTGTGCGGGCCCCCGTCAATTCCTTTGAGT
>CACXNA010000018.1 GCA_902768985.1 uncultured Bacteroidia bacterium | reverse complement strand
AAAGTATTGCTACCTCGCGCTGCCCCTCGACTTGCATGTGTTAAGCCTGCCGCTAGCGTTCATCCTGAGCCAGGATCAAACTCTTCTTTGTATATTTTTTATACTTCTTAGTCTCTCCTGACACTCGATCAATTTCCAAAGAAATCAACGCTCTCGATTCTTAGTTTCTCGGTACTTGCTTGTACTTATCTTCCAATATTTTCAATGATCTTCAATCCTTCCTCTCGGAAAGGGACTGCAAAGGTAAACCACTTTTTCGAAATTGCCAAATTTATTTTGAGAAATTTTTCAAAAAAGCAGATCAAGCAGTTCCGGAGTGGTCAGACCATCGAAATAGGCGGCTACAGACGGGGATTCCGGGTCAAGCCCGGAATGACGATCCAACGCTTCGCGAAGCGTTTCGCGGTCGTACCGCAGGCCGGTCAGGCGGGCGGCGAGGTCGGCGGCGGGGAGGGCGCCCTGGAAGTCGCCCGCGAAGCGCAGGGCGGTCAGCACGCCGCGGTCGAGGGAGATGTGCGCCTCGATGGTGCCGCAGGCGAAGCGCGCCCGGCGGACCAGGTCCGCTGCGCGGGACTGGCCGTAGATCCATTCCCAGGTGGAGAATTTCGCGTCTGAAAGACGCTGCACCTCCGCGCGACGCGCGTCCTCGAACGGCAGCGCCGCGTCGCCGGCCGCCAGCATTTCCTGCAGCGCAGCCTGCAGGGCGTCCAGCGAGGAGAACTGCGGCAGGTAGTCCTTCAGGTTGGCCACGCGGCTGCGTACGGAGGCGATGCCCTTGACGGCGAGCTTGGAGCCCGGCACGTCCAGGGCGTGGGCGAGCGTGTCCAGGTCCACGTCGTACATCAGCGTGCCGTGGATGATCTGGCGGTCACGCCAGAGGCGGCGGGCGTAGCCGGAGACTTTCCGGCCGTCGACAAAGATGTCGTTGCGGCCGGTCAGTTCCGCCGGCACGCCCAGCGCGCGCAGCGCCTGCACGATCGGCTCCGGCGAGACCTCCCGCCCGATGAGGGTGTAGTTGAGATTCTGGAGGTCGTGGTAGACGGCGCCGCCGCCCGTCACCCGGCGAGCGAGGCGGATGTCATTCGCCTCCAGGTAGCCGAGGTTCACCTCGGTGTAGACGTTCTGGTTGGCGCCCACGATCACGGAGGGCCGGTTGCGCCAGAGATAGAAAAAAACGTCGTTCGACGGATACTGCTCCAGGCAGTACTCGTCGAACGACATATTGTACCAGGGGTCGGTCGAAGGGTTTGTCAGAAACCGCATACGGCGACCGGGGAATTACATCTCGTTGCCGACCTTGCGGGCGCGCTCCGGCTTGTCGAGGTTGATGCCGTCGCTGATGCCGACCTCCACGAGGACGTTCCAACCGGCGCAGAGGAAGACGTACGGCTGCATCGCGCCGGCCTCCGGCACGACGATGGTCTTCTCGAACGGCGTCGGCTTGGTGTCGATGGCGACCACGTGCACGCCTGCGCCCTTGAAGACGGTCAGGAACTTGTCGTACTCGCTCTCGATCGGGTTCACCACGAACACGATGTCGCCTTCCTGCATCACTTCTTCGATGCCGTGGACGGCGTAGGTGCCCTCCAGGAAGTCGCTCTTGCGGCGGGTGATCTCATTGGTCTTGAGGGTCAGCTCCTCGGCCACGCCGTCGTTGTAGCCGGCGAAGTAGATGGTGTGGGCGCCTTTGACCCACTCCACGATCTCGGGATCGACGGGCAGGGTCATCGCCTGCTCGAGCTTCTCGGGAAGGCCTTTCAGGGCGGCCTTCATGTCCTTGCCGGCGAGGTTCCAGAAGATGGACTCGCAGAAGAGGGCCTGCTCGGCCACGCTCTTGGTGGCGGCGACGGCCTCCTCCCAACCGCAACCCAGGACGTGGCCGTCCACGCAGGCCTGACGGATCGGGGTGTCGGGGTTGGCGCTCAGCGCGAAGCAGTCCTTGTGGCCTTCGGCCTGGAGCTTCCTGGCGAGCATCAGGGCCTCCTTAGTGCGACCGGAGTTGGAGTCGACCAGGACGGTGAATTTACTCAGGTCATAGCCGGCAGCCTGGTGGGAGCCGTCGTTCTGGACCTCGACGGGCAGGCCCCAGGTCAGCGCGACGCGGCGGCAGTTCTTGGCCGGGAACAGGCGGGAAGAGCCCTCGCCGGTGAAGAACATGCGGCCCGTCTTACGCAGGGACTCCGTGACGAACTGGGAGCATGCGGGATCAAACTTGGCGACGGTGGGGACGGTCCCCATCATCTCCTGTACCAGATAATACTTAGCGTACTTGTTGTCTTTCAGATTCATAAAATGCGGATTTTAGATACGTAAACGTAGCTCCTCGAGGCGGTGCAGGTTGGTCTCGGTCTCCGACCGGATTTGCCGGACGAAGCTGTTTTCATCCAGGGTCCCGATCGCGGCGGTCATCTCCTCGGCATTGCGGTAAGTGGCCTGGCGGAAGGGATTCTCGTGGTCTTTCTTGCGGGTGTTGTAAACCGCATCGCAGATATAGTGCTGGATGCGGACCTCCTCGTCAATGGCCTGCTGCCACAGGGTTGCGTCCATTTTTTCGACACCCAACAGCGCGCAGAGCGAGAGATAGGCGTGGCGGAGCTTGTCGACGGGATAGCGTCTCCAGATGTCATTGTAACGCTTGTGGATGTCCTTCCAGTCGGCCAGCTTGCCGCTCCGGATATCGGCGCGGAGACGATCGAACTCGGTCGTCATCATCAGCTGTCCGCCCAGGTTGACCCACTCGCGCTGACGACGGCTCTTCAGCATGGCCGACATGGAAGAGAGCGTCTCACCCGGATTGGCCTCGAGGTAGTCCAGCGCATTCATCACGGCATAATGCACAAGCATGTCACCGTAAGCGCGATAGGCCCGCCAAGGCCGGCGGATGAGGACGTCCCGATGGCTTTTCTCCATGTTCTCGCCGAGAACCTTGAGCGCGTCAACGGTCTTGGAGTCCCCATTGAGCAATTCGCGGCCCTTAGCCCGCAGCTGCTCGTCCTTGAGTTTGTCGAAAGGTTTATTTTCCTGGCAATACCACGCCTTGGCCGTCCAGAGCTCCAGCAGTTCGCGGGCCTGGAGGACCTCCTCCATGCTGTCGGGGGCGAAGGTATCGAATTCAATGTTCTGGGTTTTGGTGATCCGCTTGTCACGGGTCTTGTACTTCCAGTTGTTGCGCGCCAGCGCGTACATGTTGTGGCTCCACCAGAAGGCCGGCGCCACCTCCAGCCGGTCCTCCTTGGCATTGTTGCTCAGCAGGGAGAACGGGAGCGGGATGTTCAGCTCGGCCGGGTAGTCGGCCTTGGCGAGGAGGGTGTAGCTGGCGAACACGCAGGAGTGCTTGATGCTGGTGCACAGGCCGGGCCAGAAGCCGCGGCCGGCCACCACCTCGTTGTCGTTGGTGCGGCTGTTGTGGTTGGAGCCGATGGTCGCGCCGGCGGCCATGTTGCTCTGTCCCTTGACGCAGGCGGCGATGAGGAAGGAGTTGTTGTGGTGCTGCTCATGCGCCGGGAAGATGAGGTTGTGGAGCACTTCGCAGCAGGAAATCGTGGAATTGTCGCCGAGGATGGAGTTGATCAGGCGGGCGCCGAACTTGAGGGCGCTGTTGTTGCCGATCACGAAGCGGATGGCCGTGCAGGAGTAGAAGACGCGGCTGCCGTAACCCACGATACCGTTGACCAGGATGACGTTTTCGCCGATCTGGGACGGCTCCTTCTCGGAGGAATTGACCGTGATATTCTTAAGTTTGCTGGCGCCCTTGATGTAGCAGGCGGCGCCGATCTTCGCATCCTTGATGATGGAAGAATTCTTGATCACGCAGCCCTCGCCCACCGTGCCGTAGTAGCCGCGGTGGCTGTCGAAGGAAGCCTGGGTGATCTCCCGGAGCTTCGCCTGCAGGGGCTCGTCGTCGATGTATTTGGCCCACATGTAGGCGTCCGCCGTCGTCATTCCGTCGAAGGGATAGACCGCGCGGCAACCGGTCTCGTTCATCACCTCGATCCGGACGCGCACGTCCTCGGACTCGCCGTCCTTGATGATGCCGTTGCCGAACTTGGAGTGGTCCGTGGCGCACATCTCCTCGATGTTGAAGAGCATGCAGCGGTTGCCGATGATATAGTGGGAGAGGTAGTGTACGTTGTGGATGGCGCAGTCGTCGCCAAGGTCGCAGGAATGGATGGAGGAATTGGTGATGCCGATCGGCAGGCGCAGGTCGTGGAACTGGAGGCCGTTCTCGGACACGCGTCCGATGCGCACGGTGCCGAAGAACTTGTTGTTCTTGATGGCCTGCGGCCGGAACTCGTCCGTGACCCAGATGGTGTCCCAGCTGGTGGCCGTGTTGTCGTTCTTGACCAGGCGCTCGATCTCGTCACTGGTCAGGTGGCGCCAGCCGCCGCGCGGCTTGTGGACCTGCTTGTTGCGAATGTAATACTTATCCTTGCCTTCGGGGAGATACTTGGGATCAATCCAACCGTTGATCAATTTTTCGGGAGGGAGAACGGTCACCTTTTCCATATTAATGTGGCTGTTTTGCGTGTTATAACTCACAAAAATACACATTTCCCATTAAAGAACGCCATTCCAAGCCCACAAATTGACAAAAAAACTGAGGGTCCCGCTTCCCAGCCCAAAAGAAATATTAAAAAATCAGAGGGTCCCGCTTCCCAGCCCAAAAGAAATATTAAAAAATCAGAGGGTCCCGCTTCCCAGCGGGGCCCTCTCGCAATTCTAACCTAAAATTAAACCTATGAAAAAACTATTCGACTTAATTCATTAGCAATTTTTATGCCAGCGAGGCTATTCTGCAAGCTTAATCGTGATGATTTTCACGTCCTGCACGGGGCAGTCGCGACCGTCGGTCTGGACGGAAGCGATCTTATCGATCACGTCAAGGCCTTCGATGGTCTCGCCGAACACGGTGTAGTCCCCGTCCAGCGCGGCGCAATTGCGCTCATCCTGAACCAGATAGAACTGAGAACCTGAAGATTCCTTATAAGGGTTGACAGCGTCGCCGCGGCGGGCGGCGGCGATGGCGCCCTTCTTGTGGCGGTACTCGGGCACGAACTCGGCGGGAACGGTGTAGTCCGGGCCGCCCGTGCCGAAGCGGGCCTTGTTGGCGGCATCCTTGGTCAGCGGGTCGCCGCCCTGGATCATGAAGCCGTTGATGACGCGGTGGAAGAGCATCCCGTCATAGTACTTCTCGAGGGCCAGCTTCGCGAAATTCTCGCGGTGCTTGGGGGTACCTTCATACAGCTTGATCTTGATGACACCCATCGAGGTGATGATGTCGAAAACCGGCTCGGCCGGCAGTTGGGCGATTTTCTCCATGATACGTTGGGTTTGTTCCGCTGCCGCAACGGAGTCGGCGGCGGCCTTTTCCGCCTCTTTGGCGGCTTTCTTGGCGGCATTCCCGCCGCAGCTGACCAGCATGGCAGCCGCGCCGAGGCAGCAGAGGGTAAGGGTTAAAATACGTTTCATAATGCTTTTAAGGTTTTGATTTCTTTCCAGGCCAGCAGGCCGTAAGGGGCCAGCAGGACCGTGCCGACGGTCATCTGCGCCCACGCGGGCAGCGTGCGCAGCCAGAACCAGTACACGGCGAACAGTGCCGCGGCGAGCAGCACGAATTTGCCAATGGCCTTCAGGTCATAGGGAATGGGATACTTCTGCTGCCCGAGGAAATAGCTGATCACCATCGGAATGCCGTAGCCGGCAAATCCGCCCCAGGCGCAAGCCCAGTAGCCGATCTTCGGCACGAAGACGATGTTGACCGCGATCATCACGGCCACGCCGATGGCGCTGATGATCGCGCCCCACCAGTTCTGGTCCGTAAGCTTGTACCAGAAGGACAGGTTGAAGTACACGCCCATGAAGATCTCCGCCATCATCACGATGGGGATGACGCCGAGGCCCTCCCGGTAATCCCCGCCGATGAAATGCTGCAGCAGCGGCAGGTAGAACATCACCGCCAGGAAGGCGAGCAGGGTGAAGATGATGAAGTATTTGGTCCCGTCGGCGAGCGTCGACGGGCTGTTCTTGTCCTTGTTGTCCGCGAAGACGATAGGCTCGTAGGCGTAGCGGAAGGCCTGCGTGAGCAGGGCCATCACCATCGCCAGCTTCACGCAGGCGCCATAGATGCCCAGCTGCACCATCCCCTCCTCGCCGGGCATCAGCTTCGGGAGCAGGATCTTGTCCGACACCTGGTTGAGCACGCCCACCAGGCCCAGGATCAGCAGCGGCCAGGAGTAGCCCAGCATCTCCTTCGCCAGGCCCTTGTCGAAGCCATAGGTAATGCCCTTGATCTCGGGGATGAAGAGAATGGACACCACGGTCGTGCAGAGGAGGTTCGCCATGAAGATGAGGCCCACGCCGTAGTTGAACTGCTGGAAGAACGCCTGGCAGGCCGGAATCTTCGGCATGACCAGGAAGATGAAGAGGTTCAGCAGGACGCTCGGGATGATGAAGGCCAACTTCAGGAACACGAAGCGCAGCGGCCGGCGCTGCTGGCGCAGGCGGCTGAACATGACTGCCTGGAACGCATCCTGCGCCGTGATGAGCGCGAACATCGCAATGTACTCCGGGTGCGCTTCATAGCCCATCGCCCCGGAAATCGGGGTCAGCAACAGGAAGACCACCGCGAGGAAGAAGACCCCCACGCCGCCCACCATGCGGAGGGCGCTGCTGTAGACCATCTTGTCGTCCGCGCCGGACTTGTTCGCGAAGCGGAAGAGCGTCGTCTCCATGCCGAAGGTCAGCAGCGCCAGGAGCAGCGCCGCGTAGGCGTACAGGTTGGACACGATGCCGTACCCGCCGCTCTCCACGGGGATGTAGTACGTGTGCACCGGCACCAGCAGATAGTTCAGGAACCGCCCGACGATGCTCACCAGCCCGTACAAGGCTGTATCCTTCGCTAGACTCTTCAGATTCATATGGATGCAAAGATAACAAAAATGGCTCGCAGTGTGCGAGCCATTTCTGCAATATTTGACTTGTTGAATTAGTCGTTCAGGGAGAAACGCTTGGTGGCGACGACCTTGACGTCCTTGTCGAAGGCGGCGAGCGCCTGGGCGACGGTGGACTTGTCGTCGGCCATCTGGTACTCCTGCTCCGTCAGGGTGTTCTCCTTGAGGAACTTCTGGACACGGCCGTTGGCGATGTTCTCGATCATCGCGGCAGGAAGGTTCGCAGCCTTCTCAGCACCGACGGTCTTGATAATCTCACGGGCCTTGTCAGCCTGCTCCGGGGTGAGCCAACCCTTGGCGGTGTTGGACTCGATGTGATCCTCGCTGTCCACGTGGGCAGGGTTGATGCCGGCCTTCTTGAGGGCGGCGTCAACGGCCTTCTGGACCTGCTCTTCCTTGGTCTTCTCGATCGCGATCTTCTTCTCGTTCTCGATCACCTCAGCCGGGCAGTCCTCCGGGGAGATGGCCACGGGGTTCATGGATGCGACCTGCATCACGATACCCTTGGCGAGCTCCGCAGGAACCTCTTTGTTGAAGCCGACGAGCGCGCCGAGCTTGCCGTTCAGCGTGTGGATGTACTCAACTACGAAGGGAGCTTCCACGATCGCATAGTAAGCGAGGACGTGCTTCTCACCGGTCTTGCCGGTCTGGGCCTCAACGGCCTCCTCGACGGTGTAGCCGTCCGCCATCTTGCAGGCCTTCAGGCCTTCGATGTCGGCAGGGCAGTTCGCGATGGCCACATCGGCGATCGCGTTGGCGAGGTTCTGGAAGTCGGAGTTACGGGACACGAAGTCGGTCTCGCAGCCGAGGCAGACAAGGATCGCCTTGTTGCCAGCGACGCGGGCCTTCACGGCACCCTCGGAAGTCTCACGGTCCGCACGCTTGGCGGCCACGAGCTTACCCTTCTCGCGGATGATGCCGATAGCCTTGTCGAAGTCGCCTTCAGCTTCCTCGAGGGCCTTCTTGCAATCCATCATACCCGCGGAAGTCATCTTCCGGAGCTTCATTACATCTGCTGCAGTAATAGCCATAATTTTCTTTTTTTGAGATTCCGGGTCAAGCCCGGAATGACGGGCTTGACGTCGGAATAACTTGTATTACAAATGGATGATTATTCGGCTGCCTCTTCGGCTTTCTCCTCGGCGTCCTTGCCACCCTTACGGGCGCGGAGCTTGCGGGCTGCTGCGGGCTTGGCCGCCTCGTCAGCCGCGGGCTCCTCGACAGCCTCCTTGTCCTTCTCGAGCTTGCGCTCGTCGAGGCCTTCCTGGATGGCTGCGCAGAGGACGTTCAGCACGCACTCGATGGACTTCGTCGCGTCGTCGTTCGCCGGTATCACATAATCAATCGGGGTGGGATCGCAACAAGTATCAACCATTGCGAATACCGGGATGTTGAGGCGATTGGCCTCTTTGACGGCGTTGGCTTCCTTCTGCACGTCGATGACGAACAGGGCGGAAGGAAGGCGGGACATGTCGCGGATCGAGCCGAGGTTCTTCTCGAGCTTGGCGCGCTGACGGTCGACCTGCAGACGCTCACGCTTGGCGAGCTTGTCGAAGGTACCGTCCTCTTTCATCTTGTCGATGGTGGACATTTTCTTGACGGCCTTGCGGATCGTCGGGAAGTTGGTCAGCATACCGCCGGCCCAGCGCTCCGTGATGGAGGGCATGTTGACCGCGGTGGCCTTCTCCTTGACGAGCTCCTTGGCCTGCTTCTTGGTGGCGACGAAGAGAATCTTGCGGCCGCTCTTGGCCAGCTGCTTCATCTCGTCGGCAGCCTCATCGATCTTGCCGATGGTCTTGTGCAGGTCGATGATGTGGATTCCGTTCTTCTGATCGAAGATATAGGGAGCCATCTTAGGGTTCCACTTACGGGCCAGGTGGCCGAAGTGAACACCTGCATCAAGCAATTCCTGGAAATTTGTACGTGACATTGTGTGTCGTTTGTTTTTTTGTTCTGTTTAAAACTGTCCCCGTGCTCGGGGCCTCTTTTCTTCAAGGCGGAGTAGCGGAGCCTTGTCCGGTCTCCAACCTTTTCCGCAGTGCGGCAACTTCCCATCTCGATCCTCACGGACACCGGAAGTTTAAAACCGCGACTGTGCCGTAAAACGGGCAGTAACTAACGTTTACTGAACTGGAAGCGGCGGCGTGCACCCGGCTGACCCGGCTTCTTGCGCTCGACCTCGCGTGCATCGCGGGTGAGGAAACCGGCGGCCTTCAGTGCAGAGCGATAAGCTTCACGGTCCAGCTCGCTGAGGGCGCGGGCGATACCCAGACGGATGGCTTCAGCCTGACCTTTGATACCACCGCCGATAACGGTGACCTTCACGTCAAACTGGCCGAGCGTCGAGGTAACTTCGAACGGCTGGTTCACGATGTAGCGGAGGGAATCGAGCGCAAAATACGTCTCGAGAGCGCGACCGTTGACCGTGACATTGCCGGCGCCGGGAGTGAGATAAACGCGAGCGACAGCTGCTTTACGTCTTCCAAGGGCGTGTGTCTGTTCCATTTGCTCTGTTTAAATTTCGTCCAACTTGATTTCTTTCGGGTTCTGGGCCTGGTGCGGGTGCTCCGGACCTGCATAGATGAACAGGTTGTTGAGGAGGTCGGCACCAAGACGGGTCTTCGGGAGCATACCCTTGACTGCTCTCCGGACAAGTTCGGTAGGCCGCTTGGCGAGGATCTCACGCGGGGTCGTGAACCGCTGTCCACCGGGATAGCCGGTGTAGCGGGTGTAAACCCGGTCGGTCATCTTCTTGCCGCTGAGGGCAACCTTCTCCGCATTGACGACGATGACGTTGTCACCGCAGTCCACGTGGGGCGTATAACCCGGTTTGGTCTTGCCACGAAGGACAAGCACCACGCGGGCAGCAAGACGACCAAGAGCGAGATCAGTCGCGTCAATGACAACCCACTTTTTGTCAACCGTCGCTTTGTTAAGCGAAACAGTTTTGTAGCTTTGTGTGTCCACTGTCTTGATCTTTAAATAGTTAATAAAATTTGCGATCCCTACACAAAATAGGGACCGCAAAGGTAGTCATTTATTCTGAAAAAACAAATACGTCTTTTCTCCCGTCATTCCGGGCCCGACCCGGAATCTAAGCGATGAAGTTTGCCTGGACGAAGGCGTTGACCGCGGTGGCCACGAAGAGGAGGACGATCAGCGTAGCGACGATAACGCCGATGACCTTCAGGCGCTTGAACCAAGTGCTGCCGTTCCAGCCCACGGTCTGGAACATGCTCCAGAAGCCGTGCACGAGGTGGAACCAGATGGCGACGAACCACACAATGTAGAGCGCCACAACCCACCAGTGACCGAACGTGGTCGTCAGCAGGAGATAAGGATTATTCTCGAAATTACCGACGCCGAACATCTCCGGCAGCTGCATCTTGGCCCAGAAGTGCGTCAGGTGGAAGCCCAGGAAACCGAGGACCATGATACCAAGCACGAGCATGTTCTTGGCGGACCAGGAATCGACGGCGGCCTTGCTGGCCACTTCGTAACGCTTCACGCCGCCACGGGCGCGGATGTTCTGCCAGGTCAGCCAGCAGCCATAAGCGATATGGATCACGAAGCCAAGCGCGAGGATCGGGACCATGATGTCAATGATCGGCGTGGACATGAAGTCGCAGCCGAGTTTGAACAGGCCGTCGCCCTTGCTGAAGATCGCCTCGTCGTTCGCAACGGCACCGAACTTACCCGTGAAGGAATCGATGACGGAGAAGAAGTTGATGACCCCGTGAAGGATGAGGAAAAAGATCAGGAAGGCGCCACTCACCGCCTGGATGAATTTCTTGCCGATAGAGGAGTTGAATATAAACATCGTGTTTGGATTAAAGCTAGTCTAGACTGCAAATATAACCCTAATCTTGCAAGTTTCATAATTTTCCAATAAATTTGTTCTCCACAAACACTGAATCTATGAGAGTTTTGCTGAAGCTGAGCGGTGAGTCCCTGGGCGGCCCCGCAGGCAAAGGAATCGATGAGAATTACCTCATGCGCTACGCCCGCGAAATCGTTGAAGCCGTCAAGGCCGGCCACCAGGTGGCGGTCGTCAACGGCGGCGGCAACTTCTTCCGCGGCCTGCAGGGCATGGGCAAGGGTTTCGACCGCATCACGGGCGACCGCATGGGCATGCTCGCCACGGTCATGAACGCGCTCGCCATCGCCGGCGCCATCCGCAGCCTGGGCGTGGAGGCGGAAGTCTTCACCGCCACCCCGATGAATCCCGTCGCACATTATTATAGGAAGGAAGACGCCCTCGCCGTGCTGAATCGCGGCGGCGTAGCCCTCATCGCCGGCGGCACCGGCAACCCCTTCTTCACCACCGACTCCGGCGCCGCGCTGCGCGCTCTCGAGATCGAGGCGGACGCCCTGCTGAAGGGCACCCGCGTGGACGGCGTGTACACCGCCGACCCCGAGAAGGACCCGACCGCCACGCGCTACGAGGAGCTCACCTTCTCGAAGGCCATCTCCGACAAGCTCAAGGTCATGGACCTGACCGCCTTCGCCCTCTGCGAGCAGGGTCCCATCCCCATCATCGTCTTCAACGTCGAGCAGGACGGCAACCTGACCCGCCTGCTGAACGGCGAGAAGATCGGCACCGTTGTACACGCATAGATTCCGGATCAAGTCCGGAATGACTATTATATTCAGTAATTAAAATATAAAAGATATGTTAACCGACAGAGCAAAAGAAATCATCGACCAGACCGAAGGCAAAATGCAGGAGGCGATCAACTTCCTGGAGGAAGACCTGAAATCCTACCGCGTCGGCAAGGCCAACCCGGCCATCTTCAACGGCGTGACCATCGACTATTACGGCACCCCGACCGCCCTTCACCAGGTGGCTTCCATCTCCGCGCCGGACGCCAAGACCCTCGCGCTGCAGCCCTGGGAGAAGAGCCTCATCAACAAGATCGAGAAGGCCATCATCGACGCCAACCTCGGCCTCACCCCGCAGAACAACGGCGAGGTCATCCGCTGCACCGTCCCGGCCCTGACCGAGGATCGCCGCAAGGACCTCATCAAGAAGGCCAAGACCACCGGCGAGAACGCCAAGGTCGTGGTCCGCAACGCCCGTCGCGACGGCATCGAACTCCTCAAGAAGGCCCAGAAGAACGAGGGCATGTCCGAGGACACCGAGAAGGAGGCCGAAGCTGAAGTGCAGAAGATCACCGACAAGAACGTCAAGAAGATCGACGACATCGTCGCCGCCAAGGAAAAGGAAATCATGACGGTCTAAGGCCCGTCGCTCCTATACTTCTGTAATAAAATCAGTAAAGATTGTCCGCTCCTCTTCCGTCAGGAATTCCGCGGAGATCGGGACTTTGAACAGGCGCTCCATGAGCGCCTGTGGCATTCCTGTGCAGTCCACCAGGCGCTGGGCGTCCTTCTCCGTCGTGATGACGGCGGCCGTGCGCTGCTTGTTCGCGGCATCCTGGATGCGCGAGATATCCTTCCACGCGAAGCGGTGGTGGTCCGGGAAGCGGAAGTGCTCGCAGATCTTGTACGTGTCGCTCAGATAAGAGCGAAGCGGCTTGTCCGACGCGATGCCCGTCACGAGGATGGCTTTCTTGCAGTAGGCGTAGCGCGGCTCGGCCGTTGGATATACCCCTTCCGCCGGGGCGTAATGCACGGAAGTGAAGAAGATCAGCTGGCGGCGCCCCTTGGGGTTGGTGGCCTCGCAGGCGGACGGCAGGAAGTCCGTGAAGCCCAGGTCGCGGACGAAGGCGGCGCGCGCGGTCTCGTCCAGCGCGGCCGGGCACTTGGTCACGATGAGCGCGTCCGCGTCATAGATGCGCTCCGGCAGGTCGCGCAGGCGGCCCAGCGGCAGCAGCATGTCCTTCTGGACGGGGCGGTTGTAGTCCACCAGCACCACGCTCTTGTGCGTCTTGAGGCGGCGGTACTGGAAGGCATCGTCCAGAAGGATATAGTCAGCGGGCTTGAATTCGCGGTTCCAGCAGCGCTTCTCCCAGCGGCGCCCCGTCAGCTTCTCGGGGTGCGCCAGCAGGTCGCAGCCCTGCTCACGCTTCTTGTCCACGGCCACGACCACGTCCGGAAATTTCTTCTTGATCTGCATCGGCTCGTCGCCGTACAGGACAGCGCTCCCCTCGGCCGTCACCTGCTGGAAGCCCTTGCTTTCGCGCTTGTAGCCGCGCGAAAGCACGGCGAGCTGCTTGTCGCACCAGTCCGGGTGCTGCTGCAGCAGGCGCAGGACCATCTCCACGTGCGGGGTTTTCCCGGTGCCGCCGACGGTCACGTTGCCGATGCAGAGCGTCGGCACTTCGGCGTAGCTGAACTTGCGGCCGGGACGGCTCCAGCGGCGGTTTCGGGCTTTTAAGACCCAGTAATACGGGAAGAGGAGGAACTTGTCAATCATATCGCTGTTCTATGGTATCGAGGATGTCGTTCAGCTCGGCCACGTCCAGGGTCGTGACCATGCGCATGCGGGTCTCCTTGAAGTCGGGCAGGCCCTTGAAATAGCAGGACAGGTGGCGGCGCATCTCGTAGATGCCGCGCGGCTCGCCCTTGTACTGCAGCGACAGGGCCAGGTGGCGGCGCGCCAGGGCCACTTTCTCCGCCACCGTCAGGGCGGGCATGGGCTCGCCGTGGTCCAGGTAATGGCGGATCTCCCGGAAGATCCAGGGGTGCCCGAAGGTCGCGCGCCCAATCATGATGCCGTCCACGCCGTAGCGCTCGAAGGCCTGCTTCGCGGAGGGGCCGTCAGTGATGTCGCCGTTGCCGATGATGGGAATATGCATGCGGGGATTGGCCTTGACGGCGCCGATCAGCGTCCAGTCGGCCTCGCCCTTGTAGAGCTGGCAGCGGGTGCGGCCGTGGATGGTCAGGGCGGCGATGCCCACGTCCTGCAGGCGCTCCGCGAGCTCGACGATGATTTTGGACTGGTCGTCCCAACCCAAGCGCGTCTTGACGGTCACGGGCTTGCCGACCGCTTCCACGACGGCCTTGGTGATGGCCACCATCTTGTCCGGTTCGCGCATCATGCCGGAGCCGGCACCGCGGCCCGCGATCTTGCTCACGGGGCAGCCGAAGTTGATGTCGACGAGGTCGGCCCCGTGGCCGCCCGTCAGCTCTGCGGCGCGCTCGGCCATCCGGGCCGCGTCCACCATCGCGTCGGGGTGCTGCCCATAGATCTGGATGCCCACCGGGGCCTCCTCTTCGAGCGTGTGCATCTTGGCGATGGTCTTGGGGACATCGCGGACCAGGCCGTCGGAGTTGACAAATTCCGTGTAGACCATGGCGGCTCCCTGCTCACGACAGAGCACGCGGAAGGAGACGTCCGTGACGTCTTCCATCGGCGCGAGCAGCAGCGGGCGCTCGCCCAGGTCCAGGGGTCCAATCTTCATAACGTGCAAAAATAATCATTATATTTGTAAAGTATGGCAGACAGAATCGAGACCCTGCGCACACTGATGCGCGCCCGGGGCTGGGACGCGGTAGTCGTGACCGGCTCGGATCCCCATTGCAGCGAATACCCAGCCGAGCGCTGGAAGCAGGTGGAGTGGCTCTCCGGCTTCACCGGCGAGGCGGGCGACCTGGTGGTCACCCTGGACCACGCCGGCCTCTGGACCGACACGCGCTACTTCATCCAGGCGGAGCAGCAGCTCGCCGGCACCGGCATCGCGCTCCACAAGACGCGCGTGCCGGAGCAGGTCCTGATCCCCGAGTGGCTGGAGAGCCAGTTCGGCAGCGAGGGGCTCATCGCCGTGGACGGCCTGTGCGTGGGGACCGATTTCGCGCAGTCGCTGCCCGGCACCGTGATCAGCGTCCCGGACCTGCTGAACCCCTTCTGGACCGACCGGCCCGCCATCCCGCAGACGCCGATCTTCACCGTGAATCCCGGCGAGAGCCGCCGGGAAAAGCTGACCTGGATCCGCGGCTTCCTGCAGGAGCACGAGTGCGACGGGATCCTGCTGACGGCGCTGGACCAGATCGCCTGGCTGCTCAACGTCCGTGCCTCCGACATCGAATACAACCCGTTCGTGATCAGCTACCTGCTCGTCTCGCAGGACGACGTCTGCTGGTACGTGCTCAAGGACGCGGTCGAAGACCCCGACTCCGCGGCCACCTTCAGCATCCTGGAGGCCGACGGCGTGCGGATGCTGCCCTACGCCGACATCGACTTCCTCTCCTCCGAGTTCCAGGGGCGGCTCTTCGTGGACGCCGCCACCCTCAACTACCAGCTCTACTCGGGCCTGACGGCCGCCAAGCTGCCGCTTGAAATCGGAACGAGCCCCGTGGGCCTGCGCAAGGCCGTCAAGAACCCCACTGAGATCGCCGGGATGCGCGAGGCGCACCTGCAGGACGGCCTCGCGATGGAGCGCTACCTGTACTGGCTGGAGCGTTCGGTGGACGCCGGGCGCGAGATCACGGAGTGGGACGCCGCCGTCAAGCTGGGCCAGCTGCGCGCTGACATCCCCGGCTACCACGGAGACAGTTTCGAGACCATCTCCGCCTACGGCCCCGGCGCCGCCCTGCCGCATTATATCACCCCGCGCACCCATGCTCCCGTGATCCGCGAAGGCGGACTCTACCTCTGCGACAGCGGCGGGCAGTACGACAACGGCACGACGGACATCACCCGCACCGTCCCCATCGGGCGCATCAGCGCCCTGGAGCGCGAAGACTACACACTGGTGCTGAAGGGGCACATCGACCTGGCGATGGCCGTTTTCCCGGAAGGGACCCCCGGCTGCCGCCTGGACGTCCTCGCCCGCATGCCGCTCTGGCATCGCCAGCGCAACTTCGGCCACGGCACGGGCCACGGCGTCGGCTGGTTCCTCGGCGTGCACGAGCCGCCGATCGACCTGCGGCAGAACCTCAACCCGACGCCCCTCGTGCCGGGCATGATCCTCTCCGACGAGCCCGGCATCTACCGGGAAGGGAAGCACGGCGTGCGCCATGAGAACATGATGCTGGTCGTGCCCGCCGGGCAGAACGAATTCGGCCGCTGGCTCGCGTTCGAGACGCTCACCCTCTGCCACTTCGACACCGACGGCCTGGACATCTCGCTGCTGGACCGCGCCGAAATCGAGTGGCTCAACGCCTACAACGAGCGCGTCTACCGCACCCTCTCCCCGCACCTCCCCCGCGAGATCGCCGACTGGCTCCGCGAAAAGACCGCCGCCATCTGAGACGGCAGCGGTCTTCTTCATTCGTCGGTTTCGATAGCGGGCGCAGGCTACATCTTCGGTTTGCGGACGACACGGATGATCAGCGAGATGATGTAGACCACGGTGCCGTAGGCAGCTGGAAGCAGGGCGCAAGGGACGGCGCCCCAGATGATATACGTGTCCACGTCGGGCTCGCACTCGATGATGGCATTTCCCATCTGCATGAACCCGATGATGGTCCACAGCCAGCCGACGGCGAGCCCGGCGAGGCCGGCTTCCTTCACCCAGGCGGGCGCCTTCCAGGCCACGAAGAAGAGAGCGATCAGACACAGCGTGACGACGCAGGTTCCGGCGACGTTGGAGCTGAAGAGTTGAAAGATGTTGGAGACAAGCGGTAACATAATGTCTTGTTTTTAGTGTTGAACAATCTGGTTCGGAATTCCTTGTTGCAAAGGTACGCACGTTCGATACAGAAAAGCAAAGCAGAATCCGCACAAACCGGCGTCAAATCCCCCGACATTGCCTTTTCGCGGCGCCCGGGCGCTGCTTTTTCGCGGAAGAATGCGTATTATTGCATTCGGAATGAAGAAAAGAATCCTCATCGTCGCCTACTGGCTGGCCGCCATCGCCCTGACGGCCACCCTCCTCACGAGCCTGGACTATGACCTGGGGCACGCGGTCGCGATGAGCCTGTCCTTCCTGCCCGCCGCCATGGCCCTGTCGTACTTCCTGCCCAAAGTGGACCGGACACGCGGCCGGAAGGACCAGGTCCTGGACACCATCTTCATTATCCTGGGGGTGATGACGATGACCTTCTTCTTCATCTACCTGATTCAGCTTCTCTTCCTGCTGGTCATCGACCAGGTCCAGAGCGGCTGGGATCTCCCCTCCATGCTCTGGAACCCCGTCTTCGTAGCCGTCGTCCTGGCCATCCTCGCCTACGGGCACTACCTGCTGGTGAAGTGGCTGGACAAGAAATTCCCCTCCGAGCGCCCGGTCACGTTCAACTCCGGCTATAAGAAGGTTTCCCTCCGGAAGGAAGACATCCTCTATATCGAATCCCGTGACGCCGAGGTCTGGATCTATGCGCGGGACGGCCGGCAGTACCGCAACCGGACCGGCATCAGCCAGTGGGAGGACGTGCTCGGTCCGGGCTTCGTCCGGATCCACCGCGCCTTCCTTGTCAACCGGGCAGAAATGAAGGTCTTGTCTTCAGAGTCCGTCAGCGTGGCGGGCAAGGAGCTGCCCGTCTCCCGGAAATACAAGGATTCCGTCCAGCAGATCTACGAGTAAAGCCCCTGCACCGTCTCGCGGTATTTCCGGGAGATGGGGAGTTGGGTGTCGCCCACGTACAGGATATCCACGTCCACGCCGCTCACCGCGTCCTTGTTGACGAGGTAGGAGCGGTGGATGCGGATGAAATGGGGCTTGAGAATCGCTTCCCAGCGAGAAATGGGGGTGATGTTCCGGAAGCTCCGGCCACCGGTCGCGTAGACGACGGTGGCGTCGTCGTTCGACTCCACGTATAGGATTTCTTCGACCCGAAGGGTCACCGATTTCCGGCCGGAGGTGAAGGTGATGGGCGCGGGCGCGGTGGGATGTAGCTGATCCAGCCAGCGCTCGAAAAAGTAGCTGCCCGCCGCCAGCACGGTCAGGATGATGGCAATGAAGATGGGATTCGTCAGAATCTGGGGAATGTCGGTCATCATCTGCTCCTCGCGCAGGTGCATGATGTAGAAATGGGTGACCAGGAACAGCAGCATCTCGGCAACCAGGATTCCGCACACGATGAAAATGGCGTTCTTGATCCCCGTCCGTCTGTTCTTGAACTCGACTTTCGGGAAAAAGTATTTGGCCGCAAGGGCGCCCGGCAGGAACATCGTCCCGCAGAACATGGCTTCCAGGAAGCGGTATCCCAGGCTGGTGAGGACGATGGACACCAGCAGGACGGAGACTGCCCAATAGGATATGACCAGGAGCCGTTTCATTGCTGGAACAAATGTAAGAAAATAACCTGTTTCCCGGTTTCGGCAAAAGGGGAAATTGGGGATAAATCATCCCTGTTTGGGGTTTCGGCTTGGGGGGACCGCTGCGTTCGGCTACTTTTGTCCCAGAAGTTTAACCCAAAAACCTGTTTGCCTTATGTTACAATTCTTTGTTCAAGGAGGTCTCGCCTTTATGTCGATCCTCACGGTCCTGCTGGTCGCTATCTTCTTCGCCGCCTGGAAGGCCCCGCGGTGGGTGAAGGAGATTGGTCAGATCGCACTGTTCTTCGGATTTCTGGGGACGGTCCTGGGACTCCTGCAGGTGCTGGATGTATTGGGAGAGTATGCATCCAAGGGAGAAGGTCCGCTCGGCCTGTTCGACGTGGTCCCGATCGGTGTCATCTGCGGCGGCTTGAAGGTCACGCTCAACACCACTATCTATGGTATCGGCATCTACCTCGTCTCCCTCATCGTCCGCATCGTCCAGAAGCCGCGATTATAGCGCGCAGATCCAGGCGATGGCGTCCGCCAGCGGCGTCTCTGTGGGGACATCCGGAAGGATGGGGTCTTCACAGAAGACCTCGCCGGTGCGGGCGACATCGGCGGAGCGGGTGATGGCGAACAGGTACCCGTCGGAGAGGGTGTACGACATGTTGCCGCTGGCGTAGCCGGCCGTCGGCGCGCCGAAGGTCCGCACGTTGTCCAGGCCCCGGAAGCAGATCAGCGTAGCTTCTCCCGAGCTGCCGGTGTGGTCGTCCGTCAGGACGGCGACGGGCGTGGACGCCGGGAATTTGGCGACGCTCCCTGCGGGAATCTGGCAGGATTCCATCACGTAGTCGAGCCAGACCGGCGTGGTCTGCTTGCGGCTCTGGAACTTGAATACGATGCCGTCAGGCAGCAGCGGCGAGACAGCTGTAATCATCGGATACATGTTGCCGCCGGTGTTGCCCCGCAGGTCCACAATGACGCCCCGGGCGTCCTGGTGCGCCTGCAGGAAATCGAGAATGGTATGGATGTAGAGGGAGTCGCTGACCTTCACGCCCGAATGGGCGGGCAGGACGGCATGGATGAGATTCCCTTCCAGCAGGCTCACTTCCGGAGCCACTTCCTCATAGGTAGTCGTGTCGCGGACCGGCGCCATGATGAAGGAATGCTTGCCGCCGGCCACGGCGGCCGCCTCCTGAATCAGGCGATGCGCCGCGTCCATGTCCTCAACGCTCGCCGCCAGCACCTCCGCCCGTTTCTCCTTCCATTCCGGCCGGTCGGCATACAAAGCGTCCCGGTCCAGCAGGGACACGGCGTAGCGCACATAGCCTTTCGGCGTTTGTTGGTTGATAAACAGGGTGCACGATGCGGCCGAGAATGCGAGGGCCAGCAGCAAAAGTTTTCCAATCTTCATTGTTCTACTTATTATCATTTCCCCGGCTTGCCGGGGTCAGCCGCTGAACGAGGAGCGGAGCGGCGAGGTTGCCGGCCACGTTGAGCAGCGTGGCGGGGATATCGCAAATGGTGCCGATGATCAGCAGCGCGGCCGCGAACGAGGGATCCAGGCCCAGCACTGCGCAGATGATCAGCTCGCCGGTCATCCCGCCCACGGGGATGGCGCCCACCACGACGCTTTCGAGCAGCGCCACGAGGACCACCACGGCCGCGCCCCCGAAGCCCTCCGGCGCGGCGCCGAAGAAGTAGAACGCGAAGAGCACCTTGGCCACCGACGTGACTACGGAGCCGTCCTTGTGGAGGTGGGTCCCCAGCGGGACGATGCCGTCAACCAGCTTGTCGCTCACGCCCAGGCGGCGCGCAGCGGCCATGTTGACGGGCATGCTGGCGGCCGAGGAACAGGTGCCGACGGCTGTCGCGGAGGGCGGAATCATCTCTTTCCAGAAGCGCCCGAGCGGCACGCGGCAGAACAGCGCGTACAGCGACAGGAAGACCAGGTAGACCACCGCCGTGGCGGCACTGACTACCAGGAAGATTTCGAAATAGTCCCCCACAATCTGGCTGCCCAGCGAGCCGACGGTGTCGGCGAAATAGCAACCGATACCGATGGGCGCGAGCTTCATCACCAGGTCCATCATCTTGATGATCACGGCCTCGCCTTCGGCGATGAACCGGTCCACGCTCGCGGCCTTTTCGCCGAGCAGGGCGACGGCCAGCCCGAAGAGGGCGGAGAAGAGGATGAGCGGCAGCAGGTGCTCGCGGGAGAGCAGCAGGGGGAAATCGTTGACCGTCAAGGCCGACACGATGGCGTCGCCCACGCTCATGCCCTCACCCATCGCGGCGCCCGCCGCGGTGCCGCCCTCGCCCAGGACCCGGACGAAAGGGTTCCACACGGACATGAAGCCGTAGCCGAAAATGCCCGCAATGAGCGACATCGCCAGGAAGACGCCCAGGGACGTCACGAGGACCCGGCCGATCACCCCGTTCCGCTGCAGGACGGAGAGGGAATGCGCCACGGAGAAGAACACCAGCGGAACCACCAGCATAAAGACCAGGTTCAGGAACAGCGTGCCCGGCACGCGCAGGGCCCGGGCGTCTTCGCCCAGGACCGCGCCCAGCACGCCGCCCACCACCAAACCAAGCAGCAGGAGGAGCGTAGCGCCGTAATTCTTCAGGAAGGCATTTTTCATATCATACAAAGATAGCCCTTTTTTGCTTATCTTTGAGGAGACAACAGCCAATCGTTATGAAAAGAACCCTCAAACTCACCCTGATGATCTGCCTTTCCGCACTCGCAGCGGCCTGTGCTCCCAAGGAGCCGGTCAAGTATCTCGCCCTGGCCTTTGATGACGGCCCCAACCTGACCACCGAGACCAAGATGCTCGACGTCCTGGCCAAGCACAAGGTGCCCGCCACCTTCTTCGTCATCGGCAAGAACATTACCGACGAGAGCGCCGAGAACATGAAGCGCGCCATCAAGCAGGGCTGCGAGATCGGCAACCACTCCTTCACCCACCCGATGATGACCACGATGGACGAGGCCCAGGTCAAGGAGGAAATCGAGTCCACCTCCGCCCTGATTGAGAAAATCACCGGGAAACGCCCGACGCTCTTCCGCCCGCCGTACATCAACGTCAAGCCGGAGATGTACGACTGGATCGACCTCACCTTCATCTGCGGCAAGGGCTGCCAGGACTGGGAGGCTACGGTCGGCAAGGAGTTCCGCCGCGAGGGCATCATCTCCAACGCGGAGCCCGGAGCCATCTATCTCCTCCATGACTTTGAGGGCAACGAGGCCACCGTCGAGGCCCTCGACGAGGCCATCCCGGTGCTGAAAGAGCAGGGCTACGTCTTCGTGACCGTCTCGGAGCTTTTCAAGATATTGAAGTGCACCCCGGACGGCCACACCATGTATACCGTCGTTCCTGACGGCAGACTGAACTAATAAGTGCTCTTGATCCGCGAAGCGGTGAGCGTGATGTCGCGCGTGGCGGGCGCCGGGGCGGGGTTGCCCTGGAAGCGGCGCGGCTGCGGCGCGACGACCGTGACGGTCAGTTCGTCGCGGTCGGGCGAGAAGCTGAAGCGGAAGCGCTCCTGGCAGCCGTTGTTGAAGAGCGACAGGTAGTAGGCGCCCAGCTCGTCCGGCGCGGTCCAGCTGCACCAGCCGGCCGTGGTCATCGGCGTCGTATTCATCGAATTCGCATAAACCGTCCCACCGAAGAGCAGGGTGCGGTCGGTGCTGCCCATGCGCCAGTCGTCCAGCCCGAAGGGGATGTTGTGGATTGCTTCGCCCGTCTCGAGCGTCAGGGTCATGTTGCCCTGCGCGTCGAAGCGGAACGCGATGCCCGTCAGGCCGTAGGCGTTCTGATGCATGCGGTAGCGCAGGGTGCGGGAGCGCTCGCCCGGGGCCTGCGAGGCCTCCGGGAAGGGGTGCGCGAGTTCGTAGCCGGCGAGCGCGGCCTGCAGGTCGAAGCCCTTGTTGGGCTTGAGCTTCTTCGGGCTCATGCCGTCCAGCATGTTGTAGATGAGCTGGTTGAACCCAGCCTCGTCGCCGATCTGGCCGTTCGAGGCAACCACCAGGTCGTACTCCGGGATCACCATGATCAGCTGGTTCTGCCCGCCGATGGCGCGGTAGGAGTTGTGGCGGCCCATCCACACCTGGTAGCCGTAGCCCTGGCCGCCGTCATCCTTATTATTCTCCTCCTCGGAGAGCTCCGGCCGCTGGAAGATGTGCGGCGTGGTCATCGCCTCCACCCATTCGCGGTTGAGCAGCTGCCTGCCCTGCCAGGCGCCCTTGTTCTTCAGGAAGATGCCGAACTTGGCGAGGTCGGAGGTGTGGCTGTGCATGCCGCCGTTGCCCATGTTGCGCCCATCCAGGTCCATCTCCCACACCACGTCGCGGATGCCCAGCGGGTCCAGCAGGCGCGGCTTCAGGTATTCGTAGAGGGTGAGCCCCGTCACGCGGGTGATGATCTGCGAGAGCATGTGCGAGCAGGTGATGTTGTAGGCGAACGAGGTGCCCGGCTCATGGGCGTAGTCCATCGCGAGGAAGGAGCGCACCTGGTCGTCGCCGGAGCCCGGATACTGCGTGCGGGCGTGGCCGGCGGACATCGTGAGCAGATGCTCCACCGTGAGGCGCTCCAGCTCCGGGGCGGTCTTCGCCGGCATGAGGTCCGGGAAGAAGTCCTTGACGCGGTCGCTGACCTTCAGCAGGCCCTCCTGCACGGCGAAGCCCACCGCAGCGCCCGTGAAGGACTTGGTGGCGGAGTACATGGCGTGCGGGTACTGGGGCCCGTAGGGGCGCCACCAGTGCTCGGCCACGACCCTGTCGTGCCGGAGAATCATCAGTCCGTGGACTTCGTAGCCGCCCGCGTCGAGGGCGCGGACGAAATCGGCGATGGCTTCGGAGCGGATGCCCTCTGCTTCGGGGGTGCTGCGCTGCAGGCCGTCGTCATAGGTCTGGGCGCTCAGCGTAAGGCCCAGCAGTGCGGCCAGGCAGCAGGTCAGGATGCGGTTATACATGGTCTTTTTCAGTGTTTCTTTGATTCAAAGGTAGATTTTTTAAAACATTTTGACAAGAAGTTGTTATGTTAATTGGTTGTTTCAGCGTAATTTCGTTGACGGAATCAAAAACATCTGTTATATCGATATGAAAAAGCTTTTCTCCCTGTCGCTGCTGCTGGCAGCCGCGCTCCTCGCCTCCTGCGCGGGGAACAACCAGGTCGGTGTGCTCACCAAGCCCACCCCCGCCACCACCAACCTTCCCGGCCATGACTATCCGATGGTCAATCCCGACCTCAGCGTCGTTTTCCGCGTCGATTTCCCTGACGCGAAGGCCGTCGCCGTGAACGTGGGCGGCAAGAACTACGACTTCGTCAAGGGCGAGGACGGCATCTGGGAGGTGACTTCCGAGCCGCTCGTGCCGGGCTTCCACTACTACATGCTCAACGTGGACGGCCAGCGCGTGGCGGACCCGAATACCCAGCAGTTCTTCGGCTCCTTCTACTGGGGCAGCGGCATCGAGATCCCCGAGGCCGGCGTGGACTACTATCTGGAGAAGAAGGTCCCGCACGGCGAGATCCGCATCGAGAAATTCCATTCCGAGCTGACCGGCGCAGACCGCCCGTACTACATCTACCTGCCGCCGCAGTACGCCTCCGAGCCGGAGCGCCGCTTCCCGGTGCTCTATCTGCACCACGGCGCCGGCGAGGATGAGACCGGCTGGGCCGTCCAGGGCATGATGGGCAACATCATGGACAACCTGATCGCCTCCGGCGAATGCGTCCCGATGATCATCGTCTGCGAGCACGCCGTGGCGACGCTCGCCGGCGAGGAGCAGGGCGGCCGCTTCAACCTCTTCAACTTCGACGCCTTCGAGAAGGTGGTGGTCGAGGAGACCGTGCCGTACATCGACGCGACCTACCGCACGCTCACCGACCGCGACCACCGCGCCATCTGCGGCCTCTCGCTTGGCGGCTTCCAGTCCTACACCATCGGCCTCGACCATCCCGAGCTCTTCGGCTGGATCGGCGGCTTCAGCGGCTCCGGCCGCGGCCCCGGCGACCGCCGCGACAGCGAGATGTACCCGACTTCGATCAACGACCAGTACCACCTGCTGTACATCAGCATCGGTACGGACGAGCCCAACGGGATGTACCAGGGCATCTACGACCTGCACTGCGCCCTCGACAGCCTCGGCGTGAACCACGTTTACTACGAGTCCCCGGGCACGGGCCACGAATGGCTCACCTGGCGCCGCTCGCTGCACATGTTCGCCCCGATGCTCTTCCAGGAGTAAGATGGAAGATTTTATCCTCAAAGAGATTGACAAGCTGGGCGAGATGCTGCGGATGATCGCCCGGAAGCTGGGGCTGCTGGACGGCACCGCTCCGGATTATACATTGGATGATGTCAAAGACGAGATCGGCAAGTCCGACTTGCCCTTCGATTTGGACGCCGTCCTGCAGCAGGAAAACCCGGTCTGGTACCTGACCCAGACCGCCAAGTTCTCCGACTCGGCGCTGGAGACTTTCATCGAGATCCTTTTCCACTCCGACTTGGACGAGTCCGTCAAGTCCGCCCTCCTCGCCGACGCCCTGGCCTACCTGGACGGCAAAGGGTATTATTCCTTCCGCCTTCACGCCCTAATCTAACCGAAATGGAATTGGATAAAAACCAGCGGACCCTCCTGATTGTAAAGATTATTGTCAGCCTGATTGTCGGCGGCCTCCTTCCGCTTGTCGTCTGGCTGAGAGGCGGCGACAAGGAATCTATTCTCCATTATGCCTTCATCGGCCTGTGCATTGCCAGCGCTTCCAGCCTCTTTCAAGGCATCCTGTTTTTTATTGACCTTCGCATCAAGAAGAAACAATAACTTTCCGCCGGGAAGAGCAGGCAGGGACTGGCTCCCGGCGGAAAAGGGGTAGGCTGTCCTCAAAAAGAGCTTGTTTTGAGGACAAGTGGCAGAAAAAAAGACTTCCGTCCTCATTTTAGCCTCATTTTGAGGATACATCTTGGAAAAAAGAAAGGGCCGTGCACAAAAACGGCCTGTTTTGCGCACGGAATAGGATATTCGCCGGTCGGGGCCGGCGAATGACGTTAAGGGTATAGTGAAGGACGAAAAAGGCCGATGTCGGAAAGCGACATCGGCCTTTATGGTAAGTCTGTTTGAGTCAGTTACTTGGTGTAGATGACGTCGTAGTCGTTCGCGATTACGTAGAACACCGACTCGACATCGTCGGGGATAGAGGCATCATGAACGATCTGCGTATCGGAGAAGATAGTGTCGTCAGCAGGTTTCACCACACAGTCATAAGGATTCTTGTGGCCCTTGAGAAGATAGTAGTAGGAACCGAGCGGGCGGACCCAGTAGTTGGTAGCCAGATCTTCACCGGTGGTCACAAAGACAGGGAACAAGAGACCACCTCTGTCCTCGGAAGTGAGGGCATCATCAAAAGCGTCGAGATAGTCGGGAATCTTGGCAAAAGCGTTCACATAGCTATCCGGCTCCGCGGAGAAAGCGATGGTGGCACCGCTATCGAAACCATTCTTGAGCTCGTCGAGGGTGATATCTTTGAAATAGTTCCACACCTCCACGGTAAGGCCGTCCTGATAGCCCTCCCACAGATACGCGGCAAGCTCATCATCGACACCGGTCACGGTAATCTTGATGCCCTCGGCGATATACTCAACCTTAGCCTCAACCTTCTTGACGTTGCCGTAGGCATTAATCTCAAAGTATGCAGAGTTCTCTCCCCAGCCACCGGACCGGTCATGGGTCTCTTTATACACCATCACGGCCGACTTGTCATCGGCGGAAAATGCGCTGGCGGCGACAGGAAGGAAGACCGTCACGTCGTTGCCCATGCGGATATGCAAGGACGTTTTGGAGGCGACGTACTGTTTGTTTTCAACCTCGCAGACCGAAAGATTCGCTTCCACGCTGCCCTTCGTCACGACGGGTTCCAGATTGGGATCAGCCTTGGTGCCGAGGGTGTTGACGAAAGTAGTGGTACCGGAAGAAATCACGAAATCGGCATTTGCAACCGGCTTAAACGCCTGATCTTCAGCGGTTTTCAGGCCCTGCTCAGAGCAAGCCGCGAAAGCGCAGAGACCAACAATAAGTGAGAGGAATAAACTCTTTTTCATAATACACTATCTTCGAAGCTGGCACAATGCCAACTTTCACCGGATATAAATATATACAAATATTTGAAAGAGTGTACTTTCATACAAGTTTTTTTCATGTGTGTCCGGAAAAACTCCGGAATATACGTTGGTGTTGTGGAGGGCGGGGAAGGACGAAGAAAGGGAGCGCAGCAACGCTCCCTTTCTCGTGCCCCAAGCGGGAATCGAACCCGCACGGCTTTAAAGGCCACTGGATTTTGAGTCCAGCGCGTCTACCAATTCCGCCATCAGGGCTGGTAGGGACTGCAAAGGTATTTAAAAAACGCGATTTATCAAATTTTTGCCGTATCTTCGCTCTCCGTATGGAGAACAAGAGCATATACGTCATCTACGACCGCAACGTCGAGACTTTCGCGCTGAAACTGGCCGAAGGACGCCCGTCGCTGGCCATCATCGCCGACGAGGCGCACAAGACGATGGACACCGTGCTGGACATCTGCCGCTGGCTGCTCGCGCAGGGCGCGAACCGCGACGCCATCGTCTGGGCCGTGGGCGGCGGCGTGACCACCGATCTGGTGGGCTTCGCCGCCAGCATCTACAAGCGCGGCGTGCGCTACGCCAACTACCCCACCACCCTGCTCAGCCAGGTGGACGCGGGCGTGGGCGGCAAGACCGGCGTGAACCTGGACAGCTACAAGAACATGATCGGGGTCACGAAATTCCCCATCTACACCCGCATCCTGCCGGAGGTCCTCGCGACCCTGCCGGCCCGGGAGCTGCGCTCCGGCGCCGCCGAAATGCTCAAGACCTTCATCATCGACAACAAGGGCGACCGCTACGAGAAAGCGGTCAAAGTGCTCTCCGAGCCGAAGATCGACTTCGCCGCGCTCGCACCGCTCATCGAGGCGGCCGCGGCCGTCAAGCGTAAAATCGTGGAGCAGGACCCCTACGAGGAGAACCTGCGCCGCTGCCTCAACCTGGGCCACACCTACGCCCACGCCATCGAATGGTATCAGCATACGCACCCGACGGCGGACCCGATGACGCACGGCGAGGCCGTCGCCGTGGGCATGGTGCAGGCCGCGCTCCTGTCCGAGCGCCTGGGCCTATGCAAGGCCGGCCTCGCGGAGAAGCTCCGCAAAGACCTGCAGGCCTGCGGGCTCCCGACGGAGCTCCCCTGCCCGGAGGCCGAACTGGAAGCCGCCCTGTGGAAAGACAAGAAAGCCGAGAAAGGCATCATCCACTTTGTCCTGATCAAGAAGATCGGCAAGGTGATAATCAAAGACCTGGATGATTTGCACCAGCCTGCAGCATAAGAACTTCGAACAGATCCTCGCGATCCTCGAAGACCCTGCGGTCGAGATGGCGGAAGTCCGCCTCGACCGCTGCGACCTCACGGACGACCAGATTGAAGAGCTCTTCAGCGAGTCCGACACCCCGCTCATCGCCACCTGCCGCATCGACGGCTGCCCCTCGCCCGAGGAGGCGGAGCGCCGGCTGCGCCTGGCCATCGAGGCCGGCGCCCGCTTCGCCGACCTCGAGATCGAGGCCCCGGCCCAGATGAGCAAGCATTTCCAGCAGCTCTGCCGCAAGCACGGCACGGAAATCATCCGCTCCTTCCACGACTTCGAGGGCACGCCGGACATGGAAGTTCTGCAAATGGCCCTCGCTCGCTGCTTCCGCTACGGCGCGGACATCGCGAAAGTCGTGACCACCTGCCACACGGCGGAGGACGCCGCCCGCGTCGAGTCCCTCTACAGCCTCGTACTGGAGGGTGTGGACTCGCTCCAGGGGCGGCTGGTCGCCTTCGGCATGGGCGATGCGGGCCGAGACACGCGCCTGCAGTGCCTGCGCCGCGGGGCGCCGTTCACATTTGCCGCGCTCAGCGCGGAAGAAGCCACCGCGCCCGGCCAATGGCCGCTCGCGGAACTCTACGCCGCCCTCTACGGCGACCGCAAGCCCTACCGGGCGGAGGGTCGCCGCATGCCCGCCTCGAAGAGCTTCGCCCAGCGGGCGATCCTCGCCGCGGCACTGGCCGAAGGCACCTCTCACCTGGGCGGCTACAGCCCCTGCGGGGACTCGGAGGCCGCGCTTGCGCTCGCCCGCGCCCTCGGCGCGACGGTCGAGCAGGACGGCGCGGCGCTCACCATCACCGGCATCGGCGCCCGCTGCAACCAGCTGCAGCCGGGCAGCGTGGACACCGGTGAATCCGGCCTGCTCACGCGCCTGACCATCCCGGTGCTCGCCGCCGTCGGCGACGGCAACTTCTCCGTGACCGGCCGCGGCACCCTGCTCCGCCGGCCCCTCAGCGGCGCCGCGGACATCATGGCCGCCTTCGGCGTGCTCCTCGCCAACGGGCAGGAGCGCGAAGGCAAGGAAGTCTTCATCCCCGCCACCGTCAAGGGGCATCTCATCCCGGGCACGGCCGAGGTTCCCGGCAAGGGCGGCTCGCAGCTCATTTCGGGCCTGCTGATGGCCCTGCCGCTGTGCGACAAGGACTCCCTGCTGCGCGTCAGCGAGCCCAAGAGCATTCCCTACATGTACATCACCCTCGACGTGCTGCGCCATTTCGGCATCCAGACCCGGAGCGAAATGGAAGGCGACGCCGAGATGCTGGAAGCGGACGACTGGTCCGGCTGCACCGGCATCAACTTCAAGATACGCGGCCGCCAGCACTACCGCGCCGCCGACTTCGACATCGAAGGCGACTGGAGCGCCGCGGCCAACTTCCTCGTGGCCGGCGCCATCTTCGGCTCGGCCGAGCTCGTCGGCATGGACACCACCTCCCTGCAGGCCGACCTGACCGTCATCGACATCCTCGTGGATGCGGGCGCCGTGGTCTCGCAGCTGGACGGCGGCACCGTCTGCGTACGAAAAGCCCCGCTGGAAGCCTTCCAGCAGGACCTTTCGAATGCGCCCGACCTCTTCCCCATTATCTCCGTTCTCGCCGCGTTCTGCGCGGGCGAGAGCCGCATCGCAGGCGTGGGACGCCTGGCCACCAAAGAGTCCAACCGCGCGGAAGCCATCCTCGAGATGCTCCTGCAAATGGGCGTGGAAGCCCGCATCGAAGGCGACGAGCTGGTGGTCTGGGGCGAGACCCTCGCCGCCCGGCTGCTCGGCGGACGCCTGCTCAAGGGCGGCGAATACACCTCGCGCCACGACCACCGCATGGTGATGGCCCTGCAGGTGGCCTCCCTGGGAACAGAAAGCCCCATCGTCATCGACGATGAGGCTTGCGTGGGGAAATCATTCCCCGGGTTCAGGCTTTAGGAATTACTCCGCCTTCGGCTCTTCGGCCTTCTTGGCCTTGGGAGCAGCCTTCTTGGCCTTCGGGGCTTCAGCCTTCGGCTCCTCAGCAGGAGCCTCAGCCTTCACCTCTTCCGCCTTGGGAGCTTCCTCAGCGGGAGCGGCCTCGGCTTTCTTGGCGCGGCTACGGCGGGTGGTCTTCTTGACAGCAGCCTTCGGAGCGGCAGCGAGAGCGGCTTCGTTGAAGTCAACGAACTCGATCAGCGCCATCTCGGCAGCATCACCCTGGCGGAAACCGATGTGCAGCACGCGGGTGTATCCGCCCGGACGATCGGCGATCTTCGGGGCGATGGTGCGGAACAGTTCGGTCACAGCCTCCTTGTCCTTCAGGTAGCTGAACACAACACGACGGTTGTGGGTCGTATCCTCCTTGGACTTGGTGACAAGCGGCTCGACATAGCTCTTCAGGGCCTTGGCCTTCGCCACGGTGGTGGTGATGCGCTTGTGCTGGATCAGGGAGCAGGCCATGTTGGCGAGGAGCGCCTTGCGGTGGCCAGCCTGACGACCAAGATGATTGATAGCTTTATTGTGTCTCATCTTTATACAGTCTTTTTCTTGGGTTCAATATTATACTTGGTGACGTCCATTCCGAACGAAAGCTTCATCTTCTCGACCAGGAGGTCGATTTCGTTGAGGGACTTCCGACCGAAGTTGCGGAACTTCATCAGCTCGGGACGGGAATAGGACACGAGGTCGGCGAAGGTGTCGATCTCAGCTGCCTTGAGGCAGTTGAAAGCACGCACCGACAGGCCCACATCGGAGAGCTTGGTCAGGAGGAGGTGACGCATGTGCAGCGACTCCTCGTCCAGCTCCTTGCTGTCGGTCTCCACCGTGCTCTCCAGCGACATCTTCTTGTCGTCGGTAAAGAGCTTGAAGTGGTAGATCAGGATGTTGGCCGCCTCGTGAAGGGCAGCGTTCGGAGAAATCGAACCGTCCGTCACGATCTCAAGATTGAGTTTCTCGTAATCCGTCTTCTGCTCGACACGCCAGTTCTCCACGCTCCAGTTGACCTTGCGGATCGGAGTGTAGATCGCATCGACCGGAATGGTACCGATCGGCGTGTTCTCGTCGCGGAGCTCCTCAGCGGGCACGAAACCACGACCCTTCGTGATGACGAGGGAGATTTCGAGCTTCACGGAAGGCTCGAGCGAGCAGATGTGCAATTCGGGATTCAACACCATGAAAGAAGACAATCCTTTGGAGATATCTTCTGCCGTAAACTCCTGCTTGCCGCTGATGACGATGTTTGCCGTCTCGGTGTCCACGGTCTCGACCATGCGGCGGAAACGCACCTGCTTGAGGTTCAGGATGATGTCCTGCATCCCCTCGATAACGCCGGGGATGGTCTGGAACTCCTGGTCCACGCCGGAGATCTTGATCTGACTGATAGCAAACCCCTCCAGGGAGGCCAGCAAGATGCGACGAAGAGCGTTACCGATCGTCTGGCCGTAACCCGGCTCGAGCGGCCGGAATTCGAAACGGCCGACAGTGTCGGTGCTTTCGAGCATAATCACCTTGTCCGGTTTCTGAAATGCTAAGATTGCCATATTACAGTGGTGTTAAGGATTATTTGGAATAGAGGTCGACGATCAGCTGCTCGTTGATGTTCTCGGGGATTTCCGCACGGGTCGGAACGTTGAGGAACTTACCACTGAGGGTCTTGGTGTCGAAGTCCAGCCAGGCATACTTGGTCACGGAGGCCACGCTGTTCTGGATCACCTCGAGGCTCTTGGAGCGCTCGCGGACGGCCACGGTGTCACCGGCCTTCACCTGGGTGGAAGGGATGCTGCACACATTGCCGTTCAGGGTGATGTGGTGGTGGGACACGAGCTGACGGGCGGCGGCGCGGGTCGGGGCAATACCGAGACGGTACACGATATTGTCGAGACGGGACTCGAGGAGAATCACGAGGTTCTCACCCTTCTGACCGGCCATACGGGAAGCCTTGTCGTAGGTGTTGTGGAACTGACGCTCGAGCACACCGTACATGTACTTGACTTTCTGCTTCTCCTTCAGCTGGGTAGCATATTCCTTGGACTTCTTGCGCTTCGCGGCGAGGCCGTGCTGTCCCGGAGGATAGTTGCGCTTCTCAAAATACTTATCGGAACCGAAAATCGGCTCGCCGAATTTACGGGCGATCTTGGTGCTGGGACCTGTATATCTTGCCATAGTAGTCTTGCTTTAAGAATTAAACTTTACGACGGCCTTTAGGACGGCACCCGTTGTGCGGCATCGGCGTGACGTCGACGATCTCGGTCACGATGATACCGGCGTTGTTGATGGTACGGATGGCGGACTCACGGCCGGAACCCGGACCCTTGACGTAGCACTTGACGCGACGCAGACCGGCGTCGAAAGCCGTCTTGGCGGCATCCTCGGCGGCCATCTGGGCAGCGTACGGGGTGTTCTTCTTGGAGCCTCTGAAGCCGCACTTACCGGCGGAGCCCCAGCTGATCACCTGGCCCTGAGCGTTGGTCAGGGACACGATGACGTTGTTGAAGGTCGATGAAATATGGGCCTCGCCATAAGCTTCAACCTTGACAACTCTCTTGGATGTTGTAGTTTTCTTTGCCATAATTCATCAGTTTTTACTTGGTCGCCTTCTTCTTGTTGGCAACGGTCTTCTTGCGACCCTTACGGGTACGGGCGTTGTTCTTGGTGCTCTGGCCACGGACGGGAAGTCCGAGACGGTGGCGGATTCCGCGATAGCAACCGATATCCATGAGGCGCTTGATGTCCATCTGGACGGAGGAGCGGAGCTCGCCCTCGATCTTGTACTCCTCATTGATCTCGGAACGGATCTTGGCGATCTGGTCATCATTCCAGTCGCCCACTTTGATGGTGGGATCGATTCCGCACTTCTCGAGGATTCGCTTCGCGGAAGAGCGGCCGATACCGAAGATATAGGTCAGACCTATTTCTCCCTGTTTGTTGTTCGGTAAATCTACACCGGCGATTCTTGCCATAATTATACTTTACTTAATTTGTTACTGATTGATTATCCTTGGCGCATCTTGAACTTGGGGTTCTTCTTGCAGATGACGTACAGGCGGCCTTTGCGTCTGACGATCTTGCAATCCTCGCTGCGCTTCTTGATGGATGTCTTGACTTTCATATCTATGCGTTTTTATTTGTATCTGAAAGATATTCTGCCTTTGGTTAAATCGTACGGTGAAATCTCAACTCTAACTTTGTCGCCAAGAAGAATATGGATAAAGTTCATACGCATCTTGCCCGAAATATTGCAGAGCAGGACGTGGCCGTTCTCAAGCTCGACTTTGAACATCGCGTTCGGAAGGGTCTCGATAACCTTTCCATCTTGTTCTATTGCTACTTGTTTGGACATTAAAAAATCACTTTAAAATTTAATCGTGCCATCTTTCTCGATAAAATCGAAGGTTGAGAGCTGCTCGGCCCGGCCTTTCCGGACAACAACCGTAAGCTCGTAGTG
>CACXNA010000017.1 GCA_902768985.1 uncultured Bacteroidia bacterium | reverse complement strand
TATGTTACCTGCAAGAAGAACGCATGATAGCTGGTTGCCGGACATTTTCAATGACTTTTTCGACAACAGCTGGATGGAACGGACGACCTACACGGCTCCAGCCATCAATGTGATTGAGAACGAAAAAGAGTACGATGTGGAACTCGCCGCACCTGGACTCACCAAAGAGGACTTCAAGGTCCACATCGACGCCGACAATAACCTGCTCATCGAGATGGAGAAGAAGTCCGAGAACAAGGAGGGCAAGAAACACGGCAAGTACCTCCGCCGTGAATTCTCCTACGAGAAGTTCCAGCAGACGCTCCTGCTGCCGGAGGATGCCGAGACCGAGAAGATCGAAGCCAAGGTGGAAAATGGAGTGCTGAACGTCCATATCCCTAAGAAGGAGAAGGCCCAGCAGCCCGATACAGTCAAGCAGATTGCCGTCCAGTAACGGTAAAATCATCTCCTATTGATAAAGGACGCCACCCGCATAGGGAGACGTCCTTTTTTGTTGTCCAGATATTATGCCTATCTCCCAACTGTTGTACGGGGCTCGAACTTGCGACCGGTTGCTCCCCTGTAATAGGGGAGCTGGCCGACCGGGAGGGAGGCCTGAGGGGTCATGGATGGCGCGAATTGCCCGCCGCCAGGCGGGCTCGAGCCTCGTCCGCACCGCTCTTCTTGTTTCTGCGTGTATTTTTCATTATCTTTGTATGTTTATATACTAGTAACGCGAAACAGAAAGAATCCCGTATATGAGAAAAATCGCTTTGATCGCAGCCGTACTGCTTTGCTCCGCGTCCCTCGCTTCCTACGCACAGATGTCGGACGAGCAGGTGATTGAGTATGTCAAGACCGCCTCCGCCGCAGGCAAGAGCCAGGAGGATATCACCAAGGAGCTGCTGCTGCGCGGCGTCACGCAGGAACAGGCCGAGCGCATCAAGGCGCGCGTCCAGTCCGGCCAGGTGACCGGCAACGAGAACGCCTTCGGGGAGGACGACGGCTACAGCCGCAGCTCCGGCGCGAACGGCCGCCGCACCCAGACGGGCACCCGCTCCCGGAGCGGCGTCCTGCAGGGCACGACTTATGAGGACGAGTACTTCGAGAACCAGCGCAACGTCAAGCCGCAGAAGAAATCGCGCCGCAACGTCAAGACCGAAAAGAACCGCGACCTGAGCAGCTTCGACCTGCAGAAGGAGCAGCTCGAGAAGGAACGGGATAAGAACAGTAATACGGAAGCCTTCACCGACATGCTCAAGAGCCTGGCGCCGGAAAATGAATTTGACGAGATTCCCGACAGCCTGCTGATCTTCGGCCACGACATGTTCAACGGCGAAGAGCTCTCCTTCGAGCCGAACGAGAACCTGGCCACGCCCGAGACCTACCAGCTCGGCCCCGGCGACCAGCTGCTCATCGAGATCTACGGCTACAGCGAAGGCTCCTACAGCAAGACCATTTCCCCGGAGGGGACCATCAATATCAGCCAGATCGGCCAGCTGCAGCTCGGCGGCCTCACGATCAAGGAGGCCAAGGAGAAGTTGCGCCGCGCCCTGGTGGCCAAGTACGCCAGCGTGGGCGGCAGCAATCCGAATTCCACCGTCAGCATCACCCTGCGCAACATCCGCACCATCCAGGTGAACGTCATGGGTGAGGTGGAGATGCCCGGCACCTTCCGGCTGTCGCCGTTCGCGACGGTCTTCACCGCCCTGTACAACGCCGGTGGCGTGAAGGAAGAAGGCTCGCTGCGCGCCATCAAGGTGGTCCGCGCCGGTGAGCAGATCGCCACCGTGGACGTCTACGGCTACCTCTTCGACGGGCGTTCCGACAGCGACATCACCCTCAAGGAGGGCGACGTCATCATCGTCCCGCCCTACGTCAACCTCGTGCTTGCGACGGGCAGCGTGAAGCGCCCGATGTTCTACGAGCTGGCGGAAGGGGAGGCGCTCTCCGACCTGATCCGCTACGCGGGCGGCTTCTCCAGTAAGGCTTATCAGGACGACGTTCGCGTGATCCGTCAGCAGGGCGTCGAGCGCCAGATCTATACGGTCCGCAAGGACGCCGCCGACACGTTCGCGATGAAAGACGGCGACGAAGTGTTCGTGGGTGAGACCCTGAAGCGCTTCTCCAACAAGGTGGAGGTCAAGGGTGCCGTGTTCCGTCCCGGCATGTTCGAGCTGGGCGGCGACATCGCCACGGTCCGCCAGCTGGTCCGCGCCGCGGGCGGCCTGACGGAAGATGCTTTCACCGGCCGCGCCGTGATCGTCCGCGAGAAGGACGACCTGACCTTTGAATCCCTGAGCATCGACCTCGCGGGCGTCCTGTCCGGCGCGGCGACGGATGTGGTGCTCCGCAAGAATGATATCCTGACCATCTCCAGCCAGAAGGAGCTGAACGATCCGGGCACGCTGACCATCAACGGCATGGTCAAGAACCCGGGCGTCTTCCCCTTCAGCGCCAATACGACGGTGGAAGACCTGATCCTGCTGGCCGGCGGCCTGCTTGACGGCGCCTCGACGGCGCGCGTGGACGTGGCCCGCCGCCTCGTGGATCCGGCCAGCATGATGCCGACGGAAGAGATCGGCGAGACCTTCGCCTTCCCGCTCCAGGACGGCCTGGCGCTGGACGGCGGCGACCGTTTCGTCCTGCAGCCTTACGACATCGTTTCCATCCGCCAGAGTCCGGGCTTCAAGCCCCAGCAGTTCGTGAAGATCGAAGGCGAGGTGGCCTTCCCGGGCGAATATGTCCTCCTCAGCGAAGGCGAGCGCGTCTCGTCGCTGGTGAAGCGCGCCGGCGGCTCCACGGGCCAGGCCTTCCTGCACGGCGCCACGCTCACGCGCGAGACCACCGAGGAGGAGCGCAAGATCGAGGAGGCCAAGCAGCGGATGGCCCAGGGCGGCTCTTCCCGCGATTCCCTCCGCGTGCAGCTGCAGAAAACCCAGCTGGGAGCCACCTACACGGTCGGTATCGAGCTGGACAAGGCCGTGAAGCACCCGGGTTCGGAGTATGACCTGATCCTGCGCGAGGGCGACCGCATCTACGTGCCGGAGCAGCTCAGCACCGTCCGCATCAGCGGCAACGTCATGTATCCGAACACGGTCGTGTACGTGCCCGGCAAGTCGCTGGACTACTACATCCAGGCCGCGGGCGGCTATGGCATGCGCGCCCAGCGCAACAAGGTGCACGTCGTCTACATGAACGGCAGCTCCGCCGTGAAGAAGCTGGGTGGCCTGAAGATCGAGCCGGGTTGCGAGATCATCGTCCCGACCAAGCCGGACCGCAAGGGCATGAGCGCCGGTGAAATCATCTCCCTGAGCTCCTCCACGGCCTCCCTGGCCATGGTGGTCGTATCGTTGATTAACACGTTGAAGAAATAACATGGAAGAGAAGAAATATATCGAACCCCTCTACGAGGATGAAGAGTACGACGAGATCGACATCATGGAGCTGCTCCGCAAGCTCTTCAGCGAGTGGCGGCTGATTCTGAAGTGGTGCGGCATCGCCGCCGTCGTGGGCCTCGTGATCGGATTCAGCATTCCGAAGGAGTACACCGTCGAGTCCAAGATGGCGCCCGAGAGCGTGGCCAAGGGGGCCGGCGGTAGCCTGGGTTCCCTCGCGAGCCTGGCCGGCATCAGCCTGGGCTCGATGAGCTCGGACGACGCCGTCTATCCCGACCTCTATCCGGACATCATGAAGTCCACGCCCTTCATCGTGGAGCTCTTCCCGGTGCAGGTGGACTTCAAGCACAAGAAGGAGCTGATGTCCGCCGACTACTACACCTACCTGAAGGAGTACACCCGCAGCCCCTGGTGGAGCGGCGTGATCAGCGCCCCGTTCAAGGCGCTGGGCTGGTTCATGGGCCTCTTCCGTGAGAAGACGGAGCCGGTGGAAGGCTACGCCGACCTGAATCCCAAGGAGCTGACCGAGGAGCAGGAGGAGATCGCGAAGTCCATCCGCAAGAGCATCGCGCTGTCGGTGGACAAGAAGACCTCCGTGCTCGTGCTGACCGTCACGGCCCAGGATCCGAAGGTCGCCGCCAAGATCTCCGAGGAGGCGATCGTCCGCCTGCAGACCTACGTGACCAATTACCGGACGGAGAAGTCCCGTCAGGATCTGGAATATTACGAAACCCTCTATGAAGAGGCCAAGACGGCCTACTTCACCTCGCAGCAGAACTACGCCAGCTACGTGGACCGCAACCAGGGCGTGATCCTCCAGCGCGTCAAGACCGAGCAGGAGCGTCTGCAGAACGAGATGAATCTCAACTACCAGCTCTATAACGCCTGCGCCCAGCAGGTCCAGACCGCCCGGGCCAAAGTGCAGCAGGAGACGCCCGTCTTCACGATCATCAATCCGCCGCAGGTGCCGCTCAAGCGTTCCAAGCCTTCCAAGGTGACGATCCTGATCGCCTGCATGTTCCTCGGCGCTATGGCCGGTGCCGTCTGGGTGCTCTGGGGTCGCGACATCCGCGCGAACGTCAAGAAGAAGGACGAGGAATAAGTGGAAGAATACATCGAAATCAAGGGTGCCAGGGTCAACAATCTCAAGAATTTGACCCTGCGGATTCCCCGCGGGAAGTTCGTGGTCGTCACGGGCATTTCCGGCTCGGGGAAGTCCTCGCTGGCCTTTGATACGCTCTACGCCGAAGGGCAGCGCCGCTTCTCCGAGAGCCTTTCGTCCTACGCGCGGCAGTTCCTCGGCCGCATGACCAAGCCGGACGTGGACAGCATCGACGGCATCCCGCCGGCCATCGCCATCGAGCAGAAGGTCAGCACGCGCAACCCCCGTTCGACCGTGGCCACGACCACGGAGATCTACGATTTCCTGCGGCTCGTCTTCGCCCGCATCGGGCGTACCTATTCCCCCGTGTCGGGGAAGGAAGTGCACCGCGACTCCGTGGCGGACGTGATGGCCTGGCTGGCCGCCGCCAAGGGGACCTATTATATCCTCGCCGACCTGGGCTGGGATGCCCGCAAGGACCGCGTGGAGCTGCTCCTGCAGCTCAAGGAGGACGGCTACAACCGCCTCCTGGCGGGCGGGAAGCCGCTCAAGATCGACGACGCCCTGCAGCAGGGGCCCGACAGCCTCGAGGACGCCTGGCTGCTGGTGGACCGTGTCCGGATGGCCGGCGCGCCGGACGAGGACACGCGCACGCGTCTGCTTTCCTCGGTCTCGGACGCCTTCTCCCGCGGGGACGGGCGGATGGCCGTGCAGTCGGAGGACGGCGCGCGGAAGCCCTTCAACAACCGCTTCGAGCTGGACGGCATCAGCTTCCGCACGCCGGACGAATACCTGTTCAGCTTCAATTCGCCGCTGGGCGCCTGCCCGACCTGCGGCGGCCTCGGCAAGATCATCGGCATCAGCGAGGACCTGGTGGTCCCCGACAAGACCAAGAGCATCTACGACGGCGCCATCGCCTGCTGGCGGGGCGAGAAGATGGGCTGGTTCCGCGACCACCTGATCGAGGTCGCGGACCGCTACGGCATCCCCATCTTCGAGCCGTACTGCAACCTCTCCCGCGATGTGAAGGACCTGATCTGGAACACGAAATACGTGGAGGGGGACGACAGCACCTTCGTGGGCATCAACGACTTCTTCGCCTGGGTGGAGACCCAGCGCTACAAGATCCAGTACAAATACATGCTCAGCCGCTTCAGCGGCCGGGCCACCTGCACCGCCTGCGGGGGCAGCCGCCTGCGCCGCGAGGCCCTCTGGGTGAAGGTCTGCGGCCGGAATATCCACGACATCCTGCAGATGACGGCCGAGCAGGCGCTGGACTTCTTCTCCACAGTCCAGCTGACGGAGACGGAACGGAGCATCGTGGCGGAGCCCGTGTCCGAGATCGTCTCCCGCCTGCAGTGCATCGTGGACGTGGGTCTGGGCTACCTGACGCTGGACCGCGCCTGCAACACCCTGTCGGGCGGCGAGAGCCAGCGCATCAACCTCGTGACCGCGCTGGGCTCGAGCCTCGTGGGCTCGATGTACATCCTCGACGAGCCGAGCATCGGCCTGCACCCGCGCGACACCGAGCGCCTGATCGGCGTGCTGCGGCGCCTGCGCGACATCGGCAACACCGTGATCGTCGTGGAGCACGACGAGGAGATCATCCGCGCAGCGGACCTGCTCATCGACATGGGCCCGCTGGCGGGCGTGAATGGCGGAAATATCGTTTTCTCCGGGAAGGCCGGTGAGGCCGGACCGGAGGACATCTCCAAATCCTTGACGCTCCAGTACCTGAACGGCGAAAAGCTGCGCTACGCGCGCGAAAAGCGCCCCTGGCAGTACAGCGTCAACGTGGACGGCGCCATGGAGCACAACCTCAAGGACATCAACGTCCGCTTCCCGCTGGGCGTGCTGACGGTCGTGACCGGCGTGTCCGGCTCCGGCAAGTCCACGCTGGTGGGGGATATCTTATATCCTGCGCTGTACCGGCGCATCCACGAAGCCGGCGACCTGCCGGGCACGCACCGCGGCCTGTCGGGCAACCTCGACCGCATCACGCGCGTCGAGTACGTGGACCAGAACCCCATCGGGCGCAGCTCGCGTTCGAACGCCGTGACCTACCTGAAGGCCTACGACGGCATCCGGAAGCTGATGGCGGCGCAGCAGGCGGCCAAGATCGCCGGCCTGACGGCCAATCATTTCTCGTTCAACACCGACGGCGGCCGCTGCCCGGAATGCCAGGGCGAGGGCGTCGTGCGCATCGGCATGCAGTTCATGGCCGATGTGGAGATGGTGTGCGAGGAGTGCGGCGGCAAGCGCTTCAAGCCCGAGGTGCTGGACGTGCGCTACCGCGGGAAAAATATCGACGACATCTTGAATATGAGCGTGGACGAGGCGATTGAGTTCTTCGCCGCGGGGCCGGAAGAAGAGGCCCGCAGCGTGGCGGAGCAGCTGCGGCCGCTGCAGGAAGTGGGCCTGGGCTACATCAAGCTGGGCCAGAGCAGCTCGACCCTGTCGGGCGGCGAGAGCCAGCGCATCAAGCTGGCGTACTTCCTGTCCCTGAGCCGGAGCAAGTCGAAGTCCGAGAAGATCCTCTTCCTCTTCGACGAGCCGACCACGGGCCTGCATTTCTTCGACGTTGAGAAGCTCCTGCAGGCCTTCGACGCGCTGCTTGCGGCAGGGCACTCACTCGTGGTCGTGGAGCACAACGTGGACGTGATCCGCGCGGCGGACTGGGTGATCGACCTCGGCCCGGACGCGGGCGACCGCGGCGGCCAGGTGGTCTTCGCCGGCACGCCGGAAGATTTGAAAAACGCTGACACCTTTACAGCCAAGTACTTATGAAAAAGATAGCCGCCCTCACCATGGTCCGCAACGACGACTTCTACCTGCGCAAGTGGGTGGAATACTACGGCGCGCAGCTGGGCCGGGAGAACCTCTATATCTGGTTTGACGGTACGGACCAGGTCATCGCGCCCTTCTGCGAGGGCACGCACGCACAGCTGCACGAGAAGATCGGCACGCAGGTGGTCTCCGCCGAGAAGGGACGGCTGAAGTTCCTCTCGGACCAGGCCGCGGCGCTGCTCGCCGGCGGCTACGACCTGGTGATCGGCGTCGACGCCGACGAATTCGTGGTCGTGGATCCCAGGCGCGGGCTCAGCCTGCGGGAGTACCTCAGCGAGCAAAAGATCGGCGTGTCGCTGTCGGCCCTGGGCCTGGATTTCGGGCAGAAACTGGGGGAGGAACCCGACATCACGGAGGACCGCCCCTTCCTGCAGCAGCGCCACTACGCGCAGATCGGCACGCGCTACACCAAGCCCTCAATCGTCGCGAAACCCTGCGTGTGGGGATCGGGTTTCCACCGCATCAAGGGGCATAATTTCCACATCGGGAAGGACTTGTACCTGCTGCACTTCGGCTACTTCGACATGAAACGCCTGCAGGACCGCTTCCAGGACGCCGACCGGCTCAGCCAGGGCTGGGGCGCGCACATGCAGAAGCGCGCCCGCACCATCCGCTACGCAACGGAGCTGCCCGCGCGCGACTTCGACCGCTGGACGCGTTTCGCGCGCGTCTGCCAGACGCTCTGCCGTCCGCCCTACGCGCTCAACAAGCCGGCGATGTTCGAGCTCCGCATCGTCGTCCGCATCCCGGAACGCTTCCAAGATATCGTCTGAGATGGAGAACAAAGTCCTCTGCTGCATACTCAACTACAACCGGAACGCGGATGCGATCGGTTGGTGGGAGCGCCTGTCGCCGCATTTCGACACCGTGATCCTGGACAGCGGCAGCGAGCCGCCGTGCGCCCACGAAGGCGCCCTGCACCTGGACAACATCTACTATTCCGGCCTGATGAACGAGGCCTACCGGCTGCTGCAGGAGCGGGACTACCGCTGGCTGATGGTGGTCACCAGCGACATCGAGATCGATGCGAAGAACACGGAAAAACTGATCGCTGGCATGCTGGACATGCTCCGGACCGCCAATGTGGGCCTCTACCAGCCCAGCTGTGCGCTGTCCTGGCATGGCCGCGCCCTGTACCAGAGCGTCTGCCACTACACGGGGCGGCTGCGCCGTGTCAATTTCCAGGAGGGGTGGTTCCACCTCGTCTGCCGGGAGATCCTGGACGCCGTGCTGCCGGTCGACCTGGAGCTGAACCGCATGGGCTGGGGGATTGACCTCGCGTTCAGCCATGTGGCGCGCATCAAGCGGATGCTGGTGCTGGTGGACGACCGGGTCCGGGTGGTGCATCCGAAAGGGACGGGCTACAACCGGGAAGCGGCCCTGGCGCAGATGCGCCGCTGGCACGCTTCTATCCCGGGCTACACCTCGCCGCGGCACTTCCGGCCGCTGCGGGATGAAATCCGTTATCTTTAGCGTCTGAGGTAATCGTAGAGGCGGTCGATAATCTCCGCATCCACACGTTCGTCGAATTTGCGTGCCCAGAAATAGGGGACGCTCATCAGCAGATCCCAGTCGTCCGCCCGGAACGTCCACGGGTGACGGATGCTCTCCCCGCGTGTCCAGTCGATGAAACGGAGGTTGCCCAGGTGCTCTTCGTCCACGGCCTGCTCCCGCTCCAGGTGGATCGTCGGATCGAACAGGCGGTCCCGGAAGGGGGAATTCCACAGCAGGGTGGGCATGAACACCTCATCGCAGGTGCTGGTGTGCCGGAAGACCTTCTCCAGCCACGCTTCCTGTCCGATCACGTGCCGGGCGAAGTCGTCTGTGATGCTGAACCACTGGGCCGCAAAGCGGAACTCAATGTCGCGGTTGATGCGGATGTGCAGGGCCATCAGGATGCCCTTGAACATATTGTTGATCAGGTTCGTCAGGAAGAAGTGCCTTCCCTCCGGGAAAAGGGTGAAATAGCGGAAACGTGATTCGCGTTGGGCCTCGAAGGGCCACATCTTGAGGAACTCCTGACCGGGATGGGCGTCGAAGAAGGCGAGCATCTCGTCCTGGGGCTTGATGGGGAGGTCCATCCCGCTGACCAGGTGGTAGAAATCGTAGTGCCCCTCGCGCGTGGCTTCCTTCAGCAGGGCCAGCGTGGCGCGCATGATGCTGACGCCGCCCCAGTTGACGCTGATGCGCGGCTCGACGAAATGCACGGCGGAATGCTTGCAGCAGCCGTCGAGCGCGGAGGCGTCGAACCCGGCCTTCGCGTCGATGTGTACGAACAGGTCGATGCGGGGATGGTCCAGCAGCCCGAGCAGCTTGCGGAGCTGCCCGGGCTGTGCGTGCGCCAGGATCAGGTATGCGTGTCTACCGGAACTCATGACGCAAAGATACGCAATTCTACTGGATGTTGTAGCGGAAGCTGCCGGGGCCTTCGATGGTGATCTCGACGCTCTTGCTGCAACCGCGCGGCAGGGGCGGGAGCGGCACCTCGAAGGAGCACATCTGCCCGCGGATGCTGCATTCGAATTCCAGCGCGGGGCGCGGCACGCCCAGCACGTCCTCGGGCGTGTCGTTGGGGTAGCACCAGAGTACGAGCCCAGGCTCCTGCGGGAAATAGCCCACATCGCAGGGGAGCAGGACCCATTTGTCGGCGTCGAGCAGCTCCGTGGGGCGGAATTCCTCCTTCCGGAGGATCTCGGCGGCATCCGGCAGGTCGCGCAGCCGCACGTGCGGGTCCTCCAGCAGGTCGTAGCCGTCCATCGTGTTGCAGACCTTAGTGAGCACGACGCGGCAGAGCAGGGGCTGCAGGTGGATTTCCCCGTCGTGGTTGTCCGTCGTGCAGAAGCCGCCCAGGATGGGGCAGCCGGGGTCGTCGTCCGTGAACTTGAACGTGAGCTGCTCCATGGCGTCGTAGCGCTCCAGCGCCTTGCGGTTGAAGCGGTGCGGGCTGTTGGCGATGCCGACGAGGATCTTCTCGCCGGGCAGGGTGGGGAGCAGGAGCGTGTCCTGCGGCTCCTCCAGCGTGACCTGGCGCTCCAGCGAGCGGAGCCCGTCCGCGCCGTAGACGAAGAGGTCCAGCGTGCGGACGGGATAGCCGTCCGGCTGCACGCGGATACAGGTGAGCACGGAATCTACCGGGAGGACGGGCGGGTCCTCCTCGTAACCCGGGACGGGTTCCCGCTGGCAAGAACCCAGCAGAGCCGGCAACAAGAACAAGACACATAATAGGGCACAGTAGGTGAGAGGCGACCCCGCATGCCGCAGAGAGCGGTCATGCCGAAAAGGGCCATTCAGCAGGTTGAGATAGGAGCGCTGCCGGCTCCGGGGTTTTGTCGAGTTTTTCATGGCAGCAAAAGTAGTTGCGGCCGGACAATCCTCCAAGAACCTGTAAAATTCGTCAGGGGGTAATTGTGAAATAATTCCCGATTTTCCGATCAGACAAAAAATCAAGCCCGCTTTTTGAGCGGGCTTGATTCAATATTAAAAGGTGTTCGGCGGACCGTTAACCTCCGAAGTTGTCGTAGAGGACGTTCTCCGGCGCGACGCCGAGGGAGTCGAGGAGCTCGTTCACGCACTTGACCATCATAGGAGGGCCGCACATGAAGTACTTGATGTCCTCGGGGGCCTCGTGGTCCTTGAGGTAGGTCTCGTACATCACGTTGTGCACGAAGCCCGGGGTGTACTTGACGCCGGCGGCATCGGCTGCCGGGTCCGGACGGTCCAGGGCCAGGGTGAAGTGGAAGTTCGGGAACTCCTTTTCGATCTCGGCGAAGTCCTCCAGGTAGAAGGCCTCGACGAGGGCGCGGGCGCCGTAGAAGAAGCGGACCTTGCGGCCGGTCTTGAGGGTCTTGAACAGCTGCATGATGTGGCTGCGGAGCGGAGCCATACCGGCGCCACCGCCCACGAAGATGTATTCCATATCTTCCGGATCGTTCTTCGGGAGGAGGAACTCACCGTAAGGACCGCTGATCATGACCTTGTCGCCCGGCTTGCGGGAGAACACGTACGTGGAGGCGATTCCCGGAGGCACGCCGGGGACGAACTTGAAGACGCCCTTCGGCTGGGTGCGGTCGAACGGCGGGGTCGCGATACGCACGTTGAGCTTGATGATGCCCTTCTCGCCGGGATAGGAAGCCATGGAGTAGGCGCGGATCGTCGGGACGTCGTTCTTGAACTTGAGCCCGGTGATGCCGTATTTCTCCCAGTCGCCCTTGTAGATGTCGGCCACGCCCATGTCGGCGAAGTCGGCCTCGTACGCGGGGATGTCGATCTGGATGTACTCGCCGCTCTTGAATTCGAGCTCCTCGCCTTCGGGGAGGCGGACGGTGAACTCCTTGATGAACGTCGCGACGTTCTCGTTGGAGATCACTTCGCACTCGAGTTTCTTCACGGAGAGGGCGGACTCGGCCACCTGGATCTTCAGGTTGTCCTTGACCTTGACCTGGCAGCCCAGGCGCCAGCCTTCCTTGATCTGCTTGCGGTTGAAGAAGCCGGTCTCGGTCGGGAGGATCTCACCGCCGCCCTCGAGCACCTGGACCTTGCACTGGCCGCAGTTGGCCTTGCCGCCGCAGGCGGAGGGGAGGAAGATCTTCTGCTCGGCGAGCGTGTTCATCAGGGAGTTGCCCGGATTGACGGAGAGGGTCTTCTTGCCGTTGTTGATGTCGATTTGGATAGTACCCTTCGGGGTCACGATGCCCTTGATCACGAGCAGGAGGACCACCAGCAGCAGCGTCACGAGGACGATGACTGCGATAGAAGCTAAGATTGTAGGTGTCATAGCGCGTTCCTCCTATAATTGAATACCCATGAAGATCATGAACGCCATGCCCATCAGGCCCACCGTGATGAAGGTGATGCCGACGCCCTTGAGCGGTGCGGGCACGTTGCTGTAGGACATCTTCTCGCGGATGGCGGCGAGGCAGACGATGGCGAGGTACCAGCCGATGCCGGAACCCAGCGCATAGACGAGCGGTTCGCCGAGGGTCGGGAAGTCACGCTGCTGCATGAAGAGGGAACCGCCCAGGATGGAGCAGTTCACCGCGATCAGCGGCAGGAAGATACCCAGCGAGGAGTACAGCGAAGGAAGATATTTCTCGACGATCATCTCGACGATCTGCACGAAGGCGGCGATCACCGCGATGAAGACGATGAAACTCAGGAAGCTCAGGTCCACCTCGGCGAACTGGGGACCGAGCCACTTGAGGGCGCCCGGCTGAAGCACGTAGGTGTTCAGGACCCAGTTGATGGGGAGGGTGAAGAAGAGCACGAAGATCACAGCGAGGCCCAGGCCGTTGGCTGTCTTCACATTCTTCGATACCGCCAGGTATGAGCACATACCCAGGAAGTATGCGAAGATCATGTTGTCAACAAAGATTGACTTGACGAATAAGCTGATATATTCCATAGGGCTTCGCGATTATTTCTCTTGCAGGTCCTTGTCCCAGGCGCGGTGTGCCCAGATGATGCATCCGAGCAGGATCAGCGCGAAGGGCGGCAGGATCACGAGGTTGTTGGGAACATAGGCGGCGGGCAGGACGCGCAGGCCGAACAGGGTGCCGCTTCCGAGGAGCTCACGGAAGAAGGCGACGATGATCAGGATGAGGCCGTAGCCCACGCCGTTGGCCAGACCGTCCAGCAGGGAAGGGATGGGCTTGTTGCCGAGGGCGAACGCCTCGATGCGGCCCATCACGATACAGTTGGTGATGATCAGACCGATGTAGACGGAGAGCTGCTTGTCGATGGCGTAGGTGCCTTCGCCGGCCTTGAGGACCTGATCCACGAGGATCACCATCATGGCCACGACGACGAGCTGCACGATGATACGCACGCGCATCGGGATGCTGTTGCGGAGCAGCGAGCAAACGAGGCTGGAGAGGCCCGTGACAAGGGTCACGGAGATGGCCATCACCAGGGCGCCCTTGAGCTGCACCGTGACGGCGAGCGAGGAGCAGATACCGAGGATGAGAACGGTAATCGGGTTACCTTTCAGGATCGGATTGAGGATGGTTTCTTTAAGCTTCTTATCCATAATTATTCCTCCTCTTCGTTAGTGATTTCGTGTTCTTCGAGCATACCGAAGAAAGCTCCGAGGCCGAAGTGCTTCTCGTAGGCCTTGAACCAGACGTTGAGCGCCTCGTTCAGGCCCTTGGAGGTCATCGTGGCGCCGGTGATGGCGTCCACGGCGTTCTCAGCGCCGGTAGCTTCGACGTTCTTCTCGAGCTTGAAGGCGGGCTCGGCGCCCCATTCGACCTTCTTGCCGATGAACTTCTCGCGGAACCAGGCTTCGTCCTTGATCTTGGCGCCGAGGCCCGGGGTCTCGGACTCATGGTCGAAGTAGGCGCCGGCGATGGTGTAGTGGTCCGGCTGGAAGGCGACATAGCCCCAGATCGGGCCCCAGAGGCCGGCTCCGTAGATCGGCATCACGGCGACGCCGCTCTTGAAAACGTAGACCGGGAGGGTCACTCCGGTGTTCTCCTTGATGGCCTTGTTCTGCGGCTTGAGGTTGTCCACCAGCTCGATGTTCTTCAGCTCGGTGGACAGGGTGCCGTTCTGCTCACCGTCCAGACCGATGGTGTAGGCCTGTTCGATGTTGTCGGCGTAGAGCTGCAGGACATCGGCGTTCTTGGTGGCGTAGAGTTCGTCCGTCGACTTGATACCGGCCGCGGACATCATCTGGCGCAGGGTTTCCGCCTTGGCGTTGGCACTCTGCGAGGGCTTGAGCTTCATGGCCGTGAAAGCCAGGACAGCAGCCACGACTACAACCACGAGGGTGGTGTAGATGACAGTATATGCGTTGCTATTGGTATTCATACGGCTAGGCGGTTTTGAGTTTCTTTTCCCGACGGGAAATGTGCGTGCTGATGACGACGTGGTCGATCAGCGGAGCGAAGACGTTGCAGAGCAGGATGGCGAGCATCATACCCTCGGCGTAGCCCGGGTTGAAGAGGCGCACGGTGATACAGAGGGCGCCGATCAGGAAGCCGTAGATCCACTTGCCGCACTCGGTCTGGGCGGACGTGACCGGGTCGGTCGCCATGAAGACGATACCGAAGGCGAAGCCGCCGTAGAGGAGCTGCATGTAGCAGGGGATCGTGGTGATGCCGGCCAGGTCGCCGATGCCGCCCACGAAGAGGACACCGAGGATGCCGCTGAGCATGATCTTCCAGCTGGCGATGCCGGTCCAGATGAGGATGATGGCACCCAGCAGGATGGCGATCACGGAAGTCTCACCCACGGAGCCCGGGACCGTACCGATGAAGAGATCCCAGAAACCGGTGCCGTACTGCGCGGTGGCGCCGTCCAGCGCGAGCGGGGTGGCGCCGGTGAAGCCGTCCACGAGCTGCTCGGTCGGTTTGTAGTGGATCCAGCAGTCGGAGCCGGACATGTAGTTCGGGTAGGAGAAGAAGAGGAAGGCGCGCGTCAGGATCGCCGGGTTGACGATGTTCATGCCCGTGCCGCCGAAGACCTCCTTGCCGAAGATGACGGCGAACGCGACGGCGACGCCGAGCATCCACAGGGGGATGTCCACCGGGACGATGAGGGGAATGAAGAAACCGGACACGAGGTAGCCCTCGCTCACTTCTTCGCCGCGGATCTGGCAGGAGGCGAACTCGATGCCGAGACCGACGATGTAGGAGACCAGGTAGAGAGGCAGGACACGGAGGAATCCGTACCACCAGTTACCGATGATGTTGAGGCGGAGGTCACCCACCGCCAGGCCGTGCTGATAACCGACGTTCCACATGCCGAAGAGGGCTGCGGGCACGGCGGCGATCACCACGAGGATGAGGATGCGCTTGAGATCGATGGAGTCACGGACGTGGGAACCCTTCTTGGTGACGGTGCCCGGCACGTGCAGGAAAGTCTCAAAAGCGTCAACCGTAGAGTGCAGCCAGTAGAATTTGCCGCCTTTTTCGAAATTACTGTTCATACTTTTAAGCCATTTCCTTGAGCATCAGGTTGATGCCCTGTTCGATCATTGCCTGGATATTGTTCTTGCTCGGGTCGACGAACTCGCAGGTGGCGAGGTCCTCGGGGAGCACTTCGTAGATGCCGAACTTCTCCATCTTCTCGATTTCGCCCGCGAGGCAGGCCTTGGCGAGGTAGACGGGGTAGAGGTCCATCGGGAGGACCTTGGCATAGTAGCCGTCGTTCATCAGGAACGCGCGGGGACCGCCGTGCAGGTTGGTGCTCATGGCGTACTTCTTCTTCGGCAGGAGCCAGGAGAAGTAGCTGCGGTCGGCGCTGAACTGGTTGAAGCGGAAAGGACGGATCCAGCCGAGGAGCTCCTGGTCGGTGCCTTCGCGCAGGATCGTGATCTGGTTGTCGAAGTAGCCGAGGTAGCCCGCGGCGCCCACGGACGTGCCGCTGAGCACGTCACCGCTGATGACGCGGAGCTGCTCGGCGGGGGTGTTGCCGAAGAAGGCGGCGAGATCCTGCATCGGCGTGCCCGGGAGGGCGTCGACGTAGGAAGGCTGGAGAGCCATCGGGCCGGTGACGGCGACCTTGCGGCGCACGTCGTACTTGCCCGTGGTGAAGAGCTTGCCGATCGCGACGAGGCCGGCGAGGGAGACCGTCCAGACGGTGTCTTCCTTGCGGATCGGGGCGATGTGGCTGATCTGCACGCCCACGTTGCCGGCGGGGTGCGGACCGCGGAAGGTGTTCAGCTCGCAGTGCTTCAGGCCCGCGAAAGCGGAGGAGGCTTTGTTGCCGTCAAGGCCGACGTAGACCTTGCCGTCCGTCAGCTTGGTGAGGGCGCAGATGCCCGCCTGGGCGGCGGCCAGCTCGCTGCCGAAGCAGAAAGCGGCGTCCGCGGAGAGCGGCGCGGTGCTGAAGGTGGAGACGAAGATGTCGCGCGGACGGACCTCGGGGTTGGCGAGGATGCCGTACGGGCGCTGGATCAGCCAGGGCCACAGGCCGCTCTGGAGAAGCGCCTCGCGCACTTGCGCGGCGTCCAGCTGGCTTGCGTCCTTAGCTCCGAAGTCGACGCACTGCCGCTTGCCGTCCGATTCGATCAGGATGGCCAGCAGCTTGCGTTTCTCGCCACGGACAATCTCCTTGACCGTACCGCTCACGGGGGAGGTCAGGAGGATGTCGGCGTTCTTTTTGTCTGCAGCGACGGGGGAACCGCAGAGCACGGGATCGCCTTCCTTGACCAGCAGTCGCGGGAGGAAACCCTTGAAGTCCGTCGGTTGGACGGCCACAATGCCCGGCGCAATCGTCTTTGAGACACGGAGTTCTGCTTCACCCGCAATGGGGATGTTCAGACCCTTTTTCAAAACGAAGGTTTGTGACATGAATATAACGTTATAAGTTTTCGCAAATCGCGACGCGAAGATACCACTTTTTTTTGTAATTTCGTGCCGCTATGATGGATAAAGTGAACACGATTTTGGAAGAATTGAACGAGGAGCAGAAGAGAGCCGTCTGCCAGGTGGACGGACCGGTGCTAATCGTGGCGGGAGCGGGATCCGGGAAAACCCGCGTGCTGACCAGCCGGGTGGCGTATATACTGGCATTACAGGCAGATGCGCGCATCCTGGCGCTGACCTTCACGAAGAAGGCGGCCGGCGAGATGAAGGAACGGATCGCCGCGATGGTCGGCGACGGAAATGTGCGGCGCGTGGTGATGGGCACCTTCCACGCCGTGTTCGTGCGTTTCCTGCGCGAGTACGCGGAATCGCTGGGCTATCCGACCAATTTCACCATCTACGATACCTCCGACTCGCAGAGCGCCGTCAAGGCCTGCGTGAAGGAGATGGGACTCGACGACAAGATCTACAAGCCGCGCGAGGTGCTCTCCCGCATCTCCATGGCCAAGAATAACCTCATTACCTACACGGCCTACCAGGCCGCCCAGGAGCTCCAGGCGCAGGACTACCACGCCAAGCGCCCGCGCCTGGGGGAGGTCTACCAGCGCTACCAGGAGAAGCTCAAGCAGAGCGGGGTGATGGACTTCGACGACATCCTGCTGAATATGAACTACTTGCTCCGGGATAACCCGGAGGCGCTCGCCTCCATCTCCGGGCGCTTCACGCACTTGATGGTGGACGAGTACCAGGACACGAACCAGGCGCAGTACCTGATCCTCAAGAAGCTGGCGCAGCGCCACCACAACATCTGCGTGGTGGGCGACGACAGCCAGTCCATCTACGCCTTCCGCGGCGCGCGCATCGAGAACATCCTCAGTTTCAAGAAGGATTACCCTGAGTGCAAGCTCTTCCGCCTGGAGCGCAACTACCGCTCCACACAGGTCATCGTGGACGCCGCCAATTCGCTCATCGCCCACAACGAGGGGCGCATCCCCAAGGAGTGCTACGCCGTGGGTGAGGACGGGGAGCCGATCCGCCTGCTGAAGGCCTACACGGAGACGGAGGAGGCGGTGATGATCGTCTCCGAGATCCTGGAGCGTATGCGCACCGCGCGGGCCCAGTACCAGGATTTCGCCATCCTGTACCGCACGAACGCGCAGTCCCGCGCGCTGGAGGAGCAGCTCCGCCGGCGCAATATTCCTTATATGATTTATTCGGGCAACTCGTTCTTCGACCGCGCCGAGGTCAAGGACATGATGGCCTACTTCAAGCTGGTCGTCAACCCGCGCGACGACGAGTCGTTCCGCCGGGTGGTCAACAAGCCCGCGCGCGGCGTCGGCGACAAGGCCATGGAGGCCATCGAGGCCGTGGCGCGCCAGCAGGGCTGGCCGCTCTTCCAGGCCGCGCGCGAGGTGCCCAAGGTGCAGCCGTTCTGCGAGATGATCCTCCGGCTGTCGGGCCTCGTCCCGACGACCGACGCCTGGGAGCTGGCGAAGCGTATCGCCGACGAGAGCGGCCTGTACGCCTTCTACAAGCTGGACACCTCCATTGAGGGCCTGTCCCGCGTGGCGAACCTCGAGGAGCTCATCAACAGCGTGGCGCAGTTCGTCGAGGAACGCAGGGAGGAGGCCGAGGATTACGAGGCCGAAGGGGGAGAGGTCGGCGTGTTCACGCTGGACGATTTCCTGGAGAACGTCTCCCTGCTCAGCAACGTCGACGTGAGCGAGGACGAGGATACTAATAATAAAGTGGCGCTGATGACGGCCCACTCCTCGAAGGGCCTGGAGTTCCCGTACGTGTTCGTGGCCGGCATGGAGGAGAACCTGTTCCCGAGCGCCTCGATGCTGGCGGCGAAGCCGGAGGTTGAGGAGGAGCGGCGGCTCTTCTACGTCGCGATGACGCGCGCCAAGAAGGCGGTGCGCCTGTCCTTCGCCGGGACGCGCATGCGCAACGGCAAGCACGAGTCCAACGCGCCGTCCCGCTTCCTCAAGGAGATCGATCCGCGCTATATCGAGAATCCGCTGGAGGATGCCGATTTCGACAATGCCGGCGTGACGCACGAATGGGGCGGCTTCGGCTCCCGCTTCACCGGCGGCCGCCTCGACCGCTTCGGTGTCGGTGGTGGTACTTATGGTCAGTCTTCCGGTGTGCAGTATCAGAAGCGTGGCGGAGCTTTACGATTCGGACAAGGCCGAATCGATCCGAATTCTCACCCCCTGCGCCCCCTCAAGGGGGATGGCCGGATATCCGCTGACGCGGACCGGCGCCCGCGCGCCAACCAGCCGGGGACAGGTGTTTCTGCCGCCGCGTCAGCACTCGCGGATGCGAATTTTGTGGGAGTACCTATGACGGAATTGACTGTTGGTCAGCGGATTGAACATAACCGTTTCGGCTCGGGCACCATCCTTGAACTCTCTGGCCGCGCCCCCGAGATGAAGGCCAAGATCCGCTTCGACGACCACGGCGAGAAGCTCCTGCTGCTCAAATACGCCAAAATCCGCCCGCTGGCATAGAACAAAATAGTATGGACTATCAGCAACTTCTTCAAGACGTTTACTTCGTGATGCTCTGCGGCGGCGTGACGCTGCTGGGCGTGGCGGCCGCCCTCTTTCTCCTGTTCAGGAAGGCGAACGCCATCGCACCCGATGTGACGTCTCCCGTCCGCCTGCGCCGCTGGGCCGCTGCTTTCCTACTTGCCGTGGCGCTCAGCCATGTATGGTGGATGATTGCTGCCAACTCCATCGACTCGCAGGAAGACATGATGACCGCCTATTGGATTGTCTGTTTCCTGGACGTGATCACGATGCTTCCCACGATGATGGGTACGCTGCTGGCCATGCTCCAGGACCGGCGGCGTCCTTTCTGGCCGGTCTGCGTCTCCCTGCTGCCCGTTTTCGCCCTGTCAGGCATCTACTTTCTCCGCGCGGACATGTCCGTTATCCTGCCGCTGCGCATCTATCTCCTGGTGCTGATCGTTCTCTTTACTTTGTATATAGTTTTCGCTGTCCGGCGCTATGGACGCTGGCTGCAGGACAACTATGCCGACCTGGAGCACAAGGAGATCCGGTTGAGTCTTCTGGTGCTGGCGGTTTTCCTGATCTTCTTCGTCATCTACGAGAATTCAGATACCGGCCTGGTTGTCACCTATCTGCTGCAAGTGGACGTGCTCGTCCTGATCGGATTGTTGCTTTGGCGCGTGGAAACGCTGCAGGAGTTGAACTCCGGTGCCCTGCCGGAGGAAGATCCGGCAGAAGCCGAGCGGATGGCTGCGTCAACGCTGATCCCGGCCAACATCGGACCCCTGCTCGAAAAGAAGTGCGAGGCGGCGCAGCTTTACTTGCAGCACGACCTCACCCTGGCGCAGCTCGCCCAGACCATCGGCACCAACCACAGTTACCTGAGCCGCTTCTTCGCCCAGCAGGGGCTAACGTACAACGCTTATATCAACGGCCTTCGCATTCGGCACTTCATCCGCTTGTACCATGAAGCTGTTTCCGAGCGGCGCATTTTCACCGCCCAGCAGCTTGCGTACGAGAGCGGCTTCCATAGTTACAGTACCTTCGCGGCATCGTTCAAGCAGGTCACGGGACAGACGGTTTCGGCCTGGATGCGCGATCCGGATAAGTAGCCTTTTCCCCCTTCGGGAGTTTCAGAATCTGCAAAAGAGTTCCAGAATTTGCAAAAATTGCAAGCTGGAACCCTGGCTGTATTGTAGTTTCGGAGGAAAATGACTATCTATGTTTTTACTAACTAACCAGCTAATAACCCATCAGTATTTATGGAAATCAGATTCAAGAAGAAATCTGCCATTTTCGACGTTGGTGTCACCGCTCTTGCGGCCATCCTTTCCGTCGGAGTGATGCTCTACGGTGTACTCCATTTCGGCCTGAGCGAGGCTTGGCCCGAACTGGTACTCAATCTCCTCTACATCGCCTGTCTGGTGATGATGGGCATGTACTTCTTCCAGTACCGCCTCACCACGCAGCAGTTCAACTACTGGTGTTCCGTTTGCATCGGCTTCGCCATCCTGCTGCGCGACATCCTCTTCCCGCCCCAGCTGGCCTATTACGGCATCCATCTGGCGACCCTCGTCCTGTCGGTGGCGCTGCTCCTCATGCTCACCTTCTTTTACTCCCGCAAGGAGTGGAAAACCTACTCCAAGGCGAACCTGTGGATGATTTTCGTCTTTGACCTGGCCATCGCGATCCTCTACAACGTCGATATCGCCCTGGAGGCCGCCAACGAGTACACCAACTATATGCTCGTCGAAATCTGGATCCGCCCGACCATTTCCTATGGCCTCGTGGCCTGTTTTGTTAAAGAGACAAACACTTGAAATATAAACTAACTATAAATAAAAAAATCACTAAGACCATGAAAGCAGACCACATCATTAAGAACGCGAAAATCTTTACGTCCAACCAGAAAAACCCGCAGGCCACGGCCCTTGCCGTGAAAGACGGCAAATTCGTCTATGTGGGCGATGACGCCGGCCTGGCCGGCTTTGAGGGAGAGGTCACGGACCTCGGCGGTAAATTCATCATGCCCGGCATCATCGACAGTCACGTCCATGTGACCATTCCGGTCGCATTTGACTACGCCGACCTGGGCGTCCGTTTCGAACCCGACGGAAAGAAGGGCGCCATGGAATTCATGGCGGGCTATGTCAAGGAGCATCCCGGCCAGAAATGCTACCGCTTCCTGTTGGAGCGCCACTACCTGAAAGGGGAGGAGATCACCAAGGAAGACCTGGACGCCATCTGTCCCGACAGCGAACTTATCCTCCTGGAAGGCGAATGCCATAGTAACTGGGTGAACTCCAAGGTCCTGGAAAGGATGGGAATCCACGATGACACCCCGGACCCCGTTCCGGGGCTGGCCTACTACGTCCGCAAGGACGGCCACGTGACCGGCAATTCGTTCGAAACCGCCAGCTGGCCTATCCTCTTCGACGGCGTCAACGATTTGACGGAAGAGCAGATCCGGGCGTCTCTCGAGCGCTGGGTCGAGTATTCCAAAAAGGTGGGCGTCAGCGCGGTCTTCGACGCCGGCTTCCCGGAGCACAATCCCGTCCACGAGCGGATGTATGACATTCTGTGCAAGATGGACAAGGAAGGCAAGCTTGCCACCTATATCGACGGCTGCTACGTGCTCACCCGTCCCAGCAAGATGCACGAGGCCATCGGGGAAGTGAAGCGTTTCAACAAAAAATATAACACGGAGCACCTGAAGGTGCACACCTTGAAGATCTTCATGGATGGTACCCTCAAGATTGAAACCGCGGCCCAGGTAGAACCTTATGTAGACACCGGTGCCACGGGTACGACGGCGTTCCAGCCCGCCCAGGTAGCCGAAATCCTCAAGGCCCTCAACGAGGCCGGCCTTGACCTTCACGTCCACACCGTCGGCGCTGCAGCGTCCCGCGTAATCCTGGACGGCGTGGAGCTGGCCCGGAAGGAACTGGGAGACAAATACCATGTCAAGGTCACCTGCGCCCACCTGGAGGTGCAGGCCGACGAAGACCTCACGCGCTTTGCCAAGCTGGGAGTATTCGCGAATTATACTCCCTGGTGGCATAACGGCGGCGGCCCGGGCATCCTGACCCCCATGCTGGGAGAGAAGCGTGCCACGCACATGTACCGCTGCAAGACGGTCTGGAACACCGGCGCCCTGGTGGCCTGGTCCAGCGACAACGTGGCCTACGGTGACTTCACCACCTGGAGCCCCTACCTGGGTATGGAAATCGGTATGACGCGCACCATTTCGGAGAAGACCAACGTCCCTGCGTACTGCATTTCCCCCTTGCTCAATCCGCCGGCAGAGGAAAGGATGAGCGCAGAGGAAATGCTCATCGGCTACACCATCAACGGCGCCAAGCAGCTGGGCATCGAGGCGAAGAAGGGCTCCATCGAAGTGGGCAAGGACGCCGACTTCCTGGTGTTCGACAAGGATCTCCTCAAAGCGGAGCCCGAAGGATTCAGCCACAACATGCCGGCTCAGGTGTATTTCGGCGGGAAGCAACAGTGAAACCAATAAGGAAAAACCATTATGACCAGGAATGGTATAATACCCCATCTGCTTATAAGGCTTGCCATCGCGGCGATCCTGTTTATGGCCATGGGACCGGTGACGTCGGCGCAGAGCTACAAAGTCTGGGACGGCTCATCGGAAGCAAAGCCGGAATTTATTAATAATGGAGAATTGTTTGTAATCATCACGTCGCCTGCCGAACTGGCTTATGTACGCAACCACTGGGGTGATGTGATTTCCCCTTATATGCCCGAAGATGTATACTACTACGATGTCGCATACCGTCTGGACGCCGACCTCGATATGACTGCCGCGTCGTGGAAACCTATGGGGAGCACGCGCTATAAACGCAAGTTCGATGGCAACGGCCATACCATCCGCATCAGGATTGAAGATACTAGCGACAACTACGAGGGACTCTTCGAAACGATTGCTGACAGTGGCACTGTGACGAACCTTCACGTGGACTGCTTTATCAAGGTGGGCAATGCGCGAATGGTGGGTGGCATCGCCGGCAACAACTACGGCACGATAGAAAACTGCTGGGTGTCCGGCCACGTCGAAAGCGACCATTATCATTCTTCGAAAGATGCGGACTTGGGCGGCATCGTCGGCTTGAATGAATCTAGTGGCAATGTAAAATACTGCTGCATGATAGGTGATGTAAAGAACACCGATGGTAATTCCGGCGTGGGCGGCATAGCCGGCAGCAACGAAGGAACCATCAGTCACGTCACTTTTTACGGCTCCGTGTCGGTGGATCACTCGCAAGACAATATCTATGTTGGTGACCAGGACGGCACGTTGAACAATAATCACAGCTCATTCTCTCAAAGCGAGTTCAATGACGCCGCCGGCAATGACATGTATCGCAAAGCCATCAAATATACCTATGACCTCGCTTTCTCCACCGAGGGAAAAGGCACCGCCATGTACAGTGCCGGCGGGGAGGATGGCGTTCCGGGAGCACGCAGTGGCCAGACCGTCACGGTGACCAGGTTGACAGGCAGGGTGGAGCGCATCGACATCAAGGATGCCGACGGCAACTGGGTTTACTCCCAAGGCGATATTAACGGCACGCTGAGTTTCACGATGCCGAAGAAAAAAGTCAGTATCCATGTCGTCTTCAGCTCACCGGAATTCCTCAATCACGCGGGCACGGAGGCCGACCCCTTCATTGTCAAAAGCACGGCCGACTGGAACGACTTCGCCGGTGTTGTCAACAGCGGCATTACCCTCGGCGGCCAATTCGTGAAGCTCACGAACAACATCAGCATCGACCAGATGGTGGGGACGGGCGATGCCGACTCTTTCCAGGGCACTTTCGACGGAGAAGGGCACACGCTGACATTCAACGTGAATACTACAGAAAACAACACCGCTCCGTTCCGCCATGTCAAGAATGCGGTCATCAAGAATCTCTCCGTGGCCGGTACCATCACCACCAGCGCAAAGTATGCCGGCGGCTTGGTGTCCGAATCGCATGGCTCGCTGAGGCTCACCAACTGCCTCAGTTCGGTCAACATCAACAGCAGCAAGAGCGGCGATGGGACCCACGGGGGCCTTGTGGGCGAACTTAGCGGCGCCAACAATGAGATCATCATAGAAGGCTGCGTCTTCGACGGATCCTTTGCCACCACAAACAGCACCGGCAACTGTGGCGGATTCATTGGATGGCCGGTGTACAACAAGCCCACGATCCGCTACTCGCTCATGGCGCCTGTCAGTGTGGATAGAGGTATGCTCAACAACACCTTCGCCCGCTGGCATACCACCTTCGAGCCAACCATTGACAAGTGCTTCTTCGTTGCTACCGAGAACCTGCCTGCTGACCAGGGTTTTTCTGCTCAGGTCCTTACCTCCGCTCCTGACCAGCTTGGCGGCGTTGTGAAAGACTATGGCCTGGTAAAGGTTTACGCTCATGCCGTCCAGTATAATGGCAAGTACTATTGGACTAATCGGTTGCTTCCAGGATCAGGTACGGAGGCCGACCCTTACACCATCAGCAGTACAGACGACTGGGACCTTTTCGCTGAACTAACCCGCAGCGGCTGTCTCTATACCGGCAAATATATAAAGCTGACAAGCGACATCAGCGTGACAACAATGGGCGGTTCGTTCGAAGGGATCTTCGACGGCGACGGGCATACAATCACGGTCAACTACATTAACAGGAAGAATGCTGCTCTGTTCCAGTTGGTCAAAAACGCTACCATCAAGAACCTTAGGACGGCTGGCCGCATAGAATCTAATCAGTTTGAGACGATGGCAGGTGTTGCCATCGAGGCTGAAGGGACCACATTCTTTGAGAATTGCATCAGCTCTGTTCACTTTCATGATGACGGGTTTATCGGCGGCTTTGTGTCTCTGTACAACAGCAACACGGACATTACTTTCAGCGGCTGCGCCTTCACGGGTATCATTGCCTTCAGGGGTGGTAATATCAGTCTTTTCAACGCGGCTGGTGGCCTTGGCGGTCTTGCTAATTCGACCGTCTTTGCCCATTTTATCGATTGCCTCTTCGCTCCCTCGCCGGAGATGAAAATCAGCCAGAATATATTCGGCCCGTTTGTCGCAGTCTCTCCTAACGGCAAGTATTCCATTCAGAACAGCTACTATACTGAGTCCTTCGGCAATGATCAGGGTGCGAAGGCCGTTGTCTTTGAGACAGCTCCCGCGAACCTCGGTGAACTGGTGAAAGACTATGGCATGCTGCAGGTATACCAGAACGGCCTGTCCTGTGATGGTAAGTACTACGTGGGTGCCCTCCTCGATCTGGACGACAAAACCGATAACGGTCAGTCCATCAGCGATCTTAACGGTACTACCGTAAATGTAACCCTCACGGGCTGCACGCTCTACAAGGACGGCTCGTGGAACACCATCTGCCTGCCGTTCAACCTGACGCTTGCCGGTTCGCCTCTCGAGGGCGCCGTGGCCCGTCCGCTCAGCAACGCCGCCGTCAGCGGCTCCACGCTCAACCTGACCTTCGGCGATGCTGTTACCGAACTCAAGGCGGGAACACCTTATTTTATCAAGTGGGCCAGCGGTGAGAACATCGTAAACCCCGAGTTCAGAGGTGTTACCATCGATGCCACCGACCGCAGTTATGACAACGGAGCCAAGGGAGATGCCCGCGTCCGCTTCATCGGCGTGTACAAGAGCATCGCATTTGACACCGAGGACAAGAGTGTCCTGCTCCTGGGCGGCTCCAACGCGATCTACAGTCCCATTGCCGGAGCGGGTGTCGGCGCCCTGCATGCCTACTTCAAGATAGGCGACAGCGCAACCAAAGCTACCGTCATGGTGAACGAATCAGTGTTAACATTCAAGGGAGAATAGATCATGAAAAAGTTATTCTTTGCATTGTTTGCTGCAGCTATGCTTCTGTCGGGTCTGACAGGCTGCATGCGTGAAATAGACGTCAAACTCGCGGAGCAGTGTCTTGTGGGTATATGGTGGGACGAGTATGACTATTCCGATGTCACGGAGACGGGCGTCCCCTTTGACAAGGTGCTGCTGGCCGTGAAGGCAGACGCAGATCATAGCGGCTGCATCTACCTGGGCCTGTTCGATTCCAAAAGCGACGAGCTTGTGGCAGTCTATGGCGGTCCTGAGGAAGCCGGCTTCAAATGGGAGCTGACCAGCAAAGGTGACATCGTACTCAGCGATCCTGTCAGCGGCGAGAGCACCGTGCTCACCAAGGCCGACGGTAGCAGCTATGGCGATAATATGACCAATGTCCCCGGCACTACAATGACCTTGAGCAACAATAACTTGACGCTGAACAACACCAGTTATTCAGGCACGCTCACCAAGGCCGACTCCGGGACGGAGGGTGAAATCAAGGAAACGCTCTCCATGCCATTTTCCGCCCTCAAGACCAACCTCACCGACGATGAGCTTTCCATAAAGGGAATCCCGGGTAACACCTGGGCCAGATAATGTACAACAACATCCGAGTTAATTTTAACGCTAAAATACCATATTATGAAAGCTGACCACATTATCAAGAACGCCGACTTCCTGGTGTTCGACAAGGACCTCCTGACGGCAGAGCACGAAGGCTTCAGCCACAACCTGCCGACAGATGTGTTTATCAACGGAAAGAAGGTGAATTAAAAAATCCTGGATCATTATGAAAAAGTCACTTATTCTTGGCAACATCATCACGGTGGATAAAAAGCGCCCCCTTGCCAAGGCTGCATATGTAAAGGACGGCGTATTTGCCTATATAGGCAGCGCTGAGGAAGCAAGGAAGCTTGCCGGCGCAGATGCCCAGGTGCTGGATTACGGTGAAAACTTTATCTATCCCGGTTTCCTGGAGTCCCACTGCCACCCGTATTTTGCCGGTGACCGCCTTGTGGGACAGGCAAACCTGGCACAAGTAGGGCTGGCCGATTATGCCAAATACCGCGAGATCATCAAGGACTTCATTGCCAAGAATCCAAATCGCTCCTTTTATGTGGCTGCCGGGTGGAATGAAACGGAGGAATACGTGAGCAAAGCGTATCTGGACGAAATCTGCTCCGATAAGATCCTTATCTTGCAAACCGGCGGCGGACATTCCATGCTGCTCAATTCGAAGGCGCTGGAATGGGCGGGTATCGATGCAGAATATGCCAGGAAAGTGGGTTGCGCCCAGGTCCATGTAGACGAAAAGGGAGAACCGGACGGCTATATCTGCGAGACCCCGGTACTGCGGGTGTTGGATAATCTTCCGAAGAGTATGGAGGACGCTAAGAAGTACCTTCTCGCCTGGCAGGATTTTGCCCTGGGCAACGGTTTTACCGGTGTGGCCGATGCAGGTATGGAACTCTTCTACCCGGAATGCGCCCAGGCCTTCCATGAATTGGAGGAAGAGGGCAAACTGAAACTGCGCACGTATGCGTATGCATTATCTCCCGACAACGTGGAAGACCCGAAGGCGGAGGTTGCCCGTGCAGCTGAACTGCGCGCCAAATATGACAGCGACTATTTGCACATAGTGGGCATCAAATGCTTCCTGGATGGTGTTACGGAGGCGCATACCGGCTGGCAGAACCAGGATTACGCCGACCAGCCGGGCTATCATGGCGTGGAACGTTTCAACAGTCACGACAAGATGGTGCAGCTCATCGTGGAGGCCGACAAGGAAGGGTTTGCCGTCCATTGCCACTCCGAAGGCGGTGGCGCCACGCACTTCATGCTGGGCTGCATAGAGGACGCGATAAAGATTACCGGAGACAAGAAGCAGAACAACGTGCTGGCGCACCTGCACTTTGTGACGGAAGAGGATATTCGCCGGATGGCGGAAACCGGCTCCATCCCTGCTGTGCCGCCGCTCTGGGTGACCAAGATTCCGGCGGCCTTTGCCATGGAGTCCTCTTATGTAGGTGAAGAGCTGGCCAACAAAGCTTATCCGATCAAGTCCTTCTTTGACGCAGGCGCCAATGTGGTCTTCCATTCAGACTATCCGGTCTCGCCCATGATGAGCGTCAAATTGAGTTTCTATATGGCGGAGGCGCGCAATGTTCCGGAAGAACTGTTCCCGGGCCTCGGAGCCATGCCACTGAATCCCTCCGAAGCCGTTACCCGCGAGCAGGCGCTTGAGGCTATGACCATCAACATTGCCCGGGTCTGGCATCAGGAGCACCGCGTGGGCTCCATCGAATTTGGAAAGATAGCCAACATGACGGTGTTTGACTGCGATTTCCTTCATGACAGCCTGGACAAGGTGGCTGCGGCTAACATCATCGCTACCATCGTGGACGGAGAAGAGGCATTCAGGGCGTAATTCCTATACAATATAACGGAGAATTCAATTCATGAAACAAGACAATACAAAACTGGCCGTCAAGTGCAATAACGGTACTTTCGTCGGTAAGGAGACGGATGAGTTAATTATCTGGAAGGGCATCCCCTACGCAACGCAGCCGGTGGGGAAGCTTCGTTGGCAAAAGGCACTTCCTGCCGCAGACGATGACGGCGTGTATGATGCCACCAAGCCCGGCCACGTACCTATCGGGCCCGCGAACGATTCGATGGGTACGGCAGAGTTCGGCGAAGACTGCCTGGTGCTGAACGTCTATTGCAATACCCGCTGCACGGACGGCAAGAAACCGGTCATGGTGTGGATTCACGGAGGCGGCTTCTGCGCAGAATCCCAGGCTTCGCCCCTGTATAACCTGGCCAATATCTCCAAACAGTGCCCCGACATCCTGTTCGTGTCCATCGACTACCGCCTGGGCTTTTTGGGATTTATGAACTTCGAGCGGGTCCCTGGCGGAGAAAACTTCAAGGAGGCCGGTAACCTGGGCCTGCTGGACCAGCTGGAGGCCCTCAGGTGGGTTCAGAAAAACATTGCCGGGTTCGGAGGAGATCCGGATAACGTGACCATTTTCGGCGAGTCGGCCGGCTCGGCCAGCGTCACCTTCCTCCCGCTCATCGAAGGAAGCGAAGGGCTCTTCAAGAGAGTCATCGCCCAAAGCGCCAACATCGCCTACACCGACACCATGGAGCACGGCATCCACGTTACGCAGAACTTCCTGACCGCGACGGGCTGCCAGACCATGGACGAGCTGATGGCGCTCACCACCGGGCAGCTTGTGGATGCCTATCTGAAAGCGGCGCTCATTGACAAGAACTGCCTTCTGGGAGGTGCCAACTTCCCGCTCCTCGACGGCGTCACGCTGCCCGAGGACCGGGCGGATCTGTACAAGATGTGGGGAGACGCGAAGCGGGCCAAACTTGATCTGATAATCGGGTCTACCCTTGACGAAATCAGGTACTTCGTCCCGTACGAAGGCGGCGAGGAAGGCTTCCTGAATACGCTCAGGTGGATTGCGAAGCGGGACCGCGCGCTGCTGAACGAGCAGGAGAAGGCCATGTATGACGAGTTCATGGCCACGCTCGCAGGCGAAAGCGAGGGGAGCCGGCTGGAGCAATACTGCAACGACATCAACTTCCGCGCGGGCAACACCGATATGGCCATCCGGCATGCTGCCGCCGGCGGCAATACCTATATGTACTTCATCAAGAAGCCGGTGACAACCCCCCAGCTTGGTGCCGCACACGCGGCCGAGCTTCCGTACCTGTTCGACAATCCCATTCCGGACCCGATGGGGAGCGGAGAAATCGTCTCGACCGAGGACTGCGAGTTCCGCCATGTCGTCAAGGAGATGTGGACCAATTTCGCCCGGACGGGCAACCCTTCCACCGGCAAATACGCGTGGAAGAAGTTCTCAGGGGACGACCGCCAGACGATGGTCTTCGATGATGCCATCGGCATGCAGAAGGATATTTTCGGAAGACGGGAAGACCTGATGATGTCCTGGGCGGAGCGCCTTGGCAACGGCTCTTCCAAAAGGGTTTGCTAACAAGAACAGAGCTTACTTTATAAAAGAACAACTGTCAGAATGACGATGACCCTTTCCTATCTCTTTGCGGCCGTAAATCATAAACTCATCCTGACCGTCACCGTGGGCGATAAAGAGGGTTACGTCAGCAAAATCCGCAATGGCTCCGGCGCTCCTTCGGATATGATTCTCAACCTGATACGCCGTAATTTAGGAATGGTTCCGGAATAAAAAGTTTAGAACGTGAAGAAACTAATCGTTTGTGGAGTTCTCGCCGCCGCCCTCGTTTGCAGCGTGGGTGCGTTTTCTGCGTGCACAAGGAGCAACGGGGGTGAGCCCGGAGACGTCGGCAAGAAAGTGCTGTTGATCATTCTGGACGGGTGGGGAATTGGCGACAAGGGCAAAGACGACGTGATTTCACAGACGACCACCCCGTATATGGACTACCTGGCCGCCAGCTCTCCTCATTCCCAACTGCAGGCTTCGGGCGAGTACGTGGGGCTTCCTGACGGACAGATGGGCAACTCGGAGACGGGCCATCTGAACATCGGCGCCGGGCGCGTGGTATATCAGGACCTGGTGAAGATCAACCGCGCCTGCGACGACAATTCCATCCTGGAGAACGCAGGAATCAAAGCGGCGTACAGTTATGCCAAGTCCAGCGGCAAGAGCCTGCACCTGATGGGCCTCACGTCCACCGGCGGCGTTCACTCTTCGCTTGACCACCTCAAGAAGCTCATCGATATCGCCGCCCTGTATGGCATCTCCAACTGCTACGTCCACTGCTTCATGGACGGCCGCGACACCGACCCTATGGCCGGCAAGGGCTTTATCATCGACCTGCAGCAGCATATGCAGACAGCTGGCACCGGCGTGGTGGCCACCGTCATCGGCCGGTATTATGCTATGGACCGTGACCAGCATTGGGACCGAATCAAACTGGCCTACGACCTCATCGTAAATGGCAAGGGCCGCGAGCTGGATGACATAGTGGCGGGTGTGCAGTCGTGCTACGACAGCCACACCGAGGAGCACAAGAACACCGACGAGTTTATGGAGCCGCTGGTCAACAGTAGCATTGACGGCCGCATCAAGGAGGGTGACGTAGTCATCTTCTTCAACTTCCGCAGCGACCGCGCCAAAGAACTCACCGTTGCGCTTACGCAGCAGGACATGCCGGAGCAGGGCATGACAACCATCCCCAATCTCCAATACTACTGCATGACGCCGTATGACGATTCCTTCACGGGCGTTCACGTCCTTTTCCCCAAGGAGAACTTGGATAATACCCTCGGCGAATACATCGCCGGCAAGGGTTTGAAGCAGCTGCATATTGCCGAGACCGAGAAATACGCCCACGTGACCTCCTTCATCAATGGAGGCCGTGAAGAACCGTTTGAAGGGGAGGAACGTATCCTTGTGACTTCTCCCGCGGTGGCTACCTATGACCTCAAGCCCGAAATGTCTGCCTACGAGGTGAAGGACAAACTGGTAGAGGCGCTCAAGACAAACAAATATGATTGGATTGTGGTGAATTTCGCCAATGCCGATATGGTGGGCCACACGGGCGTATACCCCGCGATTGAGACGGCCGTGAAGGTGATTGATGACTGCCTGAATGAAGTGGTGGAAACCGCCAGGGCTATGGGCTATGAAACCATTATTACGGCCGACCACGGGAATGCCGACCACGCCCTCAATGCTGATGGATCGCCCAATACGGCCCATTCCACGAACCCGGTTCCTTTCATATATGTTACGGAGAACGGGAACGCAACGGTGCAGGACGGCGTTCTGGCCGACGTGGCCCCTTCCATCCTCCGCATTATGGGCCTGGAACAACCCGTGGAAATGACCGGACGATGCTTGATTTATAATTAATAATTATCTCATGAAATCCTAAAACAATGACTGATATGAAAAGGGAATTCAAAGACTTAATCCGATTTGAGCAGTACGATTGCTTGAACAGTGAGATAAAGGGAAGTTTCGACGAGGCCCATGCCGTGAAGTGCGTGAACGGCATCTTCGTCGGAACCGAGGAATACGGGGTTGCATCCTGGCTGGGCATCCCTTACGCGAAGGCGCCCGTGGGCGGGCGCCGCTTCAAGGCGCCGGAGTATGTGGACGCATGCGACCGTGTCTTCGAGGCTAAGTACTACGGAAAGGGTGCTTTCGGCTCCCTCGGCTACCCGGATTGCGTTCAGAAGCTGATGTCCGAGGACTGCCTATACCTGAACATATGGCTGAATGCCGACGACAAGACGGCGAAAAAACCGGTAATGGTCTGGATTCACGGCGGGGCGTACGTTGTCGGCTCGGGTTCGCAGGAACATCGCCGCTTTCGGCGGCGACCCCGACAACGTGACCATCTTCGGGCAAAGCGCCGGCGGCGGCTCCGTCTCCATCCTGCCGGTCATGAAGGAGGCCAACCGGTATTTCCAGAAGGTCATCGCCCAAAGCGGCTCCACCACCCTGGCCTTCCCGGTGGGCTGCGAAGCTGCGCAGGGCAAAACCAAGGCGCTGCTCGAGTACACCGGCTGCAAGACCATGGACGAGATTATGGCCCTTACCGAAGAGAAGCTCCAGGAGGCGTATGTCAATGCCGTGGGTAAGTTTACATCTTGCCCTTACTACGGTACGGAGGTACTTCCTGAGGCCCCCATCGAGATGTACAAGAAGGGCTATGCGAAGCACATATCCATCATGGCCGGCAGCACGGCCGACGAGATGAGGCTTTTCATGGGTGAGGGTCCGATGCTGAGCATTGAAGAGCAAAAGCTATACGCCCAGCGCGCCGCAGGCGATGCCGTCCCCTACCTGAAGGAAGAGGACAAGAAGTATTACGAGGAATTCCGGCGGGTCTGCAGGACCCAGGAGCCGGGACTTGTCGAGACGGAGTTCATCAATGAGATCATGTTCCGGGTTCCCATGCTCCTGCAGCTCGACGTGCAGAGCGCGTTCAACAAGACGTTCTGCTACTACTGGTCGTATCCGGGCAGCAATCCGGAGATTGGTGCGGCCCATTCCGTGGAACTCATGTTCGTGTTCAATATGCGCGGCTTCGGAACGAACAGCTCCTTTAACGGCACCAACAACTCGGATGAGATCTTCACGGCCGTCATGCAGATGTGGACCAATTTCGCGCGCTACGGCAACCCGTCCACAGACAAGGTGGAATGGAAGGCGTACACGGCTCAGGACCAGAATGTCCTGGACATCGCCGGCCCCGGTGACCTCCGTATCAAAAAGGGTCTGCTCTCCGAGCAGTACAAGGCCGTGCTTCCCTTGCTGGGGTATTACCAGTTTATGGACCATTTCTTTACCCCTCATTACCTTTTAGACATCATCGCAGCGCGGTCCTAGAATGAAGTCCCTTATGAAAAAAGTACTGATTATTCTGAGCATGATGCTCCTGGCTCTGTCCTGTACCAAAACGGGAGAGGTAAAGACGCTCAACCTGGCCAGTCTGATGACCGACTATGAGGCCCGGGACGGCGAAACGCTTACGGGTATCATGGACGGGAACTACAAGATTACCATCGCCGACGGTGCCACCGTGACGCTGAAGAATGCCGTCATCTACGGTGTGAATGACCGGGAGTATAAATGGGCCGGCATCACGGCGCTTGGAGACGCCACCCTTGTGCTGGTGGGAAACAATATCGTGAGGGGATTCGATTCCTCATTCCCTGGGATCTTTGTCCCTGAAGGCAAGACGCTTACCATTACGGGGGCTGGGAAACTGGATGTCTCCAGCAACGGATATGCCCCGGGTATAGGCAGCGAGGACGAATACGGCAAGAACGGTGGCAATATTGTTATTCAGGGCGGTACTATCCGGGCTACCGGGGGTGAGTATTCCGCTGGCATAGGAACCGGGAAGGGGATGAGTTGTGGCGACATCACCATCAGCGGCGGTATGGTAACAGCCCTTGGAGGGCCTTCTGCAGCCGGTATCGGGAGCGGTTATCATGCAAAATGCGGGAATATCTCCATCAGCGGAGGTTCTGTAACGTCTTGCGGAGGGGAATTCGCAGCCGGCATCGGCGGCGGTTCCGGCACCGATATAGATGAAGATGAAGACACGGACACGCCTTCCGTCTGCGGCAATATCACCATCAGTGGCGGCACGGTCATGGCTTCCGGCAATAGCATTCTTTCCGCTTCCGGCATCGGTTCGGGCGAGGGAAATGCCACGTGCGGAGACATCCTTATCAGCGGGGGAACGGTCACGGCTGAAGGCGAATGCGATGCCGCCGGAATCGGTACCGGGGCGAGAGGAAGTGCGGGCAGCATTACCGTTACAAACGGCGTTACGCAAGTGACGGTAAAGAAAGTGTCGGACAACGCCCCTCACAGCATCGGCGGAGGTGCGGATTATACCCGCATCGGTACCGTCACCGTTGGCGGCAAGGTGGGCCCCGTGAGCGAGAGTCCGTTTGTGTATAAGCCGTAGTTGTAATATGCCCAAGAGGGACCTTTGCATAATGCTCTATATTATACGCCGCAGTTTAGGAATCTGATATGAAAAGAACAAGTTTTTGGAATAACTAACCAATTAATAACACAGCAGTCATGAAAAAAGTATTTTTACTGGCCGTTGCGCTGATGATTTCAGCGATGGCTTATGCGCAGTTCAGCGTACAGGTGGGTTATCAGATGAATTCGATGATGACCGAGATGGAAGGCGTGCGCGCGACACAGTATTACAACGGCGCTGCGGCGGTGGTGGATTATAACATCCCGTTAGTCGGCTCCCTCTCCGTTGCGCCGGGTCTGGGCGTCAACTTTTTCTTTACCAACAAATACGGTGTCAAGTACAGAGAGTGCGATCTTTTCGCTCCCATCGACTTCAACCTCTGCCTCTCTGACAGAAGGGATACCCGTCTTTCGCTCTTCGTCGGTCCGACTTTCTATTACGGTCTCTTCAGCAAGGATATCTCCACGAATCCGCATCACGACTACTACGATAAGGAGTCCAGGCGATTTGACATGTCCCTCGGTGGCGGTATCTGGTGCGACATCCAGGAATCATTCCGCGTGAAGATCGGCTACAAATTCGGTCTGTTGAATTGCAGCAAGGAAGCCGGCGTAACGGAAAAGAGCAACGAGCTGACGCTCGCAATCGGTTATCTATTCTAACGGACTGATAGAATAGTTCATGACAGAATCGGTATATATGCTCCCGGAGAGTTATTCCTTCAAATCCATTTGGAGGATAACGTTCCCCATTCTGGTAGCCCTTGTCATGGAGGAGCTGCTGGGCATGACCGACACGGCCTTCCTGGGCCGCGTCGGCGAGATTGAGCTGGGCGCATCGGCCATTGCCGGCGTCTATTTTACGATTCTGTACATGCTTGGTTTCGGCTTCTCCATCGGGGTCCAGATCATCATCGGCCGGCGCAACGGGGAGGCCTGCGAGCGCGGGACGGACTTCGGCGCCATCGGGCGCGTGTTCTGGCAGGGCGTCTGGTTCCTGGCGGGGCTGGCGCTGGTGACCATGCTCCTTTCGTACCTGCTGTCCCCGCCTTTGCTCCGGGGGCTGCTGCAGTCGGAGAACATCTTCAGGGCGTCCGTGGTCTATGTGAACTGGAGAATCCCGGGACTGCTCTTCGCCTTCATGACGGCGTTGTTCCGTGCATTCTACGTGGGGACGCGGGAGACGAAGAGCCTCACCTGGAATTCCCTCGTGCTCGTGGCGAGCAATATCTTCCTGGACTGGGTGCTCATCTTCGGCAAGCTGGGCGCACCGGCGATGGGCATCAAGGGCGCCGCCCTGGCTTCGACGATCGCGGAAGGCATCTCCTTCCTTTTCTTCGTCGTCTGGACTTTCTTCACGGCCGACAGGAAATATGGCCTGCAGAAGCTGGTCGGGCCCGTGTGGAGGGAGCTCAGGCAGATCTTCTCCACCGCCTCCTGGGTCATGCTGGAGTATGTCCTGAATGTCTCCGTGTGGCTGCTATTCTTCCTCTTCATCGAGCATCTGGGCGAGGAGGATCTGGCCATCGCCAACATCGTGCGGAGCATCTCCGAAGTGCCGTTCGTCTTCTCGGCGGCCTTCGCCTCCACGGCGGCGACGCTGGTGAGCAACATCATCGGCGAGGGCCATCCCGAAGGCGTGATGCCGGTGATCCGGCGGGTGCTGGTGCTCTGCGCCGTGACGATGGTGCCGCTGCTGGCTGTCTTCGCCATTTTCCCGCACTGGATTATCAGCCTGTTTACCGATATCCCTTCGCTGATCCAGGGTTCCGTCCCGACGCTGCGGGTGATGTGTGCGGCCTCCCTGCTTACCTTGCCGTGGAATGTTTACCTGCAGTCCGTGGCGGGAACCGGAAATACGCGCGTCTGCCTGCGCATCGATGCCGTGGCCCTGTGCATCTATGCCGTTTACTGCACCGTCATCATCGGCATCCTGAAATCCAACGTGGCCGTGTGCTGGACGGCCGACGGCGTCTATGCGCTGTGCATCTGGATCCAGTGCGTGGTGTACATCCACAGAAAAAAATGGAGAGATAAAGTCGTTTAATCAATTTTTATACTAACTTTAAAGTGTTAACCATTTAATTATTAATGCATATGAAACGCCTTTTTTGCATTCTTCTGGCGCTCACCGCATGCGTGAGCCTTTCTGCTCAGCAGCGTGGCGACAAAGCCATCAGTGTTTACGCCGGAGGCGCTTTCTCGAATGCCCCGTATACCGCGGTGCAGGCCGCGGGCGAGTTTAATTATTTCGTTGCGGACAATTTCCGTCTGTCGTTCGCCGTGGGCGTGCCCTTCACCTCCACGACCGTCGCCGACAACCTGAAACAAAACACGTTCGGCGTCTATTTCAACCCCAACATTGCGTACTACGTCAAGCTGACGGACAATTTCTACTACACTCCGGAAATCGGTGGCGGTTATGAGTTGGGTTCTTTCAAGCAGAAATATACTTCCACCGTGCTCGTCAATGGCAAGTACAATGGATACTACCTTTATTTCGCTCCGCTCTATTTTGAATTCAAGGTGAATCCCCGCTTTGCCATCGGCGTCACGATCGGCGAGTTTTACTACGAGAATTACAAGTACAAAGATTCCTCCAACCAGATCGTAGACAAGTCCGATACTTTCTCGTTCACGCTGAACTCCGGCAATGTCTCCTGCAGATTCTATCTCTAAAAGGATAGAGAAGAATGAATAACAGATCCTTTTCAAGCAGGCTGAGCTGGAGAATCATCGGCATCGTTTCGGTGATCTTCCTAGCCTCCTTTGTGGTCATTGGGATCGCCACCCAGTATGTGATTGCCCACGAGAGTGCCCGCCAGGCCCCGCTGCTGCTGGTCCTGAGCCTGCTGATCGCGGGCATCCTGGGCCTGGTGATCGTGTTTTTCGTGTGCCGGAAGGAGATCCGCCGGATGACGCGCCCGATCACGGAGCTATCCGTGTCGGCCATGAATATGGGCATGGGCAACTTCAAGGCCAAGCTGCCGGAGATCTCCAGCAAGGATGAGATGCGGCGCCTGCGGGACAGTTTCGTCTACCTGCAGAACTCCGTCACGGACTACATCGTGCAGATGAAGACCACCAAGAGCGACAACGAGCGCATGGAGTCGGAGCTGAACGTGGCGCGCACCATCCAGATGGGCATGCTGAGCACGGACTTCCCGCCCCAGCTCCATGCGCTGCTCCGGCCTGCCAAGGAGGTGGGCGGCGACCTCTACGACTTCATCCAGAAGGGAGACGTGCTCCATTTCGCCGTCGGCGACGTGAGTGGCAAGGGCGTCCCGGCCTCGCTGGTGATGTCCATCACCCGCGCCATGCTCCACTTCGTGGCGACCCTGGACCTCCCGCTCAGCGAGTCGGTGAGCCGCCTGAACAACAGCGTGGCCGACTCCAATAGCAACGACATGTTCGTCACGCTCTTCATCGGTCGTATCAACGTGAAAACTGGGCACATGGACTACTGCAACGCAGGCCACAACCCGCCCGTCATCCTGGCGCCCGGCGAGGCGCCGCGCTTCCTCCAGGTCAAGAGCAACCTGGCCGCCGGCCTGATGGAGAACTTCCCCTACGAATCCGAATCCATCGAGCTCGAGCCGGGCACGCGCCTGGTGGCCTACACCGACGGCGTCACGGAAGCCGAGAACAACGACTTCGCCCTCTTCGGCGAGGAGCGGCTCCTGGGGGCCGTGCAGCAGAGCGCGGCCGACGGGGATGAGAAGACCGTCGTGGAGCACATCTACCAGTCGGTGAAGGGCTTCACCGGCAGCCATCCGCAGAGCGACGACATCACGATCATGAGCTTGAAAATATGAAGTACATCTATATCATCAACGGACGGGACGACAAAGCCCATCAGTACCAGGATTTCTACTTCCAGCTGAAGGAGAACCCGCATCCGCACGAGGTGTACACCACCCTCGGCGAGGGTGACGCCACGCGCTACGTGCGCCTGTACTGCGACCTGCATCCGGAGGAGGAAGTCTGCTTCGTGGCCTGCGGCGGCAACGGCATCATCAACGGCGTGGCCTCCGGCCTGGTCGGCTATGCCTGCTCCAGCGAGCAGGCCGCCAGGCAGTGCGCCAACAAGACCATCGCCATCCTGTACTTCGCCGGCGCCACGGAGGACTTCATCATCAACTTCCCGGGCTACGACTTCCGCAACGTCAAGGCCATGCTGGCCGGCACCGTGCAGCCTATAGATGTAATCCAGGTCAACGACAGTTACTGCCTGAATGTCTGCAACATCGGTTTTAACTCCAAGGTCGCTTCCCGCGCCAACGAGCTCGTGGCCCAGGGGAAATCCGCCCACCAGGCCTACACGCGGGGCGTGATCAACGCCATCCTCACCAGCCGCTACAACCACATCAAGGTCTACGTGGACGGCGAGCGCATCGCCCGGGGCCCGATGGTGCTCTGCACCTTCGCCAACGGGCATCGCGTGGGCGGCGAGTTCAACTGCGCGCCGACGGCGAAAGTGGATGACGGCCTGATCGATGTCTGCTACTTCCGGGCGATGAGCCTGCTGCGACTCCTCCTGCTGATCCCTCACTACCGCAAGGGCGACCACATCGGCTGCAAGGCGGCCGGGAAGCGGATCCTCTTCCGGCAGGCCCGCGAGGTGACGATCAGCAGCAAGGACCTGATCGACATCTACATTGACGGCGAACAGCTCCCCGGCTCCCACTTCGATCTCAAGATCCTGCCGGGCGCGCTGCCGCTGCGGCTGCCGAAGAAAGACTAATTCATTGGAATGAGCGAATATAGAACAATAGACATCAACGCCTGGACCAAGGTAGGTGAGGGCGGCAACGGAAGTGTTTACGTGGATTCGTCCGAGCCGGACGCGATCCTGAAGGTCAACCGCCCGGGGCTCAATACGGAGGCGTTTGTCCGGCATGAGTTCGAGGTGTCCAAGGCCGTGGAAGGCCTTGGACTCCCGATTCCCCGGATGCTCGAAATGGTCCGCGTCGGGGACGGGTTCGGCACCCTGTCCGAGCGCATCAGAAACAAGAAATCCCTCTCGCGCCTCTGCGCCGACGCGCCCGAGCGCACGGAGGAGATGGCGCAGGTGCTGTGCGAGCAGTTCAAAACCCTCTCCACGACGCCTTGCAACACCGATTTCTTCCCCAACCGGAAGGAGCAGCTGCTGCGTGCGGTGGACAAGATAAGGTTCATCGGGAAGAAGAACCGCGAGATCCTGCGGGCCTTCGCCTTGACCGTCCCGGAAGTCACGACCTGCAGCCACGGCGACCTGAATATGGGCAACCTGGTCAGCTCGGAAGGCCACTATCTCTGGATCGACCTGGACCGCTTCGGCTACGGGTCCCCGATGTTCGACCTCGGCCACCTGTACCAGATCTGCCACGATTATGCTTCCATGAAGCAGGTGCAGGACATCTTCCACATGGGCGAGGAGCAGCTGCACCGCTTCTGGGACGCCTTCGCCAAAGCCTACTCCGGCCAGGAAGACCACACGGAGTTCGACCGGCAGGCCGCGCGCTTCGCCTGCCTGGACCTCGTGCTCCGTTGCGAATTCGTGCCGCCCCGGCTGGCGGAGGAGCTCTTTTTCTGCGTCATGATACGGCGTTCAATCAAGAATTATTACCTTTAGCTTTTGGTTTATGCTCCATGTCAGCAGATTATTGATTCCGATGGGTTTGTTCGTTTCTACGGTCGTTTCTGCGCAGCAGTTCCTCCCGGTCCGGGGCATCGTCAACGCCCGGGACCTGGGCGGCTACGTCATGCAGGATGGGCGGAAGGTCCGGGACGGCCTGCTCCTGCGCTCCGCGCACCTGGCGGAGGCCACGGACGCGGACCTGCAGTACCTCTCGCAGCTTCCGACCAGCACGGTCATCGATATGCGGAAGGAGGGCGAGAAGAAGGGGAAGGAGGACCGGACGGTCCCGGGCGCGGAATATATCCCCCTGCCTATCGATGCCACCGGCAATGCCGGCGCCGGCATGACGGAGAAGGAGAAAAAGAAATTCACCGGCCACAAGAAGTTCGAGGTCAAGAAGATCATCGTCGCCGCCGCTTTCAACAAGAAGGCGCAGGAGGTGGCCCGGGAGATGTATCCCATCCTGCTGTTCCGGCCGGAGAGCCAGGAGCAGTTCGCCGCCTTCTTCCGCCACGTGCTGGCGGCGGAAAAAGGCGCCGTGCTCTACCACTGCTCACAGGGCAAGGACCGCACGGGCATCGCCTCCGCGCTGATCCTGGCGGCCCTGGGGGCCGACCGGGAGACCATCGTGGCGGACTTCGACGCCACGAACAAGGTCTATGAGGCGGATGTGAAGAAGTACACCCGCCGGGTCCGCTTCTGGGGCGGCAAGGACGAAGAGGTGGGGGTGGTGAAGGCCTTCCTGGGCTGCAATACCGACAACTTCATCCAGGCGCTGGACCGGATCGACCGGGAATACGGCTCCCTGGACGCCTACCTCCATGGCCCGATGGGCCTCTCCGACGAGGATATCCAGACCCTTCGCGCGCGCTATCTGGAATAATTTGCGTACCTTCGCGGTTGCAAAATCGTGAAGCGTATGGCAAAACTGCGTGAAATCATCGCCGCGCTGGAGCGGCTGGCGCCCCTGAAGCTGCAGGACGAGTGGGACAACTCGGGCCTGCAGGTCGGCTTCCCGGATGCGGAGATCAGCCGCGTGCTGGTCTGCCTGGACATCACGGAAGCCATTGTAGAAGAGGCGATTGCGAAGGAATGTAACTTGATTGTTTCGCATCATCCGCTCCTCTTTAAACCCCTCCGGCAGGTCTCCGACACCACCTACCAGCAGCGCTGCGTGGTCAAGGCCCTCGCGGGCGGCGTCTCCGTATACTCCGCGCACACCAGCCTGGACAACGCCCCCGGCGGCGTGAACCACAAGATCGCCTCGCTGCTCGGCCTGCAGGACCTCCGCTGGCTGTCGCCCCTGGAAGGGGAGGACGCCGGGGCGGGCCTGGTCGGCGAATTGCCGCAGGCGGAGCGCGACGCGGAATTCCTTGCCCGCGTGAAGCGGGTCTTCGGCGTGCAGTGCCTGCGCCATTCCGCCCTCGACGGGCGGATGGTCCGGCGCGTGGCCCTGTGCGGCGGCGCCGGCGCCTTCCTGCTGCGCGACGCCATCCGCGCCGGCGCCGACTGCTTCCTCAGCGGCGAATTCCACTACCACGACTATTTTGAGAACGGCGGCGTGCTCCTCGCGGAGCTCGGCCACTACCAGAGCGAACAATACACCCAGGACCTGCTGCAGGCGTACCTGCAGGCGAACTGTCCTGGCGTCGAGGACGTCAAGACCGGCCTCGACACCAACCCGATTTGTTATGATGGATTACCTGAAAGATAAATTTTACGAAGATTTTACGGCCACCTGCTATCAGGTGGACCGCCGGCATATCTTGCGCCCCGCCGCATTCCTGGACCTGGCCCAGCACATGGCGGTCTTTGGTGCAGACAAACTTAACTTTGGCGACGAACAGCTCGGCCCCTACGGCTGCACCTGGGTCCTGGCCCGGCAGCACGTCCGTTTCGAGCGGCCGGTGATGCACAAGGAGTCCTGCAAGGTGCTTACGTGGCACAAGGGCCTGCAGGGGCTGTACTTCCTCCGTGACTACCAGATCCTGGGTGCTGACGGCCAGCCGGCCGTCAACTCCACCAGCTCCTGGGTGGTGATGAACATCGAGGAGCGGCGTCTGGTCCGGCCTGATTTTCTGTCAGAGTTCACCTCGATGGATCCGCAGAGCAGGGACTTCGCCATCGAAGCCCCCGCCGGCAAGGTGGCGGTGCCGCGCGGCGCCGCGCTGGAGCTGCTCGGCACGCACACGGTCCGCTGGTCCGACATCGACTACAACCAGCACGCCAACAACGTCAAATACACCGTCTGGGCGATGGACGCCCTGCCGGAAGAATTGGTCAACGAAAAGATGGTCAAAGAGCTGACCATCAACTTCAACCGCGAGGCCCGGCCCGGCGAGACCGTCGAGCTCTGGCACGCCCTCGACCCCGACGGCGCCCATATCATAGAGGGCAGGGTGGAAGACCACCAGGTCTTCATTGAAAAACTGCTCTTCGAGCAATAGTAGCTGTTTTTAGCAAACAACGAACAATCAGTATATTATGAAAGTAACCGGGTACCAAAGTATCCGGTTACTTTCATAAATGATTTAGTAACTGAAAGTTACGAAAAACAGCGTTACTTCATCCAGCGCTCGAGCCAGTCGTAGAAGACGCGGTGCCAGTAGAGGGAGTTCTGCGGCTGGAGGATCCAGTGGTTCTCCTCCGGGAAGATCACGAGCTTGGAGGGAACACCCATCATCTGCGCAGCGTTGAAGGCCGCCATGCCCTGCTCATAGGGGATGCGGTAGTCCATCATGCCGTGGATGCAGAGGATCGGGGTGTGCCACTTCGTGACCATCGAGGAAGGAGAGTTGGCGTAGTGGCGCTGGGCCTTCGGGGTGTAGGCGTAGGGCGCACCGGCCTGCTGCATGCCGCCGAAGGTGACGCCGTCGTAGGCCGGGCCCACCTGGCCGGGGGTGTAGGCGTACTGCGTCAGGCCGCCGTTGTCCCAGTTGGCGAACCACATCTCCTCGGTGGTGTACCAGAGCTGCTTCTCGTCGAAGATGCCGGCGTGCGCGATGAAGCAATCGTAGAGGTCGCCGTGCATACCTTCCAGCATATAGGCGGAATAGCCGCCGTAGGAGGCGCCCACGCAGGCGAGCTTGCTCACGTAAGGCTGGTTCTTGATGTAGCGGCCGGCGCTCAGGTAGTCCTGCATGTTCAGGCCCGCGTAGTCGCCGGAGATCTGCTCCTTCCAAGCCTGGCCGAAGGCGGTGGTGCCGCGGCGGTTCGGGAGGATGACGATGTAGCCCTGCTGGGCCATCAGGCGGTAGTTCCAGCGGTAGCTCCAATCCTGGGAATTGCTGCCCTGCGGGCCTCCGAGCACGATCTCAATGGCGGGATACTGCTTGGACGGATCGAACTTCGGGGGATAGAGCACCCAGCAGAGCATCTTCTGGTAGTCGACGGTCTCGACGAACACGCGCTCGTCCTTGATATCGTCGAGCTGGGAGAGGATGTGCTGGTTCTCGTTGGTGATCTGGGCGAAGGTCACGCCGGACTCGGTGATCTTGACGGACACCAGCTCGGTCGGGAACTTCAGGCAGTAGTAGGACGCGAGCAGCTCCACGCCGCCGGCGTTCTCGCGGAAGGCGAAGGGGGAGAAGAAGTCGAAGTTCCAGTCGGGGGAGGTGATGCGCTGCACGTCGCCCGTCAGGTCGGCGCAGTAGAGCGCCTGGACGCCTTCGCCGACGAGGGCGTTGAAGAACAGCTCGTCGCCGTGCCAGACCAGGCCGGCGACGTCGTGGTCAAACGCGGGCAGCAGCTCGCGGACGCTCAGCACCTGCACGCCGGCGTTCTGGCCGTCGGCGATGTCAACCAGCTCGACGTCAGCGACGAATAGTCGCTGCCGATCCGCCTCATATCCGTCACGGGCCATGGCGATCCAGGCGATGTGCCTGCCATCGGGGCTCCAGACGGGGTCGGTGTCGTAGCCGCCGTCCGTCTTGACGTCGAGGGTGGCGCCGGTGAGGGTGTCATAGATATAGATGCCGGTGTTGGTGCTGAAGGCGTACTGCTTGCCCACCTTCTTGCGGCAGGAATAGACGATGTGGCGGTTGTCCGGGGCCCAGTCCAGCTGCTCCGCGCCGCCGAACGGCTCGGTGGGCAGCTCGAAGAGCTCCTCGGTGTCGAGGATGTCCACGGCGTTCTCCGGGGTGATCATCCCGTTGCCGAGCGTGGCCACGTAGCTGCGCGGCACGTCGGTCACCCAGTGGTCCCAGTGGCGGTACATCAGGTCCTCGGTGGCATAGGCCTGCGCCTTGTCGAGGTCCTCGTAGGCGTCGGCGGGCTGCTCCAGGGCCTTGTTCTTGATGGTGCTGACGAGGATCACCTGCTGCTGGTCCGGGGAGAGCTTGAATTCGCTGACCCCGTTGGGGAAGTCGCTCAGCTGCTCGCGCTTGCCGAGCTGGTTGCCCTTCAGCGGAGCCTTCCAAAGCTGGCCGCCCTGAATGAAGTAGATGCTCTTGCCGTCATTCGCCCAGCGGGCGCCGCTGACGCTCTTCGCGTAACGCGTCAGCTGGACCTTGTCGGAGCCGTCCGGGTTGCAGAGGAAGAGGTTGCGGCAGCTGCGGTTCTGCGCGATGTCGGTATAGGAAACGCCGTAGAGGATGCGGCTGCCGTCGGGGGAGAGCTGCGGGTCGGACAGGCGTCCGAACGCGAGCAGCGTCTCGGGGGTCATCACGCCGTCCGTGATCTGGATCTCGGACGGGCCGATGTAGCCGCTTTCGTCGGTTTTCTTAGCACAACTGATTGCCATAACAAGACAGGTAAATGCGATGAATACTCGTTTCATATTGTGGTCGTTCTGTATTGGAAGTGCAAATGTAATAATTTTCGGCCGGATTTTTCGTATATTTGTAGTATGGCCAAGGAACTGGACAGCAGCATACAGTACCTCGCCGGGGTCGGTCCCAAGCGGGCCGAACTCCTGCGTCGCGAACTCGGGATCGAGACCCTCTCGGACCTCATCCACCTGTACCCGTTCCGCTACATCGACCGCAGCGGGATCACGCCCATCGCGCAGGTGGCGCCCGACCTCGCCTTCGTCCAGCTGCAGGCCACGGTCGTGACCCGCACGCTGTACGGCCCCGCCGGCTCCATCGTCTCGCAGGAGACCAATCCCATCCATTTCGGCGCCTGCAAGCGCCTGTCGGTCATCGTCGAAGACGCCTCCGGGCGCATGGAGATGGTGTTTTTCAAGGGGATCAAGTGGAACTTCCAGCGGCTCGTCCCGGGGGCGACCTTCCTCTTCTTCGGCAAGCCGCAGGCCTTCGGCACGCGCATGAACATCGTCCACCCGGAGGTGGATGCGCCCCAGGAAGGGGCGATGTCGCAGGGCGCCCTGATGGGCGTGTACCCGAGCACGGAGAAGCTCAAGGCGGGCGGCATCACCGGCAAGGTGATGTGCAAGCTCCAGTCCGCCGCCCTGTCGCTCTGCCTCCCGGAGGTCGAGGAGACGCTGCCGGAGTACGTCCTGCGCGACCGGGGGCTCGTGTCGCTGCCGTACGCGCTGAAGAACATCCATTTCCCGAAGGATTCCTACGCCCTCCAGAAGGCGACCTACCGCCTCAAATTCGAGGAACTCTTCTTCCTGCAGCTGTCGCTGCTGAAGCAGAAATACGTCCGCTCGCGCGGCGAGCGCGGCCTGCAGATGCCCAAGGTGGGCCCCGACTTCCACGCGTGCTACAACGCCCTTCCGTATTCGCTGACGGGCGCGCAGCAGCGCGTGATCAAGGAGATCCGCGCCGACCTCACCAGCGGCCACCAGATGAACCGCCTGCTGCAGGGCGACGTGGGCTCCGGCAAGACCATGGTGGCCGTGCTGAGCTGCCTGATGGCCATCGGCAACGGCTTCCAGACCTGCATCATGGCCCCGACCGAGGTGCTCGCGCAGCAGCACTATGCCAATATCCAGAAATACCTGAAACCCACCTCCGTGCAGTGCGCGCTGCTGACCGGCAGCACGACGCAGAAGGAGCGGCGCGCCATCCACGCCGCCCTCGAGGACGGCTCGCTGGGCATCATCGTGGGCACGCACGCCCTGCTGGAGGACAACGTCGTCTTCCGCAACCTGGGCCTCGCCGTCATCGACGAGCAGCACCGCTTCGGCGTGGAGCAGCGATCGAAGCTTTGGAGCAAAGGTCCACTGGTGCCTCCTGGCAGTGGTGCGTGGGCGCCGCGAGCGCAGCGATCTGCGGCCATCCCCCTTGAGGGGGTGCAGGGGGTGAAAGCATCGTTAGACCAGAATGTGCCTCCGCACATTCTGGTCATGACTGCCACGCCGATACCGCGCACGCTGGCGATGACGCTCTACGGCGATCTCGACGTGTCGGTCATCGACGAGATGCCGCCGGGGCGCAAGCCCGTCCAGACGATGTGCATCGGGCAGAACCGCCGGGCGGCGATGTACAAGTTCATGCGGGAAGAAATCGCCCGCGGCCGCCAGGTCTTCGTGGTCTTCCCGCTCATCTTCGAGAGCGAGAAGATGGACCTGCAGAACCTCGAGCAGGGCTACGAGGAGATCGTCAGCGCCTTCCCGCTGCCGGACTACAAGGTGGCCATCGTCCACGGGCAGCAGAGCAGCGAGGAGAAGAATTTCAACATGTCCGCCTTCGTGGCGGGCCGCGCCAACATCCTGGTTTCCACGACGGTGATCGAAGTCGGCGTGGACGTGCCGAACGCCTCCGTGATGGTGATTGAGAGCGCCCAGCGCTTCGGCCTGAGCCAGCTCCACCAGCTGCGCGGCCGCGTGGGGCGCGGCGCCGAGAAGTCCTACTGCATCCTGGTCAAGGACGTCAAGACGTCCAAGGAGGCCCAGCAGCGACTGGACCTGATGTGCCAGACGGAGGACGGCTTCGAGATCGCCGAGCAGGACATGAAGATGCGCGGCCCCGGCGACCTCGAGGGCACGCAGCAGAGCGGCCTGCCCATCAGCCTGAACATCGCCTCGCTGGCGAAGGACGGCCAGCTGCTCACCGAGGCCCGCATCTACGCCGGGCAGGTCCTGGACGCCGACCCGACGCTCTCCGCGCCGCAGAACGCCCCGCTGGTGCGGGAGCTGCGGAAAGAAAAATACGAGATCCGGGATTTCAGCCGGATCTCGTAATCAATCAAGTAGTTTTTCTAGCGTCCGCCACCGCCGTGGCCGCCGCCGCTGAAGCCGCCGCCACCGCCGAAGGAGCTGTGGCCGCCACCGCCGCTCCAGCCGCTGCCGCCGGAATAGGTGGACGCGGCGTAGGCGCGGTTGGCGCTCGTGATGGAGCGCGACAGGCTGTTCAGGGAGTTGAGCGCACCGTTGAAGGTGGTGTAGTCGTAGCCGATGGTCTGCTCGAAGAGCACCGGGTCGATGTCCTTGAGCTGCTTGGCCACCTTGTCGGCGATGCCCAGCAGGGCGCCGTAGACGAGGTAGTCCTGCCATAGGTGCACTTCAATGGTCTCGCGCTGGCCGGTCAGGGTGAAGTCTTCCAGGAACTTGCGGAAGCCCACGAGGTGCTGGACCTCCAGCTGCCCCTCGGGCGTGGTCTTCGTGCTGACCGTCTGCATCCAGCCGTTGTCGCGGAAGCGTTTCTTGCCCATCAGGGTCATCTTCTCGGTCCAGCTGTAGAGGCGTTTCTTATTCTTGTTGGACCAGGTGGAGAACTCCTTGTCCTGAAGGACGCGGTCGCTGCCGGAGGCCTCCAGCATCATGCTCCAGAGGTCGCTGGCGATGGAATCCATCTCGCCCTTGCCGTACTTGCTGTCGGCGAAGACGATCTCGATCTTGCCGCTGGCGTCCTTGCGGACGTCCAGGTAGCCCTGGTAGATCATGCGGAGGATCTCCGCGGAGGCGAGGGCGTTCTTTTTGCGGTCCTCGCCGAGGCGGGAGAGGGCGTAGTCGGCGGCGATCAGGTCGCCGTCCATCGGGATGTCGCGGTACCAGGTGACTTCGCTCTCCTTGGCGCCCATGAATTTCTTCTTCTCGCGCTTGCTGACCTTGCCCATGCCCTTGTTGAGGACCTTCTTGGAGCCGAAGAACATCAGCAGGATGGCAATCAGGGAGGCCCACCAGTCGTCATCCTCGTCGTCATCGTAGCTGTCCCCGCGTGGGCCGAAGTCGGCGCCTTCCAACGCGCGGTCCAGCACTTCCTGGAAGTCGCGGTCCTGCACGCTGGGGGAGTCGAAGATCCCCTTGTCGAAGCGCAGCAGGGCGATCACGGAGCTGTAGTAGCCGAAGGGCTCGGAGGATTCGAAGACCACGGTTCCGTCCTCCTGGTAGGCGACCGTGCCCTCGTAGCCGAAGCCCCAGATGCGCGTGTTGGCGGTGTCCAGCACGGCCTTCACGGACTCCTGGTCGGTCTCGATGGTCACGCGTACGTGCTGCGGGGGCGACTTCATCTCGTCGTTGACGAACTGCATGTGGAGCATGTCGTAGTCGTTGAGGGTCTTGACGACGTTCTTCATGCCGTAGAAGACATGGAAGACGTGGTGTCCGTATTCGCCGATGCCCCAGCAGAGCTCGACGCCGTTGTACTTATGCACGATGCCGCTCTTGCCGGTCTTCTGCTTGCGGCTCAGGTCGACATCCCACTCGCCGACATCCGTGAAAGCATTGGCGTTGTTGTACTGCTCGTCCAGGACCTTGAGGTTGAACACTTCGATGTCGCCGAGGTTCTCGCGGGGAAGGTACCACTCCGTGATGCCCTCGCCGGTGTCGAGGTCCCAGACCTCGTGGATGCCGGCGATGCCGTGGGAATAGAGCGTGACCGTGATGTCCAGGTCGTAGACCTTCTGCTCATCGGCAAAAGCGGCAAAGGTCGTAACCAATGCCGCCAATAAGGTAATCCACCGCTTCATTCTTAGATCTTGAGGGAAGGCATCCCCGTCTTCTGGTCCTCGATCTTGAGGTACTCGCGCACCTTGAAGCCGAACAGGCTGGCCACGAAGGAATCCGGAATCTGACGGATGAGCTTGTTGTAGTTGGTGGCGGTGTCGTTGTAGACCATCTTGCTGGTACGGACCATGTTGGTGTACTTGTCGACGGCGTCCATCGCCTTGGCGTAGTTCTCGTTGGCCTTGATGTCGGGGTACTGCTCGATCACGACGTTCAGGCGGCTGGCCACCTGGCCCATGAGGTTCTCCTGCTGGTCGGCTTCCTCGGCGCTGCTGTTGCCGTCGATGGGACGGCGCTGGGCGATCACGTCGCGGAGGGTGTTGTACTCATGCTCATTGTAAGACTTGATGAGTTCGACCATGCCGGTGAGGGCGTCCCAGCGGCTTTCCTGCTGGACACCGATGGTGCTCATGGAGTTCTTGCAGAGCTCATCCTGGTTGACGAGCTTGCGCTGAACGGAAATCACCCACAGAACGAGGAGGGCGAGGACGATGATGACAATGATGAGAGTCATAATGTTTTAAAATAGGTTTATGTTGAATGTGGACTATAAAGATAGGAATAAAAACAAAAAAACCGCCCCTGCGGAGCGGTTTTTTATAAAGGAAGGAATCCTTACAGCTGCGGGCCCGCGGCGACGAGAGCCTTACCGGCCTCGTTGGACTCGTACTTGTGGAAGTTCTTGATGAAGCGGCCGGCGAGATCCTGGGCCTTCTCCTCCCACACCTTCGCGTCGGCGTAGGTGTCGCGAGGATCGAGGATACCGGTGTCGACACCCTTGAGCTCGGTCGGAACCTCGAAGTTGAAGTAAGGGATCGTCTTGGTCGGAGCCTTGTCGATGCTGCCGTCCAGGATGGCGTCGATGATTCCGCGCGTGTCCTTGATGGAGATACGCTTGCCGGTGCCGTTCCAACCCGTGTTCACGAGGTAGGCCTTGGCGCCGCTCTTCTCCATGCGCTTCACGAGCTCCTCGGCGTACTTCGTCGGGTGCAGCTCCAGGAAGGCCTGGCCAAAGCAGGCGGAGAAGGTCGGGGTCGGCTCGGTGATGCCGCGCTCAGTACCGGCGAGCTTGGCGGTGAAGCCGCTCAGGAAGTAGTACTTGGTCTGCTCCGGGGTCAGGATGGAGACCGGAGGCAGCACGCCGAAAGCGTCGGCGGACAGGAAGATGACCTGCTTGGCTGCGGGGCCGTGGCTGTCCGGACGGACGATCTTCTCGATGTGGTAGATCGGGTAGCTCACGCGGGTGTTCTCGGTGACGCTCTTGTCGTTGAAGTCAATCTTGCCCTCGGCGTCGACGGTCACGTTCTCGAGGAGCGCGTCGCGGCGGATGGCGTTGTAGATATCGGGCTCAGACTCCTTGTCGAGCTTGATGACCTTGGCGTAGCAGCCGCCTTCGAAGTTGAAGACGCCCTCGTCGTCCCAGCCGTGCTCGTCGTCGCCGATGAGCAGACGCTTCGGGTCGGTGGAGAGGGTGGTCTTGCCGGTGCCGGACAGACCGAAGAAGATGGCGGTGTTCTCACCGTTCATGTCGGTGTTGGCGGAGCAGTGCATCGCGGCGATGCCCTTCAGCGGGAGGTAGTAGTTCATCATGGAGAACATACCCTTCTTCATCTCACCGCCGTACCAGGTGTTGAGGATCACCTGCTCCTTGCTGGACACGTTGAACGCGACGCAGGTGTCGGAGCGGAGGCCCAGCTCGGCGTAGTTGTCGACCTTGGCCTTGGAGGCGCAGTACACCACGAAGTCAGGATCCTGGTCGAACTCGGCCTGGTTCTTCGGACGGATGAACATGTTGGTCACGAAGTGGGCCTGCCAGGCGACCTCCATGATGAAGCGGACCTTCATGCGGGTGTCCTTGTGGGTGCCGCAGAAGCCGTCGACGACGAAGAGGCGCTTGCCGCTGAGCTGCTTGATAGCCAGGCTCTTGACCTCTTTCCAGACCTTCTCGGACATCTCGTGGTTGTCGTTCGGATAGTCCGGGGTGTTCCACCACACGGTGTCCTTGGAGTTCTTGTCCATCACGATGTACTTGTCCTTAGGGGAACGTCCGGTGTAGACGCCGGTCATCACGTTGATGGCGCCGAGCTCGGTCACCTGACCTTTGTCGTAGCCCTCGAGGCCGGGCTTGGTCTCCTCGTTGTAGAGGACCTCATAAGTAGGATTGTAGAGGATCTCGGTCACTCCCTTGATGCCGTACTTGCTTAAATCGATCTTAGCCATAACTTTTATGTTTTAAAACTTTATTTGAATAACTTGCTTTTTGCCGATTCCTTAGATTCGGGCAAATATAGTAATTTTCCGTGAGAATTCCAAAGCCTGCGGTTCGGAGAGTTTCTGGGAAAATTTCCTACATTTGCCCTGATGGAAGCATTGGAAGTTCTGCAGCAGCACTGGGGCTACGACGCCTTCCGTCCGATGCAGGAGGAGATTATCTCCGCCGCGGCGGACGGGAAGGACGTACTCGCGATCCTGCCCACGGGCGGCGGCAAGTCCGTCTGCTTCCAGGTCCCGGCGCTGATGCGCGAGGGCATCGCGCTCGTCGTGACGCCCCTGATCGCCCTGATGAAGGACCAGGTGCAGAACCTCGAGGCGCGGGGCATCCGCGCGCTGTCCATCCACGCGGGCATGGAGCGCCGCGAGGTGGAGCTGGTGCTGAACAATGCCGCTTACGGCGACTTCAAGTTCCTCTACGTCTCGCCCGAGCGGCTGGGGACGGCGCTCTTCCAGTCGTGGCTGTCCCTGCTGCCGATCAACTACATCGTCGTGGACGAGGCGCACTGTATCTCGCAGTGGGGCTACGATTTCCGCCCGGACTACTTGACCATCAGCGAGTTGCGCAAGAGCGTGGACGCGCCCGTCATCGCCCTCACGGCCACGGCCACCCCGCGGGTGGCGGAGGACATCATGGACAAGCTGGAATTTCGCGAGCGGCTGCTGCTGCGCAGCGGCTTCGAGCGGCCCAACCTGTCGTACATCGTCCGCCGCTGCGAGGACAAGAGCGGCCAGCTGCTGGGCATCTGCCGCGGGGTGGAGGGCTCCGGCATCGTCTACATGCGCCACCGGCGCCGCTGCGAGGAGACGGCCGCGTTCCTCGCGGCGAACGGGATCAGCGCGTCTTATTACCACGCCGGCCTGTCCGGGGAGACGCGCACGGCCCGCCAGGAGGCGTGGAAAAGGGGAGAGATCCGCGTGATGGTGTGCACGAACGCCTTCGGCATGGGCATCGACAAGCCCGACGTGCGCTTCGTCGCGCACACGGGCTTGCCCGAGAGTCCGGAATCCTACTTCCAGGAGGCCGGGCGCGCGGGGCGCGACGGGAAGCCGTCCTACGCGGTGCTGCTCTGGAACGCCACCGACGTGCGGCGCCTGCAGCAGCTCCGCGAGGTGTCCTTCCCTTCGCTTGCCTACATCGAGGACATCTACCAGAAGCTGCACATCTTCTTCGAAATCCCGTACGAGGCCGGCGCGGGCCGCCAGCTGAAATTCGACCTGGAGGCCTTTGCGAAGCACTTTAAATTGGAACGCGCGCCCGTGCATTACGCCTTGAAATACCTCGAGCGCGCGGAGCACCTGACCTTCTCGGAGGACGTGGAGATCGCCACGCAGGTGGGCATCCTCGTAGACCGCGACGCGCTCTACGATGTCGACCTTCCGGAGCCGGCGATGGTCTCGCTGCTGGAGGTGCTGATGCGCCGCTACTCGGGCATCTTCTCCTGGCCCGTGCCCATCCGCGAGGAGCCCGTGGCCGCGGCCCTCGGCATGACCATTCCCCAGCTGCGCCAGCTGCTCTACCGCACTTCGCTGGAGCACGTGATCAAATACATCCCCGGCGACCGCTGCAGCGTCGTCTTCCTCCACCATAACCGCCTGATGCCGGGCAATGTAGACCTGCAGAAGGAGAAGTACAATTTCCTGTTGGAAAACGCCCGCGCGCGCTCAGACGCGATGGTCGAGTACGCCTCCGGCACGGAGGAGTGCCGCTCGCGCTGGCTGCTGCGCTATTTCGGCCAGGAGGAGACCGAGGACTGCGGGAGCTGCGACGTCTGCCGTGCGCGGCGCAGCGGCCCCGCGCCGGATTCGCCCGCCGAACGGCGGCGCCGCCTGGACGAGGGGGAGTTGTAATTTGCCGTCTTTGGTTATTATTATTCGCTCAAATTGCCCTTTTTCGCGCGGGGGCGATTGGCATTTCTGCCGAAAAAAAGTATATTTGGACACATTTCGGAGCGAAACCAATTTTTAATGATGAAAAAGATATTGCTTTTGATCGCAGGCCTGGCGGGGGCCATCTCCCTGCAGGCCCAGCCCGCCGGCGGCTTCGGCGGCTTCCAGATGCCCAAGTTCGACGTCCACAGCTCCCAGGAGTTCAAGGACATCGACTATGCGGGTGACGACCAGGTTTACCACAAGCTGGACGTTTATCTGCCGCGTATGCAGAAGGACTCCTACCCGGTCGTGGTCCACATCTACGGCAGCGCCTGGTACTCCAACAACTCCAAGGGCATGGCCGACCTCGGCACCATCGTGAACGCCCTGCTGGACGCCGGCTATGCCGTCGTCTGCCCGAACCACCGTTCCTCGCAGGACGCCAAGTTCCCGGCCCAGATCCAGGACATCAAGGGCGTCATCCGCTGGGTGCGCGCCAATGCCGACAAGTATCGCTTTGACACTTCCTTCGTGGCCACGTCCGGCTTCTCGTCCGGCGGTCACCTCTCCTCGCTGGCTGCTACGAGCGGCGGCGTGAAGGAGCTGGAAGGCAACGTGGGCGGCAACCTCGAGTTCAGCAGCAGCGTGAACGCGGCCCTCGACTGGTCCGGCCCCGTGGATCTCAACTACATGAGCTGCGGCGCCGCCGAGGACACCTGGAACCACGCTCCCGAGGAGGCCGTGATGGGCTTCTCCTTCAAGGGCAACGAGGAGCGCTTCAAGGCGCTCAACGCCACCAACTACATCGACGCCAACGATCCGCCGGTGGCCATCTTCCACGGCACGGCCGACAACGTGGTCCCTCACTGCCAGGGCTCGCACTTCTATGAGCTGCTGGACAATGCCGGCGTCCGCGCCGAGCTCTACCTCGTCGATGGCGGCGGCCATGGCTTCAACATGTACACGGAGTACACCCTCCGCTCCATGACCAACTTCCTCGACAAGGTCCGTTTCGAGAAGGGCAGCACCATGATCTCCGGTACCAACCCGGTCATCAACAACCAGTTCTCCGCCGACCCGTCCGCGCACGTCTTCAACGGTCGCCTGTACCTCTATCCTTCCCATGACATCCCGACCGTGAAGTATCAGGGTGTGCAGCCCTGGTTCTGCATGTCCGACTACCACGTCTTCTCGACCGACGACATGACCCACTGGACCGACCACGGCAACATCGTGGACCAGAAGGATGTGCCCTGGGGCGACCCGAAGGCCAACTCGATGTGGGCTCCGGACTGCGTGGAGAAGGACGGCAAGTACTACTTCTACTTCCCGAACGCCCCCAAGCGCGGCCGTGGCTTCGGCTTCGGCATCGGCGTGGCCGTCTCCGACAGCCCCTCCGGTCCGTTCGAGATCGAGGCGAATACCGTGCAGGGCACGGGCGGCATCGATCCCTGCGTCTTCAAGGACAATGACGGCACCATCTACATCATCTGGTCCGGCATGGGCCTGCGCGGCGCCAAGCTCGCCGACAGCATGACCGCCATCGAGGGTCCGGCCGTCCGTCTGGACGAGACCTTCCCGAAGGGCCAGACCGAGGGCCCGTTCATGTTCCGCCGTGGCGACAAGTACTATCTGACTTATCCGTGGGTGCGCCTGGACGGCGGCACCGAGACCCTGGCCTACGCCATGTCGGACAACCCGCTGGGTCCGTACGAGTTCAAGGGCGTGTTCATGGAGGAGTCCCCGGTCGGTTGCTGGACCAACCATCATTCCTTCGTGGAGTTCAAGGGTGAGTGGTACCTCTTCTACCACCACAACGACTTCAGCCCGACCTTCGATAAGAACCGCTCCGTGCGCGTCGACAAGGTGTACTTCCGCGAGGACGGCACCATCATCCCGGTCGTCCCGACCTGGCGCGGCGTGGGCTACTTCAAGTCCACCGACGAGCTGAACATCGACCGCTACAGCGAGTGTGTCGGTGCGAAGATCGACTACCTCGACGAGTATAACTACTTCGCCGGCTGGAAGGTCCGCTTCACGCAGCAGTACGACCGCGTGCGCTTCAACGACGTGGACTTCGGCGCCAAGGCCCCGAAGAGCATCGTCTTCCGCGCCAAGGGTGACGGCGCCGTGCTGAACGTCACCGTCGGTGCCGGCAAGCCCGTCGCCTACACGATCCCGGCTTCCGCCGACTGGACCGAGGTGGTCCTCCCGGCCAAGCAGGGCAAGGCCGTCGGCATGCAGGACATCACCGCCGAGCTCGCCTCCGGCTCCATCGAGATCGACTGGATCTCCTTCCGGTAGACGGCTAATCGCCGGTGGGCTAACCCCCCGGACCCCCTGGGTCGCAAAGCTCCGAATCCTATAAAGAAACCCCCGGTTCCGACCCGGGGGTTTCTTCGTTATGTCTGACCTTGCCTCCCGCCCCTTGTTCAAAAACATCTGCGGAGCCGACCTTGATTTGGCGCAACTGTAGGCCCGGTCAACTCCGCAGATGCACGCCCCAGGCCGCCACCTGCGGACCTCACCTGCCTTCTACGCCATCCAGTGGCATGTTCCCTCCGCAGATGATTTTGATTAAGGGGAGTTTGGGCAAGAATTTGGGGGTGGGGAAGGAGGATGGGTTGCCTGTTTTTCGTAATTACCTATGATTGAATATTTTCTGAAAGTAACCAGGTTCCAAAGTCCCCGGTTACTCTAGCAAGTATTTGACTGATAGTCGTTTATGAAAAACGGGCATTCCGTCGGGTGATGCATTTTTGGGGCTGTCGCCGCCTCCCATTACGGTAGTCGGCGGTTCCAGCCGGAAGAGGTATGCTAATTGAGTAGCCAGGGCGTACACCACCGCACGGCTCGCGACGCCACGCCTGTTGCCTGGTGCTGCCGGAACAACTGGGCAGCAAGCAGGCGATTTTGAGAGCCCCCATGGCTCTCAAAATCGTCCGTCATGCAGCCGCCGACTATGGTAATGGGAGGCGGCGGTGCCCCCAAGCACTGCCAGATGCACTAAACGACCTTGCTAGCAAATTGATAACCCGCGGGAGCCGCCGGAAATCGTATATTCCGGCGGTGACCGCCCAAACTCACCCCGAAAGCAGCGAGTTGCTGTTTTCCGCAAACCACTAAATGTCAAACAATTATGAAACTAACCGGGGACTCCGGGACCCGGTTAGTTTCATAAATGGCTCAGATAAAATAAGTTACGTAAAACAGTACCTACTGCCAGAAGCGGAGGTAGTGCCCTGTTTTCTGTAAGAAACTATCAATCAAATATTTGCCAAAGTAACCGGGGACCTGGGGAGCTGGTTAGTTTAGCAATACCTTTATCTACAGATAGTTACGAAAAACAGTTTGACGTTTTGCTATGAGGTGGAAGTGACTGAGTATGTGGATTTAATGAATTTGTACTCCCCTTGATTTGATGGGGTACAAAATAGTATTTTATTGAGAGACAAGGAGATATGGCTCACAACGAAAAAGGGGTTTTTCTTGTCGGAGCCGAAAAAGGCTAAAATTGGCGCCGACCGGGGTTTTTAAACCTGGGTCGGCGCCAAAAAGGGGCTAAAACGGTTCCGAGATGCCCGATCAGGTCGGACAGGACGGGATTCCGGGTCAAGCCCGGAATGACTATTGGCGGTTCAGGGTGATGACACCGGCGGAGTAGGGGGCGACGGTCATCACGAGGCGGTCGGGGGCATCGGAGCCGGCGGCCGTGGTAAGCGGCAGGGACTGGGTCTGGCGGCCGACGGCGTGGCGCTGCTCCATGGTGTTGGCGGCGAGGAGGTCGCCCGGGGCGATGTACTCGTACTCAGCACCGGAGAGGGGACCCCAGTTGCCGTCAAGCGTCAGGGTGTAAGGCTTGTCGGTAGGGTTGACGACCTTGACGATGACGCTGCCGGCGTTCCGGGCCAGGGTGGTGGAGACGCTCAGCTCCTTCGTGTCGCCTTCATACGCCAGACGGTAGGGGGAGTAGTGGTCTTCCCAGAGCTCGGTGACGAGGTAGTTCGGGGCGCAGAAGAGGCCCTGGTAGTCGAAGTTGATGAAGGCGTTGTTCCAGTCGGGGGCGTCGGTGCGGCGGATGAAGAGCGCCGCGGCGCCCATCGCCACCACGTCCATGTTCTCACAGACGTTGAGGAAGCCGCCGGCAAACAGGCCCGTGCGCCAGTCGGTGCTGTTGAGGTTCCACTCGGAGATGAACAGCTTGATGTTGGGGTTCGGGCACTTCGCGATCATGTCGGCATAGCGCTGGTACTGCTGCGCCAGGCGGACGGGGCCGCTGGCGTAGCCGCCCTGCTGCTCGTAGTGGTGCAGGGACATGTAGTCGAAGAAGCGGCCGGAGCGGTTCATGAACGCCTCGTCCTCCGGGAAGCCGCCGCAGACGATGATCTTGATCGAAGGATCGACGGCGCGCATCGCGGTGGAGTAGTCGCGCACGCAGCGCTCGTAGCGGTCGATGCCCATCTCCCACATCTCATTGTCGATCTCCCAGTATTTGACGTTGTAGGGCTCCGGATGGCCGTTGGCGGCACGCTTGGCACCCCATTCGCCCGTGGCGGGCTCGTTGCAGTAGCGCAGCCAGTTGACGGCGTTCTCGAGGAGCTGCTGGTATTCGGATTCCGGGCGCTCGAAGCCCACGCTCACCACGATCACGGGCTCGGAGTCGACCTCGCGGCAGAAGCGGATGAACTCGTCGGTGCCGAAGCAGTTCTGGTCGTAGTCCAGCCACTGCCAGTGGTCCCAGCGGCGGCGGGCCTCCTGCGGACCGACGCCCCATTTCCAGTCGTACTGGGCCGCGTAGCCGCCGCCCGGCCAGCGCAGACAGGTCGGGTGCAGATCCTTGACGGCCTGGAAGATGTCCGGGCGGAAGCCGCCGAGGGCCTGGCCCTGGCGGGTGCCCATGGAGGCCTGGTCGACGAGCAGGGTGCCGTCCTCGGCGGCGATGGCGAAGTCCGCATCGCCTTCGTAGGCCCCTGCGTCGAGGGTGAACTCATATTTCTGCCAGTCGGGAGACGGGCAGCCGAGGTTCTGGCGGACGAGCCACTGGCCGTCCTTGCGCAGGCCGACGCTCAGGCGCGCCCGGCCATCGCCCTTGGCATAGACGGAGCCCACGAAGGGGTCGCCGGGCCGCACGGCCTGGGGGCCCTGCTGCAGGCCGGAGACGCCCTTGGCGCTGATCTGCTGGGCGTAATCCATATTGACGGCATCGCCCTTGACGAGCTTGAAGGCGGCATCGCCGAAAGCGGTCCACTCGGGGGCGACATCCGGCACGCGAACCTGCTCGGGCATGCCCGCGTAGAGGACCTGCTTGCCGCTGCTGATACGGATGTTGCGGTAGAGGGCCTCGGTATAATTCTCCCAAAGGGTGATCGTATTCTCCTTGCGGCTGGTGGGGACGCTCTTGGAGAGGATCTTCTTGCCGTCCCACCACACGGAGATGCTCTTGCCGCGGCAGCTGACCTTGACGTGGTGCCACGCCTCCTGGTCGATCTGGGCGGCCTGGGCGGCCTTCGTGGCGAAGGACTCCAGGGTCACGACCTTGCGGGTGCGGCCGGCGAAGAAGGGCACTTCCTTCTCCACGCGCGTGGCGAGCGAGAACTCGGCGCTCACGGCCTGCTTCTGGGCCTGGGCGAGGGCCTGCGCCTGCCGGTCGGCTTCGATCTGGGCCTCGGTCTGGGCGAGGGTGAAACGCTGTCCCTCATAGGCGGGGTCGTAGAGCCGCAGGAAATACGGCTCGCCGTCGGCCTGGTCCTTCACGGCGAAGCGCAGGTCCAGCAGACCGCCGCTCCAGCGCCGTCCCGGGAGCTTGTAGGCGCGCCACTTCACATCCATCTCGATATCGTAGCTGTCGGTGTCGAGCTTGACCAGCTCGATGGGCTGCTCATAGCGGGTAGGGGAATGCAGCACCTCGTCGGCATCGGCGAACCAGCCGTCGAAGTAGCCGTCGCGCGGGGCGATGCCGGGGTAGTGCTCCGGCTCGAAGGATCGGCCGTAGATGATCTCCTGCCAGACGCCGTTGTTGGCGGAGAAGTAGATGTGCTCGAAGAGCTGGCCGTAGATGAGCGGGTCGATCTGCCCGTCGATGGTCTGGGCGTTCACCCGAAGGCTGACGTTGTCCTGTGCGCTGGCGCAAAGGCCCGAAAGGAGCGCTCCGAGAAGGAGAATGCGTTTGAGTGTTATCATTTTGATAAAAATTGTTTCATACAAATATAGAAAAATAAGGAATAATCCGTACCTTTGAATACATACACAGCAACAAAACCAATACTTCTTGTTACAAAACCAATATGAACTGTTTCCGTAAAGTATTCCTCTCGGGAGCGCTGGCGTTCGTCGCCGCGGCTTCCGCGCTGGCGCAGGACAGCCAGCTGCCGATTTACCTTAACACGGCCTACTCCTTCGAGGAGCGCGCGACGGACCTGGTCTCGCGCCTCACGCTCGAGGAGAAGCAGAGCCTGCTGGGCAACAACATGGCCGCCGTGCCGCGGCTCGGCATCAAGAACTACAACGTCTGGAGCGAGGCGCTGCACGGCGTGCTCTCCGGCGCCAACCCCTCCGTGGGCATCCTCGGCCCGACATCCTACCCGAACAGCGTCGCCATCGGCTCCACCTGGGACCCTTCCGTGGCCGAGTGGATGGCTGACGCCATCGCCGACGAGGCCCGCGCCATCTTCCAGACCGGCACGAAGGGCCTGACCTTCTGGTCGCCGGTCGTCGAGCCGGTCCGCGACCCCCGCTGGGGCCGCACCGGCGAGTCCTACGGCGAGGATCCGTTCCTCGCGGCCGAAATGGCCCGCGGCTTCGTCCGCGGCATGATGGGCGCTGACGCGAAATACCTCAAGGCCGTCCCGACGGCCAAGCACTATTTCGCGAACAACAGCGAATTCGACCGCCACGTCAGCAGCTCCAACATGGACAGCCGCGACATGCGCGAATTCTACCTCTATCCCTACAAGCGCCTGATCGAGGATGAGAAGCTCCCTTCCATCATGTCCTCCTACAACGCCGTCAACCACGTCCCGACGTCCGCCAGCGCCTTCTACCTTGACACGCTGGCCCGCCGCACCTACGGCATGAAGGGCTATGTGACGGGCGACTGCGCCGCCATCCAGGACATCTTCGACGGCCACTACTACGCCGCCACGCGCGAGATCGCCACGGCGATGGGCCTCGAGGCCGGCGTGGACTCCGACTGCGGCAGCATCTACCAGCGCTATGCGATCAGCGCCTACGAGCAGGGCATCCTGCCGATGGCCCACATTGACCGCGCGCTCATCAACATGTTCACCATCCGCATGCGCACGGGCGAATTTGACCCCGAGCAGATGGTGCCCTACACCAAGTTCGAGGCGGCCCGTGTGGCTTCCGCCGCGCACCGCGCGCTGGCGGCCGAGATCGCCGTCCGCACGCCGGTCCTCCTCAAGAACGAGGGCAAGGCCCTGCCGATCGATCCCAAGGCCATCAAGAGCATCGCGCTCATCGGCCCGCAGGCCGACGACGTGGAGCTCGGCCCGTACTCCGGCCGTCCGGAGGCCTCCGCGATGATCTCCCCGTACGCCGGCATCAAGGCCTGGCTGGCCCAGAAGGGCTATGACGTGGACGTCCGCCTCGCCGTGGGCGGCGACATCAAGAGCAAGAGCAACCTCCTTTACATCGGCTACTTCGAGATCGAGAAGACCGACGGCTCCGTGACCCGCTACGACGCCACCAAGTACACCGCTGCCGCCGACGGCATCACCGTCGGCTCCGGCATGGGCGAGGAAGAGCAGGTCCGCACCATCGACGACGGCGCCTGGACGGCGTACGACAACGTCGACATCACCAATATCGAGAACATCACCGTCGGCCTGAACATCCCGACCGAGGGCGGTATCGTCGAGATCCGCGTGGGCGGCCCGGACGGCAACCTGATCGGCCGCATCGAGGCCACGAAGGCCTCTGGCGCACGCGTGGGCGGCGTCTACGGCGCCTCCATGCCGATGAAGACCAGCGCCCTGAAGCTTGGCTTCAACGGTCCGCAGACCGTCTACCTTGTCTATAAGGCCCCGACCGACGCCCCGATCGACGAGGCGACCCTCAAGACCGCCCGCGAGGCCGACGTGGCCGTGGTGTTCGTCGGCACCGACGAGAACACCGCCACGGAGGAGGCCGACCGCCTGACGCTGCTCCTGCCGGGCAACCAGATGGCGCTGATCCAGGCCGTCGCGGCCGTGAATCCCCACACCATCGTGGTGATGCAGACCCTCGGCTGCGTGGAGGTGGAGGAATTCCGCAACCTCCCGAGCATCGGCGGCATCCTCTGGACCGGCTACAACGGCCAGGCCCAGGGCGAGGCCATCCCGCGCCTGCTCTTCGGCGAAGTCTCCCCGGGCGGCAAGCTCAACGCCACCTGGTTCAAGAGCGTGAAGGACCTTCCGGCCATCACCGACTACAACCTCCGCCGCAGCTCCGGCAACGTCGGCCGCACTCTCTGGTACTTCAACCAGGAGGTCTCCTATCCGTTCGGTTACGGCCTGAGCTACACGACCTTCGAATACAGCAACTTCCGCATCAGCAAGAGCGCCATCACTCCGAACGATAAGATCACGCTCTGCGTGGATGTGACCAATACCGGCGACTACAGCGCCGACGAGGTGGTGCAGATCTATGTCCGCACCCCGGACAGCCCGGCCGCCCTGGAGCGCCCTGCGAAGCGCCTGAAGGGCTTTCAGCGCGTCACGATCCCGCGCGGCCAGACCCGCACCGTCAGCATCAATATCGACTGCGCCGATCTCTGGTTCTGGGACATGGAGGCCGACCGCATGACCTACGACCAGGGCCGCTACGTCTTTGAGTTCGGCTCCTCCTCGCAGGACATCCGCGGCAGCGTGACCGCCACGATGTCCGGCGCGTTGAAGCGCAGCCTCAAGACCGTCTGGGCCAGCTGCGACGCCTCCGTGCTCCGCATCGGCCAGACCGCGCAGGCTTCCTTCTCCGCCTGCATGAACGACGACAGCTTCTATGAGGGCGCCAAGGCCACCTGGCGGAGCAACAACCCGGCCGTGGTGAGCGTCTCCGCCGACGGCATCGTGAAGGCCGTCTCGATGGGTGTCGCCACCGTGACCTGCGCCGTGACCATCGACGGCAAGACCGTCGAGGACACTTTCGCCGTGAAGGTGATGCCGAACCTCGGGCTCTCCAGCCTGAAGGTCGGCGGCAAAGCCGTGAAACTCGGCGACGCCGCGGCCGTGAGCTATGTGCTCAAGGCCGGCAAGGCGCCGAAGGTGGAGGCCGTGGCCGCCGATCCTGCCATCAAGGTGGACGTGAAGCAGGCCGAGGCCGTGCCCGGCACCGCCGTGGTGACGCTCCGCGACGAGCAGACCGGCGACAGCCGCGAGATCCTCGTGAACTTCGGCACGAAGGGCGTCTCCGACTCCTTCAAGAAGGGTGCGCTCGACAAGGCCTGGCACTGGGTCCGTGAGGACGCCTCCGCCTGGGCGCTCTCCGCCGCGGACGGCCTCGTGCTGACCGCCGGCAAGGGCGACATCGCCCTGGAGGGTAACAGCGCCTCCAACATCCTGCTCCAGAGCGCCAACAGCGACTGGACCGTGGAGACGAAGATGCATTGCTTCGCCGCTCCGGCCGCCCCTGCGCAGAATGCAGGTCTGGTGGCCTACCAGTGCGACGACAACTTCGTGAAATATGTCTACGCCGCCACCTTCAACTTCCGCCGTCCGGCTGACGCCGGCCCCGCTGCGGGTCAGCTGCAGCTGACGGTCGAGGAGAACGGCCAGCAGAAGAGCTCCGTGACCCTGCCGCTCGACGGCATCGTGGGTGCGGACAACGTGCTCTGGCTGCGCCTCTCCAAGCAGGGCGACAGCTACACCGCCTCCTACTCCGTCGACGGCAAGAAGTTCGTCGAGATGGGCACGGTCCAGGCCACCCTGCAGGATGTGCAGGCCGGTGTGATCGCCTGCGAGGGCGAGATGCCCGCGATGATGCGCGGCTTCGGCGGCGGCCCCGGCCGCGGCGGCTTCCAGATGCCGCAGGCCGCCCCGCTGAAGGTGGGCTTCACTGACTTCAAGATCTCCAGCCGCGGCCTCAAGTAATGGCTGTGCGGCTGCGCATATTGATCGCTTTCCTGCTCGTGGGCGCTTTCGTGGCCCACGGGCAGGATTTGCATATGGCCGCCCGGGGTGAGCTGCAGGCCGTCTGCGCGGACCCGGACGGGCTCCAGTGGGCCGTCACGGACGCAGGGGAGATCCTCCGTTCGCCGGACGGCGCCGCCTGGACCGTCTTCGACTTCAACGCCCAGTACGCGGGCTACTACCCGCAGATGTCGTGGCGCGCCGTGGCGGCGGGCGGCGGCTCCGTGATGGTGGCCGGGCTGGACGCCAACGGCCACCTGGCCGTCTTCACCTCCAGCCGCGGCACCGTCTGGAGCGCCCGCTCGCTGGAGTACACCCTGGAAGGGGAGCGCGCCGAGCTGGACGTCACGCCCGTCTCGCTGAGCTATGACCCTCTGCGGGACAGCTTCTTCCTGTGCGGCAGCGGCGGCACGCTCTTCGAGATGCCGGGCTGCTCGCACTGCAACCGCCTGACGCGCTACCCGGCCGACACGCTCTATGCCCGCATCCAGGCGGGCTTCAACGCGACGCTGCTGGGCAGCGGCGGCTTCCGAAAAGTAGAGACTCTATAAACCTAACATTTTTATGAAACCTGTTCTGTATCTGTCTGTTGCGGCGCTCCTGCTGTCCGGCTCCCTGCTGGCGCAGACGCCGTCTTCGACCAACCTGGGCCGGAACCCCTTCCCGCAGATCGGGAAGGACGGCCGCGTGACCTTCCGCGTCAACGCGCCGGACGCCACGTCCCTGACCGTCAACCTCGGCAAGGACTACCCGATGACCAAGGACGACAAGGGCGTCTGGACGGCCACCACCGACCCGCAGGTGGAAGGCTTCCATTATTATTCGCTCAAGGCCGGTGGCCTGTCGTTCAACGACCCCGCCACGCATAGCTACTTCGGCATGGGCCGCTGGGCCAGCGCCGTGGAGGTGCCGGGTGCGCCGGACGCTGACTTCTACACGCCTAAGCAGGGCGTGCCGCAGGGCGCCGTCCGCGCGGTGCGTTATTATTCCGCCGTCTGCGGCGAATGGCGCCAGATGCTCGTCTACACCCCGGCCGGGTATGAGCAGAACACTTCCAAGCGCTATCCGGTGCTGTATCTGCAGCACGGTGGCGGCGAGGATGAGACCGGCTGGATCTACCAGGGCTTCGCGGACGTGATCCTCGACAACCTGGTGGCTGAGGGCAAGGCCGAGCCGATGATCATCGTGATGGTCAGCGGCGTGGCGAACAAGGCTGACGGCACCGGCGACGGCTTCGAGGCGATGGTCACCGAGGAGGTGATCCCGTTCGTGGACGCACGCTTCCGCACGCTCGCGGACCGCGACCACCGCGCCGTGGCGGGCCTCTCCTGGGGTGCCAAGCAGGCCTATGACCTGGGCCTGGGCTATCCTGATCTCTTCTCCTGGGTGGGCGGTTTCAGCGGCATCATCGTGATCGGAGAATTCCGTTCCCGCCCGGCGGGCTACGAGGATCCCGAGAAGTTCGCCGCGGCCTATAACGGCATTTTCAAGAGCGCGCCGCAGTTCAATGCGAACTACCACCTGCTCTTCATCGCCAACGGCGAGGCCGAGGGCTCCCACCTGAAGGGCATGTCCGAGATCCTCACGGAGCGGGGGATCGACAACGTCTTCTACCAGTCGCCCCGCACGGCCCACGAGTGGCTCACCTGGCGCCGCTGCCTGTATCAGTTTGCCCAAAGACTCTTTAAATGATGCATCCTATGAAAAGATATCTGCTTCCTATTGTTTTAGTGGCCGTCCTGGCGGGCTGTAAGTCCGCCCCGACCGTGGGCGTGCTGACTGAGCCCACCCCGGCCTCTTCCAACGTCCCCGGCAAGGAGTTCCCGAAAGTGTATCCTGACCTGCGCGCGGAGTTCCAGATCGTGGCGCCCGAGGCGCAGTCCGTGGCCGTCGACTGCGGCAAGGTCTATCCTCTGGAGAAAGGGGAGAATGGCGTCTGGAGCGGCTTCACGGAGCCGCTGGAGCCCGGTTTTCACTATTATTTCATCATCGTGGACGGCGTCCGCACCTCCGATCCGAACAGCACGCTGTTCTTCGGCTGCGGCGTGGATGCCAGCGCCATCGAGATCCCCGAGGCGGGGGTTGATTTCTACCTGGATCAGGACGTCCCGCGTGGCGAGGTGCGCATGCAGCGCTACTGGTCGCCGAGCATGAACGCCTGGCGCGTCTGCTATGTCTACCTGCCCGCCGAGTACGAGCAGAACCCCGACAAGCGCTATCCGGTGCTGTACCTGCAGCACGGCGGCGGCGAGGATGAGACCGGCTGGATGCGGCAGGGCCATGCCGACATCATCATGGACAACCTCCTGGCGAAGAAGAAAGCCACGCCGATGCTGATCGTCTGCGACTACGGCCAGGCGGGCGACTTCGCCCAGATCCTCCTGAACGAGACCATCCCGATGATCGACGCCACCTACCGCACCGTTCCCGACGCGAAGCACCGCGCCATGGCCGGCCTGTCCTTCGGCGGCGGCCAGTCCTGGTCGATCGGCCTGAAGCACCCGGAGGTCTTCTCCTCCATCGGTGTCTTCTCCTCCGGCATGTTCGGCGGCGTGGGCCCGGGCGCCTATGCGCCGTTCAGCGTGGAGAGCCAGCTCCCCGAGCTGCTCGCCGACAAGGACGCCTTCAATGCCGCCCATGACGTGTTCTACATGTCCTGCGGCGAGGGTGACCCGCGCATCGAGCACACCCGCGCGGCCGCGGAGGCCCTCCAGGCCGCCGGCGCCAACGTGCACTTCAAGGCCTGGCCCGGCGCCCACGAGTGGCAGCCCTGGCGCAAGTCCCTGCACGAGTTCTGCCAGATGATCTTCAAATAGACCCGCCCTGCCCGACCTGCTCGGGCACCACATCTGCCCCGGCCCACACATCTCGATGTGAGCTGTAAGTGACAGATTAATAGTAATTTACGTATTTGTGCTCCCCCAAATCCCGGGGGAGTACAAATATTTAATCACCTATCCAACAAACAGTTCCAGCTCACAGCAAAAATGGATCTGGTGTCTCAAATAACCGGGTTAATCGGATTTCACGTGCGGTAGACGTCCCAAAATCATGTGGGGCTACCGCAAAATCGGCCTTGTTCAAAATCACCTGCGGACCCAACCTTGATTTGGCGCCACTGTAGGCCCGATCAACTCCGCAGATGCGCGCCCCAGGCCGCCACCTGCGGACCCAACCGCCATTCTATGCCATCCAGTGGCACATTTCCTCCGCAGATGTTTTTGATTAAGGGGCAGATGGGGCACGGATTCGGGGTTGGGGAGGATGATTGATTGACTGACTGTTTTATGCAATTACCTGTGATTGAACACTTTCTGAAAGTAACCAGGTTCCAAAGTCCCCAGTTACTCTGGTAGTGTGTTGATTGATAGTTGTTTGTGGAAAACAGTCGTTCTATCGGGTGAGGCAGTTTTGGGGCGCTCACCGCCGGAATATACGATTTCCGGCGGCTCCCGCGGGTAATCAATCTGCGGGCAAAGTATTCCTGTGCGGCTGGTAGCGGTTGGGGGCACCGCCGCCTCCCGTAATGGGAGGCGGTGAGCGCCCAGGGCAGATTGTTGAACCTGCCGACAGGCGAATCTCGATACCCACCGTTACAGATGTCCCAAAAATGTCTTTCCCTGAAAAAAGTTGACTCGCAAACACGAGTTAACAATGTTTATTTATCGAACGACACTGAGGGATCAGTATTATGAGAAAGCAATCGACAT
>CACXNA010000016.1 GCA_902768985.1 uncultured Bacteroidia bacterium | reverse complement strand
AAAGTATTGCTACCTCGCGCTGCCCCTCGACTTGCATGTGTTAAGCCTGCCGCTAGCGTTCATCCTGAGCCAGGATCAAACTCTTCTTTGTATATTTTTATACTTCTAGTCTCTCCTGACACTCGATCAATTTCCAAAGAAATCAACGCTCTCGATTCTTAGTTTCTCGGTACTTGCTTGTACTTATCTTGTCAGTCTTTTCAATGAACTCTTTTCAAATTTGGCGCTAAAAAAACCAGCCTTTCGGCTGATGGCCAGCCCTATCTTGCGATTGGGATTGCAAAGGTAGTTACTTTTTTTGAATCTGCAAATTTTTCAAAGAAATTTTCGAAAAATTTTTTCGATCCGAAGTGCTGTAAAAGAACTTTGCGTCCCCCCGTTTCCGAAAGGGGACGCAAAGGTAGTTACTTTTTTTTATCCTGCAAATTTTTTCGCAGAAATTTTTACATCATTCCGCCGGCGGGCATCGCGGGGGCTGCCGGAGCGGGCTCCGGGATGTCCACGATACCGCACTCGGTGGTCAGGAACATGCCCGCCACGGAGGCGGCGTTCTCCAGCGCCACGCGGGAGACCTTGGTCGGATCGATCACGCCCGCCTCGAACATCTTCACATATTCGCCCGTGCGCGCGTTGTAGCCGAAGTCGCCCTTGCCTTCCTTGATCTTCTGGATGATGACGGCACCGTCCACGCCCGCGTTGACCGCGATCTGGCGGAGCGGCTCCTCGATGGCCTTGGCCACGATGTGGATACCGGTGGTCTCGTCGTCATTGTCGCCCTTCATTCCCTCGAGGGCAGCCGCAGCGCGGATGTAGGCCACGCCGCCACCCGGCAGGTATCCTTCCTCCACGGCGGCACGCGTCGCATTGAGGGCATCCTCCACGCGGTCCTTCTTCTCCTTCATCTCGACCTCGGTGGTCGCGCCCACATAGAGGACGGCCACGCCGCCGCCGAGCTTGCCAAGGCGCTCCTTGAGCTTCTCCTTGTCGTAGTCGGAGGTGCTGGTCTCGATCTGCTTCTTGATGGACTCCACGCGCTCTGCGATGGCGTCCTTCGCACCGGCGCCGCCGACGATGGTGGTGTTCTCCTTGGTGATGGTCACCTTCTCGGCCTTGCCGAGCATGTCGGGGGTCGTGTTCTCCAGGGTGAAGCCGCGCTCCTCGGACACCACGACGGCGCCCGTCAGCGTAGCGATATCCTGCAGCATCTCCTTGCGGCGGTCACCGAAGCCCGGGGCCTTGACGGCAGCCACCTTGAGGGAACCGCGGAGCTTGTTGACCACGAGGGTGGTCAGCGCCTCGCCGTCCACGTCCTCGGCGATGATCAGGAGCTCGCGGCCCTCACGGGCGATGGGCTCGAGGATCGGGAGGAGGTCCTTCATCGAGGAGATCTTCTTGTCGGTGATGAGGATGGAAGGATTGCTGAGCTCAGCCTCCATCTTGTCGCCGTTGGTCATGAAGTACGGGCTGATGTAGCCGCGGTCGAACTGCATACCCTCGACCACCTTCACCTCGGTGTCGGTGCCCTTGGCTTCCTCGACGGTGATCACGCCGTCCTTGCCGACCTTGGCCATCGCGTCGGCGATGAGCTTGCCGATGTAGTTATCGTTGTTGGCAGACACGGTGCCGACCTGCTCCACCTTGGAGTAGTCGTCACCGACCTGCTGGCTCTGCTTCTTGAGGTTGTCGACCACGGAGGCGACGGCCTTGTCGATGCCGCGCTTGAGGTCCATCGGGTTGGCGCCGGCGGTCACGTTCTTGATGCCGACGTTGATGATCGCCTGGGCGAGTACGGTGGCGGTGGTGGTGCCGTCGCCGGCCTGCTCGTTGGTCTTGGAGGCGACCTCCTTGACCATCTGGGCGCCCATATTCTCAAAACGGTCCTCCAGCTCGACTTCCTTGGCGACGGTCACGCCGTCCTTGGTCACCTGGGGAGCACCGAATTTCTTCTCTATAACGACGTTGCGACCCTTAGGACCGAGGGTCACCTTGACTGCGTTAGCCAGCGCGTCCGCACCGGACTTCATCTTGGAGCGGACATCGACTTCAAATTTGATTTCCTTTGCCATAATTACAGAATTGCTAAAATGTCAGACTGCTTCACGATAAGATACTTCTTGTCCTCAACGGTCACTTCCGTGCCGGCGTACTTGCCATAGAGGACCTGGTCGCCGACCTTGACCTCCATCGGCTCGTCCTTCTTGCCGGGACCGGCCGCGATGACCGTGCCCTGCTGGGGCTTCTCTTTCGCCGTGTCGGGAATGTAAATACCGGATGCCGTCTTGGTCTCAGCCTCCTTGGGCTCGATCAGGACTCTGTCTGCTAAAGGTTTGATCATAATGAATATTGTTTTTTGATTTGTATTCACAAAACGCCGCGGACTGGCCGCGACGTCTCCTACAAAATCAAGGTCCGTGCCAATGACAATTTGTCAATGGCCATAGAAAAGCTGCCACAGGACCACGCCCACGGACACGCTGACGTTGAGCGAATGCTTGGTGCCGGACTGGGGGATCTCCACGCACAGGTCGGCCGCGTCCACGACGTCCTGCCGCACGCCATCCACCTCGTTGCCGAACACGACGGCGTAGCGCCGCCCCGGCTCGCGCCGGAAATTCTCCAGGCTCACCGCATGCTCCGTCTGCTCGGCGCAGACGACCGTCCAGCCCTCGGCGCGCAGGCGCCGGACCAGCGCGAGCGTGTCGTCCACGTGCTCCCAGGGCATGCTCAGCTCGGCGCCGAGGGCCACCTTGTGGATCTCGGCGGAGGGCGGCGCGGCGCAGATGCCGCAGAGCCAGACCTTGTCGGCCTTGAAGGCGTCGCCGGTGCGGAAAGCGCTCCCCACGTTGTGCGCGCTGCGGATGTTGTCCAGCACGAGCACGACGCCGGAGGGCGGCAGATCGCGGTACGCGTCCGCGCGCACGCGACCCAATTCTATATTAAGCAATTTCCTGTCGCTCATAGAGCGCAAAGATACGGAAAAAAGTATTACCTTTGCGGGCATATTTTTAATTAGCCGTATGAAACAGGACATCCAAATCTCCGATCTGATCAAGAAAGAGTATGAGCGGCAGAAAGCCGGCCTCGAACTCATCGCGTCTGAAAACTATGTCACCGACGAGGTGCTCACCGCCATGGGCTCCATCTGCACGAACAAGTATGCAGAGGGCTATCCCGGCAAGCGCTACTACGGTGGCTGCGAGATCGTTGACCAGATCGAGCAGCTGGCCATCGACCGCCTCAAGGCCCTCTACGGGGCCGAATGGGCCAACGTCCAGCCCCACTCCGGCGCCCAGGCGAACATGGCCGTGACCATGTCCATCCTCAAGCCCGGCGACACCTTCATGGGCCTGGACCTCAGCCAGGGCGGCCACCTCACCCACGGCTCCCCCGTCAACGCCTCCGGCCTCCTCTACAACGCCGTGGCTTACGGGCTGGATCCCGAGACCGGCCGCGTGGATTATGACAAGATGGAGCAGCTCGCCCTCGAGAACAAGCCGAAGCTGATCATCGGCGGCGCTTCCGCGTATTCCCGCGAATGGGACTACGAGCGCATGCGCGCCATCGCCGACAAGGTGGGCGCGATCCTCTGGATCGACATGGCCCACACCGCCGGCCTGATCGCCGCGGGCCTGCTGAAAAACCCTGTCAAGTACGCCCACATCGTGACCTCCACCACGCACAAGACCCTGCGCGGTCCGCGCGGCGGCGTGATCCTCATCGGCAAGGACTTCGACGATCCCCAGGGCCGCACGACCCCGAAGGGCGTCGTCAAGAAGATGAGCCAGGTCCTCGATTCCTATGTCTTCCCCGGTGTGCAGGGCGGTCCGCTCGAGCACGTCATCGCGGCCAAGGCCGTGGCCTTCTTCGAGGCCGCCCAGCCGGAATATGTCCAGTACCAGAAGCAGGTGATCGCGAACGCCCAGGCCATGTGCGCGGAGTTCCTCCGCCGCGGCTACAAGGTCGTCTCCGGCGGCACCGACAACCACCTGATGCTCATCGACCTGCGCGGCAAGTTTGACGAAGTCACCGGCCGCATCGCCGAGCAGCAGCTGGAGCTCGCCGCGATCACGCTCAACAAGAACATGGTCCCCTTCGACACCCGCAGCCCGTTCCAGACCTCCGGTTTCCGCATCGGAACCCCGGCCGTGACCTCCCGCGGCTTCGTGGAGAAGGACATGGAGGAGATCGTCGCCCTGATCGACGAGGTCCTCGGCTCCTGCGCCAAGCACATCGACGCCCTGTCCGTCAAGAAGGGCGAGCCGCTCACCGACGCCCAGCAGGCCTCCCTCCAGGAGCACAACGCCCTGCTCGAGGATGTCAAGCAGCGCGTCCACCGCATGACCGCCGGCGTTCCGCTGAACAAGTATTAGGATTCGTCCTCCGGATAAACAAATCCGTGGTTCCCTGCCGGGAGCCACGGATTTGTTTTATGAGGCATTCAGTTACTGCTTCGGCTTCCAGGCCTTCAGGCCGGCGATGACGGCGGCGGAGAAGCCCGCCTCTTCCATCGCGTTCAGGCCCTTGATGGTGATGCCGCCGGGCGTGGTCACGCGGTCGATCTCCGCCTCGGGGTGCGTGCCGCGCGCCGCGAGCAGGGCGGCGGCGCCCCGCACGGTCTGCAGCGCGGCGTCGAGCGCTTCCTGCGGGTAGAGACCCAGCTCCACGCCGCCCTCGGCGGAGGCGCGGACGTAGCGGAGCGCGAACGCGGTGCCGCAGGAGGCGAGCATCATGCCGGCGTTCAGCCGCTTCTCGTCCACGACGGCCGTGCGGCCGACGGCGTCGAAGAGGCCGCGCACGGTGGCGAGCGTCTCCGGCGTGCCGCAGAGCTCATGGATGAAGCTCATGCTCTCGCCTACCTCGATCGCGAGATTGGGAATCACGGAATAGGCACCCGCGATGCCGCTGCCGTCCAGCCAGGTGAGCATCTCCGCGCCCGGCACGCCGGCGACGAAGGAGACCAGCACTTTGCCGGCGAGCGCCGGCTTCAGCTCGGCGAGCACCCCCTGGGCGAGCCAGGGCTTCACGCCCAGCACGACAACGTCCGCGTCGGCAGCCGCCGACACGTTGTCGAGCGAGGTCTGCAGGCCGCGGGCGGCGAATTTCTCCAGCGTCGCGGCGTGCTTCGCCGTGACCGTGATGCGGGCGTCAGGCAGGGCGCCTGCCAGTCCCAGGGCGGTGGCGCCGCCCATGTTGCCGGCGCCGATGATCGCGATTTTCATATCCGTGATGATTTATTGCTTGCAAATATACGAAATCAGCGCATCCGGGTCAACCCCTTCGCGCACGTGTGTTCCCTTGGTCTCGAAGAGGTCCAGCGCCTCCATGCAGAGGTCGTCCACGTGGTCATTCCAGCGGTCGCCGCTGTGGCTGCGCACCCATTCCAGCTGCACCTGCAGCGCGCGCTCCTTCTTCACCTTGCGGTACAGCTGCACCAGGTCGAAGTCTTTCTTGCTCCGCACCTGGCCGGACAGCTGCGCGATGCCATTCTCGCTGTCGCTGCGCACCAGCACGCTGCTCCCCTCGGGGACGTGCAGCAGCGCGTGGATGATGGCCGCGAGCTCCTGGCGGTTGCTGGTGGAGTAGCGGCTCGCCTCGCTCCACTGGTAGAGGGGCTTGCCGTCCCGCCCGTCCAGGACGATGCAGGCGGCCGCGCCGAAGTTCTTCGGCAGGCGGTAGCCCCCGTCCGTGTAGGCTATATAGTCATATTGCGGCTTGCCGCTTTCGCGGAAATCCCAGTACTTCATATCACGAAGCGCAGCGAGGCGATCTGCTGCCAGCCGAGGAAGCCCTGGCCGCTGACGTAGAAGCGCGCGGCCAGGCGGAGCGAGACGTAGCGCGCGATCTGCGGGGTCCACGCCAGCTCGGACAGGTTGAAGAACTTGTCAAAGCAGGGCGTGCCGAAGTAGAGGTTGGTGGCGTACGGGATGCCCGCCGGGTCGAGGTCGCGGAAGAAGGGCATCAGGTTGCCGCCCGCGTAGGTCGTGTTCTGGAGCATCACGTTCCAGCGTTTCGCGGTCAGCTTCAGCTCGCCGCCGCAGGGGATATCCGGCTGCATGGAGCGCCCGCGGTCCAGCTGGTAGGCGACGTACAGACCGGCCTGCACCGACAGCTCCTGCCAGCGGGTCCGGCGGGAGAAATCCGCCTTCGCCCACGGCTGCAGCAGGTGGTTGTCCACCACGTTGGGGGCAATCTCAGAGCAGGCGTAATGATAGAAGCTCCCCGACCAGCCCAGCTGGAACCATTCGCTGGCCTGCCAGCGGCCGGCGCTGAAGACCTGGAAGCGCTCGCGCGTCTGGGGGCCGTACTGTCCCATCCAGTCGAAGGCGATCTCGGCGTAAAAGCGCTCGGCGCGCCACTTCAGGAGCACGCCTTCGATGTTGCGGTCGGAGTTGCGGAACATGCCGGAGAAGAAAGCTTCGCCGTAGGCACCCTCCACGTTGTTGCGGGAGAAGACACCCGCAAAGGCGTCGAATGTGCCCCTCCTCGCGCGCACGTGAGCGTTATAATAGATGATAGGCTCCCGGGCGAAATCCGTCCAGGTGTGCGAGCCCATGTCGTGCGCGAACTCCACGCCCGCCATCAGGCGGTGCCGCACCCTCGGAGACTGCTCGACGCTGAAGCCGACCGTCGGTGCGAGCACGATGGTGTGCATCGTCCCGGAGGGGATGATGGCGTCGTTCGAGTAAGCGAATTCGCGGTTGTCGAAGATGTAGCGGAAGTCCGCGCCGTATTCCCAGTTGAAGCGGGCGGGCTGCGCCGCGGCCGGGAGCGCCAGCGCGGCGAGCAGCAGTATGCAGAAGATTCTTCTCATATATATACAAAGGTACTTCGTTTCCGAGAGAAAAACAACTTGAAAAATATTTTGCAAATTTTTGGTACTTTGCGATACAAGGTATTAGAAAATTTATATATCTTTGCAGTGTCAAAGTTCTAGAGAAATGAAAAAAGTATTCAACATCAGCCTTGCGAACCGCAGCTTCACGCTGGAAGAAGACGCCTACAACCGCCTGAGCGAGTACCTGGAGCACTTCCGCACCCGCCTCGCCGCGTCGTCGGGCGTGCCCTATACGCAGAACGCCGAAGTGATGGAGGACCTCGAGTCCCGCATCGCCGAACTCTTCGCCCAGGAAGTGGGCACGGGCGGACGCGTCGTGAAGCTCGAGCTCGTGGAGCGCGTCACGCGCCAGCTCGGCATGCCCGACGGCGCGCCGGAGAGCCCCGAAGCGGGCCCCGCCCCCGCCGCCGGCAGCGCGACGGAGCGCAAAAAGATCTACCGCGACTACGACAACCGGCGCATCGCCGGCGTCTGCGCGGGCCTCGCCATCTACCTGGACATCGACGTCGTCCTGACGCGCGTCCTGATGCTCGTGGCCCTGGTGGCCGGCCTGGCCGGCTTCTGGATCTACGTGATCTGCTGGATCGCCATCCCCAAGGCCCTCACCCCGACCCAGAAGTGCGAGATGTACGGCCTGCCCGTCACGGCCGAGAACCTCGCCAAGTTTGCCCAATCCACCAATAAGTAGCCGCCATGGAGAACACCATCGAAAACATCCGCGCACAGATGCGCAAGGGCTTGCTCGACTACTGCATCCTCTCGATCCTGGGCAAGCACGAAGCCTATGCCTCCTCGCTCATCGAGGAGCTCAAGGCCGCCGGCATGATCGTCGTCGAAGGCACCCTCTATCCCCTGCTGATCCGGCAGAAGAACCAGGGCCTGCTCGACTACCGCTGGGAAGAGTCCACCCAGGGCCCGCCCCGCAAGTACTACGTCCTCTCCGACAAAGGCCGGGAGCAGCTCGCCCAGATGGACGCTGCCTGGCAGGAAATCATTGAATCCGTCAACACCCTCAAACGCGTATGAAAGAAATAGAAAGAGTCAGCCTCGGCGGTTACGCCTTCACCCTGGAAAGCGACGCCGCCCGCCTGGCCGAGGACTACCTCGGCGAGCTCGAGAAATATTATGACGGCCGCGCCGGCGGCGGCGAGATCCTCGACGGCATCGAGGAGCGCATGGCCGAGCTCCTGATGGAGAAGGCCGGCCGCGACGGCGTCGTGTCCCGCCCGATGATCGAGGAGGCCATCGGCATCCTCGGCCGTCCGGAGGACATCGAGGCCGCGGAGGAGGAAGCCGGCGCGGAGGGAAATTCGCCGGCCGGGCCGGCGAATGACGGAAAGGGTACGTCGAATGACGAGAGACGGCAGCGCAAACTGTACCGCGACCTGGAGAACAAGATGGTCGCGGGCGTGTGCAGCGGCCTGGCGGCCTACTTCAAGCAGGACGTCGCCCTGTTCCGAATCCTCTTCGTCCTGTTCACGGTCGTGTTCACCTTCGGCTTCTGGCACCACGGCGTCGGCTGGCGCATCTCCATGGGCGCGCCGACGATCTACGTCATCCTCTGGATCTGCATGCCGGCGGCCAAGACCGTCCGCCAGCGCTGGGAGCAGCGCGGCGAGGACGGCACGCTGAACAGCATCCAGCGCAGCGTCGAGGCCGGTGCCAAGGAGTTTGAGGAGGCCGTCAAGTCCGTCGGCCAGTCCTCGGCCTGGAGTGAATTCGCGAATATCTTCGGCAAGCTGATCGGCGTGGTCCTGCTCATCGTCGGCTTCGCCGGCCTGTTCACCGGCAGCCTCTGGGGCTTCGGCAGCGGCTGGCTCGGCAACCGCCACGGCGACGGCTTCCTCGGCCTGGGCCGGCTCTACGACCAGGGCCTGACCGAGCTGCACATGTATGCCCCGCAGGCAGCGCACGCACTGGCCCAGCCCGGCGTCAACATCCTGGTGGCGCTCGTGTGCTTCCTCCCCTTCCTCGGCATCCTCTACGGCGCGCTCCAGCTCCTCTTCGGCTTCAAGCCGCCGAAGTGGCACCCGGGCCTGGTGATCTTCATCCTCTGGCTGCTCTCCGTGGTGGCCCTCGGAATCCTGGTCGCCACCGGATTCATCAGCACTGAATTATTGACCGTCTAACGAACCATCCAACAAACCAAAAGCCATGTTTTTCCTTATTTGCCTCATGATGTCCGTCGAACGGCTTCTGTTCATGTAGCACCTGCCGGCACAGCTTTTTACAGATCCCTGGCCTCCAGGGATCTGTTTTTTTGAGGTCAAAGGGCCTTCAGGCCCAGGCCGGGGGCGTCGGGGAGGATGAGGCGGCCGCCGGAAACGGTCACCCCGCTGAAGCGGTCGTTGGAGATGAGAAGATTGCCGTCGAGGTCGGCGAAGTCGGCCAGCGGCGAGAGGTGCGCGGCGGCCGTGACGGCGCAGGAGGTCTCGGTCATGCAGCCCAGCATGACGCGCATGCCGACGGCACGCGCAAAAGAGGCCATGCGCCAGGCCTCACGCATGCCGGTACATTTCATCAGCTTGATATTGATGCCGTTGTACGCACCCACCAGCGACGGGACGTCGGCCAGCCGCTGGACCGCCTCGTCGGCGAAAATGGGCAGCGGACTGCGCTCCGTGATCCAGGCGTTGTCATCCAGGCGCTCCTTGGGCATCGGCTGCTCGACCATGACGACACCGTGCTCCTGCAACCAGAAGATCTCGTCGAGGGCCTGCTGGCGGTCGGTCCAGCCCTGGTTGGCATCCACCGCGAGGGGCAGGTCGGTGACCTCGCGGATGGTGCGGATCATCTCGTAGTCGTTGTCCAGGCCCACCTTGACCTTCAGGATGCGGAAGCGGTCCGCGCATTCGCGCGTCTTTTCCCGGACGACGTCCGGCGTGTCGATGCCGATGGTGAAGGTGGTGTTCGGCGCCTTGTCGGCGTTCAGGCCCCAGAGGCGCCACCAGGGCTGCCCGAGGAGCTGGCCCACAAGGTCGTGCAGGGCGATGTCGACGGCGGCTTTCGCCGCGGTGTCGCCCGGCGAGAGGCTGTCCACGTACGCGAGGATGTCCTCCAGCTGGAAGGGGTCCGCGAACTGCGCGAGGTCCACCTTTTCGAGAAATGCGCACACGCTCTCCACCGTCTGCCCGAGATACGGGGGCATGGACGCCTCGCCGTGGCCGACGAACCCGTCGTAGCGGATCTCGACCTGCACGTCGGGGGTGGTGGTCCGGGAATAGGAGGCCACGGTGAAGGTGTGGCGGAGCTGCAGCTCATAGGGCTCCCAGCTCAGTTGCATGCGGGCGCTGCCGCCCACGCGGTAGGCCTTGGGGGCGCCCGCCGACGGGGCGCAGGCCCCGGCGGTGCCGAGCAGCGCCGCGCCGGCTCCCGCCGCGGCGGCGGTCTTGAGGAAATCGCGTCTGTCCATACGTGTATCAAATGTACGCATTCCCCGCCGGAAAACAAAAAGCCGACGCATAAACGTCGGCTCTTTAAGGCGGTGAGTGAGGGATTTGCGCAGTCGCTTCGCTCCTTTGCACCTCCCTCGGTCACCGCGAGCAAAGCAAATCGGGGCGAGACTTCGTCTCTTTTTGCGTGCTGGTGTGCCCTTACAAGAGCAAGCTCTTGACGGTCACCCCATTACGCAAAAGCGCCGCACATATGTGCGGCGCCCCTGATTTGCTTTGCATAGCGCGGTGAGTGAGGGATTCGAACCCCCGGTACGTTGCCGTACACCTGTTTTCGAGGCAGGCTCCTTCAACCACTCGGACAACTCACCAGTCGATTGGGGAATGCAAAGGTATGAAAAAATTTGCGATTATCTAAAAAATGGTCTATTTTTGCATTCCCAAAGTGAGACAGGGGCGTAGCTCAGTTGGTTCAGAGCGCTTGAGTCACATTCAAGAGGTCATCGGTTCGACCCCGATCGTCCCTACCAAAAGCCGTCAGCAAATTGCTGACGGCTTTTTGATTATACCAGCGACTTGGCGGTCCACTTGCGGGATTTCCAGCGGCGGATGAAGATGATGCCGCGGGTGCATTCGTCGAGGACCAGGGCGCACCACAGGGCGATGAGGCCGCCATGGAGGCCGATGCCCAGCAGCCAGCTGCCACCCACGGTTACGGTCCAGCAGACGATGATGCCGACAGTCACGGGATAATAGATGTCTCCGGCCGCACGCAGCGAGTTCACGGCGAACAGATTGATGGCCCGACCCACCTCGACCATGATATCGACCCAGAGCACGATGGCGCCCAGGCGGATGATGTGCTCGTTGTCACTCAGCAGGGAGTAGATGGTATGCCCGAAACAGGCGGTAAGAAAAGAGAGCACGAACGTGACGGCTACCGACACGCGCAGCACCCTGCGGCCCAGCGCGAAAGCGGCTTCGTATTTCTTCATGCCGGTCAGGTGCCCGATCACGATGGCGCCGCCCTGCGCCGCGGCCATCGAGAACAGGTACACAAACATGGTGATGGTCTGGGCATAGGTGCGCGTGGCCAGTTCGTCATTCCCCAGGAAATTGATGAAGTAGGTCACGACGACCATCGATAGGCTGTAGGACATCTGCTCACCGGCCGACGGGATGCCCACCTTGAATAGCTTGCCCGCCTCCTGCCAGGGGAACGGACGGAACAACCCCTTGGGCAGGTGCACGATGTATTTGCGGAAAAGCAGGAACAGCAGCAGCGCCGAGGACAGCCCGCGGCAGAGCACCGTCGAGATGGCTGCGCCCTGCACGCCCAGCGCCGGCAGGCCGAACTTACCGAAGATGAGCGCATAGTTGCCGAGGATGTTGATGACATTGACCAGCCCGGACACGTACATGGGATAATACGCCATGTCGACACTCCGCAAGGCGGCCGCCGCCGACAGCGACACGGCCTGGAAGAAGGCGAACGCGCCCACGGTGCGCATGTATGTGAAACTCTGCGCGTACAGTTCTTCCCGGACGCCCATCATGCCCAGCAGGTGCGCGGCTTTGCCGTGCAGGAACATGCTGAACCCCATCCCGAGGATGAGATTGAACAGGACTGAGATCCCCATCACCTGCAGCACCCGGTCGCGCTGCCCCGCCCCCACATACTGGGAGCAGAGGATGGAAGTGGCCATCGAGATGACCTGGAAGATAATGAAGACGATGTTGACCAGCTGGTTGACGAGCCCCACGGCCGCCACGCTCTCATCCGAGTACCGGCTGAGCATGAACGTGTCGGCCGCGCCCAGGGTCATGACAAGCAGCGTGTCGATGAAAATGGGCAATGCCAGGGAGACAAGGAGTTTGGTCAGCGAGCCGTATCTCATATTCGGAAAAACCGGTGCAAAGGTACATTATTTTCCGCATTCGCAAAGGATGCAACATTCCGCGGGGAAGGATCATCTTATTATGTACACAATACAATATTATCATAAATACGTATGAAAAAGTTTACCGTGATTCTCAGTGCAGCACTTCTGCTGCTCGCCGGCACGCAGGCCAACGCTCAGATGAGCATCGGCGCCGGCTACGTCAACTCCGTCGAATCTTACAAACTCAGCAAGAACGCAGATCCCAGCAACACCGCCCTCAACGGCTTCTACGCCGGCTTCGGCTACACCATCCCCGTGGTGAGCGGCCTGAACTTCACGCCGGGCGTCTACTATGAGTTCCTCACCAAGGGCGACGCCACCAACATCGGCGGCGTGGCCAACGTCAGCGGCAAGATCACCGAGCATTATATCAATGTTCCTCTGACCTTCAGCTTCGGCGCTGAGCTCACCGACGGCTTCCGCGTCTTCGCCTATGCCGGCCCGACCGCAGCCATCGGCCTCGCCTCCACGACGGTGTACAACGGCACCGTCCTTGGGATCAGCGCCGGTTCCACCGTGGACAACTACAACAACGACGGCTACGGCCGCTTCGACATCCTGCTCGGCGCCGGTCTCGGCTTCGAGATTGCGGACATGATCCGCTTCAACGTCGGCTACGACTGGGGCATGCTCAACCGCTACATCGGCACCACCGAAGGCGTCTCCCGAAAGAACACCCGCTTGACGGCCGGTGTCGCCTTCCTCTTCTAGGTCCATAGGTTTGTGAAATAAGGATAGAGGCGTCCGGGATCGCTCCCGGGCGCCTCTATTTCAGTTTTCAGATTATTTCTCTATCTTTATCGGCCTTTTTTGAATAAACCATTGATATGAAAAAGATACAGATGACCACGCCGCTCGTAGAGATGGACGGCGACGAGATGACCAGGATCCTCTGGAAGATGATCAAGGATGAGCTCATCCTGCCTTTCGTGGACCTGAAGGTGGAATACTACGACCTCGGCCTCCCCAAGCGCGATGAGACCGGCGACCAGATCACCATTGACGCCGCCCAGGCCTGCAAGAAGTACGGCGTGGGCGTCAAGTGCGCCACCATCACGCCCAACGCGCAGCGCATGACGGAGTATAAGCTCCACCAGATGTGGAAGAGCCCCAACGGCACCATCCGCTCCATCCTGGACGGCACGGTCTTCCGCGCGCCCATCACCATCCCGACCATCCATCCCGTGGTCAAAAACTGGGAGAAGCCCATCACCATCGCCCGCCATGCCTACGGCGACGTCTACAAGAGCGTTGAGCTGAAGGCCGGCGGCCCGGGCACGGCGAAGCTCGTCTTCGACGGCGCGGACGGCAGCCATCAGGAGGTGACGATCCAGGCCTTCAAGGGCCCGGGCGTCATCCAGGGCATGCACAACACCGACGCGTCCATCCGCTCCTTCGCGCACGCGTGCTTCAAGTACGCCACCGACACGAAGCAAGACCTCTGGTTCTCCACCAAGGACACCATCTCCAAGACCTACGACGCCCGCTTCCGCGAGATCTTCGACGAGGTCTTCCAGGAGTACAAGGCCCGCTTCGAGGAGCTCGGCATCACCTATTTCTATACGCTGATCGACGACGCGGTCGCGCGCGTGATCCGCAGCAAGGGTGGATTCATCTGGGCCTGCAAGAACTACGACGGCGACGTGATGAGCGACATGGTCTCGACGGCCTTCGGCTCGCTCGCCATGATGACTAGCGTGCTCGTCAGCCCGGACGGCAACTACGAGTACGAGGCCGCCCACGGCACCGTGACGCGCCACTATTATAAGTATCTGCAGGGTGAGGAGACGTCCACCAACCCGATGGCCACGATCTTCGCCTGGAGCGGCGCCCTGCGCCAGCGCGGCGTCAAGGACGGCCTGCAGGAGCTGGTCCGCTTTGCGGACGAGCTGGAGGCCGCGTGCTTCGACACCCTCGGTGAGGGCATCGCCACCAAGGACCTCGTGGGTCTGATGGAGGGCATCACCCCCAAGCCGGCTAACTCCGCCCAGTTCATCGCGGCCATCCGCGAGCGGCTGGAGAAGCGGCTCGCCGCGTAACACACTGCGAGAAGCCTGTCAGATAATGGACAGGCTACTCGCAAAAATGGCCAAATATGCAAGTAGCCTGCCGGGATTTCGGCAGGCTACTTGCATTTTAGGGAAGCGGCGAGTGTGGGATTCTGTGCTATTTAATAGCTACGCAGCGGGTGGGGAAGGCGCAGGAGCGATAGCTATGGCTTGCGGCACGTAATTTCATCGATTTTTAAATTCTCGGAGCCCTCCGGCCGAAAACCCTTTTCTGGGGAAGGTTTCATTATAGGTGTCAGACCTTCCCCGCAGATTCCGGCTTTCACGATAGCCAGAGCGGTTTTTCCCGGGAAAGGTGTCGGGCCTGGAATTAGACCTTCCCCATTTGTACGCCTTTGGTTCCCGCGAGGCAGTTCTGACGACTCGGAGGCCGAAGGCCGACAGAAGGGGGCTCGCGAAGCGAGGCGGGGGAACCCTTTCCCCCGTCCCCTGGGGGTGCAGGGGGATCGATCGGGAGGCGCGAAGCGCCAATCCCGACGCCGGAGCGAAAAGAAGCAGCGCGTTTGCGCTGCTTCTTATGCGGAGGCGGAGGGATTCGAACCCCCGGAACGTTGCCGTTCAACAGTTTTCAAGACTGCCGCCATCGACCACTCGGCCACACCTCCGGATTGGGACTGCAAAATTAGCAAAAATATATGGATTCGCCGGTCAGGCCGGCGAATGACGGCTACGGCTTCTTCTCGTCGGCCATGAAGAAGCGCCACTGGAAGAGCAATAGATAAAAGGCGCCGACCGTGACGCAGGAATCGGCGAAGTTGAACACCGGGCTGAAGAAGATCACGCGCTCGCCGTCCCGGATGATCGGGAAGAAGAACATGTCGACCACCTTGCCGAACATGAAGGGCGCGTAGTCCCAGATCAGGCCATAGAAGAGGCTGTCGACGATGTTGCCGATGGCGCCGGCCGTGATGAGCGTCAGGCCCACCAGCACCCCCTTCGGGGTGTCCCCTTTCTTGATCAGCGAGCGGATCCACCAGATCAGCGCGCCGCTCAGCACGATGCGGAAGAGCGAGAGCAGGAACTTGCCGATCTGCCCGCCGAAAGCCATGCCGAAGGCCATGCCCTCGTTCTCCACGAACGAAAGCCGGAACCACTGCCCGATCACGTAGATCTGTTCGCCCAGCTCCATATTCGTCTTGACCAGGTACTTGATCACCTGGTCAATGACGACGAGCAGGACTCCCAGCAGCAGGAGCCGTTTGCCTTGGGACAGCTTCATCTCCCGTTAGTTCTTGCCCTGCTTGGCGAGCATTTCCTTGGCCTCGACGGTCAGGGTGGCGTGCGGGACGAGGCGCAGGCGCTCCTTCGGAATGAGCTGCCCGGTCACGCGGCAGATGCCGTAGGTCTTGTTCTCGATGCGCACCAGCGCGGCCTCCAGGTTCTGGATGAACTTGTACTGGCGCTGGGCCATCTGGCTGGCCTCCTCCTTGGAAAGCTGGAACGCACCGTCGTCCTCGACGGTCCGGAAGGACGGCGTCGTGTCCTCGATGTCGTTGGTACCGTTATGCATCACCACCTGGCGGAGGGTGTTGTATTCCGCCTTGGCTTTGGCGAGTTTCTCTTCGATGATGACTTTGAACTCGGCGAGTTCAGCATCCGAGTAACGGGTCTTGGCAGTTTGGTCTGTCTTTTCCATACTATGAACGGTTAACTAATTATCTTTTGACTGTAATGTGGATCTTACCATCGCCCCATTCCACTTCGGCGGCGTCCTGCGGGGCTTCGGCGAGCGGCTTCAGCTCCAGGGAGCGCGACAGGGTCTGGGCGGCGACATATTCTGCATGCTCGGCGAGGGCGGCGCGGATCTCCTCCGCGGCGGCGCCGTCGGCATAGATGACGGTGTCGATCCGGTCCGTGATCTCGAATCCGCTGTCCTTGCGGAGGGTCTGGATCGGATGGATGAGCTCGCGGGCGTGGCCCTCGCGGACCAGCTCCGGCGTCTGGACGATGTCCAGGGCGAGCGTGAGGGAGCCCTCGGTGGCCACGAGCCAGCCGGGCATGTCCTCGGAGCTGATCTCGTAGTCGCCCTTGTTCAGAGCGACGTCGCCGGATGGCAGGTGCAGGACATACTCCGCCTCGGCGCGCTCGATGGCGGCGATCTCCTCCTGGGAGAGCTGGCCGAAGGCCGCGGCGATTTCCTTCATCTGCTTGCCGTAGATCTTGCCGAGGGTCTTGAAGTTCGGCTTGATCTTCTTGGTGATCAGGCCCACGGTATCGTGCAGGAACTCGATTTCCTTGACATTCACTTCCGTCAGGAAGATGTCGCTGACGCGCTGGATGTGCTCCTTGACCGTGTCGTCGAGCACCGGGACCAGTACCTTGGCCAGCGGCTTGCGGACGTTGATGCCCACCTTCTTGCGCAGCGCCAGCACCATCGAGGAAGCCTTCTGGGCGAAGCCCATGCTCTCCTCCAGGCCCTCGTCCACGCGGTTGGGCTCGAAGGTCGGCATCGGGCAGTAGTGCACCGAGTCGGCGTCCGGCACGAGGTCGAGCCAGAGGCGCTCCATGAAGAACGGGGCGATCGGGGCGCCCAGCAGGGCGACACCCTTCAGCACCTCGTAGAGGGTCTGGTAGGCGGCGAGCTTGTCCTCACCCATGCCCTTACCCCAAAGGCGCTTCTTATTCAGGCGGATGTACCAGTTGGACAGGTCGTCGCAGACGAAATCCTGCACCAGGCGACCCGCCGTGGTGATGTCGAAATCTTCGTAGGCGGCCACAACACCCTTCACGAGGGTGTTCAGCCGACTGATGATCCAGCGGTCGAACATCGGCCGGTGCTCGTAGGGCACGGCCTTGGCCGCCGGGTCGAATCCGTCGATATTCGCGTAGAGCGCGAAGACGGAATAGGAATTATAGAGCGTGCCGAAGAACTTGCGGCGCACTTCCTCCACGCCCGCCTCGTCGAACTTGAGGTTGTCCCAGGGCTGGGCGTTGGTCATCATGTACCAGCGGAGCGCGTCGGCGCCGTATTTGTCCATCGCCTGGAAGGGATCCACGGCGTTGCCCAGGCGCTTGCTCATCTTCTCACCCTTCTTGTCGAGCACGAGGCCGTTGGAGATCACGCGCTTGAAGGCGGGCGTGCCGCTGACCATCGTGTGGATGGCGTGCAGGGTGTAGAACCAGCCGCGGGTCTGGTCGACGCCTTCGGCGATGAAGTCGGCCGTGCAGCCGAAGTCCGGGCTGTCGATGCCGCGCAGGCCCGTCTGGGCGTACGGCATGGCGCCGGAGTCGAACCACACGTCGATGAGGTCGGTCTCGCGGGTCATCTTTTTGCCCGAGGGACTGACGAGGAAGATCTGGTCCACGTACGGACGGTGCAGATCGATCTTGTCGTAATTCTCCTTGGACATATCGGCGGGGTCGAAGCCCCGCTCGCGCAGCGGGTTCGCGGCCATGAAGCCGGCGGCGACCGCCTTGTCGATTTCAGCGTAAAGCTCCTTGACGGAGCCGATGCAGATCTCTTCCTTGCCGTCCTCGCTGCGCCAGATGGGCAGCGGGGTGCCCCAGTAGCGGCTACGGCTGAGGTTCCAGTCCTGGATGTTCTCCAGCCATTTGCCGAAGCGGCCCGTGCCGGTGGATTCCGGCTTCCAGGTGATCTGCTCGTTCAGGGACATCATCTGCTCGCGCACGGCCGTGGTCTTGATGAACCAGCTGTCCAGCGGATAGTAGAGCACCGGTTTGTCGGTGCGCCAGCAGTGCGGGTAGGAGTGGACGTGCTTCTCGATCTTGAACGCCTTGCCGGCGGCCTTGAGCATGACGCAGAGGTCGATGTCGAGGGTCGGGGCGTCCGGCGCGAGGGAGCTGTCGTAGGCGTTCTTCACGTAGCGGCCGGCCCACTCGGCGTAGTCCGGGCTCACGTGCGTGGCAACGTACTGCGGGTCGAGGTCTTCCAGGCGGAAGAAACGGCCCTGCAGGTCCACCTGCGCCTGCGGATCGCCGTTGCGGTCGATGACCTGCAGGGCGGCGATGCCCGCTGCGCGGGCCACCTTGGCGTCGTCCGCGCCGAAGGTCGGCGCAATGTGGACGATGCCCGTACCTTCCTCCGTGCTGACGTAGTCGCCGGGGATCACGCGGAAGGCGTCGCCGTCCGGCTGGAACCAGGGGATCAGCTGCTCGTAGCGCATGCCCACGAGGTCGCGGCCCTTGACGCTGCCGGGCAGGACCTCGAAGGGAACTTTGCCGCCAAAGAGCGTGCCGACGAGCGCCTCGGCGACGATGTAGGTCGCGGGCGTGCCGGTGTAAGGGTTCTCGGAGCGGACTTTGACGTAGTCGATATTGGGGCCGACGCAGAGCGCCGTGTTGGAAGCGAGGGTCCAGGGGGTCGTGGTCCAGGCGAGGAAATAGAGGTCTTCCTCCCCCACCACTTTGAACTGCACCGTGCAGGTCGTGTCCTTGACGTCGCGGTAGCAGCCCGGCTGGTTGAGTTCGTGCGTGCTCAGGCCCGTGCCGGCGGCCGGGCTGTACGGCTGGATGCTCTTGCCCTTATAAAGGAGGCCCTTGCCGTAGATATCCTTCAGGAGATACCAGAGCGTTTCGATATAACGGTTGTCGTAGGTGATGTACGGGTCGTCCATGTCAACCCAGTAGCCGATGCGCTCGGTGAGGTTGCGCCACTCGGCGGTATATTTCATCACCTCTTCGCGGCAAGTGCGGTTGTAGTCCTCGACGGAGATCTTCGTGCCGATGTCTTCCTTGGTGATGCCGAGCTTCTTCTCCACACCCAGCTCGACCGGGAGGCCGTGGGTGTCCCAACCGGCGCGGCGGCGCACCTTGAAACCGGCCTGCGTCTTATAGCGGCAGACGGCGTCCTTGATGGAGCGGGCCATCACGTGGTGGATGCCCGGCATGCCGTTGGCGGAAGGCGGACCTTCGAAAAAGATGAACTCCGGGGCGCCTTCGCGCAGGGCCAGCGAACGCTCAAAAGCGTGGCGTTTCTGCCAGCGCTCGAGCACTTCCTTCCCCACGGAAACCAAGTCCAAGCCGTTATACTCTTTGAATGTCATATTTTTTGCCTAATTTTGCGTCTGAATTTAGTCTGCAAATTTAACGAATTTTACGCATTCAACAAAATATGCCGATTATGGACATCATTCTTTTGCTCTGTTTCATCCCCGCCGTCATCAGCGGCCTCACCAAAGGTTTGGTCAAGCAGGTCGCAGACCTTGTCGCACTCATTGTAGCCGCCTGGGCGGCCTACCATTTTTCCGCAGGGCTGGGGGCTTATCTGGGGCAGTATGTGTCCTGGGATCCCACGGTGCTGAAGGTCGTCGCCTTCATTCTGATCGCACTCGTGATCGCGCTGGTGCTGGGCCTGATCTCTTCGCTGATCACCAAGGCGCTCAGCGCCCTGTCGCTGGGTTTCCTGAACAAGCTGCTCGGCGTGGTCTTCGCCGTCATCAAATGCGCGCTCATCCTCGCGCTGCTCATCCAGCTTTTCGAGGTGCTCAACGGCACGCTGCACTTCATGCGTGACACTTACCTGGAGGACGCCGTGGTGTACAATGCACTGCGCGAACTCGGCAACACTGTATTCCCGATCCTGAAGACCTGGATCTCCAATGGTGCCGACGCCGCTGCGGCCGCCGTCGGATCTGCCGCCCATGTCTAAATTTCTCCTGATTGAGACGTCCACCGCGCTCTGCTCGGTGGCGCTGGCAGAGGACGGCCGCGTGACCGCCTTCCGCGAGAGCGCGGAGCCCCGCGCCCATGCGGCCATGACCGCCCCGTACGTGCAGGAGGTCCTGCAGGAACGGGGGCTGCGCGCCGCCGACCTGGACGCCGTCTGCGTCAGCGCAGGCCCGGGGTCCTACACCGGCCTGCGCGTGGGCGTATCTACCGCTAAGGGAATCTGCTTCGCCGCCGGCGTGCCGCTGCTTTCCGTGGGCACGCTCGAGCTGCTGGTCCACCAGGCGCGCGCCGAGGGTCAGCTGCCCGCGGGCTGCAAATACGTGATTCCGATGATTGACGCGCGCCGCATGGAAGTCTACGCGGCCGTGTTCACGCCCGAAGGCGAGCGCCTGACCGACGTGGCGCCGCAGGTCATCAACGCGGAGAGTTTCCGCGCCCAGCGCGCCGAGGGGCCGGTGCTGTTCATCGGCGACGGCGCCGAGAAATGCCGGGAGGCCCTGGCCGGGCCGGACGCGCACTTCGTGCAGACAAACCCGCGCGCCAGCGCCCTGCTCGTCCCCGCTACGCGGGAATTCGAAGCACAGCACTGGCGCGACGTAGCCTATTTCGAGCCCTTCTACCTGAAGGATTTCGTCGCGACCGTCAGTCGCAAAAAGCTCTTCTAGATCTCAAAGTCCAGGCAGGAGCGCTGGACGGTGTAGGGGCGGACTTTGCCGTTCGCCACGGCGACGTGCGCCGGGTGCTTGGCGTAGCCCGCCAGCGCCTCCGCGCTCTCCAGCGTGCTGTCGAGCATCACGTCGGCGTTGGAGGAGGCCAGGCGGCCGTCGATGTGCACCTTCACGTCGAGCAGCCCCGGCACCTGGCCGACCAGGCCCTCGAGGCCTTCTTTGATCCCGGCCTTGACGGCCTGTTTTTCTTCTTCCGAAAGCTCCGGATTCAGCGTCCAGAGGATGATATGCTTGACCATAAGTGACTTGTTTTGAAGATTATCCGTACAAAGATAATAAAAATAGCCGAAGGCGGGATATTTGTCGTTTATCAAATAAATATGTATATTTGCAAAAGCAACAAGGGTTCTGCCGTATTGGCAGGACTCCTTTTTAGTTGATTGAACGAAAACACAATAACTATGTCTGAAGCACATTACATGAGCCAGGAAGGGCTGGATAAGCTCAAGAAGGAACTCGCCGAGGCGTTGGCTCAGCGCCCGGTCATCGCCGCTGCGATCGCAGAGGCCCGCGAAAAGGGCGACCTCTCCGAGAACGCGGAATACGAGTCGGCCCGCGAAGCGCAGGGCCTGCTCGAACTGAAGATTGCCAAACTGCAGAATCAGGTGGTTAACGCCAAGGTTCTGGACAGCTCGCAGCTCAACTGCGACCACGTCCAGATGCTCAATACCGTCAAGGTCGAGAACCTCGCCAACCACCGCGTGATGGAATTCACCATCGTGGGCGAAAGCGAGGCCGATTTCTCGAAGGGCAAGCTCGCCGCCACGACCCCGATCGGCAAGGCCCTGATGGGCCACTCCAAGGGCGAGGTCGTCGAGGCTAAGGTGCCCTCCGGCGTCATGCAGTTCAAGATTCTTGATATCACGTTCTGATGGCTACGATTTTTACCCGCATCGCTCAGGGCGAGATCCCGTCCTACAAAGTGGCGGAGAACGAAGACTACTACGCCTTCCTCGACATCAGCCCGCTTGCGCAGGGGCACACCCTCGTGATTCCCAAGAAGGTCGAAGACGACTACATTTTCCACCTCGATGAGGCCACGTACGCCGGCCTCTGGGCCTTTGCGCGCAAGGTGGCCACGGCCCTGAAGGCCGCGGTGCCCTGCCAGCGCGTGGGCGTGGCCGTGCTGGGCATGGAAGTGCCCCACACGCACATCCACCTGGTCCCGCTCCAGACCGAGGGCGACCTGGATTTCCGCAAGGTCCGCCCGACCTTCACCCCGGAACAAATGGCGCAGACCGCCGCAGCGATTCTCTCCGAGTATGAAAAATTGCAATAAACTCCTCGCGCTCGCGCTTGCGGCGCTCTCCCTGGCTGCCTGCTCTGACAAGGCCCACATCCGCGGCACCCTCGCCGGTGCCCCCGACAAGAAGCTGGTCGTCAAGCAGCTGGATATAAATGTATACAAGGATCTTGACACCGTCAAGACCGCCTCTGACGGTTCCTTCCGCTACGACGTGAAGGTGGCCGCCGGCGACCCTGAATTCATCTACCTCTTCTATGGCGACACGCGCGTGGCCGCGCTGCTGCTCGAGAAGGGCGAGACCGCCGTCGTCGAAGCCGACACCCTCGGCCGCTACACGGTCACCGGTTCCGAAGGATCCGCCGAGCTGGCCAAGGTGGACAAGGCCTACGCCGACTTCCTGCTGGCCCTGGCCGACAATTCCGAGGCGCCCGCCGAGATGACCAAGCTCTATGTGCAGCACTACCGCGACTGCGTCCGCTACGTGCTCGAGCACCCGTACTCGCTGACCACCGTGCCGGTGTTCTTCGAGCGCCTGGGCCAGAGCTACGTGTTCGCGCAGCCCTCCGACGCCCTGCTGATCCGCCGCGGTGCGGATTCGCTCGCGACCGCCTATCCCGACTCCCGCTATGTCAAGGCCCTCGATAAGGAAGCGACCCGCCGCGAGCATCTCATGGAGATCAACAACCAGCTGCAGAACGCCACCGAGGCTTCCTTCCCCGACATCGTGATGAGCGACATCAACGGTGAGCGCAAGGCCCTCTCCGAGGTGCAGGCCAAGGTCATCCTGGTGCACTTCTGGGATGCCGACGACGCTGCGCAGAAGATGCTCAGCATCGACACCCTGCTGCCGATCTATAAGGAATACCACCCGCGCGGGCTCGAGATCTATTCGATCTGCGTCACGCCGGACAAGCCCGAATGGGCGTCCTCCGTGCTGGCCCAGAAGCTCCCGTGGATCAACGTGAACGACGGCCTCGGCGCCGCCTCCCCGGCGGTCATCACCTACGGTGTGACCCAGCTGCCGGATTCTTTCCTGATCATCAACGGCGAACTCAACACCCAGCCGATCACCGGCGGCGTCGAAGGTCTCAAGAAGACCCTCGCGAAGACGCTGGGCAACGGCAAGGGGAAGAAATAAGAAGCATAACTGCTAACAAAAACGGGTGCCTCAGAAAGGCACCCGTTTTTTTGTTGTCAATTGTTTATTCGGCCAGCAGCGCGCGGCAGGCGTCGCGGTCGGCGGCGAGCTGCGCGGAGAGGGCGTCGAGCGAGTCGAAGCTGCGCATGTCGCGCAGGTGCCGCCGGAAGCGGATCGACAGGTCGAGGCCGTAGATGTCCTCGTTGAAGTCGAAGATGTTCGTCTCGATGATGTCACCGACGTTCGTCATGCCCCAATAGTGGGCGCCCAGCACCTCGACTTCCGTCAGGTACACGCCCTTCGCGGGGACCAGTTTCATCGGATCATAGAGCCGCAGGTTCGCGGTCGGAAAGCCCAGCTTCCGACCCAGCTGCTTGCCGCTCACCACCACGCCCCGCAAGCCATACGCATACCCCAGCATCGCCTCTGCATCCTCCACTCTCCCCTCCTCGAGGGCCTTGCGTATCTTGGTGGAACTCACCACGATATCGCTGGCGGAAGAAGCCGGAACAATGTCAACCTCCAGGCCGAGGGACTCGGCCAGGGGGCGGATGGCGTCGGGGCCGAGGCAGTCGGAGCCGAGGCGGTTGTCGTAGCCGAGGATGAGGCAAGTGGCGCCGAGGCGGTCGCGCAGGACGTCGCGGATGTAGTCCGCGGCGGTCAGGCGCGCGAAGGCGCGGTCGAAGGGAAGCGTCTCCACGCGGTCGACGCCGAGGCTGCGCAGCAGCGCCTCCTTCTCCTGCGGAGAATTCAGCAGGCGCAGGATGCGCGCATCCTGCTGCAAGACGGCGCGCGGGTGCTGCGCGAAGGTAACGACAATCGCCTCCTCCCCCCGTTGCCGGGCAGAGGAGACGAGCGTCTGTATCACTTGGCGGTGGCCCAGATGGACCCCGTCAAAGAAGCCGGTGGCGACTACAGCCATTTGACCAGCGGGAAGTCCTGACGGTGCGGCAGCAGCGGATTCTTCGGGAAGATACGCTTGGCCACCTGGTACATACCGGTGTGCTCCGGCAGGAGCGCAGCCTCATAGGTGGCGACACCGTTCTCGTAGCTGGTCATCTGGAGCTCCTCGACCTCCTGGACATGCAGCGCGCCCTTGGCGTCCTGCGTGGTGAAGAGGATCTCCACGCCGACGTCCTCCGGACGGAGGCGGCCCAGATCCAGGACGACCTTGCTCTTGAGCATGTCGTTTTGCGACAGGACATAGGACGGATCCGGCTGCGTGCAGGACAGGATGCGGATGTTGTTCCACTCCGCAAGGACGCCCTGCTTCCAGCTCGCGATCTCGCGGGCCAGCTTCGCATTGTCGGCCGTCAGCTGCTGGAGGCGCTCGTACTGCGGCTCGTAGTACTGCTTGCAGTAGTCGTTCAGCATGCGGTTGGTCGTGAAGTTGCAGGCCACCTGCGCGATGGTGTTCTTGATGTAGCCGACCCAGACGGGCGACAGGCCGAGGTTCTTGTCTACATCGTAGTAGGATGCGGCGATCTCGTTCTCGAGGATGGCGTAGATCGTGGCGGCATCCAGGTCGTTCTGGTAGTTGTTGTCGTCGTAGGTGCTCTCCAGCGGGAGGGCCCAGCCGGCACCCTCACGGTAGCCCTCAACCCACCAGCCGTCCAGCACGGAGAAGTGCATGACACCGTTCATGGCGGCCTTCTCGCCGGACGTACCGGAGGCCTCCAGCGGACGGGTCGGGTTGTTCAGCCACACGTCCACGCCCTGGACCAGGCGCTTGGCGAGCGTGATGTCATAGCCCGGGACGAAGATGATGCGGCCCAGGAAGCGGTCCTGCTTGGAGATCTCGACGATCTGCTTGATGAGGTCCTGGCCCATGCCGTCGGCCGGGTGCGCCTTGCCGGCGAAGATGAACTGCACCGGGCGCTTGGGGTTGTTGACGATGGCGTCGAGCTTGTCGAGATCGCTGAACAGCAGCGTGGCGCGCTTGTAGGTCGCGAAGCGGCGGGCGAAGCCGATGGTCAGCACATCCTCGCGCAGGCGCTCCTTGATCGTGACCACCTCGCGCGGCGTGTAGTGCGCGCTCAGGATCGGGTCGGAGAGGCGCTCGCGGATGGCGCGGATCAGCTCCTTCTTGAGGGTCTTGCGGATGTTCCAGACCTCCGCGTCAGGCACGGAATAGATGCCCTCGAAACACTTCTTGTCGTAGTGGTGGGTCTGGAATTCGGGGCCGAACACCTTGGCGTGCAGCTCCTTCCAATACTTCGATGCCCAGGTCGGGTAGTGGACGCCGTTGGTGACGTAGCTGATATAAAGCTCCTCGGGGAGGTAGCCCGGGAACATGTGCGCGAAGATGTCCTGGCTGACCTTGCCGTGCAGCATGGACACGCCGTTGACATTCTGCGACAGGGAAGCGGCGAGCGTGCTCATGGAGAACTTCTCGTCGGCGTTGTCCGGATCGACCTTGCCCAGGCCCATCATCGTGCGCCAATCCACGCCGAGGCGTTGCGGATAGTGGCCAATGAAGCGACCAATCATATCCTCCGTGAACGCGTCGTGGCCGGCCGGAACCGGGGTGTGCGTCGTGTAAAGGCCCGCGGCGCGGATGAGCTCCAGCGCCTCCGGGAAGGAGAAATGGCGCTCCTGCACGCACTCGCGCATGAGTTCCAGGCCGGCGAAAGCGGCGTGACCCTCATTGTAGTGGTAGATGCTGGGCGTCAGGCCCAGCGTACGCAGGGCGCGCACGCCACCGATGCCCAGCAGGAGCTCCTGCTTCAGACGGTTCTCCCAGTCGCCACCGTAGAGCTGGTGCGTGATCTCGCGGTCCTCCGGAGTGTTGGCTTCATAGTCGGTATCGAGCAGATAGAGGTCGGTACGGCCCACGGCCACCTTCCAGATACGCGCGCTCAGCATACGGCCGGGCATCTGCATCTGGATGGTCTTCCAGGCGCCGTTCTCGTCGAGCACCGGCTCCGCCGGGATCTTCATGAAGTCCTGCGGCTTGTACTCGGCCACCTGGTTGCCCTGCGGCGTGAGGCGCTGGGTGAAGTAGCCGAAACGGTACAGGAGACCGACCGCCACCAAGTTGATGTTCATGTCGGAAGTCTCCTTCAGGTAGTCGCCGGCCAGGATGCCCAGGCCGCCGGAGTAGATCATCAGGGAAGTGTCCAGGCCATATTCCATGCAGAAGTAAGCGACGGACGGTTCCGTCCGCTTCTCCTTTTCGGCCATGTAGGCGTTGAACTCCTTCATCACCCCGTCGAGGCGGGCGAGGAATTCGGCATCCTTGGCAAGTTCCTTATATCTTTTCAGACTGACCTGGTCCAGGATGACCATCGGGTTGTGGCCGGATTTGTGCCACAGATCGTAATCCACGGTGCGGAACAGCGCCTTGGCGTTGTCGTTCCAGCACCACCAGAGGTTCTTGCAGAGGGTCTCCAGACCCGACAGCTCCTCCGGAAGATGCCGCGTCACCATCACGCTCTTCCACACGGGCGCGGCAATGTCATAATTGTTTATCATACACTACTACTTTATTTTTCAGCGATGGCGTTGTTGACGCGGATAATGAAATCGCTGAGTACATTCATATAGTTGATGAAAGCCTCGTACGGAGTGTCGTACGGGTTGAAGCGCTTGTGCACTTCCCCGTCGGAGAAGAACTTCGTACACATGTAATAGAGGTGGTCGCTCTCCTGGAGATGGCCGAAGTCGCCCCACAGGGCGGGATCGTCCAGGATGGAGAGCTTCTCCTCCAGGCCATACAGCTTGTTGAAGGCGTCCTGCTGGAGCTCGTTGCCCAGCCAGGCGGAAGTGTCGCGCTCCTCGTCCGCCCAGGAGATGGGCTGCGGGACGGACAGCTCGCCGACGGCCTTGTGCTTGGCGGCCGCGCGGCTCGGCGTCACGAATTCCAGCTCCTTGTCCTTGGCGATGAGGCCCGTCAGGGCGCGCATGAATTCGAAGATGCCGGTCTCGGAGCTCTGGTGCTCGCCGAAGGTCTCATAGTCCATGAAGAGGTTCACAATCTCGCCTTCGGCGGAGTGCAGCCACTCCACGTACTTCTCCGCGGTCAGCGGCCACTCGCTCCAACCCCGGTCGGAGAAACGGAACGCGATGTCGTCGCTCATCGAATAGTTGCGGAGCAGGAGCTTCTGGCCCGGCTCGAAATCATTGCTGTAGATATAGTTGGGGTTCTTCCAGCCCATGATGTGGCGGGCGCCCTCGGTCAGCATCGTCTTGAAGCCCAGTTCATAGACCGCCTTGCCGATGCCGTCGGAGTAGATCAGCTCGGTGTTGCGGAAGGTCGTCGGCGTGACGCCGAAGTACTGCTCGATGGCAGCCTTGTGCTTCTTCACCTGATGCTCGAACTCCGGACCGGAGATGAGCGAAGCCAGCGAATGGTTGTAGGTCTCGCAGAGGAACTCCACGCAGCCGGTATCGGCCAGCGCACGGAAACTCTCGATGACCTCGGGGGCGTAGCGGTCGAACTGCTCCAGCGCGGAGCCCGTGATGGAGAAGGCCAGCTTGATCTTGCCCTTGCTCTTCGTGATGGCCTCGAGCAGGAGCTCGTTCATCGGAAGATAGCACTTCTGGGCAATCCGCTTGAGGATCGTGCGGTTGGCAAAATCGTCATAGTAGTGGGAATCTTTGCCGATATCGAAGAAACGGTACAGGCGGAGACGGGTAGGCTGGTGAACCTGGAAATATAGGCAGATTGACTTCTTCATAGGTTTATGAGTTGACTACTGATTCATACACTTTTTTGAGCTTCAGCGTGGCGTTGTTCCACTTCAGCGCATTCACTTCGTCGAATCCCTGGCGGTTGGCGAAATCCGACAGCGCCGGATACTGCAGCAGGGCATAAATGTCGTCGGCCATCGCATCCACGTCCCAGAAATCGACCTTGAGGGCGTACTTGAGCACCTCGGCTGCGCCGGACTGGTGGGAGATGATGGACGGAACGTTGGAGCGCATGGCCTCCAACGGGGAGATGCCGAAAGGCTCGGACACGGAAGGCATGATGTAGACGTCCGACAGGGCGAACATCTTCTGCACTTCCTGTCCGCGCAGGAAGCCCGTGAAATGGAAGCGGTCGGAGATGCCCAGCCGCGCCACCTGACGGATCGCGCGGTTCATCATATCGCCGCTGCCGGCCATCACGAAACGCACGTTCTTGGTCCGCTTGAGGACCTTGGCGGCCGCTTCGATGAAGTACTCGGGGCCCTTCTGGAAGGTGATACGGCCCAGGAAGGTCACCACCTTGTCCCGCACGCCGCGGTCGACCTGGAGGTTCTCCCGGCCGCTGAAGTCCACGGCGTTGTGGACGGTCACGACCTTGTCCGGGTTGATGCCGTATTTGTTGATGACGATATTGCGCGTGAGGTCGCTGACGGTGACCACGCGGTCGGCCGCCTCCATGCCGCGCTTCTCGATGGAATAGACGCGAGAGTCCACCATGTCGTCCGTGCCGCGGTCGAAGGACGTCGCGTGCACGTGGACGACCAGCGGCTTGCCGGACAGCTCCTTGGCGGCGATGCCGGCCAGGTAGGTCAGCCAGTCATGGGCGTGGATCACGTCGAACTCGCCGGCATGCTGCATCGCGATGGTGCCGCCCACCTGGGCGTAGCGCGACACCTCCTCGAGGAGGTTGGCGCCGTACTTGCCGGAAAACTTGAATTTCTGCCCGAAGCCGACGGTCGTTTCCTTCGTCTGCTCGCGCTTCATTTTTTCAATGGCTTCGAAATACTCCTCCGGATCGACGTAGGGGACGATATTCGAATCCACGTTGATGAATTTCACTTTGTCCAGGAATTCCTCGACCGTGTCGCTGACATGCTGTACGGCGACATCGCTCGCATTCAGGATGGTGGCGCAGCTCTGATCCTCGTCTCCCGACGCGGACGGCATCACGAAGAGCGTCTCCACCCCGTTGTGGGCGAGACCCTTCACGATGCCCTCGCAGGCTGTACCGAGGCCACCGGCGATGTGAGGCGGGAACTCCCAGCCGAACATCAAAACTTTCATTACTTACCCTCCTTGTATTTATCCAACATATACTCGATGGTGAGAAGCGCCGCCGTACTGAGTGCGGAGGAAATGGCGCCGTGCGGCTCGTGAGGGGGATCTCCGTCGTAGAGCTCGGAGAAGGCACCGACACCGTGTTTGCTCAGGTCGGCGTAGAAACCCTCGATCAGCCACTCGGCCCGCTTCCAGAAGGCGGGGCCCTTGATCTTGAAACTTATCTCCACATAGGGACGAAGCAGGAACGGACGCGTGCTGCCGCCGTGGTACGCGAGGTCGCGCTCGCGCTGGGGGCCTTCATACACGCCCTTGTAGTAGGCGTCGCGCGGCGACAGGGTACGGAGGCCGCGCGCCGTCACGAGTTCATTGTCGATGACACGCAGGATGGACGGCGCAAGCGCCTCGTCCACCGGCGAATTCGGGATGGCGATCGCGAAAAGCTGGTTCGGGCGGATCTCCATGTGCTGGCCGGCGTTGTCCACGTAGTCGGCCAGGCAGCCGTATTCTTCGTTCCAGAAGGTCGGCTGGTAGTTCGCCTTGATGAGGTCGCGGATCGCGGACCACTTCTGCACGAAGGTGCTCTTCTTGGGACCGAAGCGCGTCTCCATGTCGATGGCGAAGCAGATCGCGTTGTACCAGAGGGCGTTGGTCTCCACCTGGTAGCCCGCCCGTTCGGTGACAGCCCGGCCGTCGATGTAGGCGTTCATCCAGGTCAGGGCCACGCCGTCCTTCTGGGCCCACAGCAGGCCGTTGGGCTGCATGGACACTTCGGCGCGCACACCCGGGAGGTAACTCTCGATGATGCCGCGCACGATGATGCCGTAGTTCTTCCAGACCTTCTTGGGATCCGCGCCATAGGCGAGGTAGTCCTGCAGGGTCGTGACCAGCGCCAGTGGCGCCTCCACCTGGGTGGTGCGCATGAACAGGCGCTCCTGCTCGTCGGCGATCAGGTTGTCCAGGATCTCCTCGAACTGCTTCGGGTCGTTCAGGCCGTAGAGCGTCAGGCCCGGCAGGGCCATCAGCGTCTCGCGCAGCAGGCCCGTGTAGAGCCAGGAGTATCCGGCGTTGATGCGCCGGCGGCCGTTATGGTTGGTGATCAGCGTGTCCGCGCAGCGGCGGAGCTGATCCCGGTAGCTTGTGATCTCGCCGGCGGCTTTGACGCAGGCGTTGAAGCGGTGTTTGAATTCCGTAGGAACCTCCTCCTGGATGGAGGCGGAGAAAACGATGGACTCGCCCGGCTTGAGGCGCGCCTCGAACCAGCCGGGGACCAGCAGGTCCTCGCGGCAGTTGTAGCCGCGGCGATACTCGTCGGAGTACGTCACGCCCTTGTTCCAGTACGGGTTCTGCACGAAGATGGCGCTCTTGTCGCTGACCTGCAAGCTCAGGTCAGGGAAGCTCTCGTACATGCAGTAGGACACGCCGCCCGGGATCTCCGTCCCGGCGGTGTTCGCGTTGGGATTCTCCTCGGTCAGGGCGTGGATATTGCGGAATGCCAGGAAAGGACGCAGCTGCAGCACGACCGGGGTCGGACTCTCCAGCAACTCGTACTTGACGAGCACCTGGTCGCGGTCCTGCGCCAGCACGATGCTCTTGCGGAAGAGGATCTCGCCCACCTTGCTGGTGATCTGCGGCACGGGGTCCGCGCTGAAATCCACCACGTATTTATGGCCGCGCGGCTCGTAAAGGTCGCCGTAACAGTGAATGCCGAGGTTGAACTGCTTGCCGTTCACGATCAGAGTTTCGTCCACATCCGACAGCAGCAGGAAACGGTCTCCGCCGAAACGGTCCAGCGTGACAGCCAGCAGACCGTGGTAGCGGCGGGTGTTGCACGTGACGATGGACGTGTTGCAGTAGGCGCCGGTCTTGTTCGCACACAGGATCTCCCGCTTGAGCGAATAGGACAAATTGACCAGCTCGGACTTGTTGAACTTCAAGAAAGCCATATCATCAAGTTTAATTTGTTTTCTTCAATACCAGGGCCACCCGGCTGGGCAGATACAGCGACAACCATCCGTCCACGGTGGAGTGGCGCTCGTCCGCTTCCAACCTCGAGAAACCGCCGTACACAGGGTCGTCGGAGTTGAATGCCATCGCATACTCTCCCTCCGGTGCCTGGAAGCGGAAATCCTCAAATGAGGCATTGGGATTGAAATTAAATGCAAAGATACTATTTCCCCGGCTGAAAATCAAAACTTTTCGCTCTTCGTCAACATATAGTTGACGCAGCTCGCCGGACAGAATGCGCTCCTGTTTCACATAGTGAATCATTTTTGCGTCGAAAGCCTGCAGGCCGCCGTAGCGAAGCCGCTCGTCGTCCGCGATGGACCAGAGCCGCCGCGCATGCGCGAAAGACCAGCCGTTCCCCTCCCGCGGGAAGTCGATCCACTCGGGGTGGCCGAACTCGTTGCCCATGAAATTGAGATAGCCTCCGCCGCAGGTGGCGAGGGTCACCAGGCGGATCATCTTGTGCAGCGCCACGCCGCGGTCCACGAGCAGGTTCTGCGAGCCTTTCTCCATGAACCAGTACATGTCCTTGTCGATGAGGCGGAAGATGATGGTCTTGTCGCCCACGAGCGCCTGGTCGTGGCACTCGGCGTAGGAGATCGTGTGCTCGTCGGCGCGCTTGTTGGTCAGTTCCCACCAGATGCCGCCCATGCTCCACTGCTCGTCCGGGAGCTCCTTGATCCACTTGATCCAGTGGTCGGCGATGCCCATCGCCATGCGGAAGTCGAAGCCCACGCCGCCGGCCGCGAAGGGGGCGGCCAGGCCCGGCATACCGCTCACGTCCTCAGCAATCGTAATCGCCTCGGGATCAATCTCATGGATGAGCTGGTTGGCGAGCGCCAGGTAGCTGACGGCGTTCTCGTCGACGCCCTCGTTGAAGTAGCAGTCGTAGTTGCCGAAATCGCGGCCCAGGCCGTGGTCCCAGTACATCATGCTGGTCACGCCGTCGAAGCGGAAGCCGTCGAGGTGGTACTCCTCCATCCAGTACTTGCAGTTGGCGAGCAGGAAGTATTTCACCTCGTCCTTGCCGTAGTCGAAACAGCGGGAATCCCAGGCCGGATGGTAGCCCTGGGAGCCCTTGTAGAAGTAGAGATCCTCGTGGCCGTCCAGCTTGGAGAGGCCCTCGGCCTCGTTGCTGACGGCGTGCGAGTGCACGATGTCCATGATCACCGCGATGCCGCGGCGGTGCGCGTCGTCCACCAGCGCCTTGAAGTCCTCGGGCGTGCCGAAACGGGAGCTCAGCGCGAAGAAATTGGACACCTGGTAGCCGAAGGAGCCGTAATAGGGATGCTCCTGCAGGGCCATGATCTGCAGGACGTTATAGCCCAGCTTCGCGACGCGCGGCAGCACGTCCCGCCGGAAGTCCTCGAAACTCGCCACCCGCTCCTGCTCGCTGCTCATGCCGATGTGGCACTCGTAGATCAGCGGATGCGGGCGCCTGCCCGGCTTGCGGCCGGTCCATTTGTAGGGCTTGGAAGGCGCCCAGACCTGCGCCGAGAAGATCTTCGTCTCGGGATCCTGGACCACGCGGGTCACGTAGGCAGGCAGGCGCTCGGCGCCGCCGCCCGGCCACTCGACCCAGAGCTTGTACAGCTCCCGGTGGTGCAGGAAGAGCGCCGGCAGGCGCAGCTCCCAGTTGCCGTTTCCGACGGGCTTGAAGGCATACGTGTCGATGCGCTTCCAGTTGTTGCATTCGCCGATCAGGAAGATCCTGGTGGCGTTGGGGGCCCACTCGCGGATCACCCACTCGCCCTTCTCCTTGTGGAGCGGGTAGTAGATGTGGTTGTTGACCGCCGGGCTCAGCGGACCCTCGCCCGCCAGCTTGCGGCGGTCGGCGAGGATACGCTCGTGGCGGGCGTCGATGGCGCCCCGCTGCGGCTCCAGCCAGGGATCGGTCTGGTAGATTTTCTTTATCGTCATAGTGCTTCTGTGGTTTGTCTGACCGTGCGCAGGTACTCGCGGCAGCGGCCGATCAGCTCGTCCGACTGCTTGATCAGGCGCTCGATCTCGTCGAGCCCCGTCGCGGGATCCTCCACGCGGGCGGCGATCTTCTCCAGTTCGGCGACCGCCTTGTTATAGTCGAATTCCTTCATATCTCTACTGGGCGACGGCCTCCACGGTGCCGTCGGCAAACATTACTTTAAATTTCGCGCCCGGGCGCAGCTGGGCGGCCGATTTGACCACCACGCCCTGCGCGTCGGCGACCAGCGTGTAGCCGCGCGCCAGCACGCCCCGCGGGTCGGCGGACCGGATGCGCTCGCCCAGCGCCAGGATGCGCTGCTCCATGGCGGCGAGGTGCGCCGCGAAGGCCATCCGCAGGCGGTTGCCGTAGGAGCTGATGCGCTCGTCCTCGGCGGCGAAGGCGTCGATGAAGCGGTCGGCCAGCGCCGTGGGCGTCTTGACAGCGTCGTACGCCACGCGGTCGGCCACGTGGACGTCGCGGTCATGGCCGATGGCCGTGTAGACCGGGACCGGGCAGTTCGCGATCGCGAAACACAGACCGTAGTCGTCGAAGCAGGCCAGGTCGAGCGCCGAGCCGCCGCCGCGCAGGATCAGCACGGCGTCGAAGGGCTCGGGGGCGCATTCCACGCGCTCCAGCGCGTCCACGATGCTCGCCGGGGCGTCCTCCCCCTGCATCGTCGCCTCGAAGAGCTCCGGCGCGAACACGAAGCCGTAGGCGTTCTCCTCCAGGTGGCGGCGGAAGTCGCCGTAGCCCGCCGCGTCCCGCGCGGAAATGACCGCCAGACGGTAGGGCAGCAGCGCCGGCTCGAGCTCCTGCTGCCTGTCCAGCAGGCCGTCCGCCTCCAGCTTCTCGAGCGTGCGGCGGCGCTGCAGCTCGGCGGCCCCGAGGGTGAAGCGCGGCTCGATCTCGTCGACCGTCAGCGACAGCCCGTAGAGCTCGCTGTAGCTCACCTGCACGCGCAGCAGCACCTCCATGCCGGGGGCCAGCTCGCCGCCCGTCGCTTCGCGGAAATACGCCCGCAGGGGCGCGAAACGGCTCCGCCAGATCACGGCTTTGGCCTTCGCCACGATGCGGCCCTCCTCGCTCTGCGCGAGGTCGAGGTAGCAGTGGCCGTTGGCCTTGGCCTGCACGGAGGCGATTTCCGCCCGCACCCAGACCCGCTCCGGGAAGGAAGATTCGATCTCTTCCCGCAGCTGGGACTGCAATTCAAGCAGGTCTATGTATTCACAATCCATATCCCTACAAAAATAGACACAAAATTCATATTTTCTAGCGGATTTTTGGTGCAGAAAATCCATAAAGAATTACTATCTTTGTCTGATTTTAAGCGTTAGTTTGTATGAAGATTTCCGAGGCCGTGTTTGCAGGCAGCAGCACCCGGATCTCACAGAAGCCGAAGCGTAAATTGCCGGAGTTCGCCTTCATCGGAAGGTCCAATGTCGGCAAGTCCTCGCTTATCAACTCCCTGTGCGGGAACCGCAAGCTTGCCATGACCTCCTCCACCCCGGGCAAAACCAAGGTGGTCAACCACTTCCTCATCAACGACAGCTGGTACCTGGTGGACCTCCCCGGCTACGGCTACGCGAAGGTAGGCCAGAAAGGCCGCGAGGAGCTGGCCGCCGTGATCAAGGATTATATCCTGAACTCGGAAGAGATGGCCCTGCTCTTCGTCCTAATCGACTCGCGCCACGACATCGGCCGCATCGACCTCGACTTCCTGGCGGAGCTCGGCGAGCACGGGATCCCCTTCGCCCTGATCCTGACGAAGTGCGACAAGCAGGGGCCCAACGTGCTGGCCGCCCAGATCGAGCGGGACCGCGAGATCCTGCTGCAGCAGTGGGAGGAGCTGCCTCCCCTCTTCTGCAGCTCGTCCCAGACCCACCGCGGCAAGGAAGAGATCCTCGACTACATCGACAATATACTCAACACACTATGATACACACCCACCGTTTGGAATTATTCGCCTGCAGAGCCTCCGAGAACTTTGCAAAACAGGTCATCGACCACCTCAACACAAACAAATCCCCCGAGGAGCCCGAAGTGCACCTGGGAGAGCTGGAGGTCACGCCCTTCAGCGACGGTGAATTCCAGCCGCAGTATGCCGAAAGCGTCCGCGGCGCCTCCGTCTACATCCTGCAGTCGACCATTCCCCCGGCAGACAACCTGATGGAGCTCCTGCTCGCCATCGACGCCGCCAAGCGCGCCTCCGCCGACGAAGTCGTGGCCGTGATGCCCTACTTCGGCTGGGCCCGCCAGGACCGCAAGGACCGTCCGCGCGTGGCCATCGGCGCCAAGCTCGTCGCCAACCTGCTCCGCGCCGCCGGTGCGGACCGCGTGATGACCTGCGACCTGCACGCCGGCCAGATCCAGGGCTTCTTCGACATTCCGGTGGACCATGTGTACGCCAGCAAGGTGTTCATCCCCTACATCCGCGACCGCAAGTTCAAGAACCTCGCCATCGCCGCGCCTGACATGGGCGGCGCCAAGCGCGCCAACGTCTATGCCCGCGAGCTGATGTGTCCGGTGATCATCTGCCACAAGACCCGCGAGCGCGCCAACGTGGTCGGTTCCATCACCGCCATCGGCGAGATCGAGGGCAAGGACATCATCATCGTGGACGACATGATCGACACCGCCGGCACGCTCTGCAAGGCGGCCGAGGTGCTGATGCAGCGCGGCGCCAGCAGCGTGCGCGCCTGCGCCACCCACGGCCTGCTCTCCGGCGGCGCCATCGAGCGCATCCACGACTCCGCCCTGCAGGAGGTCTTCATCACGGACACCGTCCCGCACCCGGAGCTGGCGAACGATCCCAAGATCCGCATCGTGTCGATGACCGAGGTCTTCGCCACCATCATCCACAAGGTTTATAACTACGAAGCCATCAGTCCGGACTTCGTCCATTAGTCTATGTGGCCTGTCTTCCTCGCTGTACTCGTACTCGTCGGGCTCTGCGTCCTCGGACTCGGAGTCAACATCCTCTTTTTCAAGAAGGAGTTCCCGAAATACGACGTCGGTTCCAACGAGGAGATGCGCAAACGCGGCATCCGTTGCTTCAAGGACGAGGACGCCGCCCTCCACGGCAAGTCCTGCCAGGGTCAGCAAACTGAAGCCTGCCAGGACTGCCAGTTTTTCAACAGTCATTCCGGGCTCAACCCGGAATCCCAAACCTCTTAGCCTATGAGTTTAGTAGCCATCGTCGGCCGGCCCAATGTCGGCAAATCCACCCTCTTCAACCGCCTGGTCGGCATGCGGCAGGCCATCGTTGACGACACCGCCGGTGTGACCCGCGACCGCCATTACGGCCGCTGCGAATGGTGCGGCCGGGAGTTCTCCGTCGTGGACACCGGCGGCTACACCACAAACTCCGACGACGTCTTCGAGTCGGCCATCCGCTCGCAGGTCCAGATCGCCATCGACGAGGCGGACCTCGTGCTCTTCATGGTCGAGGCGGCCACCGGCATCACGGACTACGACGCCGAGATTGCGGACATCCTGCGCCGCAGCAAGAAGCCCGTCGTGCTCTGCGTGAACAAGGTGGACTCCGGCGAGAAGATGTTCGACTCCTACCAGTTCTACTCCCTCGGCCTCGGCGAGCTGTACAGCATCTCCGCGGCCAACGGCAGCGGCACCGGCGACCTGCTGGACGCCGTGGTGGCCGCGCTGCCCGAGGAGACGGAGCAGGAGGACCCGCACGCCGGACTCCCCCGCATCGCCATCGTGGGCAAGCCGAACGTCGGCAAATCCTCGCTGACCAACGCCCTGCTGGGCCAGGAGCGCAACATCGTCACCCCCGTGGCGGGCACCACGCGCGACGCCATCGAGACCTACTACAACAAGTTCGGCCACGAGTTCATGCTCGTGGACACCGCCGGCATCCGCCGCAAGACCAAGGTCCACGAGGACCTGGAGTTCTACTCCGTGATGCGCTCCATCCGCGCCATCGAGCACGCCGACATCTGCATCCTGATGATCGACGCGACCACCGGCATGGAGGCGCAGGACATGAACATCTTCAACCTCATCGTCAAGAACCGCAAGGGCTGCGTGGTCGTGGTCAACAAGTGGGACCTCTTCATCAAGGATTCCAACACGCTGCGCGACTACAGCGAGTCGCTCAAGGAGCGCCTGGCCCCGTTCAACGACATCCCCGTAGTCTTCACCTCCGTCGTGAAGATGCAGCGCATCCAGGACGTGCTGGACGCCGCCACGCAGGTATATGCCAATTATTCGCAGAAGATCCCCACGGCCCGCCTCAACGAGGCGCTGCTGCCCGTGATCGAGGAGACGCCGCCCCCGGCATGGAAGGGCAAGTACGTGAAGGTCAAGTACATCACGCAGCTCCCGACCAGCTTCCCGGCCTTCGCCTTCTTCTGCAACCTCCCGCAATACATCAAAGACCCCTATAAGCGCTTCCTGGAGAATCAGCTCCGCAAGCATTTCAACCTGACCGGCTGTCCCGTACAGATTTACTGCCGGCAGAAATAACCCACAAATCTACCATGCCCAAAGTCATTACCTTCGGCGAGATCATGCTCCGCCTTTCTACCCCCGGCTACCTTCGGTTCGGCCAGGCCCGCCAGTTTGACGCCACCTTCGGCGGCGGCGAGGCCAACGTGGCCGTCTCGCTGGCCAATTACGGCATCGACGCCGCATTCGTCACCCGCCTGCCCGACAACGACATCGCCAAGGCCTGCATCAAGGACCTCCGTTCCTACGGCGTAGACACTTCCAAGATCGTTTTCGGCGGCGACCGCGTCGGCATTTACTTCCTTGAGACCGGCGCCGTGGCGCGCCCGAGCAAGGTCGTCTACGACCGCGCCGGCTCCTCCATCGCCACCATCCAGCCGGGCATGATCGACTGGAAGAAAGTCTTCGAAGGCGCCGACTGGTTCCACTGGACCGGCATCACGCCAGCGCTCAGCCAGGGCGCGGCGGACGTCTGCCTGGAGGCCGTCCGCGCCGCGAACGCGCTCGGCGTGACGGTCAGCTGCGACCTCAACTACCGCAAGAATCTCTGGAAATACGGCAAGACCGCCGGCGAAGTGATGCCCGCCCTCGTGGAGGGCTGCGACATCATCCTCGGCAACGAGGAGGACGCCGACAAGGTCTTCGGCATCAAGCCCGAGGGCTTCGACGTGACCGCCACCGGCGGCGCGATCGACCAGGGCCGCTTCCGCAGCGTGGGCGAGCAGCTGATGAAGCGTTTCCCGCGCGCGAAGAAGGTCATCATCACCCTGCGCGGCTCCATCAACGCCAACCACAACACCTGGGGCGGCGTGCTCTGGGACGGCGCGAAGCTCTACGAGTCCCCGCGCTACGACATCACCCACATCGTGGACCGCGTGGGCGGCGGCGACTCCTTCATGGGCGGGCTCATCTACGGCCTGCTCAGCTTCCCGGGCGACGACCGGAAGGCGCTGAACTTCGCCGTGGCCGCCTCCTGCCTCAAGCATACCATTTTCGGCGATTACAACCAGGTCACCGTGGCCGAGGTCGAGAACCTGATGAAGGGCGACGCCTCCGGACGCGTAGCAAGATAAGACAGTTATGGCAAAATACGACAAACTCCAGGTCCTCGCGACCATGCAGCAGACCGGCCTTGTGCCGGTGTTCTACCATGCCGACGCCGCCGTGGCGAAGCAGGTGCTCAAAGCCTGCTATGACGGCGGGGTGCGCGCCTTCGAATTCACCAACCGCGGTGATTTCGCGCAGGAAGTCTTTGCAGAACTGGTCAAATATGCCGCCGCCGAGCTTCCGGGCATGATCCTGGGCATCGGCAGCGTGGTCGATCCCGGCACCGCCGCCCTCTACCTGCAGCTCGGCGCCAACTTCGTGGTCGGCCCCATCTACAATCCCGCCGTCGTGCCGGTTTGCAACCGGCGCCTCGTCCCCTACTGCCCGGGCTGCGGCAGCGCCAGCGAGGTCAGCGCGGCCCAGGAGGCCGGCTGCGACCTCTGCAAGGTCTTCCCGGGCGACGTCCTCGGCCCCGCCTTCGTCAAGGGCCTGCGGGCCCCCATGCCCTGGAGCCGCCTGATGGTCACCGGCGGCGTGAAGCCCGAACGGGCGAACCTCGAGGCCTGGTTCAAGGCCGGCGTGACCTGCGTCGGGATGGGTTCCAACCTCTTCCCCAAAGACGTCATTGCCGCGGGCGACTGGCCCCGCATCACCGCCCTCTGCCGGGACGCCCTGCAGATCATCCAAGAAATACGATAACCACACACCATGTCTACCACCCAACAGAAACTGATGACCAACTGGCGCTGGTGGCTGTGCTCGCTGCTCTTCGTGGCGACCACGGTCAATTACCTGGACCGCCAGGTTCTCTCCCTGACATACGAGGAGTTCATCAAGCCCGAATTCCACTGGACGGACGCCAACTACGGCACCATCACCTCCTTCTTCTCCATCTTCTACGCCATCTGCTGCCTGTTCGCGGGCAAGTTCATCGACTGGATGGGCACCAAGAAGGGATATCTCATCGCCATCGGCGTCTGGTCGTTCGGCGCCTGCCTGCACGCCCTGTGCGGCTGGGGCACCGCCCTCCTGACCGGGCTGGACGGCACCAAGGCCCTCGCTGCCCTTGAGGTGGGCAGCAACGTCGCGCTCGCCGTGTCGACGACCTCCGTCTACCTGTTCCTGCTCTGCCGGAGCATCCTCGCCCTCGGCGAGTCCGGCAACTTCCCGGCCGCCATCAAGGTGACGGCCGAATATTTCCCGAAGAAGGACCGCGCCTTCGCGACCTCCATCTTCAACGCCGGCGCCTCCGTGGGCGCCCTGGCCGCGCCGCTCCTGATCCCGCCCCTCGCCGTGAAGTTCGGCTGGGAGTGGGCCTTCATCATCATCGGCGGCCTGGGCTTCATCTGGATGTTCTTCTGGGCCTTCATGTATGAGAAGCCCGAGAAGAGCCCGCGCGTGAACGAAGCCGAGCTGGCGTACATCCACCAGGATGACGAGATCGGGGAGGAGAAAAAGCCGGCGCAAGACGAGCCGTCCATCCCCTTCGTCCAGTGCCTGCGCTACAAGCAGACCTGGGCCTTCATCTCCGGCAAGTTCTTCACCGACGGCGTGTGGTGGTTCTTCCTCTTCTGGGCGCCGTCCTATTTCAGCAACCAGTTCGGCGCACCCGCCACGTCCCCGCTCGGCCAGGCGCTGATCTTCACCCTCTACGCCATCGTCACGGTGGTGTCCATCATCGGCGGCTACCTCCCGAAGGTCTTCGTCGAGAAGAAGGGCATGAACCCGTATGCGGGCCGCATGCTCGCCATGCTCATCTTCGCCTTCTTCCCCATCGCCGCGCTCTTCGCGCAGCCGCTGGGCATCAACCTCAACTCCGCCTGGTGGCCGGCCATCCTGATCGGCCTCGCCGGGGCGGGCCACCAGGCCTGGAGCGCCAACCTCTACTCCACCATCGGCGACATGTTCCCGAAGAGCACCATCGCCTCCATCACCGGCATCGGCACGACGGCCGGCGGCATCGGGTCGATGATCATCCAGAAGGTGGCCGGCAACCTCTTTACGCACGCGGAAGAGGCGGGCGCCGCCTTCCGCTTCCTCGGCTTCGAGGGCAAGCCTGCCGGCTACTTTGTCATGTTCTGCTTCTGCGGCGTCGCCTACCTGATCGCCTGGACCATCATGAAATCCCTCGTCCCGAAGTATAAACCGATAGAATTATAATGAAAATCAACCTCATCCAAACCGATATCGTCTGGGGTGACCCGCAGGCCAACTGCGCCCACCTCGACAAGCTGCTTGCGGGCGCCGAGCCCGCCGAGCTCTACGTCCTTCCCGAGATGTTCTCCACCGGCTTCGCCACCCTGCCGAACGCCACGGTCGAGCACGAGCCCTCCGCGGGCCTCGCCTGGATGCAGCGCAAGGCCGCGGAGCTGCACGCCGCCATCGCCGGCAGCATCGCTTTGGAGGTCGGTGAGAAATGTGTCAACCGGTTTTATTTCGTCCGTCCGGACGGGACGTACGAGCAGTACGACAAGCGCCACCTCTTCGGCTACGGCGGTGAGGGTGAGCGCTTCCAGGCCGGCCAGGAGCGCGTCATCGTCAAATACCTGGGCGTCCGCTTCCTGCTGGCCGTCTGCTACGACCTGCGCTTCCCGGTGTGGCTGCGCAGCCGCGACGACTACGACGTGATGTTGCTCGTCGCGAGCTGGCCCGACGTGCGCCGCTTCGCGTGGGACACGCTCGCCCGCGCCCGCGCCATCGAGAACGCCTGCTACGTCGCGGCCGTCAACCGCGTCGGCACCGATCCCGCGTGCACCTACAACGGCGGCACCGCTTGGATCGGCCCCTACGGCGAGACGCTCGCAGAAGCCGCCGACGGCAGAGAGTCTGTCGTCAGCGGCGAAATCGATCTCGCCCGCATCGCCACCTACCACGCCAAATTCCCCGTCCTCTCCGACGCGGACTCCTTTGAACTGAAAATCTAGTCGATCAGGGCGTTCTTCTCGACGGTCCAGCCTTCGCGCTGCGACAGGCCACAGGCCTCGCCCTGGAACATCCTGGCGGCTTCCTTGTCGCCCTTGAGCTGCCATTTCAGCCACGCGATGGCCGGGACGGTGAACTCGCCGCCGTGCGCCTCGCGGTAGGTGCCGCCGTGGCCGACCGGGAAGTTGGCCGCAAAGGCCGGCACCTTGCTGATGCGGTGGAAGTCATCCATGCCGTTCTCGTAGGCGATGTCGGTCTCACCACCGAGGATATATATAATAGGAACCTGAATGCCCTGGAGCTTCTCCTTCTCAGGCATCGGCATGCCGGGGACGGCGCCGGCCGGGTTGGAGAACAGGCCGCTGTTGCAGATCATGATGGTCTTGATGCGCGGGTCGCCGGAGTTGTCGAGGGTCTGCAGGCCGCCGCAGGACATGCCGGCCGCCGCGATGGCATTCACGTCGATGCGTCCGTAGTACGGGCTCTCCTTGTCGGCATTCTGCGCGATGGCCCAGTCGATGGACTCGATCTGCTGGGCGGAGGTGGACTGCGGACCGCGGTACGGCTTCTCCTCCATCGGGATGTAGCCCGTGGCAATCACCAGGAAGCCCTGGGAGGCGATTTCGTTTAGGAATTTGAAATGCTCCCACGGGGAATTGGTGCAGGCGCCGTTGCCCCACACAAGCACGGGCAGCAGGTTCTTCTTGCCGAAGGCGGAGAGATCCTGCGGGGCGAAGATGGTGTGCGCCTCGAGCGTCGGGTCTTCGAGCATCAGCACCTTGACGGGGCCGGTGCCGCCGTCTTCGACAACCAGGGACTGGGTGGCGTTCGGCGCCACCGGCTTGGGGGTACACGCGACCAGCGCGAGGGCGCAAGCCGCCAGAATGAAGGAGGTCTTTTTCATTTGTGAAGAAGTGTTAGTTTGTACAAAAATAATCATTTTCATTATCTTTGGGAAAACTAATGACCCTCCGATGATAAAACATCTCCTCCTCTCCCTCGCCGCGGCGTGCCTCTTCTGCGCCGCAGCCTCTACCAGTTCCTGCCGCTGATCTTCCGCTAGGCACTGTTTTGCGTAAGTAGCTATTGATCTGCATATTACAAAAGTAACCGGGCACCCAGGTACCCGGTTACTTTAGTATCTGATTATTAATCAGGAGTTTACCGAAAACGGTCTAGAACACCTCCTCGACAGGCTCCTTGAAGTCGTCGAAGGACGGGGCGGGAGCATCCTGGCGAGGACCGTTGTTGTGGCGCGGGCGGTCGTTGTGACGGTTGTCACGGCCTCCTTCGCGACGGTCGCCACCGCGACGCTCGTCGCGGCCACGGCCACCCTCCCGGCGATCGCCGCCGCGGCGGTCGTCACGACGGTCGCCACGGTCGCCGCGCTCGCCACGGGGACGGCGCTCCGGCTCCTTGTAGCCTTCCGGCTTCTCGGTGAGGGCGCGCATGGACAGGCGCATCTTGCCGGTCTTGGCGTCGATCTCGAGGAGCTTGACATCGACCTCGTCGCCGACGGACAGGACGTCCTCGACCTTCTCGGTCTTGTTCCACGCGATCTCGGAGACGTGCAGCAGGCCTTCCTTGCCCGGCAGGATCTCGATGAAAGCGCCGAACTCGAGGATGCTCACGACCTTGCCGTGATAGACGGTGCCGACCTCGGGGACAGCGCAGATACCCTTGATCCAGTCGAGGGCCTTCTGCATGTTGTCGGCGTTGTCGGATGCGATATCCACCACACCTTCGGTGAGGTTGGTGCCAGGGATCGGCTCCTCATCGATGTTGATGACGCAACCGGTCTCCTTCTGAATCTTCTGGATGGTCTCGCCGCCCTTGCCGATGACGGCGCCGATGAACTCGGCGGCGATGCGGAGCTGGACGATGCGCGGCACGAACGGCTTGTAGTCCGCACGCGGCTCGCTGATGGTCTTCATCATCTCGCCCATGATGTGCATACGGCCCTGGCGAGCCTGCTCGAGGGCTTTCTCGAGGACCTCGTAGGACAGGCCGTCCACCTTGATATCCATCTGGGTGGCGGTGATACCGTCGGCGGTACCCGTGACCTTAAAGTCCATGTCGCCGAGGTGATCCTCGTCACCGAGGATATCGGTCAGGATGGCGTAGCGGTCGTTCGGGTGCACCTCGTCGGTGATGAGGCCCATGGCCACGCCGGCCACCGGCTTCTTGATCTTCACGCCGGCGTCCATGAGGGCGAGGCAGCCACCGCAGACGGAGGCCATGGAAGAAGAACCGTTGGACTCGAGGATATCGGAAACGACGCGCACGGCGTACGGGTTCTCGGGAGCGAGGGGCACGACCGGCTTGAGGGCGCGCATCGCAAGGTTGCCGTGGCCGATCTCGCGACGGCCGGGGCCGCGCTGCGGCTTGGCCTCGCCGGTGGCGAACGGCGGGAAGTTATAGTGGAGCACGAACTGCTGGTCCTCCTGGATCAGCACCTCGTCCATCTCCTTCATATCCATCTTGGTGCCGAGGGTGACGGTCGCGAGGGACTGGGTCTCACCGCGGGTGAAGATGGCGGAGCCGTGGGCGCAGGGGAGGTAGTCCACCTCGCACCAGATCGGACGGACCTGGTCGCAGACGCGGCCGTCCAGGCGGATGCCCTCGTCGAGGATCATGTTGCGCATGGCTTCCTTCTCCTCGGCGTGGTAGTAACGCTCCACGAGCGGGGTCTTCTCCTCGAGCTCCTCCTCCGGAATCGTGGCGAGGAACTCCTCCTTGATGGCCTTGAAGCCTTCCTCACGCTCCTTCTTGGGCTTGGCAGCCTTGGCGAGGGCGTAGCACTTGTCGTAGCAGAAGTCGTGCACGGCCTTCTTGAGCTCCTCATCCTCTGGATCGTGGGGATAGTCGCGCTTGTTGACGTCGGTGCCGAGCTCGTGCATGAGCTCCTTCTGCACGCGGCAATGCTTCTTGATCTCTTCGTGGGCGAACTTGATGGCCTCGAGCATGTCGTGCTCGGTCACCTCGTTCATCTCACCTTCGACCATCATGATATTCTCCTCGGTGGCGGCGACCATCAGTTCGAGGTCGGAGTCCTTCATCTGGGAGAAGGTCGGGTTGATGACGAATTCACCATTGATGCGGCTCACGCGGACCTCGGACACCGGGCCGCCGAAAGGCAGGTCGGAGGTGGCGAGGGCGCAGGAAGCGGCCAGGCCGGCGAGGGCATCCGGCTGGATGTCCTTCTCGGCGGAAATCAGGCTGATATTCACGAAAACTTCCAGGTGGAAATCATCCGGCCACAGCGGGCGGATGGGGCGGTCCACCAGGCGGGCGATGAGCACCTCGTAATCGGAGGGCTTGCTCTCGCGCTTCAGGAAACCGCCGGGGAAACGTCCGGCGGAGTAATACTTCTCACGGTAGTCCACGGTGAGAGGCATGAAATCGGTGCCTTCCTTGACTTCGTCGGCACAGGTCACGGTGGCGAGGACCATCGTACCTCCCATCTTGACAACGGCGGAGCCGGCGGCCTGCTTGGCCAGTTTGCCGGTCTCGATCTCGATCACGCGGCCGTCCGCGAGTTCGATCTTTTTGTTGATAACGTTCATTACTGTTTCTCTATTGCGTCTTTATACGTCTTTCATCAAAAAAGGGATGGTCCCGTGCGGGAACCATCCCTACCTTTTCCTATTTCGTTTATCGACGGAGACCGAGCTCCTTGACGATCTTACGGTATCTCTCAATGTCCATGGCCTGGAGGTAGTCCAGGATCTGACGGCGCTTACCGACGAGGCGGAGAAGGGAACGACGGGTGACCACGTCCTGTGTCCTTATTGGACTTCCCGTACTTCGCGAAAATCTCTTGCTTCTTCTCAGGCATCAAATATTCAGCCATCTCAGCAAAAAAATTAAAGGTTAATACTCATTCCTTCTTCCCGTGGCGGGAAAAAGTGTGCAAATTTAGACATATTTCTCGAAAATCCAAAGCATTGCGGTTTATTATGATTATATTTGCTCCAATGAAAAAAGCAGTCTTATTAACCCTTAGTAGTGTGTTTGCCTTATCAGTCGGCTGCCTGAGCGCCTCTGCGCAGGGCCAGGCTGAGTTGGAGACCTTCCAGGCCACCGCCGGCGAACGCTCCGTCATCTTCCGCGGCAAGCAGGCGGCACGCTACTCCTTCCCCGCCAACGGGCATCCCTATTGGACGCAGCCCGCATTCGAGACCGGGGACATCGTGATCGAAGGAAATCTCTACCGGGACGTCCCCTTGAATATTGACGCGCACGCACAGCGCGCGCTCGTGCAACTGGAGGGCAGTCCGGTCTCCGTGGCGCTCACCCCGGCGCAGGTGTCGTCCATTACCCTGGACGGACGCCGCTTCGTGGGCGTCGGCCCCGACGGCGACCTGCCGGAAGGCTTCTACGAAGTCTTCGGCCAGGGCTCCGAGCAGGTCTACAAGCACATCTTCAAGCGCCTGGAGAACTCCGTGACCAACGCCAACGGCAGCACGATCGGCTACTACGACGAGAATTACCGTCCCGACGTCGTCCGCCATTTCTCCTATTTTGCAAACTATTATTTCCGCGACGCGGCCGGGCAGTTCTCCCCCTTCAAGGGGAAGAGCGCCCTGCTCCGCCATTTCCCGGACCGCAAGCGGGAGATCCGCCGGGGCGTGAACGCCGCCGCGATCGACCGCAATGACTTCGACGCCTTCTGCAAGGCCGTCCTCAACATCGCAGCGCAATGAGAAGAGTCCTGATTCCCCTCCTGCTGGCCCTCTCCCTGGGCGCCAGCCTGTCCGCGCAGGACCTCCTGGAGGTCAAGCGCGTGGAGCTGGACTCGCTCGTGCGCTTCCTGCGCAGTGAGTTCCAGCCCGACATCTATTTCGTCAAGGACGAGGCCGAGCAGGCCACCTTCAGCGTGAGCGCCCCGCGCGCGCAGTTCCTCGAGGCCGCCTTCGACGCCCTGCGCGAGAAAGGCTACATCGTCAGCAGCTACGGCTCCGCCCGCTTCATCCTGCACAGCAAGTCCGTCTTCGCCTCCCTGCCCGCCGGCTACTTCGACGACGGCGTCGGCCGCCTCAGCGACGACAGCGGCCTGCAGCAGTACCTCGCCGAGCAGAGCGCCGTGGTGACCTTCCAGAACAAGGTCTACGAGATCGGCGAGACCAGCGCCAACCGCCACGGCAAGGTGTACCTGAGCGGACACATCCGCGACGTCGCCAGCGGCGAGCCCCTCGTGGGCGTGTCCGTCTACGACGACAAGACCGGCGCCTACACCGTCACCGACGCCGCCGGCTTCTACCGCCTGGCCCTGCCCGTGGGCGACAACCTGCTCAACCTGAGCGGCTACTCGCTCGAGGACATGCACCTCACCCTCAAGGTCTGGGACGACGGCGTGCTCGACGTCGTGATGAAGGAGAAGGTCCTCGCCCTGACGGGCGCCGTGGTCTCCGCCGACGCGGTCTCCCACCACCGCAACGCGATGATGGGCATCGAGCGCGTCCGCATGGAGGTCATCAACAAGATCCCGAGCGCCTTCGGCGAAGGCGACATCATCAAGGCCGTCCTCACCCTGCCGGGCGTCAAGTCCGTGGGCGAGGCGTCCAGCGGCTTCAACGTCCGCGGCGGCTCCGCCGACCAGAACCTCATCCTGTTCAACGACGGCACCATCTACAACCCCACGCACCTGTTCGGCATCTTCTCGGCGTTCAACCCCGACGTCGTCAGCGAAGTGGAGCTCTACAAGAGCAGCATCCCCGCCGAGTACGGCGGGCGCATCTCCTCGGTGCTCGACGTGCGCAGCCGCGAGGGCAACGCCAACAAGCTCGCCGGCTCGCTGGGCATCGGCCTGCTGACCAGCCACCTTCACCTCGAGGGTCCGCTCGTCAAGGGCAAGACCACCTTCCTGCTGGGCGGGCGCACCACTTATTCCAACTGGATGCTGAACCTGCTGCCCAAGACCAGCGAGTACGCCGGCGGACGGGCCTCCTTCAGTGACATCAACGCGTCCCTGACCCACAAGGTCGATGAGAACAATACGCTCCAGGCCTACTTCTACTGGTCGCGGGACGGCTTCGACTTCTCGCGCGACCCGGCCTTCCGCTACGCCAACCTCAACGCGTCCGTGAAATGGCGCAGCCGCCTGGGCAGCCGCCTCAACCTCACGACCGTCGCGGGTTACGACCAGTACGGCGCCCGGCTGGAGAACAGCCTGGGCGAGAACCAGAAGTCCGGCTACAGCGTGGACACCAAGATCCGCCAGGGCTTCGTCAAAGCCAACTTCCGCTACACGGTGGCCGACGCCCACGACCTGTCGTTCGGCCTCAACACCACCTACTACAACCTGATGCCCGGCATCATGGCACCGCTCTACTCCGGCGAATCGCTGGTCAAGCGCTGGTCGCTCGACCGCCAGCAGGCCGTGGAGCCCGCCATCTTCGCCAGCGACAGCTGGACCGTCACGCCCGCGCTGACCCTCGAGGCCGGCGTCCGCCTGAGCGGCCTGCTGGCCCTGAATCCCGCCAAGTTCTACCTCACGCCCGAGTTCCGCCTGTCCGGCAAGTATTCCTTCCGCGACAACCTCTCGTTCAAGGCCGGATTCAACACGATGAGCCAGCACATCCACCTCATCTCCAACACCTCCTCCATCTCCCCGATCGACACCTGGCAGCTGTCCTCCGACCGCATCCGGCCGCAGACCGGCTGGCAGGCCGCCGCCGGCCTGTACTGGACCGTCGCGAACGGCACCGTCGACCTGACCCTGGAGGGTTACTACAAGCGCACCGCGCACCAGCTCGACTACAAGTCCGGCGCCACCACCCTGATGAACGACCACCTCGCCGACGACCTCGTGGAGACCTACGGCAAGGCCTACGGCGTGGAATTCATGGTCAAGAAGACCTCCGGCAAGCTCACCGGCTGGCTGTCCTACTCCTACTCCCGCTCGCTGCTGCGTGAGATGGTGGACCGCGGGGTGGAGACCATCAACGGCGGCGCCTGGTACAACGCGCCGCACGACAAGCCGCACGAGTTCAAGCTCACGGGCAACTACAAGTTCACCCACCGCTTCTCCATCTCCGCCAACGTCGATTATGCCACCGGACGCCCCGTCACGCTGCCTATCGGCACCTTCCAGTACGGCGGCGGCTGGCGCATCGCCTACTCGGAGCGCAACACCTACCGCATCCCGGACTACTTCCGCCTGGACCTCGCCATCAACATCGAGCCCGGCCATTATCTCAAGCAGTTCTCGCACATGTCCTGGACCATCGGCGTCTACAACGTGACCGCACGCAAGAACGCCTACTCGATCTTCTTCAACGGGACGGACAGCTACATGCTCTCCGTCTTCGCCTGCCCGATCCCGTATATCAACCTCAACCTAAAATTCTGATGGCTACGAAATATCTTTCCCGCATCGCGGCCCTGGCCGCCACGCTGCTTGCCGCAGCCGCCTGTGTGTATCCGTACGAGGTTGATCTCAAGCAGGACGGCGAACTGCCCCTCGTCGTCGAGGGCGACATCCACGTCGGCGGCATCACCCAGGTCAACCTGAGTTATGTGCGCCCCTTCGGCACGGAGGACAGCGAAACGGCTCCCGTCCTCGCCACCGGTTACGTCGAGGGCGAAGACGGCACCCGGATCGAGGGTGGCGGCACCAGCCAGCTGACCTTCGACACCCGCTCGCTGAAGGAAGGCCAGCGTTACCGCCTCCACCTGGAGACGCACAACGTAGGCGGACAGACCGCCAACATCTTCGAGTCCGACTGGCTGACCCCGATGCCCGCGCCGACGATCGACGGCCTCACCTACAGCCACCATCCGGACTACGGCGAACTCTGGATCGGCCTGAGCATGCACTGCAACGGCTCGCACCACTTCCGCTGGAGCTTCTCCGAGACCTGGGAATACCACAGCGACATCCCCACCTGGTTCGAGTACAAGCCGCAGCTGAAGCAGGTCGACTACTACGAGGGGGCCACCCTGTATTACTGTTGGAATTCCGCCAACTCCTCCCAGATCAACATCTTCTCGACGGCCAACCAGACGGAGGACCGCTTCGAGGAGCTGGCCTTCTACACCATCCCCCTGGACAACAAGCGCCTGCAGGTGATGTACCGCATCGATGTTAAGTTGGAGGGCATGAGCGAGAACGCCTACAACTACTGGTACAACATGCAGCAGAATTCCGAGGGGCAGGGATCCATCTTCTCCCCGACGCCCAGCGAGATGGCGAGCAACGTGCACTGCATCTCGGACCCGACGGTCCAGGTGATGGGCTACCTCAACGCCGCCGTCCAGGCCGAGGCCTCGATGTACTATGACAACAGCGTGGCCGGCTACTACGTGCCGGGCAAGCTCTTTGAGCGCTTCGACGAGAAGGTCTCCGTCAACCAGCTGGACTCCATGGACTACTGGTATAAGCATGGCTATCTCCCCTACCAGGCCATCTACGAAACCGGGGGTCTGGAGCCGACCCACTACATGTGGGCCCTGAACATTTGCATCGACTGCCGCCAGCTGGGCGGCACCAAGACCAAACCCGAAGACTGGCCGAACGACCACAGATAAAGCACCCGTATGAAAAAGTTCTTATTGATATATATCCTCTTCCTGCTGCCGCTGCTGACCCTCCAGGGTGCGGAGCGGCTGCGTGAGCGCGTGTACCTCTCCACGGACCGCGAGGTCTACGTGGCCGGCGACCGGGTCTGGCTGTCCGCCTGGTGCCTGGATGCAGGAACCGGTCAGCTCTCCGCCTTCAGCAAAACGGCCTACGTAGAGCTCCATTCCGCCTCCGGCATGGTCCAGACGGCCAAGATCGCCCTGGACGGCGGTCGCGGCGCAGGCTTCCTGGCCCTGCCGACCACCCTGCCCACCGGCAACTACAAGCTCCTGGCCTACACCCAGCTGGGCGCCTCGGAGGAGGGCTTCGACCCGCTCTCCGGCGTCCGGACGCTGTCCGTCTTCAACACCTTCAGCACCGACCGCGTCGAAGGCGGCGTCCAGATTGTCCCGGAGGCTCCCGCCGCCCCGGCGGCCACCCCGGCGACTGGCGCGCTGCGCCTCGACGCCGGCAGCGCCGCGCCCGCCGGCTCCACGCGCATCCGCCTGACCAACGACGGCGCGGAGGCCGTCAGCTTCAGCCTCAGCGTCCGCCACGACGACGGCATCCCTGCGCCGCAGGGCAAGCACATCGCCGACTTCGTCCGCGAAGTCCGCGCCCTGCCCGCCGCCCGGGGCTTCGACGAGAGCGTCGTGCCCGAATACGAGGGCGAGATCATCCGCGCCCGCGTCGTGGGTGCGGACAACCTCCCCGCCGGCACGCTCACCGAAAAGTACGCCTTCATCTCCTCGCCGGGCTCCGGCGAGAACGTCTATACCGAATCCATCGCCGCAGACGGCACGGTCACCTTCTTCACCTCCAACATCTACGGCGACCGGGAAGTCTTTCTGGAAATCGAAGGCCTCGAACCCGACCAGGCCTGCCATCTGGAGCTGATCAGCCCCTTCCGCAACCTGCCCGCCGGCGACGTCCCGGCGCTGCCGCTGTATGCCGGCTGGGCCAGCCAGCTCGAGCTGCGGGGCCTGGGCATGCAGCTGGAGAAGAATTTCGACGCCGACACCCTCTACGCGGCCCTGCCCGCCCGGATGCACCGCATCTTCGACGAGCGTGATCGCACGCGCTACACCCTCGACGACTACACCCGCTTCCCCGTCATGGAGGAGCTCTTCATCGAATTCATCCCGGAGATGCGCGTGCGGCGCATGAACGGCACGCGGGGCCTCCAGGTCTGGCTGCCGGACTACCTGGGCAACTACTACTTCCCGCGCGGAAGCGCCCTCGTCCTGCTGGACGGCATCCCGGTCCTCGACCACGCGAAGATCCTCGACTACGACCCGCTGCTGGTGAAATCCATCGACATCTACACGGACAACTACCTGCTTGGCATCCGGAGCTTCCCGGGCGTGGCGAATTTCGTCACCTACAAGGGTACGCTCCCTTCGATGCAGTTCGACAGCCAGGTCCGCATCGCGGACTTCCAGGGCTGCGCCCTGCCCATGGCCTACACCTGCACCCGCGCCGGCAGCGACTACCCGGACTACCGACAGACGCTCTACTGGCATCCGCTGCTGACCCTCGCCCCGGGCGAGAGCGTGGAGCTGGAATGCAAAACGCCCGCCTACAGCGGACGTTTCGAAGTGGTTGCGGAAGGGCTGAGCGCCCGGGGCGAGGCCGTCTCGGCGCAGGCTACGCTGGACGTTCGATGAGCGGCAGGCCGCGGCTGCGCAGCAGCGCATTGTAGCGGTCGATCACTTCTTCCACACAGTCTTCCCACGAGCGGACGATGGTCTTGGACGCCTGCACGCCCACGCGATGCACGCGCTCAGGATCATGAATCAGCTCGCGCAGCAGCTGCGCCAGTTTATCCGGATCGTTCTCCACGAGGAAGCCGTTCTCCCCATCCTGGAGGATGGTCGCGGCCGTGGAGCCGATGGCCATCACGGAAGGCGTATGCAGGGCCGCCGCTTCGCGTACGACGAGCGGCGCGTTGTCGTAGAGCGACGGGAAGACGAACAGGTCGGAGGCGGCGTAGTAATCGACGATCTTCGCCCGGTCGGTGATGGTGCCCACGAAGGTCACCTTGCCGTCCAGGCCCTTCTCGCTGACCATGGCCTTCATCTCCTCGGCGGCATAGCCGTTGCCGACAAAGAACATCTTGAAAGGAACGTCCTCCAGGCGCGAGAGCGCCTCGATGGTCAGCTGCGGGTTCTTCTGCCAGACGTGCTGGCCGACGAAGAGCAGCACGAACTCCTCCGGGGCGATGCCCAGCCGCTGCCGGGCCTCCACGAAGTATTTCTCGGGATAGTCCGCCACGAGGTCGGAGCCGTTGTCCATCACCTCCACGTGGCCCTTGTAGCCATACTCGCGGATCACGTCGATCACGGACTCCTGCGGCACCCAGACCAGGTCGGCGCGCTCGAAGAAGTCCACGACGGAATCGATCATCATATCCACGACCAGCTTCGGCAGGATCTTGCTGAAGTCGTCACGGTACTTGGAATGGAACGTGGCCACGAGCGGAATTTTCTGCGCGCGGGAGATGCTCAGCGCCGCCGAACCGGCGGAGAAAGGCGTATGCGCGTGCACGATCTTGAAGCGCGTCGTGGCGATCTTGGCCAGGTAGGTCGGGTCGAACGCCGCAATGCCGGTCATGTACGGGCGCCGCTTGGGCACCGGAATGGACATGTAGTCGAAGACCTTATACTCATGCACGCTGTAGTCCGCCTTCGGGACGTGGGGCGTGACCACGGCCACGCCGCCAACTTTCTTCTGCAGCCAGTAGGCATAGTTCTCCATGCAGACGGACACGCCGTCCATCACGGGCGGGAACACCTCGCAGAAGAGGCCGACATTGGCCTTGTCCGGATTGAATACGGTCGGTTTGGCCATACTACTCTGCGGCTTCCTGTGCGGTTTCTTCGACGGCAGGAGCTTCCTCCTCGGCGGCGGGGGCTTCTTCGACCTGCTCGGTCTTCGCCTTCCGCTCGATGCCCATCCACTTCAGGTTGTTGGTGAAGTAGCAGACGCCGAAGGCGACGATCAGCAGGGCAATCAGCCAGTACAGGCACTTGCACCACCAGGGCGTGCGCTTCTTGTACGGGTCGGCGAGCTTGAGCTTCGGGTATTTGGCCACGCTGGTGAGCGTCTTGCCAAAGAGGATGTTGACGAGCACGCGCGAGTTGATGGCCCAGCCGTTGGCGTTGAGCACGGGACCCAGGTTGCGCTTGCGCAGCTTGCGCCAGGCGATGAAGCAGGCCGGGCCGGAGATGATGAGCATCACGGCGGCGATCACCACGAGGATCTGCCACCAGGTCAGCCCCTTGAGTGACTGCCCGATCAGGCCCAATGCCGCGCCGATGGCGCCGATGGCCATGCCGACGGCGGCGAAGATACCGGCGTATTTGGCGATGTCGAACGGCTGCTTGGCGGCCTCCGCGGGCTTGCTGTCGGCTGCCGCCGTCAGCTTGGCCATCGCGTCGGCGTCCTTGTCGGCCGCCGCCTTGTCGATCTTCTCGGAGACGAAGCGCGCCACCTTGCGGTAGGGGCTCCAGAAAGCCTCCTTGAGGTTGATCGGATTCTCCACGACCTTGGTGATCACGGCATCCCAGTCGCTGCCGTCCAGTGCATAGAACAGGCCGTTCTTGCCGGGACGCAGGTCGCTGGTCTTGCCGTCGGTCATCACGGCCACGATATCCATGGTTTCAGCCTTCGTCTTGGACGTACACTTGCAGTAGAGCAGGAACATGCCGCTGAGCTTGGGCATGTCGGCGTGGGCGCCCATGTCGGAGACCCGGATACAGAGATCGCAGCAGCGCTCGTCGATGTAGAGCTTGCCGACCTCGAAGATGCCGCGGGAGCCCTCCCGGCGGCCATAGAAATCCGTAAAGAGGACGTAGTTGCGGAGCAGCTTCGCGAAATCGCGATAGTAGAGCATCAGCTTCTTCACGTCGTCGATGGCCAGCGACTCCGCCTCGAGGGCCTTGTCGGACTCGACCAGCGCGAGCAGCTCGGCCTTGCGGTCCGCCTTCAGCAGGGCGTGGACCTCTTCGGTCCCGAGGGCCTCCACGGCCTCGCCCTTCTTGCCGGCCACCCAGGCCTGGTAGGGCCCGAACTTCGCGAGCACCTCCAGCCACTGGTCTTCCGTGATGCCTTTCGCCTTCGGGAAATCGACGTCCAGCACGAGGGCCTTGACGGCGGCGAACTGCGCCTGCCAGGCCGGGTTGACGGCGTCGAACGGCAGGACGGCCTCCTTCGTCGGCCGCGCCAGCGGGTAGGTCGCAATCTCCTCGGACTGCGTCGCGAGGTTCTTGTCGCTGATGGCGCCGACCCGGTCGGCAGACACGTCCACGGCGCCCGCCACGGCGTCGTCGAAGCGGATCAGCTTGCAGCGCATGAAGTAGTCGGCCACCTTGTCCTTGACCGCCTCGCAGGCGGCCAGGGCCGCGGCGGTGTTCTCCCCGTACGGGAAAATATTCTTCTTGTCAGCCTCGGCGGCGTCCTGCCAGGCGGCGTAGTCCGCGAGGGCCGCGTAGAAGGCCTCGACGTGCTCGGCCGTGACGCCGGCCTCGCCGCTGCGGTCGGTCGCAGAACCGACCTTCTCCGCGATGGTGGCGATGAGCGCCTTCAGCGCCTCGTCGTCCGTGGAGACGGGCGTGATGATGCCGTCGCCGTTGAATTTCGTACCCTTGAAGATAGCCACGCTGTCGGATGCCTCCTCCACGCTGATCTCGTCCTTCTCCAGGCCGAGGTTCTGCAGGATGTGCTTCGCGGAAGCGAGGAGCGTCTGCCCGGCTTCGCAGTCCGTATTGATCCCGTCGAGCTTCAGCACGCGCTCCCCTTTCAGGATGGCGTCCTTGTCCTTCACCACGGAGGTCAGCCACTGCGCGGCGGCGACGACTTCCTGCACGTGCACGCGCCCGTCGCCGTCGGTATCGATCAGCTTCAGGGTCTGCTCGTCGAATTCCAGATCCTTCGTCGGGCAGCTCAGGACCGTCCAGAGTTTCTGGTCCAACTCGCCCAGGTGGGCGATGTCCTCGCCCGACGTGATGTTCACCCGGACCACTCCGCCCAGCGAGCAGAATTTCCAGGGATAGCCGTTCGTCTGTTTCTTTGCCATATTGTGGGTTTATTTTGGTTATTCAGTATCCACAAATATAACAATTATATCCTTATATTTGTACGACAAAGACTAATCCACATGAACAAGTTCACCCGATTCCTCCGGATCCTGGTCAATATGCGGGACCACGTGGATGTTGACGCAGCGGCGGTCAGCATCCGCAACGGCATCCATTTCCGCGGCCCCAACGTCTATATTCTCGCGTGCGCGATCATCATCGCGTCGGTGGGCCTGAACCTCAATTCCATCCCGGTGATCATCGGCGCCATGCTCATCTCCCCGGTCATGGGACCGATCCTCGGCTTCGGCCTGGGCCTGGGCACCAACGACACCATGCTGGTCAAGGAAGCGCTCAAGAACTTCGCCGTGATGGTGGTGATCAGCATCCTCGCCTCGACGCTCTTCTACCTGGTCTCGCCGCTCGAGCTGGAGCAGCAGACGGAGCTGCTGGCGCGCACGAATCCGACGCTTTACGACGTGTTCATCGCCCTGTTCGGCGGCTTCGCCGGCATCCTGGAGAATTCCCGCAAGGAGAAGGGCGGCACCGTGATCCCGGGCGTGGCCATCGCCACCGCCCTCATGCCGCCGCTGTGTACGGTCGGCTATGGCTTTGCCCACCTGGACTGGCATTTCATCGTCGGCGCCTTCTACCTCTTCATCATCAACACCGTCTTCATCACCCTGGCGACCTTCGTGTCGGTGCGCTACCTGCTGCACTTTACCCCCGTGGCTGAGGATGAGGTGAAGCGCCGCCGCAACGCGCGCTGGATCACCGTGATCCTCATCATCCTGTTGGTCCCGAGCGTGCTCTCGGCCATCGAGATGATCAAGGACAACAACTTCGCCCGCAACGCGCGTATCCTCGTCCAACAGAACAAGAACCTGGGCAAGAGCTTCATCTACGACTACCACACCGACATCGAGACCAAGCCCTCCACCCTCGAGCTGTATCTGGCCGGCGAGAAGCTGGAGTCTTCCGCCCGCGAGCGGCTCTTCCTCAACGCCGAGGAGATGGGCATCACGCGCGCCCAGATCGTCATCCACGAGGACGCCGCCTTCCAGAACGAGATGATGACCGAATCGGAGCTCATCCGCAGCATGATCGACAGCCACAACGACGAGATCAGGCGCCTGACCGGCCAGGTCGACTCGCTCTCGACGGCCATCGAGTTCTACAAGGCGCAGCAGCTGCCCTCCGAGCTGATCACCCGCGAGATCGCCGCGCAGTATGACGGCGTGACCGAGGTCACGCTCACCCGCGGCCAGCGCGTGAAAACCGCCGACGGCAAGGCAGCGGCCGCCATCGTGGCCATCGTCCGCAGCACCCAGCCGCTGCAGGACGACGAACGCGAGCGCATCGAGCAGTGGCTCCGCGTCCGCCTGGGCATCGACGACGTCACCGTCATCAACAAGTAACCATCATCCATTAAATAAGAAAAGGGGCTCGGAAATTCCGAGCCCCTTTTTTTGATGCTGACGCTTCGGAGCGAAGCGACGCAGGGGGTTCGGGGGGAACGCCCCCCGTCATTAGCGCCGAAGGCGTCAAGCAGGCCGAGTTTACTCGGACTGCTTGATCGCGGCCTGGGCGGCAGCGAGGCGGGCGATAGGCACGCGGAACGGGGAGCAGCTGACGTAGTCCACACCGATCTTGTTGAAGAAGGCGATGGAGTCAGGATCGCCACCGTGCTCGCCGCAGACGCCGCACTTCAGCTCCGGACGACGGGCGCGACCACCCTGGATACCGATCTCGACCAGCTTGCCGACAGCCTTGGTGTCGATGGTCTGGAACGGGTCGGCGTCGAGGATCTTGTGGCCGAGGTAGTCACCCATGAAGGTACCCACGTCGTCGCGGGAGAAACCGAAGGTCATCTGCGTCAGGTCGTTGGTACCGAAGGAGAAGAACTCGGCGGTACGGGCCATGCGGTCGCCGGTCAGGGCAGCACGCGGGATCTCGATCATCGTACCGAACTTGTAGGTGATGATCATCTCGTTGTGCACCTCGACCTCAGCCTTGATGCGCTCGCAGATGGCGCGCTGGAAGCCCAGCTCGCGGGCGGACACCGTGACCGGGATCATGATCTCCGGCTGCGGGTGGAAGCCCTCGCGGCACAGCTCGGCGACAGCCGTGAAGATGGCGCGGTACTGCGTCTCGGCGATGAGCGGGTAGGCCACGTGCAGACGCACGCCGCGCAGACCCATCATCGGGTTGACCTCATGGAGGCTGGCGCCACGGCGGGTCACCTCAGCGGCGCTGATACCCAGCTCCTTGGCGACCTCGGCGGTCTTCTCCTTGGTGGTCGGGACGAACTCGTGGAGAGGCGGGTCGAGCAGACGGAACACCACCGGCTTGCCGTCCATCACCTTGAGGGTGCTCTTGACGGAAGCCTTGATGAACGGCTCCAGCTCGGCCAGGGCGTCCTTGCGCTCACGGTCGGTGGTGCAGAGGATCATCTTGCGCAACTTGGCGAGCGGGGTCTCGGAGTTCTTGCCGTAGAACATGTGCTCGATACGGAAGAGGCCGATACCTTCGGCGCCGAAGTCGAGGGCCTTCTGGGCATCCTCCGGGGTGTCGGCGTTGGTACGCACACCCAGACGGCGGTACTTGTCCACGATGGTCATGAACTTGATGAAGGTCGGGTTCTCGCTGGCGTCCATCATCTCGATCTGCTTGGCATACACGTTGCCCTTGGCACCGTTGAGGGAGAGCCAGTCGCCTTCCTTGTAAACTTTCTTGTCACCGGCGAAGGTGAGGGTCTTGGCCTCGAAGTTGATCTTCATGGCCTCGCAGCCCACGATGCAGCACTTGCCCCAGCCGCGCGCCACAAGGGCGGCGTGGGAGGTCATACCGCCGCGCATCGTCAGGATACCGGCGGAAGCGCGCATGCCCTGGATGTCCTCCGGGGAGGTCTCCTCACGCACGAGGATGGTCTTCTTGCCTGCGGCGGCAGCCTCCATGGCGGCCTCGGAGGTGAAGACGATGGTACCGACGGCGCCACCCGGGGAAGCGGGCAGACCCTTGGCCACCACCTTGGCTTCCTTCTCGGAAGCGGCGTTCAGGATCGGGTGCAGCACCTCGTCCAGCTGGGCCGGGGAGACGCGCGTCACGGCGGTCTTCTCATCAATCATGCCCTCTTCGAGCATATCGACGGCCATCTGCAGGGCGGCCAGACCGGTGCGCTTGCCGATACGGCACTGCAGCATCCAGAGGACACCCTCCTGGATGGTGAACTCGATGTCCTGCATGTCGTGGAAGTGATTCTCCAGACGCTTGCGGATGTCGTCGAGCTCCTTGTATACCTTCGGCATCGCCTTCTCGAGGGACTCGAGGTTGCGGTTATGATCGTTCTTGGTAGCTTCGTTGAGCGGGTTCGGGGTGCGGATACCGGCAACGACATCCTCGCCCTGGGCGTTGATCAGCCACTCGCCGTAGAAACGGTTGTCACCGTTGGCCGGGTTGCGGGAGAACGCGACGCCGGTGGCGGAGGTGTTGCCCATGTTACCGAACACCATGGACTGGACGTTCACGGCCGTGCCCCAGTCATCAGGAATCTTCTCGATGCGGCGGTACGCGATGGCGCGCTTGCCGTTCCAGGACTTGAAGACGCCGCCGATGGAGCCCCAGAGCTGATCCTGGGCGGTATCGGGGAAGTCGACGCCGAGCACTTCCTTGACCTTCTTCTTGAACTGGTCGCAGAGGTCCTTCAGCTCGTCGGCAGTGATGTCGGTATCGGAGGCATAACCCTTCTTCTCCTTCAGCTCGGCCATCATGCGGTCCAGCTGCTGGCGGATGCCCTGGCCGTCGGCGGGCTCGATGCCCTCGGCCTTCTCCATCACGACGTCAGAGTACATCATGATGAGACGGCGGTAAGCGTCATACACGAAGCGGGGGTTGCCGGTCTTCTTGATCATGCCCGGGATCGTCGCGGAGCACAGACCGATGTTCAGGATGGTATCCATCATACCCGGCATGGAGCTGCGTGCGCCGGAGCGGCAGCTCACGAGGAGCGGGTCGTTGGGATCGCCGAATTTCTTGCCCATGAGAGCCTCAGTGGCGTTGAGGGCACCGCGGACCTCCATCTTGAGCTCCTCGGTGTACCCGCCGCCGAGCTGATAGTACTCGGCGCAGCATTCAGTCGTAATGGTGAAGCCGGCAGGCACCGGCATGCCGAGCTTGCTCATCTCGGCCAGGTTGGCTCCCTTACCACCCAGGAGCTCACGCATGGTCCCGTCGCCTTCGGCGGTCTTGCCACCAAAGCGATAGACACGTTTCTTAACTTCAAACATAGGATATGGTTTAGTATTACTTCTTTATAATCAGGCCGCGAATTTACGAAATTTTTTCGCATTATAGCAATTTTGCCGCCAATTCTGAAAGTTCGCTTCTTTCTCCCTTCCGCAGGAACACGTGCTGGAAGAGCGGCTGGCCGAACATTTTCTCCCCCAGGTGCGTCAGGCCGTTGGACCACTGGTCCAGGTAGGGCTGGTCGATCTGGAAGATATCGCCCGTGAAGACCATCTTGGTCCCCTCGCCGGCCCGCGTGATAATGGTTTTCATCTCGTGCGGGGTGAGGTTCTGCGCCTCATCGATAATGAAGAAGCACTTGCCGAGGCTGCGGCCGCGGATGTAGGCCAGCGGCTCGATGATCAGTTTCTCCTGCGTGAGCATGGCGTCGATGCGCTGCGCCTCCTTGGAGGTCGGGCGGAACTGGCTCTTGATCACGTTGAGATTGTCCATCAGCGGCTGCAGGAAGGGGCCCATCTTCGCCTTCTGGTCGCCGGGCAGGAAGCCCAGGTCCTGGTTGCCCAGGATTACCGTCGGGCGGGACAGGTAGATCTGCTCGTAGTCCCGCTCCTGCTCCAGGGCGGCCGCCAGGGCCAGCAGGGTCTTGCCCGTGCCGGCGCCGCCGGTCAGGGAGACGAGCTCCACCTTCGGATTCAGCAGCGCGTCGAGGGCCAGTTTCTGCTCCTCGTTGCGCGGGCGGATGCCGTAGGCCTCGCGGTTCTTGACAAGCACCACGCGGTCGCGCGCAGCGTCATAGCGGGCGCAGACCAGCTCGTCGTTGCCCTTTTCCCAGCGGAACTTGAACATCTGGTTCGCCTTCGGCTGCACCTTGAGGATACGCTTCCAGTCGATGGAGGCATCCGGCCCGTAGGCCAGCTCCTGGAGGACGATGCCGTCCACGTCCAGCAGCTGCACCTCGCGCTGCGCCTCTTCGATCTGGTCGTCGCCGACCTTGTCGGTCAAGTAGTCCTGGACCGCCATGCCGATGGCTTTGGCCTTCATCCGCAGGTTGATGTCCTTGGTCACCAGCGCCACGAAGGTGCCGGGGTTGTGGTCCCGCACCCACATGGCCGTGGCCAGGATGCGGTGGTCCGGAATGTCGTCGGTGAAGAAGCCGGCATACTCGCCTTCGAAGGGATGGTTGGGCTCGACCTTGATGCAGCCGAGGTCCTTGCCGATCGGCAGGCCGTTCGCACCGAAGCTCTTGCCGTTGGTGATGCGGTCCAGGTCGCGCATGAAGCCACGCGCGTTGTAGGACAGCGCATCGTTGCCCTTCTTGAACTTGTCCACTTCCTCGATCACGGCGACCGGGATCACGAGATGGTTGTCCTGGAATTTCCGGATGGCTTTGTGGTCGTGCAGGATCACGTTGGTGTCCAGCACGAAAATTTTAGGTTTTCCCATAAATATGTGGTTCAGTCCTCCCCTTCCGCGTTTTGCATCAGGGATTCCAATATCGTTTGTATACCCGACTTGGCCGAAGCCTTGACGCGGATGCCCGCCTGCCCGGGGACCGGGTGGCCCAGGGGGAAGAAGGCGACATCCTGCAGCAGCAGTTCGGCGTCCAGGTAGTCAAAATCTGCATCTTGTATTTGGATCACGGCGCCCGGCACCTCGGCGAAGAGGACGCGCAGCACGTCCTGCTCCTGGTAGGCGCGCATCACGTCAGACACGTCCACGACCAGGCCGGCCTTGTCCGCCATCTGCTTCACCGTCCGCAGCAAGCCGCCTTCGCCCACCGTGGCGGCGGACAGAAGAATGCCGTCCTCCACCAGCTCCCGGACCACTTCGTGGCAGTCCATGAAGTAGTCGGCGTCGGTAATCTGCGGGCTGGCGCCGCCGCCCACGTCGAGCACCTGCGCGAAGAGCGAGCCGCCCAGGCGGAATTCGGAGGTGTCGAAGGGGATGTACACGACCCAGCTCTGCGGGTCGGGGGCCAGCGTGGCGGGGCAGGAGCGGCGCGCGCCGAGCAGCGGGTGCTCGGAGCGGAAGGGTTCGCTGACGAAGCCGAACTCCTCCTCGTCCGCTTCGCGGGTGATGCGGGTGCGCAGGGTCAGCTCCGACTCGCCCGTCGTCCGGGCGTAGCGGTAGGCGCTGAATTTCACGCCGAGGGCGTCGACGTAATCCGCCGCCGCGCGGACGGAATCGTAGAAGGCCGCCCGCGCCCCGACCGGGGTCTCGTTCCAGCGCCACGAGGCGTCCAGACGCAGGTCGCCGAGGCGGAAACGGCCGGTGCGCCACAGCGTGTCGATGAGCGCCGCGGCCACGCGGACGCGGGTGTAGGCGTCGGCCGCCGTGGCCGGGACCCGCTTCTGCGTCGAGCAGACCGCATCCAGGTAGGCATCGATACAGCCGGGATCGAGCGCCGGCACCCGGCACACCGGGTCCAGGGTCTCGTCCACCGCACGCGCCTCCGCCGGAGCGGCCAGGGAATGCCGTCCCTCCGGCTCCGTCACCGCATCCAGCAACTGCGCAGGCGTGTATTCTTCCTGCACTCCGTCGATGACGTAGATCGCGTGCAACGCTGTCGTTTTTTCTGCCATGCCGTAATAAAAACGTGTAAATTTAACTAAATTTGGAATCAGTTGCAACTATGAACTACACAAGCGAGCAATACAACCGGCTCCTGGAGGAGCTGTACAACCGACACCCCAGCGTGCAGAACACCGGTTTCACGGCCGGCGCCTACAAGCCCGGACTGGCCGGCATGGAGCGCTTCGACGCCGCCCTGGGGCACCCCGCGCGGCAATTCCGTTCCATCCACGTGGCCGGCACCAACGGCAAGGGTTCCGTGAGCTCGATGCTCGCGGCCGCCCTATCCGCCACCGGCCTGCGGGTCGGCCTCTACACCTCGCCGCACCTGGTGGATTTCCGCGAGCGGATCAAACTCGTGGAGCCGGACGGCTGGTCCATGATTCCCCGCGAGGAGGTGTTCCGTTTCCTCACGGAAAACGAGCTGGAAGGCCTTTCCTTCTTCGAAATCACGACCGGACTCGCCTTCTGGTGGTTCGCCGCGCAGCAGGTGGACGTGGCCGTGATCGAGGTCGGCCTGGGCGGCCGCCTGGACAGCACGAACATCCTCACGCCCGAGCTCGCCGTCGTGACGAGCATCGGGCTGGACCACTGCGCGTTACTGGGGAATACGCGCGGGGCCATCGCCGCCGAGAAGGCGGGCATCTTCAAGCCCGGCGTCCCGGCGCTCTGCGGCCAGCGCGACGACGAGACGGCCCCCGTCTTCGAGGCCCGCGCCAGCGTGGTCCCCTGCCCGCTTTTCTTCGCCGAAGACTTCGACGTCGAGCTGTTCGACACCGACCTGACCGGCCCCTGCCAGGCCGCCAACCTGCGCACGGCGCTCGCCGCCCTCGAACTTTTGGGCGTCGAGCCCGACCGCGAGGCGCTGGCGCACACCGCCGCCCGCACGGGCCTGCGCGGCCGCTGGGAGCGCCTCTGCGAGAATCCCGAGGTCATCTGCGACATCGGCCACAATCCCCCCGCCCTCGAAATCAATTTCCGGCGGCTGCGCGAGAGCGGCCGACCGCTGCTCATCGTTTTCGGCATCATGGCCGACAAGGACCTCGACGGCATCAAGCCCCTGCTGCCGCGGGACGCACGCTATTTCCTCGTGGCCCCCAAGGGCGAGCGCGCCCTGCCCGCCGACCGGCTCGCAGCGCGCCTCGAAGGCTTCGACTGCATGGTCTGCGGAGATGTGAAGGACGGCGTCCGGCAGGCGCTGGAGGCCGCCCGCAGCACGCCCGGGTGCCTCCTTTACATCGGTGGCAGCAATTTTGTTGTAGCAGAAGCCGTTGGATTGTTTGACCCTGATTAGAATTGCGCTATGAAAGCCATTAAGTTTCTGACCCTGACACTGATAACCATCATGAATCTTGTTAATTCCGCCTGCGCCAAAGACGACCGCGGGCACACGCTCACCAAGCTTTGGGCGGAGTACGACAAGGCCGTCGACGCCGACCGGCCCAAGGACCAGGCCGACATCCTCACGCGGATCAAGAAAGAGGCCGCCGAGAAGCACCTCGCCTGGGACTACTACGACGCCACCTTCAAATACGTGGACGCGCGCGCCAGCTCCAACTGGAAGCTGCGCGACGAGCTGCTCACCCAGGCCAACCAGGACATCGAATCCTTCGGCGAGCCCGTCGCCGTCTTCTTCCTCCGCCAGGGCCGCTCAGACACCGGCGAGCTCCTGCGCTACGTCACGGAGCACAAAGCGCAGCTGGAGCAGGCCCACAACCCGGAATTCTACGGGCGGGACGGCCACGTCGCGGGCTACGTCTTCTCCGAATTCCTGCTGCCCCGGATCGCGAACGACTACGAATACACCCTCTGGAGCCTCTTCGGGAGCAAGAAGAGCGAAGCCGTCAACCAGGCCATCCAGGCCTGTTACGCCGGGCGCTATCCCTTCGACGCCCTGATTGAATTCTGCCTCGCCCGCCGGGAGAGCAACGGCCCGGAAGACGGGCTGAAGAAGATGGGCGCCTTTGCGGACGCACACGCCGGGCAGGCCGTCGCCATCCTGGCCCGCGACCAGATGCTCTCCTACCGGAACAGCCTCCTCCGCCGGGAGAAAGATTCCACCTCCGAGGCCTACCGCCAGCTGGCCCTCGACTGCCAGACGCTCATCGCCGAGCGCAAGAAGTTCAGCGGCGACGAGAAGGCCCTCGCGGAATGCGCCGGCAACGCCGACGACATCCTCGAGACGCTGACCGCCCAGGAGATCTCGATGGAAGTCTCCAAAGGCGTCGCCTCCCTGCGGGTACGAAACCTCCAGGAAGTCAAGGTCCGCATCCTCGAGGGCAAGCGCGAGGTGTGGAACACCACGGTGAACAACCCCAGGAAATCCTTCTATCTTCGCGACACGCTCACGCTCCGGCTCCCCGACCTGGACGACAGGACCTACACCCTGAAGTGCACGGGCGGCAAGGCCGAAACCGAGAGCGAATACCGCAAATACACCCTCTCCATCGCGCACAAGCGCGACCTGGACAGCTACGCCATCTACGTGGCCGACTACCTGACGGGCGAGCCCGTCAAGACCTGCGACGTCTTCCTCTACGACGACGATGACAAGCAGGTGGACCAGATCTACGGCCTGCCGATGGACGGCTTCACCTACCTCCCGGAATCCTTCGTCAAAGCCCTGGAGAAGGAGCACTGGGGCTGGACCGTCCAGGCCGTGGCCTCGATCGACGGACGCCGCCGCGCCACGCCGCAGCACAACTTATATTATGAAGCCCGGGAGACGGTCGGCACCGACAACCCGGCCCGCCACCATGGCATGATCCTGACGGACCGCAGCGCCTTCAATCCCGACGAGACGGTCCACTACAAGGTCCTGCTCTACGAGGGCACCTACGAGTACGCCACCCGCCCGGCGGGCATCCGCCTGCACGCCACGCTCACCGACCCGAGCGGCAAGGTGATCGGCGAAGAAGACCTGACGACCAATGAGTTCGGCAGCGCCGCGGGCGCCTTCGTCCTGAAGAAAGGCGAGCGCGGCGGCATGTACCGGATCGCCGTCAGCGAGGGCGGCAGCACCGTCGCCAGCAAGCAGGTGCGGGCGGACGAGTTCGTGCTGCCCAGCTTCGAGCTGACGTGGAAGCCCGACGAGCGCTTCTATTTGCCGAAGGACAACGTGACCGTCGCGGGCAGCATCCGCTCCTACTCCGGCCACAACCTCGGCACGGCCAAGGCCCGCTACGAGGTCCGGGAGCGCAACCTGACGCTCGCCGAAGGCGATCTGGCGCTCAGCCCTGCGGGCGATTTCAAAATTGATTTCGAAGCCCCGGAGGCCGAATTCTATTCCACCAATGTGGCCGTGACCGTGACGGTGACGGACGCCACCGGTGAGACGCTGGAATTCAGCAAGAGCGTGAGCGTCTCCCGCCACCTGCCCATCCGGATCTCCATGGAGAACAGTGTCCCCGGCCACTTCGAGAGCGTGAACCGCTACGGCGGCGGATTCATCCTCGGCGAGGACGTCGCGCAGCTCCGCTTCCAGCTGGGCTACGGCAACGGCCAGACCCATCCGACCCTGAAGATTGCGTATAAGGTGCTCCACGAGGGCAAGACCGTGCTCAGCGGCACGGCGCCCAACCGGGAGACCCTCCCGATCGATTTGTCCCGCTTCCCGACCGGCCTGTATGAGATCCGGGCCACGGCTACGGCCGTCAGCGACGCGGGCGAAAGCTATGACGACGATGCCAGCATCGAACTCGTCAAGGCCGCCGACAGCGACACGGCCCTCGACATGGACGTGCGCGCCTTCTTCAAGGAAATCGACGATCCCGACGGCATCGCCCTGCAGGTCGGCGCCACCACCGGCCCGACCTGGGTCGTCGTCGAGCTCTACGGCGACGGCAACCGCCTGCTCGAGAAGCGCATCGTGACCCTGCGCGGCGAGCGCGGCAAGGCCGGCTCCCTGCAGGTCATCCGCTTCGCGCGCAAAGCCAACTATCCGGAAGATCTGATCCTCAAGGTGTTCTGGTTCCGCGACGAGCGGTCCTTCACCTATTCCGTCTCCTCGTACAAACCCAAGGTCATCTCCGCGCTGCCGCTGCGCTTCACGCGCTTCCTGGACACCACGGCGCCGCACCGCGACTACAGCTTCACCCTGCTCACCGCAGCCGGCGTGGAAGTCGCCGCGACCGTCTTCGACAAGAGCACGGAGACCATCGAGCGCAACAGCTGGGTCACCCTCGGCCCGGCCCGGCGTTCGCTGCCGCAGGTGCATTACGAGAGCACCGTCGGCACCGACGAATCCTTCGGCTTCGACAACGCCGTCCTGGGCTACGGCCGGCAGCGGAACGTCCTGGCCAAGGGAGCTGCGCCGATGGGCGCCGCGGTGGAGTCGGCCATGGTCATGGACGAGCTGGTCGAAGAGGACGAAGACGGCGTCGTATTCATGCGGGATATGGAAGTGCAAGAAGGAATCGAGAATGTCCCCGTGCGCGAGAATTTCGCCAATACGATTGCCTGGGAGCCCTTCCTGCGCGCCGACAAGGACGGCGTGGTAACGTTCAACTTCAGCACCGCCGACAAGCTTTCCACTTATTATGTGCAGCTTTTCGCGCACGACAAGGCCTTCCGCAACGCCACGCTCCGCCAGGAGATGGTCGTGACCCTGCCGGTCAAGGTGGCCGTCGTGCAGCCGCAGTTCCTCTATGAGGGCGACCGCTACGTGGCGCGCGTGACCGTGTCCAGCAGCAAGGGCGTCCCCATTCCCGGAAGCGTCAGCGTCCGGTTCCTCAACGGAAAAGACTACAAGACCGCGCCCGTGCTGGGCGAGCGCAGCAAGCACCTCAGCGTCCCCGCGAACGGCACGGCCGACTTCAGCTGCGAGCTCACGGCCCCGCAGGTGCGCGAGCTCGGCCTGCTGATCAGCTTCACGCCCGACAACGCGGACTACGGCTCCGACGCCGTGTTCGTGACGATGCCGGTCCACCCGGCCGTGCAGACCATCACCGAGGCGCACTCCGCCCTGCTGCTCGCCGGGATGGACCGCGACGCGGTCATCGCCGCGCTGCGCGGCCAGTTCGTCAACGTGGCGGGCGCCGATGCGGCCCTGCGCGAGATTTCCATCCTCGACATGATCCGGGAAGCCGTCCCGGAGAAGGTCCTGCCGGCGAGCGAAAACCTGCTCGACCAGTCCGAGGCGCTCTACGCCAACTTCCTGATCGACCGTCTCCCCGGCTCCGCGGGTTCCGCCGCCACGGCGGAGCAGCGCGCCGACATGGTTCAGAAGATCCTCGCCTGCCGCAACAGCAACGGCGGCTTCGGCTGGTTCGCCGGCATGAGCTCGTCGCCCATCCTCACCGCCACCCTGCTGGAGCGGCTTGCCAACATGGGCGAAGCCTGCCCGAAACAGCTCGCGGAGGCCATCCCGGCTGCGGTCCAGTTCCTCGACCGCAGCTTCCTCGGCGACCGCGCGCGGCCCATCTGGTGCGGCGGCCTCAGCCTGGAGCAGTACCTCCATGTCCGCGCCCTGTATCCGGAGGTGGACTTCGCCCCGAAGGCCACCGGCAAGCGCCTGCGCGAATTCCGCAAGGAGGCCAAGGCCTACCTCGTGCCAGGCAAGGTCCGCGGCCTCAACGGCCGGGTCTTCGCCAAGGCCCGCCGGATGAAGACCCTGCGCGCCCTCGTGACCGGCGAAGGCGGCACGGCGCTGGCCCGCGCCTGGGGCATTTCCCTCTTCGCCAAGGGCCGCCTCAGCCGCTCGCTCGACAAGGACATCGAATCGCTCCTCCAGTACGCCGAGCCGCACCGCAGCGGCGGCATCTATTATCCCAACGCCGTCATGCCCTGGCGCGGCCTGCTTGAGAGCGAGCTCTACGCCCATGCGCTCATCTGCGACCTGCTGACCGACTGCGGCCACAACGAAGTCGCCGAGGGCATCCGCCTCTGGATCATGGTCCAGAAGGAGACCCAGCACTGGGAGGACGATCCCGCCTATATCCAGGCCATCGGCAGCGTGCTGCGCGGCACGGAGGAGACCCTCCAGACGAAGGTCGTCGCCCTGTCCGCCACGACCACCCTGCCCTTCCCGCAGATCAAGGCCGCCGGCAACGGCTTCACCCTCGCGTGCAGCTACAGCCGCGACGGGCGGACGCTGCAGGAGGGCGACGTCCTGCACATCGGCGACAAGGTTACCGCCACCTACCGCATCTGGAACGAGGAGAACCGCAGCTTCGTGCGGCTCACGGCCCCGCGCCCGGCGGCCTTCCGCCCGGTGGACCAGCTCTCCGGCCACTACGGCTGGCGCCTCAACCCGATTTCCATCACGGGCTGGATGAGCTTCAGCCCGCAGGGCTACCGCACCGTGCTCGCCGACCGCACCGAGATCTGGTTCGACAGCTATCCGGAGGAGAATACGACGATCACGGAAGAATACTTCGTGACCCAGGAAGGCACCTTCCAGTGTCCCGTCCCCGTGATTGAATCCCTGTATGCTCCGCACTACCGCGCTAATGATGACGGCCGCCCGGCCGTCACCGTGGCTCCTTAATCCATTTGCCGAATGAAAAAACTCTTCCCCCTCATTCTCGCAGCGGCCGCGCTGCTGTCCTGCGCCCGGGAGATCAGCCCCGAGGCCGTGCTGACCTGCGTGCAGCCGCCCGCCCTGCAGCCCGGTGACAAGATCGCCCTCATCTCCCCCGCCTACTTCACGTCGAAGGCGAATGTGGACACCGCCTCCGCCATCCTCCGCGCGTGGGGCTTTGAGCCCGTCCTGGGCCCCAACGTGGGCAAGGAGTACCTGGGATACTACGCCGGCACGGACCAGGAGCGCCTCGCGGACCTGAAATGGGCGCTGAAGGACAAGTCGATCAAGGCCATCCTCTGCAACCGCGGCGGCTACGGCACCATCCACCTGACGCGGATGCTGCCGCTGCAGAAATTCGCCGCCCATCCCAAATGGCTCATCGGCTTCAGCGACATCACCACCCTGCACGGGATGGCGAACCGCGCCGGGGTGATGAGCATCCACGGCACCATGTGCTCGCTGATGGCCAAGTCCCACGGCCTCGGCATGACGAACACCCTGCTGCGTGACCTCCTCTCCGGGACGGTCCCGCAGTACGAAGTGCCCGCCCATCCGCTCAGCATCCCCGGACACGCCCAGGGAACGCTGGTCGGCGGCAACCTGAGCACCTTTTCACCAGTGCTCGGCACGGAAGCGGACGCCACCCTGGCGGGCGGCATCATCCTCTACATCGAAGAAGTGGAGGAGGACATGAGCCACATCGACCGGATGATCAACACGCTGGTCCTCAACGGCGTTTTCGACCGTTGCCAGGGAGTCATCCTCGGCGAGTTCACGGACTGCGAGGCCAACCTGCAGATTGACAGCGTCGAGGAGCTCATCTGCGGCTACCTCAGGGACCGCCACATCCCGGTCCTGTGCGGCTTCCCCGCCGGCCACGGTGACGTGAACTTGCCCCTGATCCTGGGCGCACCCGTCACGCTGGACGTCCGCCCGGACGGCGCGACGCTGCGCTTCGACGTGGCCGGGCAGGCGCAGACCGTCGCGACGGAGGACGCCTGCGCTGAGCTCGCTCAGAATCTGTAATTCAGCTGGAGATGGACGGCCCAGGCGGTGTATACGCCGCGCTGGGACATGACGTAACGGTTCCCGCTCGAATACGTTTGCTCACGCGAATCGGTGCGGAAGGCGAAACTGGTATATTCTCCCCACGCGTTCACGAAGAAATGACCGGCGGAATAGCAGATGCCGGCCCGCGCGATGAAATTCGGCGAGATGTGTCCGACATTGACGAAACGGCGTTCGATCTCATTCGTATAGTTAAGAAATGATTCCTGGACATATTCCTCCGCGATGACCCGGTTGTAGAATGTGAGCATCGGGGCGACCGTGAGGTTGACGGTCAGGTTGCGCAGACCGCGCAGGTCCTTCGGGCCGGCGGCGTCGCGGTGGTACGGGACCCAGTTGAAGGAATAGCCACCTCCCACCGAGGCCTGGTGGGTCATGAAGTGCCCCAGGCCGTTGGTCAGGGTCAATAAGGTGATGTCCGCCGGATCGATGACCGTCAGGCCGTAGGTATAGCGGGCCGCGACAATCCAGGAACCGGCCGTGCGACGCTGCATCGAGCGGCTGTTGTAGGCGGCGCGATACGAGAAGCGGTGCCGGTTGAAGGCGTACATGCCGCTCACAACCAGGGACCTCGTTTCGGCCAGATGGTTGGAGGTGACCGGAATGGCATCCTTCTTTTCAGCCTGCTCCGCCGGCGCCAGGATATCGATGACCATGGTGCCGCCGGGACTGGCGAAATATCTGGCCTGGCGAACGCTCAGGGAGAAGTAATTGGCATCCCAGCGGAAGGAGAAAGCCTTGTTTTTCCCCGCGCCGGGACCGATTTCCCGCATGAATCCCACCATGAGCGGGCCGAAGGCCACGTTGACACCCAGGCTGTGCGCCAGGCGGGTAACCATCCTCATCTGATAGTCGAACTTCGCTTTGACGGGATTGGAAAAGATTTCCTCCAGGGTATTGATACTGACCCCGTTGTCGGCCAGTTCATAGCCCAGGCCCACGCCCCAGCCCTTGTACGGCTGGAAGATATAGACGGAGTCCAGCTTGGGGTTCGGCCCGCACAGGCGCTGCCACAGCCCGGCGACGCCGCGCGTCTGCCCCGACGCCGTCCAGGACGACAGGACGAGGATTGTGGAGAGGAGTAAAAACCTGAATTTCAAAATGCGGTTAGCTTTTTACTCCCCAAAGATACGGCTTTTTTGCTGATTATCGATTCCCCTTCGCACGGTTATGCGTCTTGCACAGCATCTGGCAGTTGGAAATGTCGGTGGCGCCGCCTTTGCTCCAGGCGGCGCCAAGATTCGTGTTGTTGGCCATAAGCTGCGCTTCTCATGGCACTTGCGACTTAACTCGGTGGGGCTGGCAGGGCACAACAAAAAAGGCATGGACTTTTCCAATCCATGCCCTGAGGCCCTGAGAAGCCCGCAACACTAGATAAGTCGAGTCCACGCCTACGCGCAGACATTCACTGACCTATCCGGGTTGACAGTGAAATTTCCTAGGTTTCGGGCAACCGAATAAATAGCAAATGCTAAATTACTATATGTCTCCTCCTCTTCCGGGAGGCATCACAAAAATAAGAATTATCAGCGGAATAACAAGCAGTCCGGGCTTGACCCGGAATCTCGGTACCGGAAATAGCCCAAATTGGTGCCGACCCAACTTTTATAACCAGGGTCGGCGCCAAAAAGCGTCAAAAACGGCACCGAGATTTCCCATACTGACAGGTGTCCAGGAAAACGCCATTCTACGCAATATTTCTGGACACCTCCCCATGATATTTATCGTTTTCCACTGTTTTCGCCGACAGGTATCCACTTTTTTTGCACCTGTGACCGATTTCCTGGACACCTGTCGGGTTAGGCTTGGGGTGAAGGCGATATTTGGGGAAGGTCTGTTTTTAGGGGCGGGACCTTCACCAGAGATTCGGCCTTCTGTGGCTATCAGAGGGACTTTTCATGGGGAAGGTATATTTCCCCAAAACCCCTCCAACTGTGGGAAAAAACACCCACAGTTAGCGGGATTCGCCGGCCGTGCGTTGAGCAACTGCACGAAAAATAATTTCCGGCCGCCCGCGGGGGAAGGCCGGCGAATGTAAATGGAGGGTGGGGCTGACGATGGCTAGTAATTTACGTCGCTTAAGAAGAGCGCGTTGCCCGGCGCCGATTCGCCGGCCAGGCTTCGCCCTGCCGGCGAATCCAGTCTCACCCCCTGCACCCCCTTAAGGGGGATGGCCGGATAATCGCTGACGCGATCCGGCGCTCCCGCACTACTGCCTCGCGGGGATGGACTATAATCTGCGGGGAGGATCAGGGACTGGAAGTCGGCGACGGAGCGCTTGCCGCGGCCGACTTCGAGGAGCGTGCCGACGACGGCGCGGACCATGTTGCGCAGGAACCGGTCGGCGGCGATGCGGAAGTACCAGTAGTCGTCGCCGCCGTCGCGGCCGGTGAGCTGCAGGTGCGTGGGCGTGTAGCGGTGCCAGGCGGCTTCCGTGACCGTGCAGATGGAGGTCTTGGAGTCGGCGCCCGTCTTCTCGAAACAGCGGAAATCATGCTGGCCGAGCAGCGCCGCCGCAGCCGCGTTCATCGCGTCGAAATCCACCCCCGGGAAGGTATAAAGATAAGAAAATGCGTCCGCGAACGGGTCCTTCACGCGATGCAGGAAGTAGGTGTATTCGCGCCGCGTGGCGTCAAAGCGGGCGTGGAAATCCGGGGCCGCCGCGGCCACTTCGTGAATCACGATCGAGCGAGGCAGCATGGCATTCAATTTGTAGCATAACTGACGCGTGTCAAGCTCCCCGGCTGCGTCAAAATGCGCGACGTAGCCGATTGCATTCACGCCCGTGTCGGTCCGGCCAGCGCCGGTGACGGCCACGGGGGCATGCAGGAGGGTGGATAGGGCGCTTTCGAGCGCCTGCTGGACACTCGGGGCATCGGGCTGGATCTGCCAACCGCAGAAGTCCGCGCCGTTGTACGAAAGCTTGACAAGATAGCGCATAAGCTGACTGCAAAATTAATGAAATATATGGAAAGTGTAAACATCAAGGAGCTCAACGAGCGCATCCAGCAGGAGAGCGCTTTCGTGGATCTCCTCTCCCTGGAGATGGGTAAGGTCATCGTGGGTCAGAAGCACCTCGTGGAGAACCTGATGATCGCCATGCTGGCCGACGGCCACATCCTCCTCGAGGGCGTGCCGGGTCTAGCCAAAACCCTCGCGATCAGCACCCTGTCCCAGGCGGTCAATGCCAAGTTCAGCCGCATCCAGTTCACCCCCGACTTGCTGCCGGCTGACGTCACGGGAACGCTCATCTATTCCCAGAAGAAAGAATCCTTCGAAGTGCACAAAGGTCCCGTCTTCGCCAACTTCGTGCTGGCGGACGAAATCAACCGTGCCCCGGCCAAGGTCCAGTCCGCCCTGCTGGAAGCCATGCAGGAGCGCCAGGTAACCCTGGGCGACCAGACCTACAAGCTGCCGGAGCCCTTCCTCGTGATGGCCACGCAGAACCCGATCGAGCAGGAAGGCACCTACCCCCTCCCGGAGGCCCAGGTGGACCGTTTCATGCTCAAGGTCGTGGTGAGCTACCCCAAGAAGGATGAGGAGAAACTCATCATCCGGATGAACAACACCGGCGTGTTCCCCAAGGCCAGCGCCGTCGTGAGTCCGGAGGACATCGTCCGCGCCCGCAACGTCGTGCGCGACGTCTACATGGACGAGAAGATCGAACGCTATATCGTGGATATCGTGTACGCCACCCGCACCCCGGAAGAGTACGGGCTGAAGAACCTGAAGGACCTCATCTCCTTCGGCGGCTCGCCGCGTGCGAGCATCAGCCTGTCGATGGCGGCCAAGGCCTACGCTTTCATCAAGCGCCGCGGCTATGTCATCCCCGAGGACGTGCGGGCCGTATGCCCGGAAGTGCTGCGCCACCGTATCGGCCTGACCTACGAGGCCGAAGCCGAGAACGTGACCCCGGAAGAGATCATCGATCAGGTCATCAATGCCGTCATCGTCCCTTAATACCAGCGCGACCGCTCTCCTGAAGAAAGTCAGGAAGATCGAGATCAAGACCAAGGCGCTCTCCCATCAGATTTTCGCCGGCGAGTACCATTCGGCCTTCAAGGGCCGTGGTATGGCCTTCAGCGAGGTGCGGGAGTACCAGTGGGGGGACGACGTGCGCTCGATGGACTGGAACGTGACGGCGCGCCTGCGCGCCCCGTACGTGAAAGTCTACGAGGAGGAGCGGGAGCTGACGGTGGTGCTGCTCGTGGACGTGAGCCGCTCGGGCCTGTTCGGCACGGCGGCGGAGACGAAGCGCGAGCGCATCGCGGAGATCGCGGCCGTGCTCTCCTTCAGCGCCATCCTCAACAACGACAAGGTCGGCGCACTCTTCTTCTCCGACCGCGTCGAGAAATTCATCCCGCCGGGAAAGGGCCGCTCGCACCTGCTGCACATCATCCGTGAGATGCTGGAGCTGCAGCCCGCCTCCGACGGCACGGACATCGGCGCCGCGCTGAAGTTCCTCACGAACGCCATCAAGAAGAAATGTACGGCCTTCCTGCTGAGCGACATGCTCGACACGGACGCCGACGGCAACCCCCGCTACGAGGAGGCGCTCAAGGTCGCGGTGAACCGCCACGACCTCAGCGTCATCCAGGTGCACGACCCCCGGGAGCGGGCCCTGCCCGCCGTGGGCCTCGTGCACATCAAGGACAGCGAGTCCGGCGCGGGCGCCTGGGTGAACACGGACAGCCGCAAGGTCCGCGCCGCCTATGAGCGCTGGTTCGCCGAGCTGTCCGCCCGGGAGGAGAGCCTGCTGAACAAATACCAGGTCGACCACGTGGACATTGCCACGGACGACGATTATGTCAAGGGCCTGATGGCCCTGTTCAACCGAAGATGAAAGTGTTGACACTCATACTGGCGGCCATGCTGGACATGGTCCCGGCGGGGCAGGCTTACCTGAAGCAGCTCCAGCCGCGGGACTCCATCCTCATCGCCGACCAGCTCGAATACGGCTTCCAGCTGGACAGCCTGGCGGAAGGCACGCCGGTCGCGCTGCCCGATTTCTCGGGCGCGTCGAACGACACGCTGACGCTGGTGCGCAGCTGGCAGATCGACACCACCGCCCGCCTGCGCGTCCGCCAGCCGGGCAGCAAGGAGCGCGCGAAGCTCTACAGCATCCGCGGCAGCATCGTGCTGGCCCCCTTCGAGGAGGGCCTCTACCATCTGCCGCCCATCCCCGTGCTGCGCGGCACGGACACCCTGCTCTTCGAAGGCCTGGACATGGAAGTGAAAACGATGCCGGTCGACACGGCCACCTTCCAGATCCACGACATCAAGGGGCAGATGCGCTATCCGTTGACCTTCCGCGAAATGCTCCCCTGGATCGCCGGCCTGTGGCTGCTGGCCACGCTCGTGATCCTCGCGGTCTGCCTGATGCAGCTGCGGCGCCGCCGCGAGGCCGGTGCGGACAAGCCGAAGGACCCCGCCTACATCGTGGCGCTGCGCGAACTGGACAAATGGCGCGGCGACAGGTTCTGGGCGCCGGACAAGCAGAAATCCTATTATTCGGGCATCACCGATGCCCTCAAGAACTATATCGAGGACCGCTTCGGCGTGGATGCGCCGGAGATGACGACGGCCGAGCTCTTCGACGCGCTCAAGCAGGCGGAAGACCTGCCGGCGGAGCTGCGCGAGGAGCTGCGGGAACTCTTCGAGTGCGCCGACTTCGTCAAATTCGCGAAGCACACCGCCTCGCAGGAGGAGAACGCCCGCGCGCTGCCGACGGCCGTCCGCTTCGTGACGTCCACCTACCAGACCGTGCTTGAGGAGGAGCAGAAGGAAGACCATGAACTTTGAGTATCCGTCTCTGCTCTGGCTGCTGCTCGTGCCGCTGCTGCTCGTCGCGCTCTACGTATACCGGGAGCTGGCGGGCCGCCGTCCGCACCTGCGCGTCTCGACGGCGGCGCCCTGGCTGCAGGGCGGCCGTTCGCCGCTGGGCGTGATCCGGCATCTGCCGATGGTGCTGCGCACCGCGGCGCTCTGCCTGATCGTCATCGCCCTGGCGCGCCCGCGCTCGTCCAGTGAAGTGGAGAAGCGCGACACGGAGGGCATCGACATCGTGCTGGCCATGGACGTCTCGACGAGTATGCTGGCCCGCGACTTCACCCCGGACCGCCTCAGCGCGGCCAAGGACATCGCCATCGAGTTCATCGCCCAGCGGCCTACGGACCGCATGGGCATCGTGGTCTTCGCGGGCGAGAGCTACACACAGTGCCCGCTGACCACCGACCGCGCCACCCTCATCAACCTGATGAAGGAGGTGCAGACCGACCTCATCGAGGACGGCACCGCCATCGGCAACGGCCTCGCCACGGCCGTGGCGCGCATGATGGATTCCGACGCGCCGAGCCGCGTGGTGATCCTGCTCACGGACGGTGTCAACAACAGCGGCGAGGTGGCCCCGCAGACGGCCGCCGAGATTGCCAAGACCTACGGCATCCGCGTCTACACGATCGGCGTGGGCGCCAACGGCATGGCCCCGTACCCGGTGATGACCCCCTGGGGCGTGGAGATGCAGAAGGTGCAGGTCGAGATCGACGAAGACCTGCTCAAGGGCATCGCCGACGCCACGGGCGGACGCTACTTCCGCGCGACGGACAACACCAAGCTCGCGGAGATTTATTCAGAGATCAACAAGATGGAGAAGGCGCGCACCACGGTGGACAGCTTCCCCGTCTACAAAGAACTGTTCGGTCGCTTCGGCGTGGCAGCGCTCATCTGCCTGCTGCTCGAACTGCTGGTCGTACTTTTATTGAGGAGGATGCCGTAGTATGTTGATGTTTGCCCGTGCCCATTTCCTGTGGCTGCTGCTGCTCATCCCGGTGATCCTGCTCGGATACGCCCTCCTGCGGCGCGGCCGCCGGCGCCGCGTGCGCCGCTTCGGCGAGGAGGCGCTCGTGGACGCGCTGATGCCCTCCTGGTCCGGCGCCAAAGGCTGGTGGCGGACCGTGCTCTTCTGCCTCGGCTTCGCCTGCTTCGCCGTCGGCCTGGCCCGCCCGATGCTGGGCGCCAAGCTCGTGGAGCGCGAGACCAAGGGCGCCGAGATCATGATCTGCCTGGACGTGTCCAATTCCATGCTCGCCCAGGACTATACCCCGGACCGCCTGTCCCGGGCCAAGCTGGCCATTTCCCGCATCGTGGACCGCCTGGACGGCGACCGCATCGGTTTGATTATCTTCGCCGGCAGCTCCTTCGTGCAGCTGCCGATCACGACGGACTACGTGTCCGCCAAGATGTTCCTCAACTCCATCGACACCGAGTCGGTGCCCGTGCAGGGCACGGCCATCGGGGACGCCATCCTGACGGCGGCCAAGAGCTTCAGCACGCAGAGCGAGAAGAGCCGCGCCATCATCGTCATCACCGACGGCGAGAACCACGAGGACGACCCCGTGGACGCCGCCCGGGAGGTGGCCGCGACCGGCATCCGCGTCTACACGATCGGCGTCGGATCGCTCCGCGGCCAGCCCATCCCCAAGGACGGCGACCTGATGAAGGACAAAGACGGCAACATCGTCGTGACCCGCCTCGACGAGGAGACGCTCAAGAAGATCGCCTCCGTGGGCAACGGCGCCTACGTCCACGCGGGCGGCGAGGAATTCGGCCTCAACCCCATCCTCGACGAGATCCGCAAGCTCGAGGACGAGCGTTTCAACAACGTCGTCTTCGAGGAGTATGACGAACAGTATATGTATTTCTTCGCCGCCGCGCTGCTCTTCTTCGTGCTGGAGATGCTGATCGGCGAGCGGCGGGCCAAAAAGCGCTTGTTCGAATGAGAAAGATATTAGTCATATTCCTGATACTCTGCAGCCTGCCTGCCTTCGCGCAGGCGGACAAACACGACGTCCGCGCCGGCAACCGCAAGTTCGGCCGCGGGCACTTCAAGGAGTCCGAGATCGACTACCGCAAGGCGGTGCTCAAGGACTCCACCTCCGTGACCGCCAACTATGACCTCGCCTCCGCGCTCTACCGCCAGGAGGACTGGGCCGGGGCGGCCAAGGCGCTCGAGCGCGTGAAGGAGCAGCCGGGCCTGCCGGCCCGGTACCACTACAACGCCGGCGACGCCGCGCTGCAGCAGCAGGACTACCAGGCAGCCGTGGAGGCCTTCCGGCAGGCGCTCCTGCAGGATCCGGGCGACCTCGACGCCAAGGAGAACTACATCTACGCCAAGAAGATGCTGCAGAACCAGCAGGGTGGCGGCGGTGGCGGCGACAACCAGCAGAACCAGGATCAGAATCAAGACCAGAATCAGGATCAAAACCAGGACAACCAGGACCAGCAGCAGAACCAGGACCAGAATCAGAACAACGATCAGAATCAGGACCAGGATCAGCAGCAGGACCAGAATAACCAGGACAAGCAGCAACAGCAACAACAGGAGCCCCAGATTTCTCCCCAGCAGGCCCAGCAGATGCTTCGTGCCATCCAGGCCAAGGAGAAGGAGACCCAGGACAAGGTGAACAAGGAGAAAGCCGCGCTGCTGAAATCCCGTCAGAAAGAAAAGAATTGGTGATGAAAAAACTCATAGCATGTCTGGCGGCCGCCCTGTGCGCGCTGGCCGCTTTCGCCCAGACGACCCTCAAAGTCCAGGCGCCCAACCTCGTGGGCGTCAACGAGCAGTTCAACGTGACCTTCATCATCAGCGGAGAGGACAAGCCGAGCGACTTCCACTGGGAGCCGGGCAGCGATTTCCAGCTGGTCTGGGGCCCGCAGCAGGGCCATTCCTCCTCCACTTCCATCATCAACGGCAAGCGCACCCATTCTTCGCAGACGACCTACACCTACATCCTGCTGCCGAAGAACACCGGTCGCTTCCAGCTGGCCGCCGCCGAGGCGACGGTCAAGGGCGAAAAATACGTCTCCTCCCGCCCGACCATCGAGGTCGTGACCGACGGCGCCGCGGCCCAGGGGCAGAGCCAGCAGGGCCAGTCCGGCCAGGGCCGCTCCCAGCAGGGCAGCGCGCAGACCGGCACCGTGTCGGCGGACGACATGTTCCTGCGCCTGACGCTCAGCAAGCGCAACGTCATGGTGGGCGAGACGGTTACCGCCACGCTCAAGCTCTACCAGCGGGTCAACATCGCCGGCTTCGAGGATGCCAAATTCCCGACATTCAACGGCTTCTGGAGCCAGGAAGTCCAGGCGCCCAGCCAGATTGAATTCCGCCGCGAGAACGTCGGCGACAAGATCTACAACGCCGCCGTGCTCCGCAGCTGGAACCTCGTGCCGCAGAAGTCGGGCGAGGTCACCATCGACCCCGCCGAGCTCGTCTGCCTGGTCAACATCCGCACGCAGCGCCCCTCGACCGGCAGCATCTTCGACGACTTCTTCCAGGACGACTACCAGACCATCCGCAAGCGCGTGACCACGCAGCCGATGACCATCCAGGTCAACGCCCTGCCGGCCGGCGCGCCCGCCTCCTTCGGCGGGGGCGTGGGCTCTTTCAAGATGAGCGCCGCGCTCACGCGCGATTCCCTGCTTACCCATGACGCCGCCTCGCTGCGCGTCACCGTCACGGGCACAGGCAACACCTCCCTCCTGGAGGCGCCCAAGGTCAATTTCCCGCCGGACTTCGAGGTCTATGACGTCAAGACCTCCGACGTGCCGGGCGGCAAGGTCTTCGAATATCCCTTCATTCCGCGCAGCCACGGCGACTTCGTCCTCGGGCCCGTGGAATACAGCTATTTCGATCTCGCGTCGCGCAAATACGTGACCCTGCGCAGCCAGGAGCTGCCGGTGCGGGTCGGCAAGGGCGCCGACACCGGCGGCGGTACGGCCGGCGGCCAGCTTGTGCAGACCTCGCGCGCCAAGGACGTGCGCGACCTCGGCAGCGACATCCGCTTCATCTCCACGAAACCCGGTTCGCTCACGTCCGTGGGGTATTTCTTCACGGGCTCGCTGGCTTTCTGGATCACCGCCATCATGCTGCTGGTGCTCGCTTTCAATGCCTGGCTCATCCTGCGCGGGCTCGCCGCCCGGCGCGCGGACGTGGTCGGCAGCAAGAACCGCGCGGCCACCAAGATGGCGCGCAAGCGCCTCGCCCAGGCAGGTTCCTTCCTGCAGGGCAACCTCTACACGGCCTTCTACGAAGAGCTGCACCGCGCCCTGCTGGGCTTCGTCTCCGACAAACTCAACCTCGACGCCGCCGACCTCAGCAAGGAGAACATCTCCGCCCGCCTGGCCGAGAACGGCGTCTCCGAGGCCCTGGCGGCCGATTTCACCGGCCTGCTGGACGCCTGCGAGTTCGCCCGCTACGCGCCGGACGCCGGCCACGAGGCCATGAACACCCATTACGAGCAGGCGGTCTCGGTCATTTCCGCCATCGATGAAAGTATGAGAAGAGCTCCGCGCAAACCGGGCGCCGGCGCCGCCGCGCTGCTGGCGCTGTTCCTGCTGCTGCCCGCGCACTTCGCTTCCGCGCAGCAGGTCGACTACGCCGATTCGCTCTGGACAGCCGGCGTCGCGGCCTATTCCGACGGCGACTGGGCCACGGCCGCAAAGGCCTGGACCGACCTGCGTGCGCTCGGGCTGGAGAGCCCGCAGCTGTACTGCAACCTGGGCGACGCCCTGTTCAAGCAGGACGACCTCGCCCACGCCATCCTGAATTACGAGCGGGCGCTCAAGCTCGATCCTTCCTACGCCGACGCCCGCTACAACCTCGCTTTCGCGCAGACCCTCCTCCAGGACAAGATCGAGGCCGTGCCGGAATTCTTCCTGGAAGTCTGGGGCCGCAAGCTGTGCTGGCTGCTGCCGTCCGACACCTGGGCGGCGCTGTTCCTGGTGCTGCTGGCCGTGACGCTCGGCTGCGTGCTGCTGTTCCTGCTGGGACGCAGCGTGGCGGCGCGCCGCGGCGGCTTCATCGGCGGCATCGTGGCGCTGGCCCTGACGGCGCTCTGCCTGAGCTTCGCCTTCTGGCAGCGCACGGACTACCGCAAGGCCGACAGCGCCATCGTGACGCGGCCCGTGACCACGGTCCAGAGCTCCCCGGGCCGCGATTCCGCCAAGGATCTTTTCGTGCTCCACGAGGGCACCAAGGTCAAGCTTCTCGACAGCGTCGGCTCCTGGCGCAACATCGAACTCGCCGACGGCCGCCAGGGTTGGTTGCCGTCATCTGACCTGGAGGTCATCTGACGGCAACCAACCGGTTCCCTATGACCGGGGGCCGTTTCCCCCGGACCCCCTGCGTCGCTCCGCTCCGAAAAGCAGATCTTGAAGTTATCTAACTTTGCATAAATCCAAGAAATATCGTACTTTTGTACGATTATGCCCAAATGGGCAGATTTTTTGCAATTGTTGGTTAACAAAAGATTCTGAAATATGCTGTTTACGTTCCTCCTGACCGTCATCGCCCAGGCTGCCCCCGTGCAGCAGGAGATGTCGTATTCCCTCCTCGAGATGGCCGCGAAAGGCGGCTGGCTCATGTGGGTGCTCCTCGCCCTGTCGGTGATCGCCATCTACATCTTCGGCAAGAAGTGGTGGATCATCCGCCAGGCCGGCAAGATTGACAAGGATTTCATCAACGACATCCGCGACTACATCCACGAAGGGAAGATCAAGTCCGCCCGGACGCTCTGCAGCAAGTACGACGCGCCCGTCGCCCGGATGGTCGAGGCCGGCATCGCCCGCATCGGCAAGCCCGCCACCGACGTGCAGGCCGCCATCGAGAATGTCGGCAACGTCGAGGTGGCCCGCCTGGAGAAGGGACTTCCCTACCTGGCCACCATCGCCGGCGGCGCCCCGATGATCGGTTTCCTCGGCACGGTGATCGGTATGGTGCAGGCGTTCTTCAACATGTCCAACGCAGGCAACAACATCGACATCACGCTCCTGTCGAGCGGCATCTACACCGCCATGATCACCACGGTCGGCGGTCTGATCGTCGGTATCCTCGCCTACTTCGGCTACAACTTCCTGACGGCCCGCATCTCCAGCCTGGTGTACAGCATGGAGAGCGCGACCATCAAATTCATGGACATGCTCGGCGAGCAGCCCGCCGCCGATGCCAATAACGCAGAATAGCGATGGCCCTCAAGCGAATCACCAAAGCGGATCCCAACATCGCGATGTCCTCCATGACGGACATCGTGTTCCTGCTGCTGATCTTCTTCCTGGTGACTTCCACCCTGGTCAATCCCAACGCCCTCAAGCTCCTGCTCCCGAAGAGCACCGGCCAGGTGGGCGCCAAGGCCACGGTGAGCGTCTCCATCAAGGACTGGGGCGACGACCGCTATACGTATCACATCAACGGCGCCCAGGACCCGGTGGCGTTCTCCGAGATGGAAGACGAACTCGTGGGCCTGCTCCAGAGCGAAGAGGATCCGACCTTCTCGATCTTCTCCGACGAGAGCGTGCCGATCGGCGAGATCGTGCAGGTCATGAACATCGCCAAACGCAACCACTACAAAGTTATCCTGGCCACGCAGCCAGAATAAGCCATGCAGAACGACCAGAGAATTGCACAGCAGCGCGAGCGCAACGCCAGGATCACCGGCATCGTCATGTCGGGGATCGTCCACGTCTGCGCCGTCGTGCTCGTGTCCTTCTCCGGCCTGAAGTACCTCTATCCCCCGCCGCAGGAGCAGCCCATGCTCATCGATTTCAGCGAAGCGCCCGAAATCCTGGAGCAGCAGTTGCAGGGCGAGCAGCCGCTGGCGGAGGAGACTGACCTTACGCGTCCCGTCGAACTGGCGCAGCAGAGCGATTCTCCGTATGAGGCCGACCGGCCCAACGAGACCCCGCAGACGCAGCCCGATCCGAAGGGAGACGTCGAGGTGCCGGCCGTGCAGCCGAAAGAGCCCGCGTTAGATCCGCGCGCCACCTTTCCGGGCATGGCCAAAAAAGATACGACCCTTACCGCACCGCACGGGGCGGACGAGGCGACGGATGCCTTCAAGGCCGGACAGGCCAAGGGCAACACGGAGTCCGGCCGCACCGACGGCAAACCCAACGCGCACGTCCAGGGCCGAAACACCGTGGGAAACATCCCCCGGCCGGCCTACAACGTGCAGGAGAGCGGTATCGTGGTCGTGAACATTTGGGTGGACAACTACGGCAACGTAGTTAAGGCCGTGCCGGGAGGCGACGGCACCACTGTATTAGACAAGACCCTCTCTGCAGCGGCGCGAAAAGCAGCGCTGGAAACCCATTTCAACATGAGCGCGGATGCTCCCGCCATGCAGGAGGGAACAATTACTTACTATTTTAACCTCAAGTAAAGAGATGGACCAATTTACCAAAGAAGGCCGAAAACTTAGACCGCGGAAAACCGTGGGGCCGCGCCCCGCATCCGAAAAAGTAGAGTACACGCCCGGTGCGCATCACAGCGAGTCCGGCGAACAGAGAAACAGCTATTACGGCGACCGCAAGCCGCGTCCCTACGGTGAGAACCGCCAGGGCGGCTACGGCCATCGCGACAACGGTGGCTACAGCAGCCGCGGCGGCAGCTACGGCGGCCATAGCGGAAACAGCTATGGCTCCCGCCGCTCCGACGACGGCGAGCGCCGTCCTTACGGCGAAGGCCGCAGCAATTTCAGCGGCAACCGCGAAGGCGGTTATGGCCGCCGCGAGGGTGGCTACGGCAACCGTGAAGGCGGTTACAGCAACCGCGAGGGCGGCTACAGCAACCGCGAAGGCGGTTACAGCGACCGCAAGCCGCGCCAGTATGGCGACCGCCCGCAGCGCCCGTACAACAGCGAGGGACGCAGCAGCTACGGCGAGCACCGCAGCGCCGGCCCGCACAAGCCGATGGGCGGCCAGGGCCGTCCGAAACCCGGCGCCAAGAAGCCGGGCCGCAAGCCCAACTTCACCCGTGAATCCACGGAAGGCATCAACCGCATGATCAACCGCCGTCCCATCGTGAACGGCAACGAGAGCGCCGAGGCTCCGTATCCGATGCCGATCCAGGACACCGTCCGCCTCAACAAGTTCATCGCCAATTCGGGCGTCTGCTCCCGTCGCGAAGCCGACACCCTCATCCAGGCCGGCGTCGTGACCGTCAACGGCCAGGTGGTGACCGAGCTGGGCACGAAGGTCAACATCTTCACCGACGACATCCGCTTCAACGGCGAGCGCCTCAAGGGCGAGGAGAAGGTCTACATCGTGATGAACAAGCCCAAGGGCTTCGTCACCACGGCCAGCGACCCCCACGCCGAGAAGACCGTCGTGGACCTCGTCAAGAACTGCCCCACGCGCGTGTATCCCGTGGGCCGGCTCGACAAGAACACGACCGGTGTGCTGATGCTGACCAACGACGGCGAGATCGCCGAGCGCCTCACGCACCCCTCCTACGACAAGAAGAAGATCTACCAGGTGGCCCTCGACAAGCCGCTGAGCCAGGAAGACTTTGACCGTATCCTCGCCGGCGTCGAACTCAGCGACGGCGAAGTCCAGGCCGACGAGCTCGAATACATCGACGAGAAGGACAAGCGCAAGCTCGGTATCGAGATCCACTCCGGCAAGAACCGCATCGTCCGCCGTATCTTCGAGACCCTCGGCTACAATGTCAAGGCGCTCGACCGGGTCTACTTCGCGGGCCTGACCAAGAAGGGCCTCAAGAAGGGCGAGTGGCGCTACCTCACCGAGGGCGAGACCAACATTCTGAAGATGGGAGCTTACGTGTATTCGTTTGCATCATCGGCAACCCGAACGTCGGGAAATCGACGCTGATGAACGCGCTGGTGGGCGAGAAGCTCTCCATCGTGACGGCGAAGGCGCAGACCACGCGCCATCGCATCATGGGCATCGTGAACGGCGAGGACTGGCAGATTGTCTATTCCGACACGCCGGGCATCCTCAAGCCCAGCTACCGCCTCCAGCAGAACATGATGAATTTCGTGGACGGCGCCATCGGCGACGCCGACGTCATCCTCTATGTCACGGACACGGTGGAGACCCCCGACAAGAACAGCGAATACGTGGAGAAACTCTCCCAGGTGGACTGTCCCGTGATCGTGGTGGTCAACAAGATCGACATCAGCGACCAGCCGCGCGTGACGGAGCTCCTCGCCTACTGGCAGGAGAAGCTGCCAGCGGCCACGGTCATCCCGGCTTCCGCCCAGGAAAAATTCAACCTCGAGAGCATTCTGGACGCCGTCCTCGCACGGCTTCCGGAATGCCCGCCGTGGTTTGACAAGGACGCCTTCACGGACCGGAACCTCCGTTTCTTCGCCTCGGAAATCATCCGGGAGAAGATCCTGCTGAACTACAAGGAGGAGATTCCGTACTGCTGCGAGGTGGGCATCGAGAGTTTCAAGGAAGGCGCGGAGCGCTATGACATCGGCGCCGTCATCTACGTGATGCGCGAATCGCAGAAAGGCATCATCATCGGCCGCCAGGGCGCGGCCCTCAAGAAAGTGGGCACCCAGGCCCGCATCGACATGGAGGACTTCTTCCAGAAGAAGGTCTTCCTGCAGATTTACGTAAAGGTGGATCCCGACTGGCGGGAGAGCAGGCGCGAACTGCGCAAATTCGGATACGAAGACTAAAATTCCTATGGAAGAAGAGAATATCATCACCGAAGAAGAGATCATCGAAGACGACGACAAGGTCATTGACGACGAAGGGGAATCCTCGGGCCGTTTTGACAAGATGCTGGAGGCGGACGCACACAAGTTCAAGCTCTCCGGCATGTTCAAGGACTGGTACCTGGACTACGCCTCGTACGTGATCCTGCACCGGGCCGTGCCGCACATCGTGGACGGACTCAAGCCCGTGCAGCGGCGCGTGCTGCACGCCATGTACAAGATGGACGACGGCGCGTTCACGAAGGTGGCCAACATCGTCGGCCAGGCCATGCAGTACCATCCGCACGGCGACCAGTCCATCCTCGGCGCCCTCGTCCAGCTGGGCCAGAAAGGCTTCACCGTGGACTGCCAGGGAAACTGGGGTAACATCCTCACCGGCGACTCCAACGCCGCGCCGCGATACATCGAGGCCCGGCTCAGCAAGTTCGCCAAGGAGGTGGTCTTCGACCCGAAGGTGACGCACTGGATGAATTCCTACGACGGCCGCAACCAGGAGCCGACCGAGCTCCCGGTGCGCTTCCCGCTCCTGCTCGCGCAGGGCACGGAGGGCATCGGCGTGGGTCTCGCATCCAAGATTCTTCCGCACAACTTCAACGAACTGCTCGACGCCTCCGTCTCCATCCTCGAAGGCAAGCCTTACGAAATCTATCCCGACTTCCCCACCGGCGGCTTCGCCGACTGCAGCAAGTACATGCAGGGCAAGCGCGGCGGCTCCGTCAAGGTGCGCGCCCGCATCGAGAAGATCGACAAGAACACCGTGGCCATCACGGAAATCCCTTACGGGAAATACACCAAGGACATCATCGACTCCGTCCTCCGGGCCAAGGACAAGGGCAAGATCAAGATCAAGAAGATCGAGGACATGACCACCGACAAGGTGGACATCCTCATCCACCTGCCCAACGACGTCTCCCCGGACAAGACCATCGACGCCCTCTACGCCTTCACGGACTGCGAGGTCAACATCGCGCCGAACGCCTGCGTGATCAAGGACAACAAACCGCAGTTCCTGACGGTCAACGACATCCTCGAGTACGGCACCTACCACACCCGCGACCTGCTGCTCCAGGAGCTGCAGATCAAGCTGGATGAGCTCGAGGCCGACTGGCACTACAGCTCCCTGGAGCGCATCTTCTTCGAGAACCGCATCTACAAGGTCCTCGAGCAGGACCAGAAGGACTGGGAGACGCAGATCCAGGACATCTTCACGCAGATGAAGAACTACCAGGATCTCTTCCGCCGGGAGATCATCCTGGACGACATCCTCAAGCTCGTGGAGAAGCCGGTCCGCAAGATCTCCAAGTTCGACACCAAGGCCATCGACGAGAAGATCCTCGCCCTGGAGGAGCAGATGGCCGTCGTGCGCGACAACATCGAGCACATCGACCGCTATACCATAGACTGGTTCAAGGCCCTGAAGAAGAAGTACGGCAAGGACTATCCGCGCCGCACCGAGCTCACGGGCTTCGAGACCATCGCCGCCACCAAGGTCATCAACAACAACGCCAAGCTCTACGCCAACCTCGCGGAGGGCTTCGTAGGCATCGGCCTGAAGCGCGACGAGGGCGAATTCCTCTGCGACTGCTCCGACCTCTCCGAGATCATCGTCATCGGCCGGGACGGCAAGTACCGCATCACCAAGGTGGAGGACAAGGCCTTCTTCGGCAAGGACCTGCTGTACGTGGGCCTGTTCAACCGCGGCGACTCCCGCACCATCTACAACGTCATCTATCGCGAAGGCAAGAGCTCCATCTATTACGCGAAGCGCTTTGCCGTGACCTCGATCACGCGCGACAAGGAATACGACATCACCACCGGCGCGGCCGGCTCACAGATCGTCTGGTTCACGGCCAACCACAACGGCGAGGCCGAGACCGTGCGCGTGGCCCTGCGGCCCAAGCCGAAGCTCAAGAAGACCAGCTTCGAGTACGACTTCTCGACCCTCGCAGTCAAGAGCAAGACCGCCCGCGGCAACCTCGTGAGCAAGAACGCCATCCGCAACATCACGCTCAAGAGCAAGGGCGTGAGCACCATCACCGGCAAGGACATCTGGTACGACACCGATATCCAGAAACTCAACGAGGACGGCCACGGCCTGTACCTCGGCCAGTTCAAGGACGACGACAAGGTGCTCGCCGTGTTCAAGAACGGCACCTTCTACACGACCTCCTTTGATCTGGTCAACCGCTACCAGGGCGACGTCCTACTGATTGAGAAATTCGATCCCGACAAAACCTTCACCGCCCTCTATTGGGACGGCGCGGTCAAGAGCTTCTACGTCAAGCGCTTCTCCTTCGTGGTCAGCGACAACACCCCGCTCAGCTTCATCTCCGACGCCCCCAAATCCTACCTGGTCGACCTCAGCGGCGACAAGCACGCCCGCTACGAGGTAGTCTGGAAGCTGGAGGACAAGGAGCCCGAGGCCATCGAGGCCGAGGAGTGGATCGGCAAGAAGGGCTACGCCGCCAAGGGCAAGAAGTGCGCCGAGCGCGGCGAGGTCAAGAGCGTCCGCTTCGTGGAGCCGCTCATCGTCGATGAACCGGAAGAGGAGGAGATCCCCGATCAGGTCGGGGATGACACGCAGGTCGGGGATGACGAGATTCGCCGGTCGGAGCCGGCGAATGACGAAGGGACTGTCATTCTGAGCGACAGCGAAGAATCTTCCGCCTCAGTCGAGGACGTCCCGGACCTCCCCGGCGACCTCTTCGACGAGCCCACGCTGTTCTAGAGCGCCCCACGAATAATCCGTTACAGAAAACGGCTGAATTCTGTTCCGGAATTCTTGCTATCGAACGCTACAGGATGGATGACGCCATCGCCGACGCCATTCTCGCTATTTTGTACCGGTAATCCAGGGAAACACCCTGGCTAGAACATCCAGACCACCTGTTCAACCATGTGGAACGGCTTCACGGCGAAGACGCAAATGGCGGTGACTGCCAGGAAAGTGACGAGTTCAATGATCGCCCACTGGTAATTCTTCTCCTTGATCGCAGTCACGAAACGCTTGATGACCGAATAATATACGTATACGATCAGGCACAGCGAAAAAATGACTCCTAAGAATGTTAATTCTTCTTTCATATTGGTAATGATTCCTTTACTTATACAGGACTTTAACGGGATCGGGAGGAGAACAGGGCGTAGAGCAGCACGGGGACGGTGATCGGGCAGAAGGCCACCAGGCCGATGCCCCGCAGGGTCCGCAGGCAGAGGTAGCCCAGGCGCACGCCCGAGCGGCGCTTGGCGAGCGCCCATTCGCACAGCGTGCCGGGCAGCAGCGCCAGCAGGATGCCAGCGGGCAGCAGATACCAGCGCATCGTCTTGAGGGCGAAGTACAACGCCGCTCCCGCGAAAATGGCGACCAGCAGCCCCTCGGCGATGCGGATGCCGCGCGGGAAGTTGTTCCCGAGCCCTTCCGCGGCGCGGACGAGCGGAACGCTGCGCGAGCCGAGGAAATACATCAGCAGCACCAGCACGACGCCGCCGGAAATCATCAGGAAGCTGTTCATGCGCCCGAACTGGATGAGCCCGGCCAGGAACGGCTTGCCGCCCAGGATTACCAGCAGCGCCCACAGCAGAAGGCCGCCGCAGATGGCGGAGAAAATGGGAACGCCCTTTTTCGGGCAAAGCAGCAGGCCCGCCAGGGCGACGAGGTTCATGCCGATCAGGACGGCGCCCCAGATGTCCTGGGTCTTCTCCATCAACTTGCCGGCCGGTCCTTCTTCGAACACGCCGGAAAGGAAGTCCCCGTCGAGGGGAAGGCTGAAATACAGCAGGGCGGCCATGGCGCCGCAGGCGAGCAACAGGCCGAGGATGAAACGGAAAATGACGCCGCCGGTTTTCATGGGCTAGAGGATATCCTCCCGCTCGCGGATGTCGCGGATGCGGAGCTGGATGGATGCGGAGCCGCGGTAGTAGTTCTCCACGATGGCGTAGCAGACGTCGATCGGGTTGCCCTCGCGGATGTAGTCGTAGTAGTCCGCCATGTTGAAGGCGATCGAGGGAATCTGGTGGTAGGGCTGGGACTCCTGGATGAGGTCCAGCTTGAGGTGCACGCCGCCCCCGCCGACCTTGCGGCCCGAGCCGGCGTCGTACACATTCTCCGTCATGAAGATCGGATTGTTGTTGCCGGGCCCGAAGGGCTGGAACTGCTTGAGGATGCGGGAGAATTTGGGCGTGATCTGCGCGAAGTCCAGCTTCGCGTCGATCTCCACCACCGGGATCAGCATTTCGGACGTGATCTTGCCGGAGATGAACGTATCCATGCGGCGGGCGAACTCTTCGAGGTTCTCCTCCTTGAGCGTGAGGCCGGCGGCGTAGACGTGGCCGCCGAAGTTCTCCAGCAGGTCGGCGCAGTTCTCGATGGCTTCGTAGAGGTCGAAGCCGGCGATGCTGCGGGCGGAGCCCGTCACGAAGCCGTTCGACTTGGTCAGCACGACCGTAGGCTTGTAGTAGGCCTCCACGAGGCGGGAGGCGACGATGCCCACGACACCCTTGCTCCACTTGGGATTGTAGACGATCGTGGCGTTCTCGTGGGCGAGGCAGACGCCGGACTGGACCATCTCCAGGGCCTCCTGGGTGATCTCCCGGTCGATATTCTTGCGTTCGTTGTTGTTCTCGTTGATCTTCTCGCCGATGCGCATCGCCGTCATCGCGTCGGTGGCCTTGAGGAGCTCCACGGCCAGGCGGCCGGACTCCATGCGCCCCGCGGCGTTGATGCGCGGGCCGATCTTGAAGACGATGTCGTCGATGGAAATATGCCCCGGCTCCAGGTTGGAGAGCGTGATCATGGCAGCGAGGCCCTTGCAGGGGTTCTCGTTGAGCTGCTTGAGGCCGAAGTGCGCGAGGATGCGGTTCTCTCCGACCATCGTCACGAGGTCGGAGGAGATGCTGACCACGAGCAGGTCGAGCAGCGGGATCAGCGTCTCGAACGGCACGCCGAACTGCTGCGAATAGGCCTGCACGAGCTTGAAGCCGACGCCGCAGCCGGACAGGTCGTCGAAGGGATACTCGCAATCCTCCCGCTTGGGGTCGAGCACGGCCACGGCCTTCGGCAGGGAATCCTCCGGCAGGTGGTGGTCGCAGATGATCACCTCCACGCCCTTGCTGCGGGCGTACTCCACCTTGTCGATGGCCTTGATGCCGCAGTCCAGCGTGATGATCAGCTTGAAGCCGCCGTCGGCGGCCCAGTCGATGCCCTTGTAGGACACGCCGTAGCCCTCGTCATAGCGGTCGGGGATGTAGAAGTCCACCTGGTCGGTGAAGCGCTGGATGAAGGAATAGACGAGCGCGACGGCCGTCGTGCCGTCCACGTCATAGTCGCCGTAGACCAGGATTTTCTCGCCGCCCTTGATGGCGCGGTGCAGCCGCTCCACCGCCTTGTCCATGTCCTTCATCAGGAAGGGATCGTGGAGGGCGTCCAGGGAGGGGCGGAAGAAGGAGCGGGCCTGCTCAAAGGTTTCGACGCCCCGTTTGACGAGGAGTTCGGCCAGCACCTTGTCGATGCCGACCTCCGTCGCGAGCCGTTCGACCTTCGCGGGGTCGGCCGGTTCTTTGAGTATCCACTTGCATTCTTTCGCCATATCATACAAAGATAACAAATAATTTCGTATTTTTGCGCCATTATGGCAGAATATAGCGAACAAGAATTGATCCGCCGCGAATCGCTGGCGAAACTGAGAGAGTTAGGGATCGAGCCGTACCCTGCGGCCGAGTATCCCGTCAACGCCACCGCGGCGCAGATCCTGGCAGAGTTTGACCCGGAGAAGGGCAACCTGCAGGACATTTGCATCGCCGGCCGCCTGATGAGCCGCCGTATCATGGGTGCCGCCTCCTTCGGCGAGCTCCAGGACGAGACCGGCCGCATCCAGATCTACGTCAAGCGTGACGAGATCTGCCCCGGCGAGGACAAGACGATGTACAATACCGTCTGGAAGAAACTCATGGACATCGGCGACATCGTGGGCATCAAGGGCTTCGCCTTCATCACCCAGACCGGCCAGCTGAGCGTGCACGCCAAGGAGCTCACGCTGCTGAGCAAGTCGCTGCGCGTGCTGCCGATCGTCAAGGAGCAGGACGGCCAGGTGTTCGACGCCTTCACGGATCCCGAGCTCCGCTACCGCCAGCGCTACGTGGATCTGATCGTCAATCCGCAGGTCAAGGACGTGTTCTTCAAGCGCGCCAAGATCATCGCGACGATGCGCGAATATTTCAACGCCGCCGGCTGCCTGGAGGTGGAGACCCCCATCCTGCAGGGCATCCCGGGCGGTGCCACCGCGCGTCCCTTCATCACGCACCACAACGCCCTCGATATTCCGCTCTACCTGCGTATCGCCAACGAGCTCTACCTCAAGCGCCTGATCGTGGGCGGCTACGCCGGCGTGTATGAGTTCGCGAAGGACTTCCGCAACGAGGGCATGGACAAGACGCACAATCCGGAGTTCACCTGCATGGAGATCTACGTGGCCTACAAGGACTACAACTGGATGATGAAGTTCGTCGAGACCATGCTGGCGAAGATCTCCCTCGCGGTGAACGGCACCACGAAGGTGAAGATCGGCGAGAACGAGGTCGATTTCGGCGGCACCTACCGCCGTCTCCCGATCCTCGACGCCATCAAGGAGTACGCCGGCGTGGATGTGAAGGGCATGGACGAGGACGAGCTGCGCGCCACCTGCAAGAAACTGAATGTCGAGATTGAGCCTTCCATGGGCAAAGGCAAGCTGATCGACGCCATCTTCGGCACCTATTGCGAGGACAAACTGATCCAGCCGACCTTCATCATCGATTATCCCGTGGAGATGTCTCCGCTGACCAAGCGCCACCGCACCGATCCGACGCTCACCGAGCGTTTCGAGCTCTTCGTGTGCGGCAAGGAGCTGGCGAACGCCTATTCCGAGCTGAACGATCCGATCGACCAGCTGGAGCGCTTCGAGGAGCAGGCCGCGCTCAAGAGCAAGGGCGACGACGAGGCCATGTACATTGACATGGACTTCGTCCGCGCGCTCGAGTACGGCATGCCGCCGACTTCCGGCCTGGGTATGGGTATTGACCGTCTGACGATGTTCATGACGGGCCAGACCACCATCCAGGACGTCCTCTTCTTCCCGCAGATGCGGCCGGAGAAGGTCCTGAAGAAAGAGAACAAGGAGCAGCAGGCCGACGAGTAATCCCGACCCCGCCATGCCGGAGCTCATCACATCGCCTTCGAATCCGAAGATCAAACGGCTCCTCGCGTTGCAGCAGAAATCGTCTGCGCGGCGCGAGGCCGGTCTTTTTGTCGTCGAAGGTCAGCGTGAGCTTCAGCATTGCATTGACGCTGGATTCACCATAGATACTATCTTCGTCTGTCCTTCGCTCCACGGCAGCCAGCCTCGCCAGACGTCCTGCAAAGCTGCTGCCGCTTCCGCTACGGAGCAGACGAAAGTGTTTGAAGTGAGCGAAGAGGTTTATGCAAAGATCTCCTATCGGGAAGGGACGGAAGGCGTTATTGCAGAAGTAAAAACATCCGAGCGGAAGCTGGAGGATATTGTATTGCCTGACAATCCGTTGATTGTGGTGCTGGAGCGGGTGGAGAAGCCGGGGAATCTGGGGGCGGTGCTGCGCAGCGCGGACGCGGCCGGCGCGGACGCCGTGCTGATCTGCGACCCGCTGACCGACCTCTGGAACCCGAACCTGATCCGTGCCTCGATCGGCGCCGTGTTCACGGTGCCGTGCGTGGCCTGCAGTTCGGCTGAGGCCATCGCCTTCCTGAAGGCCCGCGGCATCCGCATCCTGACGGCCCAGCTGCAGGATTCTTCCCTCTATTACGACTGCGACATGACCGGCGGCACTGCCATCGTGATGGGCACGGAGGCCACCGGCCTCACGCCCGTCTGGCGCGAAGCCGCCGACGCCCATATCCGTATCCCGATGCTCGGCCGCCTGGACTCGCTGAACGTGTCCGTCTCGGCCGCCATCCTCCTCTTTGAAGCCGTCCGGCAGCGACAGAATGGATAAATTCGGCCTCATCGGGCATCCCATCGCCCATTCCTCCAGCCCCGCGCTGTTCACCGCCGCCTACGGCGGGAAATACCGCTACGACCTCATCGAGACGCCCGACTTCGATGTGGCCTGGGCCCGCTTCCTCGCGGACTACAAGGCCATCAACATCACGGCCCCCTTCAAGGGCGACGCTTACGCCCGCGTGGACTGGCGCAGCCCCGAAAGCGAGCGCGTCGGCGCCACGAACCTGGTCGTCAAGACGCCGGAGGGGACGAAGGCGTATAATTCCGATTATCGCGGCGTGAAATCGCTGCTCGAGCCGCTCGGCTGCCGTACCGCGGCCGTGATCGGCTTCGGCGGCGCCGGCAAGGCCGCCCTCGCCGCCGCCGAGGACCTCGGCCTGGACACCCGCCTCTACCGCCACGCGGAAGTGGCCGGCGGCGTGTCCGCGGACATCATCATCTACACGCTTCCGCGCGCCGTCGAAGGCATCGACCGCCTCGACTGCGCCCATCTGCTGGAAGCGAATTATAAAGATCCCTGCCTCGCGGGCCGTCCGGGCTACATCCCCGGCTCCGCCTGGCTTCTCGCCCAGGCCGTCACCGGCTACGCCCTGATGACGGGCGAGCAGCCGGACGCCGCCGCGATGGCGAAGGTTTTCTCCGAAGCGAAATAGGTGTCACTATGTATAAGTACAAGAAAGTCAAGCGCATCAGCTCCAACCTCTTCGAGGACGGCAACAAGCGCTATATCGTCAGCCTGGACAATCATGTGGAGTTGATGGAGGCCCTTACCGCCTTCTGCAAGCACGCCCGCATCATCACCGGCCAGGTGACGGGCATCGGCGCCATCAGCGAGGCGACTTTCCGCCTGTACGACCCCGCCACGAAACAGTACGTGGACAAGACTTTCGCCGAGCAGATGGAGATCACCAACATCACCGGCAACATCTCTCACAAGGACAAGGAGGTCTACCTGCACGTCCACGCGACCTGCAGCCGCGCCGACTACAGCTGCGTCGGCGGCCACCTCCTCAGCGCCCGCGTCAACGGCGCCTGCGAGCTGCTCGTCGATAAATTCGGCGACACCGAAGTCGGCCGCAGGTTCGACGAGGAGACGGGACTGTATCTTTTCGAATTCTAAAACATCGAATTTTTCCGGTTGATAATTGCGGATTTCAAAAGATTCTCTATCTTTGCGATGACAAAGACGGAGAAATGAGAATCGTGTCGCACAGGAAGTTGAAGGACTTCTACAGCCAGCCCGGACGGGAGGACGCCAAGGCGCCCCTGGAGCGATGGTATTCCATCGCAGAAGAGGCCCAATGGACAGGGCTGACAGATATCCGGAAGGATTTCGCGACAGCGGACTACGTCGGCAACCAGCACTATGTTTTCAATATTGGCGGGAACAAGTACCGGCTGGTGGTCGTGGCAAAATTCATGATGGGATACCTTTTCATCCGTTTTGTCGGGACGCATAAAGAATACGATAAGATAGACGCATCAACCATATAAGCCATGGGAAGGATTACCGAAATGCAGTATCAGTATGCGCTGGAGCGCATTGAGGACCTGCTGCCTGTCGTCAATGGGGAGGATCCTAACGAGGAGAAGGCGGTGGAGCTCTCCATCTACTCCGATATCGTCATCGAATACGAGAAGGAACACTTTCCCATCGAGAAGCCGACGCCGGCCGAATTGATCCAGGCGTCGTTGATCGAGAAGCAGTTGACACAAAAAGAGCTGGCCTCCAAAATCGGGGTCAGCCCTTCACGTGTGAATGATTATGTCTCTGGTCGGGCAGAGCCCACCTTGCGCATCGCGAGTCGTCTCTGCCTCGCCCTCGGCATCGCCCCTGCCGCAATGCTGGGGCTATAGCAGCGCGAGAATGGCGTCGGCGACGGCGTCGGGCGTGAGGCCGTCGGTGTCGACGGCATGGGGCGCCTGCGCGTAGATGGGCGCGCGGGCGGCGAAGAGCGCCTCCGCGTCGGCGAAGAGCGGCCGCGAGGCGTCGGCGGCGCCGAGCCGCGCCCGGATGGTTTCAAAGCGCGTCCGCAGGAAGACGCATTCCGTTTCAGCCAGGATGATTTCCCGCGCAGCGGGGACGGTCAGCGTGCCGCCGCCCAGCGCCAGCACCACGTCGCCCGGCGCCTGGGCCACCTCATCGAGCACGGCGCGCAGCGTCTCCAGTTCGACGGCGCGGAAGGCCGCTTCGCCCCCCTCCCGGAAGATTTCCGGAATGGTCCGCCCGTCGCGCGCGACGATTTCGGCGTCCAGGTCCATGAAACGCGCCCCGAGACGCTCCGCGAGCGCCCGGCCCGTGCTGCTCTTGCCGCAGCCCATGAATCCGGTGAGGGAAATCGTCATCTTTTTCCGAAAGATTACCGGGCAAAGATACACGCAATTCGGCAAAAAATCCCTATCTTGTCAAACTAAATTTTATGTAATATGTCACTGAACAAAGTCATGCTGATCGGTAACGTTGGAAGAGACCCCAATGTACGTTACCTCGAAGGAAACAACGCCGGCAACCAGGGCCGGAAAGTCGCAACGTTCACCCTCGCCACCTCGGAGCGCTACCGCGACCGCAACGGCGAGACGCGCGAGAATACGGAATGGCACAACATCGTCGCGTGGGGCCAGCCCGCCGACGTGTGCGAGCGCTTCGTCCGCAAGGGCACGCAGCTTTACATCGAAGGCAAGCTGCGCACCCGCAAATACACGGACGCCCAGGGCGCCGAGAAATACACCACGGAAATCAACGTCGACACGCTGCAGCTCCTCGGCCGCCGCGAAGGCGACGGCGCCGGCTATCCGGCCGACCAGCAGGGCGGCGGCTATCCCCAGCAGGGTGGCGGCTATCCCCAGCAGGGTGGCTACCAGCGTCCCGCTCCGGCCCAGCCGCAGCAGCCCACTTATCAGCAGCCGGCCTACCAGCAGCCCGCGCCGCAGGCCGCACCCGTCGCCCCGGCCGCTCCCGACGTCGACAAAGACGATCTCCCGTTCTAGTTAAATCCACAGCATTATGACTGAAAAGATTCAGAAACTGATGAACGACAACTGGGTGGCGCGCTGGTCCGTGCTGGTCCTCGTCGCCCTGATGATGTTCTTCGCCTATATGTTCGTGGACGTGATGTCCCCGCTCAAGTCCCTCGTCGAGGGCAAGCTCGGCTGGGATAGCGGCGTGTTCGGCACCTACGCCGCCTCCGAATACATCCTCAACGTCTGCGGCTTCCTGATCCTCGCCGGCATCCTCCTCGACAAGCTCGGGGTGCGCTTCTCCGGCATCCTGTCCGCCGGCCTGATGGTCTTCGGCGCCGCGATCAAGTTCGTCGGCGTGAGCGACTGGTTCCAGACCACGGGCTTCGCCCAATGGCTCGGCTCCTGGTGGGTCGAGATGCCCGCCAGCGCCAAGATGGCCTCGCTGGGCTTCATGATCTTCGGCTGCGGCTGCGAGATGGAAGGCACCAACGTCTCCAAGATCCTCGCCAAGTGGTTCAAGGGCAAGGAGATGGCCATGGCCATGGGCATTGAAATGGCCATCGCCCGCCTGGGCGTTTTCGCCGTGATGTGGATCTCCCCGCTGATCTCCGCGAAATTTGACGGATCCGTCATGGCTCCGATGGGCTTCTGCGGTGCGCTGCTCTGCATCGGCCTGATCAACTTCATCATTTTCGCCGTCATGGACAGCAAGTTTGACAAGCAGCTGGTGGCCGCCGGCCTCGCCACGGACGAGAAGTCCCCGGAGGACGAATTCCACGTGAGCGACCTCGGCGCCATCTTCAAGAGCAAGATGTTCTGGATCGTGGCCCTGCTGTGCGTGCTGTACTACAGCGCCATCTTCCCGTTCCAGCGCTACGCGCCGAACTTCCTCGAAGAGACCCTGCAGATCGACGCCGCCACGGCTTCCCGCCTGTTCAGCGTCTTCCCCATCCTGGCCATGTGCCTGACCCCGTTCCTGGGTTTCTTCCTAGACCGCAAGGGCAAGGGCGCCACGATGCTGATGGCGGGTGCGGTCATCATGATCGCCTGCCACCTGAGCTTCGCGTTCGTGCTGCCGCTGTTCCCTTATAAATGGCTGGCCGTGTCGCTGATCGTGATCCTGGGCGTGAGCTTCTCGCTCGTACCCGCGGCCTTGTGGCCGTCCGTGCCGAAGATCATCGACGAGAAGATCCTGGGCTCCGCCTACTGCCTCATCTTCTGGGTGCAGAACATCGGCCTCTGCCTCGTCCCGATGCTGATCGGCTCCCTGCGGAACTCGACCGGCGGCTACTTCGTGCCGATGATCGTCTTCTCCAGCTTCGGCGTACTGGCCTTCATCTTCAGCCTCCTGCTGAAGAAGGAAGACAGCAAGAAGGGCTACGGCCTCGAACTGCCGAACATCAAGAAATAGCATCCTACAACCGTGTACGAACTCCTCGACAGAATCAGCAGTCCTGCCGACATCAAGGACTTCAGTACTGAGCAGCTGCGCACGCTCTGCGCCGAGCTGCGTCAGTACATCATCGAAGTCTGCTCCCACAATCCCGGCCACCTGGCTTCCAGCCTGGGGGCCGTGGAGATCATTGTGGGCGTGCACTATGTCTTCGACACCCCTGCCGACAAGTTCGTCTTCGACGTAGGCCACCAGGCCTACGCCCACAAAGTCCTGACCGGCCGCCGGGAGGCCTTCGCCACCATGCGCACGAAGGGCGGGATCAGCGGCTTCCCCAACCGGGACGAGAGCCCGTTTGACGCCTTTGGCGTCGGCCACTCCTCGACTTCCATCTCCGCCGCGCTGGGCCTCGCCGAGGCCACGCGCATGCAGGAGCGCCACGAGAAGGTCATCGCCCTGATCGGCGACGGCGCCATGACGGGCGGCCTCGCCTTCGAGGGCCTCAACAACGCCGGCGAGAGCCGCGCCGACCTGCTCGTCATCCTCAACGACAACAACCAGTCCATCGAGGGCAACACGGGCGCGCTGCACCGCTACCTGCTGAACATCACCACCAGCGGTTCCTACAACCGCTTTAAGAACCGCATCTGGGATCTGCTGGGCGACCACGCCTTCCGGCGCTTCATCTCGCGCTGGGTGCGCGCCCTCAAGTCCTGGTTCGTCGGCAAGCCCGGCGGCGCCCTGTTCGAGTCGCTCGGCTTCCGCTATTTCGGTCCGATCGACGGCAACGACATCGCCGAGGTGGTCCGCACGCTGCGCAAGCTCAAGGACCTGGGCGGCCCGCGCCTGCTGCACTGCCTCACCGTCAAGGGCAAGGGCTACCCCGCCGCCGAGGCGGATCCCGTGACCTGGCACGCGCCCGGCCACTTCGACCCCGCCACCGGCGAACGGGTCCATACGCCGCATGCGCGCGACCGCTACCAGGACGTCTTCGGCGAAGTGCTCTGCGAGCTCGCCGAGGCGGACCGCCGCATCGTCGGCGTCACGCCCGCCATGGCCACCGGCTGCGGGATGAACCTCCTCGCGGCGCGCCACCCGGACCGCTTCTTCGACGTGGGCATCGAGGAGGAGCACGCGGTCACCTTCTCCGCCGGCCTCGCCGCCGGCGGGATGAAACCGTTCTGCAACATCTACTCCGCCTTCTCGCAGCGCGCCTACGACCAGATCATCCACGACGTGGCGCTGCAGCGCCTGCCGGTGGTGCTCTGCTTCGACCGCGCCGGCCTGGTCGGCGAAGACGGCGCCACGCACAACGGCGCCTTCGACCTGGCCGCCTACCGCAGCATTCCCGACATCACCGTCAGCGCGCCGCGCGACGAGGTGCAGCTCAAGCGGCTCATGTACACCGCCTGGAAGCACGAGACGGGACCCTTTATTATAAGGTACCCGCGCGGGATGGGCGAAGGTGCGCCCTGGCGGCAGGCGGCGGGCGAAGCGCTCGAAGTCGGCCGCGGCGAGGCCCTGCTGGAAGGCGACGAGGTCGCCATCCTCACGCTTGGCCCGGTCGCGAGCCGCGCCCTGGAAGCCGCCGCCGGCTGGCCCGGACGCGTTGGCGTGTATGACATGCGCTTCCTCAAACCGCTCGACGAGGCGCTGCTCACCGCGGTCACGGGCCGCTACCGCCACCTCATCACGGTCGAGGACGGCTGCCTCGCCGGCGGGCTCTACAGCGCCGTCAGCGAATGGGTCGCCGCCCACCGCTGCCCCGTCACCCTGGACGGGCTCGGCATCCCCGACGCCTTCGTGGCACAGGCTTCGCAGTCCCAGCAGCAAGCGGCTTGCGGAATCGACGCCGCCGGCATCAAAAAAAGTTTGGAAAAAGTGTTTGGAAAATAGGAAATTGTTCCTATCTTTGCAGTCCCAAAAACCTAGGGGCTTTGAAATAATACATTGCCGATGTAGCTCAGTTGGCTAGAGCGTGTGATTTGTAATCTCAAGGTCGTGGGTTCGATTCCCTCCATCGGCTCACGATCAGCAATGTAAGATAAATTGGGCAAGTACCAGAGTGGCCAAATGGGGCAGACTGTAAATCTGCTGGTTTTCACCTTCGGTGGTTCGAATCCATCCTTGCCCACAAAAGCGGAAGTAGGACAAGACGACTACTCCAACATGCGGGGTTCGTATAATGGCTATTATGCCAGCCTTCCAAGCTGGAAATGGGAGTTCGATTCTCCTACCCCGCTCCAAAAAATATTGCCGATGTAGCTCAGGGGTAGAGCGCATCCTTGGTAAGGATGAGGTCATGAGTTCAATTCCCATCATCGGCTCAAAAGCCGGTCTAAAAGCCGGTTTTAATTTGTAAACAAACTTTTAAACGTAATATTATGGCAAAAGAAGTTTTCAAGCGGGATAAACCGCATGTCAACATTGGCACGATCGGCCACGTTGACCATGGCAAGACCACTCTGACCGCAGCTATCACCAAGGTGCTCGCTGCCAAGGGTCTGAGCGAAGTCAAGTCTTTCGATCAGATTGATAACGCCCCTGAGGAGAAGGAGCGTGGTATCACCATCAACACCGCTCACGTCGAGTATCAGACCGCCAATCGTCACTATGCGCATGTCGATTGCCCGGGCCACGCCGACTACGTGAAGAACATGGTTACTGGTGCTGCCCAGATGGACGGTGCAATCCTCGTGGTCGCCGCCACCGACGGTCCGATGCCTCAGACCAACGAGCACGTCCTCCTCGCCAAGCAGGTGAACGTCCCGAAGATGGTCGTCTTCCTGAACAAGGTCGACCTCGTGGACGATGAGGAAATGCTTGACCTCGTCGAGATGGAGGTCCGCGACCTCCTCAGCAAGTACGACTTCGACGGTGACAACGCTCCCGTCATCCGTGGTTCCGCCCTCGGCGCCCTCAACGGTGAGCCGCAGTGGGAGGAAAAGGTCATGGAGCTCATGGACGCTGTTGACGAGTACATTCCCCTTCCGGTCCGTGAGAACGAGAAGCCGTTCCTGATGCCTATCGAGGACATCTTCTCCATCACCGGTCGTGGTACTGTGGTTACCGGCCGTATCGAGACTGGTACCATCCACGTCAATGACCCTGCTGAGATCGTTGGTTTCAACGACAAGCCGAAGAGCACCGTCGTCACTGGCGTCGAGATGTTCCGCAAGCTCCTCGATCAGGGTGAGGCTGGTGACAATGTGGGTCTCCTCCTCCGTGGTATCGACAAGAAGGAAGTCAAGCGTGGTGAGGTTATCGCCAAGCCGGGTTCCATCACTCCGCACAAGCACTTCCTCGGTCAGATCTACGTTCTGAAGAAGGAAGAGGGTGGCCGTCACACGCCGTTCCACAACAAGTATCGTCCTCAGTTCTTCATCCGCACCCTGGATGTTACCGGTGAGATTACTCTGCCGGCCGGTGTCGAGATGGTTATGCCTGGTGACAACGTGGAGATCGACGTCCAGCTCATCACTCCGGTTGCTCTGAACGAGAACCTCCGTTTCGCTATCCGTGAGGGTGGCCGTACGGTCGGTGCCGGTCAGGTCATCAAGATCCTCGACTAATTTCGATTAGCACAAAGGCGGAGGGAGCACTTGCCCGCTCCGCCTTATACAGGGGAATAGAATAATGGTAATTCAGCGGTCTCCAAAACCGTCAATGTGGGTTCGATTCCTGCTTCCCCTGCCAAATATCAAAGGTTACGATTTGGTAATTGTTTAACAGACGCCGCCCTCCCGCTTCCATTTCGCGGCGTCCATTAAATGTAAAGATGAGAAAGTTTATCAATTACTGCAAAGAGTCTTTCACCGAGCTCACCAAGAAGACGACTTGGCCGACGTGGGCGAAACTTCAGAGCTCCGCTCTGCTCGTTATCGTCACGACCATCGTTCTCGCCCTGGTGCTCTGGGTGATCGATTTCGCTTTCCAATCTCTGATGACCGGAATCTACACATTGTAATCTTGACTCGTTATGGGCGATATGAAATGGTACGTTCTGCGGGCAGCAGGAGGGAAGGAGAAGAAGGCTAAAGAATATCTCGAGAAAGAGATCGAAAGAAGCGAACTTCAGGATACCGTAGCTCAGGTACTGGTTCCCGTAAAAAAGGAAATTGTCACTAAAAACGGCAAAAGAAAGGCAGTCGACAAGCTGCTTTTCCCTGGTTATGTATTGATCCATGCCGAGCTTAGTGCCAAGCTTGAGAACATCATCCGCAACCTTGTCCCCGGCATGTCCGGTTTCCTCACCGAAAAGAAAACGACCACCGGTGCCCAGTTCGAGCGCATCCCGGTGCCTATTCGTGATGAAGAGGCACAGCGGATCCTCGGCGTTCAGGACGAGAATGCAGACAACGCAGCAGAGACCCTCGTGAATTATGAGATCGGCGAGTCCGTGCGCATCACGGACGGTCCGTTCAGCGGTTTCAGCGGCGTCGTCGACGAGATTCTGGAAGACCGGAGCAAGGTCAAAGTAATTGTGGTGATCTTTGGAAGAAAGACCCAACTCGAACTCAGCTTTACGCAAGTAACTAAAGAATAACATTTATCATGGCAAAAGAAGTTACCGGATTCATTAAGCTCCAAATCAAAGGCGGAGCTGCCAATCCTGCACCTCCGGTAGGACCTGCACTCGGTTCCAAAGGCTTGAACATCATGGATTTCTGCAAGGCTTTCAATGCAGCCACGCAGGCCCAGGCTGGCAAGACCCTTCCCGTTGTCATTACGGTCTACTCCGATAAGTCCTTCACCTTCGAAGTCAAGCAGCCGCCTGTGGCTGTGTCCCTGAAAGAAGCCGCCAAGATCGACAAGGCTTCCGGTGAGCCGAACCGTAAGAAGGTCGCCTCCGTCACCTGGGACCAGGTCAAAGCGATTGCCGAAGGCAAGATGCCGGACCTCAACTGCTTCACCATCGCATCCGCGATGCGCATGGTGGCAGGTACCGCAAGAAGCATGGGTATCACCGTCACCGGTGAGTTCCCTGAGAACCTTTAATATCGACACGCGTTATGGCAACATTGACTAAGAATCAGAAAGCAGTCGCTGAGAAATTCGATTCTCACAAGCTGTATCCGCTCGCTGAGGCGTGCCAGGTGGTAAAGGATATCACGTTTACTAAGTTTGATGCAACCGTCGAGCTCTCCGCGAACCTCGGTGTTGACCCTCGTAAGGCCAACCAGATGATCCGTGGCGTGGTCACCCTTCCGAACGGAACGGGTAAGGTGGTGCGCGTCCTCGCCCTCTGTACTCCCGACAAGGAGAACGAGGCCAAGGAAGCCGGTGCCGACTACGTGGGTCTGGACGACTACATCGAGAAGATCAAGGGTGGCTGGACGGACGTTGACGTCATCGTCTGTACGCCTTCCGTGATGGCCAAGGTGGGTGCCCTGGGTAAAGTCCTCGGTCCCCGCGGCCTCATGCCGAACCCCAAGACCGGTACGGTCACCATGGAGATCGGCGCTGCCGTCAAGGCTTCCAAGGCCGGTAAGATCGACTTCAAGGTCGACAAGACCGGTATTGTTCATACGGGCATCGGTAAGGCTTCCTTCAGCGCCCAGCAGCTTTACGAGAACGCCGCGGAGGTGCTAAACGCCATCGCGAAACTCAAGCCGCAGGCTCTCAAGGGTACCTACATGAAGAGCGCAGCCCTGTGCTCCACCATGAGCGCCGGTGTTAAAATCGATCTCAAGGCATTCCTCTCCAAAGGTGCTGAGTAAAAATTCAATATTATGAAAAAAGAAGCAAAAGGTCAAATTATTGAAAGCATCTCAGCGCAGCTTCAGCAGTATCCGAATTTCTACATTACCGATATTGCCGGGCTGAATGCTGGTCAGACGAGCAAGCTCCGTCGTGAGTGCTTCAACGAAGGCATTGTCCTGAGCGTTGTCAAGAATACCCTGTTCGCCCACGTCCTGAAGGGCCTGGAGAACGAGGAGATCAAGACCCTGTCCGAGACCCTGGTTGGCAACACCGCCATCATGTACACGAACGTCCCGTCCGCGCCTGGTAAGCTCATCAAGAAGCTCCAGCGTGAAGGCTTTGCGAAGCCTGTCGTGAAGGGCGCTTATGTGCAGGATTGTGTCTTCATCGGCGCAGACAAGCTCGATCAGCTCGCCTCCATCAAGACCCGCGAAGAGCTCATCGGCGACATCATCGGTCTCCTCCAGAGCCCGATCCGCAACATCGTCAGCGCACTCGAGAACGCATCTGAGGGCAAGGCGGACGACGAGAAGATCGCCTCCGCGAAACCCGCAGAAGCGGCACCCGCTCCCGCAGAAGAGGCTGCACCGGCCGCTGAGGCCCCGGCAGCTGAGGCTCCTGCAGCAGAATAAGCAAAATATTAACAATTAAAAAATATAAAATTATGGCAGATGTTAAAGCCCTTGCAGAAGAGTTGGTTAACCTTTCTGTAAAAGACGTTCAGGAACTTGCAAAGATCCTCAAGGAAGAGTATGGTATCGAGCCTGCAGCCGCTGCTGTGGTCGTCGCCGCTGAGGGTGGTGCCGCTGGCGCCGCTGAGGCTGAGCAGACCGAGTTCGACGTCATCCTCAAGAATGCCGGTCAGGCCAAGCTTAACGTGATCAAGGTCGTGAAGACTGAGCTCGGTCTCGGTCTGAAGGAAGCGAAGGATCTCGTTGACGGTGCCCCGTCCACGGTGAAAGAGAAGATTTCCAAGGCAGAGGCCGAGGCCCTCAAGGCTGCTCTTGAGGAAGCCGGCGCTGAGGTTGAGATTAAATAACTCCAACCTCTCCCTGCTTTCGGGGACAAACAGGTTTAGAGCCGGGTTATCAGGCTCTAAACCTTTTTTCCGTATTTAAGTTTTTCTTTCATTTCCAACCGTTTCCATCGGCAGAATATGTCAAAAAAGGCAACAAACAAGCGTATTAACTTCGCAACATCCAAGATCCTGGAGTATCCGGACCTGCTGGAGGTGCAACTCAAGTCCTTCAAGGACTTCTTCCAGCTGGAGACTACGCCGGAGAACCGCAAGAACGAGGGCCTTTACCAGGTATTCCAGGAGATCTTCCCGATTGAGGATACGAGGAACAACTACAAACTTGAGTTCATCGATTACTTCATCGATCCTCCGAAGTATTCCATCGAGGAATGCCTGCAGCGCGGTCTGACCTACAATGTCCCGCTCAAGGCAAAACTCCGCCTTTCGTGCACGGATCCGGAGCATGAAGACTTCGACACCCGCGTGCAGGACGTCTATCTCGGGGACATTCCCTACATGACGCCTGCCGGTACGTTCGTGATCAACGGATCCGAGCGTATCATCGTGTCCCAGCTCCACCGCTCCCCGGGCGTGTTCTTCGACCAGAGCATGCACGCCAACGGCACGAAGCTTTATTCCGCCCGCATCATCCCCTTCAAGGGATCCTGGATCGAGTTCGCTACCGACATCAACAATGTCATGTATGCGTACATCGACCGCAAGAAGAAACTGCCCGTGACCACGCTCCTGCGTGCGATCGGTTACAACGCGGACAAAGACATCATCGATATCTTCGACCTGGCCGACGAGATCGAGGTGACGCCCGAGAACCTGGAGGCCGGCAAGGGCCGCAAGCTCGCCAACAACGTGCTGAAGACCAAGTTCGAGGACTTCATCGACGAGGACACCGGCGAGGTGACCCCCGTTGAGCGTATCGAGATCATCGTCAACCGTGGCGAGATCCTCGACGACAACACCATCGAGGCCATCCTCGAAGCCGATGAGAAGAGCATCCTCCTGCAGAAGGACGAGGTGGGCTCCAACGAGTACGCCATCATCTTCAACACCCTGCAGAAGGATCCTACCAACACCGAACTCGGCGCTGTCAACTATATCTACAAACAGCTCCGCAACTCAGAACCGCCGGATGAGAGCACGGCCCGTGACGTCATCGACAAGCTCTTCTTCTCGGAGAAGAGATACGACCTGGGCAATGTCGGCCGTTTCCGCCTCAACAAGAAGCTCGGCCTGACCATCGCTCCGGACGTGCGTGTTCTGACCAACACCGACATCATCGAGATCATCAAGTATCTCATCCAGCTGATCAATTCCAAGGCCGCGGTCGACGATATCGACCACCTGTCCAACCGCCGTGTCCGCACGGTCGGCGAACAGCTGGCCAACCAGTTCAGCGTGGGTCTGAGCCGTATGGCCCGCACCATCCGCGAGCGCATGAACGTGCGCGACAGCGAGCAGTTCAACCCGATCGACCTGATCAACGCGAAGACGCTCTCTTCCGTGATCAATTCGTTCTTCGGCACGAGCCAGCTGTCCCAGTTCATGGACCAGACCAACCCGCTGGCGGAGATCACCCACAAGCGTCGTCTTTCCGCTCTCGGCCCCGGTGGTCTGAGCCGCGACCGCGCGGGCTTCGAAGTCCGTGACGTGCACTACACGCACTACGGCCGCCTCTGCCCTATCGAGTCCCCAGAAGGTCCGAACATCGGTCTGATCTCCTCCCTGTGCGTCTATGCCCGCATCGACGCGCTGGGATTCATCGAGACCCCGTACCGTGACGTCAAGGACGGCAAGGTCGACCTGACCGCCGCCGGTTGCCACTACATGAGCGCCGAGGAGGAAGAGAACAAGCTCGTCTCCCTGGCCAACGTCCGCATGGACAACGATGGCAACATCCTCGAAGACCGCATCCAGTGCCGCCTCGAGGCTGACTTCCCGGTGGTCACCAAGGAAGAGGTCAACTACATGGACGTCGCCCCGAACCAGATGGCTTCGGTCGCGGCCTCCCTCATCCCGTTCCTGGAGCACGACGATGCGCACCGCGCCCTCATGGGTGCGAACATGATGCGCCAGGCCGTTCCCCTTCTGAAGCCGGAGTCCCCGATCGTGGGTACCGGCCTGGAGGAGCGCGTCTGCCTGGATTCCCGCACCCAGTTCATCGCCGAGCGCAAGGGCGAGGTGACCTATGTCGACGCCAACGAGATCCGCATCCGCTACGAGCAGACCGAGGACGAAAAATTCGTCAGCTTCTCCCCGGAGGAGACGGTCTACAAGCTCCCTATCTACCGCAGGACCAACCAGAGCACCACGATCTGCCTCTCGCCTATCGTTTCCAAGGGCGACAAGGTGGAGAAGGGCCAGGTGCTGACCCAGGGCTACGCCTCCCAGAACGGTGAGCTCGCCCTCGGCCGCAACCTGATGGTCGCGTTCATGCCTTGGAAGGGTTACAACTATGAGGATGCCATCGTGCTCTCCGAGGAGATGGTGAAGTGGGATGTCCTCACTTCCATCCACGTGGATGAGTACCTCACCGAAGTCCGCGACACCAAGCGCGGCATGGAGGAGCTCACTTCCGACATTCCGAATGTCAGCGAGGATGCCACCAAGAACCTCGGCGAGGACGGTATCGTCCGCATCGGCGCGCACATCGAGCCGGGCGACATCATGATCGGTAAGATCACCCCGAAGGGTGAGAGCGATCCGTCCCCGGAGGAGAAGCTCCTCAAGGCCATCTTCGGCGACAAGGCCGGCGATGTCAAGGACGCTTCCCTCAAGGCCAACCCGTCCCTGAGCGGTACGGTCGTCGGCACCGCCCTCTATGCCAAGCTCTCCAAGGAGACCGGCAAGAAGAGCCAGGCCAAGAACGACCAGAAGACCCGCCTCGAGATGCGTCAGGCCGAGTTCGACCGCAAGGCCGAGAAACTGTACGCCGACTTCATCCAGAAGCTCGTGATCCTCACGAAGAACCGCAAGAGCGCCGGTATCTCCGACCTCTACGGCGTGGAGATCATCCCGAAGGACAAGAAGATCACCACCGAGATGCTCAAGAGCATCGACTATACCAACATCACGTCCGCCAAGTGGACGACCGACAAGGACGCCAACCTGCTGATCCGCGACCTGATCAACAACTACTGCATCGCCCTCAAGACCGAGCAGGCGATCTGCAAGCGTGAGATGGACAAGATCAAGGTGGGCGACGAGCTCCCGAACGGCGTGATGCAGCTTGCCAAGGTGTACATCGCCAAGAAGCGTAAGATCACCGTCGGTGATAAGATGGCCGGCCGCCACGGTAACAAGGGTATCGTCGCGAAGATCGTCCGCCAGGAGGATATGCCGTTCCTCGAGGACGGTACTCCCGTGGATATCGTGCTGAACCCGCTCGGCGTGCCTTCCCGAATGAACCTCGGACAGATCTACGAGACGGTCCTCGGTTGGGCCGGCGCCCGCCTGGGCCTGAAGTTCAGCACCCCGATCTTCGACGGTGCGAGCATCGACGAGATCTGCGCGTACACCGACAAGGCTGGCGTTCCCCGTTTCGGTAAGACCCGGCTTCGCGACGGCGGCACCGGCGACTACTTCGACCAGCCCGCGACCGTGGGTGTCATCTATATGATCAAGCTCGGCCACATGGTCGACGACAAGATGCACGCCCGTTCCATCGGTCCGTACTCCCTCATCACCCAGCAGCCGCTCGGCGGTAAAGCCCAGTTCGGTGGCCAGCGCTTCGGTGAAATGGAAGTCTGGGCGCTCGAGGCCTTCGGCGCAGCCAACGCCCTGCAGGAGATCCTGACCGTCAAGTCCGACGACGTCGTCGGACGGTCCAAGACTTACGAAGCGATTGTCAAGGGCGACCCGATGCCGCCCGCAGGCATCCCGGAGTCCCTCAATGTGCTCCTCCACGAACTCCGTGGTCTTGGTCTCAAGGTTACTTTGGATTAAATTGGTTTGAACGAAACGTAATATGCCTACTTTCAATAACAAAGACAATAAGGTAAAGAGCAACTTCCAGACGATCAGCATTTCGCTTGCGTCGCCGGAGGACATCACCGAACGTTCGTGCGGCGAGGTCCTCAAGCCGGAGACCGTCAACTACCGGACCTACAAGCCCGAGCGTGACGGACTCTTCTGCGAGAAGATTTTCGGTCCGACCAAGGATTACGAGTGCTATTGCGGCAAGTACAAGAGGATCCGCTACCGCGGTATCGTCTGCGACCGCTGCAACGTCGAAGTCACCGAGAAGAAGGTGCGCCGCGAGCGGATGGGCCACATCGCCCTGACCGTTCCGGTGGCCCACATCTGGTACTTCAAGTCCGCGCCCAACAAGATTTCCGCGCTCCTCGGCCTGCCGGCCAAGAAGCTCGAGTCCGTGATCTACTACGAGAAATACATCGTGGTGCGTCCGGGCGCAAGCGACCTGAACAAGATGGAGCTCCTCTCGGAGGATGAGTATCTGGACGCACTCGCCCGCATCCCGGGCAACGAGAACCTCCCGGACAGCGATCCGGAGAAGTTCGTCGCCAAGATGGGTGCCGAGGGTATCTACGACCTGCTCAAGGAGATCAATGTCGAGGAACTCGGCAAGGAGCTCCGTCAGCGCATGCTCAGCGAAGGCTCCCAGCAGCGCAAGGCCGAGATCCTCAAGCGCCTCCAGGTGGTCAAGTGGTTCCAGGAGTCCAAGGGCATCAACCGTCCGGAGTGGATGGTGATGAAGGTCATCCCGGTGATCCCGCCGGAGCTTCGTCCCCTCGTCCCCCTCGACGGCGGCCGCTTCGCGACTTCCGACCTCAACGACCTCTACCGTCGGATTCTCCGCAACGAGAAGCGCATGCTCCAGGAAGCCGTCGATTCCCTCTTCGACAACTCCAAGAAGTCCTCTGCCGTCAAGAGCGAGTCCAACCGGGCCCTCAAGTCCCTGTCCGACTCCCTCAAGGGCAAGCAGGGCCGCTTCCGCCAGAACCTCCTCGGTAAGCGTGTCGACTACTCCGCCCGTTCGGTTATCGTCGTCGGTCCGGAGCTCAACATGCACGAGTGCGGTCTGCCGAAGTTCATGGCCGCCGAGCTCTATAAGCCGTTCATCATCCGCAAGCTCATCGAGCGCGGTATCGTCAAGACGGTCAAGTCTGCCAAGAAGATCGTGGATCGCAAGGACGCGGTCATCTGGGACATCCTCGAGAACGTGATGAAGGGCCATCCGGTGCTCCTCAACCGTGCACCTACCCTGCACCGCCTCGGTATCCAGGCCTTCCAGCCGCGCATGATCGAGGGCAAGGCCATCCAGCTGCACCCGCTCGCCTGTACGGCTTTCAACGCCGACTTCGACGGTGACCAGATGGCTGTCCACCTCCCGCTCGGCAACGCCGCCATCATGGAGGCGCAGCTGCTCATGCTCGGTTCGCAGAACATCCTCAACCCGGCCAACGGCGCCCCTATCACGGTGCCGTCCCAGGATATGGTTCTCGGTCTGTACTACATCACCAAGATCCGTCCGGGCGCCAAGGGCGAGGGCAAGAGCTTCTACTCCGCCGAGGAAGTCATCGTGGCCTACAACGAGAAGGCCATCGACATGCACGCCAAGATCAACGTCCGCATCCCTGTGGACAAAATGGACGCCTCCAAGGGTCTGCACCTCGTCGAGACGACGGCCGGCCGCATCATCGTGAACCAGTACGTTCCGGATGAGGTCCCCTACGTCAACGAAGTGCTCGGTAAGAAGGCGCTGCGCAAGATCATCACCGACGTCATCAAGCACACCGGTGTGACCCGTACGGCGCAGTTCCTCGACGACATCAAGAACCTCGGTTACGACCAGGCGTTCCGTGCCGGTATCTCCTTCAACCTGGGCGACGTGATCGTCCCGGTCGAGAAGACCACCCTGGTGGACGAGGCCTACAAGCAGGTTGCCGCCATCCGCGACGACTACGACATGGGCTTCATCACCAACAATGAGCGTTACAACAAGGTCATCGACCTGTGGTCCTCCGTGGACAACCGCCTGACCGGCATCGTCACGAAGCAGATCTCCGCCGACCAGCAGGGATTCAACCCCGTGTTCATGATGCTTGACTCCGGCGCCCGTGGTTCCACCACCCAGATCAAGCAGCTCTGCGGTATGCGAGGCCTGATGGCCAAGCCGCAGAAGGCCGGTGCCTCCGGCGCAGACATCATCGAGAACCCGATCGTGTCCAACCTGAAGGAGGGTATGACCGTGCTCGAATACTTCATCTCCACCCACGGTGCCCGTAAGGGTCTGGCCGATACCGCCCTCAAGACGGCTGACGCCGGTTACCTGACCCGCCGTCTGGTGGACGTGTCCCACGACGTGATCATCACCGAAGAGGATTGCGGCACGCTCCGCGGCCTCATCGCTACGGCCATCAAAAACAAGGACGAGGTCGTCGAGTCCCTCGGCGAGCGCATCCTGGGCCGTACGTCCGTCCACGATATCTTCAACCCGCTGACCGGTGAGCTCATCATCAAGGCCGGCGAGGAGATCCGCGAGAAGGAAGCCGACCTGATCGACTCCCTGCCGATCGAGCAGGTGGAGATCCGTTCGGTGCTTACCTGCGAGAGCCGCAAGGGCGTCTGCGCCAAGTGCTACGGACGCAACCTCGCGACCAGCCGCATGGTCGAGAAGGGCGAAGTGGTCGGCGTCATCGCCGCCCAGTCCATCGGTGAGCCGGGTACGCAGCTGACCCTCCGTACCTTCCACGTCGGTGGTACCGCTTCTTCCTCCGCCGCCGACTCCTCCATCGAGTCCAAGTACGAGGGTGTCCTCAAGTTCGAGGAGCTCCGTACCATCGAGCGCGTCAAGGAAGACGGTGAGATCGAGACCGTGGTCGTGAGCCGCATGGCCGAACTCCGCATCCTCGATGAGAACACCGGCATCACCTACTCCCAGTACGATGTGCCTTACGGCGCCGTGCTGTACAAGAAGGACGGTGACAAGGTGACCAAGGGCGACCTGATCTGCGAGTGGGATGCTTACAACGCTACCACCATCGTCGAGGCCGCCGGTACGGTCCGCTTCGAGAACATGATCGAAGGCTCCACCTTCCAGAAGGATTCCGCCGACGAGTTCTCCATCAGCACCGACAAGGTCATCATCGAGTCCAAGGACAAGACCAAGAGCCCGGTCATGCACATTGTGGCCGAGGACGGCAAGACCGTTCTCCGTTCGCTGAACCTCCCGGTCGGCGCCCACATCATGGCCGAGAACGGCAGCACCGTCAAGGTCGGTGACGTCATCATGAAGATCCCGCGTGCCATCGGCAAGGCCAGTGATATCACCGGCGGTCTGCCGCGTGTCACCGAGCTCTTCGAGGCCCGCAACCCGTCCAGCCCCGCCATCCTCTCCGAGATCAACGGTGAGGTCAAGCTGGGCAGCGTCAAGCGCGGTAACCGTGAGATCACCGTCACCAACAAGTCCGGTGCGAAGAAGTCCTACCTCGTCCCCCTGACCAAGCAGATCCTCGTCCAGGACAACGACTATGTCCGCGCAGGCTTCCCGCTGTCCGACGGCGGTGTGTCCCCGAGCGACATCCTCTCCATCCTCGGACCGGTCAAGGCCCAAGAGTACATCGTCAACGAGGTGCAGGCCGTGTACCGTCTGCAGGGCGTGAAGATCAACGATAAGCACTTCGAGATCATCGTCCGCCAGATGATGCGCAAGGTCGAGATCACCTTCCCGGGCGACACCGAGTTCCTCGCTGAGGAAATGGTGGACAAGTGGCGCTTCATGGACGTCAACGACAACATCTACGGCAAGTACTATGTCGAAGATCCCGGTGACTCCCAGAAGTTCGAGCAGGGCGACATCATCGGCGCCCGCGAGATGCGCAGCGAGAACGCCTCGCTCGAGCGTCAGGGCCTCCGCGCCCTCGTCGCCCGCCCGACGCGCCCCGCTACGGCCCGCCTGATCCTCCAGGGTATCACCCGCGCCGCCCTCAAGACCGACAGCTTCATCTCCGCCGCCTCCTTCCAGGAGACCACGAAGGTGCTCAGCGAGGCCGCCATCCGCGGCCGTGTCGACCACCTCGAGGGCCTCAAGGAGAACGTCATCTGCGGCCACCTGATCCCGGCCGGTACCGGTCTCAAGAACTACCAGGATATCATCGTCGGCCGCAAGGACGAGATGACCCAGGAGTTGAACGAACTGTAAAGTTTACCTCTCTATAGAAGAAAGCCGACCCCTCCGGGCCGGCTTTCTTTTATTATTGGGGAAAGAATCCCCCAAACCCCCTCGGTCGGCCTTCGGCCTCCGAGTCCTTTCTCTGTCATCCTGAGCGCAGCGACGGATCTCGTCATGCCCGACTTGATCGGGCATCTCCCTCCGTCATTCGCCGGCTCCGACCGGCGAATCTCGGAACCAATATTGGCCAAAAACGGCGCCGACCCCATTTTTGAAACCCGGGTCGGTTCCGTTTTAGCCTCTTTTCGGCGCCGACATTTCCGTCCGCGCGGGAGCCGCAGGGGAAAAGTTCCCAGACACCAATCTAAAATAGCAATTGTAGCCAGGATTTCTCCTGGCCACAAAATGCATAATTGAGTGTGGGGTACATTTCTTCTATCGAATGTATTCTGGAGGCATAATAGTACCAACCTGCGGCATTTTTATAACTCGACACGCTTTCCGCAGGGACATATATTGGATACTCCCCCTCGAAATTCCGACTCGGAGAGCCAGATCCACCTGAAACAGGCGCCGGTTGGAGTGTTGGCGGATTAACGGGCAACATGACCACATAATCCATTTTCCATTGCCAGGATATTGCGAAGAAAAACGGAGGGTGAGGAAGCGTTTGCAGAATCCTGCGTAGCTATCATTATATGGCATTTTATTTGAAATATTGCCAAAATGGGTTATCTTTGTCGACGAATATGGATTATAAGGTGGTCATAACTCCCAAGATGCGTGCCGTCGAAGACCTGCTGATGGAGGCTTTCGTCGGGATGAATCATTGTATCTCCGAAATGAAGGAGAATCTGATTGTTGAAACCCCCAAAGGGCTATGCGAGGCTGTTCGTGCTGAACTAAAGAAGCATTTCAGAGATGTGGCCTTGATTAAAAATGCGTATCCTCTTATTGAGGACTTGCATGATTTCATCCTGGTTAAGCCGCTCATCTCCGAATCGCCACTGTTCAAGCAAGATGGCCTGTCTGTTCCTGAATTGGAGAAACTGCTGGTTGACCACGCCTCCGACAAGGAATTTGTCTATCTTCCTGAAGCAACTCTCCAGAAAGAGTTTCAACGCGCCTTTGAACTGTTTCCTGTAAACACCTCCCGCTTGTATAGGTATGCCAGCAGAAAAGGAGAAAAGGAAGAAATCCAGAAACGGGTGGAGCTCATTGATCAACATCGAGTAGCGATTGTCCACACCATTCAGGATTTCTTCAAACAGGAACCCGTAGAAAAGGCATGGCTGTTTGGTTCCTTCTCTAGAATGGAGGAAAAACCGGAAAGTGATATTGATATTCTCATAGACCTGGACAAGTCCGAGCCTTTTGGACTTCTCCAATTTGCGGGAATGATCAATGACCTGGAATCGCGACTGGGGAAAAAGGTCGATCTCGTGGAGAATAGCACGATCAAACCTTTTGCGCTAGACAGTATTAATCATGATAAAATTTTAATATATGAGAGAACCTGAACGAGATAACGGTCGTCTTGCAGATATTATTGAAGCCGCAAATCATATTGCATCGTTTACCGAGGGGTTTTCTCTGGAAGAACTGACTAATGATAAGTTGCGTTATTTCGCCGTCGTAAAGAATGTAGAAATAATCGGAGAAGCAGCCTACATGTTGTCTCTTTCCTTCAAAGAAGCGCATAATGAAATCCCCTGGAATGACATAATAAAGATGCGCCACGTTCTCGTTCATGGCTATGCCACGATTATGCCCGAGCTACTTTGGCACACCGCCCTAATTGATGTTCCTCAATTAAAAATACAAATAGAACGCCTTAAACGATCATAATGGGGATAGACTTAGATTCAGCTCTTCAGGAACTCAAAGACAAAACCGTCGAGTTTATTCGGCAGGCCGTCGAATCATATGGTAACCCGTGCTACGTAGAATACCAGAACTTCTATCTCAAGCATTTGGGTTTATCTGGCTTGGGCGGTCGATTGGTTTCCGTCAAAGACGGGCATGTCATTCTGGGTAATAACGAAGATGTGCTTGGAGATATTACTGACGATCTGGAATACCTCAGCGTCATCGCCACAGCAATAGCCGACCCGGCAAATGTCTCACACGAAGAGCGAAACCCCAGAGAAAAATAAACGAAGAAATCCAACTATTCGGCCCGTATTTGCCGTTTTGCTGGATTTCTTCGTTGCAGATTATACTCTATTGGGCGAATCTCTTAGCGTTCAAACAACGGCGTAGAGAGGTAGCGCTCGCCGGTGTCGGGGAGCAGGGCCACGATGAGCTTGCCCTTGTTCTCCGGCTTCTTTGCGAGCGCGTAGGCTGCGCTGAAGGCGGCGCCGGAGGAGATGCCGACGAGCAGTCCGAGCCGGTCGGCCAGCAGGCGGGCGCCGGCGAAGGCATCGTCGTCGGTGACGGTGAGCACGTTGTCGACATAATCCTTCAAGAAGGTCTGCGGGACGAAGCCTGCGCCGATGCCCTGAATCTTATGCTTGCCGGGGACGCCCGTGGTGATGACGGCGGAGGAAGCGGGCTCCACGCCGATGGCCTGGATGCTGGCTTTGTGGGCCTTCAGGCCCTTGCCGGTGCCGCTGACGGTACCGCCCGTGCCGATGCCGGCCACGAAGATGTCCACCTGGCCGTCGGTGTCGCGCCAGATCTCCTGGGCGGTGGTGCGCTCGTGGGCGGCCGGGTTGGCCAGGTTAGTAAACTGCCCGAGGATCACGGCGCCCGGTGTGTTCTGACGGATTTCTTCCGCTTTGGCGATGGCCCCCTTCATGCCTTCCGCACCTGGCGTGAGCACGATCTCGGCGCCGAAGGCTTTGAGGAGGTTGCGGCGCTCGACACTCATCGTGTCGGGCATGGTAAGGATGGTTTTGTACCCCTTGGCGCGGGCCACCCAGGCGAGACCGATGCCGGTGTTACCGCTGGTGGGCTCCACGATGGTAGCGCCGGGTTTGAGGGTGCCGCTCTGCTCTGCGTCTTCGATCATGGCCAGGGCGATACGGTCCTTGACGCTGCCTCCGGGGTTATATTTTTCGAGTTTGAGCGCGATGCGCGCCTGCTGGCCTTCCAGGCCGGAGACCTCCAGGAGGGGTGTGTTCCCGATGAGGTCGGTAAGATTCTGATATATCATGATGTCGTAAAGTTACAAATTTTTTATGCATTGAACGCCTGTTCGAGATCTGCAATGATGTCGTCCACATGCTCCACACCGATGGACAGGCGAATGGTCGTCGGGGTGATGTGCTGCTCGGCGAGTTCTTCCGGGCTGAGCTGCGAGTGGGTGGTGGTGTAGGGATGGATGACCAGGCTCTTGACATCGGCCACGTTGGCGAGCAGGGAGAAGATCTTGAGGTTGTCGATGAAACGCCAGGCGTCTTCCTGCGTGCCCTTGATCTCAAAGGTGAAAATGGAGCCGGCTCCCTTGGGGAAATAGCGACAGTACAGCGCGTGGTCGTGGTGTTCGGGCAGGGCCGGGTGGTTGACTTTCGCTACCTTCGGGTGCTTGGCGAGGTACTCGACGACCTTGAGGGCGTTCTCGGTGTGGCGCTCGATGCGCAGCGGGAGGGATTCGACGCCCTGGAGGAGAATCCACGCGTTGAAGGGGCTGATGGCGGCGCCGGTGTCGCGCAGCAGGACGGCACGGATGCGGGTGACGAAGGCGGCCGGGCCGGCCACGTCGGCGAAGACGGCACCGTGGTAGCTGGGATCGGGTTTCGCGAGCGTCGGGTACTTGTCGGCGTTCGCCTTCCAGTCGAACTTGCCGCCGTCGACGATCACGCCGCCGAGGGAACTGCCGTGGCCGCCGATGAATTTGGTCGCGGAGTGGACGACAATGTCGGCGCCATGCTCGAGCGGTCGGATGACGATAGGGGCAAAGGTGTTGTCCACGATGAACACGATCCCGTGCCGGTGCGCCACGGCAGCAATGCCTTCGAAGTCGGCGACATCAGAGTTCGGATTGCCGAAGGTCTCGGCATAGATCACTTTGGTGTTCGGCCGGATGGCAGCCTCGAGGGCTTTCAAATCATTGACATTCAGAATGGTATTCTCAACACCCTGCGTGGTGAGGGTGTGGGTGATCAGGTTGTAGGAACCGCCGTAGAGGTTGTCGGCGGCGATGATGTGGTCGCCGTTCTGCAGGACGTTCTGCAGGGCGTAGGTGATGGCGGCGGCGCCGGAAGCGACCGCCAGGCCGGCCACGCCACCCTCGAGGGCGGCAACGCGCTCCTCGAACACACCTTGGGTGGAGTTGGTCAGTCGGCCGTAAATATTACCCGGGTCGCGCAGGCCGAAACGGTCGGCCGCGTGCTGGGAGTTGCGGAAAACATAAGAAGTCGTCTGATAAATAGGAACTGCGCGGGAATCAGATGCGGGGTCCGGGGTCTCCTGGCCGACATGGATGGCCAGCGTCTCAACATGGTAATTTTTCGTGCTCATATGCTTCTTGTTTTTGTCGTTGTCTGTTGCAAAGGTCGGGTGTTTAGAATAATCTTCCAAAGACTTTTTGAAAATTGGATAATATTGCTAAATTTGCCATGTAAACAGAATGGAAATTCCGCGAAGCGCACATTTAAGCAGAGCGGACAGAATTAAAATCTTTTGGCCCCATGAGCGGACTTGACGCCATCGATCTTTCCATCCTGCGCATCCTGCAGGAAGACGCCGCGCTGACCAACAAACAGGTCGCCGCGCGCGTACATTTATCTCCTACGCCTGTCTTCGAGCGCATCAAGCGCCTGCGCGAGCAGGGTTACATTAAGGGCTACGTGGCCGTGCTCGATGCGGAGAAGCTGGACTGCTCTTTCATCGCCTTCTGCTACATCAAGATGAAGCAGCACACCTTCGAGAACGCCCAGCGCCTGATGGACGCCGTGCAGACCATGGAAGAAGTCGGGGAATGCTACAACATCTCCGGCGACTACGACTTTCTCCTGAAAGTCTACGTCTCCAGTATGAAGGAGTACCAGCAGTTCGTGCTGAGGATCCTGGGCGAACTCGACTGCATCGGCGGCCTGAACAGCTCCTTCGTCATGGGCGAAGTCAAGAACACCCACGCCGTCCCGGTGAGGTAAAGCCATCACACACAAAACCATATTAACCATGAGATCATCCCGATTCCTACTCCCCATCCTCCTGTCCGTGTGCGCGTGGAGCGCTTCCGCGCAGGAAATCTTCAATTTCGGCCGTCAGGCCGTCGTGTCCCCGGAGCTGACCGAGGAAACGATCACCTTCCGCCTGGTCGCGAACTACGCCACCGAAGTCGGCATCCAGGCCTCCTGGGCGGGTTACGGCGTCCAGCCCATGACCAAGGGCGAGCGCGGCGTCTGGTCCATCACAATGCCCCGGCCGGCCTCTGAGCTGTATACGTACAACTTCGTCGTGGACGGCATCAGCACGCTGGACCCTTCCAACACCTTCGTCCAGCGCGACGGCACGCGCTATATGAGCGCTGTGTTAGTGGACGGCGGCTATGCCGACCTGTACAAGGAAGCAACGCACAAGGGCAACCTGGAGCATGTCTGGTACTACTCCGCCGAGAACGACATGGAGCGCCGCATGTATGTCTACACGCCGTACGGCTATGACGCCAAGGGCAAGAAGAAGTATCCGGTGCTCTACCTGCTGCACGGCGGCGGGGGCGACGAGGACGCCTGGTCCACCCTGGGCCGCACCTGCCAGATCCTGGACAACCTCATCGAGCAGGGCAAGGCCGTTCCGATGCTCGTGGTGATGCCCAACGGCAATCCCAACCAGTATGCGGCCTCCACGCTCCAGATTCCGGTCAAGCAGGATGTCAGGCAGTACGCCAGCGGCTTCGACAACTATTCCTCGCTGGTCGCGGACATCCTTCCCTATGTCGAGAGTCACTACAATGTGATTAAGAACCGTACGGGTCGCGCCGTGGCGGGCCTGTCCATGGGCGGCGGCCAGTCTTTCTACATCGGCCTGCGCAACATCGACGTCTTCGCCAACATCGGCATCTTCTCCTCCGGCCTGCTGGGCGGCTCGGGTGCCGGCCAGGCGGCCTTCGACCCCGAGGCGCAGATGCCGGGCCTGATCTCCAACCCGGCGAAGTACAACAAGCTGGACCTGTTCTACATTTCCTGCGGCGAGCAGGACAACCGCATCGGCGGCACCAAGGAATTCGTGGACCAGCTCAACGCCCTCGGCTACAAGAACGTTTTCTACGAGACCTACCCCGGCGGCCACGAGTGGAAGGTCTGGCGCCGCAACCTGTCCGCCTTTGTGCAGAAGGTGTTTCAACTCTAAAGTGCGGTAGGCGTCCCAAAATCTGGCAGGCTAACCGCAAAAACGGCCTAAAATGCGGTAGGCGTCCCAGGATTTGGGACGCCTACCGCATATAAAGAAAAAAGGATTTAAATCCCTGCACCGTCTGCGAAGAGCGGCTGCTCGACCGCGCGGGACTGCAGGATGCGCGACTGCGGCGGGACGTCGTGCGTGAGCCAGACGTTACCGCCGACCACGGTGTCGTGGCCGATCGTCACACGCCCGAGAATGGTCGTATTGGCATAGACCGTCACATTGTCTTCCAGGATAGGATGGCGGGGCTCGTTGAGCGGACGGCCGTCAGGATCGTATTTGAAATTCTTGGCGCCGAGGGTCACGCCCTGATAGAGCATCACGTGGTTGCCGATCACGGTCGTGGCGCCGATCACGACGCCGGTGCCGTGGTCGATGGCGAAGTATTCGCCGATCTGCGCGCCGGGATGGATGTCGATGCCGGTGGCTGAATGGGCCATTTCCGTGAGCAGACGCGGCGCCACGGGGATTTCAAGCTGCAGGAGCGCATGTGCGGTGCGGTAGTGCAGCATCACCTTGATACAAGGGTAGCAGAGCACCACCTCCGTGCGGTCCTCGACCGCGGGATCGTTGTCAGCAATGGCCTCCACGTCCGTGTGGAGCAGGCGGTCGATCTCCGGGATGCGCTCCATGAAGGCGTCCGCCTTCTTGTCGCCCGCAATCTTGCGGACCACGCCCCGGATGCGCATGAAATCCAGCGCCCGGTCTTCCTGTCCGACGTACTCGGGGAAGACGACGCGGCGCATCAGCACAATCAGTTCTGTCAACAGTTCTTCCATACCCCAAAGATAAAAAGTATTAAGATAAAATCACTATCTTTACCCCCAGAAAGTAGTTATTGCCCCCATGAAGCCGTTTCCCTCGCTAGAGATTGTCCCGCCCCTGAAGGGCATCACCAAGACCGAGCTCCTGGACAGCATCCGTCCGTTCATGGAGTTCGGACCTCGCTATATCAACGTGACCTGCCACCGCGACGAGTATGAATTCCGCGCGGAGCCGAACGGCGGCTACACGCGCCACCTGCTGCGAAAGCGCATCAGCCAGACCGCCGTCTGCGCGGCCGTGCAGGCTGCCTTTCCCGACGTGGAAGTGGTCCCGCACCTGATTTGCGGCGGCGCCAGCGCCGACCTCATCGAGGCGCAGCTGCAGGACTTCAAGTTCATGGGCATCCGCAACATCCTCGTCCTGCGCGGCGACGCGCTGCCGGGCGAGAAGCGTTTCACGCCCGAGCCCGGCGGCTACGCGCGCGCCAGCGAGCTGGTCGCGGCCATCCGCCGCTTCGAGGCGGCGAACGGCGGCCAGCGCCTGTTCGCGCTGGGCGTGGGTGGCTATCCCGAGAAACATTTCGAGTCTCCCAACCCCGAGACCGACATAAAATATCTCAAGGAGAAAGTCGACGCCGGCGCCGACCAGATCATCACCCAAATGTTCTTCGACAACGCCGTCTTCTATGATTTCGTGGCGCGCTGCCGCGCCGCGGGCATCACCATCCCGATCATCCCCGGCATCAAGCCGCTCTCGTCCGCCCGGCAGGTGGACCTGCTGCCGGAGAGTTTCTCCATCGACATCCCCGTGGCGCTGACCGCGGAGATCGCCGCCCACCCCGACCAGGCCTATGAGATCGGCCAGGAGTGGTGCAAGGCGCAGTGCCGCGACCTGCTCGCGCACGGGGTCGAAGAAATCCATTTCTATACGATGGGACGCAGCGACAACGTCATCAGCGTCCTGAAAGACTGCTTCTGATGGACCTCCGGCAAGCTCTCCGCGACAGGATCCTGATCCTGGACGGGGCGATGGGCACGATGCTCCAGCGCCACGGCCTCAGCGGCAACAGCGAGCCGTTCAACCTTACGCATCCGGACATCGTCCGTAGCATCCACCGCGCCTACATCGACGCCGGCGCGGACATCATCAGCACCAACACCTTCGGCGCCAACGCCATTTCGCAGGCCGACTACGGCTGCTCCGCGCAGGCGCGCGAATTCGCCAGGGCGGGCGCAGCCCTGGCCCGAAAAGAGGCCGACGCCGCCCCCCGCAAAGTTTGGGTGGCGGGGTCGATGGGCCCTTCCGGGAAATCCCTCACCCTCCCGCAGGACCTCGGCAATCCCGCCTGGCGGCCGGTCTCGTTCGACGAGATGGCCGCGGCTTACGCCGAGCAGGTCCGCGGGCTGGTGGAAGGCGGCGTCGACGCGCTCCTGCTGGAGACCTGCTTCGACGCCCTCAACACCAAGGCCGCCCTCTACGCCATCAGCGGCATCCCCGAGGCGGCCGCCCTCCCGCTGCTCATCTCCGTGTCCGTCGCCGACCGCAGCGGGCGCACCCTCACCGGCCAGACGCTGGAGGCGTTCTACCGCTCCGTCCAGCACGCCCGGCCGCTCACCTTCGGCCTCAACTGCTCGCTCGGCGCCGCCGACCTGGCCCCGCTCGTCGCGGACATCGCCGCATGGGCGGACTGCGCCGTGAGCTGCTACCCCAACGCCGGCCTGCCCAACGAGATGGGCGCCTACGACGAGAAGCCCGAGCAGACCGCCGCCGCGCTGCAGAAGATGGCGCAGGACGGCCTCGTGAACCTCGTCGGCGGCTGCTGCGGCACCACCCCCGAGCACATCGCCGCCATCGCCGCGGCCGTGCGCGGGCTCAGCCCCCGGGCCGTGCCCGCGCCGGACGCGCGCCCCTATGTCAGCGGCCTGGAGGCCGTCTGCCTGGACGTGCGGCAGAGCCGCTTCACCAACATCGGCGAGCGCACCAACGTGGCCGGCTCGCGCAAATTTGCCAAACTCATCGCCGCGGGCGAATACGACACCGCCCTGCAGGTAGCCGCCGGCCAGATCGAAGGCGGCGCCGCGGTGATCGACATCAATATGGACGACGCGATGCTCGACTCCACCGTCGAGATGGAGAAGTTCACGCGCCACATCGCCGGCGACCCGGCCGTCTCCAAGGCCGCGCTGATGATCGACTCCTCCCACTGGGAGACGCTCCTCGCCGGCCTCAAGAACGCCCAGGGGCGCTGCATCGTCAACTCCATCTCCCTCAAGGAGGGCGAGGAGGTATTCCTGAAGAAAGCCCGCGAGATCCGGCGCCTGGGCGCGTCGGTGGTCGTGATGGCCTTCGACGAGCAGGGCCAGGCCACGACCTACGCGCGCAAAATCGAGATCTGTGAGCGCGCCTATCGGCTTCTGACCGAGCAGGCCGGCTACCAGCCCTGGGAAATCATCTTCGACGTCAACGTCCTGTCGGTCGGCACCGGCATCGCGGAGCACGCCCGCTACGCGGTGGACTTCATCGAGGCCGTCCGCTGGATCAAGCAGAACCTGCCTGGCACGATGTGCTCCGGCGGTATCTCCAACCTGTCCTTCGCCTTCCGCGGCAACAACCCCGTCCGCGAGGCCATGCACACGGCCTTCCTCTACCACGCCGTGGCGGCGGGCCTCGACATGGGCATCGTCAATCCGGGGATGCTGCTCCCCTACGACGCCGTCGAGCCCGGGCTGCTGCACGCCGTCGAGGACGTAATCCTGGACCGCGACCCGGAAGCCACGGAGCGCCTGATCGCCCTGGCGCAGCAAATGGCCGAAGCCGGCCAGAAAAACCCGGGAAATCCTGGCGGGTCCCCCGAAAAAACAGGGGACCTGGCAGAAAAAGGCGGGGAAAGCTGCCCGGTCTCCGAGCGCCTCGTCAGAGCGCTCGTCGGCGGCGGCTCGCCGACCCTGCAGCAGGACCTCATGGAGGCCCTGCAGGAGAAGGGCCGCGCGGTCGACGTCATCGAGGGTCCGCTGATGGACGGCATGGCCCGCGTGGGCGAACGCTTCGCCGCCGGCAAGATGTTCCTCCCGCAGGTCGTCAAGTCCGCCAAGGTGATGCGCGACGCCGTCGAGATCCTGCAGCCCTACATGGGCGCCTCGAAGGACGGCGCCGGCAAGCCGCGCATCCTGCTCGCCACCGTCCAGGGCGACGTCCATGACATCGGAAAGAATATCCTCGGCATCGTGCTCCGCTGCAACGGATTCGAGGTCACCGACCTCGGCGTGATGGTCCCCCGCGAGACCATCCTCGCCCAGGCGGAAGCGATCCGCGCCGACATCATCGGTGTCAGCGGGCTCATCACGCCGTCGCTCCACCAGATGGAGGAGCTCTGCCGCGAAATGGCCGCCCGGGGCCTCTCCACGCCGCTGCTGATCGGCGGCGCCACGACCTCGGCCCTGCATACGGCCGTCAAGCTGGCGCCCCTCTACGACCACGTCTTCTACGCCCCCGACGCCTCGGCCAGCGCCGTGCTCGCCGGGCGCCTGCTCTCCGACCGCGCCGCCACCGAGGCGGAGGAGCACCGGAAGCAGGAGGAGATGAGGGCATTGTACAAGGCAGGAGATGCCGGATCGCAGTCCGGCATGACTAAGGTGAACAGTCATTCCGGGCTTGACCCGGAATCTCATCCCTTCCCGGCCGACAGCTACCTCCGCGGGGCCTTCTTCGAGAGCATCCCCTGCCGGGAACTCAGCATCGCCGAGGTGCTGCCTTACTTCGACTGGAAGCTGTTCTATGCGATCTGGGGGATAAAAGATGCCGGATCTAAGTCCGGCATGACTAAAGAAAAGGGCGGCATAACTGATAGTCATTCCGGGCTTGACCCGGAATCCCAGACCGTGCAATTGAGCGCTGACGCCATCGAGCGGCTGGAAGTCATCAAGCGCGAGGGTCTCTGCCGCATCCGCATCGCCGCCCGCTTCGACGCCTGCCACGCCGAGCGCGACACTATCGTCGCGCCCGCCTGGCGCCTGCCGATGCTGCGCCAGGACGGCGCCGACGGCCGCTCCCTCGCCGACTACGTCGCCCCGGGCGACTACGGATTTGATAGTCCCGCCGGCATGTTCGCGATTAGCGTGCACGAAACACATCCGGCCGGATGCGACTGTCCGGCGTGTTCGATGGAATATGATTCCCTCTTGAATCGCTCCCTGCGCCTGACGCTCGCCGAGGCGGCCTCAGGCTGGCTGGACGCCGAGCTGGAGAAACAGCTCCCGAAAGGCTCCCCGGTCAAGATCGTCAAGCCCGCGGCGGGCTACGCCTCCTGCCCGGACCACAGCCTCAAGCGCGACATCCTCGCCCTGCTGCCGGACGGCGATCAGCTCGACATCCGTCTCACGGAGTCCTGCGCCATGATCCCCGACGCCAGCATCTGCGGGCTCGTCTTCGCGCACCCGGCGGCCTCCTACCCGGAGATCCGCCGCCTCCCGGCGGAGGCCCTCGACGCCTACGCCGCCGCCCGCGGCTTCAGTCCTGAAGACGCAAAACGATACCTCAGCCATCTATTATAGAAGATTCCGGGTCAGGCCCGGAATGACTAGTCCGCTTCCACCCAGAGGAAGACCTTGTCGCCGCGGCGGAGTTTGCCGTCGGGACACAGTTCGCAGGGGACGCGGACGGAGCAGCGGCTGCCCTTGGGCGCCAGCTCCACCGGATCGAACTCCAGGCGGATGTCCGCGGCCTCGAATTCCACGACGCCGGTCGTGGCGCCGATGACCATCAGCTGATCGCCGCAGTGCAGGTCGGAGGTCTCCACGGAGATCTCCGCTACCCCAATCCTGTCAAACCAGTTGGTCACCTTGCCCAGGTAAACCTTGCGCCGGGTGGCTTGGGTGCCGTATACGGCACTCCATTCACCCAGGCGCGCGCCCTGGTAATAGCCGTCCCAGAAGCCCCGGTTGAAGACCTCGGCCAGCTCGGCCTTCAGCGCCGACGCGAGCTCCGGCGTGTAGCTGCCGTCGCAGACGGCGTCGGCCGCCCGCCGGTAGCAGGAGGCGCAGCGCTTGACATATTCCGCGGAGCGGGCCCGTCCCTCGATCTTGAAGACCCGCACGCCGCTCTCGATGATGCGGTCCATGAATTCGATCGTGCAGAGGTCCTTCGGGGACATGATGTATTCGTTGTCGATCAGCAGCTCGTTGCCCGTCTCGCGGTCGCGCACCTCGTAGCTGCGGCGGCAGACCTGGTAGCAGGCGCCGCGGTTGGCGGAGGCGCCGGCGGCGTGGAGCGAGAGATAGCATTTGCCGCTCACGGCCATGCAGAGCGCCCCGTGGGCGAACATCTCGATGCGCACCAACTGCCCCGACGGGCCGCAGATCCGCTCGCGGACGATGGTCTCGTGGATGTCCTTCACCTGGTCGAGCGTCAGCTCGCGCGCCAGCACCACCACGTCGGCGAACTGCGCGTAGAAGCGCAGCGCCTCCACGTTCGAGATGGACAGCTGCGTGGAAATGTGAACCTCGAGCCCGATCTGCCGGCAGTACTGGATGGCGGCGATGTCCGACGCGATCACGGCGTCCACCCCCGCTGCGCGGGCCGCGTCCAACGCCTCCCGCATGGCGGCGAGGTCGTCCTGGAAGAGGGTGATGTTGAGCGTCAGATAGCTGCGCACCCCCGCCTCGCGGCAGATGCGGACCACCTCCGGCAGATCCTCCGGGAGGAAATTCGCCGCCGAGCGGCTGCGCATGTTCAGCCGGCCGATGCCGAAATAAACGGAGTTCGCGCCGCCCTGGATCGCCGCCTGCAGGCAGTCGAACCCGCCCGCCGGCGCCATGATTTCAAGCTCCTGCCTATTCATTATTCCAGCGTCCACTCGGCGCCGTCCTTGGTATCCTTGACCTGGATGCCAAGGGCCTTCAGGGCGTCGCGGATGTGGTCGGAGGTCGTCCAGTCCTTGGCGGCCTTGGCAGCGGCGCGCTGCTCGAGGACCATCTGCATCAGACCGTCGATCACCTTCATGCCGCTGTCGCCGGCGGCTTCCTCGTCCTTGAGGCCGAGCACGCCGAAGACAATGTCGTCGAAGAGCTGCACGAGCGTGTCGAGGTCGCCCTTCGAGAGCTTCAGCTGGCCCGCTTTCGCGGAATTGATCAGCTTGACCGCCTCGGAGATGTGCGCGAGCGCGACCGGGGTGTTCATGTCGTCGCAGAGGGCGTCGTAGATGCCGTCGAAGACGGCCTTCACGGCCTCGCTGTCGGCCGGGCAGCTGTCCGGCGCAACGTGGACGGGCTCCTCGCCGTAGGCGTACTGCGGGGCCTTGCGGCCGGCCATGGCGTAGAGGTCGCGGGCGGCCTGCATCAGGCGCGCGAAACCCTTTCCGGCGGCCTGCAGGGCCTCGTTGGAGAAGTCCAGCGTGCCGCGGTAGTGGGCCTGGAGGATGAAGAAGCGCACCGTCATCGGGCTGTAGGCCTGGGTGAGCTTCGGGTGGTCGCCGGCGAAGAGCTGCGGCAGGGTGATGAAGTTGCCCAGCGACTTGCCCATCTTCTGGCCACCGATGGTGATCATGTTGTTATGCACCCAGTAGTGCACGCCCTGCGTGCCGCGGGAGGCCTGGTTCTGCGCGATCTCGCACTCGTGGTGCGGGAACATCAGGTCCATGCCGCCGCCGTGGATGTCAAACTCGCGGCCGAGGTATTTCTCGCCCATGACCGAGCACTCAAGGTGCCAGCCCGGGAATCCCTCGCCCCACGGGGACGGCCAGCGCATGATGTGCTCCGGCTCCGCCTTCTTCCAGAGGGCGAAGTCGTAGGGAGCGCGCTTGTCGCTCTGCCCGTCCAGGCTGCGGGTGCCCTCCAGCGTATCGTTGAGGTTACGGCCAGAGAGGATGCCGTAGTGGAAGTCCTTGTTGTATTTCTCGACGTCGAAATAGATGCTGCCGTTGCTCTCGTAGGCGTAGCCGGCCTCGAGGATCTTCTTCACCGCCTCAATCTGCTCGATGATGTGGCCCGAGGCGCGCGGCTCGATGGAGGGGGGCGCCACGTTCAGCAGGCGCATCGCCTCATGGTAGCGCAGGGTGTAGGCCTGTACGACCTCCATCGGCTCCAGCTGCTCCAGGCGGGCCTTCTTCGCGATCTTGTCCTCGCCTTCGTCGGCGTCGTGCTCGAGGTGTCCCACGTCCGTGATGTTGCGGACGTAGCGCACCTTGTAGCCCAGGTGGCGCAGAAGCTTGCTCAGGACGTCGTAGGTCACGCCCGGGCGGGCATGGCCGAGGTGGGCGTCGCCGTAGACGGTCGGGCCGCAGACATACATGCCCACGTGGCCGGGATGGACCGGCTTGAAGAGCTCCTTGCTGCGGGTCAGGGTATTGGTGATATAGAATTCGCGCATAGTCAATTAATATAAGCAGGCGAAGATACAAATTTTCTGCGTATATTTACCTTATGAAATTCATTAGTTGGAATGTCAACGGCCTGCGGGCCGTGGCCGGCAAGGGCTTCGCCGACATCTTCGAGGCGCTCGACGCCGACTTTTTCTGCCTGCAGGAGACCAAGCTCTCCGCCGGCCAGCTCGACCTCGAGTTCCTCGGCTACCAGTCCTACTGGAACTACGCCGACAAGAAAGGCTACTCCGGCACGGCCATCTACACGCGGCAGACGCCGCTGTCCGTCAGCTACGGCCTCGGCGTGGACGAGCACGACCACGAGGGGCGTGTCGTCACGCTGGAGTTGCCGGACTTCTACCTGGTCAACGTGTACGTCCCCAACTCGCAGGACGGCCTGCGCCGCCTGGATTACCGGATGCAGTGGGAGGACGCGTTCCGCGCCTATGTGAGCGGCCTGGCCGCGAAGAAGGGCGTGGTGATCTGCGGCGACATGAACGTCGCCCACGAGGAGATTGACCTGAAGAATCCCGCCACGAACCATTTCAACGCCGGTTTCTCCGACGAGGAGCGGGGCAAGATGAGCGAACTGCTCGCCGCGGGCTTTCGCGACAGCTGGCGCGACGCCCACCCGGGCGAGGCGAAGTACTCCTGGTGGTCCTACCGCATGGCCGCCCGCGAGCGGAACGTCGGCTGGCGCATCGATTATTTCCTCGTCTCCGAGGGCCTCGCCCCGCGCATCGCGGGCACCGACATCCACAACGAAATCTTCGGCTCCGACCACTGCCCGGTGGAGCTGGTGCTCAGCGAATAAGCCTTACTGCTTCCGGAAGACCGGGATCGCTTCGAGGTCCACGGGAACGACGGCGTACTGGCCGCCCGCAAGGTGAGCGCCAGTGCGGATGTCTTCCCAGCCGGCCTCATTCTCAGGCAGATAGACCGTCCAGCTGGAGACCCCGCCTTCCGTGACCGGGCAGACGAGGTAGTCCGGGCCGAACATCCATTCGCAGTTCTGCTGCAGCGCCGCTTCGTCCTGCGGGAAGTCGAAAACGAGCGGGCGCATCAGGGTGTAATCCTCCTCCCAGACGCGCGCGGCCTGCTCCGTAATGTACGGCAGCAGCGCCTCGCGCTGGGCGACGGCGGCCTTGTACAGGCGCTCCGTTTCGGGGCTGTATTCCCACGGCTCGGTACGGCTCTGGTAGCCGTGCACGCGCATGAAGGGCAGCCACACGGCGGCCTGGATCCAGCGGATCATGCGCTCCTGGTAGTCCGCGTCGGAGTACTGGTTGCCGGGGCGGAAGAAGCCGCCGGCGTCGTAGGTCCACCATGGCAGGCCGGCGGCCATCTGGCCCAGGCCGCCCGCGAGCTGGCGGCGCAGCGCGTCCCAGTCGTTGCCGACGTCGCCGCTCCAGGTCACGGCGCCGTAGCGCTGGATGCCCGGGAAGGCGCTGCGCGTCAGGATGACCGGCAGGCGGTCGGGCTGATCGCGCCGCAGGCCTTCAAAGACGGTGCGGATGACGTGCAGCGGATAGACGTTGCGGTACCATTCGCCGGGGATCTGGTCCGGGCCGATGCGACGGCCTTTCAGGTCGTCGTTCTCCGGCTCGGTGGCGTCCTGCCACCAGGCGTCGATGCCGGTCGGGAGCAGCTTCTCGCTGAAATTCTTCCAATAGAAGGCAGCGGCGTCCGGCTGGAAGAAATCCACCCATTCCGTGCCTTCGATATAGTAGCCCTGAGCCTCGACCTCTTTGCCCAGCTCGGAGTCGCGGCCGATGCGCGACCACACGGACAGCATCAGGTGCTGGTCCATCGCGTGGAGCTCGTCGGTCATCGCCTTGGGATCGGGGTATTTGTCTTCGTCGAACTGCATGGCGTTCCAGCCGTATTTGCCCCACCACTGCCAGTCCTGTACGACGGTGCCGACAGGAATCTGCTCCGCGTGGAGCCTCCGCGCGACGGTCAGCAGCTCGTCCTGCGTGTCGAAGCGCTCGCGGCAGTGGATGTAGCGGAAGATCCAGTCCGGAAGCGCCGGTACGTGGCCCGCCAGGCTGCGGAAGCTGTGCATGACGGCGTCGGCGTCGCCGGCGAAGACGACGTAGTCGAGGCCCGGCGCGACGGGCGAGGAGAAGACGGTCTCGTCCGTGACGGCGCGCCAGTAGACGACGGGCGCGTCGCCGAAGGTGCCCTGGACGACCAGCCGGTGCCGGCCGGCGGAGAGCTGCGCCTTGACGGCGGCGGTCGGCGGGAGCCAGGTATTGGAAATGTCGATCAGAGGTTCCCCGTCCACGGCAAGGTACTGCCGACGCGCCATGTCGCGGCCGACGTCGAGCAGCAAGGCGTATTCGCCGTCCTCCGGCAGCTCGATCTCACCGGTGAAAGTCCGGAAGAAGCGCATCTCGCGGCGGTTGCCGGCCGTGCCGGTGGCGTTGACCGTCACCGAGCCGCCGTCCTGCTTCGCCTCCGTCAGCGCGAGGCTGTGGTCGGCGGGGTTGAAGTCCGTGAGGCCGTAGTTGTGCCAGAGCAGCCCCCAGCCGCGGCTGGAGAGGACCATCGGCAGGGCGATCTGCGTGTTGACCTGCGTGAGGCGCCGCGTCAGGCCGCGGATGTCCAGGTAGCCGTCCTGGAACTGCCCGGTGCCGTAGAGGTGTTCGCCTGCTGGCGAATCGAAACGCGCGCTCGCCGCCCAGGCGGGCTCGCCCTGCACCTCGGCGGGTGCGACGCTATGGCCGTTCTCCCGCAGCAGCAGGTTGTCGTCCGCGTCGAGGAAGCTGAGCGCCTGCGCCTCCGAGTACCACACGGCGCTCATCTTCGCCGTGCGGACGATGACGTCGCCGCCGTTGCGCTCCACGGTGTATTTCGGCGCCTTCACCTTTTCGGTGAAGATGAGCTCACCGAGTTCGGGTGCGCCCTCGGGCGTCATCCGCACGCGGATGGCGTCCTCGGCGATGGGTTCGAGGCACAGCGTGCCCTGCGGCGTGTTGATCCGCACCACCTTCGGCTGGCAGGCCGCCAGCGCCAGAAGGCAAAACAGCAAAGGGAATCTTCTCATACTTACAAAGATAACCGAATTATCGGAATAATTACTATCTTCCCCAACCTGATCGGGTATCTCGGAACCGAAAAGCCCGAAAATTGGCGCCGACCCTGGTTTCAAAACCCCGGTCGGCGCCGTTTTTGCCCCTTTTTGGCGCCGACTTTCCTGTATTACCGGGATTTCAACCAGTCCGCCATGGCGCGGACGGCCCGGCCCCGGTGGGAGACGGCGTTCTTTTCCTCTTCCGAGACTTCGGCGAGGGTGCGGCCCGGGTAGGCGTCAGCCAGGAAGACGGGGTCGTAGCCGAAGCCGCCGTTGCCGCGCTTTTCGGTGGCGATGCGGCCTTCGCAGGTGCCCTCGAAGAAGTGGGGCGTCCCGTCGGCGAGGATCAGCGTGACCACGGTGCGGAACCGCGCGCGGCGGTCATTTGTCGGCTGTTTGTCCGAGGCAGTCGGAGCGCAGCGACCGAGGGGGTTTCGGGGGAAACATCCCCCGTCATCCGGGTCGGGGACAAGTTGCTCAAGGGACTTGAGCAACTTGTCCATATTCGCCTGGTGGTCATGGCCCGGTCCGGCGTAGCGCGCAGAGTAGATGCCGGGCGCGCCGCCGAGGGCGTCGACTTCCAGGCCGGTGTCGTCGGCGAAGACCGGCAGGCCGGTGCGCTCGAAGAGGTACTGCGCCTTCTGCAGGGAGTTCTCCTGCAGGGTCGATCCCGTCTCGGGAATATCCTCGGTGATGCCCAGCGAAGCGGGCGAAACGATCTCGTAGTCCGGGCCGAGGACCTCGGCGGCCTCGCGGAGTTTACCTTTGTTGCCTGTGGCGAAAATGATCTTCATAACGGAAACAAAGTTAGCACGAAAAGATGAAAATATGTGCTATCTTTGTCTGACTATGCTGAAAGAAACGGAAATCAACCAGCTTGTCGAACGGATGTTCGACGAGATCGAATTCACCCGCGAGCCCGCGGGCCTCTATGACCCGCTGCGCTATATGATCGAGATCGGCGGCAAGCGTATCCGTCCGCGTCTCTGCCTGACGACGTATTCCTTGTTCTCCGACGAGGTCGACAACGGCATCCTCGCGCCTGCGACGGCGCTGGAGGTCTTCCATTCCTTCACCCTGATGCACGACGACATCATGGACCGCTCGCCCCTGCGGCGCGGCATGCCGACCGTCTGGAAGAAATGGAACGAAGACACCGCCATCCTCTCCGGCGACGTGATGCTGATCGATGCGTACAACCGGATCGCCCAGGCGCCTCGCCCCGTACTGACCCGTGCCTTCGCGCTGTTCTCCCGCACGGCCGCCCAGGTCTGCGACGGGCAGCAGTTTGACATGGACTTCGAGTCGCTCCAGGAGGTGCCGATGGCTGATTACAACAAGATGATCGGCCTCAAGACGGCCGTCCTGCTGGCCTGCTCGGCCGCGATGGGCGCCATGATCGGCGGCGCGTCCGAGGCGGAATGCAACGCGCTCTACAACTATGGCTACGAGCTCGGTATGGCCTTCCAGGTGGCGGACGACTACCTCGACGCCTTCGGCGACGAGAAGGTCTTCGGCAAGCCTATCGGCGGGGATATCGTCAACGGCAAGAAGAGCTGGCTGACCGTCCGCACGCTCGAAAAAACGAAGGACAAAGCGGCTTTCCTGAGCGCCTTTTCCGTGCCGGCGGACACGCCGGAGCAGCAGGCGGCCAAGATTGCCGCCGTCAAGGATATTTATCTGCAGTACGGCGTGGACAGCGACGCGAAGGACGAGATCGTCCGTTTCACCGACCGGGCCCTGGACGCCGTCGCGGAGCTCGGCCTCGGGCCGGTCAAACTGGAGGTGCTGCGCCGTTTCGCGGAGCGGCTGGTCGGCCGCGCAAAATAATCTATGGAAGGGGTCGCGACAGTCGTCAAGAATGCCGGTAGCCATTATGAGCTGAGCGCGCTGCCTGCCTGGGAGCTGTTCCCGGCGGTGCTGCGCGGCAAGGTGCGGCTGGAGCGCAGCGGGGCCACGAACCCCGTCGCCGTGGGCGACCGCGTCCGCTACGAAATGGACGGCCCGGCCAACGAGGAGCACCCCGCCGTCATCACGGAGATACTCCCCCGCGACAACTACATCATCCGCCGCTCGACCAACCTCTCCCGGCAGTCGCACGTCATCGCGGCGAACCTCGACCAGGCGGTCATCGTCGTCAGCCTGCTCTTCCCGGAGATCAAGCTACCCTTCCTCGACCGCATCCTCGTGACCTGCGAGGTCTACAAGATCCCGGTGCTGATCGCCCTCAACAAGGTGGATCTCTACCGGGAGGAACTCCCGGAAATGGTGACCAGTTTCCGGCGCATCTACGAAGGCGCCGGCTACCCCGTGCTGGAGGTCTCCGCGCGCACCGGCGAGGGCGTCGACGCCCTGCGGGAGCGCTGCCGGGGCCGGATCAACCTCTTCTCCGGCGAGTCCGGCGCCGGCAAGTCCAGCCTCATCAAGGCGCTCGACCCCGCGCTCGATCCCAAGATCGGCAAGATCTCCGCGGCGCACCTGCAGGGCAAGCATACGACTTCCCTCTATGAGATGTACCGCCTCGCCTCCGGCGGCTTCGTGATCGACACGCCCGGCCTGCGCGGCTTCGGCCTCGTGGATCTGGAGAAGGAGGAAATCTCCAAATATTTCCCGGAGATGCTCCGGGAAATGGACAACTGCCGTTTCGTGCCCTGCACGCACACGCACGAGCCCGGCTGCGCCGTCAAGGCGGCCGTGGACGCCGGCCGGATCAGCCCCGAACGCTACAATTCCTACCTCGGCATGCTCGAGGAGGACCAGAAATTCCGATGAATCATTCCCTCAACCGCGAGATTCTGCGGCTGTCGGTGCCCAGCATCCTGGCCGGGATTACCGTGCCCCTGGTGGGCATGGTGGACACCGCCGTGGCGGGCCACCTGGGTGGCGACACGGCGGCGCAGATCGGCGCCATTTCCGTAGGCTCGATGGTTCTTTCGCTGCTGTACTGGACCTTCGGCTTCCTGCGCACCGGAACGGGCGGCCTGACGGCCCAGGCCTTCGGCCGGGGCGATTTCGCGGAATGCGGGCGCATCTTCCTGCGCGGCACGGGCCTCGCCCTGCTGGCCGCCTTCTTCGCCCTCGCGCTCCAGTGGCCCTTCTTCAAGGGCGTGATGCTGATTCCGGACGCGACGCCCGGGGTGCGCGTCCTGGCGGAACGCTACTTCTTCATCCGCATCTGGGCGGCGCCCGCGACCATGACGCTGATGACCCTGCGGGGCTGGTTCGTGGGAATGCAGAATTCCGTCAACCCGATGTGGATGGACCTGATCATCAACGCCGTCAACATCGGCGCGAGCATCCTGCTCGCCTTCGGTGTCGGCCCCAGGCCGGGGCTCGGCTTCGCGGGCATCCCGCTCGGCACCGTGATCGCGCAGTACTGCGGCCTGCTCTACGGCCTGCTGGTCTGCCGCTTCAAATACGGGCGGAGCGTGTTCTCGCTGCTGCGGCGCAGCGACTTCGCGGGCCTGCTGCACGACGGCTCCCTGGGCCGCTTCTTCCGCATGAACCTGGACCTGCTCGGCCGCTCCTTCTTCTTCATTTTGATCTACATCGGCTTTACGATGATCGCCGCCGGCTACGGCGACGTGATGCTGGCCGCCAGCTCCATCCTGATGCAGCTGCTGATGTTCTTCAGCTATTTCACCGACGGCTTCGCCTATGCCGGCGAGGCCCTGACGGGCCGCTTCATCGGCGAGCGCGACGGGGTGATGCTGCGCCAGTCTGTGCGCTATGTTTTCGTCTGGAGCATGGTCCTGGCGGTGTTCTTCGCCGCCCTGTACGCCGTCGCCGGCTCGCCTGTGGTCCGGCTGTTGACCAGCGACGAGACCGTCGTGCTGGCCTGCCGCCTGTTCCTGCCCTGGCTGCTGCTGATGCCGCCGCTGGGCTGCGCCGCCTTCACCTGGGACGGCATCTTCCTCGGCGCCACGGCCTCCCGGGGTCTGATGACCTCCATGGCCGGCGCCGCGGCCGCCTTCTTCGCCGTCTGGTATACAGGCAGATGGCTGCTGCAGCCCGCAGGCGCAACAGCCATCCATCTGCTATTTGCGGCTTACTTCGCCCACCTCGCTTTCCGGACGCTCTGGCTCACGCTCCGCTACCGGAAAGAGGTGCTGAGCACCGTCGCCTAAGCCCTCGACCCCGCCTTCCGGAATCTAGGCGCCAAAAAGGGCCAAAAACGGCGCCGACCGGGGTTTTGAAACCGGGGTCGGCGCCAATTTTCGGGGTTTTCGGTTCCGAGATTCCGGGTCAAGCCCGGAATGACTATCTACGGACCCGGAATGACGGCCTTGGCGCTAGATAAAGATATACCGCAGGACGAAGAGGACCGAGAGGACCCACATCGGGACGGAGATCTCTTTGTAGCGGCCGGCGATGGCGTGGGTGACCACGTAGGAGATCACACCGATCAGGATACCGTCGGAGATGCTGTAGGCCACCGGCATCATGATGATCGTGATGAAGGCCGGAATGCTCTTGCAGTAATCTTCCCAGTGGATGCGCTTGATGGAAGGCATCATCATCACGCCGACCATGATCAGGGCCGGGGCCGTAGCGGCACTCGGGATGGACAGGAAGATCGGGGAGAAGAAGAGGGCCAGGGCGAAGCAGACCGCGGTGGAGAAGGCGGTGAGGCCGGTACGGCCACCCTCACCCACGCCAGCGGCGCTCTCGACATAGGTCGTGGTGGTGGAGGTGCCGAGGCAGGCGCCCGCCACGGTGGCGATGGAGTCAGCCAGGAACATCTTCTCGGCGCCGGGGACGTTGTCGCGGGGACCGCCGTCCGGGATGAGGCCGGCACCCTGGTGCACACCGATGATCGTACCCATCGTGTCGAACATATCGACGAACAGGAAGGTGAACACGACCACGAGCATGTCCCAGCTGAAGATCTGGCCAAACTCGAACTTGCAGAAGATCGGAGAAACGCTGTCCGGCAGCGACACGAGCTGCACGGCACCGGTGCTGGTGCGGGTCAGCTGCGTCACGGCGCTGCCCGTCACGGGATCCTTGACGACCAGGCCGATCAGCGTGGTGATAATGATGCCGATGAGGATACCGCCGCGCACCTTGAGCATGATCAGGGCGGAGGTGACCATCAGGCCGATGAAGGCCACGAGGGCCGTGCCCTGCGTGATCTCACCGAGGGTCACCAGCGTGGAGTCGGAGTTGACGATAATACCGGCGTTCTGGAAGCCGATGAAGGCGATGAACAGGCCGATACCGGCACCGATGGCCTTCTTGAGCGTACCCGGAATGGAGTTCAGCAGCAAGGTACGGAGTTTCGTCACCGTCATGATGATGAACAGGATACCCTCCAGGAACACAGCCGTCAGGGCGAACTGCCAGGAGTAGCCCATCGTGAGGCAGACCGTGTAGACGAAGAAGGCATTCAGGCCCATGCCCGGAGCCAGGGCGAAGGGCTTCTTGGCGTAGAGCGACATCACAAGCGTACCGACGATGGCGGCCAGCGCGGTGGCCGTGAACACGGCGCCGCCGGGCATGCCGTCCAGGGCACTGAAGATGCTGGGGTTGACGGCCAGGATGTAGGCCATCGTCAGGAAGGTGGTGATGCCGGCGATAATCTCAGTCCGGACGTTGTGCTTGTCGGCCTCGAAGCCGAAAGCCTTATTCAGGAAGTTCGACATATTGTCCGAAGACTAGAAGACCCACTTGATACCGGCGCAGGGACGGCACCAGAAACCTCTGGCCGTACCGAAATCGTAAGAGAGCTCAACCTCGCCGCCAATATTGAGGTTGTCGCAGCCGAAGTGCTGGCCGACGTTGTACCAGAGCTGGGGCTCGGAGATGAACACGGTGTGGGAGATTTCAGGCAGGATGCTGCCCTTGTGGTCGGTGTAGAGCGTATGGTCCTCCCACCAGAAATCGGCGAAGCCGCTGAAGCGGAGGCCCTGCACGCCGAAGAGATCCTGGAAGCCCCACACGAAAGTGAGCTGCACCGGAGCCTTCTGGGTGGTGTAGGTGATCTTCTTGTAGAGCACCTTGAAGTTGAAGGTATTCTTGAAGTCGACGCTGTGCAGGAAGTAATCCAGACCGACGAGGAAGGCGCTGTTGATCGTGAAACCGTTGTAGACGCCGCCGTTGTACTCGACCTGGAGGCTCAGCGGAGCGATGGCGCTGTTCTGCCAGAAGTTGAGGCAGCGGGCGATCTCGAAGTAAGTGCCGCTCGGCGCATAGACCTGGTTCTTCGTGTCACGCGTGTTGAAGTCGTGGTCAATGAAGAAGAAGGTGTTGCCCCAGTTGTCGTTGTAGAAGCCTTCGAGGGTCGTCGTCACGTGCTGACGATCCGGGCCGAAGTCATAGAAAATCTGGAGATTGGTCTGCGCCTTTGCTCCTTGAGCAAAAAGCAACGCGGCGGTAGCGACCGCCATCAGGAACACTTTTTTCATTGTATTAATAATGATATGATTCGTCAGACTTTCAGGACCGATGTCACCTCAACGCCCTCCGGCAGGGTTTCCCGCCCCGGGAGGCCTTCGATCTCGATGTTGAAATTGATGTAGATGGCCTTGGGGTTGAACTTGCGGACCAGATTGTACGCGGCGCCCATCGTGCCGCCCGTGGCGAGGAGGTCGTCGTGGATCAGCACCACGTCGTCGGGCGTGATGGCGTCGGTGTGGATCTCGATGGTATCGCGGCCATACTCCTTGACATAGGTTTGACTGATCACCTCGGCGGGGAGCTTGCCCGGCTTGCGCGCCATCACGAAGCCGGCGCCCAGGCGGATGGCCAGGGCCGGGCCCATGATGAAGCCGCGGGATTCAAGGCCGACGACTTTGGTGATTCCTTTGTCTTTGTAGAGTTCGTAAAGGGCGTCTTCGAGCTCCCGCAGGGCTGCGGCGTCTTTGAACATGGTGGTGACATCCCAGAAGAGGATGCCTTTTTTCGGAAAATCCGGAATGGTCCGGAGACTCGCTTTTAGGCTTTCAAGACTCATAGTGCAACTAACGACATACGAAGATACGGATTTTCCGCGAGAATTCGTTACCTTTGTCTTGATTATTTAATTATGCAGAAAAGAAGTGGAAAAGGCCGAAAACCGTTCGGCAAAAAGAGATCCGGCGAGCGCCATGCGAAGGAGCTTCCGCAGTTCGTCGGCAAGGTTCAGATGACCCGCGAAGGGTTTATTTTCGTAATCGTTGAAGGTCAGGAGGATGACATTTTCGTCAAGGCCTCCAAGACGCGCCACGCCCTGCAGGGCGATCTCGTGCGCGTGGCTGTGACACGCCAGAAGGGCGGGGACAACCGCCGCCGCGAGGGCGAGGTCGTGGAGATTCTCGAACGCTCCACGCGCCCCTTCGTGGGCTTTTACCATACCGTCGGGGCCCAGGCCTGGGTCCTGATGCAGAGCAAGACGATGCCGTACGATATCCAGGTGGACGCCGAAGCGGCGGCCGCCATGGGTGCGCAGGCGGGCATGAAGGTCGCCGCAGTCGTGGACCGCTGGGAGCGCCGCGAACCGGGGCCCTGGGGCCACGTGGTGGATGTGCTCGGCCAGCCGGGCGAGAATGACACGGAGATGCACGCCATCCTGGCGGAGTTCAATCTCCCCTATCGCTTCTCTCCCGAGGTGGAGAACGCCGCCGATCAGATCTCGGACGCCATCACGGCCGAGGATCTGAAGGGCCGCAAGGATTTCCGCGACACGTTCACATTTACCATCGACCCGTCGGATGCAAAGGATTTCGACGACGCGCTGTCGTTCAAGCCGCTCGCGAACGGCAATTATGAGGTCGGCGTGCACATCGCCGACGTGTCCTGGTATGTCCGTCCCGGCTCGCTGGTCGACAAGGAGGCCCGCGAGCGCGGCACGTCCGTCTACCTGGTGGACCGCACGGTCCCGATGCTTCCGGAGAAGCTCTGCAACAAACTCTGCTCGCTCCGCCCGCACGAGGAGAAGCTGACGTTCTCGGCCGTCTTCGAGATGACGCCGAAGGCCGAAATCCGCTCCCGCTGGATCGGCCGCACCGTCATTGACTCCAACCACCGACTCGATTACGACCAGGCACAAGCTATCATTGAAGGCAAAGATACCACCAGCGAACCGACACTCATCGAGGCCATCACCACCCTCAACAAACTTGCTTCTATTATGAAGGAGAACGAGCGGAAGGCGGGGGCGATCGATTTCGACCGGCCGGAGATGAAGGTCGAGGTGGATGAGAAGGGCAAGCCGATCCGCGTGTACCAGAAGATTTCGAAGGAGGCCAACTGGCTGATTGAGGAGTTCATGCTGCTGGCGAACCGCACGGTCGCGGAGTTCGTGGCCACTGGCGGGCAGTTGAACGGCGTGGCGCAGAAGAACGCCAAGACCTTCGTCTACCGTATCCACGGCGAGCCGAATGAGATCAAGCTCGAGAACCTTTATACCTTCGCCAAGGGCTTCGGCCACAAGATTCCGACCGACCAGCACGGCAACATCCGCGCGACGGCCAAGGCCCTCAACGAGCTACTGAACAGCGCGAAGGGCAAGCCGGAGTTCGCCGCCATGGAGAACCTCGCCCTGCGGGCGATGGCCAAGGCCTGCTACAGCACCGACAACATCGGCCACTACGGCCTGGCGTTCAAGTTCTATACACATTTCACCTCCCCGATCCGCCGCTACCCGGACCTGATGGTCCACCGCCTGCTGGCCCGCTATCTGGACAACGGCGAGAGCGCCAAGAAGGATCAGTACGAGGAGGCGTGCCGCTACGCCTCCGAGCGCGAGCTCGTGGCCGCGGACGCCGAGCGCACTTCCACGAAGTACAAGCTGGTCGAGTTCATGATGGACAAGATCGGCGAGGAGTACGACGGCCACGTGTCCGGTATCACCGAGTGGGGCATGTACGTGGAGATCGAGCCGACCAAGATCGAAGGCATGGTTTCCGTGCGGGACATCAAGTCCGACTTCTACGAGTTCGACGAGCCGCGCTACCGCCTGGTCGGCAAGCGCCGCCACCACCAGTTCTGCCTGGGCGACCCCGTACGCATTCGCGTGAAGAGCGCCAACCTGGAGCAGCGGTTGCTGGATTATGAACTGGTAGAAGAGAATGAGATCCTTCGCTCTGCTCAGGATGACAACACTAAGGGTGCGTCGTCATCATCCGAAGGCCGTCCGGCCCCGGCTCGACGCACACGGAGCCGTCGGAAGCCGGAATAAGCACGGCTTCACCTGCCGACAGCGTCGTCTCGTCCTGCGCCGTTCGCAGGACGCCCGATCCCTTCAACCCAATCGCTATCAGGAACTCAGCCGGGATCGGCAGTGCCCCTGCGCAGCCGTTCACCCGGACAGGGTCGGGCGTCAGCGAAGCGGAGCACGATAGCGGAGCAGGGGCAGCTGCCGTCCCGGCGAAGTCGTACAGCGTCGTGGTGAAGTGCTCGCACTTCACCAGCTCGACGGGCGCGTTCGGCTTCAGGGCGTACGGCGTCCGGTAATTTTCATACACCTCGTAATCAATCGCATCCTTCGCCTCCTGCGTGTGCAGTTGGCGCGGCTTGCCGTCCAATCCGGGACGGTTGTAATCGTAGATGCGGTAGGTGATGTCGGAGGTCTGCTGGATCTCCGCCAGGAAGCAGCCGCCGCCGATGGAATGGATGCGGCCGGAGGGCAGGAAGAAGACGTCGCCGGGAGCGACGGCATGCTCCGCCAGCACCTCGGTGATGCGGTCTTCCGCCACCAGGCGGACGTAGTCGTCGGGGGTGATCCGCTCCTTCAGACCGGAAATCAGTTTTGCGCCGGGTTCGGCGCCGATCACGTACCACATCTCCGACTTGCCGCTGCAGCCGTGGCGCTTTGCGGCCAGCTCGTTGTCCGGATGGACCTGGATGCTGAGGTCGCGCTTCGCGTCGATGAATTTGATCAGCAGCGGGAAAGTCCCGGGATAGATGTCCGTGATCTTCTTGCCCGCTTCGGGGCCTTCAGCCACCACCGATTCGCTGCCCGGGACACCGGAGAGCACCCAGCTCTCCGTGCCCCAGACCAGCGTCTTGAGAATCGGCGTGAACTTATACATAGGATCTTTAGATCAGCGGCTCGGCCGTCATCGCGGCCGGCTGCGGGATACCCATGAGCTTGAGGATGGTCGGCGCCACGTTGCACAGGGCACCGTCCTTGACCGTCTTCACGGCGTCGCCGGCGTTCATCACGACGAACTGCACCGTGTTCAGGGAGTGGGCCGTGTTCGGCGTGCCGTCGGGGTTCACCTCGAAGTCGGCGTTGCCGTGGTCGGCCGTCAGCAGGACCACGTAGTCGTGGGCGATGGCCGCCTCAACCACCTTGCCGACGAGCTTGTCGATGCACTCGACCGTCTTGGTGACGGCGGTGTAGACGCCCGTGTGACCCACCATGTCGCCATTGGCGAAGTTCAGGATGATGAGGTCCTCCTTGTCGGAGTTGATGGCGTCGATCAGTTTCTCGGCCACCTCGGGGGCGCTCATCTGCGGCAGCAGGTCGTAGGTCGGCACCTTCGGGGAGTTCACCAGGATGCGGTCCTCATTCTCGAACTGCAGCTCGCGGCCGCCGTTGAAGAAGAAGGTCACGTGGGCGTATTTTTCCGTCTCGGCGATGCGCAGCTGGCGCTTGCCGGCCTTGGAGACCGTCTCGCCGAGGGTGTCGTTCACCAGCTCCTTGTCGAAGAGGATGTGCACGCCGGTGAAGGAGGCGTCGTACGGGGTCAGGCAGCAGTAGTACAGCGGCAGGGTGTGCATCCCCTCTTCCGGCATGTCCTTCTGCGTGAGCACGGACGTCAGCTCGCGGGCGCGGTCGTTGCGGAAGTTGTAGAAGATGATGGCGTCGCCCTCCTCGATCTTCGCGAGCGGAGCGCCCGCGGCGTCGGTGATGACGATCGGCTTGACGAATTCATCGGTCACATCGGCGTCGTAGGACGCCTGGATGCCCTCCAGCGCGGACGTAAAGGCAGCGCCCTTGCCCTGTCGTAGGCCTCCTTGACGCGGGCCCAGCGCTTGTCGCGGTCCATCGCGTAGAAGCGGCCGCACACGGTAGCGATCTTGCCCGTGGTCTCGGCCATCTTCCCCTCGAGCTCCTCGAGGAAACCCTTGCCGCTGCGCGGATCGGTGTCGCGGCCGTCCATGAAGGCGTGGACGTAGACCTTGTCCAGGCCGTACTCCTTCGCCACGCGAAGGAATTCGTACACGTGCTCCAGGGAGGAGTGCACGCCGCCGTGGGAGGTGAGGCCCATCAGGTGGAGCTTCTTGCCGGAATTCTTCACATAGTCATAGACCGCCTTGATCTCGGCGTTCTCCAGGAACTTGTGGTCGCGGACGGCCATGTTGATCTTGACGAGGTCCTGGTAGACCACGCGGCCGGCGCCCAGGTTCATGTGGCCGACCTCGGAGTTGCCCATCTGCCCGTCCGGCAGACCGACGTATTCGCCGCAGGCCTGCAGGTGGCCGGAAGGATATTTCGCACGCAGGCCGTCGATGACCGGCGTGCCCTGCGCCCAGATGGCGTTGGAATAATCGTGTTTGCCCTCGCCCCAACCGTCGAGGATCATCAGGAGTACTTTTCTATTCATAATCGTTTAATTGTTAATCTATTAAACCGCGGCCGCGGAGCATGGCGGCGGAGTCGGGCTCGCGGCCGGCGAACGCCTTGTAGAGCGTCATCGGCTCCTCGGAGCCACCCTTCTCCAGGAAGGTCTCCTTGAACTTCTTGGCGAGTTCGAGGTCGTACGGACCAGCCGGGGAGGCGGCGAAGATGCTGAAGGCATCCTTGTCGAGGACCTCGGCCCAGAGGTAGCCGTAGTAACCGGCGGCGTAGCCGCTGGAGAAGATATGGTTGAAGTAGGTCGAACGGTAGCGGTAGGTGATCTCCGGGATCAGGCCGATCTCCTCGGCAATCTTCTGCTCGAAGGCGTCGATGTCCACGCCCTTCGTGCTCTCCAGCTCATGCCAGCGCATGTCGAGGATGGAGGCGGCGCAGAGCTCGGTGGTCATGAAGCCCTGGTTGAACTTCTTGGCGTTCAGGATCTTCTGCACCAGCTCGGCCGGGATCGGCTCGCCGGCGGCGTTCTTCGCGTACTGCGCGAGCAGGCTGGGCTGGAAGGCCCAGTTCTCGTTGAACTGGGAGAACATTTCGACGAAGTCGCGGGTCACGTTCGTGCCGCTCACGGAGGAGTAGTGGCACTGGGTCAGCAGGCCGTGCAGGGCGTGGCCGAATTCGTGGAAGGCGGTCTCCACCTCGTCGATGGAGAGGTAGTCGTCGGAGAAATTGCAGACGTTTACGATGATCGGGCGGACCTCGGTGCCGTCAGCCTTGACGTACTGCTCGCGGACGTTGTTCATCCAGGCGCCGCCGCGCTTGCTGGCGCGGGGCTTATAGTCGGTCGTGAAGATACCCAGCAGGGAACCGTCGGCGGCCGTAACCTTGTAGGCGCGCACCTGCGGGTTGTACACGGGGACGTCTTTCAGTTCCTCGAAGTTCACACCATAAAGGATGTGGGCGTTGGTGAAGATGCCGTTCACGACGTTGTCAACGTGGAAATAAGGCTTCGTGAGGGCCTCGTCGAGGTCATACTTAGCCTTGCGGACCTTCTCGGCGTAGTACCACCAGTCCCAGGGCTCGATCTTCGAGCCGGCCGGCAGTTTGCCTTCCTTGACCTCCTGGTCCATCACGGCCTGCATATCGGCCAACTCCGTCTTGGCGCGGGCCACGGCGGCCTTCATGATACCGTCAAGGAAGCTGTCGACGGTCTTGGTGTCGCCCGCCATCTTGTTGGCGAGGATGTATGCGGCAGCATTCGGGTAGCCGAGGATCTTCGCCTTCTCGGCGCGCAGGTCGAGCACCTCCAGCAGGAGCTGGCGGTTGTCGAACTCATTGCCGCGGTGGCCGCGGGCGGTGTACGCCTCGTTGTACTGGCGGCGCAGCTCGCGGTCCTCCGTGGAGGTCATCTTGTCGGGATAGGCGGCCACGCTGAAGCCGAATTTCTCGAGGAAACCATTGGACTCGGCGAGGATGTTGTTGCCGATCTTCTGCGTCTTGGCGGCGATATCGGCGTTGATCTGGCGCAGGCGCGCCTGCTGCTCCTCCGGGAGGCCGATGCCCTCGCGCTCGAAGGCGTCGAAGTGCTTCTTCAGCACGACCTGCTGCTCGCGGGTCAGGCCGCTCTGGTCGCTGTTGTAGACGGCGGCCACGCGGTTGTAGAGCGCCTTGTTGAAGGACATGTTGTTGCTGTGCTCGCTCATCATGGAGATGACTTCCTCCTCGATGGCGCTCAGCGCGTCGGTTCGGTCGGTCTCGGTGATATTGTAGAACACGCCGACGACCTTGGAGAGGATCTCGCCGGAGAGCTCCAGCGGAGCGATGGTGTTCTCGAAGGTCGGCGCATCGGGATTGGCGGTGATGGCGTCGATCTCTGCGTTCTGCTGGTCAATGCCTGCCTGGACGGCAGGGATATAGTCGGCGGGCTGGATCTTATCGAACGGCGGAATGCCGTAGGGGGTGTCCCATTCCGTCAGGAAGGGGTTCACGTGGTTGTTGCAAGCAGTCATGGCAACAAAAAGGGCTGCGATAGCGAAAACTTTTTTCATTTATTTACTGATTACTATATACGTGGGGTAATGGTCGGAGTAGCCGTTGATGAACTGCCCGCCGGAGAAGGTCCGGAAGGGCGTGCCGGCGTAGCGGCCATCCTGCTGGACCAGGAAAGGCGGGTTGAAGACGTAGCCGTAGTGCGTGTCGTCGCTCTTGAGGATGTGCAGGCTGCCCTTCGCGTCGGTGTCCACCAGGCAGCGGTTCACGCAGATGCAGTCGAAGATGTTCCACTCGCCGTGGTACTCCTCCGTGCCGAAACCGTCTTTGTGCATGCGCAGGAACGGGGAGAAAAGCTCACCCTCGGCCATCTCCTCGATGGTCTCGCGGCCGCGCAGGTAGTCCGTCATGCTGACGTCCTCCGGGTTGTCGTTCATGTCGCCCATCACGACGATGTTGATGTTCTCGAAGCGCTGCTCCAGCGTGAAGATGTCCTCCCGGACAATTTCCGCGGCGCGGCAGCGCAGGTCGCTGCCCTTGTTGCCCGTACGGGACGGCCAGTGGCACACATACACCGCGAACACCTCACCGTCCAGCACGCCGCGCACGCAAAGCACGTCGCGCGTCTTGAACTCGGCCTGCTCCTCGGGGGTCTTCTCGAAGACGATACCGCTCGCGCTGTTGAAATCGTAAGGCAGCGCGCGGACGTCCACCACCTTGAATTCTTCCGGCCGGTAGAGCAGCGCGCAGTCGATGCCGCGCACGTCCGGCCCCTCCACGTGGATGAACTTGTACCCCGCCTCGGCGATCTCCGGGCGCGCCACGAGGTCCGCGAGCACGCGGTCGTTCTCGACCTCGGCGAGGCCCAGGAGCGTGTGCCAGCGGCCGTTCTTTTCCGCCATCGCGGCGATCACGGACGCAATGTTGGCGAGCTTCAGCTCATATTTCTCCGGCGTCCAGGCATTCTCCCCTTCCGGGGTGAAGGCCAGGTCGTTCTTGCCTTCGTCGTGCTCCGTGTCGAAGAGGTTCTCGACATTGTAGAAGCCGACCACGTAGGCGTCTTTGGGGAGCGTCTGCCCGCAGGCCCCCAGCAGGACCAGCGCGGCGGTAATGAATAATAAGCGCTTGATATTCATAACTTGTAAAGATACGAATAAAATCCGTTAGTTGTTCCACCACCAGGCAACTGGAGACTGAGACTCGACGACACGCTGGATATCGACCGGAAGGTTCACGAAGAAACCCATACCTAGTATTTCTTCCAGGGCTTCCAAACTCATGGCCCGGGCCTTGACCGTCGCCTGTGTATTTTCATATGTGCGGTGCTCGAAATAGAAACCCACGCCGATGTATTCCCCGGTCCCCGCACCAAAGGATCCTCCTTTCTTATACGCCAGAAGCGCCTTGAAATAGCCCGTCGGCACCGTGACATCCTTCCCTTCGTTGTCTTTCACCTTCCCGGAGGCGCCCCGTAGGTCAGCACCCGTCACGACATAGAGCGTATCACATTTGCCGGCCCAGTTGCGGACCTTCCCTTCCAGCGTCGCCCAGATCCCGCCGTTGAAATCATGCAGTTGCGGCGTTATGTTCGTCCCGTAATACGTCTCAGCGTTCGCGCCGTAGGCATATCGGTCGGCCGAAGGAATCTGATGGCCGCGGTCGTAAATTTTGTTCTTCGAGAAACCATGGTACAGAACTACGGCCTGGGCATCCGCCGGGACCTTGGGATCCAGCCCCCAGGGCTCCGGGTCCGGGCGCGACCCGCTCCCCCGCAAGCCTTTGTTCAGCGGATATGCGACCCACACGGCCACACGGGCCCGGGGATCATAACAATAGGAATAATTCCGCAACCGGCGGTCTTCCGGCATAGGATGGTGGATGAAAACCATGCCGGGCGTATCCGTCGCCGGCAGTTCCAGCCACCTGCCCGGCGTATCCGCCTGCAGTTCCCGGCGGGGTTCCGTCAGGGGATCTCCACAGGAGCAAAGCGCCACCAGCAGGGACACCGGCAGCAGCAGGAAACAGATATGCACGGCAACTCTCATCTTTCCGAAGGCCACAACGAGATAAAGATACGGCTTTTTCGGGAAAAAGAAAGCGGCCCGGAGGAACCGGGCCGCTAACTCATATCCTAAATCCTGGACTAGAAGAACAGACGGGCGCTGAAGAGCATCTGCCAGGTGTTGAAGGTGCTGCGATAGTTCTTGACGGTCGGAGCGTTGAAGGTGTAAACACCGGTTTCGTTGGCCTTGCTGATCTCAAGAATATTCTCGCTGCTGACCTGCTTACACAGACCCCAGTTGGAGTTCAGCAGGTTGGCGAAGTTGTTGATATCAACACCGATCTGCAGGGTCGTGGGCTTGTTAGCGATGTTCACGATGATATCCTGGGCGATCTTGACATTGATACGGCTCATCCAGGGAGCGGCCTTGGCGCCGCGCTCGGAGTACTGTCCGCGGTGGGAGCTGAGGTAGCTGTCGTTCTCAATGAAGCTCTTGAACGCAGCCTTGTTCTCTTCGCTGGAGAACGGCATGTTGGCCAGTTCGGCATCCGTCGGGATGTACATCAGGTTCTGGGAACCGCTGACACCCGTCACGTCGTTCACATAGCTGCCGCTGCGGACACCGAAGGTGTAGGAGTAGCGGGTGTAGGAGTAGCTGCCCACGTAGCAGTGGTTGTAACCCTCATAGAAGACACCGATGGTGGTGGCCAGATGCTTGCCTTCCGGAATGCGGTAGCTCACGTTGGCGATCACGCGGTTCGGGGAAACGAACGCGGAGTGGCCGAGCTCAGGAACATTGGAACCGTTCACACCGTAGTTGCCGCCGGAGAACAGGGAAGAGACCTGATCACCGTAACCTTCCTGGATGGACTTGGAGTCGGCACGGGTGTAGGCAGCCATGAGGCTGAGGCCGAACGGGAAGACCTTGGACAGCTGCGCGGTCACAGAGTAGTAAGTACCGTGGAGGTTGCAGTTGGTCAGGTAGTAAGGGGCAACGGTGCTGTTCATCGAGTTCTTGATGTTCTCGGAGGTGAAGTGAGCACGCTTCGCAGGTTCGCCAGGGAGCTGGATTCCACTGTCCTGAGTGTAGCCGAGACGCAGGGCCGCGACGGAGTTCAGGTCGTAGTTGAAGATACCCTCAACGGAACCCTTGATACCCCAAGGCAGGTCGAAGTCGACGGCGAGGGAGCTCTTCCAGGTGGTCGGCATCTGGAGGGTCTTGTCAAGAATCGTAGCGCCGGTCGGAGCGGCCAGATTTTGGGCCTTGAAAGTGCCGCCGTAGATGTCCTTCAGGATATCCTCGACATTGGCATGGAAGTTCGGCGTATGCTCGTTGGTGCCATCGGTGTCGATGAACTGGGCCTGCAGGCAGTTGCTGTTGCCAGCCACGGAGACGATCCACACGAAAGGAATACGGCCGGTGTAGAGACCGCTACCGCCGCGGACGACGAGCTTGCGGTTCTTCAGGACATCCCAATTGAAGCCGATACGCGGACTGAGGTTCAGGCGGGCCTTCGGCATGTCGCCGGTGCTCATGCCCTTCATGGACTGGCTGCCGGCGGCAAGGCCGAGGAACTCCTTGTTCACGTTGCCCGCGATGTTCGGGAAGAACGGGAGCTCGGCGCGCAGACCGACGGTCAGCTTGAAGTAATCGCTGAAGGTGATCTCGTCCTGGATGTAGGCGGAAGCCTGGTGGTAGTCGAAGGACGGGTACACCTGAGCGAGGTCGTCGCGGTTGGAGTGGGTGATGGCGAAAGCCGTCGGCTTGCCACCGGCCACGAAGTCCTCCCAGCTGTCATAGACATAGTAGCCGAGACCACCCTGCATGTAACCGTTCTTGGTGTTGTCGTACTCGTACTGGAGACCGCCGATGAGGTTGTGGATACCGGTGGTGTAGGTGAGTTCTTCCGTCACGACGACCGTCTGGACGTCGCGGAGGTTGCCATAGGTGAAGGGATCCGGACCGAAGGAGGTGAGGACTGCCTTGTTCGATTTGCCCTTATCGTCAATATACGGCTCAAGGATATCCACGGTCGGGAAGTTGCCGCCGACAAAACCGCGCGGCTCGTTCTGGTGAGACCAGGTGGCGCGGAACATATTGGTACCGCGACCGTCAAAGATACGGGAGTTGAGTTCGGCCGCAACGGAGGTGAAGTTCATATCCGTCGTGTAACGGTTGGACTCGAAGTACTGGGAGTACGTAGAGGTACGACCGTAGGTGTTACGGTTGTACGGGTTCGGGTTAATCGGGTTCACCGAGTTGGACGGGCTGGAAGCAGTCGCATTATGCGTGTGGCTGAAACGGAGGTTCAGCTTGTTGTTGTCGTTGATGTTCCAGTCCAGACGGGCCATCACCTTGTAGTCCGGGGTGCTGATGGAGTAGCCCTGGTAGCGGCCCGGATTGTAGCCGTAAGTCTTGTCGAGGTAGCTGAGCACCTCATCCATGAACTGCTGGGTCGGACGGACGACGTCCTTGTTCGGCTCGAAGTTCGGATCCACGCGTCCGGCGGCGGTGCTGACGACCTTGCTGGAGCCAGGCACAACGTCGGAGCTGTACTCGGCGTTCACGAAGAAGAAGAGTTTGTTCTTGACGATCGGGCCACCCACGGTGAAACCGACAGTGTTATCCAGGAAATCGGTCTTGTTCAGATCCTCACCCTCCACCTTGTAGCCGCGGACGGCCTGGGAGGTGTAGTAATCGTAAACGGAAGCGTGGAACTCGTTGGTACCACTCTTGGTCACGGCGTTGATGGCACCACCGGTGAAGCCGGAGTGACGGACATCGAACGGCGTGATATTGACGCTCATCTGCTCGATGGCATCAAGGGAAATCGGAGCGCCGCCGGCAGGCAGGTTGGAACCGATACCAAAGGCGTTGTTGAACGCGGCACCGTCAACGGTCATGTAGGAGGAACGGTAGTTACCGCCACCGATAGCAAGACCGTTGGAGGTGGAAGATGCCTGCGGGGTAAGCTTCATCACATCGTTCATGCTACGGCTGACAGTCGGGAGGTTGCTGATCGTACCCTGGCTGACAGAGGTGCCGGCGCCGGAGCGATGGATGTTCATGTTGGACAGATTACCGTCGGCCACGAACACGGCAGCGTCGAGGTTGATCGAATCTTCTTCAAGGACCGAATCCACCACGAGGGTCTCGCCCAGGGGGGCATAGAGATTCTTGTTCTCATCAGAACGGTAGCCCAGCATGGAAATGGTAACGGTGTAAGGACCGCCCGGGGTGACGTTGTTGATACGGTAGTTACCGTTCTTATCGGTCAGCGCATAGTAGGTCGAAGACGTCGGCTGATAGATCGCGATGACCGTGGCACCGGCGACAGCACCGTCCTTATCGGTCACATGGCCGCCGAAAGAAGAGGTCGTCACCTGCGCGGCGGCAGACACGACAAAAAGCATCGCTGCGACAGACAGCAATACACTCTTGAATGCTTGTTTCATAACGTTAGTAATATGGTAAAATTGAATCACTTATATGCCAATTTCCGTAAAAGGGGTTCTCCCGCGCCGCAAAGATAGTTTACGATTTCGAATCAGCCAAGTTCTTTAACGATTTTTTATCAACAATTATTGCTATCTTTGCGGCGAATTATTAACAAACCCACGAGGACAGATTTGACTGCTTGCAACCTCGTCAAAAATGCTAAAAAGATGAACTACCTCTTCACATCGGAGTCCGTCTCCGAAGGTCATCCCGACAAAGTCGCTGACCAGATTTCAGATGCCATTCTCGACGAATTCCTCCGGCAGGACCCGGAGGCGCACGTCGCCTGTGAAACCTTCTGCACCGCCGGCCTGGTGGTCGTGGGCGGCGAGGTCAATTCCGAGCGCGCCTACGTCGACATCCCGGCCACGGCGCGCCGCGTGATCGAGCGCATCGGCTACAACAAGGCCGAGTACGGTTTCGACGCCGCTTCCTGCGGCGTCATCTCCACCATCCACGAGCAGAGCGCCGACATCGACCGCGGCGTGGCCCGCGAGGAGCCCGAGGAGCAGGGCGCCGGCGACCAGGGCATGATGTTCGGCTACGCCAGCACGGACACCGAGGAATACATGCCCCTCGCCCTGTCGCTCTCGCACAAGCTCCTGCAGACGCTCGCCGACATCCGGCACAACGAGCCGGAGCTGATGCCCTACCTCCGCCCGGACGCCAAGTCCCAGTTCACCATCGAATTCACCGGCCGCCGCACCCCCGTGCGCGTGCACACCATCGTCCTGAGCACGCAGCACGACGAGTTCGACACCGACGACGCGCGCATGCGCGCGAAAATAGAGAAGGACGTGCGTGAGATCGTCCTCCCCCGCCTCATCAAGTCCCTGCCCGAGCGCACCGCGAAACTCTTCGACGGCACGGCCATCCTGCACGTCAACCCTACCGGGAAATTCGTGATCGGCGGCCCTGCGGGCGACACCGGCCTGACCGGCCGCAAGATCATCGTGGACACCTACGGCGGGCGCGGCGCCCACGGCGGCGGCGCCTTCTCCGGCAAGGACCCTTCGAAGGTGGACCGCAGCGCGGCCTACGCCGCCCGCTACATCGCCAAGAACCTCATCGCCGCGGGCATCGCCGAGGAGATCCTCGTGCAGCTCGCCTACGCCATCGGCGTGGCGGAGCCCGTGAGCGTCTATGTCGATACCTACGGCACACGCCACATCGAGGCGTCCGACGCCGAGATCGCGCTGAAGGTGCGCGAGCTCTTCGACCTGCGCCCCGCCGCCATCATCAAGAAGTTCGGCCTCAAGAACCCGATCTACGAGCCCACGGCCGCCTACGGCCACATGGGCCGCAAGCCCTACGTCAAGGACGGCATCCAGTTCTTCGGCTGGGAGCTGCTCGATAGCGTGGACCGCATCAAGGAAGCCTTCGGCTTATGAGTTCCAAGGAGAAAAAACCGCAGCAGATCCGCATCACCAACAAGCGGGCGTCGTTCGACTACGAGTTCCTCGAGGAGTACGACGCCGGCATCGTGCTCGTAGGCACGGAGATCAAATCCATCCGCGCCGGCAAGGCCTCCCTCCAGGATGCCTACTGCTATTTCTCGAACGGGGAGCTCTACGTGCGCGGCATGAACGTCGCCACCTACTTCTGGGCCTCCGCCTGGAGCAGCCACGAGCCGCTGCGCGACCGCAAGCTCCTGCTCTCCAAGCGCGAACTCAAGCACCTCGCGCAGGCGGTCAAGACCAAAGGTCTGACCATCGTCGCCGTGCGCATGTACATCAACGCCGGCGGCTTCGCCAAACTCCACATCGCCCTCGCCAAGGGTAAGAAGGAGTACGACAAGCGCGCGACCATCAAGGAGAAGGACATCCGCCGCGAGATGGAAAGAGAATAGCTCCGCCATGCCCCGCTTCAAGCATAGCATCGTCGCCGAGCTGCCCGCCCCCGAGCAGCTGGACTTCGCGCAGCTCGCCCGCGACTGCGCGGATGGCAGCTGCGACCTCGTGGTCGTGCTCGGCCCCACGGCGTCCGGCAAGACGCGCTACGCCGTAGCGCTTGCCGAACGGCTGGGCGGGGAGATCATTTCGGCGGATTCCCGCCAGGTCTACCGCGGGATGGACATCGGCACGGGCAAGGACCTCGCCGAGTACGGCTCCGTCCCCTACCACCTGATCGACATCGCCGAGCCCGGCACGAAGTATAACGTCTGGCAGTTCCAGCAGGATTTCCTGCGGGCCTACGCCGACATCCGCCGGCGCGGCGCCGTGCCCATCCTCTGCGGCGGCACGGGCATGTACATCAACGCCGTCACGCGCGGTTACGATTTCTCCGAAAAACAGCCCCTCAGCGCCGCCCGGGATGACATTTCCCGCGAGGGTTTCCCCCAGCGGCCTTTCTTCATCGGCACGCTGATGGACCGCGACACGCGCAACGCGCGCATCGACGCGCGGCTGGACGCGCGCCTGCAGGAAGGCATGGTCGAGGAGATCCGCGGCCTGCTGGAGCGCGGCGTGCCCGCCGAAACGCTCATCGCCTACGGCCTTGAGTATAAATTCGTTACTCTATATCTGCAAGGCGAGCTCCCCTACACCGAAATGCGTGAGAAGCTCGCCATTGCGATTCATCAGTTTGCCAAGCGGCAGATGACCTGGTTCCGCGGGATGGAGCGCTCCGGCGCCCGCATCCACTGGGTCAATCCTTAAAAAGCGTACCCCAGCCCAATCATCAGCGTGTTGCCGAGGGTCTGCGAGGCCGTCAGGAAGGCGGCGTCCAGGTGGACGCCCGCGAACTTGACGCCCAGGCCCACGGAGGCGTACATCGGCACGGCCTTGGCCGGGTCGCCGTAGTGGAAGCCGCCGCGCAGCGACACGATGTCCACGATGGTGTATTCCACACCCAGGCCGGCCATCAGGCCGCCCGTGAAGAGGTAATCCACCTCGGCGCCGACGGTCAGGCCGTCCACCGGACGGACCCCGCCGCTGACGGCCGCCATCGCCGGCAGCGCATAGGAGGCGCCGCCGTAGTTGATCTGCGTACCCAGGTTGCGCACGCCCGCCGAGACGAAGGCGATCGCGCCCTTATAGTCCACGGAAAGATCCGCGCAGAAAGCACCGCCCTTGGCGTCCGCCGCGATCGCGGAAGACACGTAGCGCGCCTTGAGCGTAGCCCCGAAAGTGTCTGAGAATCCGACCGATACGCCAGCGCCAGCGAAGAAATCATTGGGGGTAAAGGTACCCGTCACCTGTCCCTGTGCGGTGGTGACGTCATAGGGCTTGTCGGCAAAGTAGCGGCCCTCAACGCTCACCGCCACGCGCTTGCTCACCCGGAAAAACACATCGCCGCCGAACACGGAGTTGTTGGCGCTATTCGGCGCCCACATTCCGTAGAAGGCCTGCACGTCCAGCTTGGACGCGTCCTTGGGCAGGACCACGCCGCCCATCGCAAGGGAGCGGGAGTCGGCCGGGACCAGCAGGGTCGGCACGGCCTGCGCAAGCGCAGCCTGCGCGGCCAGCATCAACATCAGGAGAATCGATATCTTTTTCATGGGAACTTACTTTTTAGCAATCGTGTAGTTATCATCGACGGAGGCGCCCTTGACGTGCACGTAGTACACGCCGCCCGGCTGGGCGGACAGGTCCACCGACAGCGAGTTGAACGGGCCGGCCGCAGCGGTGCCGGACCAGACGGTCGCACCCACCTTGTTCGTGACCGTCACCTCGAGCTGGTCATCCTGGCCCGGGCGGATGTTCAGTTTGTCCACCACCGGGTTGGGATAGAGGTCGACCGGACGGTTCGCGTCGCGGATCAGGACCATGAACGAGAAGGAACAGGAGGCCTTGCAGGCATCCGTCGCCGTCACCGTGGCGGTCGTGAGGCCGTAGCCACGCGTGGTCAGGGTCATTTTGTCGTTTGAGGCAGCGAGGTTGATGACATCCGCCTCCGTCATGCTGAAGCTATAGCTGAGCGTCTCGCCGTCCTCATCCTGGATGAACTTGGTCAGGTCGAAGGTCTCGGCCTTGCCGGTCGCGTTGTAGATCAGGTTGTCCATGCCGCCGACCACCTTCGGCGCATGGTTCTCCAGGATCTCATAATCAATATGATAGTCGGTCGTCGCGCCGTACTGGTCCTTGGCCACGATGCGCGCCGTGTACTTGCCGTGCGGCGCGACGTTGCCGGCGATCACGATGTTGACGGTGCCGTCGTCCTTGACCGTGTACGTCAGGGCCTCGGAGCCCGGCGCCACTTCCACCGTGAAGTCATGTCCGTCCGGATCCGAGACTTCATACTTGACCTCCAGTTTTGCAAACGGTTTCACGCGGAAGTCACCCTTGTAGTCCGTCGTGACGACGGGCGCGTTGTTCTTGACGGTACGGACCGTCTGGATGGCCGAAAGCGCAGAATAATTGCCAGCCTGGTCATACGCAAAGACCGCCACCGCATACTGCGTGTCGAAATCCAGGTCCGTCAGCGTAGCGGAGATGGCGTCTCCCACCGAGCGGTCACCCACTTCGACAGTAGCCTGCTTGACGGAAGCCGGGATATTCTTGGGGTTGAGCCCCTGGAGCGTGGCGGCGTTCAGGGCTGCCACCGCGATATAGCCCGCGGCCTTACCGTTGTACGGAGGATCGACCGTGACCTTCCAGGACAGCGTGAGGGTGTTGGCCTTGGTGCTGACCGAGATATTGGAGGCCGGTTCGGGTCCCTCCTTGTCGCCATACATGAAGGCGCCATAGGTATCCACCATCGGGCCGACCAGCAGGTCCTGACTGATCTTGGTCTTGCTGGCACCGCCCAGGAGCCGGTCCTTGAGATCGGTGTTGGTGAAGCCAGGGCCGCCGAAATACGAAACGATCAGCGCAGCCACGCCGGTCACCTGCGGCGCCGCCATGGAAGTACCTTGCATGTAGCCATAATTGCTACCGGTCACGGTGCTGAGAATCGGCGCACCCGCATTGGTTTGGCCACCCGGGGCGCAGATGTCCACCCAGTTGCCATAATTGGAATAGCTGGCCGGAGCAAAACACGCATCAGTCGCCGCCACGGCGACAATCGGTTCATACGCAGCAGGCCAACCGATCTTCCAATGGTCGTTGCCCGCCGAGAAGATCACCACGCCGCCCTTCATCGGGCTGTCTGCGCGCTGATTGCCTTCCTTGTCACAACCGGCATACTTGATGAAATAATCAACGGCCGCCTTATCGTCGGAATAAATCCCGTCAGCGAGCGCTTCTTCCTCTGTGTCATAGATATAGCCCCAGCTGTTGTTCACTACGACCGCGCCGTTATCGGCGGCGTAGACAATCGCTACCGCGGGGTCGCCCCAGATATCCTTATCAGGGTCGGAAGGATTCTTCCGAAAGACGCCGCAAGAGAGGATACGGACGCCGCCCTCGCCGTTCAGGCCGCCGGCGATGCCGCTGATACCGACACCGTTGTTGCTGACGGCGCCAATGGCACCGGCCACGTGCGTGCCGTGATCCTCGGGGTAGATGGTATAGCCCTCATAGCCCGAGACAAAACTCTTGCTGCCGTTCTCGCCCGCAGGGACCATCACGGCGGCGAGGTCCGGATGGTCCATCTGGACACCGCCGTCCACCACGGCCACAATCACATTGGAGGAGCCGCCGGTGAAGCTGGACCAGACCGGCTGTACATTAATATCGCAGCCAGCTACAGCATCGCCACCAAGAATAGGCGGGGTACCATTGTTATAGAGAGCCCACTGCTTGGACGCCTGGGGATCATTGAAATAGGCCTCCGAACGGATCCGGCGGGCCGGCGAAGCGGAAAGCACGCCGTCCAGCGCCGAGAAATCCACGGCCGCCTTGGTGGCGGGCGCAGCCTCGGGGTTGTAGGTCACCCGGAAGAAGCGGTGCAGGCCGGCCGCACGGTGGCGCGGCTCCCATTCGCCGGCATCCGGGAAGACCCGCTCGATCTTCGCGACACCCAGCCCCTCGAAGGCGGCATTCACGGAGGTAGACTTGGTTTGCAGAGCACCTGTGGCGAGCTGGTCAGCCAGCTCGTCAGTGACTTCGATAATCATGGAACCGGGGATCAGGGATGATTCCTGCCCCTGAACTTGACGGGACCGGGCATCGGTGTCCGGCTCCGTGACGGAGGTATCCTGAAGCGTGGCGGTACAACCTGCCAGCAGCAACAGGGCGAACATGAATTTTTTCATAGTACAAATTTAATAAAAAATAACAAAGAACCCGCTCGATACCGGGCGGGTTCTTGATTAAAATCCTGTTCGGAAACTAGTTGGCCAGAAGGTCGTTCAGGTCCAAACCGCCCCAGGAAATGAGTGCGGCACTCGTAGTACCCCACCAGGAGTAGCTGGAGCCATTATAGCCCAGGACCGGATACCAGACGAACTGGGCAACGCCATCCATGAGCATTTTGTTCTTCGCGACACTTGCAGCATCAGACCTCTTGGAAGGATGGAGGAAGTGCAGGGTCATGTCGTAGCCCTTCATCGGGAGGTTGATCACGGCATTCTTGCCACCCCAGCTGATGCTGCCGTCCTCGGCGACCGAGAACTCGATATACTCGAGGCCTCCGGTGTACTCAAAGGTGATGTCACCATCCGCAGGATCCGCGTTCGCGAGGTCCTCCTTGGTATAAGGATTCATGAGGCGGTAGGTTTCGCTGCCGTCCGGAGACTTAAGCAGAACCTTATTAACCACCTTGCCCAGGAACCAGTTATCATAGAACTGGGCATCGATCTTCTGCCAGGCTTTCTTCGCGGCGATCGGGAAGACCACCGGACGATACTGGGAAGCATACTCGGTGGAAGCAAGCTCCACGGCGATGTTGTAGACCGTCTCCGGCACAAGGGCGTCGTAGGAGTAGCTCACCGCCGCATAGGCAGTGGCCTGACCCACCTCGTAGTGCAGGGCGGCGTTCTTCAGCGTGAAGATACCGGAAGCATCCTGGAGGGAGACGGTGATATCCAGCGGCTCGGCCACCTTGTTACGGGTGAACGGGACCATCAGGTCAGAACCGTCGGCATCAATATCGCGCGGCGCGGTGATATCGGCGCCCACATAGGTTTGAACCGGCTCCAGATCGGCAGGAACATATTCGTCCTTCTTGCAAGCGAAGAGGGCGAGGCCGACGGACAGAGCGGCAAACGCTTTATATACATTATTCATTTTCATATCACTACTTTTTTATTCCCTAAAACTTGGTCGTGATGGTCTTCACCTTGTCGGTCGGATCCGGGTTGTTGCGGGTCGTCTTGACACCTTCGATCTCGGTGACGACATCATCCTCTTTGACGATGTAGTCGTTGTTCTCGATTTCGCTCGTCGGAATCACGAAGTTCCAGTACGGGCTCACTTCCTCGATGTCGTACTTCGCACGGTCGTGGATCACGTTCGAACCCTTGTACCAGGTCTTCATGCCCGGACGGATACGCTTGGCATCGAAGAAGCCGACACCTTCCTCCAGGAACTCGACACGCTTCTGGAAGAGCACCTCCTCCTGGAAGTTCTTGACGAAGCCCTGGTCGAAGGTCGAAGCGGCCTGAGCGTAGGAGTACTGCGGATCGCGGTAGGTCTGCATGAAGGCCTCCAGCTTCTCGATACCTTTGGCCTCGCCCTGGCTCATACCGACAGCCTCAGCCTCGATGAGGTACATTTCCTCAACGCGCATGATCGGCCAGTCGACGGCGCCACCGACGGAGTAGGTCTGCCAGTTGCCTTCCCTGCAGCGGATCTTTAGGGAGAAGTAGTTCGGAAGCTTCGCGAACGGATAGTCCTTCAGGAAGCCGGCCTGATCGCCCCACTCATAGTAGGAAGCCGGATAGGTCTCGCGGTCCGGATCGATGAAGGAGCGCTTGCGGAAGTCGCTGCGGTTCAGACGGTCATAGAGCCACTTGTGGATGGCCAGGTGGGTCAGGGAGTTGTAGCCCCAGTCAGACTCGCCGGCGAGGAAGCCGGTCGGGTTGCAGAGGTTACCCATGTTGTTGCCGGAGATGGAGTAGTACCACATCCAGGAGTTATTGCCGTTGGCGTCGCAGAAGGCCTGCTTGGGGTTGTGCCACTGCTCCTCCGTCAGCGGGGTCTTGCCGGAAGCGTCGATCGCCATGCGGGCGTACGTGGCAGCGTTGGCATAGTCGGACATGGCCAGGTACATACGGGCCTTGAGGCCGTAGACGACGGCGATGCCGGGATAGCGGGCGGTCGCCGGTTTGTAGCCATCAAGGAGCTCCTCCGCCTTGTCGAGGTCGGAAAGCACCTGCGCGGACATCGCTTCCTTCGGTGCGCGGGCGGTCTTGTACTCAGACTCAGGCTCGGCGCTGGAGAGGACGATCGGAGTCGTCAGGCCTTCCACAGCGGACACGTCGGTGTACTTGTTGGCAGCCGGCAGGTACATGTTGTAAAGGTCGTGATACATCAGGGCACGGTAGGCATACGCGGTGCCGAGGTAGATCTTCTGTTCAGCGTTCAGATTCTCCGCAGCGGCCAGCGGGCCGATGATATCGTTCGCACTCTTGATGATCTTGTACAGGGTCATGTACGGAACCCTCTGACGGGCGTTGTCAGCGTTCATGACATAACCGGACACGCCAGCGTAACCGCACCACCAGTCATAACCGATCGTGGCGGAGTTGTTGACCAGGTCGTTGGTCATACGAGCGTAGGTGATCAGCAGACCGGCGTAGGAGATATCATACTCCAGCTGGTTGCTGCTGCCATAGAAATAGTACGGCTGATAGGTCTGAGCGACCATACCGTCCACGGAACCCTTCATGGCGGCAGAGGACTCGGCCATCTGATCGGAGGTGGCAACACCCTCGAGCGGGAAAGTCTCCTGGATGCAACCCGGCAGGACAGACACGGCGGCAGCCGCCACAAGCAGAGATATTATTGTTTTTTTCATAAATAATCCTCCTTACAATTAGAATTTAAGCGTAACACCGGCGGAGAACGTTCTCATCGGAGCGTATCTCGTAGCGTTGGATGCGGAAGAATAGCTCTGGCTGGGGTCAAAGCCCTTGCGAGCGGACCAGTAGAACACGTTCTCAACGGCGAGGTAGAGTCTCAGCGCGCTGATCTGGATGTTGGACGTCAGCTTCTCCGGGAAGGTGTAGCCGACATTGATGTTCTGCAGGGTCAGGTAGGAAGCAGAGGTCAGGAAGCGCGTGGAGTGAGAGTTGGAGTAGGTATCACCGTACTGGAAGCGCGGGATGGTCGTGCTCTTGTTCGTCGGCGTCCAGGCGTTCAGCAGATCCTTGTGGTAGTTGTAGCCAGTCGAGTTGGAGGTCGGGGAGTACATGAAGCGCGCGTAGGTGCCGTCGTACTGCCAACCACCGAGCTGGTAGGTGAAGTTCACGGCGAAGTCGAAACCGTAGGCGCGGAGGCTGGTACCGAAACCGCCGAAGATCGGAGCGAGGGTGCTCTTGCCGGTCACGTAGCGCGTGGCCTTGGAGTACTCGTCGGTGGTCTCGCGACCCGTAGGCACACCGTTGTCGTCAAGGATATCCTTGTACCAGAGGGACTTACCCGTGGTCTGGTCGACACCGGCATACTCGTAGGTGTACCAGGTGTACATCGGCATGCCCTCAGCGTAGAAGAAGTTGCCGCTGGTGTAGCCCTCGTAGGCGTTGCCCTCGGAGTCGTAGCGGACGGAGTCCTTCACATTGTCAGCGAGGTAAGCAATCTTGTTATTCAGGTAGGACACGTTCAGGTTGAAGTCCCACTGGACGTCACGCGTGTCGATGATACCGAAGTAGAAGTCGCCTTCCACACCGCGGTTGTTCATGTCACCGATATTCTTCCACAGTTCGTCGTAACCCTGGGACGGGGCGACCGGCGTCGGGAACAGCATGTCCGTGGTCTTGCGGTTGAAGAACTCGATGGTACCGCTGATGCGGCGGCGGAGGAAGGAGAACTCGATACCGGCGTTGATGTTGGTGTTGGTCTCCCAGGTGATCTCGGGGTTACCCTTGCTGGAGAAGATCGTGGACACCTCGCCGTCGGACGGGACGATTTCAAAGATATCCGTGTAGCGGTAGGAACCGACGGAGTCGTTACCCTGGCTACCAACGGAAGCCTTGAGCTTGAACTCGTCAATCCAAGGAGCGTTGAACCAGCTCTCTTTGCTCATGATCCAGGCGGCACCGACGCTCCAGAACTTACCCCAGCGGCGGGCCGGAGCGAAGCGGGAAGAAGCGTCGAAACGGAAGGAACCGGACAGGAAGTAACGGTCAGCGTAATCGTACTGGATGCGGGTGAAGTAACCCTCGTTGTTGTAGTGGGTCTGATAGGAAGACGCACCCTGGGTATCCACAACGGCGCCGTTGAGCTCCTTATTGCTCTGGGAGAACATGTGGCTCTTGGAAGCATCCAGATAGTAGTACTTGCGGCTGTAGTACTCGTGGCCAAGGAGCGCGCTCACGGAGTGCTGACCGAAGTCACGGGTGTAGTTGAGGAGCTGCTGGGCATTCCAGGCATAGCTGCGGGTGTGGCCCACGCTGACGGTACCGCCCGTGGTGCGGAACTGCCCGTAGTACGGGTTGTAGACGTAGTTGGAGCGGGTCTCGTCAAGCGTTGCGGAAGCATTGATGGTCAGGGTCAGGCCCTTGACGATGTCAATGTCGATGTAGCCCTGCGCGGAGAGCGCGTTACCTTCCGCATTGTTCGTGTTGTACTTGTTGGCGAGGATCGGGTTGGCGTCCGTGATGAAAGGACGGGACGTGCCCGGGATACCGCCGGTGTTGAGGTTGCCGTTACCGTGATCGAGGACGGCGATGCCGTTCACGTCGTAGTACTGGGAACCGTCGGCGTTGCGGATATAGAGCGGATAGATCGGGGCGATCTGGGACGTGTAGGCCCAGATGTTACCGGTCGAACCTTCGGTACCGTTGTTGCTCAGCTGGTTGAAGTTGAACTTGGTATAGGACATGTTGGCGCCGACCTTGAGCCAGTCCTTGGCCTGATAGTCAGCCTTCAGACGGGCGGCCAGACGCTTGTGGTCGGAGTTCTCGACGATACCGTTGTTGCTCAGGTAGCTGAGGGAGGAGAAGTAGGACAGGCGGTTCTGCGCACCGGAGATGGTGAGCGTGTACTCCTGGCGGAGACCCTTGCGGTACACCTCGTTGGCCCAGTTGTCGGACTTCACCAGGAAGTCACCCAGCTGGTAGCCCTCGGTGGCGTTCGGGTTGAACTTGCCGTTGCGGCCGATGGCATACTCGCCGGCCGGGAAGGTGTAAGTCTGGTAGCCCAGACCACCGGCGGTGACGTCGAACAGGTTGTCGTTCGCACGCATGTAAGCCTCGTCAGCCGTCAGGCCGAGACCGTCAGCGGTGGTGGCGGCGGTATAGTAGTTATAGAGAGCCTTGTAGTGCTGCTCGTAGTAGGCGCGCGGATCGCTGATGGTTTCGTACTCCTGGAGGGCCCGGGTGTTGAAACCGACCTTGGCGTCGAGGGACACCACGGCCTGGCCGACCTTACCCTTCTTGGTGGTGATCATGATCACACCGTTGGCACCACGGGCGCCGTACAGGGCGTTGGAAGCAGCATCCTTGAGGACGGTCATGGACTCGATATCGCTCGGGGCGATGTTGTTCATGTCGCCGTCGTAAGGCACACCGTCCACGACGATGAGCGGATCCTTACCGGCGTTGATGGAGGAGATACCACGCACGCGGATGGTGGCGGAGGAACCCGGAGCGCCGTTGGAGGAAACCAGCTGCACACCGGCCACCTGGCCGGCGAGAGCGTTCGTGGCGCTGGCGACCTGAGAGAGCGAAAGCTTCTCGTCGTCGAGCACCTTGGCGGAACCGGTAAAGGCCTCCTTCGTCGACTTACCGAAGGCCACGACGATGGTCTCGGAAAGCATTTCGGTGTCGGCCTCGAGGGTGACATCGATGACGGCACGTCCGGCCACAGGGACCTCAAGGGTCTTGAAACCAAGACAAGTGTAGGTGAGGGTGCCATTGGACGGGACCGTGATCCGGTAGTTACCGTAGACATCCGTCATCGCATAGATGGTCGTGCTGCCCTTAAGCTGCACGGCTACACCTGTAACAGCATCTCCGTTGCTCTCGCGAACGACGCCGGAAACCTGCACGTTCTGTGCGGCAAGCGTCACGCCAAGCAGCACAAACAGGGTGCTGAAGAACAGTTTTGCTTTTTTCATAAGCAGATACTTTAATTAAACAATAAACTATACTAACCTAATTATATAGTCAACCTGCAACTGGTGTTCCGGCTTGGGAACACGCAATTTTGGCGCAATGTCGGAAAAAAAATTTAGAATTCCAAATTCGTAATCGCGTAACGAATTGAGCCAAAGAGCGAATTCAAGGCCAAAATCGGAAGAATCTGCGAGTTTTGAAGATTTTAAATTTCGGATTGTAAGCAAATTTTTAAATTCCCTTCCAAACATTAATATTGAATTTTTTTAATAAATACGCGCTCCCTCGCTAATAGGTTGATTTCAAGCGTTTTGAATCCTCTTCACAACGAGCCCTTTTCCGCGCCTTTCTCCCTGAAAAAGTGTTACCTCGCACCCCTAATTTATGGTTTTTTCCCTGTGGAATCGCTATATTTGCTTGCCATGAAGACAAAGATCGGTATTCTGACGATACTCCTGCTGGGGCTTTGCTTCGCCGGCTGCAACAAGGATTCGACCCTGCCGGAGCAGACGGAGCAGCGGAAGGTCTATCTCTATGTCAACACCTTTGCGTTCAACCGCATCAATCAATACTACCTCTGGAACGAGGAAGTGGCTGCGGCGCTCAAGGACTGGAAAACCGCGGACGAACCGATTGCGAAAGTGCAATCCGTCCGTTACCGGGACGACCGCTGGACCCTGCTCACGGACGATGTTGACAGCTTCTATGACAGCACGACCGGCCACCGGAAGGGTTTCGGCTTCGAGGTAGGCATGGATCTGTCCGCCGCGCAGCTCATCGTGCTCTACACCTATGCGGGCAGCCCCGCGGAGGAAGCGGGCCTGAAGCGCGGCGACGCCATCACCTCGCTGAACGGCAGCCCAATCCCCACCCAGGACTACTCCGCCTTCATCAAGCAGGCACTCCGCAACAAAGACCGGGTGACCCTCGGCATGAAGTCCGGCGCGACCATCCAACTGACCGCCCGCGACATGTACGAGAATCCCGTCCTGCTCAGCAAGATCTTCGACTGCGGCGGCAAGAAGGTAGGCTACCTGGCCTACACGAGCTTCACCCTGGACTCCTACAAAGACCTGATCAGCATCTGCAAGGCCTTCAAGCAGGCCGGCGTCAGCGAGTTGATCCTCGACCTGCGCTACAACGGCGGCGGCTTCGTCCTCGCGGAGCAGTTCTTCGCCTCGATGCTGGCCCCCGAAGCGGAGGTCAAGGCCAAAAGCGTCCTGTCCACGGAAGTATACAACAGCAAGCTGACGGCGCAATATGCGAAGGAAGGCGTGGATAACAGGAGCTACTTCACGACCGAGTTCAAATTTTCAACCACCGACGGCCAGAAATACGATTTCTCCACGGCTGACGCCAATCTCGGGCTCTCCAGGCTGTACGCCATCGTCAGTTCCGGCACCGCTTCCGCGTCGGAAGCCTTGCTCTGCGACCTGTATCCCTACATGGACATCACCCTGGTCGGAGCCCAGACCCACGGGAAATTCTGCACCGGCTGGCTTTTCAGGGGACCGGATTTCTACAAGGAGACGGCCGACGAGTCGCGGGAAAAGGGCGTCGACCCGGACGAGGGCAAGCGCTACACCGAGAATTGGGCCCTCTACCTGATGTACGCCCGCTTCGCGGACAAGGACGGCGTGACCCGCTGCATGCCGGACGGCCTGACGCCGGACTACGCCGTGAAGGACAATCCGAAAAACCCCTGCCCCCTGGGCGATCCGCAGGAGGACATGCTGGCCCGCGCGCTCGCCCTGTGCGGCTATCCGACGCCCGCGCCCGCAGCCCACAGCCTCGAATCTACCGGGGCTGACGACGCACCGGTTCTCCAGGACTACGACCGTCCCGGTTTCGGCGTTTATCTGAAATTACCGTAAACAGGAAGGAGATTCCAGCGTTCGCTGGAATGACTTTTTTATAGTCATTCCGGGCTTGACCCGGAATCTTTTGCTATTGCTGAGAGCCGCCGAGGAGATCGAGGATCTCGGCGGTGATCTTCTGCTGGCGCCCCTTGTTGTATTCGAGCGTGAGCTCGCCGAGCAGATCCTCGGCGTTGTCGGTCGCGGTCTGCATCGCAAGCGTGCGGGCGGCCTGCTCCGCGGCTGCGGAATCCAGAATGGCCGCGTGGAATTTCAGCAGCATCACCTGCGGGAGCAGCTGCGCGGTCAGCGCCGCCGCATCCGGCTCGAGGAGGTACTCCTCTTCGGGGGATTCACCGGTCAAGCCGGCGTATGACGCAGAGAACGGCAGATACGTCTCCGCGACGGGCTCCTGGCGGGAGGCCGACACGAAGCTGGTGTAGACCAGCACCACGCGGGCGAGCTCGCCGCGTTCGAAACGCTCGGCGAGGCTGCGCGCCAGGGCGGCGGACTGCTCATAGGACGGGTGACCGACGAGGTCGTTGTAGTCCCGGTCGGCGGTGTAGCCGGCGCGGCGCAGCGCCTCGGCCATCTTCCGCCCCAGCGGATAGACCTCCACCGCGCCTTCACAGCCGCGGATGGTCTCCAGCGCCTTGCGGACCACGTTCGCGTTGAACCCGCCGCACAGAGAACTGTTGGACGCAATCGCCACGACTGCTGTAGGTGTCACACGGTCTGCCGGGAACGGCAGTGCCCCTTCGGAGCCGTTCACCCGGACAGGGTCGAGCGTCAGCGAAGCGGAGCTCGATAGCGGAGAAGGGGCAGCTGCCGGCCCGGCAGATCCAATCGCCGTATAGATTTCCGCGAGGGTACGCTCATAAGGCCGCAAGGCTTCGATGGCCTTCTGCGCCTTGCGGAGCTTCGCGGAGGCCACGAGCTTCATCGCCGAAGTGATCTTCAGCGTGCTGCGGACCGACCCGATCCGGTCTTTTATTTCGCGAAGCGATGCCATCCCTTAAGCCTTTTGCGTCAGCAGGCGGCACAGATCGGCCGCTTCCTGCTCGATGACTTTCGTTGCATTGTCCGGCACCTTGCCGACCCCCAGCGCATCCAGGATGTCCTGGTGCGAGCCGCGCATGCGGTCGAGGAACAGGCCCTGGAACTCGATGACCTGGTCGATGCGCAGATCGGCCATCAGCGCGTGCGTACCGCAGTAGAGGATGGACACCTGCTCGCCCACGGGCATGGGGCTGTACTGCGGCTGGATCAGCAGCTGGTTGTTCTTGCGGCCCTTGTCGAGGGTCATGGCCGTGACCTTGTCCATGTCGGACGAGAACTTCGAGAAGGCCTCCAGCTCGTTGTACTGGGCCTGGTCGATCTTCAGCGAACCCGCGACCTTCTTCATCGACTTCACCTGCGCGCTGCCACCCACACGGGACACGGAGATACCCACGTTGATGGCCGGGCGGAAGCCGGCGTTGAAGAGCGACGACTCCAGGTAGATCTGACCGTCGGTAATGGAGATCACGTTGGTCGGGATGTAGGCGGACACGTCGCCGGCCTGCGTCTCGATGATCGGCAGGGCCGTCAGGGAGCCGCCCGCCTTCACCTTGCCTTTCAGGCACTCCGGCAGATCGTTCATCTGCTCGGCCACTTCCTGCTGGCTGATGATCTTGGCGGCGCGCTCCAGCAGACGGGAGTGCAGGTAGAAGACGTCGCCCGGATAGGCCTCGCGGCCGGACGGGCGGCGCAGGATCAGCGACACCTCGCGGTAGGCCACGGCCTGCTTGGACAGGTCGTCATAGACGACGAGCGCGTGGCGACCGGTGTCGCGGAAATATTCGCCGATGGCCGCGCCGGCGAAGGGCGCGTAATACTGCAGGGCGGCGGGGTCAGCGGCCGTGGCGGCGACGACGATGGTGTAGTCCATCGCACCCTTGGCGCGGAGGGTCTGGACGATGGAGGCCACGGTGGAGCCTTTCTGGCCGACGGCCACATAGATACAATAGACGGGCTTGCCCGCCAGGAACTCGGAGCGCTGGTTGATGATGGTGTCGATCGCGACCGCCGTCTTGCCGGTCTGGCGGTCGCCGATGATCAGCTCGCGCTGGCCGCGGCCGATCGGGATCATCGCGTCGATGGCCTTGAGGCCGGTCTGGAGCGGCTCCGTGACGGGCTCGCGGAAGATGACGCCGGGCGCCTTGCGCTCCAGCGGCATACGCACCGTCTCGCCCGCCACCGGGCCGAGGCCGTCCAGGGCTTCGCCGATCGGGTTGACCACGCGGCCCACCAGGCCTTCGCCCACCGGAATGCCGGCGATGCGGCCCATCCGGCGGACGTTCATCCCCTCGCCCACCTGGTCGGTGGGGCCGAGCAGGACGGCTCCGACGTTGTCCTCTTCGAGGTTCATCACGACGCCTTTCACGCCGCTGTCGAATTCGAGGAGCTCGCCGGCCTCGGCCCCTGCGAGGCCGTAGATGCGCGCCACACCGTCGCTGACGGTCAGCACGTGGCCGATCTCCTCATATTGGAGCGAAGTGTCGATTCCCCGCAGCTGTTCCAGCAGGAGGTCGGAGATTTCGCTCGCCTTGATTGTATTCTGCGCCATTATACGATTCTGTTGTTTGAAATGACAAACTGCCGACGGATGGTCTCGATCTGGCGACGCACACTGCCGTCCAGCAGGTAGTCGCCGATCTCGAGGGTGAAGCCGCCGAGCAGGTCGGGATCGACGGATGTCTCGAGAAGCACCTCGCAGCCGAGCTGCTTCTCCAGCATGGTACGGAGCCTGCGCTCCAGCGCCTCCGCGGGCACGGCGGTGGTCAGGCGGGCCACCTCGATGCCGCGGGAGCGGTAGTACATTGCGATGAATGAGCGGAAAACGAAGCGTACGTCCTCCAGGCGGCCGTTCTTGACCAAGAGGCGGACGAGACGCTCCAGCTCGGGCTCGAGCGGGCCGGGATTCTCCTGCGGATGCTCGAGCAGGCGGCGCACCTGGGCGCACACGCGCTCCCCGCCGCCCGTCTCCTCCGTGTAGCGGAGCAGGGCGGTGGCATATCGCGTAGCGAGAATACCCGTATTCATCTAATCCGTCAGTTAGGAATTTGCGCCTGTTCGGCCTCATCGACCAGGCGGTCGAGCAGGGCGAGCTGGTCGTCGCCCTCGGCGAGGTCCTTGCGCACGATCTTTTCCGCCACTTCCACCGAAATCATCGCCACCTGGCGGCGAATGTCGCGGATGGCGCTCTCGCGCTCCGCGGCGATCTCCACCTTGGCGTGGTCGAGCAGCTTCGCCGCCTCGGCGGCCGCGTCCTCCTTCGCCTGCGCGATAATCTTCTCGCGCGACTCGGACGCCTCCTTGAGGATGCGGCTCTGCTCCAGGCGGGTCTCCTCGATCATGCGTGCGTGCTCTTCAGCCATGCCTGCCAGCCGCGCCTGGGCCTCATCTGCGGCCTTGAGCGAGTCGGCGATATGGTCGGAGCGCTTCTGCACGGCGTTCGTGATCACCGGGAAGCCGAACTTCGCAAGCAGGAAGAACACGATCCCGAAGATCACGACCATCCAGAAGAGGAGGCCGAAATCCGGTGTAATCAGCGACATAGGCTACGAACGGAGGACGGCCAGCAGGCAAACGAGCACACCGAAGAGGCAGACGCCTTCGATAAGGGCGCCGATGATGATGGCCGTGGTCCGCAGACTGCCGGAAATCTCCGGCTGGCGGGCGGAAGCCTCCATCGTGGACTGGGCAAGTTTACCGATACCGATACCGGACGCGATGGCCACGATGCCGGCTCCGATCGCGCCGCCAAACTTGGCGAGCGCAGCTGCTTGAAGAAGAGTTCCAATCATAACTGTATCATTTTTAGTTGGTTTCTGTTTCGGGATGTTGATGCGCCAGGCCGATGAAGACGGCCGAGAGCATGGTGAACACATAGGCCTGCAGGAAGGCGACGAGCAGCTCCAGGCAGTCCAGGAAGACGCCGAAAAGTGCGGCGATGAGGGTCATGGAGCCGTTCAGGACAGGGCCCATCGAGGCGGTGAGGAAGATCAGCATGATCACGCTCAGGAGCATGATATGCCCCGCGAGTATATTCGCGAACAGTCGTATCATCAGCGAGAAGGGCTTGGTGAACATGCCCAGGATCTCGATAACCGGCATGATGGGGATGGCCTTCAGGAAGATAGGCACGTCCGGCCAGAGGATGTCCTTCCAGTAATGCTTGTTGCCGAAGAGGTTGACCATCAGGAAGGTGAAGAGGGCGAGAACGCCCGTCACGGCGATGTTGCCCGTGATGTTGGCACCGCCCGGGAACACCGGGACAATGCCCATCAGATTGTTGATCAGGATGAAGAAGAAGGCGGTCAGCAGATAAGGCGAGAAACGCTTGTATTCGGGCCCCACGGCATCTTTGACCACATCCTGCTCGATCATCACGATGACCGGCTCCAGCAGGGCTGCAAGGCCCGTGGGCTTCTCCTTCAGGACATCGTGTGTCCTGTACCAGCGGGCGCAGAGCAGGATCAGCACGACCAGCAGGAGACTGTCGATCATCAGCCCCAGCACGTTCTTGGTGATGGAGATGTCCAGCGGGCGCCTGAGAGTCTGCGCATTCACCAGCTTGCCGTCCTCGTTGAGCGTATAGCCGTTCTCTTCCGCGTGGTGCAGCGTGAAGACGTGCACCCCGTTCTCGATGACGATGCAAGGCAGGGGGATGGCGATTTCCTTCTCATTGATCGTGGTAATGTGCCATTCGTAGGCGTCGCCGACATGTCCGAAGAGGTACTCTGACACGTCGAAATCCTCAGATGCCCGGTCGCTGCCGGACATGACGCTGCCGCCGTCATCCCCGACCTGATCGGGAATCTGTGCCGACAGCATTGCCGGCAGCATCAGAAACAATATGAGCAAGCATTTTCTCATACCGTCTCCACGCAGGCTTCGATTTCATTGTCCCGGACCTTGACCACGCCGCCCCGGATGGCAAAGCGCCGCTCCTCTCCGTCCACGACGCGGATCTCCCCCGCGCTGAGCGCGGAGATGATGGGCGCGTGGCCGGGCAGCACCTCGAAGGGGCTCACGCTGCCCGGCAGGAACACGGCGCTCGCCGTGCCCTCGTGGAGCGTGCCCTCAGGGGTGAGGATGCGTATGGTCAACGTCTTCGTTTTCATATACTTACTCCTTGGCCTGAGCCAGCAGGGCCTCGCCCTTCTTGACGGCCTCTTCGATCGTGCCGACATTCAGGAAAGCCTGCTCGGGGAGGTGGTCCACCTCGCCGTCGAGGATCATCTTGAATCCTTTGATGGTATCTTCGATCTCCACCATCACACCCGGACAGCCGGTGAACGCCGCAGCCACGAAGAACGGCTGGCTGAGGAAGCGCTGCACGCGGCGGGCGCGGTTCACGGTCACCTTATCCTCTTCGGAGAGTTCGTCCATGCCGAGGATGGCGATGATATCCTGGAGTTCGTTGTATTTCTGGAGAATCTGCTTCACGCGCTGGGCGATCTCGTAATGCTCCTGACCGACGATGTTCGGATCGAGGATGCGGGAGGTGGACGCCAGCGGGTCCACGGCGGGGTAGATGCCCAGCGTGGCGATCTTGCGGCTCAGTACCGTCGTCGCGTCCAGGTGGCTGAAGGTCGTGGCCGGCGCCGGGTCGGTGAGGTCGTCGGCCGGCACGTAAACGGCCTGCACGGAGGTGATGGAGCCGTTTTTCGTGGAGGTGATGCGCTCCTGCATCTGGCCCATTTCCGTGGCCAGCGTCGGCTGGTAGCCCACGGCGGAAGGCATACGGCCCAGCAGGGCGGACACTTCGGAACCGGCCTGCGTGAAACGGAAGATGTTGTCGATGAAGAAGAGGATGTCCTTCGGACCGTCGGCGCTGCCGCTGTCGCGGAAGGACTCCGCGAGGGTCAGGCCGCTGAGCGCCACGGAGCTACGGGCTCCCGGCGGCTCGTTCATCTGGCCGAAGACCATCGCGACCTGCGACTTCTCCAGCTCTTTCGGATCCACCTTGGAGAGGTCCCAGTGGCCTTCTTCCATGGCTTTGGAGAATTCCTCTCCGTATTTGATGACGTCGGATTCGATCATTTCGCGCAGCAGGTCGTTGCCCTCGCGGGTACGCTCACCCACGCCGGCGAAGACGGAGAATCCGTTGTGTTTCTTGGCGATGTTGTTGATCAGCTCTTTGATCAGCACGGTCTTGCCTACGCCCGCGCCGCCGAAGAGGCCGATCTTGCCGCCCTTGAGGTAGGGCTCCAGCAGGTCGATGACCTTGATGCCGGTGTAGAGCACCTCCTGCGAGGTGGTCAGGTCTTCGAATTTCGGGGGTTCGCGGTGGATCGGGAGGGCGCCTTCGCGCTGCAGCTCCCCGAGGCCGTCGATGGTCTCGCCGGTGACGTTCATCACGCGGCCGCGGATCTGGGCGCCGACGGGCATGGCGATCGGCGTGCCGAGGCTCACAGCCTCCAGGCCGCGCTTCAGGCCGTCGGTGGAGTCCATGGCGACGCAGCGGACGGTGTCTTCGCCGATGTGCTGCTGGACTTCGATGATGAGTTCGCGGCCATTGGGGCGCACAACCCGCAGGGCATCATGGATGCCGGGGAGGTTCTTCTCCTCCTGCAGGCCTTTCAGGTCGAAGTGCACGTCCACCACCGGACCGATAATCTGAGAAATATGTCCCTTGATCGTAGGCATCTTGGTGTATGTTAATTTTCAAACCACTAAGTTAGCAAAATTCCCGAGATTACGGTTCATGCCCGAACTGACTAAAAGAGCACAAGTAATGACTATATGGGTACAAAAAAAGAGATCCGACTAAGATAAACTTAATCGGATCTCCGAAAAGCGGCAGCGACCTACTCTCCCACCTGGTGGGGCAGTACCATCGGCGCGGGCGGGTTTAACTTCTCTGTTCGGGATGGGAAGAGGTGGTTCC
>CACXNA010000015.1 GCA_902768985.1 uncultured Bacteroidia bacterium | reverse complement strand
GTCCGTTCCATCCAGCTGTTGTCGAAAAAGTCATTGAAAATGTCCGGCAACCAGCTATCATGCGTTCTTCTTGCAGGTAACATAGTTCAAAAACTTTAAACGTCCCGGTTTAAAGGCCCTCCTGCGGACCCTTATTCCCGGAGTTCCTTATCGGAACCGCATAAGGGAATTGCAAACCTGGGACCAATGCCGGAAAAGTGGACAAAACGGCACGGGAGATGACAGAAAGTCCATTTTTGAGACAAAATGGCTAGCGTGTTTCTTCTACAACAGTCCCTGGATTCAACCTTATAGCACCTGCCTGGTTCCCACGAGTTTGCCGACTCCCTAATAAGACTTCTAGGATGTTCAAAGAATTCAAAACTATCGAGGACTAACGCTATTTGAAAGAATTGGATTTCGGTCCAAATTTTTTTCTTTCATGTTGTGGATGGTGCTCGTTCCTATGGGGGTACGCAATCTGGGAGTTGTAACAGAGAAAGGGAGCGAAAGCCAATAGGCTTTTGCTCCCTTTCAGCGGTGCGGACGAGGCTCGAACTCGCGACCTCCGGCGTGACAGGCCGGCATTCTAACCAAACTGAACTACCACACCATTGTGCTTTCGTTGTTCGAATGCGGATGCAAAGATAGATATATTTTGGGAATCTGCAAGCGCCTCCCCGAAAATTTTCTATCTTTGTGTTCACTTATGGCTTCCCTATATAGATGGCTCTGCATCCTTGCGGCCTCCGCGCTGGCTCTCTCGGCCTGCACGGCGGTCGGCGAGCGCGCCGCCATCGAAAGCGAAGCGGACTTCGCCGGCCACCGGCTCGGCACCCTGACCGGCACCATCTACGAGATCCAGCTGAACGAGCGCACGGACCTCGAAGCCTCCATCTACGGTAGCCTGGCGGACGGCGCCAACGCGCTCAGAACCGGCAAGATAGACGCCCTCATCGCGGACGAAACCGCCTTCTCCGAATCCGAACTCAGACGCCTCAGAATACGCAAATCCTTCACCCTGCAGACGGCCTACCCCACCGCGTTCGCCTTCCGCAAGGGCGACTCCACCCTGGTGAACGCCTACAACGATTTCTTCCGGGAGCTCCAGGCCTCCGGCGAATACGACCGCATGCTCGCCTACTGGTTCGGTCCGGACGATCCGGACCCGGCCGGCTATCCCGTCGTCGAAGCCTTCACCGAGGGGGAACCCCTCCGCTATGCCAACACCGAGACGCAGCCCCCGCTGGCCTTCTTCGCCCGCGGCCAGTGGCGGGGCCTCGAAATCGAGCTCATCCAGCGCTTTGCGGCCTACCTGAAGCGTCCCTGCGAGATCCGCTTCTTCGAGATGTCCTCCCGCCTGCTCAACCTGCAGATGGGCAAGGCCGACATGGTCGGCGGCTGCATCTTCGTCACCGACGAGCGGAGCATGAAGGTCGACTTCGGCGACCCCTATTTCCACATGCGCCCGGGCTGCTTTGTCGTGGACGACGAGGCCCTCCTGTTCCGGGGCGGCCTGCGGACGCAGGTCAAGAGCGCCGTCAAGCAGAATTTCTTCGTGGAGCAGCGCTGGAAGATGATCACCGACGGCCTGCGCACCACCCTCCAGCTCACGCTGTGGTCCATCCTGTTCGGCTCCCTGCTGGGCATCCTGCTGTGCTGGATGGCCATGGGCCGCAGCAAGCCCCTGCAGGCTTTCGCCAAAGGCTATGACGCCTTCATGCACGGCATTCCCCCGCTGGTGCTCCTGCTCGTCCTTTTCTACGTGGTGCTGGCCGGGAGCGGCTGGGACGCGAAGGCCATCGCCATCGCCGCCCTCAGCCTTAACTTCGCGTCCGCCGCCAGCGACGTGTTCCAGACCTCCATCGAGTCCGTCCCCCGCGGCCAGACGGAAGCCAGCCTCGCGCTGGGTTTCAGTAAGTTACACACATTTCTGAACATCGTCCTGCCCCAGGCCGTCCGCAACGGGTTGCCGCTGTTCCAGGGAGAATGCATCTCGCTCCTGAAGGGGACCTCCATCGTCGGCTACATCGCCGTCATCGACATCACACGCGCCTGCGACCTGATCCGCGCCCGCACCTTCGACGCCTTCCTCCCGCTGCTGGCGGTGACGGTCATCTATTTCATCCTGGCCTGGCTCATCGGGCTCCTGCTCAACTTTTTTTACTATCTTTGTTTCAAACTCACTAGAACACGATGACCAAGCTCAAATACCTCTTAATCCTGGCCGTCCTGGCGCTCAGCGCATGCGCCGGCAGGCAGGAAGAAGTGGCCATCCACGGCGAAGCCGACGTCGCCGGCCACAGGATCGGCACCATCGCGGGGTCCTGCTATGACATCCAGCTGAGCCCCCGCAAAGACATCAAGCTTTCCCTTTTCAGCACCGTCTCCGACTGCGCGGAGGCCGTCAAGGCCGGCAAGGTCGACGCCCTCCTCATAGACGAGGTGGTCTTCTCGAAAGCGAGCCTGAAGCAGACGGGCCTCAAGAAGGCGTTCCGGCAGGATGAATCCTTCCCGACCGCCTTCGCGTTCAGGAAAGAAGATTCGGCCCTGGCCGACTCCTTCAACCAGTTCCTCCACGAGCTCAAGGAATCGGGCACGCTGGACCAGATGATGGAATACTGGTTCGAGTCGGAAGAACTGCGCCCCGAAGACTTCCCGCAGGTGGAAGAATACACGACCGGCGAGCCGCTCCGCTACGCCAACTGCGAAACCATCGCCCCCATCGCCTTCCTCGCGGGCGGGAAATGGAACGGCTTTGAAATTGAGCTGGCCCGCCGCTTCGCCGCCTTCCTGAAGCGCCCGCTCCAGATAGACCTGTTCGAGTTCTCCTCCATGATCGTGGGTCTGCAGCTCGGCAAGACCGACATGATTGGCGGCTCGATCTTCATCACGGAAGAGCGGCAGCAGCAGGTCACCTTCGGAGACCCTTATTATAACGTGCACCCCGCCTACTTCATCAAGGACGTCCAGGCAGTCAGGGCCAAAAAAGAGCCCCTGCACGTAAGCGTGGTGAATGCCGTCCGGCAGAACTTCATCGTGGAGAACCGCTGGCGGATGATCACCGACGGTCTCGCGACCACCCTCCTCATCACCTTCTGGTCCATCATTCTCGGCTCCCTGCTGGGCATCCTGCTCTGCATGATGGCCCTGAGCCGCCGGAAGGGGCTGCGTTCCTTCGTGGGCCTGTACGACGGCTTCATGCACGGCATCCCCATGCTGGTGCTGCTCCTCATCATGTTCTACGTGGTGCTGGCCCGCACCGGCTGGGACGCCCGGACCATCGCCATCGTGGCCTTCGCACTCAATTTCGCATCGGCCGCCGGCGGCGTCTTCAAGACCTCCGTGGAGTCCGTGCCGCACGGGCAGACGGAAGCCGGCCTCGCGCTGGGCTTCACCAAGATGCGAACCTTCCTCAACATCGTGCTGCCCCAGGCCGTCCGCAAGGGCCTGCCGCTCTACAAGAGCGAATGCATCTCCCTGCTGAAAGGCACCTCCATCGTAGGCTACATCGCCGTCATTGACGTCACGCGCGCCAGTGACCTGGTCCGCAGCCGCACCTTCGACGCTTTCATGCCGCTGCTCGCGGTTACCATCATTTATTTCGTGCTGGCCTGGCTCATCGGCCTGCTCCTGAATTTCATTACCCTTAAAGCCCGTCGCTAATGATCACCGTCAACCATCTCAGCAAGAGTTTCCGCAATCCGGACGGATCCGTCATCACAGTCCTGAAGGATGTCAACTGCACCATTGAGCCGGGCGAGGTGATCAGCATCATCGGTCCCTCCGGCACGGGAAAGAGCACCTTCCTGCGTGCGCTGAACATGCTGGAGCCGCCCACCGGCGGCGAAATCCTCTTTGAGGGAAAGAACATCCTGGACAAGCGGTACAGGCTGGACCTGATGCGCCGCAAGATGGGCATGGTGTTCCAGAACTTCAACCTCTTCGAGCACATGACGGTGCTCGACAACGTCACCTACGCCCCCGTCCGCCTGCTGAAGGCGGACCCGGCCAAAGCCCGCGAGGAAGGCCTGGAGCTGCTGCGCACCGTCGGCCTGGTCGAGAAGGCCAACGTCTACCCTTCCCAGCTGTCCGGCGGCCAGAAGCAGCGTGTGGCCATCGCCCGCGCCCTCGCGATGAAGCCGGAGGTGATCCTCTTCGACGAGCCCACGTCCGCCCTCGACCCCACCATGGTGGGTGAGGTGCTCAGCGTGATGCGCCAGCTGGCCCGCCAGAAGATGACCATGATCATCGTCACGCATGAAATGAAGTTCGCCCGCGACGTGAGCACCCGCATCTTCTTCATGAACGAAGGCATCATCTTCGAGGACGGAACGCCCGACCAGATCTTCAACCATCCGATCCACAGCGCCACCCGCGCCTTCGTGATGCGGATCAACAAGCTTCCCTTCGACATGGAAGACGACGGCTTCGACTATCCCGGCATGCTCTCGCAGATGAACCAGTTCTGCATCAAGTACTCCATCCCGGAGAAGATGAAGGCGGTCTCCTACGTGACCGACGAGATGGTCCAGGTCCTCCTGAAGAACTTCCGTCCGCTCCACATCGTCCTCAGCCACAGCGACATGACCGGCGAGACCGCCCTCGCCTTCATGATCAAGGGGCTGGACAAGTCCCCGTTCGAGGTGGAGGAGCCGGATCCGATCTCCTTCTCCATGATCCAGGGCCATAGCCAGGAGATCATCCAGGAGCCCACCTCCCTGGGTTTCCGGGTCAAGGTGATCCTTTGACGTTTTCGGCTTTAGCCTTTACTTCATTTTTTATCAATTTTCGGTCTAACCCGCGCCCCGCGCGCGTTCGGCCGCGAGAGCGTTTTGTTTCTCGCGCGAAATTTCCTATATTCGTGGTTACACAAAACCGGAACCAATCCAATTTCTTTGTTTATATGAAGAGAATTCTCATTGCCGGATTGTGCGCCCTCATGATGGGCGCCATCCCCGCCGGGGCCCAGTGGGGTCCCCGCCAGATTCCCGAGCCGACCGACGGTCTGAAGGATGCCTACAAGGATTACTTCAAGATCGGTGTCGCCGTCAACAACCGCAACGTTCAGGATCCCGACCAGATCAAGGTCATCCTGCGTGAGTTCAACAGCATCACCGCCGAGAACGCGATGAAGCTCCAGCCGACCGAGCCCAAGAAGGGTGAGTTCCACTGGGAGGACGCCGACAAGATCGCCGACTTCTGCCGCGCCAACGGCATCAAGATGCGTGGCCACACCCTGATGTGGCACAGCCAGATCGGATCCTGGATGTATCAGGACGAGAAGGGCAACCTCCTGTCCAAGGAGGAGTTCTACGCCAACATGAAGCATCACATCCAGGCCATCGTGGAGCGCTACAAGGATGTCGTGTACTGCTGGGACGTGGTCAATGAGGCCGTCGCCGACAGCCCCGTCTACCCCGGCCGTCCCGAGCTCCGCGACTCCCCGATGTACAAGATCGCCGGCGAGGAGTTCATCTACAAGGCTTTCGAGTATGCCCACGAGGCCGACCCGAACGCCCTCCTCTTCTACAACGACTACAATGACGCCGAGCCCGCCAAGAGCCAGCGCATCTTCAACCTCGTCAAGCGCATGAAGGATGCCGGCGTTCCTATCGACGGTATCGGCATGCAGGCCCACTACAACGTGTACGGCCCGTCCATGAAGGAAGTCGACGACGCCATCAACCTCTACTCAACCGTTGTGAAGCACATCCACCTCACCGAGCTGGATATCCGCATCAACGAGGACATGGGCGGCGGTCTCCGCTTCAACCAGGGCCAGGCCACGGTCGCCGACTGGGAGAAGACCCTCCAGCAGGACCAGTACGTCCAGCTCTTCAAGGTCCTCCGCAAGCACAAGGACGTGATCGACTGCGTCACCTTCTGGAATGTCTGCGACAAGGATTCCTGGCTGGGTGTCCGCAACTACCCGCTCCTCTTCGACGAGAACTACAAGCCCAAGCAGGCCTACCTCGCCGTCAAGGGCTTCGACCCGAAGATGGACAACTTCGTGATCAAGGAAGACTTCAAGCCGTCTGAGCTCAACCAGCCCGGCCAGGAGTACCCGATGGTCAACTCCCAGGGCTACGCCCGCTTCAAGGTCGACGCTCCCAAGGCTACGTCCGTGATTGTCAGCCTCGGTCTCGGCGGTTCCGGCGGCACCGTCCTCCACAAAGCCGAAGACGGCTCCTGGATGGGCACCACCGACGGTCCGATGGACGAAGGTTTCCACTACTATCACCTGACGGTGGACGGCGGCGTGCTCAACGACCCCGGCACCAACAACTACTACGGCTCCACCCGTTGGGAGAGCGGCATTGAGATCCCGGCCCACGACGCCGACTTCTATGCCATGAAGAACGTCCCCCACGGCAAGGTGCAGCAGATCCTCTTCTGGTCCAACAGCACCAACCAGGTGCGCGTGGCCTGGGTCTACACGCCGGCCGAGTACGACAAGACCAAGAAGAAATATCCGGTCCTCTACCTCCAGCACGGTTGGGGTGAGAACGAGTATGCCTGGTGGAACCAGGGCCATGCCAACCTCATCATGGACAACCTCATCGCCGAGGGTAAGATCCAGCCGTTCATGGTCGTCATGACCTACGGCATGACCAACGACGTCCGTCCGGGCGGCGCCGGTCTGCGCGGCTTCAACTACAAGGACTTCGAGACCGTCCTCTGCGACGAGCTCGTCCCGTTCGTCGACGCCAACTTCCGCACCATCGCCAAGAAGGAAAGCCGCGCCATGGCCGGCCTTTCCATGGGTGGCATGGAGACCCACTCCATCACCCTGGCCCGTCCTGAGATGTTCGGCTGGTACGGCCTCCTCTCCGGCGGCACCTACAACCCGGACGAAGTCCAGGGCACCGGTGTGAAGGGTATCTTCATCGGCTGCGGCAGCAAGGAAGGCCCGGACCAGATCCGCAACGCCGCCAAGAAGCTGCAGGAAGCCGGCTACAACGCCAAGGGTTATGTCTCCGAGGGCACGGCCCACGAGTTCCTGACCTGGCGTCGCTGCCTCCTCGAGATGGCTCCAATGCTCTTCGTGAAGTAACGGCATTTGCATAAAAAAAGACGGCGGCCGCCAAGCTGCCGTCTTTTTTTGTACCTTTGCGGCATGAAAGAATTATTCTTCGGCACGGGCATCGCCCATACTATATTATTATTCGCTTTCGTCATCGCCACGGGCCTGCTGCTCGGCAAGGTCAAGATCAAAGGTATCTCCATCGGATCCACCTGGATCCTCTTCCTGGGCATCCTGGTCAGCCATTTCGGCTTCCGGGCCAACCCGACCGCGCTGGCGTTCATGAAGGACTTCGGACTCATCCTCTTCGTCTTCTCCATCGGCCTGCAGGTCGGCCCCGGCTTCTTCCATTCCTTCCGGAAGGGTGGCGTGACCATGAACCTGCTCGCCACCGGGATGATCCTGCTCGCCGTGCTCGTGACCGTTTGCATCCACTGGATTACCGGCGAAAGCCTGACTACGCTCGTGGGCGTGATGTCCGGCGCCGTGACCAATACCCCCGGCCTGGGTGCCGCCCAGCAGACCCTTTCCGACGCCATGATTGCCGGCGGCGAGCCGGCCTCCGCCGCGGAAGCGGCCTCTTCCGGCCTCGCATCCGCCTACGCCGTCGCCTACCCGCTCGGCGTGCTGGGCGTCATTTTCGTCGTCATCCTGCTGAAAGGCATCTTCAAGATTGACCTCAAGAAGGAGCAGGCGGACCTGGAGCAGGCCGAGAAGCCGGCCGACTCCGCCCGCCGCATGCACTGCGAGGTCGAGAACCCCGCTGTGTTCGGCAAGACCCTCGCAGAGGTCACCCGGGGCATGAGCGACAAGTTCCTGGTCTCACGCCTCATGCGGGACGGGGAGATCACCATCCCCGGACCGGAGACGGTCCTGGAGAAGGGCGACAAGGTCCTCATCGTTACCTCGCAGCCCAACGTGGAGACCGTCCGCATCATCTTCGGCGAGGAAGTGCCCATGCACCTGGAAGACTGGGAGAAGAAGGACGAGCACATCGTCACGCGCCGCCTCGTCATCACCAAGCCGTCCCTGACCGGCAAACACATCCGCGACCTGCACATACGCACCAGCTTCGGCGTGTCCGTGACGCGCGTCATGCGCGCCGGCGTGGAGCTCGTCGCCCGCCCGAACCTCATCCTCCAGGTGGGCGACAGCATCCTGGTCGTCGGCACCCCGGAGGGCATCGACCAGGTGGCCGTGCTCGTCGGCAACAAGCCCGAGAAGCTCTCCCACCCCAACCTGATTCCCATCTTCTTCGGCATCGCCCTCGGCGTGATCTTCGGTTCGCTCCCGATCCGCTTCCCGGGCATCCCGCAGCCGGTCCGCCTCGGCCTCGCCGGCGGCCCGCTCATCATTTCGATCCTGCTGGGTTACTTCGGCCCGAAGTGGCGCATCACCACCTATACCACGGTCAGTGCCAACATGATGCTCCGAGAGATTGGCATCAGCTTCTTCCTCGCGGCGGTCGGCCTGGGTGCCGGCGAGAGCTTCGTCAGCTCCCTGCTCGGCGGCGGCTTCTGGTGGATCCTGTACGGCGCGCTGATCACGCTCATCCCGGTGCTGATCACCGGCCTGGTGGCCCGTCTGGCCTGCAAGCTCAACTTCTACCAGATCTGCGGCCTGCTGTCCGGCGGCAACACCGACCCGGCCGTCCTCGCCTTCGCGCAGGGCGCCTACGGCACGGACTACACCTCCATCAACTACGCCACGGTCTACCCGATGACGATGTTCCTGCGGGTGCTCGTCGCGCAGCTGTTAATCTTATTTGCAATCGCTTAACCGATCTTGACGACGCAGTCGTCCGGGGCTTTTGCGTTCGCGTCGCGGATCAGCTCCCCGCATGACTCGACCCGAATCGAGCCGGAGCGCGGGTTCTTGATCGACACGACGTGCCCCTTGACCGTCGCCTGCACGGAAGAATATTCGAACGCCAGGTCGGCGTCCGGCTCGAAGGTGCAGTCCTCGAGCACCAGGTTGTCGATGTAGCAGAGCGGCTGCGTGCCGCCGATGCGGCAGCGCACCAGGCGGAGGTTCTTCGAGTGCCAGCCCAGGTACTCCCCGTTGATGAAGGAGTCATAGACGGTCACGTTCTCCGTCTCCCAAAAGGAATCCTTGCTCTGCAGGTCGCTGTCGTGGATCTCCACGTTCTTCGTGTGCTGGAAGGAATAGTTGCCGAACAACTTGAGGTTCCGCACCTTGATGTTGCTGCAGTGCATGAAGATATAGTCGGCCTCATGGGCCTCCACGTTCTCGATATCGATGCCGTCGCAGCTCCAGAAGGTCTCCTGCGCGTGCGGCATCACCACGTTGCGAAGGCGGATGTCCGCGCTCTCGCGGAACATCTTCGGCGCCTCCTGGCGGCAGTCGCGCAGCTCCATGCCGCGGCTGTGCCAGAGCGAGGAGCGGGCACCTTCGGTGAAATGGCAGTCCGCCGCGAGGAAGTTCTCGCAGCACCAGAAAACGTATTTTCCCTCGAAACGGCAGCGATGCGCCTCAATGTCGGACCCCTCCTTGATGGAGGACTCCCCGGCATGGATGGTCACGTTCTCCAGACGGAGCCCGTGCTTGTTGTAGAGCGGCCGTTCGCCGCCAAATTCGCGGTCAATAATGGTTTCCATATAAAATCTCTCTCCACAAAGATAGCATTTTGTAATTAATTTGTAAATTTGCGAGAATATAAAAAGTTAGTAGCATTATGTCCCTGCACATTTCCGCCAAGACCCAGGCCATGCCGGCTTCCGCAATCCGCAAGCTGGTCCCCCTCTCCGATGCCGCCAAGGCTCGGGGCATCCATGTGTACCACCTCAACGTAGGCGCTCCGGACATCAAGTCCCCCGACTGCGCATTCAATGCCGTCGTGGAGAAGTGCAAGGGTATGCATCATCTCTCCTACACCAACTCCGCGGGCCTGATCGAGCTCCGCGAAGGCATGGTGGAGAAGTACTACAAGAAAATCGGCATCGACATCGAAGTGAGCGAGCTGCTGGTCGACGTGGCCGGCAGCGAGGCCTTCGCCGTCGCGATGCAGGTGGCGGCCGACCCCGGCGACGAGATCATCGTCGTGGAGCCGTTCTACACCAACTACCAGACCTTCGCCTACCTCAACGGCATCACCCTCAAGGCCGTCCCGACCGATATCCGCGAGGGCTTCAAGGTCCCCGACATCTCCGAATTCGAGAAGCTCGTCACGCCGAAGACCCGTGCCGTGCTCATCAGCAACCCGTGCAACCCTTCCGGCAAGCTCTTCACCAAGGAGGAGATGCTCAAGATCGGCGACTTCTGCCGCCGCCACGACCTCTTCCTCATCTCGGACGAAGTCTACCGCGAGTTCTGCTACACCGACGAGCCGCACTTCTCCGCGATGAACATCCCCGGCTGCGAGCAGAACGTCATCCTGGTCGACTCCGTATCCAAGCGCTACAACCTCTGCGGCGCGCGCATCGGCTGCATCGTCTCGCACAACAAGGACGTGATGGCCGCGGCGCTCAAGTTCGCCCAGTCCCGCCTCTGCCCGCCGGTGCTCGGCCAGTACGCCGCCATCGGCGCGCTCGACACCCCGCAGTCCTACTTCGACGAAGTCAAGGAAGAGTACATCCGCCGGCGCGACTGCGCCGTGGAGATGCTGAACGCCATCCCCGGCGTCTTCGCCCCCAAGCCCTTCGGCGCCTTCTACACCGTCGTGGAGCTGCCGGTCGCGAACGCGGAGGACTTCGCCCGCTGGATGCTCACCGACTTCTCCCGCGACGGCGCCACCACCATGGTGACCCCGGCCGCGTCCTTCTACAAGACCCCCGGCGTGGGAAAGAACCACGTCCGCATCGCCTACGTCCTCGAGGTGCCCGCCCTGCGCAAGGCGCTCACCATCCTGGCCGAGGGTCTTGCCGAATATCAGAAACTACACCCGAATGAGTAACTGGCGCAGATTCTGCGGCTGGGCGCTTCGCAAACTCGGCTGGACGGTCGTCGAAGGCCTCCCCGAGGAGGACAAGTGCATCATGCTGGGCGTTCCGCACACGACCGTGTGGGACTTCCTCATCGCCTACCTTTATTATGAATCCATCGGCGGCAAGGCGCTCTGCATGGTCAAGAAGGAGATGTTCTTCCCGCCCCTGGGCTGGATCCTGAAGGCCATGGGCGGCATCCCCGTCGACCGGAGCAACTCCGCCGCACTGGTGCGCAGCCTCATCGAGCAGATGAACAGCCGCGAGCATTTCCACCTCGCCATCGCCCCCGAAGGCACCCGCAAGCCCGTCAAGCGCTGGAAGAGCGGCTATCACCTGATCGCCCGCGAAGCCAACGTGCCCGTCTACCTGGGCTACTTCGACTGGAAGCGCAAGCGCGTGGGCCGCGGCCAGAAGGTCGAGCTCACGGACGACGCCGCGGCAGACACCAAGCGCATCCAGGAGATCTACGAGAAGATGGACCTGGGCGCCCGTTACCCTGAAAATTACATTACTCATTAATGCGACACGACTTCAAGACCCTCTCCGATCTGTACGACTACGCTTCTGCGAAGTACGCGAACCGGACTGCGGCCGAATATACTGACGGACAGCAGTCTTACACCTACGCCCGTTACCGGGAGACCTGCGACAACCTGTCGCGCATCCTTTCCAACTTCGGCATCAGCGCCTCCGACAAGGTGGCCATCCTCTCCGAGAACGGCCCCCACTGGGGCATCGCCTTCTTCGCCACCACCGCCTACGGGCGCGTGGCCGTGCCGATGCTGAACGAACTGTCGTCCAGCGAGGTGGAGAGCATCCTGGACCACTCCGAGTCCAAGGCCCTCTTCGTCTCCCGCCGCCAGCTCAAGAAAGTGAGCGACGCGGCGATGGCCAAGCTCAGCCTGGTGATCGACATCGACACCTTCGAATTCATCAAGCACGATGACGCCGCGTTCACCTGCGACGGCCGCGTGGCCACGCCCAACCCCATGGACATGGCCGCCCTCATCTACACCTCTGGCACCACCGGTTCGCCGAAGGGCGTGATGCTCAACCACCGCAACTTCTGCGCGTCGGTGCTTGACTCCTGGTACGCCCAGCACGAGAACAAGCATTCCGTCTTCCTGTCCATCCTCCCGATGGCGCACACCTACGAAATGACCCTCGGCCTGCTGTACCCCTATTCCGTCGGCGCACGCGTCTGCTACCTGCGGCGCGTCCCCACCCCGACCATCCTCAAGCAGACCCTCAAGGAGATCCGCCCCACGACGATGCTCTCCGTTCCGCTCATCATCGAGAAGATGTACAAGACCAGCATCATCCCCACCATCCGCGGCAGCAAGTTCCTCTCCCACCTGGAGAAGCACGCCCCGCGCACGCTGGCGTGGCTGGTCGGCATCAAGCTGAAGAGCACCTTCGGCGGCCGCCTGCATTTCTTCGGCATCGGCGGCGCCAAGCTCGACCCCGAGGTGGAGACCTTCCTGCACCGCGCCGGATTCCCCTACGGCATCGGCTTCGGCCTCACGGAGTGCGCGCCGCTCGTCTGCGCGGCCCCGCCGTTCAAGACCCACGTCGGCTCCACCGGCCGCGCCACCCACGGCGCCGAAGTGCGCCTGGCGGACGTCAATCCGGAGACCGGCCTGGGCGAGATCATCGTCAAGGGCCCGAACGTGATGATGGGTTATTATAAGGACTACGAGCGCACGCAGTCCGTCCTCAGCCAGGACGGCTGGTTCCGCACCGGCGACCTCGCCGCGATGGACGCCAAGGGCCGCTTCTCCATCCGCGGCCGCCTGCGCAACATGATCGTGGGCGCCTCCGGCGAGAACATCTATCCCGAGGAGATCGAGCACGTGATCAACAGCTTCGACGGCATCGGCGAGTCCCTCGTCATCCAGCGCAACGGCCAGCTCATCGCCCTCGTCAAGTTCGAGGACAACGTGCTGGACTGGAACCTGGAGGGCCAGGACCGCTTCATCGAGGAAGTCGAGAAGAAGCGTCAGGCCGTCCTGGACTTCGTCAACGACAAGGTCAGCCGCTTCTCCAAGATCAAGGACGTCGAGATCCAGAAGGAGCCCTTCAGCAAAACGGCCACCCACAAGATCCGCCGCTTCCTCTACGAGAAGAAGCAGTAGTCATTTCGCCACATTCCCGGGGGAATTCGCCACATTTGCGCGCAGCGCGCGCGTAGATTGCGTATTTTTGCTGCCATGAAAATTCAAGGCAATACCGTCCTGATCACCGGAGGATGCTCCGGGATCGGCAAAATCATGGCACGCAGGAGCCTGGAGAAAGGCGCGCGCCAGGTCATCATCTGGGATATCAACGAAGCGGCCATCGGGGCCACCGTGTCGGAGCTCTCCGCCCTCGGCAAGGTCGCCGGTTTCCGGGCCGACATCTCCGACCCCGCTTCCGTCGAAGCCGCCTACCAGGCCACGAAGGCCGCCTGCGGCGACGTGGACATCCTCATCAACAACGCCGGCATCATCACCAACAACCTGCCCTTCGCGGAGCAGACCGACCAGGATATCATCCGCACGATCGACATCAACACCAAGGGCGCGATGTTCGTCGCCCTGCGCTATATCAAGGACATGAAGGCCCGCGGCCGCGGCCACATCTGCAACGTCACCTCCTCGGCCGGCATGCTTGCCCTGCCGAAGATGGCCCTCTACGCCTCTTCCAAGTGGGCGGCCATCGGCTGGTCCGAGTCCGTCCGCATCGAGCTGACACGCGAGAAGAGCCCCGTGAAGCTCACGACCATCGCCCCGTATTTCATCAACACCGGCATGTTCGACGGCATCCACTCCTTCTTCAAGATCCAGGAGCCGGAGGTCGTGGCCCGCAAGACGCTGCGCGCCATCGAGATCGATAAATGGTACAAGGGCATTCCCTTCTCCGAGCATTTCATCCGCCTGATGCAGGGCATCTTCCCGCAGCGCCTCTTCGACTTCGTCTTCGGCGACATCTGCGGCCTGTACACCGTCATGAACCATTTCACCGGCCGTCAGGCACACCACGACACCACACACGCAACCAGATAGTTATGACCAACACCGATTCCACGCGCATTCACGCTCTGAACGAGCTCCAGCGTCAGTATTTCGCCTCCGGCGCCACCCGCGACCTGCGTTTCCGCAAGGAGATGCTCCGCAAGCTGCTCGGCGCCATCCAGAAATGGGAGAAACCCCTCTACGAGGCCCTCTGGACCGATCTCCACAAGTCCGAACCGGAGGCCTTCCTGACGGAAGTCAGCCTCGTGACCGGCGAAATCCGCAACCACCTGCGCCACCTGTCCGGCTGGGCCCGCACGAAGTGCAAGCCCACGCCGATGCAGATGCTGCCCTCACGCAGCCGCATCGTTACGGAGCCGCTGGGCAGCGCGCTCATCATCGCGCCGTGGAATTATCCCTTCCAGCTGCTGGTCAACCCGCTCGTGGGCGCCATCTCCGCCGGCTGCACGGCCGTGCTGAAGCCTTCGCCCTACGTGCCGAACGTCTCGCGCGTGATCGAGGAAATGATCTCCCAGACCTTCGACGAGCGCTACATCGCCGTCGTGCAAGGTAACCGGGACGTGAATACGCAACTGCTTGCGGAGCGCTGGGACATCATCTTCTTCACCGGCAGCCCGGCCCTCGGGCACCTCGTGATGGAAGCCGCCGCCAAGTACCTGACCCCCGTGGTGCTGGAGCTGGGCGGCAAGAGCCCCTGCATCATCACGGCCGACGCCGACCTCAAGCTGGCCGCGAAGCGCCTCGCCTGGGGCAAGGCCCTGAATGCCGGCCAGACCTGCATTGCACCGGATTACGTGCTGATTGATAAAAAGATAAGGAGCGCCTTCGTGGACGAGTATTTCCGCCAGGTCCACGCCCTGCTAGGCGAGAATCCGCAGGAGACGGAGCACTTCGTGCGCCTGGTCAGAGACAAGGCCTTCGCGCGCGTCGCCTCCTACATCTCCGGTCCGGAGGCCTCCGGCACCGTGCGCGGCGGCAAGACCGACCCGGCCACGCGCTACATCGAGCCCACGGTCATCCTCGACCCGGCGCCGGACTCCGCGGTGATGACCACCGAGATCTTCGGCCCGGTCCTGCCGATGTGCACGTTCGAGACGCTGGACGAGGCCGTCACCTTCGTGAACGGCCGTGAGAAGCCGCTGGCGCTGTATTTCTTCGGAAAATTGAGTGACGGTAAGTCCGTCGTGCGGCGCACTTCCTCCGGCGGCGCCTGCATCAACGACACCATCATGCACATCGTCAACGAGAAGGTCCCCTTCGGCGGAGTCGGCAATTCGGGCATGGGCCACTATCACGGCAAGTTGAGCTTCGACGCCTTCACGCACGAGCGCGCGGTCATCATCACTCCGCGCCGCCTCGACCTCCCGTTCCGCTACATGCCCTACAAGCTCTACAAGCTCTTCCGGATAATCTTAGGGTAACTATACCCAGAGGTCGGCGAGGTCCAACACCAGGCGCTCGGTCTTCTCCCAGCCGAGGCAGGGATCGGTGATGGACTTGCCGTAGACGCCGCCGTCAGGCTTCTGGCAGCCGTCCTCGAGGTAGGACTCGATCATCAGGCCCTTGACCAGGGTGCGGATCTCCTCGCTGTGGCGGGTGCTGTGCAGCACCTCCTTGGCGATGCGGATCTGCTCCTCGAACTTCTTGCCGGAATTGCAGTGGTTCGTGTCCACGACCACGCCCGGATTCTGCAGGCCGCTCAGGGCGTACAGGCTGCTCAGGCGTGCCAGATCCTCGAAATGATAGTTCGGATGCGTGATCCCGTGCGAATCCACGTAGCCGCGCAGGATGGCGTGCGCCAGCGGATTGCCGGCGGTCTCGACCTCCCAGTTGCGGTAGATGAAGGTATGCCCGCTCTGGGCGGCCTTCAGCGCATTCATCATCACGGACAGGTCGCCGCCCGTCGGGTTCTTCATGCCCACGGGGATGTCCAGGCCGCTCGCGGTCATGCGGTGCTGCTGGTCCTCCACGGAGCGTGCACCCACAGCCACGTACGACAGCAGGTCGTCCAGGAAGCGGTGGTTCTCCGGATAGAGCATCTCGTCCGCGCAGGAGAAACCGGTCTCCGCCAGGGCGCGCATGTGCAGCTTGCGGATGGAAATCAGGCCGCGGAGCATGTCGGACTGCGCCTGCGGATTGGGCTGGTGCAGCATGCCCTTGTAGCCGATGCCGGTCGTGCGCGGCTTGTTGGTATAGATGCGCGGCACGATCACGATCTTGTCGGCCACCCGCTCCTGCAGGGGGCGCAGGCGGGAAATATATTCGATTACGGCATCCTCCCGGTCGGCCGAGCAGGGGCCGATGACGAGCAGCAACTTGCTGCTCGCGCCGGTGAGGATGTCACGGATGCTTTCGTCATTGCTGCGCTTGGCGGCCGCCCCCTCCGGGGAGATCGGGTACATCTCCTTGATCTCCTTGGGGATCAGCAGCTTGCGCTTGAAAACCATATTCATACGCTTATCACTTTTTATCAAAGAACGAACGCCGGTACGACGACAGGCGCATCATTTCCTTCATGGTATCTTCGTCCCCCTTCGCCAGGGCGTCCCGCAGTTGCGTGAACTTCTCCAGGAAGAGGTCCATCTGCTTCAGGAGCTCGTCCCGGTTCTCCAGGAACAGCTCCGTCCACATGTTCTCATTGATCCGGGCGATCCGCGTCAGGTCGCGGAAGGAGTCGCCCGTGTACTCCACCAGGTGCTCGGACTCCTTGCAGTCCATCAGCGCCACGGCGATGCAGTGCGTCAGCTGCGAGAGGAAGCCGATCATCTCGTCGTGCGCCTCGGGGCTCAGCACGGCAATGTGCCGGAAGCCCAGGATGCAGGCCAGCGACCGCACCAGTTCGATCCCCTCCGGGGTGTTGCGCTCCGTGGGCGTGATGATGAAGTTGGCACCCGCAAAGACCTTGCTGTCAGCGAATTCCACACCGGAGCGCTCGCGGCCGGCCATCGGGTGCGAGGGGACGAATTCGACGTCTTCCCGCAGAATACTCTGCACCGCCGGCACCACCGCCCGCTTCACGCCGGTCACGTCGGTAATCACGGCGCCGGACTTGAAGAAGTCCTGGTACTTCCGCACCCATTCGACGAAAGCCTTGGGATACAGGGCGGAGATCACCAGGTCGAACTGCGAGACGTACTCGCGCGTCACCTCGATCCGCCCGTGGGCGATGAGCCCGCGCTCCAGCGCATAGTCCAGCACCTCCGGGCGGCGCACGATGGCGCCCACCTCGAAGCCCAGCGCGCTGAGCTTCTCGGCGTAGGAGCCGCCGATCATGCCGAGGCCGACAATCAGGACCTTCCGGTAATTGATGAAGCTGTTCTTCATTTCGCTGCCAGGTAATCGGTGCCGAAGCGCAGCGCGAGCTGGTCGCACAGCACCACGGACACCAGGGCCGTCACCACGGGGCAGATCCGCCGGATGATCGCCGGATCATGCCGCCCGGTCAGGGCCAGTTCCACATCTTTTCCTTCCTTATAATCCACCGTCCGCTGCGGCCGCGCGATGGACGGCGTCGGCTTGACGGCGAGATTGAACACGACAGGCATCCCGTTGGTGATCCCCCCGTTGATGCCGCCGTTGCGGTTGCTTTCCGTGACCACGCGCCCGTCCTGCATGCGGAAGGGGTCGTTGGCCTGTGAGCCGCGCAGCCCCGCGAGGCCGAAGCCGTCGCCGAACTCGATGCCCTTGACGCCGCCCACGGCGAACATCGCCCGGGCGAGCACGCCTTCCAGCGAATCGAACCACGGCTCCCCCAGCCCGGCGGGCAGGCCGCAGATGCCGGTCTGGACCACGCCGCCGACGGAGTCCTGTTCCGATTTCGCGGCCAGGATGGCCGCCTCCACCTCCTCCTCGCGGTCGAGGATGAGCGGGAAGCGCTTCGCTTCGATGCGCGCAATCTCGGACGCCACGTCCGTGAACGGGGCATCCTCCACCCCGGCGCAGCGCAGGATGTGCGTGCCCAGGCGGATGCCTTTGGCCTCAAGCGCCTGCCGGCAAATGGCACCGGCCGCGACGATTCCGGCCGTCACGCGGCCGGAGAAATGGCCCCCGCCGCGCGGGTCCTGCCAGCCGTGGTACTTGCACTCGGCCGTATAGTCCGCGTGCGCGGGGCGCGCCACCGTCTGCACGGCGTCGTAGTCCGTGCTGCGCACGTTCTCGTTGGGAATCAGGATCGTCAGGGGCGTACCGGTGGTACGGCCCTGGTACACGCCGCTGACCAGCTGGAAGCGGTCCGGCTCCACGCGGGCCGTATCGGTGGCCCCGGAGGGGCGGCGGCGCGCGAGCTGCTCGGCGATGTAGGCCTCATCCACGGGCAGTCCGGGGGCCAGGCCGTCCAGCACGACGCCGACGGCCGGTCCGTGGCTCTCGCCGAAGACCGTCAGGATGACGCTGTTTCCGATGGAATTCTTCATAGGCTAACGCGTAAAGAATGAGCCGACGAGCTTGAGGCGGTCGCACAACGGGCCGAGTTCGTGCAGCAGGCTGCTTCCCTCCTCCGTCGCCACGTCGCCGTCCAGCTCGACGAAGAAATAATAGTTCCACAGCAGCTCCTTCATCGGACGGCTGTGGAGGTTGCACATGTTGAAATTGTGGGCGCCGATGATGTTCAGCGTCTGCGCCAGGGCGCCGGCCTCATTCTTGACGGTGTACATCAGGATGAAGTGCTTGTCCATCTTGCGCTTGTTCTCCTTGTCCAGGCGGAGCATCCGCGAGAACGCCGCAAAGCGCGTCGTGTTCGTGCGGCTGGTGTTGATGCGGGGCTCGAGGACCTCGAGTCCGTAGAGCGCCGCCGCCTCGGCCGTGCCGATGGCCGCGCAGGTCGGGTCCTGCTTCTGGGAGACGCGCTGCGCCGCGACGGCCGTATTGGACAGCTCCCGGGTAATCAGCTTGTTGCGCTGGATGTAGTCGGCGCATTGCGCCAGGGCCTGGGGATGGCTGTAGACCTTGCGGACCTTCGACTTGTCGGCGCCGGGGATGCCCAGCAGGTTCTGCTCGATCTCGAGCTCCAGCACCTGGTTCACGTAGAGCGAGCCGGAGAACATCAGGTCCGTCACGGACGAGACCTCGCCGGCGAAGCTGTTCTCGAACGGGAGCACCGCCACGTCGCAGTCCCCCGTCTCGCAGGCGCGGTAGGCCTGCTCGAAATTGTCGAAGGAGACGAGCTCCGCGCCGGGATAGAGGCGCGAGGCGGCGATGTAGGCGAAGGCGCCCGGTACGCCGCTGTAGGCGACCTTCAGGCCGCTGCTCAGGCGGCGCTGCCAGTCGCGCGAGAGAGAGAGCACTTCCTTCTGGAAGCCGACGTAATACTCGCGGATATCGCGGTCCTGCACCCGCTCGGCGCCACGCCGCAGGATCTCGTCCTCGCGGGACGGATCGCACGTGGCCAGCCCGTGGGCGGTCTTGTATGCGGTGACTTCGCGGACGAGCTGCATGCGCTGCTCAAAGAGCGGCGCGATCTGCGCGTCCACGGCGTCTATCTTCTTTCTGATTTCTTCGAGGTTGTCCATCGGATAAAACTAACTAACCTACAAAAGTAGAAAATATCTTCGCCAAACGCAAATACCCCCTTCGGGGGTCGCTCCAAATAAGAAAAGGCCACCCGAGGGGCGGCCTTTTCAACGAATAACCAATATTACAGCAGCTTCTGAATCGGCTGCTGAGGGGCCAATACATTGTTCACGGGCCAGGACTTACCCTCGGCGAGGGTGAAGGCGGCCGTCTGACGCAGGTCGCGGGAGCTGGCGCCAAAAGCGAGCGTGTAGTCGCCCGCGGCGGCCTCCCAGGCGGAGGCGGCTTCATTGAAGGAAGCGAGGCCGTAGGCGTCGACCTTCAGGGTCACCACCTCGCTCTCGCCCGGCTGGAGCTCGCGCGTCTTGGCGTAAGCCTTGAGCTCACGCACCGGCTTGTCCAGGCCGCCCGCAGGGGCGCTCACGTAGAGCTGGACGACTTCCTTACCGGCCACGGAGCCGGTGTTGGTCACCTTGACGCTGGCCTCGAAGCCGTCGCCGGCAGCCTTCACGGAAGGCTCGGCATAGGCGAAGCTGGTGTAGCTCAGACCGTAACCGAAAGGATAGGATACGGCCATGTTCTTCTTGTCGAACCAGCGGTAGCCCACGTAGATATCCTCGGCGTAGACCGTGCGGTCCACATCCTTCTGGCCCACGTCCTCGCGGCGGTTGATGAAGTAGATGCCCGTGTCGGCGTCAATCGGGAAGTTGGCGGAGGAACCAGCGTCACGCAGATTCACCGGGAAGGTCATCGGCAGGCGGCCGGACGGGCTCTGCTTGCCGGTGAGGATATCGGTCACGGAGTTGCCACCCTCCTGTCCGGCCTGCCAGGCCAGCAGGATGGCGTCGGGGATGTTCTTCCAGGAAGCGGTCTCGATCACGCCGCCGATGTTCAGTACCACGACGACCTTCTTGCCGGCCTTGTGGAAGGCGGCGGTCACGTCCTGCAGGAGCTTGCGCTCCTTGGCGGAGAGGGCGAAGTCGGCCGCGGAGCGGTCGAAGAATTCTCCGGAGTTGCGGCCGAAGGTGATGATGGCCACGTCGTTGGCCTTGGCCGAAGCGGCCAGCTCGGACGCGGACGGGATAAGTTCGGACGGGCGCGGGGTCGGATAGAAGGCGGACGTGCCGTCGTTCGGGAGGGAGGCCTGGAAGGCCGCCAGTTCGTCGGCGATGTGCTTGAGGTAGACGTCCTTTTTGCTGTCGTCCACGTTGAAACCGGCATTCTTCAGGCCGTCCAGCAGGGACACGGTGTAGGCGCGGTTCACGTTGCCGGAACCGGTGCCGCCCGCCACGAAGTCATAGGAGGTGCAGCCGAACACGGCCACGTTCTTGACGTTCTTGAGGGGCAGGACACCACCCTTGTTCTCCAGCAGGACCATGCCCTCGAGCGCGCTCTGGCGCGTGACGGCGGCATGGGCCGTAAGGTCGGGCTCGTTGCTGTAGGCATATCCCTTGGCCTTCGGGCTGCGGGCCACGAGTTCCAGGGTGCGGCGCACGCAGACATCCAGCTCGGCCTCGCTGAGCGAGCCGTCCTGGATGGCGGCCATGATCTGCTCGTACTGCAGGTTGGTGCCCGGCTGGAGCATGTCGTTGCCGGCGCGCATCTGCGCAGCGCCGTCGTCACCGCCGTACCAGTCGGTCATCACCGTACCCTTGTAGCCCCACTCGTCGCGCAGGACGGTGGTGACGAGCTCGCGGCTCTGGGAGGTGTAGGTGCCGTTGATCTTGTTGTAGGACGTCATGATCGTCCAGGGATCGGCCTCCTTGACGGTGATCTCGAAGCCCTTGAGGTAGATCTCGCGCTGGGCGCGCTGGCTGATGACGGCGTCGTTGCCCGTGCGGTTGGTCTCCTGGTTGTTATAGGCGAAATGCTTGATGGAGGTACCCACGTCGTTCTTCTGGACGCCGCGGACATAAGCGGCGGCCGTCTTGCCGGCCACCACGGGATCCTCGGAATAATATTCAAAGTTACGGCCGTTCAGCGGGTTGCGGTGGATGTTCAGGGCCGGGGCCAGGTAGACGTCGGCGCCGTACTCATGCACCTCCTCGCCCATCGCGGTACCGACCTGCTCCACGAGCTCCTGGTTCCAGGTGGAAGCGAGCAGCGTCCCGATCGGGAAATGCGTACAATAATAGGTGCGGTCCTCCCCCTCGCGGGTCGGGTCGATGCGCAGGCCGGCAGGGCCGTCCGCCAGGACGATGGCCGGGATGCCGAGGCGCTCGATCGGGTAGGTCGTGCCGGCGGCGCCGGGCACAATGTTCTTGGTGGCGCCGATGGTGGCGGCCACGCCTTCGTCAGTGCCGAGACCGGTCATGCCGGTGCCGATCACGAAATGGACCTTCTCCTCGAGCGTCATCGCAGCGAGGACCTTGTCGATGGAAGCCTTCCCCAACTGCGGATCGCCACCCGAGCAGGCGGCGACCAGCAGTGCGGAAGAAGCAAGAATCAATGCTTTCTTCATGCAGTTGGTTATTTGCGAGTTACAGTGATTTCGTTCAGGGGGACGTTGAGCTCGAACAGGTCGTTGACCGGCCAGCTCACCGTCTTCTTCACCTTGTATTCGCCCGTGGCGCGGATGTCCTCGACGCTGGCGCCGAAGGAGATCTTATAGGTGCCGGCGGGAGCCTCCCAGGCGGAGTTCGCATCGTTGAAGGAGGCGATGCCGTAGTTGTCCACGACCATCTTCAGGGTCTGGCTCTCACCCGGCTTCAGCTCGCGGGTCTTGGCGAAGGCCTTGAGCTCGCAGGCAGGCTTGACGAGACCGGCCTCGGGGGCGGTCACGTAGAGCTCGACGACTTCCTTGCCGGCCACCTTGCCGGTGTTGGTCACGGTGATGCTGGCCTCGAAGCCATCGGCGGTAGCCTTCACGACCGGCTTGCTGTAAGCGAAGCTGGTGTAGCTCAGGCCGAAGCCGAACGGATAGGAGACGCCCACCTTGGCGGTGCTGAAGTAGCGGTAGCCGACCCAGATGCCCTCCTCATAATTGGTATAGTCCACGTCCTTCTGGAGCTGACGCTGGCCGCCGAAGCCGCCGAAACCGCCGTACTGGTTGTTGTTGCGCGTGTAGTTGAACGGGAAGTTGGCGGAGGACGGGTGGTCCATGAAGTTGACCGGGAAGGTCATCGGGAGCTTGCCGGAAGGATTCACCTTGCCGGTCAGCACGTCGGCGACAGCATTGGCGCCCTCCTGGCCCGGGGACCAGGGCAGGACGATGGCGTCCACGAGGTTCTTCCAGGAGTTGGTCTCAATCACGCCGCCGATGTTCAGCACGACGACGACCTTCTTGCCGACGGCGTGGTAGGCGGTGCTGACGTCACGGAGCAGCTCACGCTCGACATTGGTGAGCTCGAAGTCGTCGATCTGCTTGCGGTCGGCGCCTTCGCCGGCGTTGCGGCCGAGGACCACGACGGCCACGTCGTTGGCCTTCGCCTCATTGGTGATGGCCGTGGCGGGGATGGCGATCTCGCCCAGCTTGCGGCTGTTGAACCAGGAGAAGACCGTGCCGTTGAGCGAGGTCTGCGCCTTGTCGTAGGCGATGAAGGCCTTGTAGTAGTCGGCGAGGTTCTTGTCCAGCTGGAAGCCGGCGTTCACCATCGCGTCTTCCATGTTCACGACATAAGCCTTGTTGACGTCGCCGGAGCCGGTGCCGCCGGCCACGAAGTCGATGGCGGAGATGCCGTAGAGGGCCACTTTCTCATTGCCCTTGAGCGGCAGCACGCCCTCGTTGCGGAGGAGCACGATGGACTCGCCGGCGGCCTGGCGGGCCACCTGGGCGTGGGCCTTGAGGTCGGGCTTGTTGGAATACTTATATTTCGCGAAAGACGGGGTCTTCACGATGTAGTTCAGCATGTTGCGGACATTGCGGTCCACATCCTCGATGGCGAGGCTGCCGTCCTTGACGGCCGCGACGATGCGGTCGATCTCGGTCTGGTTGCCCGGCTCCATGAGGTCGTTGCCGGACCAGGCGGACTTGACGGTGCCGGCCTTGCTGCCCCAGTCGGTCATGACGATGCCCTTGTAGCCCCACTCCTCGCGGAGGATGGTGGTGAGCAGGTCTTTCTTCTGCTGGGTGTACTCGCCGTTGAGCTGGTTGTAGGAGGACATCACGGTCCAGGGGTCGGACTCCTTGACAGCGATCTCGAAGTTCTTGAGGTAGATCTCGCGCAGGGCGCGCTCGCTCACGCGGGCGTCATCCTCGTTGCGGTTGGTCTCCTGGTTGTTGACGGCGTAGTGCTTGATGGAGGTACCCACGTTGTTCTTCTGGATGCCGCGCACATAGGCGGCGGCCATCTTGCCGGACAGGAGCGGATCCTCGGAGAAGTACTCGAAGTTACGGCCGCAGAGCGGGTTGCGGTGGATGTTCATGCCCGGGGCGAGGAGCACGTCCACGCCATACTCGTGCACTTCCTGACCCATCGCGGTGGTCACCTTCTCCACGAGCGCGGTGTCCCAGGAGCTGGCGAGCAGCGTGCCCACGGGGAAACCGGTGCAGTAGAAGGTCTGGTCCGTCCCCTGACGGGTCGGCTGGATGCGCAGGCCGGCAGGGCCGTCGGCGAGCACCGTCCCGGGGATGCCGAGGCGCTCGATCGGGCGGGTGTTGCCGGCCGCACCGGGCACCTGGGCGGCGACGCCGGAGGTGACGCCGTTCACGATCTGGGCGCGGGCGCCACCCACCAGGAGGGTGGCTTTTTCTTCAAGGGTCATGGCGGCAAGGACCTCGTCGATGTTGTCCTTGCGGAGCTGCGGCTGCGCCAGGGCGGAGACGCCCGTCAGCAGCAGCGAGGCAATGATAAAGGATTTCTTCATATCGGTATTGTTGGTGTTATTTACTAGTGGTACAAAAGTAGGGATTCGGGCAGACTTTCATGGCATCCTGCCGTCCATAAACTGTTCTGTTTGTTCAAAAGCGTGCAAAAGCTATCCCATCCGGCCGACGGTTTCCTTCAGGATTTCGGACACGGTCGGGTGTGGGAAGACCGTCTCCTGGAGCTGCTCCACGGTCAGCTTGTGCTCGATGGCGAGGCAGGCGCCGTGGATGAGTTCGGAGCAGGGGTTGCCCAGCATGTGGACGCCCAGCACCGTGCGGGAGGCCTTGTCCACGAGGACCTTGCAGACGCCCTCGCCCCGCTCGTTCTCGGCCACGAAGCGGCCGGAGAAGGCCATCGGGAGCTTCTGGACGAGCACGTCCAGCCCCCGGGCGGCAGCCTCGGCTTCGGTCAGGCCCACCCCGGCGACTTCCGGGTTGGTGTAGACCACGCCGGGGATGGCGTCGTAGCGCATCCGGTCGGCCTTGCCGAGGATGTCGTTCACAGCCACCTCACCCTCGCGGGACGCGGTGTGCGCCAGCAGCGAGAAGCCCGTCACGTCGCCCGCGGCGTACACGCCCGGCACGCTCGTGCGCATGTGTTCATCGACCTTGATGCCGTACGGCTTGCCGGCGGGATTCAGGGCCAGCTCCACGCCAAGGCTCTCCAGGCCGAAGCCATCGAGCTTCGCCCGGCGCCCCACGGACACGAGGATCTTATCGCCGCGCACGCGGCAGGTCTCCCCTGCCGGGGTCTCATAGACCACCGTGTCGCCCTCGACCGCCACGACCTTGCAGCCCAGCTGGAAGTCGACGCCCTTCTTGGCGTACTGCGCCTGCAGCATCGCGCTGATCTCGGCGTCCATCGGGCCGAGGATCTTCGGGAGCATCTCCACCACCGTCACCTTCGTGCCGATGGAGTTGAAGAAGCTGGCGAATTCCATCCCGATCACGCCGCCGCCGATGACGACCAGTTCCGCGGGCTGCTCCTCGAGCGCGAGGATCTCGCGGTTGGTCACGACGGCCGCGCTCTCGCGAAGGCCGGGGATGGGCGGCACGACCGCCTCGGAGCCGCTGCAGATCAGCAGCTTGCGGGCGATGTATTCTTCGCCGTCGGCCACGACGGCGAATCCTTCCCCGCTGCGGCCGCGGATCTCCGCCCCGGCGGCGACCACATCCACGCCCGCCGCCTTCATCTGCGCCTTCACGCCGGCGACGAGCTTGCGGACCACCTTCTCCTTGCGCTTGAAGATGGCGCCGAAGTCGACGGAGGGCGCCTCCACGCTCACGCCGTAGCGGTCGGCGTGCTGCGCGTAATCATACACTTTGGCGCTGTATAATAAGGTCTTGGTGGGGATGCAACCCTCATTGAGGCAGACGCCTCCCAGGTTATTCTTCTCGAACAGGATGACGGAGAGTCCGGCGGTGGCGGCGCGGCCCGCGGCCACGTATCCGCCGGGGCCTCCCCCGATAATGGCTAAATCGTGCATAAAAAAGGCATTGTGGTCTTCTGCAAATTTACTGCGAATTTTTGACATTTTCTGCTAAAAAGAGTATCTTCGTCTGCGCATATTTTAACTAACAACCTTATAGAATGAAAAAAGTACTGTTTGCGCTTGCACTCTGCTGCGCATTCCTGCCGGTCTACGCCCAGGAAAAGATCTCCGACAAGGATTTGGTCAATGTCATTTATGCCATGGGGCAGATGTACCCGGACGGATTCACCCTGGACCTCGACACGATGCGTCAGCCGACCGAAGGTCTGATGGTCTCGTACAAGGAGACGCAGAACAGTTTCGACCGCAAGAGCCTCCCCGCCGTCATCAAGCATGCCCACGCCCATCAGAACCTTGTGGGCGGCTGGTACAACGAAGAGGACGGCCACTACTACTTCGACAGCACCCGGATGTTCCCGGAGGACAGCCTCGCCGCCGCGGTGCAGTTCGCCCGTGACAACGGCCAGCACACGATCTACTGCGCCTCCAAGGACATCAACATCTGGACGAACTACGAGCAGAAGGACATCCGCGTGATCCTCGACTGCGACATGGGTTCCTCCACCGACGACCTCTTCGCCCTGATGATGCTCTACCGCTACATGGACATGAAGCGCTGCAACCTCATCGGCGTGATCGTGGACCGCATGGGCAAGGCCAACGCCGACATTGTGGACGTGCTGAACAACTTCTACGGCTATCCCGACATCCCCATCGGCCTGGAGACCCAGGGCATTCCCACCCCGCACGTGTTCATCACCTACCATAACCTCCCCTACGCCCGTTCCACGGACGCCGTGCCCATGTTCAAGCGCAGCGTCGGTGACAACGGCACCTACATGGAGAGCTACAAGCTCTACCGCAAGCTCCTCGCGGAGTCCCCGGACAAGTCCGTCACCATCGCCTCCATCGGCTTCGTGACGTCCCTCGCCCGCCTGCTCGAGTCCGGCCCGGACGAGTACTCCCCGCTCAATGGCGTCGAGCTGATGCGCCGCAAGGTCAAGGACATCTACGCGATGGGCGGCGTGTTCGGCGACGCCGTCGAGCCCGACTACAACTTCAAGGCTGCCATCGACTTCTCCCTGAAGTTCTTCGAGCTCCTGCCGAAGGAAATCGACATCGTCTTCTCCCCGGGCGAGGTCGGCGACCCGCTGGACTACCGTCCCGAGACCGTCATCTCCGACATGTCCTGGACGGACCTGCACCCGATCAAGTGGACCTACCAGTTCCTCAACTGCGACACCGGCCAGAAGATGTGGGACCCGCAGGCGGTCATCAACGCCGTCGAGGGCGACGGCTTCTACAAGCTCTCCCCGCGCGGCTGGGTGACCCTCACCCCGAACGGCGAGACCCTCTTCAAGGAGGATCCGAACGGCAACGCCCGCTACCAGTATGTCGGCGACCCCGTCTGGTGCGACATGGTGCTTAAGTACATCCGTCTGATGGCGATTCAGCACTGACGTGCTGTCAGTGCCTTATGATTTTTGCAAACCAAGCAACATGAAACGTATTCTATTGATAGCCGTCACGCTGCTGATCTTGTCGGTGCCCGGATTCGGGCAGCAGACCGTCTCCGACAAGGATCTGGCGACGGCCCTGTGGGTGATGAGCCAGACGATGCCCGAGGGCTTCACGCTCGACCTCAACACCATGAGCTACCCGAAGGAAGGCCTGATCGTCGCCTATGAGGCCACCCAGAACAGCTTCGACCGCAAGAGCCTTCCTGCCGTCATCAAGCACGCCCATGCCCACGAGAACCTCGTGGGCGGCTGGTACAACGCCGACGACGACCGCTTTTACTTCGACAGCTCCCGTTCCTTCCCGGAGGACAGCCTCGCCGCCGCGATGGCTTTCGCCCGCGAGAACGCCCAACTCTCGCTGCACGTGACCTCCCTGAACATCAACGTCAGGTCCGACTATGAGCAGGAGGATCTCCGCATCATCCTCGACTGTGACATGGGATCCTCCACCGACGACCTCTTCGCCCTGATGATGCTCTACCGCTACATGGACATGAAGCGCTGCACCCTGCTCGGCGTGGTCGTGGACCGCATGAACCGGGCCAACGCCGACGCCGTCGACGTGCTGAACAACTACTACGGCTATCCCGACATCCCCATCGCCCTGGAGCGGGCCGGCGTCGCAGATCCGCACGTCTATATCCCCTACCACAACATGGCTTACGCCCGCTCGACCGACGCCGAGCCGCTCTTCAAGCGCAGCATCGGCGACGACGGGGACTACATGGACGGCTACAAGCTCTACCGCAAGCTCCTGGCCGCGCAGCCGGACAAGTCCGTCACCATCGCTTCCATCGGCTTCGTGACGTCCCTCGCCCGCCTGCTCGAGTCCGGTCCGGACGAGTACTCCCCGCTCAGCGGCGTGGAGCTCGTGCAGCGCAAGGTCAAGAACATCTATGCGATGGGCGGCGTGTTCGGCGATTCCTTCGAGCACGACTACAACTTCACGGCCGCCATCGACTTCTCCCTCAAGTTCTTCGAACTCCTGCCCAAGGACATCGACATCGTCTTCTCCCCGGGCGAGGTCGGCGATCCGTTGTACTACAGCGCCGCCCAAATCATCGAAGACATGGACTGGACCGACGCCCACCCGATCAAGTGGATCTACCAGTTCCTCACCGAGGACAAGTTCCAGAAGATGTGGGACCCGCTCGCCGTCATCAACGCGGTCGAGGGCGACGACATCTTCTACAAGCTCTCCCCGCGCGGCTGGGTCACGCTGACCCCCACCGGCGAGACCATCTTCCGGGAGGACCCGAACGGCAACGCCCGCTACCAGTACCCCGGCCCCGAGGGCTGGTCGGACTACGTCCTGAAGTATATCCGCCTGATGTCCATCCAGCACTAGCCTGTCACCTGCCCGTGAAAACCATCGAAGTCGTCGCAGCCATCATCCGCAAGGGGGACAAGATCTTTGCCACCCAGCGGGGCTATGGCGACTGGAAGGACTGGTGGGAATTCCCGGGCGGGAAAATGGAGCCCGGCGAGACGCCGGAGGCGGCGCTCGTCCGGGAGATCCGGGAGGAACTCTCGGCCGAGATCCGCGTGGACGCCTTCCTGCACACGGTGGATTACGACTACCCGCAGTTCCACCTCACGATGCACTGCTATCTGTGCTCGCTCGCAAGCGAGGCCCTGCACCTCAACGAGCACGAAGCCGCCCGCTGGCTGGGAGCCACGGACCTGCACAGCGTCCGGTGGCTCCCGGCCGACGAGGAGCTCCTTCCCCTCATCGAGGCAGGTTTTGCAGAATTGGCACAATGATTTGCACGGGTGGCACAACAGTCCATCCCACTTTGCATACCTTTGCTCCCGGATTTAGCGAGCAAAGCGTATGGATTTCACCCTGATCATCACCGTAGCCCTGGCAGCCGCCATCATCGTCATCGTCCTGTTGCTGGTGGCCATCATCGTGTACCAACAGTGGCGGATTGGAGATAAAAACGCCGCCCTGGCCAGGTTTATCCAGGAGAATCTCGAACTGTCAGACAAATTCAATAACAAATAATTTATGAAAACGAAAATGATTCTTGTGACGCTTGCAGCCATGCTTTGCTGCACCACCCTGTTTACATCCTGCGAAAAAACCCTTCCCGACCAGCCTGAGACCCCGACGACGAAAGACACCACCCCCGTTGCCGCCGTGATGGACTACAGTTTTTCGGTCACCGATGACCTCTTCAATGCGTTCACCCTGACTATGGAGTACTACGATGCCACCGGTGCGGTAAAGAGCGAGACCATGACTTCGAAAACGTGGACCAAATCCGTCAAGGCCAACCAGCTGCCCGCCACCCTGGGCGCCCGCGTGATGATCAAGCTGAAGAGCGGTTTCGATCCCGCCCAAATGGGCGTGTTCAATGCCAAGTACACTTACAACTACGAGTACTATGTCGTCAACAAAAGCAATGAGAAGCTGGGAGAGACTGTTTCCAGGGGAGTGAGCGGCGGCACCAGCATGCAGTATGACAAGGTTCCCGCCTATGCCGAAAGGTATCTCGAAAAACCCATCATGAAATATCTCTTCAACTTCGCCGCCGACGGCACCGCCACCAGCGGCAGCTGGGAGTAAACAATCTATATTTGCATGAAAAAAACCACCCTGCTCCTGACCGCGCTCTTATTGCTGAGTTATTCGGCCCAGGCCCAGTGGCGCGCGGGCGTCTTTGGAGGCGCCGTCTGGAACCATTATTCCATTGACACGCACTATATGGCAGACCTCAAATACCGGGGACAGTGGGGCCCCAGTGCCGGTATTGCGGGCCAGTACAATTTTGCCGACTGGCTGGGTGTGCGGGCCGAACTCAATATGACGGCCAAGAATTACCGTCAGCAAAGGACCTTCGAGTCTTTATCGGGAACCGACTACGTCACTGCCAACAGTTATCTGCAGTTACCTGTGATGGCTTCCTTCAGTTTTGGAGGTTCCTTCGTAAGGGGGTTCTTGAACCTGGGCGGTTATGGAGCCTGGTGGTGCTCCTCCCATCTGAAAGGAAAGTATATTAACGTAACGTCTGATCAGGTAACGGATGTGGACGAAGACTTTGTTTTTGATTCCACCCGGGACAACCGCACGGAGTGGGGCCTTGCCGGCGGTGTCGGGGTGGAATGGCGTTTTCTCTCCCACTGGGCCGTTCAGGCCGAGGCCCGCTGCTACTACGGCCTCACCAGCACCCAGAAAGACTATATGATTATCCAGGACCCTCGTTATAATACAACCATCGGCCTGCAGGCAGGCGTCTTTTATATTTTCTAGCCTATGAAAAAGATTGGAGTCATTCTGGCATTAGTCCTGGCTACGGTCGGCTGCCGTAAGGAAAGCGACGTCATTTTTTCTTATGGCAAAAAGGACGCTCTTACTTTTTCAGAGGCATCTCAGTCTTTCACAGCGCAGTTCCAGGCGCTTTGGACCGGCCTCAACTGCAATTACGGAATCTGGGATTACGAGATGCAGCACGGGCTGGACTGGGACGCCGTGTACAGAGAGTATCTTCCCCTGATGGAAGAACTGGACCAGCGGGACGAAGAAGAGAATCCGGTGAGCGACGAAGAGCTGGAAGCCCTTTACACCGCCATCCTGTCCCCGCTTCACGACGGACATCTCATGGTGGAAGTCAAAAACCTGGATTCCGGCAACAATATCGCCATCTATCCTGCCAAATTGCGCAACGCTTCCCGGCCCGACATAAACGAAGGAAGGCCACCTCACAAGGGCTATTATCTCACTCCCCAGGCCGGTGAAAACCAGGCTTTGCGTTTTCATCTGACAAACACCCGACCCGCCAGCTTCATTGAAGGTCAGGTGCAAGCGGCCCTCCAGGCCTTGGATGCGGCCATTAAAGCGCTTGAAGCCAAAAGAGCGGACCTTACAGACCTGGATCTGTATTTCCTGGTGCAATACAGGGCAGCCTATCGGGAACTGGCCGCTTACAAACTGGAATCCATCCAGGATCTGGACTATTTCAATCAGGTCCTTACCACCAAGTACCAGAACATTGGCATTGCGTTTGAACCCTTTGACCTCAGCGACTCCACTTCCTGGATCGACATACAATTTATGCTCTTTGACCCCGGAATCGCATATTTTCACTGTACCGGCTTCTATCTGGGCCAGTATTTGGAAGGGAAGCTTATGGCCAGCGAATGCCAGAAAATAATGACCCAAAGGGTTTCCGCTGTCTGGAACGAGTGGTTCTCGGCCATCCAGGACCTGCACAAGGAAGGAAAACTCAAAGGCGTAGTGATTGACCTCCGCGGCAACACCGGCGGTTATTCGTCCGATTATGCCTATGTACTGGGGGCTCTTCTTCCCAGCGGAGGTCACAACGTCTCCTCGGCCCGGTTCAAAAGCGGGGTGGGACGGCTGGACTACTCTCCTCTCACGCCAAATCACTTCCCGACCATGCAAGCAGAACACGCCGTCATTACGGAACCCGTGGTGGTGCTGGCCAACAGCAATACTGTGAGTATGGCCGAACTTACCTGTCTGGGAGCCAAGGCTATGGACAACGCCGTGGTGATGGGCGGCAACACCTGGGGAGGATTGAGCCTTCTGTTGTCCGATCCGGAATACTACTCTTTTGCATACGCCAGCAGCATTGGGGTCAGAGGAGAGACTCCGTTCTATGCCTATATCCCCACCAGCAGTACCATCAGTGACGAACTGGGCATCCTGGAAGGCGTGGGAGTCACCCCTGACATCCCCATCGCCCTGGATGCAAACCTTTTCGAGGCCACCGGCCGTGACAACCAACTGGAGCGGGCCCTGCAGTACATCCGAACGGGAGAATAATCCCTAAATTGGAAAAATCTGCCTATCTTTGCGCGGTTTAAGTGCATTACATGAAAAAACGCAGATATTCCATCTTGTTGACTGTCGTTTTAGCGGCTTTGTCGTTGTTGGTGGGCTGTGCCAAGCCCGACCGCAGCGAGGAGGCGACCCAACTAAAATACGAGCTCCAGGATCTCTTATACTCGAACCCGGAACAAGTACTGGTGCGGGTAGACAGCGCCGAGCGCGCAGGCGTGTTCACGGAAACCACGGCCAACCTGATCCGTTCCAACGTCTACGGGGTAATGGGCAAGACGCGACTGGCTGTTTACTACGGTGAGCAGATCAAGCACAGTCCCGAACTCCGGAGCAAAGACGTCAACTATTATTCGGCTCTGCTCCAGCTCACCTCCCTGCTGACCAAGAATGGCGATTGGGGGAAGGCCATCCACCTGGCCGACGAGTTGATTGCCGACGCGGACAAGGGTGGCATGGACGGGCAGATGGCCCTGCGGATAAAGAGCCGCGCACTCACCGTCAAAGGTGATTGTGAGAAAAATATGGGGCATCCGGAAGAGGCCGAACGCTATTATCTGGATGGCATCGACCTGATGATGGGTGTAACAGAGCCCAAAGATTACTGGATTGCAGACGCCCTGGTTGTAGCCGTCGTAGAGACCACGGAGTTCTACCTCGAGCAGGACCTGCCCCAAAAAGCGCTCCCTTTGATCGCCAAAGGCGATACGGCCCGGGCCCGCATGACCCGCTGTCCCGACATGCCGGAGAATATCCTGAACGCACGCAGCAGCATCCTGACCATCAACCAGGCCCTCAACTATGCCGCCAACGGCCTTTTCGACAAGGCCGAGGCGCTCTACCTGAAGCACCGGCAGGCTCCCAATCCGTCGCCCTATGACCTGGTGGCCGAAGCCCGCTACCTGACGATAGTCGGCCGCTATGACGAGGCCCTCCGCCTGTTCCGCAAGAGCGATTCCCTCTATCTGGCCCGGGGCAGCTCCATCAACAACTCCTACATCGACAACTACATGATGAGCCAGTACAAGGCCTTGCAAAAGGCCGGGCGCACGGGCGAGGCCATGGCATACGCCGACCGCATGCGCCACCTGAGCGATTCCATCCACGTGGAGGAGCGGAAGATGGACATGGAGCAGCAGGAGGTCATCCGCCAGAAAGAGGCCGAGATTACCAGCCGCCGCCATTCGCTGGCCATGCACCGCATCGGTCTCCTCTCGGCCATCATCATCCTCCTGCTCGTGGGCTATCTCCTTGTACGCGCCCGCAAGTACAACAAGGCGCTGGAGGAGAAGAACCGCAGCCTCTACCAGGAGATCCAGCAGCAGGAGAAAGCCGAAGCCGAAGAGCGCGAAGCCCTGCAGGAAAGGCCGGCCGAGACGCTTACGCAGAGCCAGCTGCTCTACCGCCGCCTGTGCAAACTGATGGGCAACCCCGATGTCTTCACCGATCCCGACACCAACCAGGACACGCTGGCCAGCCTGGCCGGCACCAACCGCACCTATATCTATGATGCCCTGCGCGAGTGCGCCGGCGTGACGCCTACCGACTTCATCAACGGCTACCGCCTGCGCTACGCCGCCCGCCTGCTGGCCACCACTTCTGATTCCGTGGCACTTATCGCCGAACTCTGCGGCCTTACCCGCCGCACCTTCTACCGCCTCTTCGACGAAGCTTATTCCATGTCTCCTTCAGACTACCGGAAAGCGGCCAAAAAGTAGATTTTGCAGAATTGGCACAATGATTTGCAGGGGTGGCACAACAGGCCACCCCGCTTTGTATACCTTTGCTCCCGGATTTAACGAGCAAAGCGTATGTATATGAAACATTCTTTTACTGCATTTGTGGCCTTGACGCTGCTGATGGCCCTGCCGGTGTTCACGGCCTGCATGAAAGACAATTCCGAAGGTCGTTTCGACGCCACCATCACGGTGAATCCCGAACCCCTTTACGTCGAACTGGGCATGGAAGGAATAGACTTACTGTTTATGCAGAAAAAAATCACGGTCGTCGACAGTGTGCTCATATACAATCAGGAGGGACATCTGGTGAACAAACTGGGCGCAGAGACATCCATGTTTCTGAACCCGATGACCATCGAGGCAGACGACCTGCCCGTCGGCACTTACACACTTGTAGCCTGGCAGACGATCGTTGCTCATCTCAACGGAAAAGACCTGCGGGGATGGCATGTCGTCGACGAATCCGAGCTCTCCACGGTCAGCATCATGGCCAACGCAAACCCTGTATCTTATATTTATGCATTGGGGTACGATGCTACGACGCTGACGATTCAGAATGGCGCGGCCGACGTCAGCCTCACACCCAAGGCCATGGGCAGCAACATCCATCTCTCCGTCATCAACCTCCCCGACGAACCGGCCTATAACAAAGTCACGCTACAGGGATCCGAGGCGAAACAGCTCCACCCCGGACTTCGCCTCAACCCCGCCCTGGACGAAGAAGATCGTTATGTTGAGAACACGGACCCGGACCTGTACGACTGCGTTGCCTATTGTCACCCGAAATACGGATATACCTTTTTCACCCTGGCGCATAGCGACGATCTGACCCTGGAGTTTTGGGGTGAACGCAAAGACGGAGCCGATGACGACCTCCTCAGTACCCTGGAGCCCCTTCGGCTGGAAGCGGGAGACAATTTCACCATCTACCTGAACTACCAGACCCGCAAGTGGCAACCTCCTTTCTGCGGCGCGAACTGGGAAGTAAACCAATGGATAAATGACGGCGAAAACGGCGTCCTCGTCACCGATCCCTTATTGGACTGGGGCTGCAGTATTGCCGATGTGGAAAAGCACATCCAGGCCAAGCCGTGGTGGCGGGCCGGGAACGACGGGCTTGATTACTGGGAAGAAGTCTATGCCAGCTGGCACCGATATTACTATGTGGCCCCGGAGCTCACGGAGCAGTACCTCTTCGAGACGGAGGACGGGAAGAACCTGCGGTATGTCTACTGTCAAAACTGGTGTGAGGATTTACCCTACGATGTCGCCAAGAACTGGCTGCTCAGACTGGGATTCCAATATCAAGGTACCGCACAACGCCCTGGAGACGAGAACATCTTCGACCGATTCATCTCTTCGGACGGGAAGACGGTCGCCTACGCAAGGCCCGACGTCGATGGCTATTGGTACGTCATCTTCGAACCAAACAACAAGTGATCCCTATCAATTAAATATATTAATAATCAAACAAATGAAAAAGATCCTCATGACGCTCGCAGCCGTCCTTTGCTGCGCCACCCTGATGTCCCTTTTCAGCGCCTGCACCAAGGAAGAAGTAATCGGTGACACCACGTACAATTTCGGTTTTGACAGCTATTCATCCGCATCCAACACCTTCCTCGCTGACATTACCCTCATTGACAACACGTTCAAGAATGCCTTCAAGCAGGAACTGGGAGTAACTCCGGGAAATGGCTACTTTATCTACAACGGTGGCGACGACAAGGTGAAAGCCGCCTGCGAAAAAGCCGCAGCGGTGCTTAAGGAGAAAGCCATTCCTGGCTCGTTCGTCTATGTAGTGACCAAGACGAATGCCAAGGGAACCAGTACGGTTTATACCTGGAAACAGTGATGAAGCCTAGAAGCTGACCCGCAGGGAGAGTCCGGCGACGGGCTGGAGGCTGTTCGCATGGTTGTTGAATTCACGATTTCAACCCGACAACCCATCAGATGACGACGTATTCTGCAAAAAATCAGTATCTTTGTTTTCATACAAATTCGTTATCTGGATGAAAATGCGTTCCCTCCTCACGGCCCTGGCGGCGATCGCCGTCCTGGCCTCCTGCGCGCCCCAGGCGGCGCCGCTCAAGACCTGCATCTTCCCGGGCGACTACCCGGATCCGAGCATCGTGCGCGACGGCAAGGACTTCTACATCACCCACTCGTCCTTCACCTACTTCCCCGCCCTGCTCGTCTGGCACTCCACGGACCTGATCCACTGGGAGCCGATTGCACGCGCCGTCGAGGACGGTGACTACTCCATCTACGCCCCCGAGCTCTGCAAGGTCGGTGACAAGTTCTACATCTACTACCCGACCAGCCGCGGCGAGAACTACGTCGTCACGGCCGACCGGCCGGAGGGCCCCTGGAGCAAGCCGGTCAAGCTGGACGTGGGCGGCATCGACCCGGGCCACGTCGTGGCCGAGGACGGGCAGCGCTACCTCTACACGAACAACGGCTGGGTCACGCCCCTGACCCCGGACGGCCTCGCCGCCGCGGGCAAGCCGCAGAAGGTCTATGACGGCTGGGAGTACCCCGCCGAATGGGAGACCGAAGGCATGTGGCTGGAGTCCCCGAAGCTCTTCAAGCGCGGCGACTTCTACTACCTCGTGAGCGCCGAGGGCGGCACCGCCGGCCCCGTCACGAGCCACATGGTCGTCGTGGCGCGCAGCAAGAGCGCGCTCGGCCCGTGGGAGAACAGCCCGCACAACCCGATGGTCCACACCTACAGCGCCGACGAGGCCTGGTGGTCCAAGGGCCACGGCACCCTGATCGACGACGCCGACGGCAACTGGTACGTCGTCTACCACGCCTACCGCAACGGCTTCCACACCCTGGGCCGCAGCACCATCATCGAGAGCGTCGAGTGGACCGAGGACGGCTGGCCCGTCCTTACGGAGAAGGACGGCGCGAAATGGGAACAAGGCGGCCTGCAGGGCGATTACAGCTACCTGCGCGACGTCCAGAATCCCCTCCTCTGGTCCAAGTGGCAGCCGGGCTACTTCGACGGCACGCTCTGGCTCACGACCGCCGTGGACGAGTCCTACGAGATCACGGCGACCTTCGAAACAACGGAGAAAAACTCCGCCGGTCTCTTCCTCTTCTACAATGAGCAAGCCAACTCCGGGGACTTGACCGGAGGGACCCAGCGCATCCGGAACGAGCGCAACATCGTCAGCATCTGGAGATTGGGAGAAGACGGCGAATGGGAACTGATCAAGGAAGGCCTTGACCTCTCGAGCTGGCATCACAACAACTACAACGGCTTCTTCGCCCTGCGCCCGGGCTACTGGCTCAAGGGCGACGCGAAGCTGGTCAGCTTTGAATACAAGCCCCTCTAGATAGGATACATCTCCGCGCCGACGAAGTCGATCAGATCCTGCGGCGCGATCTTGAACTGAAGCCCGCGCTGCCCTGCACTGATGTAGATGAAGTCGTAGAGCAGCGCGGATTCGTGTATGTACGTCGGGAACGGCTTCTTCATCCCAATCGGGCTGCAGCCGCCGCGGATGTAGCCCGTGGTCGGGAGCAGCTCCTTGAGGTGGAGCATCTCGCAGCTCTTGTTGCCGGAGATCCGGGCGGCGACCTTGAGGTCCACCTCGAAGTCGCCAGGGATCACGCACACGAAAAAGCCCGTGCGGTCGCCGCGCAGCACCAGGGTCTTGAACACCCGGTCGATGTCCTCCCCCAGCTCCGCAGCCACGTGCTGCGCGCTCAAATCCTCCTCCGTATAGTCGTAAGGAATTAGTTCATACTGGATTCCGGCAGCATCCAGCAGGCGGGCAGCGTTAGTTTTTAACATTTTTTTAAAATATTTTTTTGTTTTGGCACGGTGCTTGTTATTAGTACGGTCGAATAGATTTTCATTGGTTAATAATTTTGGTTAGAATTGCGAAAGGGCTGCGATGTGAATCGCGGCCTTTTTCGTTTCATGCGCGATTGTCACAAAAATAATCAATCCCCAGGTATATCCAAAGGATTTTTTTCTTACCTTGCACAACTGATACGATTAGTTGGTAGCGTACATGTTCCACTTCGAAAGCGATTATCTGGAAGGATGCTGTCCGCAGATCCTGGAGGCGCTGCAGGCCACAAACCTGGAGCAGACCCTGGGCTACGGAGAGGATCCGCACTGCGCGGAGGCCGCCCGGCGCATCCGCTACGTCTTCGACTGCCCCGACGCCGACGTGCACTTCCTGGTGGGCGGCACGCAAACCAACGTCACGGTCATCTCCGCCCTCCTCCGCCCGCACCAGGGCGTGCTCTGCGCGGAGAGCGCCCACATCAACGTCCACGAGACCGGCGCCGTGGAGCACAGCGGCCACAAGGCGCTCGCCCTCCCCGCGCCCGCGGGCAAGATCACCGCGGCGCAGGTGCGCGACGCGCTCCAGGCGCACCACAGCGACTTCAGCCGCGAGCACATGGCCCAGCCGGGCATGGTCTATATCTCTTTCCCGACGGAGCTCGGGACCATCTACACCAAGCGGGAGCTCGAAGAGTTGCACCAGGTCTGCCAGGACTGGGAGATTCCCCTCTTCATCGACGGCGCCCGCCTCGGCTACGGCCTGGAGGCCTCCGGCTGCAACATCCTCCCCAAGGACCTGCCGCGCCTGTGCGACGTCTTCTACATCGGCGGCACGAAGCAGGGGGCCCTGTTCGGCGAAGCCGTCGTCTTCTCCGACACGCACCTCTCCGAGGACTTCCGCTACTTCATCAAGCAGAACGGCGGCATGCTCGCCAAGGGGCGCCTGCTCGGCATCCAGTTCGAAACGCTGATGAACGAGGGGCTCTACTTCAAGCTCGCGCGCCACGCCGACCGCCTGGCCGACGACGTCCGCGCCGCTTTCCGGCGCAAGCGCATCCCCTTCCTCGTGGAAAACACCACCAACCAGGTCTTCCCCGTGCTCGCCAACGACGTCCTGCCCCGCCTGGAAGAGGCCTTCGGCTTCGAGCGCTGGCAGGTCGTGGACGAGAACCACACGGCCGTGCGCTTCTGCACCAGCTGGGCCACGCCCCAGAGCGCGGTCGACGAGCTGGAAGCCTTCATCGAATTTAATTTATAAACGCTATAACCCGTTATGAAACAGAAGAGATTCATTCTCCCGGAGTCCGAGATTCCTACCCAATGGTACAACATCCAGGCTGACATGACTAACAAGCCGCAGCCGATGATCCACCCGGGCACCAAGCAGCCCATCAAGGCCGAAGACCTCTATCCCCTCTTCGCCCAGGAGTGCGCCAACCAGGAGGTCAACCAGACCGACCGCTGGATCGACATCCCCGAAGACGTGCGCGAGAAGTACGCCTACTACCGCTGCACCCCGCTCGTGCGCGCCTACGGCCTCGAGGAGGCCCTCGGCACCCCGGCCCACATCTATTTCAAGAACGAGAGCGTGAACCCGCTCGGCTCCCACAAGCTCAACTCCGCCATCCCGCAGGCCTACTACTGCAAGCAGCAGGGCGTGACCAACGTCACCACGGAGACGGGCGCCGGCCAGTGGGGCGCGGCCCTCTCCTACGCCGCCAAGCTCTACGGCCTCGACTGCGCCGTCTACCAGGTCAAGATCAGCTATGAGCAGAAGCCCTACCGCCGCAGCATCATGCAGGTCTTCGACGCGCTGGTGACCCCGTCGCCGTCGATGTCCACCCGCGCCGGCAAGGACATCCTCACCGCCGACCCGAACCACCAGGGCTCCCTCGGCACCGCCATCTCCGAGGCGGTCGAGCTCGCGATGAGCACCCCGAACTGCAAGTACCTCCTGGGCTCCGTGCTCAGCCACGTCTGCCTGCACCAGACCGTCATCGGCCTCGAGGCCGAGAAGCAGATGGCCATGGCCGGCGAATACCCCGACATCGTGATCGGCTGCTTCGGCGGCGGCTCCAACTTCAGCGGCATCTCCTTCCCGTTCCTGCGCCACAACCTGCTGGACGGCAAGAAGACGCGCTTCATCGCGGCCGAGCCGGCCTCCTGCCCGAAGCTCACCAAGGGCGAATTCAAGTATGACTTCGGCGACGAGACGGGCCTCACCCCGCTCATCCCGATGTTCTCCCTCGGCCACGACTTCCGTCCGGCCAACATCCACGCGGGCGGCCTCCGCTACCACGGCGCCGGCGCCATCGTCTCGCAGCTCCTCAAGGACGGCCTCATCGAGGCCACGGACATCCGCCAGCTCGACTCCTTCGCCGCCGGCACGCTCTTCGCCCGCGCGGAGGGCATCATCCCCGCCCCGGAGTCCTGCCACGCCATCGCCGCCGCGATCAACGAAGCCAGGAAGTGCAAAGAGACCGGCGAAGAGAAGGTCATCCTCTTCAACCTCTCCGGCCACGGCCTCGTGGACATGACCGCCTACGACCAGTACATCTCCGGCACCCTCGCCAACACCGGCGACTAAGCCGTAACGCCTTCAGGGTCCCGCCTACAACGGGACCCTATTTTGTGCCCAGTGGTGAATTTTTAAACGAAATAGTTGCATAGTTAAATTTTTTAGCTATATTTGCCAAAAAGATTAGCTACGCTTATGAGACGACTGACCAACAAGGAAGAGATCATCATGAACCACTTCTGGGAGCGGGGCGCCCTGTTCATCCGGGAGCTGCGGGAGCTGTATCCCGAGCCGCAACCCCACTTCAGCACGCTGAGCACGCAGGTGCGGACCCTCCAGGAGGACGGCTTCATCGACCACAAGGCCTACGGCCCGACGTATCAGTATTTCGCGAAAGTATCGCGCGAAGAGTATAAGCAGCGCTCGCTCATCGGCCTGATCGACAAGTACTTCGACAATTCCTACCTGAGCGCAGTTTCGGCCCTCGTGAAGGAGGAGAAGATTTCCGTGGACGAACTCAAAGAACTGATCGACCTGATCGAAAAAGAGAAATAAACATGTTTGCGTTCCTTATATATACAGCCAAGGTGGCGGTGGCGCTGCTGGTCTTCTACCTCTTCTACCGTTTCCTCCTGAAGAAGGAGACCTTCCACCGTTTCAACCGCTTCGTCCTGGTGGGAACGGCGGCGATGAGCTTCCTGCTGCCGCTGTGCATCGTCACCATCCGCAAACCCCTGGATCCGGTCGTCGCCGGCCCGATCGAGCCGGTTGGCGCGGGCGGCGAACTCGCCGCCGAGGCGGAGGCTGTCGCCGAATCCGCCGCCGCGACCCCCTGGTGGCCCGTGGCGCTGACGGTCGTGTTCCTCGCCGGCGCGGCCTTCGTGCTCCTGCGCGTGGCCGTGTCCATCCTCAGCATCGCGCGCATCGTCCGGCAGGGCGAATGCGTCCGCGAGGAAGACGGCTGCCGCATCATCGTCACGGAGCGGGACATCGATCCCTTCAGCTGGATGCGTTACATCGTGCTGTCCCGCGAGGACTGGAACGGCCCGCACGCCCCCATCCTCGCGCACGAGAAGGCGCACATCGCCTACGGCCACTCCGTCGAGCTGCTGCTGGTGGATGTCCTGTCGATGTTCCAGTGGTTCAACCCGGCCATCTGGATGCTCCGCGCGGACCTGCAGGAATTGCACGAATACGAGGCGGACGACGCCGTGCTGCGCGGCGGCGCCAATCTTCGCGAAAAGCTGTCAGCAAGAGCGGCTACTCAGTTGCTAACAGCTTTAATCACAGTATCCTTAAAAATCGTATTACTATGATGTCAAAATCCAAATCCCCTCTTCGCAGAGGGCTGCGGGTGCTGTATCTGCTCCCGCTCGTGTGCCTGGGCATCGGCCTGCAGGCCAAGACTGTCTATGTCCCGACGGACAAAGGTAGTGAAAATTTTCAGAATCCGTTGATTATCTTACGGGAAGCGTGGGGCGAGGAGAAAGAAATCACCAAGGCGGAGTATGATGCGATGGGCACGGGACGGATTAATTCCGTCCAGATGCTCACGGACGAGGCCGCCTTCAAGAAGTACGGCGACAAAGCGGCGCACGGCGTCATCGTCGTCAACCTGAAGGCTCCGATGGAAATGGAAGAGATCGTCGTGGTCAGCTACCGGGACGAAAGCGAGCAGGAGCTCGTTCCGTTCCGCCTCATCCCCGACAAGATGCCCAGTTTCCAGGGCGGCGGCCTGAATGAATTCAGCAAGTGGCTTTGTCAGCGGATCGATGTGCCGAAGGACTGCGCGCACGCCGGAAGGATGCGGGTCTCGTTTGAGGTCTACGCCGACGGGACCGTCGGGGACGTTGAGGTCATGGAAAGCGTATGCCCTGAGCTGGATGCGCTGGTGACTGACACCATCAAGCAATCCCCGAAATGGGAGCCGGGCACCACGAAGGACGGAAAGCCCATCGACACGAATCTGAGAATCCCGATCATCTTCCAGGTCCGCACCCCTCGGAAGTAGCCAGACTGATTACCGGGAGTGAAGATTCCCCGCTTCGCTCCCGGTATTTTCTTTCAAAAAGGGGATTTGACAGCCGTTCAAGGGGTTTTTGCCTTGAATTTCTGTCCGAGTGTCTTTACTTTTGTGAAGAAACGTTTAGTAGGTATGTTTAGAAGATTCATTATCCTCCTGGCCGGACTGTTGGTTTCCGGCGCCCTCCATGCCCAGGTGATCCTGATGGACTACGACATGTTCGAGAAAAACCGCAACATCAAAGTGCTGCTGTCGCTCAAGGACGCCAAGAGCGAAGAACCCCTGCCCTTCGCGACGGTCTACCTCAACCCGCAGGGTGACACGACCATCACCCATTTCGCCCTGTCCGACACGGAGGGTAAAGTGGAGCTTACGGACGTGCCCGTGGGCCGTTACCGGCTGAACGTGGAGCTGATCGGCTACACCCCCTTCACCAAGGACTGCAACTTCCGCAACTACGAGGAGAACCTCGGCGTGATCAAGCTGGAGGAGAACCCGGAGATCATTGACGCAGCGTCCATCACGGCGGTCGGCAACGCCATCGAGGTCAAGCAGGACACGCTGATCTACAACGCCGCGGCCTTCCATGTGGGCGACAACGCCATGCTCGAAGACCTGATCAAGAAGATGCCGGGCATGGAGGTCGGCGCGGACGGCAAGGTCAAGGTCAACGGCAAGGAGGTGGACAAGATCACCGTCGGCGGCAAGACCTTCTTCTTCAACGACCCGTCGGCCGCCCTGAAGAGCATGCCCGCCAAGATCGTGGACAAGATTAAGGTCGTGGACCAGGAGAACAAGGAAGCGGCCTTCTCCGGCATCGCCTCGGAGGACAGCCGGGAGACGGTCATGGACCTTCAGTTGAAAGAGGAATACAAGCAGGGCTGGTTCGGCAACGCCAAGCTGGGTGGCGGCTACCGCCCGGGAAGCGACCCGGAAGGCCTGGGCGACAACCGCCACGCGTTGTTCAACGGCAACTTCATGCTCAGCGGCTACAATGAGCAGGACCAGCTGACCATCATGGCCAACGGGCAGAATGCCTCGGAACCGGGCAATGGCGGTGGCCTTATCCTGGTTTCCTCGGATGACGACCTGGAGGACCTGGACCTCATGTCCCTGATCGGCGGGCTAAAGACCTCCGCGCTGGCGGGCGTCAACCTCAACTCCGACCGCATCCAGGGCATGGAGTCCACTGCCAGCGTCAGCTATAATTTCTCCGACCAGCTCTCGGGCTCCCGCTCCACGCGCCAGTCCACGCTGGTGGGTGAAGACCCTCTCTTCACGAACAGCCGGTCCTCCGGCACCAGCCGCAGCCAGCGGGTCACCGTGAACTTCGAGCTGAACCGGAAGGACACCAAGAAGTTCAATTTCAACTTCTCGCCCGGCTTCCGATTCAGCGACAGCAACGGCTCGACCAGCAACCATTCCGTCACCACCGACACGGGCGGCGCCGAGGTCAACGGCACCGACGCCGACAAGACGTCGAATTCGCGCAGCTTCCACGCCGAGGGCCGCCTCTCGGGCGGCGTCAAGGACTTCGGCAAAGACCGGCGCAGCCTGACGCTGACCTTCAATTATGATTTCACCCGGAACACGGGCAAAAGCGGGGAGGTCTCCCGGACCTGGTACGGCACCACCGTCACCCCGCGCGACCTCCGCTACGACAACAGCGGCAACAACAAGACGCTGTCCGGCAACCTGAGCTACCTGGAGCCCTTCGGGAAATACTGGGGCCTGGCGGTCATCCTGAACCCGTTATGGCGGCAGCGCGGCAGCGGGAAAGCGGCCTTCAATGCCGACGGCTCCGCCAACGACTACTACTCCTCCACCTCCCGGAGCGACTACCTGGCGCTGCGCGAGAGCGTCCAGATGCAGTGGCGCAAGGAGCGCGACCAGTTCTACTTCGGCGTCCAGTTCCTCCAGACGCGCAACGAAGTCCGCGCCCGCTCGCTGGGCAAGGACACCCAGACCGGCATCGGCGAATGGCTATCCGACTGGTCACCCTACATCAACATCCGCCACAACACCCAGAGCGGCCACTCCCTGTCCGTCTCCTACCAGGGTCAGGGGAACTCCAGCCAGGTATCCGGCAGCCGGATCGCGCCGGTGCTGGACATCTCCAACCCGCTCCAGATCTCCACGGGCAACATCTACCTGCGCCCATCCTTCAGGCACCGCGCCTACCTGGACTGGCAGTACAACGACAAGAAGACCTTCTCCTACCTGGACCTCTATTTCCTCGGGTCGATGATCCAGCGCGGCGTCCAGACGGCTTCCTGGTTCGACACGGACGGCGTCCGCTACTCCCTGCCGGTCAACTCCCGCAAACCGTCCTACGACATCAGCGCGTACTTCACCTACCGCCAGCCGGTCGGCAAGCAGAAGCGCCTGACCCTCAGTATCTCGGCCGACGCCAGCCTGTCCGCCGGCACCAGTTACCAGGCGACCGCCCGGCGGGCGGGGATGGACCTGCTGACCTTCGACTACAACGCCTTCATGGCTGATTTCTGGGGCGACGCAAGCGGCAGCCGCTTCTACAGCGGACAGAGCGGCTTCGCGGAGAGCCGGACCCGTCAACTTTATTATTATGTCGGTCTGAACGCCACGTACAGACTGGACCGTTTCTCCGTCGAGGTCTCTTCCTCGGCGTCAAACGAGCAGAGCCGCTACAGCCTGGATCCCACGGCGAACACGAATTACTGGACCTTTGTGCAGAGTCTCAGATTGCTTTACGAGACCCTCCACGGCTGGGAGTTCAAGACGGAGGCGTACCATTACTCCTACCGGGGCTATACCCCCGGCTACAACGATCCTTACTGCCTCTGGAACCTGTCCGTCAGCAAGAATCTCAAGGCGTTCACCCTGAGCCTCGGCATCTCGGACATCCTGAACCAGGAGCGCTCCGTCCGGCGCAACATCAGCGCCGAGTTCGTCGAAGACACCCAGAGCCTCATCATCGGCCGCTACGCGATGTTCTCCGTGAAGTGGAACTTCGGCAAGATGAACCCCGCCAAGAACGCGCGCATCCAGAACGCCATGTACAACATGTTATAGTTGCATTTTCGGCCGAAAAAGGTTAGATTTGTACGCCTGAAACCAATAACCTTATGAAGGTACAAGTCAACCGGACGGTCGTCGACATCTTCGACGGAGCCAGGGCGCAGCACGCGGTGCTGCGCTACCTCGTCCACCGGCGCCTGTCGCAGGCGCTCCTTAAGCAGGGCCGTATCCAGGACGCCTACGGGCACGAGATCGGCCTGGACGCCCCGCTGCACGAAGGACAAATCATCAAATTCAAGGTATAACATGAAAAAACTGTTTCTGACCGTTGCCGCGGTCTTCCTGCTCGCCTCCGCGGCCTTCGCAGAGAAGAAGGAGATCCGCATCCTCTCCGTCAACGACATCCACGCCAAGATTGAGAACATGCCGCAGCTGGCCGCCATCGTGGACAGCCTGCGCGCCATCTATCCCGACATGCTCGTCATGTCCGCGGGCGACAACCGCACCGGCGAGCCGCTGAACGACCTCTATGAGGTCCCGACCTACCCGATGGTGGCCCTGATGAACCAGATCGGCTTCGACTGCTCCACCCTGGGCAACCACGAGTTCGACGGCGGCCAGACCGGCCTCGCGACGGTCACCCACCTGTCCAACTTCCCGTACATCTGCTGCAACATCCATCCGGACCCGAAGTGGGGCATCAATACCATTCCTTATAAGGTGTTCGTGATTGACGACGTGCGCATCGCCGTGATCGGCGCCGTGCAGGTGGGCAAGGCCGGCCATCCCGACTCCCACCCGGACAACGTCACCGATATCCTCTTCACCCCCGTCGAGGAGACCCTCCAGGAGTACAAGTGGCTTGCCGACGAGAACGACGTCGTCATCCTCCTGACCCACATCGGCTATGAGGAGGACGTGGAGCTCTCCCAGTACGTGCGTTGGGCCGACCTCATTATCGGCGGCCACTCCCACACGCAGGTGAACGGCGGCGAGGTGCACAACGGCGTGATGATCACCCAGGTCGTGAACCGCCTGGACAACGTCACCTTCATCACCCTCACCGTCCAGGACGGCAAGGTCGTCGACCGCAAGGCCGAGAACATCAAGGTGGAAGGCTATCCCAAGAAGAATACCGCCGTCGCCGAGCTGCTTCGCTTCTTCAGCGACAACCCCGCCTTCAAGCGCGTGCTCGCGACGCTCACCGCCCCGATGACCTCCTACGAGGAGCTCGGCTGCATGATGACCGACGCCTGGCGCGTGGAGACGGGCGCCGACCTCGCCTTCACCAACACCGGCGGCGTCCGCTACGACTACCTCCCCGCCGGCCCGTTCACGGTCAGCGACGTGCTGCGCCTCGACCCGTTCGGCAACGACTCCGTCCAGATGGAGCTCACCGGCCAGGAATTCAAGGACATGCTGATCGCGACCACCTACGCGGACAGCGAGTACGGCTTCCCGAAGGTCAGCGGCGTCAATTGCGAGGTCATCTTCGACAAGAAGAATCCCGAGAAGATCAAGGACCTGAAGATCACCCTGCCTGACGGCGGGAAATTCGACCTCAAGAAGACCTATAAGGTCACGACCAACAGTTACACGGCCGCCATCGCGAACTCCCCGCGCAAGGACCAGGGCCGCGCCCTCAACCGCACCACCGCCTCCCTCATCCAGGAGTACCTGGAGCACCAGAAGACCATCGACTACACGGGCGTCTGCCGCGTGAAGCAGAGCGTTTCCGCGAAATAGCTATTTGAATACAACGAAAAGGGCTCCGCAATTCGCAGAGCCCTATTCCTATAGTCATTCCGGACTTGATCCGGAATCTCTTACCAGTTCAGGATCTTCTTGAAGTCGTAGGCCTCCGGATCGGAGACGTACTTCTTCGCAGCCTCGTAGTCTGCCGGGGTCACGAAGTGGCAGATGAAGTTGTAGTAGTTCTGGGCGATGCCGCCCTCGATCTCGACGCGGCGCGGCGGGATCTTGCCTTCTTCATTCTGCAGGTCGTGCAGGTAGAGCGGCTTGGCGTTGCCGAACGCGTCGACGTACACCATGCAGCCGGTCTCGCCCTTCTTGAAGAGCTCGTACACGCCCATGGCCAGCTCGGAGCAGTAGGTCAGGTCGAAGCCGATCGGATCCTGGCAGCGGACGTCGTAACCGATCTCGATCGGACGGGTCTTGGCCTTGATGTTGGTCTTCTTCATCTCCTTCTCAAGCAGCTCGTTGAAGAGCACCGCCTTGGAGATCTTGCCGAGCTCGGGGTGGCCGTGCTCGTCGTAGGTCATGTGCACGCCGGCGGCCTTGATGTCCTCGTCCTTCAGGTCGTGGAACACGCCTTCGGCGACCACCACGGTACCGTAGCCGATGCCGAGGATGTTGCGCTTGATGATGGTGGAGAGGGTCAGCTTGATGATCTTGTCGATGGTGATGTCCGTCTTGTTGAACATCTCCGGGATGATGGTCATCGGAGCGTGCGTGGCCTCGCCGATACCCAGGGCGAGGTGACCAGCGCTGCGGCCCATGGCGCTGATGAGCAGCCAGTTGCCGGAGGTGCGGGCATCCTCGTACACGGTGCGGGCGATGTGGGCGCCTTCGTCCTTGGCGGAGTTGAAGCCGAAGGTCGGGGCGTTGTTCGGCAGCGGAAGGTCGTTGTCGATCGTCTTGGGCACGTGGATGTTGGCGATGGGATATTTCTTCGCCTCAAGGAACTTCGCGATGCGGTTGGCGGTGGAAGCGGTGTCGTCGCCGCCGACGGTCACGAGGAGCTTGATGTTGTTCTCGGTGAACAGGGAGAGGTTGAAGTTCTCTTCAAAATCCTTGTCCGTGGGTTTGAAACGGCTCATCTGGAGGTAGGAGCCACCGCGGTTGAAGTAGGCGTCAGCCTTGAAGAAATCGAGGTCTTCGGTGCGCGGGTTCTGGCTGAAGAGGCCGCTGTAGCCGCCATGAAGGCCGATGACACGGTAACCGCCGGCCAGGAAGGTCTTGGCCACGGAGCAGACGACGGTGTTCATGCCCGGAGCCGGGCCGCCACCGCAGAGGATGATGATGGAATCTTTCATTTGCGTAGTATACTAACTGTTTTTTTGATTATTTCTGAAATCTCGCAAATTTACACAATTCCAGCGGGAAATACAAACCGGCCGCCATTTCTGCTCCGTCCTCCACAACGCCAACGCGCAGGCGGCCGGCCAATCAGCTAAATCCGGGGTTTCTGGACGATCCGGATGATCAGCGAGACGATGTAGACGATGAGGGCGTAGATCGGCGCGATCGTCAGGCACTTGACGCCGCCCCAGATCAGCATCGGGGAGATGTCCCCGGCCTGCATGACCGCACTGGCGGCATTGTGCAGGGGGACGAGCGTCATGATGCCGGCGAAGGCCAGGGCCAGGTGGCCGATCTCGCGCACCCAGCGCGGGGCCTTCCAGGCTGCAATCAGCAGGGCGACAAAGAGGACGGTGATGACCGTCATGGCGAAGATACCGCCGTCGTAGAACAATTGGAACATGGCAAAAGGGTTTTAAAGGGTGTATTTCAATAAGTAGTAATCAGCAGTTTCAGGCGCGTCCGCGCTCACGAAATCCTTCAACTTCTGCGCCGGGCAGCAGTAGTAATTGACGCCGTCCCGGATGACGCCGAGCGGGAAGACAAAGCCTTCCGTGGTCGTCCGGAAGAGGCGGTTCCGCTCCCCTGCCCGGTCGTAGACCAGGAGCAGGTCCTGCTCCCGCAGGCGCATCTGCATGTACAGGTGGTCCGAGGTCATCTGCATGCCGGTGACCTCGGGTTCATGTTTCCCGAAATCGGGCGTGAACGGCACGAAGACGAAATCGCTCGGCGCGTCGTAGACGAAGATCTGCCCCGTCGTCAGGAAGAAGAAGGTGGTGTCGTTGCAGCGGAAGAAATCCCCGTGTTGGTCCGGTGTGTGGAAAACATTATCACGCGTCATGAAGTAATAGTCCCGCGCAAAGAGGTAAGCGCCTTCATAGGATTTGCCTTCCTTGTTCCCATAGAGCCACAAGGTATCTTCATCCACCCGATGCATCCCAGTCAGCGTGATGTCGTCCTTGGACAGGGAGAGGGTGCGCGTCAGGGAGAAATCCTGCAAGTTGTATTCTTTTAGCTCATTCCCGCACAGGATATCCAGGGTTTGCCCCCAGGCCGAGAAGTCCGTGATCGGCGCGCCGGCGCTGACCGTCGTCACGAACGCGCCGTCCGTGTCCAGCACGACGATCTGTTCGCCGGAGGCGTCCGGCAGGAACAGCAAATTGTCTGCGACGTCGAGGCGCGGGTTCTCCGGGAGCGCGACCGTAGCCGGCAGGCGGAGCGGGAGTACGTCGACGCGGGAGTACAGATCCTTCGCGGCGGTCTTCTGCCGGAAGGCTTTGCGGAGATTCACCTTCGTGATGCCGTAAGGGGTGCAGGCAATCATGAGGAGCAGGCAGGTCAAAATGGTTATCGTTTTTTTCATGGCGTTGGGTTTTGATCCATCGCAAAAGTAGGGAGCGCGGGGCGAAACACCAAATTATTATCCCCCTCAAACGGCGTCATATCCCCTTCAAAGGGATATTTACGGTTTTCAGGGGTTTTCGGTCTCGGGAATTCTGCCTATCTTTGGTCTCGATGAAAGCCCTGTGGCAAATATCGTGGTGGGCGGCCTTCATCCTCGTGCTTGCCTGCCTGTTCCTGAGCCTTTCCTATACGTTCGGGGAGGCGCTCTTCATCGCGACCCTGTATTTGCCAGGCATCTTCCTGCTGCGGCAATGGATCCCGCAGCTGCCCGCCCGGACGACGGCCGAGTCCGAATGGGACGAGGACGAGGGGCCGCTGACCCGGCGGAAATGGCTTTCCTGCGCCGGCTTCTTCCTGGCCCTCATTCTCCTGGAGACGCTGCTCGTGCTGCTGGCCCACCTGCTGGTCCTGGCACCGCCGGAGTACCCGCTGGCCGTCTCCTCCCCCGTCCTCCTGTACAACCCGGTCCTCGCCCTCATCATCCTGGGCGCGGGCTACGGCTGGGGCCTGCTGATGGAATGGGGCCGGAAGCATTGGCTCCCGGAGAAGGAGCCGACCATCGACTTCGTCTCCGACCGCCAGAAGGTCTCCGTCCCCGTCGCCAGCATCCTCTATATTGAATCGCGCGACACGGAAGTCTACATCCACCTCGCCGACGGGACCGCCTACCGCAACAAGACGCCCATCTCCCGCTGGGAATCCATCCTCGGCAGCGGCTTCCTCCGCATCCACCGCGCCTATCTGGTCAACGCCGCCCGCATCGAGCGCACCACCCCCGACGCCGTCTTCCTCGCTGGCCAATCCCTCCCCCTGTCCCGGAAGTACCGGGACAACGTGAAATAGGTTGCCGCTGAGACAGCCTAGAAGCGGAAAGCCAAGCCTCCCGCGAACGAGAAGTACCAGCGCATCGGCGTTTCCGCTCCGCCTGTACCCGTCGTTTGGACCAGCGATGCAAATGGATCGAAGTGGATGGCGGGCATCAACTTGATGTCGAAGCGCCAGATGCTGTAATTGATGCACATACCGGCATCCAGCGTCAAGGAGAACGGGCTTCGCAGGTTTGTCTTTGAGCCCGGCGCAGGAGTCCCGGCAATCCATCCCGGCGTCACGCCTCCATAGAACTCCACATCACTGAAGAGATTCATCAGGAAACCAGCCAGCAGACTGCTCACGGCTCCATCCAGCGTAGAATATCCATATCCGCGCATCGCTCCGGCAGCGCCTGAGTAGGCCCGCTCCGAGGGTGTGCGGGAAGGGCTCCGCCAGGCCACGGCCAGAGGAACCCCAAAAGCATGATCCACATCAGCAATTCTGGAGGTCCACTGCAGACCAGCCCGGAAGCCCAAACCGGACGAATAGAACTGCCCGTACCCGACAGTCGTCACAAAACCGCCCTTGGTCCCGTTGTAGAGTGGCTGATAAAGTCCTACGCCAACGTAGGTGTCCCGCATCTGGGCCGAGGCGCAGACCGATGCCATCGCCAGAAGGGCGACAAGCAGAATACGTTTACACTTCATATAAAGTAAAGATTTCACTACGGCCCGCCATTTCTCCAAAAAGCGCGCCAGCGGCTCGGGGCTATTTCCCAAATAGCACGACAAGTTTGCGCTCGTCGATGCGGAGCATTCTTTGTATCTGCTTGTCAGAAGCCTTGTAATCGTAATGAAGCATTCTGGCGAATTCCATTTGGTGTTTTCATGACCGCAAAGGTGCAATGCATTAGCCAATTTCTTTCCCGATTAATCGTTTAATTCTTTGTTTCTCTTCTATGATCTTGATTTCCAATTCATCTCATCCCGGGCGCGACAGGAAAGAATCATTCGTTTTAAGCGAATTCCTCCTTGATTTATATAATTGCCGGGCACACCAGGGGCCTGTTTTGTGCCCGGCAAACACTATCCTTAGCGCCGTTCGTCGAAGCGAAACGGCGCTTCGTCGAAAGGGCCGATTTTTCGTCGAAGGGAAAGGGGCGTTTGTCGAAAGTTCATTGATTCAAGGTATTACGCGGGGTAATTTTGCAGCAGAAAACAAAAAACAACGCGATATGAAACGAATCCTCACCTCCATCCTCACCGCCGTGATCTTCTGCACGGCCCTTTCCGCACAGCGCACCACCGTCACGGGCGACATCCTCGACGCGCTCACCCGCCAAGGCGAACCGGCGGCCGTCCTGCAGTTCTTCAGCGGGGACGACACCACCCCCATCGCCTACACGACGACCGACATGGACGGCTTCTTCTCCCAGGTCCTCTCCGGCAAGGGCAGCTACACGCTCCTCTTCTCCGGCATCGGCCGCCAGGACCGCCTCGTTCCCTTCACCCTCGACGGCGAGGAGAAGCTGGATCTCGGCGACATCCTCATCGAGGACGACATCGAGGCCCTCGCAGAGGCGTCCGTGACCGCACAGCGCCCGCTCGTGAAAATGGAGGTCGACCGCATGAGCTACAACGTGGCCGACGACGTGGATTCGAAGACCGCCACGGTCCTCGACATGCTCCGCAAGGTCCCGATGGTGACCGTGGACGGCCAGGACAACATCACCGTGAACGGTTCCTCCAGCTTCCAGGTCACCGTGGACGGCAAGCCCAGCCAGATGTTCTCGGGCAACCCTTCCCAGATCTTCAAGATGATGCCTGCCAGCTATGTCAAGGACATCCAGGTCATCACCAACCCGGGCGTAAAGTATGACGCCGAGGGCGTGGGCGGCGTGCTCAACCTGGTGACCAACCGCGAGGCCACGGGCGGCCAGAGCATGGCGGACGCCTTCTACGGCTCCGTCCGTGCGATGGGCAGCACCCGCGGCGGCGGTGGCGGCCTCTTCCTGACCCAGCAGGCCGGCAAGTTCACCTGGAGCCTCAACAGCAACGGCATGTACATGAGCATGCCCGGCACCACGACCGACGTGACCCGCGAGATGCTCGGCGTCACCGGCGGCACGACCGCGACCCACAGCGAGTCCGCGATGAAGATGCCGATGGTGATGGGCAACCTGAGCGCCAGCTACGAGATCGACGACCAGAACCTCATCTCCGCCACCGCGGGCCTGATGCACATGGGCAGCTCGATGAACGGCGTGACTTCCACTACGATGAACGGCGGCATCTACGGAACCGGCTTCACCTACGACGGCACCTCCCTGACTAAGATGACCTCCAATGCCATCACCGCCAGCATCGACTACCAGCACCTCTGGAACGACAACCCCGGCCGCAGCCTGGTCTTCTCCTACCAGTTCTCCGGCACGCCGGTCAACACGCTGAGCGAGAACACGTTCGCCAACAAGCTGCTGGGCGGCCTCGACCTGACCAACCGAAAGACGGACGGCAAGCAGGGCTCCACCGACCACACCTTCCAGGTGGACTTCACCACGCCGCTCGGCATCTCCGGCAACCTCAGCGCCGGCGCCAAGTTCATCAGCCGCCACAACAGCTCCGACCAGCTCTCCTACCTGTGGGACGGTGCGAACTGGGACCTCAACCAGCTCGGCAGCCTGGACTACGACTTCTACAACCGCATCGGCGCCCTCTATACCGAATATAAGGTCTCCTTCGGCTCCGTGAGCCTGCTCGGCGGCGTCCGCTACGAGCACACCTGGCAGAACGTTACCTACGCCGCCGGCCAGGGCAACAACTTCAGCACCCAGTACGGCAGCCTCGTGCCGACGGCCAGCCTCCAGTTCAACATCAGCCAGACCCAGAACATCGGCCTGTCCTACAACATGCGCATCAGCCGTCCGGGCATCAGCTACCTCAACCCCTATGTGGACACCTCCGATCCGACCGCCCGCAGCTACGGTAACAGCGACCTCGAAGTCGAGCGCGGCCACAACATCAGCCTCGTCTACAACCTCTACAGCCCGAAGTGGATCGTGAACCTCACCCTGCGCGAGCAGTTGGTCGCCAACGGCATATCCTCTTATAGCTTCTACGACGCGAACAAGCTCCTGAACACGACCTACGGCAACATCGTCCGCAGCAGCGTGACCGGCCTGAACGCCTTCATCAACTGGAACGCCAGCCCGACCACCCGCATCTTCCTGAATGGCGGCCTGAACTACACCGACCTGCGCAGCGAGGTCCTCGGCCAGTCCAACAGCGGCCTGAGCTACAACGCGATGCTCGGCTTCCAGCAGGCCCTGCCGCTCGACTTCAGCCTGAGCGCCAACGTCATCGCCATGGGCAAAAACTACTCCCTGCAGGGCTGGAGCTCCGGCATGAGCATGGCCATGGTCGGCGTGACCAAGAGCTTCCTCGACGACCGCCTCGGCATCAGCATCAACTACACGCTCCCGCTCACCGGCGGCAAGGGCATGGAGATGCGCAGCGTCAGCGAGGGCAAGGATTTCCGCTCCGTGAGCGTGAACACGATCCCGATGCAGCAGCTCAACTTCAGCATCAGCTGGAGCTTCGGAAAGCAGGGCAACGCCCGCGTCAAGAGCGCCCGCAAGACCATCAAGAACGACGACGTGATGAACACCGAGAGCACGACCGAGAGCCTGGGTACCAGCATGATGGGTGGCGGCATGGGTATGATGTAATGGATAATTTGCTATCTTTGTGAAAATGTCCCGTAGATGAACAGACAACACAATCGTCTCATACTCAACATCGCGCAAATCCTGATCTGGGGTTGCGCGATGTTGCTGCCCGCCGGTGTGACCTGGCTGATATCGGGCGACAGCACCCGTTCCGCGATGACTTTCTGGTCTTCCTTCCACATGCTGATGCCGATTTGCCTGGTGTACCTGATCAACTATTTCCTGCTGGTCCCGAAGCTCCTGTTCCGCAAGCAGATCGTCTGGTTCGTCGTGTTGAATCTGGTGCTGCTGACCTTGCTCAATCTTCCGAGCTTCGTGCCGCGCGGGGAGATTCCGGAGCCCTTGCGGGAGCATATTCAGCGGCGCGATATCCTGGCGTTCCGCATTCCGACCCTCATCTCCGCGGGCTTCTTCCAGCTGGTGTTCATCTTCCTCGCCATCGGCGCGCGTTCCATCATCCGTTCCAACGACATCCAGTTCCAGCTGCAGGAGGAGAAGCGCAAGACGGCCGAGGCCGAGCTCACCTGGCTCAAGCATCAGCTGAACCCGCATTTCCTCTTCAATACGCTGAACAACATCTCCTCGCTGACGCAGATCGATCCCGACAAGGCGCAGGAGAGCATCGGGCAGCTCAGCGACACGCTGCGCTACGCCCTCTACGACACCGACGTGGACAAGGTGCCGCTCTCGGGCGAGGTGGCCTTTATGGACAATTATATCCACCTGATGCAGCTCCGCTGCAATGAACTCACGGAGGTCACGACGGACTGGCAGCTGCCTGCCGCCGACGTGAAGATCGCCCCGCTGCTGTTCATCTCCCCGATCGAGAACGCCTTCAAGCACGGCGTCAACGCCCGCATGAAGTCGTTCGTGCACATCGGCCTGCACCCGGAGGGGAAGGACCTCGTCTTCACCTGCGAGAATTCCCTCTTCGAGAAGACCGGCGAGGACCATATCGGCTCCGGCATCGGCATGGAGAACCTCAAGCGCCGCCTGGAGCTCATCTACCCGGATGCCTATAGCTACGAACACGACGAGAAGGACGGCGCCTACCACGTCCGGATCGTCCTGAAAAACCTGCTCGCATGAAAGCACTGAGCTGCATTGTCGTCGACGACGAGCCGCTGGCCGTCAAGATGTTGGAGAACTTCATCTCCAAGACTTCCTTCCTGTCGCTGGAAGCGTCCTTCACCGACCCCGTGGCGGCGCTGGAGGCCATTCGCACCCAGCGGCCCCAACTGGTCTTCCTGGATATCCAGATGCCGGACCTGAACGGCATGGAGCTCTCGCGCATGGTCCCGGACGGGACGCGCGTCATCTTCACCACGGCTTTCAAGGACTACGCCTTCGACAGCTACGAGGTGTCCGCGCTGGACTTCCTGCTCAAGCCCATCCGCTACCAGAAGTTCCTCGAGGCGGCCGAGAAGGCCCGCCAGTGGTTCGAGCTGCTGGAGAGCGCCGAGACGGCCGCCGAGCCCGGCACCGGCAGCGCCTCAACCCAGCAGGATTCCATCTTCGTCAAATCCGAAGGCCAGCTGCACAAGGTGGCCTTCTCCGATATCCGCTACGTCGAGGGCATGAAGGACTACGTCCTGCTGTACCTCTGCTCCGAGAAGCGGCCGCTCGTCACCCACATCACGATGAAGGCCGTCGAGGAGCTGCTGCCCGCCAGCCGTTTCATGCGGGTCCACCGCTCCTACATCGTCGCCCTGGACCAGATCGAGTCCATCGGCGGCTCCTACGACATCTCCATCGGCGGCGCCCTCATCCACGTCTCTGACGCGTACAGGCCTGCCTTCGAGCAGTATTTATCGCAACGGATGTTGCGATAAATACTGCTCGCTTCGCCCTATGACGGGGGGCGTTCCCCCCGAACCCCCTGCGTCGCCAGGCTCCGAATCGCAACGGATGTTGCGATAAATACTGCTCGCTTCGCCCTATGACGGGGGGCGTTCCCCCCGAACCCCCTGAGTCGCCAGGCTCCGAATCGCAACGGATGTTGCGATAAATACAAATGGCCGGCCGCGGGAGGAAAGGCAGCAAGAGCTTTGTTTCGTTCCCGGTAGCTGCTTTTTGCTTTTCCGCGCGAGAATGCGTAAATTTGTGAATTATATGCGTGCATATATGCGCGCGGGTGTATGCAAGAACAGGCTGCGAAAATACGGATAGACGAGCTCCGGGAGATCCTCCGGGAGAACAGTCGGCGCTACTATGTGGACAACGCGCCGACGATGTCGGACTATGAGTTCGACCAGCTGATGCATGAGCTGGAGCGCCTGGAGGCCGAATTCCCGCAGTTCGACAGCCCCGACTCCCCCACCCGCCGCGTCGGCTCCGACCTCGACACGCCCGTGGGCGCGAACGCGGAGTCGCAGGCGCGCCAGGGCTTCGTCCAGCGGCCGCACCGCTACCCGATGCTCTCCCTGGGCAACACCTATTCCATCGGAGAAATCGAAGAATTCGTCGCGCGCGCCGAGAAGACCCTCGAGGGCGTCCGCTTCAGCTACAGCTGCGAACTCAAGTTCGACGGCACCGCCATCTGCCTGACCTACCGGAACGGCAGGCTCGCGCAGGCGCTCACCCGCGGCGACGGCGTCCAGGGCGACGACGTCACGGAGAACGTGCGCCGCATCGCGAACATCCCCCAGCAGCTGAAGGGCGACTACCCGCCGGATTTCGAGATCCGCGGCGAGATCCTGATGCCCTACGCGGCCTTCGACGCTCTCAACCGCGAGCGCGAGGCGCAGGAGGAGGCCCCCTTCGCCAACCCGCGCAACGCCGCCGCCGGGTCCCTGAAGCTCATCGACCCCGAGGAAGTGGCGCACCGCGGCCTCATCTGCACGCTCTACCACGTCCCCGCCGAGTCGGTGGACTTCGCCTCCCACAGCGAGGCCCTTGACGCCGCCGCGCGCTGGGGCCTGCCCGTCTCGGAGGAGCGCCGCCTCTGCCACGACATCGGGGAGATCAAGGCCTACATCGACCACTGGGACCAGGCCCGCAAGTTCCTCCCCTACGCCACCGACGGCATCGTCATCAAGATCAACGAACTCGCCGCCCAGCGCACGCTGGGCTACACGGCCAAGTCGCCCCGCTGGGCGGTGGCCTATAAATTCAAGGCCGAGCAGGCCTGCACGGAGCTGCTCAGCATCGACTACCAGGTCGGGCGCACCGGCGCCGTGACCCCCGTCGCGAACCTCGCCCCCGTGCAGCTCAGCGGCACGCTCGTCAAGCGCGCCACCCTCAACAACGCAGACCAGATGGCCCTGCTGGACATCCGCGTGGGCGACTGGGTCTACGTCGAGAAAGGCGGGGAGATCATCCCCAAGATCACCGGCATCGACCCCGCACACCGCACGAAGGGCGCGAAGCCGCCCGTCTTCCCGAGCGTCTGCCCGGACTGCGGCACGCCCCTCGTCAAGGCCGAGGCCGAAGCCAAGTGGTTCTGCCCTAACCAGGACGGCTGCCCGATGCAGATCAAGGGCCGCCTGCTGCACTTCGTCAGCCGCAAGGCCATGGACATCCTGGCCGGCGACATGACCGTCGAGCAGTTCTTCGCCACCGGCCTGGCCCGCACCCCCGCGGACCTGTACGATATCAGCAAATATCAGCTCCTCAGCCTCGAAGGCTGGCAGGACAAGGCCGCCGAGCGCTTCCTCGCGAGCCTGGAGGCGTCGAAGCAGGTCCCCTTCGAGCGGGTCCTCTTCGCCCTCGGCATCCGCTACGTCGGCGAGACGACCGCCAAGGGCATCGCGCGCCACTTCGGCGACATCGACACCCTCGCCGCCGCCACGCAGGAGCAGCTGCTCGAAATCGACGACGTGGGCGAAGTCATCGCCCGCAGCGTCGTCGACTTCTTCGCCAAACCCGAACACCTGGAGATGATCGCCCGGCTGCGCGCCGCCGGCCTGCGCTTCGACGGGGCCGGCCAGGAGTCCGCCCTCTCGGACGCCCTGGCGGGCAAGACGATCGTCATCTCCGGCAACTTCAGCATCAGCCGCGAGCGCATGAAGGAGCTCATCACCGCCCACGGCGGCAAGGCCGGCTCCTCCGTGAGCGGCAGCACCGCCTTCCTGCTGGCCGGCACCAAGCCCGGCCCGGAGAAGCTCAAGAAATGCGAGAAGCTCGGCATCCCGGTCATCTCGGAAGACGACTTCCGCGCCATGTTACCTGAAGAGCCGGACCGGCAGGGCCCTTCCGAAGCCGTTCACCCGGACAGGGTCGGGCGAGCAAAGCGTAGCCCGATAGCGGAGGAAGGGCCGCTGCCGGTCGGCTCGAACATTGAAGAACTTACTTTGTTTTAAAAGATAAAATGAAGATAACCAGCAAAATAACGGACCTTCTCAGCGACCGGATCTGGACCCTCGACACCAGCGGGAGTTCCAGGTTATACGCCTGGCTGGTCCGCACCTGGAAGATCATCCGCATCACCTTCAAGACCTTCACGGAGAACCGGATGGGCTTCCAGTGCGTGTCGCTGAGCTACTTCATCACCCTGGCCCTCGTCCCCATGCTCGCCTTCGCCTTCGCGGTCACGGGCGGCCTGGGCCTGGACAGCAAGATCACCGAGGGCCTGCAGATGCTCATCCCCTCCCACCCGGAGATCGTCAGCATGCTCTCCGAGAAGGCCGGCAACATCCTCACCGGCGCGCAGGGCGGCGGACTGGGACTCATCTCCGCGCTGATGTTCCTCTGGGCCATCCTCTGGATGATGTTCCAGGTGGAGCGCGTGTTCAACAACGTCTGGGGCATCCTCAAGATCCCCCGCAAGCTCTACAAGCGCTTCGGTTTCTACTTCCTGGTGCTCATCCTGGCGCCCTTCATCATGATCATCTTCGGTACCGGCATCATCTACGCCACCAACATGACGGACCTCTTCGGCCTGGACCTAAAGGAAGTGCGCACGCTGTTCAAGTGGCTGGGCAACCTCATCTTCTACGCCATCCTCGTGGGCACCCTCTGGGTCATGTACAAATACATCCCGGCCACCTACGTCCGGCCCAAGTACGCCTTCTGGGCCGCCCTGATCGCCGGCCTGATCTTCATGCTGTTCCAGCACCTCTACCTGCACACGCAGATGTTTGTGGGGCGCCTCAACCAGGCATACGGACTCCTCGCCGCCATCCCCCTCTTCCTGATCTGGCTGAACTTCAGCTGGCAGATCATCATCTACGGGGCGCAGCTTACCTATAGTTTCCAGAATGTCGATAAATATAATGTCTCCGCGTGGGACACTGAAGCCAGATAATGAGTTTTTCCCAGTTCACACCCGATGATTTCCGCCTGATCGACGAGGAGTACACCTCGCTGATGGAGGTCGCCGCCAAGCGCTGCAAGGACAAAGAGGAGGTGGAGATCGTCCGGAAGGCCTTCCAGTTCGCCAACCAGGCCCATAAGAACGTCCGCCGCCGCTCGGGCGAGCCGTACATGCTCCACCCCATCGCCGTCGCCAAGATTGTCGTCACGGAGATCGGCCTGGGCTGCAAGTCCATCTGCGCCGCCCTGCTGCACGATGTTGTCGAAGACACCGCCTACACGGTCGAGGACATCCGCAACCTCTTCGGGGACAAGATCGCGACCCTGGTGGACGGCCTCACCAAGATCAAGACCGTGCTGGACAACGAGGACCGCAAGGGCGAGGCGGCCAGCACGGAGAGCCTCCAGGCGGAGAACTTCAAGCGCATCCTGCTGACCCTCAACGACGACGTCCGCGTCGTGCTGATCAAGCTCGCGGACCGGCTGCACAACTGCCGCACCATCGAATACATGCCCGAGCACAAGCGGGACAAGATCCTCTCCGAGACCATGTTCATCTTCATCCCGCTGGCGCACCGGCTCGGCCTGTACAGCGTCAAGTCCGAGATGGAGAACATCTGGCTCCGCTACAAGGAACCCGAGGACTACCGCCGCATCACCGAGCGCATCAAGGGCAACGTCGCCCAGCGCGACAAGGACATCGACACCTTCATCGCCCCCATCGAGGAGGCGCTCAAGGAGGCCGGCTACAAGTTCACCATCAAGAAACGTATCAAGACCCCGTACTCCATCTGGTACAAGATGCGCACGAAACAGGTCCCCTTCGAGCAGATCTACGACCTCTACGCCGTCCGCATCATCTTCGACCCGGCCGACAGCAACATCCAGACCGAGCGCGGCCAGGCCTACCTCATCTTCTCGACGGTCACGCACCTCTACCGCGAGAACCTCTCGCGGCGCCGCGACTGGATCTCCCAGCCCAAGAGCAACGGCTACGAAGCCCTGCACTGCACCCTGATGAGCCGCTCCGGCTTCTGGGTCGAGGTGCAGATCCGCTCCCGCCGCATGGACGACATCGCCGAGAAGGGCATCGCCGCCCACTGGGCCTACAAGAACGACGGCTACATCTCCGAGAACGACTCCGAGATGGACAAGTGGCTCGCCGAGGTCCAGGACATCCTGCTGAGCAACGACGTGAGCGCCCTCGAGCTGCTGGACATCATCCACAAGGACCTCGTCAGCAGCGAGATCGTGGTCTTCACGCCCAAGGGCGAGCAGCGCGCCATCCGCGGCGGCGCCACGGCCCTCGACTTCGCCTACCAGATCCACACGGAGATCGGCAACCGCGCCATCGCCGCCAAGGTGAACATGAAGCTCGTGCCCCTCTCGCACAGCCTCAAGGCGGGCGACCAGGTGGAGATCATCACCGCCGAGAACGCACGGCCCAAGATGGAATGGGTGTCCTTCCTGCACACGCGCTATGCGCGCAACCGCGTCATCGAATACTTCCGCCGCGACTTCGACACCATCGCCCGCGAGGGCGAGCGCATCTTCGAGGAGCGCGTCCGCCTGATGGGCCTGCAGAACACCCGCGAGCTGGTGCGCAAGTTCCAGGACTACACCCAGCTCAACGACGAGGACGAGCTCTTCTTCCGCATCGGACTGGGTCTGCTCGGTCCCGAGGAATTCAAGGCCATCATCGACGAGAAGGACCTCTCCACGGGCCAGAAACGCAAGTTCTCGCTCCACGACGACAACGCGCACCCGATCGAGTACAAGATCGCCGAGTGCTGCCACCCGATCCCCGGCGACCCGGTGATCGGCTTCTCGATGAGCGACAACCTGGTCATCGTCCACAAGAAGTCCTGCCCGGTCGCGGAGAGCCTCGCCAGCAAATACGGCAACCGCATGGTCGTCCCGCAGTGGGGCGCCGTCCAGCAGGAATATCCGATCCGCATCTCGCTGCGCGGCATCGACCGCGTGGGCATGCTGAACGACATCTCCGGCCTCATCTCCCAGACCTTCGGCATCAACATCCGCAAGCTCCAGCTCTCCACGGAAGGCGGCCTGTTCGAAGGATTCATCGAACTGCACGTCCGCGACAAGAAGAACCTCGAGCGGATGGTGGAGGGCCTTTCCAAAATCGACGGCATCCAGGATGTCGTCCGCACCGACATCTGACGCCATGAAGAGATTCCTCCCCCTGCTGATTCTTGTCGGCGCCTGCCTGCTGCCGCTCTTCTTCCCCTCCTGCGCCAACACGACGCAGGCTCCGTCCGGCGGCAAGAAGGACACCATTCCCCCGCTGATCATCGACATCAAGCCCCTGCCGGGCGCCGTGAACGTCCCCGTGGAGGGCGCCAGTTTCGTGTTCACCTTCAACGAATACGTGACCATCAAGACGCCCGCAAACATCTTCCTGTCGCCGCCTCTGGCGCGCCAGCCGAAGTCCCGCCTGCGCGGGCGCAACCTGGTCGTCTCCTTCGAGGAGCCGCTGCAGCCCGAGACGACCTACACGCTTTCGTTCACCAACGCCATCGCGGACGCCAACGAGGGCAACATGTTCCCGGGCTACACCTACGTCTTCTCCACCGGATCGAAGATCGATTCGATGATGATCACGGGCACGGTCGTGGACTGCAACACCCTCGCGCCCGTCAAGGACGCGACCGTGCTCCTGCACCGGGACCTGGCGGACTCCGCCGCCCTGCTGCACCGCCCCTACGCAGCGGTCAAGACCGACGACTGGGGCTTCTTCACCCTGCCCTTCATCCAGGACACCGTCTACCGGCTCTACGCCATCAAGGACGCGAGCAACGACAACATCTACGACCCCGGCACGGACAACATCGCCTTCATCGACACGCTCGTCCGGCCGGTCATGATCGCCAACGACACCGTCCCGGAAATGCTCAAATACGACATGCTCGACACGCTGCGCTGCCTGGCGCGCCGCAGCGAGTACGAGCTGAAGCTCTTCCGCGAGAAGCCGAGCCGGCAGTACATCGTGAACAAGGTGCGCACCGCCGAGCGCTCCGCCTACCTCACCTTCCAGGCCCCCGGCGCCTGGATCGACTCCCTGTGGATCCGCGGCTACCGCGCCGACCAGGTCATCAGCCAGTTCAACATCCTGCAGGACAGCCTGGAGCTCTGGATCAACAGCCGCCGGGCCGCCCCGGACACCATGCAGATCTTTGTCAATTTCCGCAAGACGGACTCCCTGGGCCGGCTGGTGCCGACGCAGGAGATCGTCCGGCTCGCCCTGCCGCAGAACAAGCGCACTTACTCCAAGACCACGCGCCGCGACCTCAAGCACGACGACACCACCTGCGTCTACACCTTCAAGGCCACCCCGGAGACCGTGGAGCAGAACGGCTTCGAGCTGGAGTTCCGCAACCCGATCATCACCGAGCACTTCGACTCGGTGAAGTTCTACTCGATCAACACCCGCCAGCGGCAGAGCGCCGCCGAGTTCACCGTCGAGCGGGACAGCCTCAACCTGCGGCGCTACATCCTGCGCCCGAAAGACCGGCTCATGCCGGGCTTCGAATACCAGATGAAGCTCCCCTACCGGGCCTTCCGCGACATCAACGGCTTCTGGTCCGACAGCACCCTCGTCAAGGTGAGCCTCCCCAGCGACGAGACCCTGAGTTCGCTGGACCTGGAGCTCTCCGGCGTGGACCGCAAGCTCATCGTGGACCTGCTGGGCGAGAAGCGCGACAAGGTCCTCCGCAGCTTCGTCACGGACCGCGACGGCACCCTGCACTTCCCCTACATCAAGGCCGGCCGCTACAGCATCCGCATCACGGAGGACCGCAACCGGAACTCCATCATCGACACCGGTTCGCTGCTGGAGCACCGCCAGCCCGAGCAGGTCGTCTTCCTGGACTTCTCCGGCAGCAACTACATTAAGATCCCCGCCAGCGTCGAGCTCACGCAGAGCGTCGACGTGGGCGCCCTGTTCCACTGATGCCATGCGTAGAATCCTGACCCTCTTCCTCCTGCTCTCCGTCCTGGCCGCCGTCGGTGCCCGGGCGCAGGAAGTCACCTTCGACGTCGACTCGCTCGTCGCCGAGAAGCCGGGCAAGAAGGCGCTCATCAACGACTATGTGATGATCGGCGTCAACTACGGCGTCTCCTTCTCCAATATGTACTACAACCCGTCCAAGCACAACCGTGCCTGGCAGTTCATGCCCAACTACATCAGCGTCACCTTCACGAAGTACAGCAAGATGTTTGACAACATCCCCATGTTCGGCCTCGTGATCGGCGTGGCGCACACCTACGAAGGCTTCGGCTTCCTGCGCGACCCCGAGACGGGGCGCTCACAGGAGCTGGACGGCGCCGAGCAGGGCACGATCGAGGTCTTCGAGATCCCTGCGATGGCGCAGATCCACGTGGACTTCCACCCCGGCAAGATCATGGCCAACGTGGGCGTGTACGGCGGCTGGCGCAACAGCATCTCGCGCAGCGGCCCCAACCTCGAGCCGGAATTCGCCAACGCGTTCCGCTCCTATGAGAACCGCTGGGACTACGGCCTGCAGGGCGGCGCGGGCTTCGCGCTGATGTTCGACCCGGTGGAGATCCATTTCAACGCACTCGTCCGCTGGTCCTGGTCCTCGCTCTACGCGCCGGACTACGCCAGCAAGTATTATTACCGCTACGCCTACCCGCTCGACATCATGGCCACGGTGGGCGTGCATTTCCAGTTGACCAAACGCTCCGGCAAGACCACCAAGGCCCTCCGCCGGCAGGCGAAAGAACTCGTATATGGCTCGCATACAGACGCTTCCGGTACGGATCGGTGACGCACTCGTCATCGGCGCCGGCCACCCCATCGTCGTCCAGACGATGTGCAACACCCACACCTCCGACGTGGACGCCACCGTGGCCCAGGCCCTGGAGCTCGCCGCGGCGGGCGCGCAGCTGGTCCGGATCACGGTGCCGGGCCGCCAGGACGTCCCGCACGTCGCGGAGATCAAGCGCCGGCTGCGCGCCGCGGGCTGCAACGTCCCGCTGGTGGCGGACATCCATTTCTCGTCGGAGACGGCCATCGACGTGGCCCCCGTCGTGGAGAAGGTCCGCATCAACCCCGGCAACTTCCACCCCGACCACGAGCAGGCGCGCGCCCAGTTCGCCCGCTTCCTGCAGGTCTGCAAGGAGCACGGCACCGCCGTGCGCGTGGGCCTGAACCACGGCTCGCTCGGCCGCTATATCACCGACCGCTACGGCAACACGCCGCACGCGATGGCGATGGCGGCGATGGAATGGCTGGAGATGTGCATCGAGGCGGACTTCCTGAACGTCGTCGTCTCGCTGAAGGCGAGCAATACCGTCGTGATGGTCGAGGCGTATCGCGAGCTCGCGCAGCGGATGCAGGAGCGCGGCGTCGTGTTCCCGATGCACCTGGGCGTCACGGAAGCCGGCGGCGGCGACAGCGGCCGCATCAAGTCCTGCGTCGGCATCGCCTCGCTGCTGCAGGAAGGCATCGGCGACACCATCCGCGTCTCCCTCACCGAGCCGCCCGTCAATGAATTACCGGTAGCAAAATACCTTGCAAACAGTCATTCCGGGCTTGACCCGGAATCCCTTGCCATGCTGAAGGCTGCCACCACCTGGGGGCCGAAGCTGCTGAAGCGCGAGATCGACGAGATCCCGGCGACGGCGGGCCTGAGCGCGTACCTCGTCGACGAGATCATGCAGGCCGCGCGGCGCCGCTTCTACAAACCCGAATACATCGCCTGCCCGGGCTGCGGCCGCACGATGTACAACCTCCAGGAGACCTTCGAGGAGGTCCAGCGCCGCACCGCCCACCTCAAGGGCATGGTCATCGCCGTGATGGGCTGCATCGTCAACGGCCCCGGCGAGATGGCCGACGCCGACTGGGGCTATGTGGGTGAAGGCGGCGGCAAGGTCACGATCTACCACCGCGGCGAGCCCGTCCTGCGCCACATCCCCGACAGCGAAGCCATCGACGAGCTCCTCCGCCTCATCGAGGCGGACAACGCCTAATTCCGTACGAGCTGCAGCTCCGGCTGCTCCCCACGCGTGTCTGCGACAGCACAGCGCACGCGGATGCACTTGCGCTCGCCCGGCAGCAGGGAAATCCAGTTGTCCTCGTAGAAGACGGGCAGGATCTGCCCGCCGCTGCGGGCGCCGACCAGGTTGAGCCGAAGCATCAGCGCCGGCGTGCCGGACTTATTCTCCAGCGTAGCGGTACCAATCCACTGGTCGCCCTCGCGGATCCATTCGGTGCGCAGGTCCACCTTCGCCGCAGGCAACTCCTTCAGGGCCTGCAGGTTACCCGGGTCATCCGGATGGAGGACGTAGAAATTGTCAGCCAGCTCCGCGTCGCCCTGCAGCAGGCGCAGGCGCAGCAGGAAGAGGTCCTGCCCCGGGATTTCGAACGGCAGCGCAACGGTCGAATCCTCCGCGGCGTCCAGCTCCGTCTGCTGCTCCGACAGGAGCGTCCCGTCGGGGGCCGCCACGACGGCGAGGGCCGTGAGACCCGACAGGTCGCCGGCGTTGTTGTTGACCACCTCCACCCGGCCGGCGGCGGGGTTCCACTGAATGCGGACAGGAGCGCTGCCCTTCTTGGCGCCGAAGTAGGCCGCCGTGGGCGCGAAATAATAATCATAGGTCTGCCAGACCATCGAGGGCCAGCAGCTGTGGCTCATCCAGATCAGCAGGCCCTTGCGCTGCGCGCTGCGTGATTCGTACATGGCCCGGTAGCCGTCGTAATTGATCCACTGCGCCCACTGGGCGAACTGCTCCAGGCTCTCCGGCTGACCGAAGGCCTTCTCCACCATCGCATTGAAGGTGGCTGCGCTCTGGGCGCTCTCCAAGGCGTAATCGTGCATACCCCAGACATCATCCTGCGGCCAGCGGTGCGCCGGTGCGAGCATCCGCTCCAGGCTCTCGACGGTCGGCACGTTGGGCATACCCCGCTCGCTGTGGAAGCGGTCACGTCCGCGCTCCAGCGTGAAGTATTCCTCCACCGGCAGGGCCCGGTAAGGGCCGTTGCCGCTCACGGGCCCGGTCGCGGAATGCGGGATATACTGCATCCCCGGATGCAGGCGGTTCACCAGGGCGCGCAGACCTTCGTCCAGCGCGGCCGGCGGATTGCCCTCGTTGCGCCCGCAGTAGAGCGCCAGGCAGGGATGATGGCGGATCTTGCGCAGGTAGTCCTCGGCGTTCGCGAGGAACATCGCCTCGTCGTCCGGCACGGGGCCGTCGGCCGGGTTCGCCAGCCAGAAATCCTGCCACACCATCACGCCATGGCGGTCGCAAGCCTCCCAGAACTCCTCGTCGCCGGTCTGGCCCACCCAGTTGCGTATCATCGTGAAATGCATGTCGGCGTGGTAGGCCACGGCGATATCATATTCGCGGGCGCGGTAATTCAGGTTCACCTCGGGATAGCCCCAGTTGCCGCCGTTGCCGATCAGGCGGCGTCCGTTCACGTAGAAGTCCAGCACCCCGCCGTCCATCGTATAGGACATCTCCCGGACGCCGGAGTACAGGCGCTTCGAGTCGGACGGCACCCCGTCCACCCACACGGAAGCATCCACCTGGTACAGGTGCGGCTCGCCGTAGCCGGCCGGCCACCACAGCTGCGGCTGCTCCAGCCGCGCGACGGGCAGCGCCACGTCGCGGGTCTCCCCCGCCGCCAGCACCGCCGATCCCTTCATCTCCAGCTCGCCGTAGAAGAGGGAAATCTCCGCCAGACGCTCCTGCGCGCCATGGTTCGTGAGCGTAACCACGGGCTTGAGGTCTGCATAGGCGGTGGAAGGCAGCGACAGGTCGGTGTCCACGAACACGTCGTCAATCGAGACGCCGCCCTGGTGCGCGGAGAGCCACACGTCGTTCCAGATGCCGATGTTGCGGCCGCGCACCGTGGGGATCCAGTCCCAGCCGATGGTGGCGTGCATCGTGGGATTGTCCGCGCCGAGCACGCCGCCGTTCAGGTCCGCACTGATGCGATCCTGCTCCTTCACGATTCCGGGATGATCATTCTTCAGTATCCTGACAGCCAGTGCATTGTGCCCGGGCTTCAGGAGCTTCGTCACGTCCAGCGCAGCCCGGGAGAAGGCCCCTTCGATGCGGCCCGCCCGGCTGCCGTTCACGAAGACATCGGCCTTCCAGTTGATCCCGTCGAAATGCAGGACCACCTCCTTGCCGGCCCAGTCCTCCGGCAGGTCGAACTCGTCGCGATACCAGAAATCGCTGAGGAAGAAAGACTCGGAGATCTGCAGCTGGTCATCGTCATAGCGCTGGTCGGGGACGGCACCCGCATTGAAATAGGAAGTCAGCACCGTCCCGGGGACGGTCGCCGGCAGCCAGCGCTGCGCGTCGAAGCCCACAGCGGAGAGAACCTCCCCCGTCTCGGGCACCTCGTCGGCGCGCTGCAGGCGCCATGCGCCGCAGCGCAGATCCATGCGCCCGCTCCCATCCGTCCGCCGCAGGGGCTGCGCCTGCGCCTGCGGCCGGACGCCGCCGCGGCCCCAGACCTCCAACTCCCCGAGGGCGATGTGCCCTTCGGGCGAAGCCTGCAGGCCGGCCAGGCGCACATAGCGCCCGCGGCCGCGCACAGCCAGCCGCTCGTCCTTCGGACCCGCAGCCGGAAGCTCCTTCAGTCGCTTCCAGCGCACCCCGTCCGAGGACGACTCCACCACGCCCCCTTCCGGCCGTTCCAGCCACTGGAAGCGCACTTCGTCGAAACGGGCATCCGCGCCCAGGTCGACACAAAGCCATTCATCGTCAGCACCTTCGCTCATCCAGGCGCTGTAGAACCGCGCCGAGGGAAGGATGTTGACCGCCTGCCCGCGTAGCGAGAAATCCAGCTGCTGCAGCGACCAGCTCTCCACGCCCGGCGCGTCCAGGCGGAGGCGCAGGGCGGCAAAAGGCTCGGCGGGTAAGGGGAATTCCCAGCAGAAATTGGTCGCATTGACCCCTTCGCGGTAATCAACGCGCCAGAGCGCGAACTGCTTCTCCTCCCGCTTCGCCACCGGCTCCCAGCGTTCGCCGTCGGACGAACGCTCCACGATGACGGTGCAAGGCTGCGGCGCAGCGGAAAAGTCCCCGCCCAGGGGTCTGGCGAGCCCATAGACCAGCAGGCGGTCGGCGGCGATCGCGCCGCCCTGCAGCTGCAGCGTCAGTGAGGCGTCCGCCCCGCCCGGGACGCTGACCGTGGTCCAGCCGTTGCTGTCGAAAAGCTTCTCGCGGTCGCGTTTGGAAAGCGGCCGCCCGCCGGCCGACACGTTCAGGAGCAGCGGCTCCCCGGAGGCCTGAATGCCGTCCGTGGCCAGCTGCGCGGTCAGATTATAATCGATGCTGGAAGAGGCCCGCGCCACGCGCAACAAAGCGAGGTTGCGGTAGTCATTCCCCGCAGGGACGAACTCCGGCCCCGTGTATTCCGCCGGATTGCCGGGATAGACGCCGATACCACGGGTTCCGCCGTCCGCGGACGGACCATGCTGCCGACCGCACGCCACCAGGGCGAGCAGTCCTGCCACAAGCAATATTTTACGCATATAGGTAGAAAATGGTTATTCCACGTACAGCAGCAGGCCCTTCAGGTACTCCCCTTCCGGGTGATAGATGCTGACCGGATGGTCGGCGCCCTGGCAGAGGCGGTCCAGGATGCGCACGCTGCGCCCGGTCTGGGCGGCCGCAGAGAAGACCGTGTTGGCGAAGGTGATCTTGTCCACGACCTGCGAGCAGCTGAAGGTAAACACCAGGCCGCCCGGTGCCACCTTGGCGATGGCGGCGGCATTCAGCCGCTGATAAGCGCGCAGCGCGTTCTTCAGCGCCCCGCGGTGCTTGGCGAATGCCGGCGGGTCAACGATCATCAGGTCGTACTTCCCCTCCGGCGTCTTATGAAGGAAATCGATAGCGTCCTCGCAGTAGTTATGTACCTCCGCGGCACCGTCAGCAATATTCAACTGAATGTTGCGCGCGACGAGGTCCATGGCGCGGGCGGAAGAGTCGACGGAGTCGACCTGCACGGCGCCGGACGTCAGCGCGTAGATGCTGAAGCCGCCGGTATAGCAGAAAAGATTGAGCACGCGGCGCCCGGCGGCATACTTGCCGACCAGCGCGCGGTTGTCCCGCTGGTCCAGGAAGAAGCCGGTTTTCTGGCCCTCCTCCCAGTTCACGAGGAACTTGCGGCCGTTCTCGAGCACCACCGTCTCGGAGGCCTCGAAGCCCGGCGCGCGGTACAGATAGCCGTCGACCAGCTCCAGGCCCGCCTTGAACGGCGCCGTCCCGGAACTCTTGTCATACACGGCCTTCAGGCGCTCCCCGAAGACGGCCTTCAGCGCCTCGCAGATCTGCGCCTTCGCGCGGAACATGCCCACCGAGTGAGCCTGCATCACGCACACCCCGTCATACCAGTCAATAATCAACCCCGGCAACCCATCACCCTCACCATGTATCAGTCGGAAGCAATTCGTTCGCTGATCGGAAGCGGGAACTGCTTCCGGAAACCGTGCCAGCAAGCTGGCTTGTCCTTCAACCCCCTGCGCCCCCTTCCAGGGGGATTTGTCCTTGTCGGGCGGCATCGTAAGAGGGAGGGGCCCATCGTCAGATGGGAGGGGTCCGGCGCAGCCGGACGTTTCGGGAAGCAGTTGCCCGCTTCCGTCAGCATACAGTCCGACAGCGATACGCGCCTGCAGGGCGCGGGCGATGGAATTGGTCCAGAAGTCGGGAGCGGTGGGATCGGCGTCGAAAGAAAGGATGCGGACGGCGATGGAGCCGACCTGCCAGTGGCCGGAGGCCAGGAACTGCCCCTCGGCGCTGTACACGCCGACGATGTCGCCCTCGGCGGGCGAACCCTGCACCTGGGCGACCGCTCCGCTGAACACCCACGGATGGAAACGGCGCAGCGACTCGTCGCGCCCGTGCTTCAGAAAAACCTTAACCATTGTCCTGCTGTGTCGTTTGTGCCTCGGCAGCCTTCTTCGCCTTGCTGCGATGACGGCGGCGGCGCTTCTTCGCCTTCGGCTTATCCTCGCCGGCCGGCGCAGCCTCCACCTTCGGCTGCTGCTGTTGCTGCTGCGGCTGCGGCGGATTCAGCTCCTCCGGCGTCAGCGGATGCTTCTCGCTCTGGAGCAGCTTCAGATACATCTCCCGGCACACCCAGGCGTCCGTCGCCGCATACATCTGCTGCGCGGCCGACAGCTCCTCCGCCTCCCAGTTCGACAACTGCTGCGACTTCGAAATACGCACGCCAAGGATGTTCGCAGCCATCTTCTTCACGCTCTTGTCGCGAATGCCCCACTCATATGCGATCTTCTGCAGATCGATGAAGCCCTTCGCGTCGAACTTCCGATAATACTGCAGGCCGCGCACATCGTCGTGGACGGCGGCGCCGACCTTCAGGATGCGCGGATTGGCCATCAAGGCGCACAGCAGGCGGTTCATGCCCATCGTCCCGACGCGGAAAAGATACGCCTTCCCGCCGCCGGACAACTGCAGGAGCGCCACATGATTATGGCGCTGGCCCGGCGAAAACACAGGACGCGTCTCCGTATCGAAACCGATGATCCGCTGCGTGCCCAGATAAGCGATCGCCCGCACGAAATCGATCCCGGTTTTGTCAATCACATGGATCTTGCCGGGGAAAGACCCCAGCGGCATTTTCTCTATTTCTTCTGGCTGAATGCTAATTTTGTACATAAGAACCGGGAATCAGGATGATCGAACCGTCCTCGGACTCCGGCTTGCGGACCGGACGGTACACCGTCACCTGGGGTTTGGCTATATTGTGGGTGAACATGTTGTTCTCCCGCAAGAAACTGTAACACTGCCCGGACACGGTCTCCATCGCGTCAATGAAGAAGAAATCGCGCGACAGCAGACGTCCGAGCGTAATCGAACTCTCATTCATCACGGACACGATCTCCGCCAGCTCGATCTTGAGCTGCTCGACATCGACCGAAAGGTCGTCCACCAGGATCACGTCCAACGGCTTGATGTAGCCGGCCGTCTGGTAGCGGTCCAGGAAATCGTACAGCGCACTGTCACGCTGGCCGACGCCGATCGAAACCAGGCTGGCGCCGGGGCGGCCGCGTTCGGCGGCCATCCGGGCAAAAATCTTCTCGTAAATATCCGCCGAATCGAGCTGTGGATCGCAGATCACGCCGACCGAGAGGTCGGGGTGGGCGCCCTGCTCGAACGCCAGCTCGATCATCTTCTCGATCGGGCTGATCACGGGAACCCGGCAGCCGATCGAGTGGAACAGCGTGTCCACGTCGAAGCCGCCGTACTCGCAAAGGAAGGGATCGGCCAGCACGACGAGCTTGGACGAAGCCTTGGCGGAAAGGCCCTCCATGTCATACGGGCTGATGTGGACCGTGGTGTCCAGCGCCGCGAGCACGCGGTGCACCGTCTGCTGGCGCAGCGCCTCGGCGCCCTGGCTCGCCAGGACATCCGCATAGGGCGTCGTGTCCTCGATGCAGACGAAAGTCTCACCGGCAAAGTCCGGCAGGCCGTCCGGCACCATCCGGGCGTCCACGTTGTCCTGCAGATCCCGGAAGGAAAGCTGCTCCGCCAGGCGGTCGCAGGTGAACTCGGGACCGATAATCGTAATATCCGCCTGCGACACGGGCGCGCGTCCACGCAGCAGTTGCGTCCGCGGGTCGGAGCGGTCCGAAAGGATCTCCCGCACCACGGGGACGGTCTGGCGCGCTTCCTCTACCTGACGCTTACACGCGACAGGCAGCAACGCGAGTGCCAGCAGGAAGAGTCTGGGATTCATAACTTGAATAAGGCGTAAACCAGATTGTTCAGAATGTAGAACAGCAGGCCCAGCACCACGGTCAGCGACCAGTGGTGGCCGGCCACCAGGCAGAACACGGCGGCCGCCACGAAGAAGGCCACCAGGGTCAAGCGCTTGATCCAGAGCGTGCGGGAGTCGTCCCGATGCATCTTGAAGGAGAACATCGGCACCTCGCTGACCAGCAGCACGCAGAGGCAGAGCGTCAGCACGGGCACGAAATACAGCCCCGCCACCCAGGTGGAGAGGAACTCCACCGGCGAGAAGCAGCAATAGCAGCACAGGGCGCCGCTGAACAGCGCCGCCGCCGGCGTGGGCAGGCCGAGGAAACCCGAAGTCTGCCGCTCGTCCACGTTGAACTTCGCGAGGCGATGCGCGCTGAAGAGCGTCAGGATCAGGGGGAACCAGTTGTACAGGCTGTTGTCGAAGCGGTACGTCTGCATCAGCACACTCAGCATCAGGCCCGGCAGGAAGCCGAAGCTGATCAGGTCGCTGAGCGAATCGAGCTCCTTGCCCTTATCGGAATAGGCATTCAACGCCCGCGCGGCCAGCCCGTCGAGGAAATCGAAGACGGAGGCCGCCAGCATCGCATAGAACGCCCAGTCCAGCTGGTGCTTCAACGCGGCGATCACCCCGATGAGTCCGCAAATCAGATTCATCGAGGTGATGCCGTTGGGGATATGCTTGCGCAAACTCATTACTTAACGTTGAGTCTCTTCTTCAGGTCCTTGGTGAGGGCGGACTTGTGGACGGTGATGTCCAGGGTCTGGGCCTTCACGAAAGCCTCGGTGGCGTACCAGAGGCCCTTGTAGGCGCCGGTCTCGCCCCAGGAATTCTTGACCATGTAGTACTTCTTGCCATTCTGGTCCTTGGCGATGCCGTAGATGTGCATGCCGTGGTCGTCGGTCATGGTCTTGTTGTCGAACTCGATCTGACGGGACTCCTGCGTCGGGACAGCCTCGATGATCTCAATCGGCTTGGGATTGGGTTTGCCCTCCTCCTTGCCGACCCAGTGCTCCTGGTCGGAGCCGGCCTGGGCCTGGGTGGCGTCCACGTCCACGAGGATGGCGAGGCCCCCGCGGGTGAAGCCCGTGTGGCTCACGTCAGCGCCCCAGCAAACGGTGTAGCCGTTCTCCAGCGCGTTGTCGAGGACGGCCATCAGCTCGTCGATCGGCACGTTGTAGGACTGGGAGCCGCGCCAGTTGTCGCAGACCTCCAGGGCGAACCAGGTATAGAACGGATGGTGGGTGAACGAAGTCAGCTCCACGTAATCGTCGGCATTGATCTTCATCGCATCGCGGTAGGAAGCCGGGGTGTAGGTCTTGCCGTCCACCACGAAGGTCTCGGGGGCCTTGCCCAGGTACTCGTCCACGACGGCGTCGAAGCCGCGCTTCCAGGCGGTCGAGAGCTTGCCGCGGGTCTTGGCGACCGCCTCCACGTAAGCGAGGAGCACGGCGTCCATCTCGGCCTGCTGCGGCAGCGAGGAGCCGTAATTCATGCCCGTCATCTCAGCGTTCGGGACGATGCCATGGTTCTTCACCACGTCCATCACGTCGCCGCAGCCGGAGCCGGCGCTGAAGCCGAGCTTACCGTCCAGGCGGATGAACTTCTCCGCGCGCTCCTTGTAGGAGTTGGAGACCACGTAGAACTCGGAGAAATCCGGATACTTCGACTCGTCCTGGATGTTGCCGAGGCGGATGGCCTCAGACTCGAGGAAGCTGATGGCGGAGAAGGACCAGCAGGTACCGCTGCTGGCCTGGTTCTTAATCGGCGTGATCGGGGCGGCCTTCACGGTCGTGAAAGTATACTCGGGGAGGTCGGCGGCAGCACGCTGCTGGGCGGATGCAAACACGCTCAGACACAGCAAGGCTGCGGAGAAAAAGATGAATCGTTTCATGGTATCTTTTGTAATTGGTTTCTAACTTACAAAGATAACAAAAGGATGGCAGAAATCTGCCATCCTTTATAAAAAAAGTCTTGTGTACTCTCCGAATTAGGCGGCGATGACCTTGGCCATCTCGAGCACCTTGTTGGAGTAACCCCACTCGTTGTCGTACCAGGCGCAAACCTTCACGAAGGTCTTGTCGAGCTGGATACCGGCCTTCACATCGAAGATGGAAGTGCGGGAGTCGTTGCGGAAGTCGGTGGAGACCACAGCGTCCTCGGTGTAACCGAGCACACCCTTGAGCTCGCCCTCAGAGGCGGCCTTCATGGCGGCGCAGATCTCATCGTAGGTAGCTTCCTTGGCGAGTTCGACGGTCAGGTCGACGAAGGAAACATCGGAGGTAGGAACGCGGAGGGACATACCGGTCAGCTTGCCGTTGAGCCGTGGAGGACGGGATGATGTTCTCGAGGATACCGCGGCCACCGCGCCAATCCTTCTTGGAAGGACCGTCAACGGTCTTCTGGGTAGCGGTAGCAGCGTGGACCGTGGTCATGAGGCCGCGGACGACACCGAACTTGTCGTTCAGAACCTTGGTCATCGGAGCAAGGCAGTTGGTGGTGCAGGAAGCGTTGGAGATGATGTCCTGGCCAGCGTAGGTCTTGTGGTTCACACCATAGACGAACATCGGGGTGCTGTCCTTGGAAGGAGCGGACATGATCACCTTCTTGGCACCGGCCTGGATGTGCTTGCGGGCGGTCTCGTCGGTGAGGAAGAAACCGGTGGACTCGACGACGACGTCGGCACCGACCTCGTTCCACTTCAGGTTAGCGGGATCCATCTCGGCAGTGACGCGGATCTTCTTGCCGTTCACCACGAGGGCACCGTCCTCAACCTTCACATCACCCTTGAACGCACCGTGAACGGAGTCGTACTTGAGCATGTAGGCGAGGTAGTCAGGATCGAGGAGGTCGTTGATACCGACAACCTGGATGTCATTGGAGAAATTCTCAACCGCAGCGCGGAAGACCATACGGCCGATACGGCCGAAGCCGTTAATACCAAGTTTAACCATTTGATTTAAAGACTATAAGTTGTTAATAAATTGTTGTTATACTACTTCTAACCAAAAAGCGTCGCAAATTTAGCGCTTTTTTTCGTGAAAATCAACCCCTTTGCGAATTTCTTCAATCATCGCGCGGGCAACGGCGCAGGAGGCACCCGTGCCGCCGAGCGAGCGGCGGATTTCGGCGTAATCCGAGAGCATTTTCTCCCGGTACGGGGCGTCTTCGACCAGGCGCCGGACTTCGTCCGCGACCGCCGCGCCCGTCAGGTCCTCCTGGATCAGTTCGCGGAAGGCCGCCCGGTCCAGGCAGAGGTTGCCCAGGGAGATGAACTTGATGTGGTCCATCACGCGGAAGATCTTGCGCGCCAGCCATGCCGTCACGGCCGAAGTGTTCCAGCCGACCACCTGCGGGGTGCCGATCAGCGCCGCTTCCAGCGAGGCGGTGCCGGAATTGATGACCGCCGCGTCCGCGAAGCGGAGAATATCATAGGTGCGCCCGAAGAGCAGGTCCACGTTCCGCCGGCCGGCGATGTAGGGCGCGTAGTCCGCTTCGCTGCGGGCCGGCGCGCCGGCCACGACGAAGCGCACGTCCGCCCAGCCCGGCAGGGCGGCGAGCCGGTCGGCCGCGTCCATCAGCACGGGCATCATGCGGGCGATCTCGCCCCGGCGCGAGCCCGCGAGCAGGGCGATGTAGCGCCCCTCCACGGGGCGCGCGTATTCGTGGCCGTCCACGGCATCCAGCAGCGGATTGCCCCGATAGGTGAAAGGAATCCCCTGCTCCGTGAAATACGGCACCTCGAAGGGGAACACGACGAAGAGCCGGTCCACCCAGGCCTTCAACTTGCGGTTGCGGCTCGCGCGTGAGGCCCAGGTCTTGGGGGCAATATAATAGAAGACACGGATGCCACGCTGGTGGCACCATTTCGCGATCTTCATGTTGAAACCTGGATAGTCGATCAGAATCACGGCGTCAGGCTGCCAGGAAGCGATTTCGCGCTTGCAGTCGCGCAGGCTGCGGAGCAGCTTCCCGGCCTTGCCGAGCACGTCCGTCAGGCCCATCACCGCGCCTTCGCGGTAGTGCTGGACCAGCGTCGCGCCGGCCGCCTCCATCAGCTCCCCGCCCCGGCAGCGGCACGCCGCCTCCGGATCCTCGGCGAGCAGGCCCCGGATGAGGTTGCTGCCGTGCAGGTCGCCGGACGCCTCGCCGGCTATCAGAAAATAGCGCACAGGCGTTCGATTTCCGATTTATCGGTATTGTCGATGTTCTGCGGAGTCACGACCACGTAGCCCTGGTGCAGCAGGAGATGGTCGGCGTCGCGGGGGTTGTCCCCGTTGTCCGTGAAGTCGCCCGCCATCACGTAGAGCTGCTCGCCTTCTTCCTTGGCGGCCACGTAACGGAGGTCTTCCTCGCTGGGGGTAAACCCGCTCTCACGCAGGAATTCGCCATAGTCCCGGTACTCCCGCTCCCAGTGCGCGCGGCCCATCCGGCCGGTCTTGATGCCCTTGATCTCCTCCAGGGGATAATCCGGGAAATTGATGTTGTAGAAGAGGCCGAAACGGCGCTCCATCACGGGGATGATGCGCTCCAGGATGTCCGGCAGCATCCCCGCCACGGCGGAGAAACCCTTGTCAGGGTTGAAACTGTCGATACTCAGGCCCACAGCCGGGATGCCGTTGACCGCCCCCTCCATCGCGGCGCCGATGGTGCCGGAGTAGATGGACGCGGTGGCGGCGTTGCTGCCGTGGTTGATGCCGCTGATCAGGAGCTCCGGGCGGTTCGGATACATGACGTTGTCAATACCGAACTTGACGCAGCTGGCGGGGGTGCCGTCGAGGTACCACCAGTCTTCGCCGGGCTGCTGCTCTAGGTGCTTGACGGCAATGGGCTTGAGGCCCATCGTCACGGCCATGGACATGCCGCTCTGGGGACGCTTCGGCGCCACGACGGTGAGGTCGCACCACGGGCGGAGGATGTCTACCAACTTGTGCAGACCCGCGGAATCATATCCATCGTCATTGGTGACGAGGACCTTTCTGTGCATGATCATATCAATACTGTCTTTCGCCAAAGATGGCGGTTCCTATTCTTACAATGGTCGCCCCGTAGTCGAGGGCGAGCTTCCAGTCGCCGGACATGCCGATGGAGAGCTCCTTGAAGTCGGCAAGTTCCGGGAAGAGGTCGTCCAGGTAGGCCTTGAAGTCGGCGATGCGCGCGAAGTCCGCACGGATGTCGTCCTCGTTGTCCGTGTGCGAGGCCATGCCCATAAGGCCGCAAAAGGAGATATTCTTGTATTTGTCGGCCCGGAAAAGGATGTCCAGGACCTCCTCCTCCTTGAAACCGCTCTTGGTCTCCTCCGCCCCGATGTGCAGTTCCAACAGCACACGGATCACCTTGTCGTTCGCCTTGCCCCAGTCCTGGATGGCGTCCAGCAGGTGCTGGCTGTCCACGGACTGCACCAGGTCGGCGTACGGCAGGACGAGCTTTAATTTATTGGTCTGTAAATGACCGATGAAGTGCCACTCCAGATCAAGGTCCTTGAGCTCCTCGACCTTGGCGGCGAACTCCTGCGGACGGTTCTCGCCGAAGCGGCGCTGTCCGGCGGCATACGCCTCCCGGATGGCTTCGGCCGGGTGAAATTTGGAAACTGCCACCAGTTTGACTTCCGATGGCAGTTGTTCGCGTATTTCTGCTATATGTTCGCGTATCATTGACATTGCCGGATATTGCTTCGGAGCGGCAGATGCAGGTAGGTCATTAGCGTCTCTTCTGCTGGTTCCGCATCTGCTGCTCCTGCATTTTCTGTGCTTCCTCGAGGCGCTGCTGCCACTTGCTCTTCGGCAGCGGCTTGCCGGCGGAGGCGCGCACCTTCGCGAGGATGGCATCCTTGTCGATGGAGCGGCGGATCAGCCAGGTCTGCACGATGGCGATCAGCTGCGAAAGCAGATAGTAGTAGCTCAAGGCGGCGGAGAGGCTGTTACAGATGAAGAACATCATGATCGGCATCATCCACACGCTCATGAAGCGCATCGACGCGGCGTTGGGATCGTTACCGCCCGGCTGGCTGGACATCGTCATCTTGGAGTAGCCCCACATGGTGACGGCCATGAGCAGGGCGAACAGCGAGACGTGGTCGCCGATCAGTGGCACGCGGGTGCCGAAATCGATGAAGGCATCGTAGGCCGACAGGTCGTCGCACCACAGGAACGGCTGCTGGCGCAGCTCGATGGACGCCGGGAAGAAGCGGAACATGGCCCACAGGATCGGGAACGTCAGCAGGGTCGGCAGGCAGCCGCCCATCGGGCTCACGCCCGCCCGCTTGTAGAGGTCCATGGTGGCTTGCTGCTTCTTCATCATCTCCTGCTGGTTGTCCGCGTGCGGGAACTTCTCGTTGATCTTGTCCAGCTCGGGCTTCAGCGCGCTCATCTTGGCGGAAGAAGCGTAAGACTTATAGGTCAGCGGGAAGACCACGGTCTTGATGACGAGGGTCATCAGGAGGATGATCAGGCCGAAGCTGGAGATGAAGCGATGGAAGAAGTCGAACATCGGGATGATCGCGTAGCGGGTGAACCAGCCCACGAGCCAGCCGCCCAGCGGGATGATCTTCTCGAACTTATGCCCGATGGCCTTGAGGGTCCGGAAATGGTTCGGACCGAAGTAGAACTCGAAAGGAATGCTCCCGTTGCCGCCCGCGGGCAGGTCGGCGCGCATCTTCGCGCTGCAGGCCATCAGGTTGCGGTCCGGGTCCTCCTGCGGATAGAAGCTCACCGCCAGCTCGCCGGAGGCGAACTCCTGCGGTGCGCGCACGATCGCGGAGAAGAACTGCTGCTGGAAGGCGAACCAGCTCAGCTTGGAGTCGACGCGGCGGCTCGCATTGCGGCCGCGGCCGATCTCCGTGGGCTTCTTGTCGCCCTCGAAGTAGTAGTCCAGCTTGGAGTACTGGGATTCGTTCTTATAACCCTTCTCCATGCGCGGGAGCGTCATGTCGAAGTCGATGTCGAACATGTTGACGTTGCGCGGGATGACGTTCTGCATGTCCACGAAGGAGAGCAGGTTGTCCATCTGGTAGCTGTCCGCGTGCAGGGTGTACTTCTGCTCGATGTAGCCGCCTCCGGCGAAAGGTAGGCGCATCACCACGGTGCTGTCCGTCCGCTCCGCCACCTGGAAGTTGAAATCCTTGGTATTGATGGCCTCGCCGGCATACAGGCTGAGCGAATACGCCGCCTTGCCGGGCTTGAAGATATAGAGGTCGGTGCTGTCGTAGTTCTTGTAGTCCTTGACCTGCACGGAATACGGCTGGGCGCCGCGGGTGGTGAACGCCACCTTGATCTTGCTGTTCTCAAGGGTGACGATCTCCTCCGCCGCGCGGGAAGCCACTTCCAGCAGGGAGTCCTTGTAGATGGCCACGGGGGCCGTCTCGCCCAGGGCGGTCGTCACGCTGTCGGGCTGCGATGCGGTCCACTCCGCCTCGGCGAGCTGGCGCTCCAGCGATTCGACGCGGGAGATGGAATCCAGCTGCGCCTGCAGCTCCGCCCGCTTGCGGGCCTGGTTGGACTGGAAGACGGTGAAGCCGATGAAGATGGCGGCGATCAGGATGAAGCCGATGATTGAATTCTTATCCATTATGCCTCGCCCTCCTCAGCCTTACGGATCTGCGCCTCCAATTCCTTCAACTCGGCCTTGGCTTGCTCGATTCTCTCCTCCATCTGGCGGATCAGCGGTTCGCTGTTCTTGGAAGCGGAGAAGAATCCGATGTTATTCTCGTAGGTGGTGATGTTCTGCTGGAGCTTGTTGTACTTCTCGATCAGGGCGTCCTTGGGGCTGCGCGGGGCGCGGCCGGCGTGGGAAGACGCGCCGCGGGGAGCGCTGAACTCCGGGAACTTCTCCTGCATCGCGTCGCGGTAGGCGCGGCCGATGGCGTCCTTCTCCTTGAAGGGGACGTGGCCGATGGCCGACCAGCGCTCCTGGAAGGCGCGCATCGCGGCCTCGTTGGCGGCGGCGTCCGCGGGCTCGTAGGCCTGGATGTCCTCGACCACCTTGCGCTTCGCGCGAAGGTTGCCGTAGAAGTCGTTCTCGCCGCCGGCGTTGGCGTCACGCGCGGCGAAGTACTCGTCGCAGGCGGCGCGGAAGCGCTTCCAGAGCGCCTCGGACTTCTTGCGCGGCACGGCGCCAATCTCCTTCCACTGCTTCTGCAGGGCGATGAACTGGTCCGTGGCCTTCTTCCACTCCGTGCTGGTCTTGAGGGCCTCGGCCTGCTCGATCAGCGAGAGCTTCTTCTCCAGGTTCTCGGACATGTTGTCCTTGATGCCGGAGTAGAACTCGCGCTTGCGGGTGAAGAACGCGTCGCAGGCGGCGCGGAAACGGTCGTAAATCTTCTGGTTATCCTTCTTGGTGGCGTAGCCGATGCGGCGCCAGGCGGCCTGGATCTCCTCGATCTCCTTGGAGGCGGCGTTCCAGCCGGCGGTGTTCGTGATCTCGCGGGCGGCGATCTCTTCAGTCTTCTCGCAGAGCTCCGTCTTCTTGGTGAGATTGTCGGCCTGCTGCTCCTTCAGCCCCTCGAAGTGGGCCTGGTAGCGCTTGTTGATCACGGCCGTGGCGGCCTTGAAGCGGTTCCAGATGTCCTCACGCTTCTCCTTGGCCACGGGGCCGTACTCCTTCCACTGCTCGTGCAGCTTCTGCAGCTCGTGGAAGGCGCTCACCACGTTCTCGTTCTCGGCCAGCTTCTCCGCGGCTTCGCAGAAAGCTTCCTTGGCCTCGAGGTTCTTGCGGAAGTCCAGGTCGCGCAGGTCGCGGTTGATCTTGACCATGTCGTAGAACTTCTCCACATAGAACTGGTAGGTATCGTTGATGTCCCGGAATGCGGTGGCGGGCACGGGGCCTGCCTCCCTCCAGCGGTTCTGGAGTTCGCGGAATGCCGGGAACTGGGCGCTGACATCTTCCTGACCTTCGACGAGGGCCTTGAGCTCCTCGATGATGGCCTGCTTCTTGGCCAGGTTCTCTTCGCGGCGGGCGTCCTGCTCCTTGTTGAACTCGGCGCGCTCCTTCTTGTAGTCGGCATACAGCGCCTTGAAGTTCTGTTCAACGGCCTCGAAAGGGTTGTCCTGGCTGGACGCCGTCTCGTCCGACACGCCGCTCTCGCCCTTGAGGCGGCCCAACAGCTTGTAGAAAGCGGACTTGATGGACTCCGCCTCCTTGGAACGGGACATCCGCTCCGCGCTGTCTTTCAGTTCAACAAACATGTCGGAGAGCTCCGAGAGGGACTTGTCGGCCAAGTTTTCGACTTTGTCCGCGACGTCACTGACCTTCTCAGCGACGGCCTCGGCGGCTTGCTCGGTGGCCTCAACCACCTGATTTTCTACATCTGCGGCGACCTTGCGGATCTCCTCAGGAATGATGTTCTCGCTCATATTATCAGAGTTTAAAAATTGTTATAGCTGACAAATATACTAAAATATAAAATAAAAAGGGTAATTTTGCGGGACAAATACCAAGCAACATGCGAATCGATATACTCACCGTCGTGCCCGAGCTGCTGGAGAGCCCCCTCTCCCACTCCATCGTCGGACGCGCCATCAAGAAGGGCCTGGTGGACATCCAGGTCCACAACCTGCGCAAATACGGCATCGGCCCCCGCAAGAACGTGGACGACTACAGCTACGGCGGCGACGCCGGCATGGTCATGCGCATCGAGCCCGTCTACGACATGATCGAGGAGCTGCGCGCCGAGCGCGACTACGACGAGATCATCTACCTCTCCCCCGACGGCGAGCGCCTCGACCAGGGCATCTCCAACGAGCTCTCCCTCAAGGAGAACCTCATCCTGCTCTGCGGCCACTACAAAGGCATCGACCACCGCATCCGCGAGCACCTCGTCACGCGCGAGATCTCCGTGGGCGACTACGTCGTCAGCGGCGGCGAAATCCCGGCCGCCCTGCTCACCGACTCCATCGTCCGGCTCATCCCCGGCGCCCTGACCGACGAGACTTCCGCCCTGTCCGACAGTTTTCAGGACAATTTGCTCTCTCCGCCCGTCTACACCCGGCCCGTCGAGTTCCATGGATGGCGTGTTCCGGACGTTCTGCTGAGCGGGAACCCGAAACTCATTGATGCATGGCAAGATGAGCAAGCTTTGGAGCGCACGAAACGCCTCCGTCCGGAGCTACTTAATAAATAATTTTAATAACTCAAAAGATTTTTTTCATATTTTTTTGAAAAAAAGTTCGAAAAAGTTTGCACAATTAAAAAATGTGCGTAACTTTGTTGTCGGAAATGAAAACAACTCGACTCCGGTTCTGTGCCGGAGACTTCTAACCAACAATAATTGAACCTTCTATAAGGTAATACACTACTAACTAACCGTAAACAGCCGCTGAGACAGCGGCTGTTTGTCGTTTTATTCGGTCTGTTCTATTGGCTTTTCAGATATAATAGACCTTTTCAGGAAAGCGCCAACCTGGTCAGATAACCCTCACTTCGTGCCCGGAGGCGGGCAAATACTTGTCGAGCAGGTCCGCCGTGCGGATCTTCACGAAGCAGGTGGCCGTGCCGTCCGTGCAGGCGAACCACTCCCCTTCCGCCACGCTGCGGTCCATCACCAGGTGCACGCCGGCCGACTGCGGCAGGATGGCGCTCAGGATGGTCGTGGCGCCCACCTGCACGCCCGTCAGCTCCCAGAGCTTCTCCGCTGAGGCGAAGGACACCCGAGGAATCCCAAGCGCTCCGCAGAAGTCCCGCGTCACGAATGGCTTGTCGTCCGTCGTCACATACAGATAGAACTCCGTCTGCTGCCGGTTGCACAGAAAGATGGTCTTTACGATCCGCACGCCGATCTTCGCATCGATGTGCTGGCAGTCTTCCATCGTGAGGCCTGGATCCGTATCCACGCGCTCGAAAGGAATCCCCAGCGACGCGAAGGTCGCATAGACCTGCCGCTGAAGCTCCGAGCTGAACTCCCGCGGCGGCGTGGTGATGATGTCGCTTACTTTAAACATTAGAATCGATACTGCAGCTTCACGTGGGCCGCATGCCAGGCGGAGAACATGTCGTGCCAGTCGATGCCCAGGTTCCAGTTCCTCCCGAACTGTTTGTTCACGGACAGGCATCCATAGACGGGCGCGCCGTAGGCCGCGCGGATGGGTGAATTCGCGGTATAATAGACGACCTGTGCTCCGATCTGCCAGTTGTGAGGAAGATAGGCCGTCGGGGCGAACCTCACGGAAGCATAGGTCCCGCTCTGGGCTATATAGAGATTGGTGCCGCCAGTCAGCGCCAGCCCTTTCGTCTTCCAGAAGGCCGACGCGCCCAGCTGCGCGAAATGTTCCTGCCCCTGGACGGCGTAGTAGCTGGCCTCCGTCTGTACGGTCAGCTTCCGCCGGCTGAAGGCATAAGCGAGCTTCACCTGATTGATCGTCCGCTCCGCCAGCTGCCCCCGGGTGACCGCCCATTCCTCGTCAGAGAGCGAAGGGGCCTCCATGAACAGGGCGGAGAAGGCGGGATTGTAGTATTTGCGAAAATAGCCCAGCTGGACCTGATTGCGGCCATCCGGCACAAAGATGACGCAGGCATTCGCGTTGTCGCGGACGTCGGCATGCCGCTGCGCACGCCCGCTTTCCATCAGCTGCCAGTGATAGAACATCACGCGGGAGCCGGCCGTAAAGCGCCACCGGGGCAAGGTATAGGTCAGCTGGAGATAAATGTCGTGGTTGAAGATGTCCCAGCTCCGGCCGGTCCCCTTTTGCCGGGTCATCAGGTAATCCCCTTCCGCGCCCAGCGTCATGGACAGCCGCGGGGTCAGCAGCGGCGTGTTCAGCTCGGCGATAAACAGGGGCAGCGTGCTGGAGAGGGCCGGGTCCGTGGAGTACTGATACCCGCCCACGAGGAGCAGCTCCGTCCCCCGGTCGTTGAAGGTGTGGAAGTATCTCGCCCGGCCCATGACCTTGTGCGACGCGCCGGCGGGCTGATCGAGATACTGCTGGGTGAAATAGGTCAGCAGCCTGTTCCTGTCGTCGAAACGGTTGGTCATGTGCAGGGTCAGATGCTCCCGGTTTCCGCCCTGATAGCGGTAGGACGCATTGGCATAGAGGTCCATGCGCTGACTGCCGTACAGCACGTTTGCGGAGGCGATACCGGCCATTTCCTTTCCCAGGCCGGCCTGCCCTTCCACAAACCCCTCCAGCGCCCCGGGGATCTTCATGTTGATGTCCAGCACCCGGCCCGTTCCGATGGTACCCTTCGCGACGCCCGTGTTGTCACAGACCTGGATCCTGGCGACGTCCTTGGCTTTCATCTGGCTCAGGATCAGCCTGTTGTCGCCATTCATCGGGCAGTTATCGAGGCGCAGGTTGTAGTTGGCGATGACATCTTCGTAGCCGGCGATCATCAGGTCCGGCACCATCTGGAGGACATCCATCAGGGACTCCTCCCCCGTCAGGTCCATCCGCTGGGGATAGATGTAGGTCCGGTCCGCCTTGATCTCGATGACGGGCTCATCGCCTTCCGCGAAAGCGGTGAGATGGAAGAGCAACAGGCAGATGGCTGTGAGGACACCGTGGCGCATGGACTAAATGAGATTCAGGAAGAGGGTGATGAGTCCTGTGTTGAACAGATCGGTGAACACAGCCCCGACGATGGGGATGATGAGGAAAGGCTTGACCGTATAGTGGTATTTATAACAGACGGCGCTCATGTTGGCCATGGCATTGGGCGTGGCGCCCAGCCCGAAACCGCACAGGCCGGCACACAGGACGGCGGCGTCGTAATCGCGTCCCAGCATGGGGAAAGCCACGAAGTAGGCGAACAGGGCGATCATCAGCACCTGGGACAGCAGAATGACGATCAGGGGAAGGGCCAGGCTCTGCAACTGCCACAGCTTCAGTGAGATCAGAGCCATGCCGAGGAACATGGACAGACAGATGTTTCCGACACTGACGATACGGTCCATGTCCAGCGACTTCTCTTTTTTGAAAAGGCCCAGGGTGTTGCGGATGATAGCCGCCAGGATCAAGGCGCCGAAATAGGTCGGGAACGTGATCCCGGTCCGGGCAAGCAGCCGGCCGAGCAAGACACCGCCTCCCATGACCAGGAGGATGAAATAGGTGGCCTTCGCATACTGCTGGAACTCCTGCTCGTTTGTGCTGACACGCTTCGTCCGGTTGACCGGCGAGGCCTCATCGATCTCGATGCCGGACATGGCGGGATCGATCTCTTCGGGCGGCGGCTGAATCTGCTCATGCTTCAGTTTCGTACGGATCAGCTTCTCCGCCAGGGGGCCGCCCAGCATGGAGCCGGCCACCAGGCCGAATGTGGCGGCGGCCATGCCGATGGTTTCCGCCCCCTGCAGGCCCATGCCCTCGAGCACGCTTTTGAATCCGCCTACCGTGCCGTGTCCGCCGGTCATGGAGACGCTGCCGGCAGCCATGCCGACCAGGGGATCGACACCCATCAGCCGGGTAAGTCCCAAGGGCATCAAATTCTGCAGGGTGATGTTGAGCACCAGCAGGATAAGCATGAAGCCCAGCAGTTTTCCTCCCTGCCTGATGACCTTGAGGTCACACTGGAAGCCCACGCTGGTAAAGAATGCCATCATGAAGACATCCTGCAAGGTGCTCACGAACGACACCTCCACATCAAACCAGGCATAGAGGGCGAGCGTGATCAGGGAGAAGATAATGCCGCCGCTCACCGGCGAGGGCACGCAGAATTTCTGAAGAAAGGGAATCTTCCTTGTCAAGATCATACCGACGAAAAGGGCCAGGGCGCCCAGGCCGGCAGACTGAATCATGTCCAGTTCTAAACTAATCATAGGTTCTTTTGTCCTACTAAGGTACAATTATTCGCACAAACACCAAAAAAATCGTATCTTCGCCGCGCGAATCGCGGTCATAAAAATGCTTCTGAAGCGGCGCATATCGGGTCTTATCCTGCTGTCGGTCATCCTGCCGGTGGTATTGCTGGCGCCGTTCCACCATCACGACGAACACCACCACGCAGACGTCGCCTGCGAACAATGCGCTCACCATCAGCCGCATCCGGGGCACCTCTCTGACGAAAGCGACACTGACGACTGTCTGATCTGCCTGCTCCTCACCCAGCAGTATGTCCCGTCCACGAACCTCGTCGCAGATCTGTTTTCCGCAGACTGTAGCGCCCGAATCGACTGTCTGTCCGAAGGGCTGATTCTCCGTTCCACCCACCATTTCTCTTCACGAGCCCCACCCGTTTCATTCTGTCGTTAATTGGTTTTACCGTATTAATCCTTTAAATAAACAGAATGAAAAAGACAATCCTTGCATTGTCGCTGCTGGTCGTGTGCCTGGCAGCGACGGCTCAGAATAATGTGCCCGACTCGACAGACGTGTTCTTCGGGCATCTGCAGATCAACGAACTCGTGGTGACCGGCCTGGCCGGAGACACCAAAATGAAAGAGATGCCGGCGCCCGTATCGGTCATCCGGCCCGCCGACCTGTCCGCCCGGTCCGGCGGCAACATCATCAGCGCCATCGCCGCGGAGCCGGGCCTGAGCGAGATCACCACCGGCAACGGCATTTCCAAACCCGTCATCCGCGGCATGGGCTACAACCGCGTGGTCGTCGTGAACGACGGCATCCGCCAGGAAGGCCAGCAGTGGGGCGACGAGCACGGCATCGAAATCGACGGCGCCGGCGTCCACTCCGTGGAAATCCTCAAGGGCCCGGCCTCGCTGATGTACGGTTCGGATGCCCTCGCCGGCATCCTCATCTTCCACCCCGATCCGGTCCGGGCCCCCGGCGAGATCGGCGGCGGCCTCTCCACGGAATACCAGACCAACAACGGCTTGCTGGCCTATTCGCTCTCGCTCGACGGCAACGCGAACGGCTGGCTCTGGGGCGGCCGGTTCTCGGACAAATACGCCCACGCCTACCGGAATGCGCTGAACGGCCAGGTGGCCAACTCCGCCTACCGGGAACGGGCGGGCTCCGTCATGCTGGGCCGGAACGGCTCCTGGGGCTATTCCCGCCTGCGTTTCAGCTACTATCATCTCACCCCGGGCATGATCGAAGGCGAGGGGGACAACTTCGGCTACACGCCGTCCCTCCCCTTCCAGCATGTCCGCCACTGGAAAGTCGTCTCCGACAACACCTTCCACCTGGGCCCGGGCAGCCTGAAGGTCATCCTGGGATGGCAGCAAAACCGCCGGCAGGAATTCGAAGAGCAGGCGAACGAGCCGGGTCTGGATTTCCGCCTCAACACGCTCAATTACGACATCCGCTACCAGGGTGAATTCGGCCGGGGATGGAAAACCGCTTTCGGTCTGGCCGGCATGGCCCAGCTGAGCGACAACCTCGGAGACGAATATCTGATTCCCGCCTACGGCCTCCTGGACGCCGGCATCTTCGCCACGGCCACCAAGGCCCTGGGGCCATGGACCCTGTCCGGCGGCCTGCGGGCGGACGTCCGCTGGCTGCGCAGCGAAGCCCTGGAGGGGCGGTTTGAAGCGTTCCGGCGCCGCTTCACGGGCATCAGCGCCAGCCTGGGCGCCGTCCGGCTGCTGGGAGAGCATTTCACGCTGCGCGTCAATGTGGCCCGCGGTTTCCGCGCGCCCAACCTGGCGGAGCTGGGCTCCAACGGCGAGCATGAAGGCACCTTCCGTTTTGAGCTGGGAAACAAGGACCTAAAACCGGAATACAGCCTCCAGGGGGACCTGGGACTAGACTTCAGCTCCCGGTATGTCTCCGTGCAGATGGCCGCGTTCGCCAGCCGGATTGACAACTACATCTTCGCCGCCCGCAACGGCCAGGTCTCCGACGAGGGCCTCCCCGTCTATGCCTTCCGCAGCGGTCTGGCGCACCTGCGCGGCGGAGAAATCGGCATCGACGTCCATCCGGTTCACCAGCTGCACCTGAGCAGCGCCTTCTCGTGCGTGTACGCCCGCGAAGCCGGCGGCGACAACCTGCCGCTGATTCCCGCTCCCCGGCTCTATTCGGAGATCAAGTGGGAGCTTTCCCACGGCGGCCGCCTGTTCAACAACGCTTTTATAGCATTGAATACAGACTGGAACATGCGCCAGGACCGTTTCTACGGCAGGGACGATACGGAAACGGCCACGCCCGCCTATGTACTGCTGGGCGCATCGGCGGGAACGGACCTGGTGATCCGCGGCAAGACCCGCCTGTCGCTTTACCTCATCGGGAACAACCTGACAGACCAGGTCTACATGCCCCACCTGAGCCGCCTCAAATACATCGGCGTCGCCAATATGGGCCGCAACGTGGTCTTGAAGGTCATCGTCCCGCTGTAACCGGCCCGGCCACAACGCAACAACCTGTTTTTTGACAGCAGGTTGTTGTCGTTTTTATGCTTATCTTTGCATTCCGACCAAAGACCCTTTCTATGCAAAAAGTAGTGTTAACCTTATTTGCTGCTCTTTCTGCCTGTTTTATTTGGACCGGATGCGGACCGGAGCTCAACGTCGATGAAGACAACGGCGTGGGCGGCTTCTTTAACACCCCCGAGACCACTGTTCAAGCGGCAGTGGAAAGTATTTACGATGAGACCGCCCAGTTCCTGGACAGGCAACTGCTGGTTGAATCCTATATCTACTATGGCAACTGGCAGCAAATAAACAGCTCTTCCAGAGAGATTGAACGTCTTTGGAACGACGGGTATAACCTCGTCAAAAATGCCAATAAGCAAATATATAATATTCAATTGCTCGACGACGCCCAGATTGACTACTACAAAGATCAGTATATCACGCATCTCAGCGTCCTGCGGGATTTCGTATTGTACAATATGAACCATCTCTGGGGCGGCATTCCTTTACCGAAGGAGAATCCCGACCCAGTGCAGTACGACAAACTTCCCCGATCCGAGGAAGCGGAGGTTTATCGTTATATCCTGGACGATCTTCAGGATGCCTTAAATGAAATAGGCGGTTCTTCGGCAAACCGTTGGGATGCCGGCGAGGGATGTGTCAGCGAGCGGGTCATCTACATGCTCATGGCCGAGTGTGCTCTTCACGACAATAAAGGGGGGAGAGCCAAAGGGTATTCCGATTTTGCCGTCAGAGGCGATGACGGAGAGTTCTTCTCGCTGCGGCATACTGACCCGTACCGGCCTCAGAAATCGATTGAGATTTCCGTCTATTCCAAGACGAAAGCCAGTCTTTACTCAAAAGAAGCCGCCGGCGATATTCAAGACCTTGCCGCATCCTGGGATGAAACATTCCTCCGTGCCTATGGCTACTGGGCAGCCTTGAAGCGTTTGGGAATTGCTCAGCAAAAAGTCCATTGCGAGGAGCACCAATTGCTTCTCCCCATTCCATACGCAGCCCTGATGCACAATGAAAATCTTACTCAGAACCCCGGCTATTAATAGTCTCCTATAGAACTTTCAGTTCGTGCCCTGAGGCGGGCAAATACTTTTCAAGCAAGTCTTTCGTGCGGATCTTCGCATCGATGTGCTGGCAATCTTCCATGGTGAGGCCCGGGTCCGTGTCCACGCGCTCGAAAGGAATCCCCAGCGACGCGAAGGAGCCGTCGCGAATTCCGGCCCTTTCATCCTCAAATCGGGGCCCTGGTGAGGACGGAAGGGTGGTTTTGGCGGGTTTGTCCTCAAAACGGGCCGTTTTTGAGGACGGGTGGGGCGGGCTTTCTTTTTTGGTTAAAAAGGTGTATATTTGAGCGTTTAACCTTTGTTAGTTAAGTAGTCTTGAAACGCATTGTAGTCAAAATCGGCACGAATGTGCTGACGCGTGCGGACGGCACGCTGGATGTCACGCGCGTGTCCGCGCTCGTGGATCAGGTGGTCGGCCTGCGCAAGGCGGGTTGGGCGGTGGTGCTCGTGAGCTCCGGCGCCGTGGCCTGCGGCCGCACGGAGCTGCGGCTGGACAAGGACCTGGACAGCGTAGAGCAGCGCCAGCTGTATTCCGCCGTCGGCCAGGTCCGCCTGATGGACCTCTATTATCGCCTTTTCCGGGACTATGGCCTGCCCATCGGCCAGATCCTCACCACCAAGCAGAATTTCGAGACGGAGCGCGAGCGCGACAACCAGCGGGCCTGTATGGAGGTGATGCTGGAGCACGGCGTCGTGCCCATCGTCAACGAGAACGATACCGTGAGCGTCACCGAGCTGATGTTCACCGACAACGACGAGCTCTCCGGGCTGATCGCCGAGATGGTCAGCGCGCAGACGCTCATCCTGCTGAGCAACATCCCCGGCCTGTACGACCGCCATCCCGACGACCCGGCGGCGCAGGTCATCCGCACCGTGCACTGCTCGGACGACCTGTCCGGCTGCATCCGCGAGGAGAAGAGCGCCTTCGGGCGCGGAGGGATGTTCTCCAAGTACAATACCGCCCGGCGCGTGGCCGCCGGCGGCATCCGCGTGCTGATTGCCGACGGCAAGCGCGAGCGGATCCTGCCGGACCTGCTGGAGCGCCCGGAGCAGACCGTTTTCACCGAATTCCTCCCCTAATCCTGTATTCTGATAATCCTGTCATTCTGAACGAAGTGAAGAATCTGTTCGAAGCAGCCAAGCGGGGTGCGGCGCAGGTGGCGCTGATCCCGGATGCGGAGCGCGCCGCGGCGCTGGAAGCCGTGGCCGACGCCATTCTCGCGCACAGCGCGGAACTCCTCTCCGCCAACGCGGAGGACCTCTCGCGGATGGATCCGCAGAATCCGCTCTACGACCGGCTCAAGCTGACGCCGGAGCGCCTGGAGGGCATCGCCTCCGACATGCGCCACGTGGCGGCGCTCCCCTCGCCCCTGGGCCGTGTGCTCGAGGACCGCACGCTGCCCAACGGGCTGCGCCTGCGCAAGGTCAGCGTGCCGTTCGGCGTGATCGGCGTGATCTACGAGGCGCGTCCGAACGTGACCTTCGACGTCTTCTCGCTCTGCTTCAAGAGCGGCAACGCCTGCATGCTCAAGGGCGGCAGCGACGCCGGCGCGTCCAACCACGCGGCCGTGGCGCTGATCCGCCGCGTGCTCGCGGAGCGCGGCCTGCCCGAGGCGGCCGTGACGCTGCTCCCGCCCACCCACGAGGCGGTCGGGGAGCTGCTCGGCGCCGTCGGCTACGTGGATCTGGTGATCCCGCGCGGCGGCCGCCGCCTGATCGATTTTGTCCGCGACAACGCCAAGGTGCCCTGCATCGAGACGGGCGCCGGCGTGGTAAACACCTATTTCGACGTCGCCGGCGACCTGGAGATCGGCCGGCGCATCGTGCTGAACGCCAAGACGCGCCGCGTGTCGGTGTGCAACGCGCTCGACTGCCTGATCGTGCATCATGACCGCCTGCCGGACCTGCCCGCCCTGGTAGCGCCGCTGGCGCAGAAAGACGTGCAGATCTTCGCCGACGAAGCGGCCTTCGCGGCCCTCGCGGGCCGCTATCCCCTGCTGGAGCCCGCCACGCCGGAGTCCTTCGGCACGGAGTACATGGACTACAAGATGGCCATCCGCACCGTCGATTCGCTCGACGAGGCGCTCGAACACATCGCCCGCTACGGCTCCGGCCACAGCGAGAGCATCGTCACGGCCGACGCCGCGGCGGCCGCGCGCTTCCAGGCGGAAGTCGACGCCGCCTGCGTCTACGTGAACGCCCCCACGGCCTTCACCGACGGCGCCCAGTTCGGCCTCGGCGCGGAGATCGGCATCAGCACGCAGAAGCTCGGCGCCCGCGGCCCGATGGGCCTCTGCGAGATCACCACGTACAAGTGGCTCATTGACGGAAATGGCCAGGTGCGTTCTTAGCACCCGGCCATTCTTTTCCTTTATATCTTATTAGAGCGGACCGCTAACGATGGCGGGTCCACGGCTCGGCGGCTTTCTCGCAGAGCTGGAAGAAGTGCGTGCGGAGGGCCGGCCAGCTGTAGTACGGGCCGGAGACGGGCTCGATGCCCGGAATCGTGATCTCCTTCTCGTTGTAGAGAATCTTGGTCAGCACCTCACCCTTCTTGTTGCGGTAGAACACCATCTGGATGTTCGTGGCCATCGGGACCTGGAAGAAGGCGTACCAGTTGTTCAGGTGGGCCTCCTTGTAGGGGAACACGCGGCCCTGCAGGTCGTCCACGCCGAGGAGCGCGAAGAGCGGCAGGATGGAGGTGTCGTGGCCGAAACGCAGGTCGGCGGCGCGCTGGCTGCCGGGCTCGAGCGCGGCGTCAGCCTTCTGGACGAAGTCCATCAGCAGCGGACGAATCGCGTAACGGATCACGTCGCCCTGCTCCACGGAGCCGCCCCACATGCGGTAGATGTTGTCGTTGCCGTCAGCCCAGAAGTAAGCGAGCTCCTCCGGGGTGAAGTAGTTGCGGTAGATGTCGATGCCGAGGAAGTCGATCAGCTGGCAGAGGCCGCCGGTGGTGAAGATGGCCTTCACGAAGGGCTCCGGATTGCCGAGGGCCTTGACGGCCGCATCGTAGTCCGTGAAGAGCGGGGTCAGGAAGCGGCGGAGATCATAGCCGGGCTCGCCAGGGAAGGGCTTGAAGCCCTGGGGCTGCTCCTGCTGACGGCCGAAGCCGGCCGGGAAGGAAGGACGCGGGCGCGGGGCCTCGCCCGGGCGCGGAACGGAGAGGCTCGGGTTGATGTAGGCCATGAAGCGCTCGGCGCTGGTGAAGGTGAACTGGATCTTCGGGAAGACGTCCTTCAGGCCGTAGGTGAAGTTACACATGCTGACGATGCAGCGGAAGTTGGTGCTGGAGAAGCAGTTGACTTCCTGGCGGGCCTTGTCCTTGAAGATGCCGGGATAGCGGTGGGCCATGCGGGCGGCGATCTGCTGATGCTCGCGGGCGCCGCGCGGGGTCAGGGACCCCTCCATGCCCTTGTGTGCGTCGACGACGGCCTCGACGTCAGCCCAGAGGGCTTTGCCGGCCGGCGTCAGCAGACCGAGGGAATCGAGGTAGGTGAAGCCGGCCTGGGCGTTGCGGGCAAAGGTGGAGTTCTGCTCGTAGCGGGAACCGTGACGGCCGTAGTGGGTAATATAAAAAGGTTTGAAGCCCTTCGGCGCGGGGGTGTCCACGATCGGGTCGAACTCGTAGGAGTGCATGTTGTTGGACGCGCGGTCGGGATTCTCCGCAAAGAGGCGGACGACTTCGGCCTGCTGCGCACCGGCACCGAGGCTCAGGGCCAGCAACAGGGGGAGGGTCAGGATTCTTTTGAGGTTCATAATGGGATACTGTTTTAGCATTCTTGTGTATCAAAGATAAGGAATCGTCTGCATATTGCAAGCACCTTGCCGTCCGCGAGCGGGTATTTGAAACATATTTGAACGCTTTTGGTCCGTGATACCCGAAAAATGCTAACTTTGTAAATATGATTCGAACCATGATTAGAATTCTGCTGCCGCTGGCGCTGGCGCTTCTCTGCGCCGGCTGCTCCGCACGCGTGAAGCAATACAAGGTGGAAGTCGTGAAGGAATACCCGCACGACACGGGCGCGTACACGCAGGGGCTCTTCTTCGACGGGGGCCGTTTCTTCGAAAGCACGGGCCAGTTCGGCGAGTCCAGCTTCCGCGAAGTGGAGCTCGCCACCGGCAAGGTGCTCTCGAAGATGAATTTCCAGCAGAAATACTTCGGGGAGGGCTCCGTCATGCTCGGCGGCAACCTCTACATCCTGACCTGGCTGAACAAGGTCGCCTTCGTGTACGACGCGAAGACGCTTGAATACAAGCAGACCTATTCCTATCCGCGCGAAGGCTGGGGCCTGACCACGGACGGCAAGTCCCTGATCGCCTCGGACGGCTCCGCGCGCCTGTACTTCCTCACGCCGGAATTCAAGCAGGAGCGCTATGTGGACGTGAAGATGGACGGCCGGTCGGTGCGCAACCTCAACGAGCTGGAGTACATCGACGGCAAGGTCTGGGCGAACGTCTACATGACCGATCTCATCGTCATCATCAACCCGACAGATGGCACCGTGGAGGCCAGCATCGACTGCTCCGGCCTGCTGCCACAGAAGCTGCGCGAGCCCCGCACGGATGTGCTCAACGGCATCGCGCAGGATCCCGCCACCGGCAAGATTTACCTGACGGGCAAGTACTGGCCGCGCCTCTACGAGGTCCGGCTCGTACCCGCGAAATAGACACTGGAACAATAACATACACTTATGAGAAAGCCTTTGCTCGCGCTGCTCGCTGTGGCGCTCCTTTCCGTTGCGCCGGCCTTCGCCGGCGACCTGAAGTTCTCCTCGCTGCTGGGCGACAACATGGTGCTCCAGCAGCAGACCGAAGCCCGCATCTGGGGCACGGCCGGGCGCGGCGCCACGGTGCGCGTGAGCGCCTCGTGGCTGGCGGAGCCGCTGTCCGCGAAGGCGGACGGCCGCGGCCGCTGGGAGCTGCTCGTGCCGACGCCTGCGGCGACCTTCGAGCCGCAGACGCTCGTGGCTGAAAGCGGCTCCGAGCGCATCCAGGCCGCGAATATCCTGATCGGCGAGGTGTGGTTCTGCTCCGGCCAGAGCAACATGGAGATGACGCTCGGCGGCGGCATGGGCACGCCCGTCGAGGGCGCGCTGGACGAGATCGCGATGGCGCGCCAGTACAAGGGCGTCCGCTACCTGGCGGTCAAGAAGGACCGCGCGGTCGAGCCCAAGGAGGACGCCGAGGGCGTCTGGGAGGAGTGCACGCCCGCGACGGCGCCGCGCTTCAGCGCCGTGGCTTATTTCTTCGCCAGCCGCCTGTCGCGGGCACTTGACGTGCCCGTGGGCATCATCAACGCCAGCTGGGGCGGCTCCGTGATCGAGGCCTGGATGAGCAAGGACCTGCTCAAAAACTGCCCCGACGTGGACCTGTCCAAGGCCTCCGATGCCAAGACCAACGACATGTACAAGCCGATGATCATGTACAACGCGATGTTCAAGCCCGCCAGCCGCTACACCGTGGCCGGCATCATCTGGTACCAGGGCGAGTCGAACATCAGCATCGCCTGCTACGAGTACGCCAACCGCCTGACGGCGATGGCGGAGCTCTGGCGCAAGGACATCGGCAGGGGCGACATCCCCTTCTTCATCGTGGAGCTCCCTCCTTATGATTATTACGACGGCCAGTACGGCCTGCAGGACGGCCACGGGCCCATCGTGCGCGAGCAGCAATTCCTCGCTTCGCAGCGCATCCCGAACGCCGCCCTCATCGGCACCAACGACCTGGCCTACGAGTACGAGCGCACGCAGGTGCACCCGTCGCAGAAGCGCCAGGTGGGCGAACGGCTGTGCTACATGGCCCTGAACAAGGCCTACGGCTATCCTTCCGTGCCCGCGCTGAACCCCTGCTTCAAGGCGATGCGCGTGGAGGGCGACAAGGTGATCGTGTCGTTCGACAACGCCCGCTCGGGCTTCCTCGGCGTGGATGAGATCCGCGGCTTCGAGATCGCCGGCAAGGGCGGCGGCTTCCACCCAGCCAAGGCCGAGACGAAGATGTCCTTCCCGGGCGGCCTGACCGTGATCCTGTCCACCCCGGCCGTACCCGAGCCCGTCGCCGTGCGCTACTGCTACAAGGACTTCGAGGTCGGCACCCTCAAGGGCGCCAACGGCCTCCCGCTCATCCCCTTCAGCGCCTCCCTCCCGGAAGAATAGGAATTTACACAAACAAAAAAAGCAAGCATCTTACGGTGCTTGCTTTTTTGCTCCCCCTCGGGGACTTGAACCCAGGACCCCCTGATTAACAGTCAGGTGCTCTAACCAACTGAGCTAAGGAGGAATGTTTCCCGCTACTTGCGTTTTGGGACTGCAAATATACGGAGAATTCTTGAATGCGCAAATTATTTTGACAATTTTTTGCGCGCAATCCACTTCTCGCGCGAGTGAGGTGGAATTCAAGGAAAAATCACTATATTTGTACATCATACGCGTATGGATATCGATTTACTGTCCAGAATGGTGGGCGAACTGATCCTCGAACACGATCAGGTAGGCCTTCCCGGTGTCGGCACCTTTGTGGCCGAGATGGTCCCTGCGACCTTCTCCGACAAGGGCTACACCATCCATCCCCCCTACCGGCGGCTTTCCTTCTATCCCAGCCGCCTGGAGGACAGCCTGTTGATCAAGTTCTACGCCGAAGCCAACCAGATCACGCGCGAAGCATCCGCCGCCTATATCACCCAATACCTCGCCGAGCTGAAAAGCGTGCTCGAGGAGCGCAAGACCATCGTCCTCCCGGGCCTGGGGCGCCTGCGCGCCACGCGGGAGAACACGCTGTTCTTCGTCCCCGACGAGGGGCTGGACATCTACCCCGCCGGCGTGGGCCTGGAGCCCGTCTCCCTGAAGAGCCTGGAGCCCGAAGAGCAGGAGCCGGTCGTCATCGACGTGCCACTGCCAGGGGCGGAGACCGTTGAGCCGGTCGAAGAGGAGGCCCCCGAGACGGTCGGGACGGAGGAAGGAGATTCGCCGGTCGAGCCGGCGAATGACGACAAGGAGGCTTCCGAGCAGACGGAAGAGTCAGAGCCGGAAAGCGAGGAAGAGGAACCCAAGTCCCGGCCGGCCACCTACCCGGCGGCCTGGATCCACGACGACTGGAAGGAGCCCGAGCGGAAAGGTCTCCCGGTCTGGATCATCCTTTTGATTATCCTCATCAGCGTTGCGATCGTCGCGCTCGTCGCCTTCATGGTCCTCGCCCGCGTGGCCCCGGACTTCATCGACACCCTGCTTTATAGCCCGGACGAACTGCGGATCATCAATTACTGATGCCATGGTCGAACTGATTTACCCCGTTTCGCCCGCGCCGCTCCTGAAAGGCTGTAAGCGCGGCACCGCCGCGGAAATGCTCCCCATTGTGGACGAGCTCGGCAACGTGCGCGCCCAGGCGCCCCGGGAGATGGTCCACCACGGCGCCAAGCCGCTCCACCCCGTCGTCCACCTGCACGTCATCAACCGCCGCGGCGAGCTATACCTCCAGCAGCGCGGCGCCCACAAAGACCTCCTTCCCCTCTACTGGGACACCGCCGTGGGCGGCCACGTCGCCTACGGGGAATACATCTCCGAGGCCCTCTACCGCGAGGCGGCCGAGGAGCTCGGGCTGCACGATTTCCTACCCCAGGGGCTCTGCCACTATGTCTTCGAGTCTGCCGACGAATGCGAACTGGTGAACGTGTTCGCCGCGGTCGGCGAATATGAGATCCACCCGGACCCCGATGAGCTCGCCGGCGGCCGCTTCTGGACCTTCGAGGAGATCGAGCAGGCCATCGGCAAAGGCATCCTGACCCCCAATTTCGAAGGGGAATACCACCGTATCAAGAACGCACTCCTGGCCCTCCTGTAATGCAAGAACTGCGTAAATTCATCAAAGACCAGCTCTCCATATGGCCGCTCGCCGCGACCAATTTCCGGGCGCTCAAGGCCGTCAAGACCCGGGAGTTCCCGGTCTTCGGCCTCCCCTGCCGCATCCAGTGGAACCCCGAGCGGGTCGGCTCCTCGACGGCGGACACCTCCCCCGAGGCCATCGCCGCCCGGCCCTGCTTCCTCTGTGAGAAAAACCGCCCGCCGGAGCAGCACCATATTAAATTCGAAGGCCGCAAGGGGCGGACGTACAACGTCCAGATCAACCCCTTCCCCATCTTCAAGGACCACCTGGTGATCGTCCGCGACGAGCACCTCCCCCAGGCCATCTGGCACCACATGCCGGACATCCTGGACTTCGCCCGCAAGTATCCCGATTTCACGGCGTTCTACAACGGCCCGGCCAGCGGCGCCTCCGCGCCCGACCACCTGCACTTCCAGGCGGCGCCGCGCCACAGGATGCCGCTCGAGGAGGCGGTGGACGCCTTCCTCGACGCGCCCGGCGAGGCGCTCGCGAGCGTCAAGGACGCGACGCTGTACAGATTTCCCGGCTACTGCCGGGGCGTATACGCGCTCAAGGCGACGACCTCGAAATCCCTGACCAAGCTCTTCTACCGCCTGCTGGACTGCTGCGACCGCCGCCCGGACGAGACGGAACCCAAATTCAACCTCTACGCCTACGTCAAGGGCGCGGAGTGGCGCTGCTTCGTGGTGCTCCGCTCCGCCAAGCGCTCGCACCACTTCGACGCCGTGGGCGAGGAGCACCTGACCGTCAGCCCCGGCGCCGCCGACATGGCGGGCGTGTTCGTGACCCCCTTCCGCGAGGACTTCGAGAAAGCGACGCCCGCGCTGCTGGAGGCCATCCTCGACGAGGTGACAATCCCTGCCCACGAGCAGGAAATGATCGAATGGCGCCTCACACGCACCCAGCCCCGCGTGGCCGTGGGCATCCTCGCCGCCGAGGAGATCTGCTTCGAGATCATCTCCGACGGCGCCGGCCCCCAGCGCGTGCGCTGGTGCGACGGCCGCATCGCCTACAACGGCGCGCTCTACGACGAGCTCTTTTTCGACTCCATCACGCGCTCGACGCGCTTCGCCGAGCCGTCCTTCATCCTGCACGACGTGGTCATCGGCATCGACTTCCACTGGCAGCAGAAGCGCACGCTCAAGTTCGCCGGCGGCCTGAAATTCATCGTCGAGGGCGACAAGGTCCGCGCCGTCAACCTCGTGGGCATGGAGGACTACCTGCTCAGCGTCATTTCCTCCGAGATGAAGTCCAGCGCCTCCGTCAACCTCCTGAAGGCCCACGCCGTCATCTCCCGTTCCTGGCTCCTTGCCCGCATGCGCGACAGACTCGCCGCGAGCAGGCCGGATCGCGACAGCGATTATCCGGCCATCCCCCTTGAGGGGGCGCAGGGGGTGAAGATCCCGAAGGTCGAAATCCCGCACAGGGATTTCGATGTCTGCGCGGATGACCATTGTCAAAGATATCAAGGACTTACGATGGCCGTGGGCGACAACGTCCGCACCGTCATCGACGAGACCTGGGGCCAGGTGCTGCGCTATCAGGGGCAGCTCTGCGACACCCGTTATTCGAAGTGCTGCGGCGGCAAGACCGAGCTCTTCAGCACTTGTTGGGAGGACGTCGACTACCCCTACCTGCAGTGCGTCGACGACCCCTGGTGCGACTGCGAGAACGATGAGATCCTCTCGCAGGTCCTCAACGATTACGACCAGACGACCAAGGACTTCCACGACTGGACCGTCCGCTACGGCGCCGACGAGCTCGCCGCCCTGGTGCGCGAGCGCACCGGCATCGACTTCGGCGAGATTCAGGCGCTGGAGCCCATCGAGCGCGGCCCGTCCGGGCGCATCAAGTACCTGCGCATCGTGGGCAGCCAGCGCACGGAGGTCGTCGGCAAGGAACTGAAGATCCGCCGCGCGCTGAGCAGCTCCCACCTCAAGAGCTCCGCCTTCGAGGTGGAGCGCGACCCCGCCGGCGCGTGGATCCTGCGCGGCCGCGGCTGGGGCCACGGCGTCGGCCTCTGCCAGATCGGCGCCGCCGTGATGGCCGCCCGCGGCTTTGATTACAGGAAGATACTCCAACACTATTATCCCGGAACCGATGTCGAATAAGCTACGCTCCCCCTGGTGGTGGATCCCCACGCTCTACTTCGCCGAGGGCATCCCCTACTTCATCGTCAACAACATCTCCGTGACGATGTTCAAGCGCCTGGGCATGCCGAACGGTGACCTGGCCATGTACACCTCCCTGCTCTACCTCCCCTGGGTCATCAAGCCCCTGTGGAGCCCCTTCGTGGACGTGATCCGCACCAAGCGCTGGTGGATCGTGCTGATGCAGCTGCTGTGCACCGTCGGCTTCGCCGGCCTCGCGCTGAGCGTCAGCCCGGACGTCTTCGGCTGGTCGCTGGTCATCTTCTACATCATCGCCTTCGCCTCCGCCACGCACGACATCGCCGCGGACGGCTACTATATGATCGCCCTGGAGCAGAAGCAGCAGGCCACCTTCGTGGGCATCCGCAGCACCTTCTACCGCATCGCGTCGGTCTTCGGGCAGGGCGTGATCGTGGTACTGGCGGGCGTGCTGGAGGAGCGCCTGGGCGCCATCCCGCGCGCCTGGAGCATCACCCTGTTCGCCTCGGCCGTGCTCTTCGCGCTCATCACCCTGTGGCACACCCGATTCCTTCCGAAGGTGGAGTCGCCGGACGGCAGCGGTCCTTCCTCCGCTATCGAACAGCGCTCCGCTTGTTCGACCCTGCCCGGGAGAACGGCTCCGGAAGGGCCCTGCCGCTCCGGCTCCGACGTACTGCGGGAGTTCGGACAGGCCTGGGTGACCTTCTTCAAGAAGCCGGGCGTCTGGCTCGCGATTACCTTTATGTTACTGTACCGCCTGCCGGAGGCCTTCTCCGTCAAGATGCTCACGCCCTTCCTGCTCGACCCCGTCGAGGCCGGCGGCCTCGGGCTCAGCACCGCCCAGTCGGGCCTCGTGTACGGCACCGTGGGCGTCATCGCCCTGACGGTGGGCGGCATCCTGGGCGGCCTGTACGCTGCCAAACAAGGTCTGCGCAAGTCCATGTGGCCCATGTCCATGGCCCTGGCCCTGCCCTGCGCCGTGTACCTCATCCTCGCCGCCGTGCAGCCCACCGCGCTCTGGAGCATCTTCGCGCTCGTCGCCCTCGACCAGTTCGGCTACGGCTTCGGCTTCACGGCCTACATGCTCTACATGATGCAGTTCTCCGAAGGCTCCTTCAAGACCTCGCACTACGCCATCTGCACGGCCTTCATGGCCCTGTCGATGATGATCCCCGGCCTGTTCGCGGGCTGGATGCAGGAAGCCCTCGGCTATGTCGGATTCTTTATCGTTGTCATGATATGTTGTCTCGCCACCATTACCGTCACCTTCTTTGCGCGGCGGCGCTGCTCATCCTAGCCGCCTGCGCCAACGCCGCCTCCCCCGCTGAATCCTCCGCTCCGAAGGTCAAGCCGGGCATCGAGGTCCTGCGGGACCGCGGCTTCGCGGGCCTGGAAGGCAAGCGCGTCGGCCTGGTCACCAACCCTTCGGGCGTTGACAGCCAGCTCAACTCCACCATCGACATCCTCTTCGAGGCGCCGAACGTGAAGCTCGTGGCGCTCTACGCCCCCGAGCACGGCGTGCGCGGCGACGTCTATGCCGGCGGCAAGGTCGAATCCGGCAAGGACGAGCACACCGGCCTGCCGGTACACTCGCTCTTCGGCAGCACCCGCCAGCCCACGAAGGAGATGCTCCAGGGCGTGGACATCATGGTCTACGACATTCAGGACGTGGGCAGCCGCTCCTACACCTTCATCTCCACGCTGGGCCTGGTGATGCGCACCTGCGCGGAGATGGGCATCCCCGTGATGGTGCTCGACCGCCCCAACCCGCTGGGCGGTCGCAAGGTCGAGGGGCCGCTCGTGCGCGACGGTTTCCATTCCTTCGTCAGCCAGTACAAGATCCCCTATGTCTACGGCCTGACGGTTGGCGAGCTCGCCACCCTCATCAACGAGGAGGGCCTGAACCGCGGCCAGAACGGCAAGGCCGCGCCGCTGAAGTGTAAGCTCACCGTCATCCCGATGGAGGGCTGGACGCGCGACATGCTCTTCAATGACACGGGTCTCCCATGGATCCTCCCCTCCCCGAACATCCCCTACGCCGAGACAGCCATCTGCTACCCTTCCGCGGGCCTCTGCGGCGAGATGTACAACTACCTCAACATCGGCATCGGCTACACCCTCCCCTTCGCGACCTTCGCCGAGGAGTGGGTCGACGCCGATCAGTTAAAGGAGAAGCTGGACAGCTACCACGTCCCGGGCGTGGCCTGGCGCACCATCCATTACCAGCCGATTTCGGGGCGCCTGTCGGGCAAACTCATCCACGGCGTCCAGTACTACTACACCGACTACGAAGCCGCGACGCTCACCCTCACGCAGTTCTACGTGATGCAGGCCGTCTGGGAACTCTACCAGAAAAACCCCATTTCAGGGGCCTCAGACAGGCTTTCCATGTTCAATAAAGTTTGCGGCACTGATTTTGTCAGTAATACGTTTGGACGGACGATGAAAGTCTCCGACATCGCCGACTTCTGGTCCGCGGACGTCCCCGCTTTCAAAGCCCTGTCCAAGAAGTATTACATTTACTAAAATCACACAATTATGAAACGCTTGACCACACTCTCCCTGATCGCAGTAGCCGCAGCGGCTATGATCGCGGTCCCCGTAGACGCTCAGACCAGGGGCGGCAGCAATTCCCGCGGTGGATCGGGCGGCGGCAATGCCCGCAACAACGGCGGCACCCGTCCTTCCTCTTCGATGTCCGCACCTGCTTCCCAGAACAGAAGCGCCGGTCAGTCCGGCAATACCAAGGGCCTCGGTTCCGTGAACCGCAGCTCCCAGTCCCATAGCTCCGCACAACCGCAGCGCTCTGCCCCGCAGTCGCAGCCGCAGCGTACGGCCCCGCAGCGTACGGCCCCGCAGCAGCGGACCCAACCGCAGCCGAAGGCCCAGCCGCAGCAGCCGCCGAAGGCTTCCAGCCAGCCCAGCGCTCCTTCCCAGCCGAAGGCCCAGCCTCAGCAGCCGAAAGAGCAGCCGCGGGCCCAGGCCCCGCGCAGCGGCGACCAGCCGTCCCGCAGCGGCAGCAATGTCCGCAAGCCGGAGCCGCGCCGCGACGAGCCGCGCCGCAATGAGCCGCAGGCGGAGAACCGCCAGCGTCCCAATTCGCCGGGCGGCAGCGTCAACCGCAACCAGCCCCAGCCGGGCATGAGCGTGAAGCCGGATGCCCCCCGCACCGTGCGTGAGCGCCCCGGCACCCCGCGCAACTTCGAGGGCGGCCGCGAGCCGCACCACATCAAGATGCGCCCGGGTCCCGGCCACAACATGGAGCGCGTCCCGCCGCGCCACCGCGACCCGATGCCGTACGGACGCGCCGTCCGCTTCTGGGACGGCGGCCGCCACTACTTCGGCTACCGCGTCTCCTACCTGCCGGCCCGCCGCACCCGCGTGGTGTACGCAGGGATCCCGTACTACCTGCTTGACGGCATCTACTACCGCTACTATGGTGGCTACTACTACGTGAGCCGTCCTCCGTTCGGCATCGTCGTCGACGCCATCCTGGACAATATCATCTACACGGCCTGCAACTTCGCCTACTACTACGACGTGGCCAACACGTACCGTACGATCAACGAGAACGCGCAGACCATCGCCAGCCAGAATGCGACCATCGCGGCCAACAACGCCACGATCGCCAAGCAGAACGCGGACATCGCCCTCAACACGGAGCGCGCTGCCCAGTCCTACAAGGAGGCCGACCGCCTCGGCCTGGTGCAGAGCTACGCCGACGCCGGCGTGGAGTACTTCTACCAGGACGGCGTGTTCTTCATCAAGGACAAGGACGGCAAGTACGTGACCATCGTCCCGCCTGCGGGCGCCCTGGTCAACGAGCTGCCTGACGACTACGAAACGATCACCCTCGACGGTGAGGAGTATTACAAGGTGGATGACACCGTGTACAAGCTCACCATCATCGACGGATCGCCCTACTTCGAGGTGCTCGGCCAGCTGACCGGCACCCTGGCACAGAAATACGACCCGTACGAATCGCTGTAGTGGCTGTCATCGGCATATTCGATTCCGGTTCGGGAGGACTTTCAGTATTGCGAGAAATACGGAAGGTCCTCCCTTCCGAACGTTATATCTACTACTCCGACAACGCCCACTGCCCTTACGGGGAGAAAAGCGCGGAGTACATCCAGGAGCGTGCGCGCGTCATCACGCGCCTGCTGCTGGACCGGGGCGCGGACGTGATCGTCGTGGCCTGCAACACGGCCACCGGCGCCGCCATCGCGACCCTGCGCGCGGAGTTTGACGTCCCCTTCATCGGGATGGAACCGGCCGTGAAGCCGGCCGCCCTCGGCACGCGCAGCGGCGTGATCGGCGTGCTCGCCACGGCCGGCACCCTCAAGGCGTCCAAGTATCTGAATACCAAGGGGAAGTTCCAGGACAACGTGCGCATCGAGGAGCACGTCGGCGAGGGCTTCGTGCAGCTCGTCGAGCGCGGCGAGCTCGACGGCCCGGAGGCCGAGCGCGTCGTCCGCGCGAGCCTGCAGCCGCTGCTCGACGCCGGCGCCGACACCATTGTGCTCGGCTGCACGCACTACCCCTTCCTGCTGCCCGTCATCGAGCGGCTCGCCGGTCCCGGCGTGCGCGTCATCGACCCCGCGCCCGCGGTCGCCCGCCAGCTCGTTCACATTCTCACTGAGCGCGGTCTGCTTAACAGTCATTCCGGGCTTGACCCGGAATCCCCCGCCCTCGAGCTCCTCGCCTCCGGCGACCCGACTACCCTTCAGCGACTCGCTTCAAATCTGTAAAAATTGTTATCTTTGTAATCTATATGATTACACAAGAGCAGATAAAGGACCTTCAGGGGCGCGTGCAGACGCTGCACCAGTGCCTGTTCATTGAGAAGAAGCGCGCGGAAGTGGCGGAAAAAGAGCAGCAGAGCCAGGCACCGGACTTCTGGAACGACCCCAAGGCGGCCGAGGCCTTCCTCAAGGGACTCAGCGGCCTGAAGGCCTGGGTAAGCGCCTACGACAAGGCCGCCTCGGCCGTCGAGGACCTGGAAGTCCTGCAGGAGCTGGATCCCGAAGGAGAAGATATCGATACGACTTACAAGCAGGCTTGCACCCTGGTCGAAGACCTGGAGCTCAAGAATATGCTGGGCGCGGAGGGCGACAACCTCGGCGCCGTGCTCACCATCAACTCCGGCGCCGGCGGCACCGAGGCCAACGACTGGAGCGCCATGCTGATGCGCATGTACATGCGCTGGGGCGAGCGCAACGGCTACAAAATGACCGTCACCGAGGAGATCGAGGGCGACGAGACCGGCATCAAGTCCTGCACCATCCAGTACGAGGGCGACTACGCCTACGGCTACCTCAAGGCCGAGTCGGGCGTGCACCGCCTGGTGCGCATCTCCCCGTTCAACGCGCAGGGCAAGCGCCAGACCACCTTCAGCTCCGTGTTCGTCTATCCCCTCGTGGACGACAGCATCAACATCGAGATCAGCCCCTCCGACATCGAGTGGGACACCTTCCGCTCCGGCGGCCACGGCGGCCAGAACGTCAACAAGGTGGAGACCGGCGTGCGCGTACGGCACCTGCCGACCGGCATCACGGTCGAGAACACCGAGACCCGCAGCCAGCAGGACAACCGCCAGCGCGCGCTGACCATCCTCAAATCCCGCCTCTACGACATCGAGCTCAAGAAGCGCCAGGAGAAGCAGGCCGAGCTCGAGGGCCAGAAGCGCAAGATCGAATGGGGTTCGCAGATCCGCTCTTACGTCCTGCACCCCTACAAGATGGTCAAGGACCTGCGCACCGGCTGGGAGACCGCCGACACGCAGGGCGTCCTGGACGGCGACCTCAACGCCTTCATGAAAGAATTCTTAATGCACAACTAACTGATATGACTGAGTTTAAATACGCGCCCATGTTTCAGCTGGGCCCCGACACGACTGAGTACTACAAGATTCCCGACTCTGAAAAGCTGGTAAAGACATCCAAGCTGGGTGACAAGACGATCCTGGAGGTATCTCCGGAGGCCCTCACGCTGGTGGCCCAGCAGTCCTTCCACGATTGTGAGTTCATGCTGCGCCGCGCCCACAATGAGCAGGTGGCGGCCATCCTCAAGGATCCCGAGGCCTCGGAGAACGACAAATACGTTGCACTGCAGTTCCTGCGCAACGCCGAGACCGCCGTCAAGGGCGTACTTCCTTTCTGCCAGGATACCGGCACCGCCATCATCCACGGCGAAAAGGGACAGCACGTGTGGACGGACTTCGAGGACGAAGAGGCGCTCAGCCGCGGCGTTTTCAACACCTATACGCAGGAGAACCTGCGCTACAGCCAGAACGCCCCGCTGAACATGTACGACGAGGTGAACACCAAGTGCAACCTTCCCGCTCAGATTGACATTGAGGCCACGCAGGGCGACGAGTATCGCTTCATCATGGTGGCCAAGGGCGGCGGCAGCGCCAACAAGACCTATTTCTACCCCATGACCAAGGCCACCATCCAGAACGAGGGTACCCTCATTCCTTTCCTGGTGGAGAAGATGAAATCCCTGGGTACGGCAGCCTGCCCGCCCTACCACATCGCCTTCGTGATTGGCGGTACGTCGGCCGAGAAGAACCTCCTCACGGTGAAACTGGCCAGCATCAAGTTCTACGACAATCTTCCCACCACCGGTGACGAGACCGGCCGCGCATTCCGGGATATCGATCTGGAGCAGAAACTCCTGGTTGAGTCCCAGAAGATTGGCCTGGGCGCCCAGTTCGGCGGCAAATACCTGGCCCACGACATCCGCGTGATCCGCCTGCCGCGCCACGGCGCCAGCTGCCCCATCGGCATGGGCGTCAGCTGTTCCGCGGACCGCAACATCAAGAGCAAGATCAACGCCGACGGCGTGTGGATTGAAAAGATGGACAGCAACCCTTCGGAACTCATCCCCGAAGAGCTGCGCCGTCCCGGCGAAGGCCCCAAGGGCATTGAAATAGACCTGGACAAGGGCATCGACGCCGTGCGTGCCGAGCTCACCAAATACACCGTCGGCACCCGCGTGAACCTGAAGGGCACCATCATCGTGGCGCGCGACATCGCCCACGCCAAGCTCAAGGCCCGTCTGGACGCCGGCGAAGGCCTGCCGCAGTACTTCAAGGATTATCCGGTGCTGTACGCCGGCCCTGCCAAGACGCCGGCCGGCTACCCCTGCGGTTCCATGGGCCCCACCACGGCCAACCGCATGGACCCGTATGTGGATGAATTCCAGGATCACGGCGCTTCCCTGGTGATGATCGCCAAGGGCAACCGCTCCAAGGTGGTGACGGACGCCTGCGAGAAGCACGGCGGTTTCTATCTGGGCACCATCGGCGGTGTGGCGGCCGTCCTGTCGCAGAGCAGCATCCGCAGCATCGAGTGCGTGGAGTACCCGGAGCTCGGCATGGAGGCCATCTGGAAAATCAAGGTCGAGGACTTCCCCGCCTTCATCCTCGTGGACGACAAGGGCAACGACTTCTTCAAGAAGCTTGGCCTGTAACAGAAAACAGACATGATAGAGATCATCCAAGTCAACATCTCCGGCGAGGACAAGCCCGGCTTGACCACGGCCCTCACCTCGATCCTGGCGCAGTACGACGCCACGATCCTGGACATCGGCCAGGAGAACATCCACAAATCGCTGGCCCTGGGCATCCTCTTCCTGACGACCCAGGAGAAGTCCGGCTTCATCATGAAGGACCTGCTCTTCAAGGCCTCCGAGCTGGGCGTGCAGATCCGCTTCACGCCCATCGAGCGTGAGGCCTACGACGCGTGGGTGGCCCGCCAGGGCAAGAACCGCTACATCGTGACCCTGCTGGGCCGCACGGTGACGGCCCGGCAGATCGCGGACGTGACGGCGGTGATCTTCCGTTTCGGCCTGAACATCGACGCCATCCGGCGTCTGACCGGCCGCCCGCCCCTCGAGGGCGTGGACGAGCGCGCCACGAAGGCCTGCATCGAGATTTCCGTCCGCGGCTCGCTCAGCGACGAGGAGCGGGGCGCCCTGCAGAACGCGCTGCTGAGCCTGCCGAAGAGCGGCCTGGACATCTCCTTCCAGAAGGACGACATTTACCGGCGCTCGCGCCGGCTCATCTGCTTCGATATGGACTCCACCCTCGTGCACACTGAGTGCATCGACGAGCTGGCGGCCCGCGCGGGCGTGGGCGAGCAGGTGAAGGCGATCACCGCGCAGGCGATGCGCGGCGAGATCGACTTCACCGAGAGCTTCACGCGGCGCGTGGCCCTGCTCAAGGGGCTGGACATCAGCGTGATGGAGGAGATTGCGCAGCACCTGCCCTTCAACGAGGGCCTGGAGCGCATGATGAAGATCCTCAAGATGGTGGGCTACAAGACCGCCATCCTCTCCGGCGGATTCACCTACTTCGGCAAATTCCTCCAGCAGAAGTTCGGCTTCGACTACGTCTACGCCAACGAGCTGGAGATCGAGGACGGCAAGCTCACCGGCCGCTACGTCGGCGACGTGGTGGACGGCCGCCGCAAGGCGGAGCTGCTGCGTCTGCTGTGCCAGGTGGAGAACATCAACCTGGCGCAGGCGGTGGCCGTCGGCGACGGCGCCAACGACCTGCCGATGCTCTCGCTCGCAGGTCTGGGCATCGCCTACCACGCCAAGCCCAAGGTCCAGGCCAACGCCCAGCAGAACATCACCTCCATCGGCCTCGACGGAATCCTGTACTTCCTCGGACTCAAAGATTCGCAGATCGATCCCTAACGGTCTCGATCTGCGAATCCGCTTCGCTTCATGATTGAGGGGGCGTTCCCCCTCAAACTCCCCTGCGTCGCTTCGCTCCGAAACCGTCATCAAATTTTACTATATTTGCAATCTTGCATTGCGGGTGTGTTGTAATTGGTAGCCAAGCGGGACTTAGGATCCCGTGCCGCAAGGCGTGCGGGTTCGAGCCCCGCCACCCGCACGAAAAAGGCCAGGAATTTTCCTGGCCTTTTTCACGTCATGCCCGACCTGATCGGGCATCTCCTTTATTCCTTATACAATCCTTCCCGGGAAAGGAGGTGCGGGAGGTTCGCCAGGCCGTAGGCCGTGACGGCGTTGACCACCGCCGAATGCTCCAGGTAGGCCGGGATCAGCTTGTCGAAGAGGTCGTCCTCCGTGTGCCAGATGTCGCGGTAGTTGAAGTCCAGGCCGAAGACGTCCGTCTCGCGGAAGGAGATGGCCGGGATGCCGTTCATCGCGAAGTAGGCGTGGTCGGAGCCGCCGGCGCTCGTCGGGCGCGCCTGCGGCTCGCCCTCGCGCTTATTGACGCTGAAGGGAATCTCCGGATTGTAGTCGGTCAGCGGCTCGCAGACCTTGACGAAGTCGTCGTACATGGCCGGCGGGACGGTGATGGACGTGCAGGCCAGCGGCCCGCCGTCGCGGTTGAAGTAATTGGAGATCTTGCCCCAGGGAATCGTCTTATTCTCAACGAAATACTTCGAGCCCAGCAGGCCGTACTCCTCGCCCGTCCAGATGCAGAACATGATGGAGCGCTTGGGCTTCGCGCCTGCTGCGGCGAGCAGCCGCGCGGCCTCCATCGTCACGCACACGCCCTGCCCGTCGTCGACCGCGCCGGTGGCGATGTCGTAGGCGTCCAGGTGGCCGCCCAGCAGGACGTATTCGTCGGGATGCTGGGTGCCCTTGATGACGGCGAGGATGTTGCGATGCCGCATCGGCCCCGGGAAGAAGTGGTTGCGGATGTCGAACTCCAGCAGGAAATCCTGCCGGTCGAGGGCCTTCTGTTTGATAATCTCAAACTGATGCTCGTCGAGCAGGATGTCGCAGGCGGTGGGCAGCGTGTCCATCGTCAGGTCGAAGCACATCGCGCGGTTGTAGAGCACCTGCATGGGGAGCTTGGCGGGGCGGATGAAGCCCAGCACGCCCGCCTCGACCATCTGGCGGTAGAAGGGCACGGAGACGTCCTTCTTGCCCTCGGCGAGCTGCGCGGCGCGCGTGGAGTCCGCCTTGGCGCTGGCGTCGAGGGCCAGACCGTTGGTCGGGCCCGACTCGACGAGCACCCAGGCGCCCCGGAGCGCGCCCTTCACGCGGTCGAAGTCCCGCTGGCTCTTCGGCTCCAGCAGCACGCGCCCCTTCTGGGGGCCGCGCGTGCCGGCCGTGTAGGCGGGCGTGCCGAAGTGCAGCGTCATGCCGTCCTCGGCGAGCATGCGGCCGGACCAGGGACCCCGGTCGAAGCCGACGCCGATGGTGACGGCCTCCTGCATCGTCACCTCCAGGCCCCAGGCGCGGAACTGCTCCGCGACCCAGTCCTCGGCGTGGTTGAGCATGTGCGTGCCCACCAGGCGCCCGCCGATGTTGCGGGCGATGTAGTCCGCGTGCGCCATCGTGCGGTTGTCGGTCCTGCCGAGTTCGAGGACCTTCTTCGTCACCTTATCCTGCGCACCCAGGGAGAGCGCCAGCAGCAGGGCGGCGCCCAGGGAAAGACAGATCTTTTTCATGCTTCTAGAACTTGTAGTGCACCTTCTTGAGGTCGGCGTCGGCGGAACTGGAGCCGTAGAGCAGCTCGTACTCGCCGTGCACGGGGACCATGTTCTGCGCGGACTCGCTCCACCAGGTGAAGACCTCGTCGTCGAGCGGGATGCGGACCGTCGCGGAGGCGCCGGCCATCACCGTCACGCGCTGGAAGGCGCGCAGGGTCTTGTTCGGGCCGCCCACGTCGCCCGGCTTGCGGACGTACAGCTGGACGACCTCGGTGCCGTTGCGCTTACCGGTGTTGCGGACCGTGAACTCGAGGACCCCGTTCTGCACCTTGGCAGCGCCGAAGTGGAAGTCGGTGTAGCTCAGGCCGAAGCCGAAGGGGAAGAGCGGGCTGCCGCGGAAGTAGCGGTAGGTGTGGCCTTCCATATTATAATCCTCCACCTCGGGGAGCTGGTCCACCGAGCGGTAGAAGGTCACGGGCAGCTTGCCGGAGGGGTTGAATTCGCCGTAAAGCGCCTCCACGATGGCGGTGCCGCCCTCCTGGCCGGGATACCAGGCCTGCAGGATGGCGTCGCAGCTCTCCGTCTCGGGCACGAGGCCGATGGCGCAGCCGGAGAAGTTCACGAGGATGACCTTCTTGCCGGCGGCGTGCAGGACCTTCAGCAGGTCGCGCTGCACGGCGGGCAGTTCGAGGTCGGTGCGGTCGCCGCCGGAGAAGCCGGGCAGCTGCACGGGCATCTCCTCGCCTTCGAGACGCGGCGAGATGCCGCCCGCGAAGACAACCACGTCGATGCCCTCCAGGCGCTGCAGCACGTCGTTCGCGTCGAGCTTGGGCAGGAAGCTGTCGTGCAGGAGCTTGGTGCGGCGGGCGTAGGCCTTGACGTCGTTGATGTTGATGGCGTACTGCTTGGCCACCTCCTCGAGTTCCTCGTTGGAGAGGTTCATCAGCTGGGCCATGCGGTCGTCGGGATTGTTCTCAGGCATGTATTCGGCGCCGATGATGCCGCAGCCGCGGAAGTTCACGATCTGCGGATCGCGGGCCTTGAAGGCGTCGAGCAGCGTCACGGTGCTCTTCGGGACGGGGTTGTAGTTGCCCCACATCATCTCGGCGTCGTCGGCGTTCGGGCCGATCACGGCCACTTTCTGGCCGGGCCGCAGCGGCAGGATGCCGTTGTTCTGCAGGAGCACCAGTGACTCGCGCGCCATCTTCAGGGAGAGGGCGCGGTGCTCCGGGCCCTCCACGATGGCGGGATCGAGGTCGTCCCAGGGGGAGTTGCCGTCCATCTCGCCTAGGCGGAAGCGCTCGGTCAGGATCCGCATCAGGTTGCGGTCGAGGTCCGCCACGTCGAGCAGGCCCTGCTCCACGGCGGCGGGGATGTTCACGAAGGTGCTGCCGCACTCCACGTCGAGGCCGTTGTGCACGGCGAGGGCCGCCGCCTTCGCGGGGCTGTCGGTGAAGCCGTGGCGGCCTTTCTCGAAGAAGTCGGGAATGGCCCAGCAGTCGGAGACCACCATGCCCTGGTAGCCCCACTCCTTGCGGAGGATCTGGTCCACCAGGTAGCTGGAGGCGGCGCAGGGCTCCCCGCGGAAGCGGTTGTAGGCCGTCATTACCTCCTGCACGTGCGCCTTGGTCACCAGGTCCTTGAAGGCCGGCAGGTAGGTCTCGCGCAGGTCACGCTCGGAGACCACCGCGTCGAAGCGGTGGCGGTTGGACTCCAGGCCGGAGTGGACGGCGTAGTGCTTCGCGCAGGCGTGCGTCTTGCGGACGGGGGAATCCTCCGGGCCCTGCAGGCCGCGCACCACGGCCATGCCGAGGCGGCCGGTCAGGAAGGGATCCTCCCCGTAGGTCTCCATGCCGCGACCCCAGCGGGGATCGCGGAAAATGTTGATATTCGGCGTCCAGAAGGTCAGACCCTGGTACACCTTGACGTTGTCTTTCGTCTCCAGGTACTTCACGCGCGCCTCGTCGCTGGCGGCGGTGAAGACCTCCTCGATCAGGCGCTCGTCGAAGCTCGACGCCATGCCGATCGGCTGCGGGAACACGGTCGCGCTGCCGTTGCGGGCGATGCCGTGCAGGGCCTCGCTCCACCAGTTGTACTGCTTGATGCCCAGGCGCGGGATGGCCGGGCTGGCGTGCATCGTCAGCGAGGCCTTCTCCTCGAGGGTGAGGCGGCCGAGCAGGTCGGCGGCGCGCTGCTCCGGCGGGAGGTTCTTATTCTGATAAGGATACGGCTGCGCGAGGGCCGACAGGGCCGCCGCGAGTCCCAGCGCAAGCGCCAGGAACGGAGTGCGTAAGGATTTCATTACGTGGTGGTTATCTGGTTAATAATGGATTATTTCGTGGTTTCCTGCCCGGTCAGCTGGTCGGCCTTCTTGCGCATCTTGGCGGCGCGTTTGGCGCTGTCCGGGTGCGAGGAGAACATCTTCGCGAGAGCCGACGACTGCGCGCCGCCGGAGAGGTTGTTGAGTTTCTCCAGGGATCGGGCCATGCCGTAGGGGTCGCGCCCGTTGGTCACGGAGAACTGGAAGCCGTACTCGTCGGCCTGCGACTCCTGGCTCTGCGAGAACTGGGCGTTGACGTAGGCCTCGGAGATGTCGCCGAGGACGGTCCCGGCCAGCTGGCCGTAGCCGCCCGCCGCGTAGATGGCTTCGCGCGCGGCGGAGCCCAGGTAGGCCCGCTTCATCGCCTTCATCGAGTCCTTGTTGGCCACGTGGCCGAGCTCGTGGCCGATTACGGCGAAGAGCTCGTCATCGTCCATGAGGTCCATCAGCGCGGAATTCACGCGCACGGAGCCGTCGCCGTAGGCGCAGGCGTTCACCTCGTTGGAGCGGTACACCTTGAAGTTGAGCGACTTGCCGGCCACGGACCCCACGCCGCCCATCAGCTTCTGGAGGCGCTGCTGGTACTTGGCGTCCGCCACGGGCGTCTGCTGATCGGAGTACGCCACCGCCTGGCGGCAGAGTTCGGTCACCTGCTCGTCAGAGATCGAGGCGGCCGTGGCGGCCTTCACGCCGGCGCTGGCCAGACGGCTGTAGTCCCAGTCGATGTTGGCCAGGGTGCTGCAACCGCAAGAGAGCACGGCCGCAAGCAGAAGAGGAAAGAATCGTTTCATCATAGGGCAAATATAGCAAAAATAAAGAGGCGGTGCAACTGTCTGCTGCACCGCCTCTTTCAGGGGTTGAAGGGAGCCCTACTGCGGGCCGCCGAAGCCGCCGCCGAATTGCTGCATACGCTCCTGCTCGTGCTTCTGCCAGGCCTCGAACTGATCCTTGTTCAGGACTTCCTTAAGCTTCTTGGTCTGCTCCTCGCGCTGCTTCTGCATCGCGTCCATGTCCGGCATGCCGCCGCCTTCGAACATCTTCTGCATGTTCTCCATCTCGGCTTTGAAGAGGGCGACCACCTTGGTGTACTGGTCGTCGGTAAGCTTGACAGTCTGCTTCATGTCGTCGGCGCGCATTTTCGCGATCTCGTTGGGATCGAACTGGAAACCGCCACCCGGCTGGGCATTGGAGACAAAGGCACCCGCGATCATGATCGTGGCCGCCACAAAGAATTTGACAATAGCGTTACGCATAATTAAGTAGTTATTAAATAAAGGTTTATGGTTGGTTCCTTAGTTCACCCGGATCTTCTGGCCGATCGAAAGCTTGTCGGGGTTGATGCCGGGGTTGAGTTTGATGATGGCGTTCAGCGACTTGCCCTCCTTGCGGGCGATGACGCTCAGGCTCTCACCGTTCTTGACGGTGTGGTAGCGCATGGCGGCGCGCTCCGCGGCGATGCGCTTCTCCTCCTCCACGATGCGCTCCTCGTCGGCGTAGATCTCATCCTCCTCGTCGATCGACTCGGGCGTGTAGCGGGAGTGCGCGTCGAGGTAGCTGCGGCGCAGCACGAAGACGTTCTTGCGGAGCTCGCCCTTCTCGTAGTCCGCGATCCATTCGGGATCGAAGGCGTAGCCCTGGTAGCGGGTCTCGAAGTGCAGGTGCGGGCCCGTGGAGCGGCCGGTCGAGCCGCCGAGGCCGATCTCGTCGCCCGCGCGCACCCAGTCCCCCACCTCGACCTCACGCTTGGAAAGGTGGCCGTAGAAGGTCTCCAGGCCGTTCTCGTGGCGGATGATGACCAGGTTGCCGTAGCCCTTGCTGTAGGTGGACGCGCGCACGCGGCCGTCGAAGGCCGCCACCACGGGCGTGCCCGTCTTCAGCGGCAGGTCCACGCCCTGGTGGCGCCGGCCGCGGCGCATGCCGAAGCGGGAGAAGACCTTGGTCTGGTACGGGACCACGAAGCGGCTGGCGGAGTCCACCAGCGCAATGCTGTTGCGCAGCGGGAGGCGCTCCAGCGGGGAGGTGTATGGATTCGTGGTGTTCGGCGCCCAGTCCTTGACGAAGGTGCTGTCGCTTTCCATCATCTTGAAATTCTTGATATAGTACCACGTGTGGTCGTCCTTGAGGACGAGCAGCAGGCGGCCGTCCTGGATGTCCAGGGTGTCGACCTCGGCGCCCTTGCCCTGCTGGAAGGAGCCGGGCTCGGTGACGAAATCTTTCGGGATGGTCAGCGTGTCGGGGGCCGAAGTGCCGCCGCCCGGGAAGAGAGCGCGTTTGTTGATGGTGGTATCGGGCGCCTGCGCAAACAGGGCGACAGGCAGGAATAAACTAATAACTAACGAAATATATTGTTTCTTCATGATGTCAGATTACGAGCGCACGGCGCCGAAGCGTTTTTCCAGCAATTTGCATGCCTGCGCGACTTTTTCCTGCAGCATTTCTTCCGTGCGTGCCTCGCAGATGAAGCGGAGGTACGGCTCCGTGTTGGAAGGGCGGATGTTGAACCACCAGTCGGCGAACTCCAGGCGGAAGCCGTCGAAATCCATTGTCTTGATCGGGGTCTCCTGCGCGGAGAAATGCGCGCACACCGCCTTCATCGCGCCCGGCTTGTCCTCGAGGCGGAAGTTGATCTCGCCGGAGTTGCAGTAGCCCGCGATCTCGGCGATCTGCTGACCGAAAGTCCGGCCCTGCCGCTTGAGCGCGGCCACGATGCGCAGCACGATCAGCGAGGACAGCAATCCGCTGTCGGAGTAGAAGAAATCCTTGAAATAGTAATGGCCCGCCAGCTCGCCGCCCCACAGGCCGTCGATCTCGCGGAGTTTGGGGGCCGCGAAGGCGCGGCCCACGCGCCAGGTGTGCACGTCCGCGCCGTAGCGCGCGAGGTACTCACCCACCGCCTTGGAGGAGCGGATCTCCTGCAGCACGCGCGGCTTCTCCGCGCCGCGCTCCTCGCAGAAGTATTTCGCCATCATCGCGATCACCAGGTCCGGCGCCACGAACTTCCCCCGTTCGTCCACGAACATCACGCGGTCGGCGTCGCCGTCGTAGATCACGCCCACGTCGGCGCCCTTGCGGCGCACCAGCTGGCTGAGCGGCTCGACGTTCTTCGCCACCAGCGGGTTGGGTTCGTGGTTCGGGAAGCGGCCGTCGATCGTGTCGAAGAGGTAGTTCGGCCCTTCGCCGAACATCTCGTGCGCGAACAGGCACGCCATGCCGTTCGACAGGTCGAAGGCGATATTCAGGTCGCTGTAGTCCCCCTTGAACTTCCGCATGAAGCTCATGTAGTCTTCATGGATGTCCTTCATGCGCACCGTGCCGCGACTGGCGGCGACGGGCGTCGGGCGCCCCTGCTCGATCCAGTCCTTGATCTGGCCCAGGCCCGTGTCCAGGCCCACCGGGAGCGCATTCTCGCGGCTCACCTTCATGCCGTTGTACTCGGCGGGGTTGTGGCTCGCGGTGATCTGCACGGAGGCTTTGTAGCCATAATTGGCGGTCCCGAAGTAGACCATCGGCGTGCTGCTCAGCCCGATGTCGGCGACATCGGCGCCCGCATCGCAGATGCCTTCCACGAGCGCGTCGTGGATCTCCTGCGAGGACACACGGCAATCCCGACCCACCAGCACCTCTTTGGCGCCCAGCAGTTTGGGAATGAAGTAGCCTACCTTGTAGGCCGTAGTCCGGTCGAAATCAACTCCGTAGACTCCCCGGATATCGTAAGCGTGGAATGCTCCCATTGGTTCGCGGTTAGTTGTAAACGTACAAATTTACAAAAAAAGTACGTACCAACCAATCCGCCGGGGGCCCTTCAACTATTAAAGGTGATAAGCCTCAAGCGGTTCGACGTTGCCGGAGGCTATTTCCTCAATGATCTGGCCAGCTTTGCCAAGCACGTTGTCCTCGAGCTCCCTGATAAATTCCAGCTCTGTTTGCGGGGCCAAAGCCTGAAAAGTAAAAATGAAATTCTCAATCACCAGCGGCATGTCACACAAATGCTGCGTGTGATCCATGAAATAATGAAAGTCGAGGGTCGGGATGTTTCTAAAGGGGGTAGGCAGCGTCGAAGGATTCGACTCCCCATATAATACACCCAAAACCGCGTCGCTCTGTCCCGGGGAAAGAAGTGCTTCCTTGCCGGCCAGCTTCTTCTCCAGCTTGCTGTCGCCTTCCAGGGACGCCGTCGCCTGCTGATATTCCAGCCACTGGTCGCGCGCGAATTTCAGTTCGTCCGAGCCTTCGTTGGCGGCCAGGTAGTTGTCGGCCGTGTCAAAGAACTGGGTCGCCAGCTTGTTCTGCTTCTGCAGGGCCAGGTAGGCCAGGGCGGCGTTGTTCGTCTGCTGGCCCACCTCCGGACGGGACTCGCCGCCCAGGATGGCCTCCAGGCTTTCGCCAGCCTCCGCGAGCGTGGCGCAAGCGTTATCGGCCATCTCGCGGACCTCGTTCATCTTGCCCAGCACGCCGGCGAACGCGGGGATCTCCCCGGCCACCTCGTTGGACATGTCCACCAGGGTGCCGAACTGCTCCGCGCGCATCTGCATCACCACATAGGACACGACGACGGCGTTCTTGTAATCCTCGTCGCTGCGGATCAGCTCTTCCAGATTGGAAAGGCTCCCGGCCGCCGTCTGGCGAGAGAAGCGGGAGGCCTTGGCGATGTCGCCGCGGGCACCGCTGCGGTCGACAGGCCAGTTCGCGAAGATGGAGAGGAGGACGCCGGCGACGATGATCGCCGCGGCAGAAATCAGGAGGATAGAGCCTTTCTTGGTTTTCATGTGAATGAAGGTATTACTGGTTCACTATCTTTTTGTTTCTGGTACAAAGATAGGGCGCCCGTGGCGATGTCGCGTCAAAACGGAGCAATAAATGCGTAAAAACGCTACAAATTCTGCCCTATCCCTCGCACCCGGTCCATTATGCGTCGGCGAAGGTCTTGCCGTCGTCCAGGACGACCTGAAGTTTGGTATATTCGCTGTGGAAGTCGTTGCGGAGGCGGTCCAGGTAGCGGGCGCACTCCCATTTGCACATCGGCAGGTCATGCAGCAGGTAGTTGCCGCAGGTCTCCGGGGTCGTGGCCGGGACTTCGTCCTGCGTGAGGATCCATTCCAGGCATTCGATGGTCAGCCGGCGCATGTCCTCCGCCGTGTAGCTGCCGGTCATGATGATGTACATGCCCGTCAGGCAGCCCATCGGGCCGACGTAGACCACGTCGTCCTTCGCGGCCGAGTTGCGGAACCACGTGGCCATTAGGTGCTCGATGCTGTGCATGGCCGCCGGCGCCACCGCCGGCTCCTTGTTCGGCTCCGTGATCCGAAGGTCGAACGTCGTGAATCCCCTGTCCACCCGGGACACATAGATCCCCGGCTTCAGGTGCGTATGATCAATCGTAAAACTCTGAATTACTTCCATGGCTGCTGACTTTGTACGGCAAATTTACACATTTTTTCCGCTCCGACCGGCGAATCTCCCTCCCAGTGCGCAAAAACGCCGTTTTTGTGCACCGACTCCCCCTTCCCCCGCCACCTATCCTCAAAACTGGCCCTATTTGAGGACGGCCACCAGTTTTTCCGCCACTTATCCTCAAAACCGCCCTATTTTGAGGACGGCTGCAGGTTTTTCTGCCGCCCATCCTCAGAACAGACCTTTTTTGAGGACAGCCAGTCCCCACCCAAAGCCTTCTCCGCCGGGATCCCCTTTTCTATCCCCGTGTTCCAGATGTCCCAGGGAAGGGACATCGGTAACGAAAAAGCCTGTTTTCATGCTAGATGTCCCCGTTTTTTGGACATCTGTAATGGTGGGTACTGAGATTCGCCCGGGCAGTAGGTCCTACTCCCCACCTTAAGCGTTCACCGCCGGAAATCGTATATACCGGCGGTGAACGCGGATGTTCAGCTTGCAGGCAAGGTCGTCCAGTGCGAATGAATGCGCTTGGGGGGCACCGCCGCCTCCCATTACCATAGTCGGCGGCTGCAAGACGGGCGATTTTGAGAGCCATGGGGGCTCTCAAAATCGCCCGCTTGCTGCCCGGTTTGACCGGCAAGTCCCTTGAATTTTCCTTAATCAAAAACATCTGCGGAGGCAATGTGCCACTGGGCAACGTAGAATGGCGGTGAGGTCCGCTGATGGCGACCTGGGGTGCGCATCTGCGGACCTGACCCTGCCTACAGTGACGCCAATTCAAGGTCGGCTCCGCAGATGTTTTTGATTAACTTGCAGTTGCCGGTGCGGGAGGCGTGCGGGGGCCTGTGGCCGTTTGCCCGCGCCGTCGGGGGACGTGCGGGGGCATGGGGAGGTCGGCAACTGCTATAGGATTGGTGCCGGGAAGGCGGCAGGGTGCGGCCGGACAAGCATTTTTTTGCTTGGACGGGCGCAGCCCTGCCGCCTCCGGCAAAAAAAAGGAGATGCCCGATCAGGTCGGGCAGGACGGGAATGGTGCTTGGTTCGTTATTTTTCGGAGTTATATGAGGATGCGCGTGGCTTTGCGATAGGCCGCGTAGCCGGGTTTGTTGGCCAACTGACGTCGCTCCATCATCGGGATGCTGACGAACAGGAACAGGCAGGTCATGGCCACGGGAGCCAGGATTAGCCAGTCGACGCCGTGCAGCGAGGCATACATCACCCAGACGCCCCACCACATCTGGACCTCACCGAAGTAGTTGGGGTGGCGGCCATGCCTCCAAAGGCCTGCGTTGCAGACTTCTCCGGGATGTGCCTGCCGGAAGCGATGGCTTTGCGTGTCTGCGACCAGCTGGATCGTCGCGGAAGCCAGGCACAGCAGGAACCCCAGCCAGGTCAGCGCGCCGGCCGTGAGGCCCGGCTCGAAGAGGCCGAAGCCCGGCAGCATGCAGGCGAATACCAGCAGGGTGGGCATCATGTTCAGGCCGAAAAAGTTCGTCACCTGGAAAAGCAGCGGCGACTGGCTCTCCCGATAGCGGGTGTAGCGCCAGTCTTCGTGGCCGAGGCCCTTGAAAGTGCCGGCCCAGTTTCCGGTCAGGCGAATCCCCCAGTACCAAATGGCGATCAGCAGCAGGATGACCGGCAGCGTGAAACACCCTTTGTAGAACGCCCAGGCCGTGTACATCACCGGCGGCGCCACGCTCCAGTAGGGGTCATAGACAGAGACGTTCCTGTACACCAGCCCCATCCCCCAGACAAAGACGGTCGCCAGCACGTCTGCCAGCAACAGCGCCCACATCTCCGGCATCGACGCCGACGCCAGATCAAAGACGAGGACCCCCAGCGCGATGGCAATTCCATAAATTACCACCATGATAGCCATGCTGGAGGCTTTGGAGTAAATGCGTGTATCCTTCATTATCGCTTGTATCTGGAGCATGCGAAGTTACGAAAAACTCAGCACATTTGGTCCCTCCCCGGGAAAATGATCTGCGCCCCAAAAGTTGGACACAAACAGAAGGTAAATGAAAAGAAACGAGAATTATCCTAAGTATGTCCAAGCAATGCAGTTGTTAGATGATGGT
>CACXNA010000014.1 GCA_902768985.1 uncultured Bacteroidia bacterium | reverse complement strand
TCTTCTGCAAAGTTAGCAATCCATCGAGCAATTCCACTCTTACTGACGGGAATTATTTGTGCAATACGACGGATGGAATATCCTTCCCTATAATACAAGTCGATTGCTTTTTCATAATACTGATCCCTCAGTGTCGTTCGATAAATAAACATTGTTAACTCGTGTTTGCGAGTCAACTTTTTTTAGGGAAAGACAACCAGCCCGAATTGAGGACAAATGGTCGGAAAGCCGCTCGCTATCCTCAAAAACACCCCATTTTGAGGACAGACGGCGGAAAAACAGGGTTCCGTCCTCAAATCAGGCCTATTTTGAGGACAGCTGCCGGCAAATAGCCCCAACTGTGGGTAAAAGCACCCACAGTTGGGGCAGGACGTGTGGAGAAGGAGGCCAGCGGCAGAGGAAGTGGAGGCAGAAGCGGCGGCGGGAATAGAGGGGCAGAGGAGACAGAGATGGCAGGCGGTGGGAAAATGGCGGGAAAGTGGAAAAAAATGTAAGAGATTGGAAGAAAATGGAAAATTTTTGCTACCTTTGTCCATTGCGTATAAGAATTGAACGAAATGGTCACTTTCATCGGCGAATACACATCCCGCGTGGACGACAAAGGAAGGCTGGTCCTTCCCGCGCCGCTCAAGGGTGCGATGCCGCCTGGAAGCGATATGAGGTTCGTCGTTAAGAAAGATCTTTTCGAGCCTTGCCTCGAGATGTACTGCTTCGAAGAATGGGAGCGGCAGTCGGGCAAGGTCAAGGACAGTCTCGACCTCACGTTCAACCAACAGCACAAAACATTCTGGAGAGAATATCTGCGGGATCGTGACATCGTCGAGCCGGACGCCAAGTTCGGCCGCATCTCGATCAGCCGCAAACTCCTTGATTCCATTGGTGTGAACAAAGAGGTGGTCTTCTCCGGCAATGATTTCAAGATTGAGATCTGGGCCAAGGAGCGGTACGAGGCGTCCAGACTGTCCAACGAAGAATTCATTGCCATTGCGGAAAGCCTCTCGAAAAAGGGGCCCGCAAATGTCTGAGTACCACAATCCAGTCCTGCTGCATCCCAGCGTTGACGCGCTGGTCCTCAACCCCGACGGCTTCTACGCCGACGCGACCTTCGGCGGCGGCGGCCACAGCCGCGAGATCCTCTCCCGCCTCTCCCCCCAAGGACACCTCATGGCCTTCGACCGCGACGAGGACGCCCTGGCCCAGGCCCCGGACGACCCGCGTTTCATTCTTATACACAACAATTTCCGGTTTATCCATAACTACACCCTCCTCCACGCGGAAGGAGGGCTCGACGGGATCCTCGCCGACCTGGGCGTGAGTTCCCACCAATTCGATACGGCGGAAAGGGGTTTCTCCTTCCGCTTCAATGCTCCGCTCGACATGCGGATGAACAGGCAGGGCGGTAAGACCGCCTCTGACATCGTCAATTCTTATACGCAAGAAGAATTGGAAAAGATTTTCCGAATCTACGGCGAGCTCGACAACGCCCGCCGGGTGGCGCAACTCGTTGCGACCGCCCGCGGCGCCGCGCCGATCCTCACCACAGACGACCTCGACCGTGCCATCGCGGCGGCCCTGCCCTCATTCGCTGAACATAAGTACCTCGCCAAGGTCTACCAGGCCCTGCGCATCGAGGTCAACGAAGAGATGCGCGCGCTGGAGAAATTCCTCTCCGGCGCCGCCGCATCCCTCAAGAAAGGCGGCCGCCTGGCCGTCATCACCTACCATTCCCTCGAGGACCGCATGGTGAAGAATTTCATCCGCAGCGGCAACATCGCGGGCGAGGAAGAAAAGGACGTCTTCGGGCGAAGCAGCGCGCCCCTGAAGGCCGTCGACCGCAAGCCGATCCTGCCCGACGAGGCGGAGATCGCGAGCAATACCCGCGCGCGCAGCGCCAAACTCAGAGTCGCCGAGAAGCTATGAAGACCTGGAAGATATCGGACATCGGCCTGTTCTTCAAGAACAGTATTCAGGCGATCCTGAAGGGGGAGTTCCTGCTCCGCCTCAACATCGGGCGCTACTTCGTCCACATCGCCTACACCTTCCTGCTCTTCGGGCTCGTGATCTGGTTCAGCCTGATAATCGAGACCACGATGAGCAAGGTCGAGAAGAACAAGGCGGTGCTCAAGGAGCTCGAGATCGTGCACTCGCAGAAGGTCTTCGAGCTGGTGAACGTGAGCCGGCGCTCGAGCGTGGAGCAGATGCTCGGGCAGCTGGGTTCGGATGTCAAAGAGGCTGAAAAGCCTGCAACGGTCGTGAAACGATGAGTACGGAAGCCACCACTCCCAAGACCAAGAAGCGCGACAGGATCGGCGTGATCCTGTACCTGCTCTACGTGGCGATGCTCATCGCCGCGCTCTTCCTCATCGGCAAGATCGCGTACATCCAGCTCATCTGGAAACCCGAACCCAAGATCGAGGCCGCCCTCACCCCGTCCAACACCATCAGCGTCGTGGAGCCCGCCCGCGGCAACATCCTCGACGCCGAGGGTCGCCTGCTCGCCATCTCCTGCCCGATCTACCAGTTCTACATGGACTGCACCGTGCTCAAGGATACCAACACCCCGCAGCAGGAGCAGGCCTGGCTGGAGAAGGCCAGCCAGCTCGCCGAGGGCCTCGCCGCCGAGTTCGGCGACCGCACGGCCGACCAGTACTACAAGCTCATCACCGACGGCCGCGCCAACGGCCGCAAATACGTGCGCCTCGGCCACCCGGTCGACCGCAACGTCTACAACCGCGTGATCGCCCTGCCGCTCTTCCGCGACGGCCGCTACCGCAGCGGCATGATCGTGGAGCAGGAGCACATCCGCCAGTACCCTTACGGGAAACTCGCCCGCCGCACCATCGGCTTCGTGCGCAACAACAAGTCCGAGGTCACCAACACCCACATCGGCCTCGAGGGCAAGTTCGACTACGTCCTGCACGGCCAGGAGGGCCGCGAATGGATGCGCGTGACCGACTACGGCCGCGTGCGCAACAGCGACAGCGCCTACGTCAAGGCCGTGGACGGCAAGGACCTGCGCATCACGCTGAACATCGACTACCAGGACATCGCCGACCGCGCGCTGCGCGAGCAGATCGCGAACGAGCAGGACCTCGAGGGCGCGTGCTTCGTGCTGATGGAGGTCTCCACGGGCGCGATCCGCGCCATGGTCAACCTCGTCCGCGAGGACGGCAACGGCCCCTTCGAGGAGATCCAGAACCTCGCCATCGGCCGCAAGGCCGAGCCGGGTTCCGTCTTCAAGACCGTCACGCTGATGTCCGTGCTCAACGACGGCTTCATCAAGAGCCTGGAGGAGACCATGCCCGCCACCAACGGCAACGTGGCCGGAACCACCATCAAGGACGCGCACATCCCCGAGTTCGCCCGCCAGCACCACACCAACCGCATCTCCATCCTGGACGGCTTCAAGATCTCGTCCAACTACGTCTTCGCGACCCTGGCGGTCAAGAACTACGGCATCGACAAGAGCAAGGGACGCGGCAAGGGCCTGGACAAGACCGAGCGCTTCCTGCAGAACATTTATAATTATAAGCTCGGCGAGGCCTTCGCCTTCGACCTGGACGGTCTGCAGACGCCGACCATCCCGAACCCGTCCACGCGCTACTGGACCGACACCGACCTCGGCTCCATCGGCTTCGGCTACAGCACCGAGGAAACGCCGCTGCACATCCTGACCTTCTACAACGCCATCGCCAACAAGGGCCGCATGATGAAGCCCTACCTGGTCGAGGACATCGAGGAGAACGGCATCGTGACGGAGCGGCGCGGCCCCGGCGTGCTGAACGCCGCCGTGTGCTCCAAGGCCGTGGCCGACACCATCACCCGCGCGCTCAAGGCCGTGACCGAGGACGGCACCGCCCGCCGCCTCAAGGACGCCAAGTGCGCCGTGGCCGGCAAGACCGGCACTTCCTTCGGCACCTACGCCAACGGGCAGTACCAGGACGCGCAGGGCCGCCGCAAGTACCAGGGCACCTTCGTGGGGTTCTTCCCCGCCGACAAGCCCCAGTACAGCGTGATTTGCATGGTCTATTCGAAGCCGACGTCCAAGCAGTTCCAGGGAGGCGGCATCCCCGCCGCCGCCATCCGCACCGTGGTGGACCAGTTGTACAATATTGACCCCTGCTTCCGGGACGAACTGAGACGAAGCACTGCAAACAGATGAAACTGAGTGATATCATAAAGAACTGCGGCGTGCTCGCCGTTCAGGGCCGCGAGGATGTGGAGATCACGTCCGTGACCAACGACTCCCGCCGCGTGCAGCCCGGCAGCCTTTTCGTAGCCGTCAACGGTTGCGGAAACGACGGCCGCGCCTACCTGCAGAAAGCCATCGACGCCGGCGCCGCCGCCGTCCTGTACGAATCCTCGAGCGCTGCTTGCGCTGGTAGCAACGTTCCCGCGAGCAGGCCGGATCGCGAAAGCGATTATCCGGCCATCCCCCTTGAGGGGGCGCAGGGGGTGAAGGTGCCTGCGGCGGTCACATCAGTGACCGTCGGCGACAGCCGGAAGGCTGTCGCTATGGCGGCGGATGCGTTTTACGGGCATCCGAGCGGGAAGCTCAAGCTGGTGGGTATTACGGGGACGAACGGCAAGACGACGACGGTCACCCTGCTGTACCACATGTTCCGCCACCTCGGCTACGAATGCGGCCTCCTCTCGACCATCGCCAACTACGTCGGCACCCGCCGCAGCGAGACCGCCAACACCACCTCCGACCCCGTCACCCTCAACGCCCTGCTCGCCGAGATGGTCGAGGCGGGCTGCGAGTACTGCTTCATGGAGGTGAGCTCGATCGGCGTGGAGCAGCAGCGCATCGCCGGATTGGAATTCCGCGCAGCGATCTTCTCCAACCTCACCCACGACCACCTCGACTACCACGGCACCTTCGCGGAGTACCTCCGCTGCAAGAAACTCTTCTTCGACGGCCTCTCCGCCCAGGCCACGGCCATCATCAACCTCGACGACAAGCACGGCGAAGTGATGGTCCAGAACACCGCCGCCCACGTGGTCGGCTACTCCTGCCGGAGCGCCGCCGACCATTGCGCCCGCATCCTCGAGCAGAGCCCGGAGGGCATGCTGCTCCGCATCGACGGCAGCGAGGTGTGGACGCGCCTGATCGGCGCGCACAATGCCTACAACCTCCTGGCCATCTACACCACCGCCCTCGTGCTCGGCGTCCCGCAGGACGAGGCGCTCGTGGCGCTGTCCCGCCTGGAGCCCGCTCCGGGCCGTCTGGAGACCCTCCGCGGGCCCAAGGAGCTGAGCGTCGTCATCGACTACGCCCACACCCCCGACGCCTTGGAGAACGTCCTGAAGACCCTGCGCGACGTCGCCCCCGACCGGGAGCTCGTCTGCGTGTTCGGCTGCGGCGGCGACCGCGACAAGACCAAGCGCCCGGAGATGGGCGCCGTGGCGGGTCGCCTCGCGGACCGCATCTTCATCACCTCCGACAACAGCCGCACCGAGCGCACGGAGGACATCATCGAAGACATCAAGCGCGGGCTCGACCCGACGGCCCTCGCCAAGACGGTCTGCATCGCCGACCGCCGCGAGGCCATCCGCACCGCCCTGCTGCTCGCCCCGAAGGGCGCCACCATCCTGCTGGCCGGCAAGGGCCACGAGACCTACCAGATCCTCGGCACGGAGAAGCACCACTTCGACGAACGTGAAATTGTACTGGAAACCTTCAAAACCCTCGAATCATGCTGAATCACCTCGTAGACTGGCTCTTGAGCCTCGACCTGCACATCCCCGGCGCGCGGCTCTTCAACTACCTCTCCTTCCGCGCCATGCTCGCGGCCGTGATCAGCATGCTGATCGCCTTCTTCGCGGGCGGCGCCATCATCCGCAAGCTGCAGCGCGCGCAGATCGGCGAGGAGATCCGCGACCTCGGCCTGGAAGGCCAGATGCAGAAGAAAGGCACGCCCACGATGGGCGGCGTAATCATCATCGCCGCGCTGCTGGGCTCCGCCCTGCTGGTCTGCCGCCTCGACAGCATCTACACCCTGCTGCTCATCGGCACCACCATTTGGTGCGGCGCCATCGGCTTTGCCGACGACTACATCAAGGTCTTCAAGCATAATAAGGAAGGCATGAGCGAGCGGGGCAAGCTCATCCTCCAGTTCGGCCTGGGCCTCTTCGTGGCCCTGACCGTCTGCCTGAGCCCGAGCATCTCCACCGAGCGCCTCGTCACCACGATCCCCTTCGTGAAGGCGCACGAGTTCGACTACTCCTGGCTCTCCCCCTTCCGCGGGCAGCTGGGCGTCTACTGCTCCTGGGGCATCTACATGGTCATGATCATCCTCGTGGTCCTGGGCTGCTCCAACGGCACCAACCTCACCGACGGCATGGACGGCCTCGCCACGGGCACCTCGGCCATCGTGGGCGTGGCCCTCGGTATCATCGCCTGGCTGAGCGGCGACGCGCTCAACGCGCACTACCTCAACATCATGCACATCCCCGGCGCCGGTGAAGTGGCCATCTACATGGCCGCCTTCGTGGGCGCGCTGCTGGGCTTCCTGTGGTACAACACCTTCCCCGCCCAGGTCTTCATGGGCGACACAGGCAGCCTCACGATCGGCGGCGTGATCGGCGTGAGCGCCGTGCTCATCCGCAAGGAGCTGCTGCTGCCCATCCTGTGCGGCATCTTCCTGATGGAGAGCCTGTCGGTCATCATCCAGCGCACGTACTTCAAGCACACGCGTAAGAAATACGGCGAGGGCCGGCGCGTCTTCCTGATGGCGCCGCTCCACCACCACTACCAGAAGAAGGGCATCCCGGAGCCGCGCATCGTCACGCGCTTCTGGATCATCGGAATCATCCTGGCAGTCAGCACATTGGCATTACTTAAAGTTAGATAGTAGAAAGATATGGCAAGAATTGTAGTTTTGGGAGGAGCGGAGAGCGGCGTCGGAGCCGCCGTGCTCGCGAAAGTCAAGGGATTCGACGTCTTCCTGTCCGACAACGGGAAGATCAAGGACGAGTACCTCGCCACGCTGCAGAAGTGGGACATCCCCTTCGAGCAGGGCGGGCACACGCCCGAGAAGATCCTCAACGCCGACGAGGTCGTCAAGAGCCCCGGCATCCCGGGCACGGCTCCCATGATCAAGGCCCTGCGCGAGCAGGGGACGCACATCGTCTCCGAGATCGAATTCGCCGGCCGCTACGACAGCGCGAAGAAGATCTGCGTGACCGGCTCGAACGGCAAGACCACCACCACCTCCCTGATCTACCACCTCCTCCGGGAGGCGGGCCTCGACGCAGGCCTGGGCGGCAACATCGGCAAGAGCTACGCCCTGCAGGTCGCGACCGAGAAGCACGACTACTACGTCCTGGAGATCAGCAGCTTCCAGCTGGACGACGTGTATGATTTCCGCCCGGACATCGCCATCATCACCAACATCACGCCCGACCACCTCGACCGATACGACCACAAGCTCGAGAACTACGCGCAGGCGAAATTCCGCATCACGCGCAACCTCCGGCCGGACGACTGCTTCATCTTCGACTCCGACGACGCCATCACCATCCGCCAGCTGGAGGAGGTGGTCATCAAGGCCAAGATGCTCCCCTTCTCGCAGGAGAAGGAAGTGGAGCAGGGCGCCTTCCTGCGCGGGGGCGACCGCATCGTCCTCCGCTACGAGCAGGACGAGACCGAGATCCTGCTGCAGGAGCTGTCCCTGGGCGGCAAGCACAACGTCTACAACTCCATGGCCGCGGCCCTGGCCGCGAAGGCCACCGGCATCAGCGACGAGAGCATCCGCGCCAGCCTGAAGACCTTCGCGCCCATCGAGCACCGCCTCGAGCCCGTGCTCAGCGTGCGCGACGTCCTCTATATCAACGACTCCAAGGCCACCAACGTGGACTCCGCGTGGTACGCCCTCGAGTGCCAGAGCCGCCCGGTCGTCTGGATCGTCGGCGGCACCGACAAGGGCAACGACTACAGCGTCCTCAACGACCTGGTGCGCAAGCACGTCAAGGCCATCGTTTGCCTGGGCGTGGACAACGCCAAGATCCACGCCGCCTTCGAGGACATCGTCGGCAGCGACAAGATCGTGGACACCCGCTCCGCCGAGGAGGCCGTCAAGGCTTCCGCCGCCCTCGCCCGTCCGGGCGACGTGGTGCTGCTGAGCCCGTGCTGCGCGAGTTTCGATTTGTTCAAGAATTATGAAGACCGCGGCCGCCTGTTCAAGGAGGCGGTCCGCCACCTGTAACAGCCATGGCAGACGAGAAGAACAGGAAGAAGACCAGCATCTGGACATTCGCCGACCACTTTGAAGGAGACAAGGTGGTGTGGATCATCGTGCTCATGCTGTTCCTGTTCTCGATCGTCTGCATGTTCTCCTCGTCGTCGCGCCTGCTGCGCGACGGGATGACCCGCCTGGACCTCGTGAAGAACCAGTTCCTCGTGGCACTGGCCGGCATGGTGGTCATCATCATCCTCTACAACATCAAGAACATCAAGTTCTTCCGCTGGTGCAGCCAGTGGGGATTCTTGATTTCCTTCGTGCTGCTGTTCCTGCTCGACATACACATCAATGTGCCTTTCCTCAAAGCCATCAACATCAACAACGCCTACCGCATCCTGTCTGTGGGCGGCTTCCAGGTGCACGTCTTCGAGGTGGTCAAGGTGGCGATGGTCCTCTACCTCGCCTGGGCGATGGACGCCCTCAAGCGGGGCGAGCTCCGCGGCCCGCAGAACGAGTTCTGGAAGAAGGTCCTCTACCTCTACGCCCCGTTCCTGGTCATCTTCGGGATGATCATCCCGGGCTCGAACTCCAGCGCCCTGATCATCGGCCTGCTGATGTTCGTGATGATCCTGCTGGGCGGCGGCAACCTGCGCGACATGACCCTGCTCGCCCTGGCGGCAATCCTGCTGCTGGGAGCCATCTTCGGCCTGTACAGCGCCACCAAGCACAACGAGCACCCGCTCTTCGAGCGCATCGGCACCGGCATCTCCCGCGTGTTCGAGGACGAAGACTGGGAGCAGCAGGTCCTCGACAACCCGAAGGGCACGATCGCCTACCAGGAGGCCCTGGACGCCATCCGCCAGCCCTACAGCGCCAAGATCGCCGTCAAGCAGGGCGGCCTGATCGGCAAGGGCCCCGGCCAGAGCACCCAGCGCTACGTGGTCCCGGACATGTCCGAGGACTTCATGTACAGCTTCATCATCGAAGAATACGGCCTGCTGGGCGGTATCTTCGTCATCTTCCTCTATGTGTCGCTGCTCGCGCGCGCCTCGATCATCGTGCGCAACTGCGGCAGCGACCACTACGCCAAGCTGACCGTGGCGGGACTGTGCCTGCTCATCGCGGGCCAGGCCTTCCTGCACATGTACGTGAACGCGGACATCGGCCCGATGACCGGCCAGACCCTGCCGCTCATCAGCCACGGCAACAGCGCCTTCCTCTGCTTCAGCATCGCCTTCGGCATCATCCTCTCGTTCAGCCGCATCGCCGCGCGCCGCATCGACAAGGAGACGCGCATGGCGGCGCCGCTGGTGGAGATGCACGAGAGCACGGCGGTCCAGGAGCGTCTCGACGACCTGGACGCCTACGAATCCGGACAATTGACAGACGACAGCTATGAAATATAAGAAACTGCGCGTAATCATCAGTGGCGGCGGCACGGGCGGCCACATCTTCCCGGCGATCTCGATCGCGGGCAAGCTCAAGGAGGCGAATCCGGAAACGGAGATCCTCTTCGTCGGCGCCGAGGGGCGCATGGAGATGGAGAAGGTCCCGGCCGCGGGCTACGAGATCGTGGGCCTGCCGATGGCCGGCCTCCAGCGCCAGCTCAACTGGGAGGGCCTGAAGCACAACTTCCGCGTGCCCGGCAAGCTCCTGCGGAGCATCCGCAAGGCGGGCAAGGTCCTGGACGAGTTCAAGCCCGACATCGCCATCGGCGTGGGCGGCTACGCCAGCGCCCCCCTGCTCTGGCAGGCCGAGCGCCGGAAGATCCCGACCCTGATCCAGGAGCAGAACGGCTTCGCCGGCCTGACCAACAAGATCCTGGGCAAGCGCGCGGGCTGCATCTGCGTGGCCTACGAGGGGATGGAGAAATTCTTCCCCGCGGAGAAGATCGTCTTCAGCGGCAACCCCATCCGCCCGGAGATCCACGCCTACACGGCCGCGGACCGCGCCGAAGGGCTGAAGTTCTACGGCCTCTCCGAGGGCAAGCGCCACCTCTTCATCGTGGGCGGCAGCCTCGGCGCCGGCACGCTGAACCGCGCCATGCGCGCCTGGATCGAAGCCGGCTGCCCCGGCGGCGAGGACGTCGAGGTGCTCTGGCAGTGCGGTAAATATTATAAGAAAGGCATCGACGAATTCATGGCGGGACGCGAGCTCCCGCAGATCCGCTATACGGATTTCATCGGGCGCATGGACCTGGCCTACGCCTGCGCGGACGTGCTCATCAGCCGCGCCGGGGCCTCTTCCGTGTCCGAGATTTGCGCGGCCGAAAAGGCCGCCGTGTTCGTCCCCTCGCCCAACGTGGCGGAGGACCACCAGACCCACAACGCGATGGCGCTCGTCCGCAAGAACGCGGCGCTGATCGTGCGCGACGCCGAAGCGGCGGAGAAGCTGCTTCCCACGGCGCTGGGCCTGCTGCACGACGAGGCGCGCATCCGCGAGATCGAGCGCAACGTCGCGCCGCTCGCCCGCCTCGACGCGGCCCAGACTATTGTAGACGAAGTGTATAAACTCATATGAACAACTATAGCAACGTATATTTCATCGGGATCGGCGGCATCGGCATGAGCGCCATCGCCCGGTATTACCATTTCAAGGGCTGCGCCGTGTCCGGCTACGACCGCACCCCCTCCGACCTCACGCATGCCCTGGAGGCGGAGGGCATCGCCGTCCACTATGAAGACGATCCCTCCCGCATTCCCGCCGACCCGGAGGACACCCTCGTGGTCTACACCCCGGCCATCCCGGAGGACCTCAAAGAGCTCTGCTACGTGCGTGAGCACGGCTACCGCGTGATCAAGCGCTCCAAGATGCTGGGCGAGATCACGGCCGGCCAGCGGTGCCTCGCCGTCGCGGGCACGCACGGCAAGACCACCACGTCCACGCTCGTGGCGCACATCCTCACGGAGAGCGGCACCGGCTGCTCCGCCTTCCTGGGCGGCATCTCCAAGAACTACGGCACCAACCTGCTCGTCAGCCACACGCTGACCGTGGTCGCTGAGGCCGACGAGTTCGACCGCTCCTTCCACCAGCTGCACCCGGCGATCGCCGCCATCACGGCGATGGACGCCGACCACCTCGACATCTACGGCGACCTCGCGCACGTGCACGAGTCCTTCCGCATCTTCGCCTCGCAGGTCAGCGAAACGCTGATCCTCAAATACGGCCTGCCCATCCAGCCGCGCGACACGCCGGCGCGGATCTTCACCTACCACTTCGACGACGAGCGCGCCGACTTCCACAGCACGCACCTGCGCCTGGACGACACCGGCCACTACACCTACGACCTCGTCTACCCGAACGGGGTGCTGAACGACATCCGCGTGGGCACCCTGGGCTGGGTGAACGTGGAGAACAGCATCGCCGCCGCGGCCATCTGCCTCTGCTACGGCCTCGACGCGCAGAAGGTCCGCCACGCCATCGGCACCTTCGAGGGCGCGCAGCGCCGGCTTGACGTCCACCTGAACACCCGGGCGCTGACCTACATCGACGACTACGCGCACCACCCGGCCGAGCTGGCGAGCGCGATTTCCTCCATCCGGCAGATCTTCCCGGGTCGCAAGATCACAGGCGTCTTCCAGCCGCACCTCTACACCCGCACGCGCGACTTCGCGCCTGAGTTCGCCCAGGCCCTGAGCGGGCTGGACAAGCTCATCCTGCTGGACATCTACCCCGCCCGCGAGGAGCCCATCCCGGGCGTCACGTCGGAGATCATCTTCCGGGACGTGACCGCCCCCGAGAAGGTCCTCATCACGCGCGACGAGCTCATGCCCCTGCTGGAGCAGGAGCCGCTCGACGTGCTCGTGACCCTGGGCGCCGGCAACATCGACCGCTTCATCGAACCCATCACCGAAATGCTCCGCAAGCGCCTGTAATGAAAGCCGCCATCCGATATTCCCTCTCCGCTGTTCTCGCCGTCGGCCTCGTCGTCGGGATGGTCTTCATCTACCGCCTCGTGCGGCAGGAGACCACCCGCATCGTCTGCGGCCGGCTGGACGTGAACTTTGCCGACAGCCTCCGCTTCGTCAGCGAACAGGACATCCGGGACTATCTGGACAGCCGCTACGGCGCCTACATCGGCGAGCGCATGGACAGCGTGCAGCTCGCCCGCATCGAGGACATCATCGAGAGCCGCAGCGCCGTGAGTCGCTGCGAGGCCTGGACCACCGACGACGGCGTCCTGCACCTCGACATCACGCAGCGCGCCCCCGTGCTGCGCTTCATGCGCAGCGAGTCGGACGGCTTCTACGTGGACGAGCACGGCTACATCTTCCCGCTGCACCCGTCCTACACCGCCCCCGTCCCCGTGGTCGAGGGCGCCATCCCCGTGGACACGCCCGCGGACTACAAGGGCGAAGCCGGGGACGAGCGGGAGCGCGCGTGGATCGCCGGCGTGCTGGCCATGAACCGCCACATCGCCGCCAACCGCGCCTGGCAGCGCCGCATCGAGCACATCCGCGTCCAGCCGGGCGGGGAGCTGCTCCTGAGCCTGACCGGCCGCGACGAGGAGTTCTTCGTGGGCCAGCCGCAGGGCATTCCCGACAAGCTGCAGCGCATCGACCGCTACCTCGGCGTCATCGCACCTTCCAAGCCGCAAGGCTACTACCATACCGTCAACGTGAAATACAAACAACAAATCATATGCAGGCAGAAAGATACATAGCAGCCGCCGACCTTGGCTCTTCCAAGATCGCCCTGAGCGTTGCCAAAATCGAGGGAGATGACATCCAGGTCATCTACTACAAGGAGACGCCGTCCGACGGCATCCGCAACAGCTACGTCTTCAACCCGAAGCGCGCAGCCGGCCCCTTACGCGCCGCCATCCAGGAGGCGGAAGAAGAACTGAACATCAAGATCCTCCAGGTGGTCGTGGGCCTGCCGCGCTATGACGTCCGGCAGGAGATCGCCAGCGCGCGCATGGAGCGCAGCGACCCCTCGTCCTGCATCACCCGCGACGAGATCAACACCCTCAAGAGCATCGCCATCGACTCCTACCCCATCGCCGACGAAGGCAAGGAGGAGATCTACGGCGCCGTGGCGCAGTCCTTCTCGGCCGACGACGAGCTGGTCTGCGCCAGCGAGCACGACGTCGTGGGCGTGACCGCCAACGCCATCGAAGGCAACTTCAAAGTCTTCGTGGGCGCCCAGAAGGCGGTGAGCAACCTCGACATCATGCTCAACGAGGTGGGCGTCGCCCCCGCGCGCAAGGTGTTCCTTCCGAACACCGTGGCGCGTGCGGTCCTCTCCGAGGCGGAGAAGGAGAACGGCGTGGCCCTCGTGGAGATCGGCGCGGGTGTGACCTCGCTGACCATCTACCGCGGCAAGATCCTCCGCCACTACTCCGCCATCCCCTTCGGCGGCCGATGCATCACCACCGACATCAAGTACGAGTGCGGCTTCAACGAGGAGCTGGCCGAGAACATCAAGCTCGCCTTCGGCGCCTGCATGCCCGAGAAGCTGCAGTCGCTCAGCGAGAAGATCATCCAGATCAACGACGAGGAGAACGGCTCCTACGAGCAGCTCCCGGTCAAATACCTGTCCGAGATCATCACCTGCCGCGCCCGTGAGATCATCGAGGCCGTGCTCTGGCAGATCCAGGACAGCGGCTACGCCGACAAGCTCCGCAACGGCATCGTCCTCACGGGCGGCGGCGCCAACCTCGTAAACCTCGCCAACCTCCTCAAGGAGCAGTCGGGCTACACGGTGCGCATCGGCTACCCGCGCAGCCAGGCCTTCAGCGCCGCCGGCTGCTCGGGCACGGGCGAGACCAGCGCCGTGGCCTCCATCGGCATGATCCTTGAAGCCAAACGGGACCCGCGCCTGAACTGCCTCGAAGAGGCCCCGCACCCGGCCGCGGCGCCCGCCGAAGAAGGCGCCGCGGAGGGCCAGGCGGCCGCTGCACCGCAGGGAACCCTCTTCCCGGAGGAGCCGGGCGAGGTCATCGTCCCTAACAAGGGGAATAAACCGAAGAAATCCAGTACGATTTTGTCCTGGATCCGGCAGAAGAGCCACCAGGTCGGCGAGGCCGCAGAAGGCGCCTTCGACAGCACGATGGGCAGCCTGTTCGATGACATGAAATAAAAAAGGATACAGCTATGATAGATGACAGCATGATCGATGCGATCGCCCCGATGGACTGGGCGACGTCCGACGAAATCATCAAGGTCCTCGGCGTGGGCGGAGGCGGCTGCAACGCCGTCAACTACATGTACACGCAGGGAATCAAGGGTTGCAGCTTCGTGGTCTGCAACACCGACGCACAGGCCCTCAAGGGCAGCCCCGTGCCCGTCAAGATCCAGATGGGCCGCGGCCTCGGCGCCGGCACCAACCCGATCAACGGCCGCAACGCCGCGATCGAGAGCCAGGACCAGATCGAGAAGATCGTCCTGGACACCCACACCAAGATGCTCTTCATCACCGCCGGCATGGGCGGCGGCACCGGCACGGGCGCCGCGCCCGTGATCGCCAAGATGGCCAAGGACAAGGGCATCCTCACCGTGGCCGTGGTCACGCTCCCCTTCCTCAACGAGGGCAACGAGGCGCTCTCCCGCGCCATCGACGGCATCCACGAGCTCGAGAAGAACGTGGACAGCCTGCTGATGATCAACAACGAGAAGCTCCACGAGTACTTCGGCAACCAGCTGATCCAGGACGCCTTCCCGCAGGCCGATGAGGTCCTCGCCACGGCCGTGCGCGGCATCGTCGAGATCATCAAGAAGCCGGGCTACATCAACGTGGACTTCAAGGACGTGGAGACGATGATGAAGAACAGCGGCATGGCCCTGATGGGCTGCGGCGTCGGCAGCGGCAAGGAGCGCATCGAGGACGCCGTGCGCGCCGCCTTCGAGTCCCCGCTCCTCAACGACTTCGACCTCAAGAGCGCCAAGAAGGTGCTCGTCAACATCACCTGCGGACACAACCAGCAGGGCCTGACGATGGACGACCTCAACGAGATCAACAAGAAGATCGACGAGTACACCGGCCGGGCCAACAACTTCAAGCGCGGCCTCATCTGGGACGACGATCCCGAGATCGGCGACACCATCCGCATCACCTCCATCGTCACGGGCCTGCGCTTCTCCGACGTGATCGGCCCCGCCCGCGACATGGGCAACTACATCATGATCAACCGCAGCTTCAAGTACGACAAGGCGGACGTCGCCCGCGCCGAGGGCATCTCCCTCTCCGAGGACGCCGCTTCGTCGACGATCGGCTTCAACAGCAAGAGCAACGTACGGAACTTCAAGTTCGACCCGGACCAGAAGCCGGCCCTCATCGTGGCCAGCAACGAGTCCCGCGCCGAGCTGGAGAACATTCCCGCAATCCGGAGGGCACAGATATGAGTAAAACCCGCGTAAGATTCGCCCCGTCTCCGACCGGGCCGCTGCACATGGGCGGCGTGCGCACCGCCCTGTACAACTACCTCTTCGCCAAGCAGCATGGCGGCGACTTCATCCTCCGCATCGAGGACACCGACTCCAACCGCTTCGTGCCCGGCGCGGAGCAGTACATCATCGAGTCCCTGCGCTGGTGCGGCATCTATCCCGACGAGGGCGTGGATGCCGACGGCAAGGTGGTGGAGACCCCCTCCGAGCGGCATCCCCACGCGCCTTACCGCCAGAGCCAGCGGCGCGGCATCTACCGCAAGTACGCCGAGCAGCTCGTCGCCTCCGGCCACGCCTACTACGCCTTCGACACCGCCGAGGAGCTGGAGAAGAAGCGCGCCGAGGCGGAGGCCCAGGGCCAAACCTTCATCTACAACCACCTCACCCGCGGCGGCCTGCGCAACTCGTTGACCCTGCCCGCGGACGAGGTCGAGCGCCTGCTCGCGGAGCGCACGGACTGGACCGTCCGCTTCCTGATGCCCGAAGGGCGCGTCGTGGAGATGGACGACCTGATCCGCGGCCACATCGCCGTCGACACCGCCACCCTGGACGACAAGGTCCTGTGGAAGCGCGCCGACGAGCTCCCGACCTACCACCTCGCCAACATCGTGGACGACCACCTGATGGAGATCACCGAGGTCATCCGCGGCGAGGAGTGGCTCCCGTCGCTCCCGCTGCACTACCTGCTTTACGAGGCCTTCGGCTGGCAGGACAGCCAGCCCCGCTTCGCGCACCTGCCGCTGCTGCTCAAGCCGGTCGGCAACGGAAAATTAAGCAAGCGCGACGGCGACAAGATGGGCTTCCCCGTCTTTCCGCTGCGCTGGACCTCCCCCACCGGCGAGACCTCCCGCGGCTACCGCGAGGACGGCTATTTCCCGGAGGCTTTCGTGAACCTGCTCGCCATGCTGGGCTGGAACCCTGGCACGGAGCAGGAGATCTTCTCCCTGCCCGAGCTCGTGGCGGCCTTCTCCCTGGACAAGGTGGGCAAGGCCGGCGCCAAGTTCAACCCCGACAAGGCGAAATGGTTCAACCGCGAGTACCTGCGCATGCACTCCGACGCCGACCTGGCGGCCCTCTGGCTGCCGATGCTGCAGGAGAAGGGCGTCCAGGCCGATCCGGCCTACGTCGAGCGCGTCGTGGCGCTGATCAAGGAGCGCGCGACCTTCGTGCAGGACTTCTGGGACATCGCGTCCTACCTCTTCGTGGCGCCGAAGGAGTTCGTTCCGAAAGATGTGGACAAGTTCTACAAGCCGGAGTTCTACGACATGGCGCTCGAGGCGCTGACGAACTCAGAGGCGGACACGCTGGAAGAATACGTCCGCGCGCATAAGATGCCGATGGGCAAGGTGATGAACTGCCTGCGGCTCGCGCTGACGGGCTCCGCCAGCGGCCTCGGCATCACCGACATCCTGCACTGCATCGGGAAGGAGGAAGGCCTCGCCCGCCTCAGAAAGATGAAGGAAGTACTTGGTAATTAGTCATTCCGGGCTATTTAGAGTCATTCCGGGCTTGACCCGGAATCCCCAAGCACCCGCAGCACCTCTTCCAGAGAAACGGCGTCTTCAATCCCGAAGCCGCCGTTTTTCGTTCGGCGCAGCGAGCTCAGGAAGGCGCCGCTGCCGAGGGCTTCGCCCAGGTCGCGCGCGAGGGCGCGGATGTACGTGCCCTTGCTGCACGCCACGCGGATCATCGCCGTGGGCAGCGCCTCGCCGGAGATGTCCGCGACGCGGATGCGCCCGAGCCCGTCGTCCGTGAAGTCCTGCACGGGCGTGTCGTGCCAGGAGAGGAGCTCCAGGTCATAGATGTTGATGCGGCTGGACTGCAGCACCTCGCCGGGGTCGAAGGCGCGGCCCTCGCGCTGCGCGGCCTTGAGCAGGCGCCGCGCCGTCTCGTACGCGCGCACGCCGTCCACGGACTTGGCGCTGAAGAGCGGCGCCACCTGGTCCTGTTCGCCGACGAAGTCCGGCAGGACCGCGCGCAGCGCCGCCTCGCTCACGCCCTCGAGCGGGCAGCGGTGGTCGATCTCCTTCTCCAGGTCGAACGAGGGCGTGGTGGCGCCGAAGCTCACCCCCGCCACGTACTCCTTCGGCGAACGCTGCAGCTCCTCGGCCCGCCGCGTGGCGGGACCGATGCAGACCAGCAGAATGCCGGTCGCGAGGGGATCGAGCGTCCCCGCGTGACCGACCTTGAGATTCTTCTTCCCGAAATGGCGGATCGCCGCGTACTTGATCTTGCGGATCACGTCGGCGGACGTCCAGCGATAGGGCTTGTCCACCGGCAGTACGATACCTTCCGGGTAATCTTCGATATTACGGCTGAACGATCTTGTCAATCCGGCGCTGGTGTCTGCCGCCAGCGAACTCCGTATTCAGCCATTCGCGCACCATCATCACCACCATGCGGTAGGAGGCGAAGCGCGCCGGCATCACGAGGACGTTGGCGTTGTTGTGTTCTTTGACAAGATGGGCGACCTCCTGGTTCCAGGCCAGGCCCGCGCGAATGCCTTTGTGGTGGTTCAGCGCCAGGGCCATGCCGTTGCCGGTGCCGCAAAGTGCGATGCCGGCCTCGATCTCGCCTGCCTCAATGGCGTTCGCCATCGGGTGGGCGAAGTCCGCATAGTCGCAACTGTCCGTGCTGTCCGTGCCGAAATTGACGACCTCGTAGCCCTTGCCCAGCAGGTAGGCGATGAGCCGGGTCTTGTAGTCCACGCCTGCGTGGTCGCTGCAGATTCCGATTCTTTTCATGGGTATATTTTATAGTACAAATGTAATCATTTCGCCCATTTTATGAAAGACAAAAATAATTTTGAGAACATTGACGGGTATATCCGGGATCTGCTGAAGTAGATTCCGGGTCAAGCCCGGAATGACTACTTTTTGCCAAATTTTTCCTAAATTTGGCATTATGACATTCATTCACGAAGATTTCATGCTCACCGGGCCCACGGCCCGGGAGCTCTACCACGCGCACGCGGAGCATCAGCCCATCATCGACTACCACTGCCACCTCTCCCCGCAGGAGGTCGCGGAGAATATCCAGTTCCGCGACATCACCCAGCTCTGGCTGGGTTGCGACCATTATAAATGGCGCGCCATGCGCGCGAACGGCGTGGCCGAGGAGTATATCACGCTCCGGCAGCACAACGCCTGGGAGGTCTTCGAGAAATGGGCGGAGACCGTCCCTTACACGATGCGCAATCCGCTCTACCACTGGACGCACCTGGAGCTCAAGCGCGTGTTCGGCATCGACAAGCTCCTCTCGCCCGCCACGGCGCGCGAGATCTTCGAGGAGTGCAACGCCAAGCTGGCCACGCCCGAGTACCGCGGTCAGGCCCTGATCCGCCGCTTCGGCGTGGAGGTCGTCTGCACGACGGACGATCCGGCCGACGACCTGCGCTGGCACAAGCAGATCGCGGCGCATCCCTTCGGCACCAAGGTCCTGCCGACCTGGCGTCCGGACAAGGCCATTGCCATTGAAAATCCGGCCGCGTACAAAGACTACCTGAAGCGCCTCGGCGAGGCCGCCGACAAGAATATCGACTCCTACGCCGACCTGCTCGAGGCCCTGCGCAAGCGCCATGACTATTTCGCCCAGGTGGGCTGCAAGCTCTCCGACCACGGCCTGGACACCTTCCACGCCGCGGACTACACGGAGCTGGAGATCGAACTGATCTTCAAGAAGGTCCTGCTGGGCAAGACGCCTAACGAAACGGAGCGCGAGAAGTTCTACAGCGCGCTGCTGCACGACCTCGCGGTGATGGACGCCGAGACCGGCTGGGTGCAGCAGTTCCACGTCGGGCCCATCCGCAACAACTGCTCCCGCATGTTGCGCCAGGCGGGCCCCGACACGGGCTTCGACTCCATCCTCGATCTGGAGATTTCCGCCGCCGGCAACCGCTTCCTCGACCGCCTCGACGGCGACGGCAAGCTTGCCAAGACGATACTTTACTGCCTCAATCCCAAGGACTTCGTGGTCATGGCCTCCATGGCCGGCAACTTCAACGACGGGTCCGTCCCGGGCAAAATGCAGCTCGGCGCCGGCTGGTGGTTCCTGGACCAGGAGAGCGGCATGCGCCAGCAGATGGACAGCCTCTCGCAGCTGGGCCTGCTGAGCCGCTTCGTGGGCATGCTCACGGATTCGCGCAGCTTCATCAGCTACACCCGCCACGAATACTTCCGCCGCATCCTCTGCGACATGGTGGGCGCGGACGTGGACAGCGGCCGTCTGCCGCGGTCCGAGATGCAGCGCATCGGGGAGATGATCGAAGACATCTCCTACCGCAACGCGCGTGATTACTTCGGGTTCTGATATGCAACGGAAGAAAAGGCCCATTCGCGTCCGCCTGCGGGCGTTCCACATCTGGCAGGAGCTGGGGTTCTTCCCCTGGCGGAAGGAGAAGAAGGCCCGCAAGGAGCGGAAGAAGGACTTCTACAAGGGGGCCTTCGACGACATCCCCTTCCTCAACGACGACGCGAAGCGCACCTTCGCGCACCTGCTGCTGCGCCCGGGCTACATGATCCGGGACTACATGTCCGGGCAGCACGAGCGCTACCTCGCGCCGCTGACGGCGCTCATCATCTTCTACGCCTTCTTCGGGCTCATCTCCGCTGTCCTGCAGCCCATCCAGCAGCAGAAGGAGAACCCCTTCGAGAAAATTGACATCACGATCAAGACCACCGAGAAGAGCGTGGAGGAATACAGAGCGGAAAAAGGCGAAGCCGAGGAGCTGCAGCAAACCGTCCTCCTGAAGACCTACAAGCTTCTGCGCGCAGGCTACCTCTACCTGCATCTGGACGAGTTCCCGGAAGAGGTCGACACGCGCCACGAGGCGTCGATCGCCGCCTTCGAGGGCAAGCTCCGCAGCCAGGGCATTCCCCTCTTCCTCGGGAAATTCCTCCTGCTGTGGCTGGCGATGTGGCTGGCCCTCCGGAAGCGTCACCGGCAACGGTTTTCGGCCTGCGCCACGGCTTCGGCCTACGCCCTCTGCCAGTTCAGCTTCTTCATGCTCTTCGTGCTGCTGCTGAGCTTCGGCAAGCAGACGTCCGTCAGCATCGTGCTCCTGCTGGCCCTGCTGGTCGTCGACTACCACCAGTGGCTGGGCCTTCCGTGGCGGAGGAGCGTCGGCCGGGCCGTCGCCACCGGCATCCGGATCGGCATCATCTACGTCTCGGTCATCATCCTGATCAGCGTCTTCGTCGTCGGCCTCGCCTTCCTGACCTAACCCGTCATTCGCCGGCCCCGACCGGCAAATCTCCTAACAATTAGGGATTGCCGGGAACAACATAAAAGAGTAACTTTGTAACGTGAACCAATTTAAGATCATCTCCCCCGCCCCGGGCGGGACCTATACCGAGGCGCTGGCCTCGCTGTTCGAAAAACTCCGGAACCATTTCGCCGCGGAAGCGGCGGCGGGCCGGCAGCCGGTCTTCGTGCGCTTCTTCGTGAGCGACGCGCAGAACCAGGCCGCCGCGCTGCAGGCCGCGCTCGCCGACGCCCCCTGGGCCGCCGGCGCGGCCGTCTCCATCGTGGAGCAGCCGCCCCTTGACCACAGTCACGCCGTGGCGCTCGTGCAGACGGCGCCCGAGGCGCCCGCCTGCCTTTTCCACAGCCTCCGGCTCACCGAGGAGGAAGCCGCCGGGCGCGATTCCTACGCGCAGAGCCGCCTGCTCTTCGAGAAATACCTCGACATCATCCGCCCGCTGGGGCTGAACCTCAAGACGCACTGCGTGCGCACCTGGATCTACGTGCGCGACATCGACGCCAATTACGCCGGCCTGGTGAGGGCCCGCAACGACGTCTTCGACGCCGAGGGCCTCACCCACGACACGCACTACATCGCCTCCACGGGCATCGGCGGCGCCACCGAGGGCCGCTCCGCCGTGGTGGCCATCGATTTCCTGACCTATCCCGGCATCCGGGAGGAGGACAAGACCTACCTCAAGGCGCTCACCCACCTCAGCCCGACCCACGACTACGGCGTGGCCTTCGAGCGCGGCGTGCGCCTGGCCGACGGCCACATCTTCATCAGCGGCACCGCGAGCATCGACCACCGCGGCAAGGTCCTCCACGAGGGCGACGTCCTCGCCCAGACGGACCGCCTGCTGGAGAACATCTCCGTCCTCCTCGCCGAGGGCGGCTCGTCCCTCGACAAGGTGCCGTATTTCATTATCTATCTGCGCGACATCTCCGACTATCCGCTCATCGACGCCTACATGCAGCGCCGCTTCCCCGACGTCCCCCGCGTCCTGCTGGAGGCCCGCGTCTGCCGCCCCGCCTGGCTCATCGAGATGGAGACGGAAATCTAGGCTTATGATTCTGCATGGATAACAAGAAAAGGGTTGGCAGACGCTAACCCTTTTCTTGTAGCTCCGAGCAGAATCGAACTGCTATCTAAGGTTTAGGAAACCTCTATTCTATCCGTTGAACTACAGAGCCATCAGATTAAAAAAAGCCGCCATCGGGCGGCCTTTCACAGATTACTCAGCGTTTTTGACAACGATCTGACGGCCTCTGTAGTAGCCACACTCAGGGCAGACGCGGTGATAGATCACGGTCGCGCCGCAGTTGGGGCAGGTGGCGAGGGTCGGAACCGGCGCGAAGTCGTGCGTACGGCGCTTGTCCCGGCGCTGCTTGGAAAGTTTGTGTTTCGGATGTGCCATTGCTTTATCTTTTTAAACTATTATTTACTCAAATACTTCGTAGTCTCCTGGTTGCATTCGCCTTCGGGGTGCACGCGCTGGAGCGGCAGGGAGGTGCAGACGTAGTCAAACACATCCTGCGACAGGTCCAGTTCGCCGCCCTCGGGGGTGTACGTCTCCTCAAAAGAGACTTCCACCGGAATGACGAGGTCCTCGAGGCATCTGTCGCAAGCAACAGTCACGCTGCCGGCTATCGTGCAGGCGGCATCCACGGTCAGCCCGCGGCTGATCACGTCGGCCGTCACTTCCAGATCGGCGTCCAGGATCTCTACGTTCCCGAAAGTTTCAAAGAACTCGGCTCCGGCGTGCCACTTCAGGCGGTTCGTTCCGGGGGCCAGACTTGTCAGTTGAACTACAAAGGGTTGCAAAGTTAGTAATTTTTTTGCTATTAGCAACTAAAATTAATCTTCGTTGTCGCTGTTGCGTTTGCGGGCCAGCGGGTCAAGCAGGATCTTGCGGATGCGCATGAAATGCGGCGTCACCTCCACCAGCTCGTCGTCCTGGATGTACTCCAGCGCCTCCTCGAGGGAGAACTTGATGGCGGGCGGCAGGATGATCTTTTCGTCGGAGCCGGCGGCGCGGACGTTGGTCAGCTTCTTGGTCTTGCAGATGTTGATGTTGAGGTCGCGCTCGCGCGTGTGCTCACCCACCACCTGGCCGGCGTAGATCTCCTCGCCGGGCTCCACGAAGAAGCGGCCGCGGTCCAGGAGCTTATTCATGGAATAGGCGATGGCCTGGCCGGTCTCGATGGAGACGAGGGAACCGTTGTTGCGGTGCTCGATCTCGCCCTTGTAGGGCTGGTACTCCTTGAAGCGGTGCGCCACGATAGCCTCGCCCTGGCTGGCGGTCAGCAGGTTGGAGCGCAGGCCGATGAGGCCGCGCGTCGGGATCTCGAATTCAAGCAGTGTGCGGTCGCCGCGCGGCTCCATGCGCACCAGCGCGCCCTTGCGGCGCGTGGCAATCTCGATGGCGGCGCCCACGAACTCCTCCGGCACCTCGATGGAGAGGTCCTCGATCGGCTCGCAGCGCTGGCCGCCGATGGTCTTGTCCAGCACCTTCGGCTGGCCGACCTGCAGCTCGAAGCCTTCGCGGCGCATGGTCTCGATCAGGACCGAGAGGTGCAGCACGCCGCGGCCGTAGACCACGAAGGAATCGGCCGTCAGGCCCGGCTTCACGCGCAGCGCGAGGTTCTTCTCCAGCTCCTTCTCCAGACGCTCCTTGAGGTGGCGCGAGGTGACGAACTTGCCGTCCTTGCCGAAGAAGGGGGAATTGTTGATGGTGAAGAGCATGCTCATCGTCGGCTCGTCCACGGCGATCGGCTCCAGCGCCTCCGGCTTCTCGAAGTCCGCGATCGTGTCGCCGATCTCGAAGCCGTCGATGCCCACCACGGCGCAGATATCGCCGCACTGGACCTCGTCGACGTTGGACTTGCCGAGGCCTTCGAAGACCATCAGCTGCTTGATTTTCTGCTTCTGGACCACGTCGTAGCGCTTGCAGAGGCTGATATTCTGGCCGGTCTTGAGGGTGCCGCGGGTGATGCGGCCGACCGCGATGCGGCCCACGTAGGGGCTGTATTCCAGGGAGGAGATGAGCAGCTGCGGCGTGCCCTCGACCACCGGCGGGGCCGGGATCACTTCGAGGATCGTGTCAAGCAGCGGGGTGATGTCGGTCGTGGGCTTCTTCCAGTCGAGCGACATCCAGCCCTGCTTGGCGGAGCCGTAGACGGTCACGAAGTCGAGCTGCTCCTCGGTGGCGTTGAGGTTAAACATCAGGTCGAAGACCTCCTCCTGCACCTCGTCGGGGCGGCAGTTGGGCTTGTCCACCTTGTTGATCACGACGATGGGCTTCTTGCCCATCTGGATGGCCTTCTGCAGCACGAAGCGCGTCTGGGGCATGCAGCCCTCGAAGGCGTCGACGAGCAGCAGCACGCCGTCGGCCATGTTGAGCACGCGCTCCACTTCGCCACCGAAGTCGCTGTGGCCCGGGGTGTCGATGATGTTGATCTTGACGCCCTTATAGATGACGGAGACGTTCTTGGCGAGGATGGTGATGCCGCGCTCGCGCTCCAGGTCGTTGTTGTCCAGGATCAGCTGGCCCAGGTTCTCCGGCTGACGCACCAGGTTGGCCTGGTAAATCATCCGGTCCACGAGCGTCGTCTTGCCGTGGTCGACGTGGGCGATGATCGCTATGTTTCTGATTTCTTGCATATTCTGTAACTGTACTATTTCGCAGGTATATAAAATCGTGCAAAGTTAGGGATTTCCGCGGAAAATCATAATTCAAATTATTAGTATATTTGCAAGTTATGTGCAAAAAAAGCATCATCGCCCTGCTGGCGGCCCTGCCGCTGCTCTTCGCCTGCGGCGAACCGTCCCCGAAAACGGGGGATGTGCGCCGCGTCCCGGAGCTGCTCGCCGCCGTCCCGTCGGACGCGCTGGCGGTGGTGTGCTATGACCGCCTGGAGGAAGGCCTGTCGCTGCTGGATTCGACCAATGTCCTGCGGCAGCTGAACCTCACGGCCTTCAAGCAGTCCCACATGGCGCTTTCGCTGTGCTACAACGGCTCGCTCGTGCCCGTGCTCGCCCTGGACGCCGGCCGCGCCGAGGCGGACTCCGCGTCGGCCGTGAGCACGCTCCTCGCCCAGGCCGCGAACCTGAAGCTGCAGGCCGAGTACGTCCGCCCCGACGCGGAGACCAAGCGGCGCGGCTTCCTGCTCATCACCCCCTCGAACGCCCAGCTGACCGCCGTCCGGCGGCATCTGTCCGAGCATACGTCCATCCTCGACGCCCCCGGTTTCCGCCAGGCTCTGGCGGCTGCCGCCGGGCGTGACTTCGTCATGTTCCGCGGCGGTGGAGCCCCCGAGCGCCTGGCCCCGAAGGGCTGGCTGCGCGACTACTTCCCCCGCCGGGCGCTGACCCGTTTCCTGGGCAGCGTGGCCGACTGGACCGTGCTCACGCCCGCGGCGGAGGGCTTTGACGTCGCGCCCGTCTGCGAGCAGGACGACGCCTTCTACGCCAACATCCTCGGCTCGTTGCCATTCGGCGAAAGCCGCCTCGGCGCCATCCTCCCGGAGGAGGTGCAGTTCGCCCTGGCGCTGCCCGTGGCGCTCCCGCAGCTGCGGGAGGCCGTGGACCGCTGGCAGGACGCGTCCGTCAAGCTGACCGCGCACCGCAAGCGGCTGGAGACGCTCCGCAAGGAGAGCGGGAAGGACCCGCTCAAATGGGAGCGGGAGCAGGACGTCCGCGAAGTCGCGCTCGTGCACTTCGGCGGCGGGGCCGTGACCCTGGTCCGCCCCGCCAAGCCCGCGACCGAGCGCGAGCCCCGCGAGAACCCCTGGCGCGGCTTCCTGCCCGCGCTCTACGGCGATGCGTTCACGCTCGTCGACGACAGCTGCACCGCCTGCTCGCGCGGGTGGCAGATCTACGGCAGCCCCGAGGCCGTCACGGCCTTCATCGAGGCCGCCCGTCCCGAAGAAGCGGCCTTCGAATGGCCCGGCAAGGGCTACCGCTTCGTCATTTATCAACCCGGAAAGACCCTTGCCTGGGGAAAGAAAGGCATTAAACTAATATGGAATTCCACTCTGTAAACAAACTGCTCGAAAAGAGCATCCGTGAGAACTGGGAGCGCGAAGCCCTCTCCAATTACCAGGGCGTCACGCTCAAATATTCCGACGTGGCGGAGCGCATCGAGCTCCTGCACATCGCGTTCGAGAAATGCGGACTCCAGAAGGGGGACAAGGTCGCCCTCTGCTCCCGCAACCAGGCCCACTGGGGCGTGTGCTTCCTGGCCGCCATGACCTACGGCGCCGTGCCCGTACCCCTCCTGCATGAATTCAAGCCCGAGAACATACATTTCCTGGTCAACCATTCCGAAGCCAAGGTCTTCTTCGTGGACGAAGTGATCTGGCAGGGCCTCTCCGAGGCGGAGATGCCCGGCCTGGAGGTGATCGTGCAGATGAACACCCTCAACTACATCTACGCCAAGAACCAGGACCTCGTGGAAGTGCGCAAGAACCTCACGCGCACCTTCAACCAGATGTATCCGGAAGGGCTCAAGCCCGAGCACATCAACTACTACGAGGACCAGCCCGAGGAGCTTGCCCTGATCAACTATACCTCCGGCACCTCCGGCTTCTCGAAGGGCGTCATGCTGCCATACCGCTCGCTGTGGTGCAACGTCTCCTTCGCCACCAACGTGGCGGAGCCGCAGATGACCTGCGAGTCGCAGATGGTCGCGATGCTCCCGTCCGCCCATATGTACGGCATGATGTTCGAGTTCCTCTTCGAGATGTGTATCGGCGCGCACGTCTACTTCCTGACGCGTACCCCGAGCCCGAAGGTGATCATGCAGGCCTTCTCCGACATCCATCCCGACGTGATCATCGCCGTGCCGCTGATCTTCGAGAAGGTCTACAAGTCCCAGATCAAGCCCGTGGTGGACCGCCACAAGTCCCTGATGCGCATTCCGATCGTGGACACGATGATCCGCAAGAAGATCCGCAACGGCCTGATCGAGTCCTTCGGCGGCCGCTTCGAGGAGGTCATCCTCGGCGGCGCCGCCTTCAACCCGGAGGTCGAGAAGTTCATGCGCCAGATCCATTTCCCCTTCACCGTCGGCTACGGCATGACGGAGTGCGGCCCGATCATCACCTACGCCAAGTGGTGGAAGGCCCGCAAGGGCTCCTGCGGCATGCCCGTGCCGGGCTGCGAGATCCGCATCGACTCCAAGAACCCCTACAAGGAACCGGGCGAAGTCCAGGTCAAGGGCGACAACGTCTTCCTGGGCTACTTCAAGAACCGGGACGCCACCAAGGCTTCCTTCACCAACGACGGCTGGTTCAAGACCGGCGACATCGGCGTGATCGACTACGACGGCTACCTGTACCTGCGCGGCCGCTGCAAGTGCATGATCCTCGGCGCGAGCGGCCAGAACATCTATCCGGAAGAGCTGGAAGCCGTCATCAACAACGTTACCTACGTGGTCGACTCGCTGGTGGTCGAGGACAAGATCGGCCTGACGGCCCTCGTCTATCCCGACTACCACCAGGGCGAGCTGGACGGCATGAGCGGCGATGAGCTGGAGAAGCGCATCAACGACAGCCTGCCGGAGATCAACAAGCTCCTGCCCTCCTACGCGCAGATCAACCACATCGAGTTCCTGCCCGAAGACTTCGAGCGTACTCCGAAGCGCAGCATCAAGCGCTACCTGTATCAAAGAGAAACCGGACGATGAGCAAATTCGACGACAAATACATGCGCATGGCCGCCATCTGGGCGAGCAATTCCTACTGCAAGCGCCGCCAGGTGGGCGCGCTGCTGGTCAAGGACCGGATGATCATCTCGGACGGCTACAACGGCACGCCCTCGGGCTTCGAGAACATCTGCGAAGATGAGAACGGCGTCACCAAGCCGTACGTGCTGCACGCCGAGGCCAACGCCATCTCCAAGGTGGCCAAGTCGGCCAACAGCGCCGACGGCGCCACGCTCTACGTCACGGCCTCGCCGTGCGTGGAGTGCGCCAAGCTCATCATCCAGTCCGGCATCCGGCGTGTCGTCTACCGCGACGAATACCGCCTCACGGACGGCATCGACCTGCTGCGCCGTGCGGGCATAGAAGTCGAGCGAATCGACGTGGAGGAGTAGCCGCATGAAGAAGTCTTCCATCCTTGTCGCCCTGCTGGGCGTTGTCATCGGCCTGCTGATCGCCCTGCTCGTGTACCGGGTCGGCGAGAACCGACGCATGATGCGCGTGAACGGCAACGACTGGCGCAAGGTCTCGCTCATCCTCCAGAGCATCGATGAGAACTACGTGGACAGCGTGGACCGCGCCAAGGTCAGCGACGCCATCGCCGCGGCCGCTCTCTCCGCCCTGGACCCGCATTCCTCCTACATGCCCCCGCAGGTGCTCGAGGACTCCGAGGCCGACCTGATGGGCAATTTCGACGGCATCGGCATCCAGTTCAACGTCCCCAACGACACCGCCGTGGTGATCGAAGTCATCCCCGGCGGCCCGTCCGAGAAGATCGGCCTGCAGCCGGGCGACCGCCTGCTCAAGGTCGACGATACCAACATCGCGGGTGTGCATTTCCCGCAGGACAGCATGGTGCGCCGCATCAAGGGCGTGGCCGGCAGCAAGGTCCTCGTGACCGTGCAGCGCGGCCGGGAGGTGATCCCCTTCGAGATCACCCGCGGCAAGATCCCCACCTGGTCGGTGGACGCGTCCTTCATGGTCAATGAAACCACCGGCTACCTCCGCCTGTCGAAGTTCTCCCGCACCACGGAAGACGAGATCCTGCTGCACTGCACCGAGCTGCTGTCCGAAGGCATGACCGAGCTCATCCTCGACCTGCGCGACAACTCCGGCGGCTACCTCGACCAGGCCTGCAAGCTGTCCAACTTCTTCCTGCCCCGCAAGGCGATGATCGTCTACCTGGAGGGCCGCCACCGCAAGCGGGAGGAGTTCCGGGCCGACGGCTCCGGTCCCTTCCAGAAGCTGGGCGTGAAGCTCCTCGTGGACGAGGGCTCCGCCTCCGCCAGCGAGATCCTCGCGGGCGCGCTGCAGGACAACGGCCGCGCGCGCCTCTACGGCCGCCGCACCTTCGGCAAGGGCCTCGTGCAGGAGCCGTTCTTCTTCAGCGACCGTTCCGGCATGCGCATCACCGTGGCGCGCTACTACACGCCCTCCGGCCGCTGCATCCAGAAGCCCTACACCGAGGATTACGAATATGAGGTCCTGCGCCGCTACGAGAGCGGCGAAATGGTGACCGCCGACAGCATGCGTGTCGAGAAAGGCGGCATCCTGCCCGACGTGTTCGTGCCCGTCGACACCACCCGCGCCGGCTCCTTCTACGTGGCCTGCAACCGCAAGGCCACGGCGATGCGCTTCGCCTCCGCGTGGTTCGACAGCCACGGCCGCGAACTCGCCGCGATCGACAACTACGACGCCCTGCTGAGCTATCTCGACCGCGCCGACCTGGAGCGGCAGTTCCTCGCCTTCGCGAAGAGCAAGGACGGCCTCGCGCCCGACCCGAAAGAGTGGGCCACGGAAAAGCAGTATCTGATGACCCAGGTGCAGGCCCTCGTGGGCCGCTACTCCAAGCTCGGCGACAAAGCCTACTACCACCTCTTCCTCCAGATCGACGACACCTTCAAGGCCGCGATGGCGGAATAGTTGAAATGATAATAACGAAGAAGGGCAACCGAAAATCGGTTGCCCTTCTCTTGTACGCGGGATGAGACTCGATACCGCCACATCTGTTCTGTTATCAGCCCTTGGGAGTGAACATATCAAGGAAATCCTTAACGGACACCGGCTCGTAGGTGGGATCATCGGGATTGTGCAGATAGAGATCGATGTAGCGATTGCCTTCCTCATCCTCCTCTACCTGGAAGAAGAACCTAAGAGTACCCTGGATGGTGATATCCAGGCCTTCAGTGGCCTTATCCAGATAGTACTGGGCCATGAGATCTCCCATAGTGGAGTCAAGGTGCTTTATGGCGAGAGAGTAGTTACCCACAATCTGATGTACATCAATGGTACCGGCGATGGTGAGTAATTTCACAATCTTGAGGTCCACATCCAAAACAACGGGGTGGAAGATGCCTTTGACAAAGCCAACAGAGCCGCTGATATAGGGGAATTCCTCCTGTTCCTCGGTCTTGGGTTTGGCCACGTAGATATCAAGGTGCCAAGGGGTTTCTTCGGACTTGTTTACCTTAACGATAAAGCTCTTGATGAAATCTCTTACTTCGCAGATCTGGCACAGACTGTTAAGGGTACAGGCAACTGACTTAACATCCGCAGTCTGCTCAGATTTTGCAGCTACGGTTTGCTCCGGGGCAATTACCTCGGGTTCTTCCTGCACAGTGGGAGTTTCCAACTTTGCACAGGCGGCGATGCCCATAAGGGCAATGGCTGTAATGAATAATCTTGATTGCTTCATAATTATATTGGTTAATTAGTTTTGTTCATTGTCTTCTGCCAGGGCTTTTTGGTAGCACTCTCGGCAGAGGGGTTCATAAGTGTCTTTCTCGCCCAGGACCACGAGTTTTTTGGAGGCCGAAAGGCGGTGGGACTGGTCCGGCTTGTCACGTTTGCCATATAATCCTATTCTCCTTCCTGCAAATATATGTAAAACCTCGGTAATTTAGGGCATTGCAGGTGTAAAATAGGTGTAAAATAGGTGTAAAAAAGAAGGGTTCGGTGTAAAATAGGGGAAAAAACAAGGGCAACTTCGCTCTGTTGAAATGGCACTATCTCTATTAAAAAACGGCCATCCAGCAATATGTAGGGCATTTTTAGAAAAGAAAAAGGATGACTTCAAAAGTCATCCTAAGTGCGCGGGATGAGAGTCGAACTCACACGTCGCAATTGACACTAGCTCCTGAAACTAGCGCGTCTACCATTTCGCCACCCGCGCTCGAATGGATTGCAAAGATACAACTTTTTGCAAGAATGACAAAAAAAACTTCGCACTATAGACTGCATTCCATCCGATGGTTTTTCAATAGTTTTAGTTGTATTTGGCAAATGCTTGATTGATCGCACTTTTATATTCCGGATAGTAGCTGCTGAGCTTCTTCTGCAGGACCTCCCGGTCCGTCACGTCGGAGCTCAGCACCTGGAAAACCTTCTGCCATTCCAGCCCTTTTTCCGCCAGGACGGAGAGAATCTGCGGGTGGAACCACCAGTCCAGCCCGAAGCGCGGCTCAATGGCGTTCCCGTAACGCTCCCGGAAGAGCGCCGTCTGGGCGAAGTAAGCCCACATTTCCGACACCTCGCAGTAGCCGTGGTCCTCTTCCGCGCCCACACCGTAAAGCGTGAATCCGGAGGTGAGGTACGACTTGATCAGGTAGCCCGCGTAATGGTCCCAGTAGTCGCCGCCGGCCAGCATGAAGTGGCTGCCGTGCGCGAAGGTGTGGAGCGCTTCCGCATAGATGGAAGCATAGGTGTCCTTGCCCTTCAGGCCGATCGCGGCGTCGGGCAGGAAGAGCTTGACCAGGATGGCGTATTGGCCCAGGATCCGGCCCACCTCGCCCCGGTCGATCAGCACGCCCTGCTGCAGCATGGGCACCAGGCCGAAGTCCAGGCCCTGGAAGAGCCAGAGGCGGAAGTTGGACGGCGGCGTCTTGACAGAGGGCGACACCGCGGAGCAGCGCTTGATGTAGTCGAAACCGGCGTTGTTGACCACGCAGCGGCTGAACAGCCGGCGGTCCGAATCTTTGGTCACCTGCACGTCCATGCCAGCCGCCTCCCCCTTGCCGAGCGAGGAGATCGAGGCCGGCACGAGCAGGAGGTTCAGGCCGATGCAGAAGCCGGTGGAATTCTTGAACACCAGCCGGTAGCGGGGCTTGCCGGAGAAGCTGCGCGACATCCGGTAGCGCCCGTCCTCGTCGGTGAAGGCGTGCGCCGTCTTGACAAAAATATTGCACGCCACGCGCACGCCGCGCACGCCTTCCGGCGCATTGAGGTCGGGATCGACGATGGTGATGCGGCCGGCGGGCGTCTCGGCGCTGCTGCCCTTGGTCAGCGAAGGCTCGACAAGCAGGTCGCCATTTCCCGTCAGGCGGAACGATTCCCGCTCCACCGCCGCCCAGTCGATGCCGTCGGCGGACTTGGTCTCCTCCTCGGGGATATAGCACTCATGCAGGATCTCGTGCGGGATCAGAGGCGGCAGGAAGGTGTCCTTGGGCACCACGCAGTACTGCCAGGTAAACTCCTCTTCCGGAATGGAGGGATCGTGGTACCAGTCGCCCTCCTTCACGATCTCGTAGTCCATCGGGTGGTCCAGCAGCTCGAAACCCCGGTTTTCCAGCTGCTTGTACTGGCTCTCGTTCTGGGGCTTGAAGCGGACATAAAGATGCGTCGTGGGCACGGGGACGCGCGACGCCTTGGTCGGATAGACGGCCGACAGCGCTTTCTCCATGTTCGTCACGGAGTAGGGATCATCGAGCTGTTTGCCCAGCACGATCTGGTCGTGGCCGGAGCCCGGCCCGTCGTAGGGATCGACGTAGGGAGACGGCACCCGGTCGGTGCAGCAGACGGCCAGCAGGGCCGTCAGGGAGAATAGAAACAACCTTTTCATAAGCCTGAGTTTTTGTCACAGGCAAAGGTCGCAGGAACGATCCGATTACTTTCCCGATTAATCGTTTAATTTTACAAAAAGCCCCGCACGCTGGCGTGCAGGGCTTATTTTCGGGCTTTCGCGAATCGTAAGATTCGTACGAATTAAAAGAATTTCACCTCTTTTTGTTCAATTGCGCTCATCAGGCTGTTGCCCAGGCGGCTCACGCCGAAGCGGAAATAGTTCTTCTCGACCCATTCTTCGCCCAGCACCGTGGCGCCGATGGCGTAGTAGTAGCGGGCGTCGCGGTCGTTGGAGATGCCGCCCGCCGCCTTGAAGCCGACCTTGCGGCCGGTCTTGGCGTGGAAGGCCTTGATGCACTCGCACATCACCCAGGCGGCTTCCGGAGTGGCGTTGACCGACACCTTGCCCGTCGAGGTCTTGATGAAATCGGCGCCGGCTTCCATCGCCAGGAAGGAAGCGCGCGCGATGTTCTCCGACGAGCCGAGCAGGCCCGTCTCGAGGATCACCTTCAGCACGACGCGGCGGCCCTGACGGGCGGCCTCGGCGTCGATCGCCTGCTTCATCTGCACGATCTCATTCGACGCGGCAGCGTAATCCCCGGCCAGGAAGGCGTTGAGCGCCAGGACGATGTCCACCTCGTCGGCGCCGCCCTGCACGGCCAGCTCGCACTCGCGCACCTTCACTTCGAGGAAGCTCTGCGCGGAGGGGAAGCAGCTCGCGACCGTGGTCACGTGCAGCTCCGGGCTGCAGCGGCGCTCGCGCACGACGGACGCGAAATTGGGATACACGCACACCGAGGCGGGCAGCGGGTAGGACGGGTATTCCGCCTGGAGCCGGGTCACCTTGTCCACCAGCGCGCTGACGGACGCCACCGTATCGTCGGACTTCAGGGTGGTCAGGTCCATCAGGGAAAAGCATTTCTTAAGTACCTCCGGCGTGGCCAGGGCGTCCAGCGTGGACGACACGGCCTGGAGGCGGGACGCTATCTCCGCATCGACGGGAGCATAGCCGTATTTCTCCAAATAATCCATAACTATGTGTGTGTTATTAATCCGTCAATTCTTTGATCCGCTCTTCCAGGCCTCGCGCGTTCTTTTTGAACTGCGACCGTTCCGCCTCCGGCAGCAAAGTGGCCTTCAGCGTGTCCGCCTGCGCGGTCGAATCAGCCTGCGCGAGCGTATCGACAGGCGGGAGCGTGTCGGCGGGCGGGAGCACCACGGGCCAAAGTGCATTCACACCGGCCCAGCGGAGCGAATCCGTCGAGAAATCCTTCTCCCGGAAGGCGCGGCGGAACTTGTTCAGCTCCACTTCCCGGGCCGTCAGGGCATCCGCCTCCAGCTGGAGGTCCTCCCCTTCCTTGCGCAGCTGCTTCTCCACCCGGTTCAGGAGCTTGACGTAGTCGTCGTTGTGGTCCAGGTAATAATGGACCGTGCGGTCGTAGTCCGCGAAGGTGTAGCCGTAGCGGTGGAAGATCGGATCGAAGATCAGCATCGTGTCGACCTCGGTGCGGGCGTCCGGATGGTCCCGGACCCACTGGTCGGCCAGGAACATGTCGTGGTAGATGCGGACCAGCTTGTTCTCGGGGATCACGCGGGCGCGATGGCCGCAGGCGCAGAGCGCCGCCAGCACGACCGCCAGCACCACGATATGAGCCGCCCGATGCATCGACCTATCGCAGCTGTGCGCCGAAATCCTTCTTGAAGGTCTCCAGCAGGCGCTCCATCAGGCGCTCGGTGTCCTGGTCCGTGAGGGTCCGCTCGGGATCCTGGATCAGGAAGCTCAGGGCGTACTGCTTCTTGCCCGCCGGAATCTTGTCGCCGCGGTACACGTCGAACAGGCCCACCTGCCGCAGGAGTTTCTTCGCCTGCTTGAAGGCGGCGGCGCGCAGGTCGGCGTAGCTGACGCCCTCGTCGAGCAGGAGCGCGAGGTCGCGGCGCACGGCCGGGAACTTCGGCAGCTCGGTGAAGGCCACCTTGTCACGCTTCACCAGCGCGAACAGTGCCGGCCAGCTGATCTCAGCCGCGAACACCGGCTGCTTGATGCCGAATTTGCGTGTGAGCGCGGGGTTGACCGTACCCATGGTCGCGAGCACGGGACCCTTGCCCGGCAGGGAATAGACCATGCCCTCCGCCCAGATGTCGGACGGGGCGGCCTCGGTCCAGAGCTGGTCCAGGTCGGCGCCGTAGCGGCGCAGGAGCAGCTCCAGATAGCCCTTCAGCTGGAAGTAGTCGCTCTTCGCGGCCTCCGCGCGCCAGGATTTCTCCGGCGTGCCGGTCAGCATCAGGGTGAAGCAGGTGTGCTCCTCGTAGCCCTCCAGGGTCTCGCCCGGCTTGTCGGTCAGGCGGCTGTAGACACTGCCGTACTCGAAGGTGCGCAGGGAGCTGAGCTGGCGGTTCAGGTTGTAGGCGATGACCTCCAGGCCGCCCAGCAGGAGGGTCTGGCGCATCACGTTGAGATCCTGGCTGAGCGGGTTCACGATGCGGACACAGCGCTCGGCCGGGAAGGTCTGCAACCCGGTATAGTAGTCTCCCTTGGTCAGGGAATTGTTCATGATCTCCACGAAGCCGTTGGCCGCGAGGAAGTTGGAGACGGCGTTGCGCACTGCCTCGGGATCGGGCTTCGGCGTGGCGCAGACGGACATCTTCATATGGTGCGGCAGGGCGATGTTGTCGTAGCCGTAGATGCGGAGGATCTCCTCCACGACGTCGCACTCGCGGTACACGTCCACCATGTAGGACGGGGCGGCCACCAGGGCGCCACCGACACGCTTCTCGAGGAAGTCGTAGCCCAGCCAGGTGAGGATGTTCTCGATGGTGTCATGGCCGATCGCCTGGCCGGCGAAGCGCTCGATGCGGGCGTAGTCCAGGTCGATCTTCTTGCGCTCGTAGGGCTTCGGATAGGATTCGCGGATCTTGCCCGCGACCTCGCCGCCCGCGCACTCCTGGATCAGGAGCACGGCGCGCTTGAGGGCGTAGATGGGCATCTCCGGGTCGCAGCCGCGCTCAAAGCGGAAGGAGGCATCGGTCTGCAGGCCGAGGCTCTTGGACGTACGGCGGATGGAGGCGGGATCGAACCAGGCGCTCTCCACGAACACGTCCGTGGTGGCCTCGGTCACGCCGCTGTCCTCGCCGCCGAACACGCCCGCGATGCACATCGGCACCTGCGTGTCGGCGATTACCATGTCGCGGGCGTCGAGCTTGCGCTCCACGCCGTCCAGCGTGCGGATGGGCTCGCCCTGCGCGGCACGGCGCACCACCACGCGGCCGCCGACCTTGCCGGCGTCGAAGGTGTGGAGGGGCTGGCCGAGCTCGAAGAGCACAAAGTTGGAGATGTCGACGATATTGTTGATCGGGCGCAGCCCGATGCTCATCAGGCGGTTCTGGAGCCATTCCGGCGACGGGCCGACCTTCACCCCCTTCAGGGTGATGCCGGTGTAGCGCGGGGCGCCGTCGGCGTCGCGCACCTCGATCTCGAGGCCCTCGCCCTGGCCTTCGCGGAAGGCGTCCACGGAGGGCTTCACGAGCTCGCAGGGGCGGCCGTTCAGGCGGAGCCAGGCGTACAGGTCGCGGGCCACGCCCCAGTGGGAGGCCGCGTCGATGCGGTTGGCCGTGATCTCATACTCGATCACCGCCTCGGTGCCCAGCTTCAGGTATTCCTTGGCCGGGGTACCGACCACGGTATCCTCCGGCAGCACCATGATGCCGGCGTGGTCCGTGCCGATACCGAGCTCGTCCTCGGCGCAGATCATGCCGAACGACTCGATGCCGCGGATCTTGGATTTCTTGATCTTGAAGTCGCCCGGCAGCACGGTGCCGAGCTGCGCGAAGAGGACCTTCTGGCCGGCCGCCACGTTGGGGGCGCCGCAGACCACCGTCACGGGCTCGCCGTTGCCGGCGTCCACGGTGGTCACGTGCAGGTGGTCGGAATCCGGGTGCGCCTCGCAGGTGAGCACCTTCGCCACCACGACCCCGGCGAGTCCGCCGGGAATCTGCTCCTGCTCCTCCACGCCGTCGACTTCGATGCCGATCGCGGTCATCGCGTCCGCCACTTCCTGCGGCGAGAGGTCACACTTCAAATACTCCTTGAGCCAATTGTAACTGAGTTTCATATGCTGTTGTTATTTCAAATCTTCCGGGGCAAAGAGCTGCTCCACAAATGTCTGCTTGTCGAATACTTTCAGGTCGTCGATCCCCTCGCCCACGCCGATGAACTTGACCGGGATGTGGAACTGGTCGGACACGCCCACGACCACGCCGCCCTTGGCGGTGCCGTCGAGCTTGGTGACGGCCAGGCTGGTGATGTCCGTAGCGCGGGCGAACTCCTTCGCCTGCGCGAAGGCGTTCTGGCCCGTGGAGGCGTCCAGGATCAGCATCACGTCGTGCGGCCCGTCGGGGACCACCTTGCGGATGACGTTGCGGATCTTGGTCAGCTCGTTCATCAGGTCGATGCGGTTGTGCAGGCGGCCGGCCGTGTCGATCAGCACGACGTCGGCGCCGCGCGCCACCGCCGCCTGGACGGTGTCGTACGCCACGGAGGCCGGGTCGGAGCCCATGGCCTGCTTGACGATGTCCACGCCGGCGCGCTCCGCCCAGATGGTCAGCTGGTCCACCGCCGCCGCGCGGAACGTGTCCGCGGCGCCGAGGAGGACCTTCTTGCCCTGGGCCTTGAGCATGGCGGCGAGCTTGCCGATGGTCGTCGTCTTGCCGACGCCGTTCACGCCCACCACGAGGATGACGTAGGGCTTCTTGCTGAAGTCGAACGGCGCCACGCTCTCCCCCACCAGGGCCCCGATCTCCTCGCGGAGCAGGCCCACCAGCTCGTCGAACGACATGTACTTGTCGCGCTCGACGCGCTCCTCCAGGGCATCGATGACCTTCAGGGTCGTCTCCACGCCCATGTCCGACTCTACCAGGGCCTCTTCGATCGCGTCGAGGGTGTCGTCATCGACCCTCGACTTGCCGACCACGGCCCGGGAAATCCTTTGAAAGAAACTCATTGCCATAGCTTACAAAGATACAAATTATTATGCAAATAAAGAGGGGTCCCGCACCGGCGGAACCCCTCTTTATGGTGTTCAGGAGAAAATTATTTCTTGCTGGCGAAATAATCCTTGGCCTTTTCGGCCTCGACGAGCTGCTCCGTGAAAACGTAAGCGCCGGTCTTCGGGGATTTCTCCATGCGGATGCACTTGACCATGCTCTTGGCACCGGCCTTGGCTGCGAAGGTTGCAACGGCTTTCTTTGCCATATTCTAATCTCCTTTAATTATTTGATTTCACGATGGACCGTCACCTTCTTCAGGAACGGATTGTACTTCTTGCGCTCGAGGCGGTCAGGGGTGTTCTTCTTGTTCTTGGTGGTGATGTAACGGGACATACCGGGGACACCGCTGGCCTTCTGCTCCGTGCACTCGAGGATGACCTGCACCCTGTTTCCTTTCGTTTTCTTTGCCATAATACTAGAGTTTAAACAAGGTTAATCAATCCTTTCTTACTGGCCTCGCGAAGCGTGGCCTCGAGGCCATTCTTCTCGATGATCCGCATACCCTTGCAAGAAACCTTGAGGGTCACATACCTCTGCTCCTCCTCGCTCCAGAAACGCTTGTTCTTGAGGTTCAGGGAGAAGTCGCGCTTGGTGCGCAGCTTAGAATGGGCAACGTTGTTGCCTTTCATTCTCTTCCTTCCGGTGATTTGACAAACTTTTGCCATGGTTGTATCTTTTTTATTCTCTTTTTCTTAACGCGGGGTGCAAATATCGCTTTTAATTTTCTGATTTCCAAATTGAAAACTACAGAAACTTCAGGAATCTGCGCCACCGGATATTGTTGGGAAACCGCTTGCCGCTGTCCGTGGAGAGCCAGATCACGGCCGGACGGCCGACGATGTGGTCTTCGGGGACAAACCCCCAGTAGCGGGAGTCGAGCGAATTGTGCCGGTTGTCACCCATCATAAAGTAATAGTCCTGCTTGAACGTGTAGCTGCCCTCGCGGAGCGCCTGCTGCAGATCGCCGCCTTCGTAGGCCGTGATGAGCCGCTCGTAGAGCGCGACATTGTCCTGCGTGAGCGCGACCGTGGCCCCCTTGCGGGGAATCCACAGCGGACCGAAGTAGTCCCGGGTCCAGCCGGAGTCCTGCGTGAAGGGGAAAATCTCCTGCGCGACGGCCGCCGGATTGGTCTCCAGGTTGGCCGTGATGCTCTCCACGGAGGAAACCTTGGCCAGTTCCTCCCGCATCGCGCCGGTCAGGCAGAGCGCCGGATAACCGGGCAGTGCTGCATCGAACCAGGCTTCGGCGGGATTGATGCCGAGCTTCTCCAGCGTCTTGGCGTTGATCTTCTGGCCGGAGGTGATGACCTTGTAGCTGAGCTGCAGGCCGGGATAAGCCGGCTCCTGCTCACCGTTGATCCACACCAGGCCGTCCTTGACCTCCAGGGTGTCCCCGGGGATCGCGACGCAACGCTTCACGTAGTGGTCTTTTTTGTCCATCGGGCGGACAACCGTCTCTCCCAGTTTGTCCACAGCCGGCTTGCCGAGCATGCGCACCAGCATGTGGTAGTCCGCGACCGGGTCTTTGCGCAGGACGGTATCTCCGTTGGGGAAACCGAACACCACGTAATCGCCGCGTCGCACTTCCCGAAATCCTTTCAGCCGGCGGTAATCGTTCTGGATGAGGGTCGAGTAGGACTCGCGTCCGAAGATCACGTTGTGCGTGAAGGGGATGGTCAGGGGAGTCTGGGGGATCCGGGGACCGTATGTCAATTTGCTCACGAAGAGACGGTCTCCTGTGTAGAGGCTGCTCTCCATCGAGGATGAAGGAATCTTGAAGGCCTGGAAGAAGAAGGTGTTGATGAAGGTGACCAGGATGATGGCGAAGACGATGGCGTCGAGCCAGTCATTCCAGGAGCTGTGCTTCTCCCCTTCCTTGTAACGCTTCTTCCAGAAGTTCCAGTGGACCTTGCGGGTGATGAAGATGTCGAAGACCACCACCAGGCCGAAAAGCCACCAGAAGTTCCCGAGCCAGACCACCCATGCCGTATAGAGCAAAGCCCAAAAGGCGAACTTTGTCCATTTGTTACGGGTGAATTCCTTCAGGCTCACGTTCTTACACTATTTCTTAACAGACTTGATGATCGCTTCGAACGCCTGCGGATTGTTCATCGCAAGGTCGGCGAGGACCTTGCGGTTCAGGCCGATGTTCTGGGCGTTCAGCTTACCCATGAACTGGGAGTAGGACAAACCGTACTGACGCGCGGCAGCGTTGATACGCTGGATCCAGAGGGCGCGGAAGTTGCGCTTCTTGGTCTTGCGGTCACGGTAAGCATAGGTCAAACCTTTCTCGTAGGTGTTCTTGGCTACGGTCCAAACATTCTTCCTGGAGAGGAAGTTACCGCGGGTTCTCTTAAGAATCTTCTTGCGGCGTGCGCGGGATGCGACAGAATTAACTGATCTAGGCATAATTCAATACTTTTAGAGAACCAACATTTCACGGACACGACCGTAATCCACCTTCTCGAGGAGGGCGAAATGGTCCAGGTTACGCTTGCGCTTCTTGGTTTTCTTGGTGAGGATGTGGCTGTGGTAAGCATGCTTCCTCTTGATTTTTCCCGATCCGGTAAGCGTGAAGCGCTTTTTGGCACCGGAGATCGTTTTAAGCTTTGCCATTGTGTTTGTAATTAATTGTTAATAAAATATATGATCCCTACTTTTTCTTGGTAGGAGCAATCATCATCGTCATGCGCTTGCCTTCCAGCACCGGCATGTTCTCGGCACGGCCGAATTCTTCCAGCTCGACGGCGAAGCGGAGGAGCTGTTTCTCGCCCTGGTCCTTGAACATGATCGAACGTCCGCGGAAGAAGATCGTCGCCTTCACCTTGGAGCCCTCCTGGAGGAACTCCTGCGCGTGCTTGAGCTTGAACTGGAAATCGTGCTCGTCCGTGTTGGGGCCGAAGCGGATCTCCTTGATCACGACCTTGGCGGCGTTCGCCTTCATTTCCTTGGCCTTCTTCTTGCGCTGGTACAGGAACTTCTGGTAATCCAGGATCCTGCACACGGGAGGATCTGCCTTGCCGCTGATCTCAACGAGGTCCAGCTCGAGTTCTTCCGCCATCTGGAGCGCTTTCGCAATGGGATACACCCCCTGCTCAGGGATGTTCTCTCCGACGAGTCGCACCTGCGTCGCGGTGATCTGCTCGTTGATGTTGAGCTCATTCTCGTCACGCTTCTGCATCTGACGAGGGTCGGGTTTGCGGCCACCCGGCTTGAAGCCCGAGGGCTTCGGTCTGTAAGGTCCGGCGATAATTAAATCCTCCTAATTTTTAAGTTCTTCAGCTTGCGCTGCTTTCAAGTATTCCACAAACTGTTCGGCGGACATGGAGCCCTGGTCGACACCCTCCCTGCGGACAGAGACGGTACCTTCCGAAGCTTCTTTCTCGCCGACAATCGCAATCACAGGCACTCTGAGAAGGGAAATCTCCCGGATTCTCTTGCCGAGCGTCTCATTGCGGGCATCTATGGAAGCGCGAATTTCGGAATTTTTCAGCAATTCGCAAATTTTTTCAGCATAATCTTCATATTTTTCGCTGATTGGCAGCACCTTAACCTGATCCGGCGAGAGCCAGAGAGGCAGGTGGCCGGCGGTGTGCTCCAGCACCACGGCGGTGAAGCGCTCCAGCGATCCGAAGGGCGCGCGGTGGATCATCACCGGGCGCTGCTTGCTGCCGTCGGCGTCCGTGAACTCAAGCTCGAAGCGCTCCGGGAGGTTGTAGTCCACCTGGATGGTGCCGAGCTGCCAGCGGCGGCCGATGGCGTCCTTGACCATGAAGTCGAGCTTCGGGCCGTAGAAGGCGGCCTCGCCCTTCTCCACGACGGTCTTGAGGCCCTTCTTGGCGGCGGCGTCGATGATGGCCTGCTCCGCCTTGGCCCAGTTCTCGTCCGTGCCGATGTATTTCTCCTTGTTGTCCGGGTCGCGCAGCGACACCTGGGCCATGTAGTCCGTCATCTTCAGGGTCTTGAAGACGTAGAGGATGAGGTCGATGACCTTCTCGAACTCCTCCTGGAGCTGGTCCGGGCGGCAGAAGAGGTGGGCGTCGTCCTGGGTGAAGCCGCGGACGCGCGTCAGGCCGTGCAGCTCACCGCTCTGCTCGTAGCGGTAGACGGTGCCGAATTCCGCGAAGCGGAGCGGCAGGTCGCGGTACGAGCGCGGGCTGCTGCGGAAGATCTCGCAGTGGTGCGGGCAGTTCATCGGCTTGAGCATGTATTCCTCGCCCTCCTGGGGCGTGTGGATCGGCTGGAAGCTGTCCTTGCCGTATTTGGCGTAGTGGCCGGAGGTCACGTAGAGCTCCTTGCTGCCGATGTGCGGCGTGACGACCGGGAGGTAGCCCAGCTCCGCCTGCTTCTTGCGCAGGAAGTTCTCGAGGGTGTTGCGCATCACGGCGCCGCGGGGCAGCCACAGCGGCAGGCCAAGGCCCACGCGGCCGGAGAAGGTGAAGAGCTCCATCTCCTTGCCGAGCTTGCGGTGGTCGCGCTTCTTGGCTTCCTCGAGCAGGGTCAGGTACTCGTCGAGCATGCTCTTCTTGGGGAAGGTGACGCCGTAGATACGGGTCAGCTGCTCGCGGTTCTGGTCGCCCTTCCAGTAGGCACCGGCGATGGCGGTCAGCTTGACCGCCTTGATGTCGTCGACGTGCTTGACGTGCGGGCCGCGGCAGAGGTCGGTGAAGCCGCCGTTCGTATAGAACGAGATCGTGCCGTCCTCCAGGTCCTGGATGAGCTCGCACTTGTACGGATCGCCTTTCTGCTTGAAATAGGCCATCGCATCCGCCTTGGACACTTCCTTGCGCTCGAACGTCTCCTTAGTTCGCGCCAGCTCGATCATCTTGTCCTCGACCGCCTTGAGGTCGGCCTCGGAAATCTGCCGGTCGCCCAGGTCCACGTCGTAGTAGAAACCGGTCTCCACGGCCGGTCCCACGCCGAACTTGACGCCCGGGTAGAGCGCCTCCAGCGCCTCCGCCATCAGGTGCGCGGAAGAATGCCAGAAGATGTGTTTTGCCTCATCGTCGTCCCAGGGACGGATGGTGCCATCGGTGAATGCTATCGTCAACATGTCGTTTAAAAATTGTTTAAGCCTACAAAGATAGCAAAAAAAATGATACAAAATGCAGCCACTTTCCCTCTGGAAAATGGCTGCATCTGTCGTAGGTTGCGATTATCTTTCCGGATTCAGTTCCGGGCGGACGTCGATCGTCCAGAGACGGTAGTCGAGATCGAGGATCTCGACGGCGAAGCCGCTGCCGTCCGGACTCTGGCGGCGCAGCGCCAGGCCCGTGGCGGGATCGATCCACCAGCAGGAATCGCCCAGGCCGTAAGAGCCTTTTCCGCGGAAGTCAAACACCCAGCACTTGATGCCGCAAACATCCTCCTCGCCCGTGTAGAAGCGGTCCAGGAAGGACTGCGCGCGGCCGAGCTGGCGCATGCGCTGCAGCACGATGCCGGGATCCGTGTCCGGATCGGCCTGGTTGTCCCAGCCGAAATCGCACAGCTCCGGCACGAAGGCCAGGACGGCGCTGGCGGCCGGCTCCGGGGCGTATTCCTCGAACCAGTCGCGGCCCTCGTCCTCATTCTCCGGCAGGACCGGATTGCCGTCGCCGAAGAAGAGATGGACGTGGTCGTCCGAGCCGCGGCCGCCGTTGTAGCCCAGCTCCGCCTGGTAGTCGAAGCGCTCATGCACTTCGGACTTCTCTTCCCCGTCGAGGAAGAGGGTGTTGTGCGCAATCATGTAGTCGATGCGGGCCACGGTCTCTTTCGTGACCGTCCGGCCCTGGCTGTCGAAGGTCCGCAGGCTGATGCGGTAGTGGTCCTCCGGCATCTGAAGCGCATAGGGGCCCGTCCACTGGGGCTTCTCCTGTGCCAGCGCGGCTACCGCGAGGCACAGGGCCATTATGACAGATACTCTCCTTTTCATATTATTTCTTCACAAATTCCACCCGGCGGTTCTTCGCTCGGCCTTCGTCGGTGCTGTTGTCGGCGATGGGGACATGCGAGCCCTTGCCGACCGGGGTCAGGCGGACTTCGGCGATGCCCTGCTCGACGAGCGCGGCCACGATGGCCTCCGCGCGCTGCTGGCTGAGCCGGTCGTTGACGGCGTCGGAGCCGGTAGCGTCACAGTGGCCCTGGACTTCGAAATTGAGGCTCGCGTCCTTCTTCATCAGCTCCGCGATACGGTTGATCTCGACCATGGACTCGGGCTTGATGGAGGCTTTGCCGGTGTCGAAGGTGATGGCGTAGGTCACAATCTTGCCGTCGGAGGCCAAGCGGTCATAGAGCGGCACGGCGCCCTGCGCCAGGCGGACATTGGAGACGCCGCTGTAGATATAATTGCCACTATGGTCGAACCAGAAGCACCTGGGGGCCAGGGCCAGGGGGATGTTGATCACCCGCACGCCGTTGATGTACCCCTTGAGGGCCCGCTTGTTGAAGGAAACGGCAAAGTGATTCCACTCGCCCGGGATGAGGGGGTTGTCCGTTTCGTTATAATCGGAAAGGCCGGAATTCAGGCCGAGCTCCTTTCTTCCCTGCAGGTTGGAGGTGGCATCCGGCTTCATGATGCTCCAGGAGATGCTGGCGGAGCCGTCTCCTCTATAAAAGAAATCGATGTCTCCGCATTCGCCCTCGCTGTAGTCGACGGCTTCGGGATTGGCAAAGACAAGCCTCAGGATGCTGGTGCCGCTTTCGCGCTCGTCCTCGGAATCGCAGGGCTCGCCCAGGTACACGTCATACTCCAGCGTAAACACCTCGGGAAGGAAGGCGCGGGGCTCCTTCATCAACGGAATCACACATCCCTGCCCGTCATCGGTGAAGGCGATAACCTTGCGGCCCGCAAAGGAACCGACCTCGGCATAGCCGGACAGCAGGTCCCACTGGGACGGGAACTCGCCCAGCTGCTCCTGCTCGAAGGTATCTTCAAAGAAGATCTCGTCGCCGGGGACGAAATCGGATTTCGCGTAAGCGGACGCGACCTGCTTCTTGGGCGCCGCCTGGGCGGCCGGCTGCGGCTGCTCGGGTGCTTCCTGCACCTCCTCGGCAGGCTCTTCCGCCTGCGCTTCTTGCTGATTGGCGCCACCGGTCACGGCGTTTTCGATGACTTCGCGGCCCTTCTGGCGAAGGCGCTCCAGAATGCTCTGAGCGGAGGCAAGGCTGCTCGCCAGCGTCAGGGCTACTACCAACATAACGATCTTTTTCATATAGGTAAAAAGGTGAATGGTTATTCGCGTTAGCATACAAAGATAGGAAAACCACGGACAAATATCGCATTGCATCCGCGATTTTTCGCCCCCCGAAAGGGGTGAAATGCAGAAGAATTTGTATTTTAGTGCTATGAAAAAGTGCTTATTCCTGTGCCTGGCGTGGCTGGCGGCGGTATCGGCCGCGGGGTACAACGATCACCGGGGCCATAACCTGGACTCGCTGGAGCGGGCCGTCGCGCGCTGGACGCCGGATGCCGTCGACCGCGCCTCCGAGGCGGAGCTGCTGGAGCTGAACCGGGCCTACCGGGACCTGATGCTCGGCTACGCCGTGCTGAACGGCGAGAAATGCATGTTCTACGCCCACCGGGCGCTCGGGATCAGCGTGCCGCAGGGCTGGCAGGAAGCCAATGCGGACGCGTACCGCTACGTCGGGCAGATGTTCTACGGCCGCGAGCAATACGACAGCGCGCTGGTCTATTACCGGCTGGCGCTGGACGCCGTCGACGCGATGGCGGCGGGAGCCACCTCCCCGCTGAGCCCGGAAGGCTACGAGGCGCTGGACATCGACGACCAGCGTTCCGCACTCTACGGCACCATCGGCAACCTCTACAACGCGATGGATTCCATCCCGCAGGCGATGGACTGGTACGCCCGTGCGGGCGAAATCTTCGAGCAATACGGCTGGAACGAGAGCAATTCCGTGCTCTACTACAATATCGGCGAGACCTGGGTGGATCACGGCGATCTTCGGCAGGCCGCCACGGCTTACGAGCGTGCGCTCGGATACGCCGAGGCGTCCGGCGATTCGCTCATGATCGTGGAAGTGTACAAGGGCCTCGGGCGCCTCTACATGGAGAAGGGCCAGACCTGGCGGTCCCTGCCCTACCTGCGCAAGGCGGAAGCCTATTACGCGGCGCACCCGGACGAGAGTCCGGTCTTCCGCACGGAGAACCTGGAATTCATGAGCAAGGTGCTCGCCCGGCAGAAGTTGATCCTGGGACGCCTGGTCGGCATGCTCACTGGCGTCGCCCTGGTCGTGCTCGGCTTCCTGCTGCCCGGGCACCGCAAGCAGCGGCAGGACCGGCCCCGGAAAGCGGCGGACACGCCGCCGCAGGTGCCGGCGCCGGAGCTCTCAGACCGCGAAAAGGAGATCCTCGACCTCGTGGCCAAGGGCTACACGACCCAGCAGATCGCGGACGCCCTGCATCTCAGCTACGAGACCATCCGCTGGTACCGTAAGAAACTGCTGGTCAAGTTCAACGTGTCCAACACCGCTGAACTCATCGCCATCGCGAAGGAATACGACTTTATCTAAAGTTCGTCCGAAATATTGTAGCGGTTGCGGTCGGCGGAAGAACGCGCGACCATCTCGCCGATAAATCCGGCGAGAAAGAGCATGACACCAAGGATCACAGCCACGAGCGCCAGGTAGAAGAGCGGCTGGTCCGTGACCGCGCGGAACTTCACACCGTGGGCCTGACGCACCAGCTTGTCCACGATGATCCAGACCGTCATCACGAAGCCCACGAAGAACATCAGCAGGCCGTTGTAGCCGAAGAAATGCATCGGGTCCTTGCCGAAGCGCGTCAGGAACGAGAGCGTCTGCAGGTCCAGGAAGCCGTTCACGAAACGGCTCATGCCGAACTTGCTCTTGCCGTATTTGCGTTTGGCGTGCACGACCGGCTTTTCGCCAATCTTCGTAAAGCCCGCATTTTTAGCCAGATACGGGATGTAGCGGTGCATCTCGCCGTAGACTTCGATATGCTTGACCACCTCTTTGCGGTAGGCCTTCAGGCCGCAGTTCATGTCGTGCAGCTTGATGCCGGTGATGCGGCGTGCGGTGGCGTTGTAGAGTTTCGAGGGGAGGTTTTTCGTCAGGGCGTTGTCCTTGCGGTGCTGCTTCCAGCCCGAGACCAGGTCGTAGCCCTGCTCCGTGATCATCCGGTACATCTCCGGGAGCTCGTCCGGCGAGTCCTGCAGGTCGGCGTCCATCGTGAAGACGACGTCCCCCTGCACCCGCTCAAAGCCGCAGTACAGGGCGGCGGACTTGCCGTAGTTGCGCAGGAAGCGCAGCCCGTGCACGTGCGTGTCAGCGCCCGCCAGCTCGCGGATCGTCTCCCAGCTACCGTCGGTGCTGCCGTCGTCGACGATCAGCACTTCGTAGCTGTAGCCGTTCTCCTGCATCACGCGGGCGATCCAGGCGGACAGCTCGGGCAGGGATTCGCGCTCGTTGAAGGCGGGGATGATGACGGAAATATCCATGCTATTGCTCGTCAATGAAAGGATTCGAGGAAGAAATGTTGCGGGAGAAGATGGCCGCGAGGATGGTGCCGAAGAGCCAGCAGTAGATCAGGTTGGCGAAGAAGGCGTAGGTCGGCATCTTGGGCATCAGTTCTTCCATCTGGCTCATCATGTTCGAGTCGAACATGGGGTTGTCCTCCAGCACTTCCAGCGCCTCGGTGAAGGTGTCCGGGGCGATGAAGCTCGTGTAGGCGAGGTAGAAGGCCGAGTAGATCAGCGCGGAGAGCAGGGCCGTGAGGGTGCCGAAGCGGAAGGCGCGGGAGTTGTCCACGGTCGGGTCGTCGGCGGCGAACTTCAGGATGAAATAGCGCATCAGGTAGATGCAGCCGGCGAATTTGGCGATCCACAGCACGACATTCAGCAGGCCCAGCAGGAAAGCAGGTCCGTTCCCGGCCAGCTTGCCGGTCAGCATCGTGATGAGCATATAGGCGACGGAGACGCCGCCAAGGACCAGTCCGGCCTTGCCGGCGCTCTCCCAAATGGATTTCTTCTCGTTCATAACAAACAAAGATAACAATTATAATATAAAAAAAGAAGGCCCAAGTCTTTCGACTCGGGCCTTCCGAAAAGCGGCAGCGACCTACTCTCCCACCTGGTGGGGCAGTACCATCGGCGCGGGCGGGTTTAACTTCTCTGTTCGGGATGGGAAGAGGTGGTTCC
>CACXNA010000013.1 GCA_902768985.1 uncultured Bacteroidia bacterium | reverse complement strand
CCATAACATCCGCATCAGTATGACGGAAACCGGAGATCCAAAGGATAATGCTCAGGCAGAGCGTATCAACAACACGATGAAGAATGAACTCTTAAAGGGGATGAAGTTCTCTTGCATTGAAGAAGTTATCGCCGCTGTATGCAGAGCGGTGGACTTCTACAACAACGAACGACCTCACATGAGCATCAATATGATGACCCCCGCCCAGGCTGCCTTCTGCGAGGGGACCATTGAGAAAATGTGGTTCAGCTACCGACGACGACAAGTCAACCCGCATCAGTTATAAGTTAAACCAGAGTCAACTTCTATCAGGGATAGACTCCAACCGGAGTCAACCTAAATCCGGAAATGACAGGGAAGGGACATCGGTAACGAAAAAGCCCGTTTTCATGCCAGATGTCCCCATTTTTTGGACATCTGTAACGGTGGGTACTGAGATTCGCCCGGGCAGCAGGTCCTACTCCCCCTCCTTAAGCGTTCACCGCCGGAATATACGATTTCCGGCGGTGACAGCCCCAACCCAGAAGACACCTTAACATATCCTCAAATACACCCCAATTTGAGGATAGATCTCAGGAAAACGGGAACTTATCCTCATTTGAGGCCAGTTTTGAGGATAAGTGGCAGGAAAACTGTCGTCCGTCCTCAAATTGGGCCGGGGAACAACGTTCCGTGCACAAAAAGGGGCTATTTTGCGCACGGGAACCGTTTTCTTCAAGCTGCAGCAGATGGCCGCGCGGGATTACTTGATCTTGGCTTTGTAGGCGGTGCCGACCTTGCCGTGGGCGATGTTCTGGAGCTTCTTGGTGAGCATCTTGCGGCGGATTGGGGCGACGAGGTCGGTGAAGAGCTCGCCGTCGAGGTGGGAGAACTCGTGCTGGATCATCCGGGCGGCGAACTTGTCGAAAGTCTCCGTCTTCTTCTCCAGGTTCTCGTCGTAGTACTCGACCGTCAGCGACTCCGGCCGGCGGACGTCGGCGTAGACGCCGGGCACGCTCAGGCAACCCTCGTTGTACTCGCACATCTTCTCGCTCTCCTCCAGGACCACCGGATTGATAAAGGCGCGGCGGAAGCCCTCCAGATAAGGATAAACATCCTTCATAACATCGCCGTTGACCACGGCGACGCGCAGGCTCACGCCGATCTGCGGCGCGGCGAGGCCGCAGCCGTCGGACTTCTCCAGCGTGTCCCAAAGGTCCTGGACCAGGGACTTCAGACCGTCCCGGTCGGCGAGGTCGGCCGGCGCCGCGACCTTGCGCAGCACTTCCGAGCCGTATAAGTAGATAGGTTGAATCATTTCTTCTTGTCCAAATAACTCTGCAGGATGATGGCGGCGCTGATCTTGTCGACGGACGCCTTGTCGCGCCGGTCGCTCTTCTTCATCCCCCCGTCGATCATCGCGCGATGCGCGAGCACGGAGGTGAATCGCTCGTCCTCCAGCTCCACCGGCACCTCCGGGAAAGCCTTGCGCAGGCGCTTCAGGAAGACCTCCACATCCGCCGCCGCCTCGGCGGGCGCGCCGTTGAGATTGAGCGGCCAGCCCACGACAAAACGCACAACCGTCTCGGAAGCGGCGTATTTTTGCAGATATTCTATTATCTTTGTAGCAGGAACAGTCTCGAGCGGAGAGGCAAAGATGCCCAGCGGGTCGCTGACAGCGACGCCGACCCTGGCGCGTCCGTAGTCTATTCCTATCGTCCTGTTCATCACCGCAAATTTACATCAAAAGTATGGGAAGACAAAATCCGGATCACCGCACCCGCCAGTACAGGCTGTCGCTTGTGGACAATGAGACCCACGAGTCGCTCCGCTCGATCCGGTTCAACCGGCCGCAGCTGATCTACGGCATCATCACGGGCATCCTCGCACTCCTGCTCGTGGCGTACCTGCTGTTCGCCATCACCCCGCTGCGCACCATCATCCCCGGCTACCCCAACGAGCACTCGCGCCGCGAGGCCGTGGCCAACGCCATCAAGATCGACTCCCTGGAGACCGCCGTGGCCCGCTGGAACCTCTATGCCGAAAGCCTCAGCCGCGTGCTCACGGGCGAGGCGACCATCGACTTTGACAGCCTCGTGCACAACGCCACGCCCCGCTACCTCTCCGACAAGAGCGCCGAAGAGCTCGCCCGCCGCGACTCCCTGCTGCGCGAGACCGTGCAGAAGGAGGAGCAGTTCGGCGTTGGCGCCCAGGGCGCACGCGACCTGCCCATCGAGGGCATCCACTTCTTCACCCCGATCAAGGGTGTCGTGGCCACGGAATACGACCGCGTGAGCCATCCCGCCATCGACATCGCAGCCCCCACGGGGACCGTGGTCAGCGCCGTGCTGGACGGCACGGTCATCTTCACCGGCTGGGACGCCCAAAACGGCTACATCATCATCGTCCAGCACCGCGACAACCTGCTGAGCGTTTACTCTAATAACCAAAACTTGCTGCGCAGCTCCGGCGACGCGGTCAAGGCCGGCACCCCGATCGCCATGGTCGGCGGCATGTCCGGCAAGCCCGGCGCCGAACACCTGCACTTCGAGCTCTGGCAGAACGGCCAGAGCCTCGATCCGACCCGTTACATAAGCTTCTAGTGAAAAGAAAAATCGCCATACTCGGATCCACCGGATCCATCGGTACCCAGACGCTGGACGTCGTCCGGCAGCACCGCGACCTGTTTGAGGTCGTCCTCATCTCCGCCCGCAGCAGCGTCGGCCTGCTGATTGCGCAGGCCGTCGAATTCGACGTGGCCCACGTCGTCATCTGTGACGAGTCGCGCTACCACGACGTCGCCGATGTCCTCCAGCCCCACGGCATCAAGGTCTGGTCGGGCGTGGACAGCCTCTGCGACCTGGTCGCCATGCCGGATGTGGACATCGTCGTCGGCGCGATGGTCGGCTTCAGCGGCCTGCGGCCCACCCTCGCCGCCCTCCGGGCCGGCAAGATCGTGGCCCTCGCGAACAAGGAGACCCTCGTCGCCGCCGGGTCCATCGTCACGCGCACCATGCGCGAACACGGCGGCGCGCTCCTGCCCGTGGACTCCGAGCACTCCGCCATCTTCCAGTGCATGCTCGCCGCCGGCGACAACGCCGTGGAGCGCGTGCACCTGACCGCCTCCGGCGGCCCGTTCCGCACCTGGGAGCGCCAGAAGATCGCCGGCGCCACCGCCGCGCAAGCCCTCAAGCACCCCAACTGGAACATGGGCAACAAGGTCACCATCGACTCCGCCACCATGATGAACAAGGGCTTCGAGGTCATCGAGGCCAAGTGGCTCTTCGACCTCGAGCCCGACCAGATCAACGTCGTCGTCCACCCCGAGTCGATCATCCACTCGATGGTCGAGTTCGTGGACGGGGCCGTGATCGCGCAGCTCGGCTGCCCGGACATGCGCGAGCCCATCGGCTTCGCGCTGAGCTTCCCCCAGCGCCTGACCGTGGGCAACAAGAAGCTCGATTTCGCGACGCTCGGCGGCCTCACCTTCGAGGCCCCCGACACCAACCGCTTCCCCTGCCTGGGGCTCGCCTTCGAGGCGATCCGCCGCGGCGGCAACGCCCCCTGCGCCCTCAACGCCGCCAACGAAGTGGCAGTGGCCGCTTACCTCAAAGGTTTGATTTCCTTCTATGATATCGCCAAGATCGGTGAAAAAGCGCTCACGGGCCTGAATTTTGTAGCAGACCCTTCGCTCGACGACATTTTCGCCACAAACAGCGAAGTCGCCGCGATTGCCGATGGTTATATTCATTAAGACATTACAAGTCATCCTCGCCCTTTCCGTACTCATCATCATCCATGAGTTCGGTCATTTCCTGTGGGCGCGCGCATTCGGCATCCGCGTGGAGAAGTTCTACCTCTTCTTCGACCTGGGCGGAAAGGCGCTCGCGCGCTGGCACTGGGGCGGCACGGAGTTCGGCATCGGCTGGCTGCCTTTCGGCGGCTACTGCAAGATCGCCGGCATGATCGACGAGTCGCTGGACCTCGAGCAGATGAAGCAGGAGCCCCAGCCCTGGGAGTTCCGCACCAAGCCGGCCTGGCAGCGCCTGCTGGTGATGGCCGGCGGCGTGATCAACAATTTCATCTTCGCCATCCTCGCCTACATCGCCATCATGGCGATCTGGGGCGAATCCTATATCGAGAACCGCGGCAACCAGATCTACGTGGACGAGCTCGCCTACGAGATGGGCTTCCGCACCGGCGACGAGATCCTGCGCTTCGACGACTATGTACCCGAGAATTTCGGGATGCTGCAGGCCGACCTCGCCCGCCGCGGCGTGCACAAGGCCACGGTCCTGCGCGGCACGGATACCCTGGATATCTACATCGACCAGGCGCGCATCGGCGACGTCCTCAGCGACCCGATGATGTTCGACCTGGCGGTGCCGTTCGTGATCGATTCCGTGATGGCGAACGGCCTGAACGCCGGCGCGGACCTGCTGCGCGGCGACCGCATCGTCGCCTTCGACGGACGCACCATCCGCTACGTCCAGGATTCGCGCGCCCTGCTCGCGGAATACCGCTCGCAGGAAATTGACGCCTCCGTGGTCCGGGGCGCCGACACGCTCGGCCTGCCGGTCCGCGTGGACAGCACCGGCCGCATCGGCGTGTTCATGCAGATGCCGGGCGTCAAGACCCGGCACTACAACCTCCTGGAGGCCATTCCCGCCGGCTGGCGGGAGGCGGGCGCCTCGATCGGCGGCTACCTCGACGACCTGCGCCTGCTTGCGCAGCCGTCGACCGGCGCCTACAAGAGCGTCGGCAGCTTCATCGCCATCGGGCAGGTCTTCCCCGAGACCTGGGACTGGTTCCGCTTCCTGAACATCCTCGCCCTGCTGTCCATCATGCTCGGCGTGATGAACCTCCTCCCCATCCCGGGGCTGGACGGCGGCCACATCCTCTTCACCCTCTACGAGATCGTCTCGGGCCGCAAGCCCGGCCAGAAGTTCCTCGTGGTCGCGCAGCTCATCGGCATGGTGCTCATCTTCGCGCTGATGTTCCTCGCGTTCGGCAACGACATTGCTAGATTAATACACTAATATTCAGAAAGATATGAAAACAAGTAAGAAGCTGCTTCTCGTGCTTGCCGCCGTCCTCACCCTGGCCGGCTGCAAGAGCACCAAAGGCCTGCTGCCGAGCGTAAGCGGCAAGGCGGGTGAAGTCATCGTCGTGATGGAGAAGTCCGACTGGGAAGACACCCTCGGCGGCGACGTGCGCGACCTGCTGGCCTGCGACTGCCCCTGGCTGGCGCAGAAAGAGCCCCTCTACACCCTGGTGAACGTGATTCCTTCCGCCTTCGGCGACCTGTTCAAGTACCACCGGAACATCGTTCTCTTCCAGGTGAATCCCCAGATGGACACCACCGGCATCGCCTTCCGGCACGACGTCTGGGCCGCGCCGCAGTGCGCCATCCAGATCACCGCGCCGACGGCCGCCGCAGCTTCCGAGCTCCTGAAGGAGAAGGGCCCGATGATCGTCAGCGCCCTCGAGCAGGCGGAGCGCGACCGCGTGATCCGCAACACCCTGCGCTACGAGGAGCACCCGCTCTACCCGCAGCTCGCTGCGATCTTCGGCGGCGCCCCGCACTTCCCCACCGGCTACAAGCTGCGCATGTCCACGGACACCTTCGCCTGGATCGCCGACGACAAGCAGGCTTACCAGGATGTTTTCATCTACCGTTACCCCGTCGAGGACGATCCCTTCACGATTGAGAAGATCATCGCCCACCGCAACGCCATGCTGCAGCAGAACGTCCCGGGCATGTTCGACGGCACTTACATGACCACCAGCGATTTCTTCCCGCTGACCCTCGAGTTCCTCAAGTACAAGGGCCGCGATTTCGCGCAGGTGCGCGGCATGTGGGAGGTCCAGAACGACTTCATGGGCGGCCCGTTCGTGTCGCATTCCTTCTACAGCCCCGACGGCAGCGAGATCCTCGTGGCCGAGGCCTGGGTGTATGCGCCGAAATTCGACAAGCGCCAGTATCTCCGCCAGGTCGAGTCCCTGCTCTACTCCTGGGAGTGGAAGAAGGCTGACGCGCGCGAAGAAAATGAGGCAAATTAATTTGTCAAGTCCAAAAAGTTTTCTATCTTTGCAGTCCCAATTTGGCGGATAGCGTTTTGGGATGAGTTTGGTGGGTTCGTATAACGGCTAGTACTCAAGATTTTCATTCTTGCAATAGGAGTTCGATTCTCCTACCCACTACCAAATATTAAAAAATAAAACAATGGCAAATACAGCATCCGCAAAGAAGGCCGATCGCCAGAGCGAAAGGCACAGAATGCATAATCGTTATTATGCAAAAACCACCCGTAATGCTATCCGTGACATCCGCAACACCTCCGACAAGGCTACGGCCGAGGCCAACGCCCCCAAGGTGTACGCGATGATCGACAAACTCGCGAAGATTGGCCTGATCCACAAGAACAAGGCCTCCAACCTTAAGAGCGGCATCGCGGTTTACATCAATAAGCTTGCTTAATCGCAGTTTTTGTTGTAAATTTGTGGCCCAAATCGGGATGTAGCGCAGTTGGCTAGCGCACTACGTTCGGGACGTAGGGGTCGTCTGTTCGAGTCAGATCATCCCGACAAGGGGAAGCGAAAATCGCTTCCCCTTTTTCGTTGTATCCCCTTCCCTGCCTACCGCTGCGGCCGGCGGGCGAAGGGCGAGCCGCCGACCTTGCGGCCGGTAGCGATGCCGTTGGTCTGCATCCAGCGGAAGAGGTTGTCGCGCCAGGCGCCGGAGGTGGTGCCGAGGTCGTCCGGCCCGAAGGGGCCGTTGCCGTCGTCATAGATGTACATTTCGGCGTTGACGCCGGCCTTCTTCCACGCGAGGTAGAGGGCCAGCATGCCGGAGGCGACGTTGTTGTGCTGCGCGCGAACGGCGATGAATAGCTTCGGGGCGTTCGTCGGCACGGCGACGTTCTCGAGCGAGGGGCCGTAGCAGCTCGCGAGGAAGTTCGGCATCGCGGCCGCGTCGGCTTTCAGCGTCGCACTGATGGCCACACCGCCGCCGGCGGAATAGCCCAGGTAGCCGACCTTCTGGGGATCGATTCCCCATTCTTCCGCGTGGGCGCGCACCAGGCGGATGGTCTTCAGCGCATCCTCAGCGGCCGCCTCGAGGGTCGGATTGGTCGCGCCCGACTGGTCGGGGTTGCAGTTGGCGTTCGCCAGCTGGTCGAAGCCGGTGATGTCCGGGAGGACCAGCGGCTTGGCGGGCGCGGCCGGACGGGCCGCGGGAGCGCCTCCCTGCGGACGGCGCATGCCGCCGAGGTGGTATTTCAGGCCGATCACGGCCACGCCGCGGCGGTTCAGCCAGCTGGCCATGCTCTCGACATCGTTGCCCCAGGAGTGGAACATCAGGCCGCCGCCGGAGAGGATGATGACGGCGGCGCCGGAGTTGTATTCGGGCTCCGGCAGGAAGACCTTGATGGTCGGATCGGTGGTGCCGGAGATGCCCTGCACGCCGCCGGCGGCGTTGTAGGTCACCTGGTCGCCCGCGTTGATGAGCGGGGCCTCGCGGCCTTCCAGGTCGAGCGTAAACACGCGCGCGGCGTAGTTGAAATTCTTGGATTCGATGCGCCAGCCGCCGAAGTCGTCGCCGGGCTCGCAGTAACGGAAGATCTTCCCGTTCTCCTCCTTGCCCTTGAGGTTGTAGTCCAGCCAGCGGAGGGCCATCTGGGCGAAGGTGCCGCCGTGCGGCTTGCCGAAGGTCTCGCCGTGGCCGGCGTCGTAGTTGGCGAAGACGACCGGCACGTGGGAGATGCGCCGGTAGTCGTCCAGGCCGTTCAGATAGGCGATATCGCTCTCACCGCCAATGAAATAGCCAACGGGGACCTTGATCTTGGCGAGGTCCTCCTTGAGCAGGAAGCCCGCCAGGCCGTCGCCGGGATTGGTGATGCCGCTGCTCAGGATGGTCAGGCACTTGACGCGCTCGTCGCCGCCCACGCCGATGGCGAGGGCCTGCAGGCCACCGCAGGAGTAGCCGGCCGCGGACACGCACGCGGGATCCACCATTTTATATAAATCGGAACCCGCCCGGGCGTTCTCCTGCTCCAGCCAGTCGACGACCTGCACGAGCGACAGGCCGTCGGCCTTCTGGCGCGCGACGACCTCCGGGTCGAACATGCTCCCGCCGCCCTGCGCGTTCTCACGCTCGATGGCGGCGACGACGTAGCCGTGCGAGGCGATCTCCTCGAGGAAGCTGTAGGAGCCGCGGGAGTTGACGGCGCAGCCGCCGTTGCCGAAGATCACGACCGGCAGCGCGCGGCCTTCCGCCTTCACGGCCGCCGCCAGGTCGGCCGGGCGGTACACGGCGAAGCCGGGCAGGGCCTCCTCGACGGTCATCACGGCCTTGTAGGGGCCGGTGCCGCCGTCTTCGATGGTCTTCACGGAAAGGGTCCGGGCGGGCAGGGAGAGCTGTCCCGCCAGCGCCAGCGCCGCAGCAGCGGCGAATAAGAACTTGATTCGCATATATGAATAGTAGTTAGTATCGAAGGGTGCTTACTGCCGCTTCGCACGGGCGCGACGGTTCAGCTCGGCCTGGAAGGCCTGCGCGTTGCGGTTGTGCTCGGCGAGCGTCTTCGCGAAGACGTGCGTGCCGGAGAAGTCCGGATTCGCGCAGAAGTAGAGGTTGCCCGCGCCCCAGGTGCCGCCGAAGTCGGGGTTCAGCACGGCCTCCAGCGCGGCGCGCGTGGGCACGCAGATAGGTCCCGGCGGCAGGCCGGTGTGCTTGTAGGTATTGTACGCGGAGTCGACCTCCAGGTGCTTCAGCAGGATGCGGTTGAGCTGGTAATCATAACAGAAGGCCACGGTCGGGTCGGCCTGCAGGGGCATCCCGATCTTGAGGCGGTTCAGGTACACGCCCGCGATCTTGGGCATCTCAGCCTCGTTGTTGGACTCGGCCGTCACGATCGAGGCCAGCACGGAGACCTGCTGGCGGCTCAGGCGGATGTGCTTCGCCTTGGCGTCGCGTTCCTCCGTCCAGTAGGCGTCCCAGGCGGCTTTCTGTTTGGCGTAGAGGTCCGCCATGGAGGCGGTCCAGTAGATATCGAAGGTGTCGGGCGTCAGCAGGGAGAAGACGTTGCGCGGCGTGAAGCCGTATTCCGCGAGCAGGCGGTCGTCGTTCAGGGCCTGGTGGACCGTCGCGGAGTCCAGCAACAGCTGGCTCGCGATCTTGGCGGCGATGTTGCTCTTGACGCGCAGATTTCCCGTCAGGGAAAGGCGCACCGGCGTCTGCCAGCCGTTGTTGAGCATGCGCGCCACGTAGACGCTCGCGTCGCCCGGCGTCACGGTGTAGTGGCCGGGCGTGAGGTACTGCGCCACCTGCTTGGCCTTGAAGCAGCGCTCCAGGCTCGCGCGGTTGCGCACCTGCGCCTTGTCGGCGATCTCGTCCAGCACCTGGTCGGCCGTCGCCTCCGGGTAGACGTAGATCTCCGCCTGCTGGCGGAAATTGGGCAGTTTGTTGTCCTGCAGCCAGTTCCAGCCGAGCAGGGCGCCGATGGCCAGGATGGCCAGCACGGCGAGGGTAACGGTGAGTTTTTTCATACCGAACACAAAGATAACAAAACATTTGGACAAGCAGATAAGGCTTTTTCGCCGGAAAAGACGATATTTGCTGAAACTGACAACTCTACTACCCATGTATATGACACGCAAACTATTCCTGCTTCTTGCCCTGCCCCTGCTGGCCGCCTGCGGCCCCAAGTGGCACGAGACCGAAGCCGACGGCTACCGGCTCATCACCCAACGCGGCGGCGCGACGCTCGGCGTCAGCTCCGCCCCCATCCTCGAAGTCGACAGCTTCGCCTTCAAGGACCTGAACCGCAACGGCGCGCTGGACGTCTATGAAGACTGGCGCCAGCCTGCGCTCGTCCGCGCGCAGGACCTTGCCGCGCAGCTCAGCATCGAAGAGATCGCCGGCCTGATGCTCTACAGCGGGCATCAGAGCATCCCCGGATCCTCCTACGGCTTCGGCGGCGCCACCTACGGCGGCAAGTCGCTCGCCGAGAGCGGCATGAAGAGCTGGGACCTGACGGACCAGCAGCGCAAATTCCTCGAAGAGGACAATCTGCGCGCCGTGCTCGTGACCACGGTCGAGAGCCCGGAGGTCGCGGCCCGCTGGAACAACAACGTCCAGGCCTTCGTGGAGGCCCTGGGCCACGGCATTCCGGCCAACAATTCCTCCGACCCGCGCAACGAGCCCTCCGCCACGGCGGAGTTCAACATGGGCTCGGGCGGGCGCATCTCCATGTGGCCCACGCCCCTCGGCCTCGCCGCCACCTTCGATCCCGCGATCGTGGAGCAGTTCGGCCACACCGCTTCCGAGGAATACCGCGCGCTCGGCATCGCCACGGCGCTCAGCCCGCAGATCGACCTGGCCACGGAGCCGCGCTGGAGCCGCTTCAACGGCACCTTCGGCGAGGATCCCGAGCTGGACATCGCCATGGCGCGCGCCTACGTGGACGGCTTCCAGACCACCGACGGCAGCGCCGACGGCTGGGGCAACCAGAGCGTCAACGCGATGGTGAAGCACTGGCCCTCCGGCGGCCCGGAGGAAGGCGGACGCGACGCCCACTTCAACTACGGCAAATACGCCGTCTATCCCGGCGGCAACTTCGCCACGCACATGCGTCCCTTCACCGAGGGTGCCTTCCAGCTTGCCGGCGGCACGAAATCCGCCACGGCGGTGATGCCCTACTACACGATCTCCTACGGCGTGGACCCGTCCGGCAAGAACGTCGGCAACAGCTATAACCACTATATAATCAGCGACCTGCTGCGCGACAAATACGCCTTCGGCGGCGTGGTCTGCACCGACTGGAACATCACTTATGACAACGCCTCCATCGAGTCCTTCGACGGCAAGTGCTGGGGCACGGAGACACTCACCGTCGCCCAGCGCCACTACGAGGTCATCAAGGCTGGCGTCGACCAGTTCGGCGGCAACAACGACAAGGGCCCCGTCCTGGAGGCCTACCGGATGTGGGTCGAGGAATTCGGCGAGGCGAGCGCACGCGAGCGCTTCGAGGCCTCGGCCGTGCGCCTGCTCATGAACTCCTTCCGCACCGGGCTCTTCGAGAACCCGTACACGGACCCCGCCTGGGCGACGAGCGTCGTGGGCAATCCGGTGTTCATGCAGTGGGGCTACGAGGCCCAGCAGAAGTCCGTGGTGATGCTGAAGAACCACGGCGGCGTGCTGCCGAAGCAGAGCGCCAGGGCCTATGTCCCGCAGCGCCTGTATCCCCAGACGGCCGGGATGTTCGGCCTGTCGATGGGCCCGGCCGCGCACTGGGATTATCCCATCGACAAGGCCCTGGTCGAGAAGCGCTACCAGTGGGCAGAGAGCCCGGACGAGGCCGACTTCGCGCTCGTAGTGATCCAGGAGCCCTCTTCAGGGTCCGGCTATGACGTCAACGACCGCAAGAAGGGCGGCAACGGCTACGTGCCCATCAGCCTGCAGTACCGGCCTTACAAGGCCGAATACGCCCGAGCCGTCTCGGTGGCCGGCGGCGATCCGAAGGAGTCCTTCACGAACCGTTCTTATAAAGGTAAGAAGGTCACGACGTCCAACGAAAGCGACCTGGATCTCGTGATCGAGACCAAGAAGAAGATGGGTGACAAGCCCGTCGTCGTGGTCGTGAACGTGAGCCGGCCGGTCGTCCTGGCGGAGCTCGAGCCGTATGCCGACGCCATCCTCCTCACGTTCGGCGTCCAGAACCAGGCGGTCCTGGACATCCTCGACGGCACGGTGGAGCCTTCGGGCTTGCTGCCGATGCAGCTGCCCGCCGACATGCGCACCGTCGAGGAGCAGTGCGAGGACGTGCCGCGCGACATGCGGCCCTACGTCGACGCCGACGGCCACGCCTACGACTTCGCCTACGGCCTCAACTGGTCCGGCGTCATCGACGACGACCGCGTCGCCCGCTTCAAATAGCCGTTTTTGCCTGTGAGCCAGATCTGTTTGACTGGCAGCGTTTTATAAAATTATACTCCCCCTGTTTTAGGGGGAGTATAATTGTTTAAAATACTATCAATTAGTCACTTACAGCTCACAGCAAAGAAAGGCTAGCGGAAGAGTTTTTGAGCAAAAATCGTCAGGTACACGCGCCAGTTGCGCCAGATGTGGCCGCCGTCGGACTCGTAGTAGGTGACGGGGTAGCCGTGGGCATCGCAGTAGTCCTTCAGGGCCAGCGACGACACGCGCACGCCGTCATCCTTGCCGACGCCGATCCACCAGAGTTTCGGCTGGGCCGCGAACACCGCGGCGATGGCGTCCTCGTTGCCTTCCGGCATCGCCGCGCCGGAGAACATCCCCACGTAGCCGAAGCGCTTGGGATAGCGCATCGACAGCTGCACGGACTGGCGGCCGCCCATCGACAGGCCGGCCACGGCCGTGTTGGCGGCGCCCTTCGCCACGTGGTAGTGCTTCTCGATGAAGTTCATCACGTCGGGGAAGCTGTCTTCGATCTCGATCGTGGACTGGGAGCGGCTGTTGTTCATCGTGGGCTGGAACATGTTGACGGCGGCGCCGGGCGCGGCCTGGTTGAAATAGACGCCGTTCGGCATCACCACGATCATCGGCTTCGCCTTGCCCTCGGCGATGAGGTTGTCCAGGATCTGAGCCGTGCGGCCGAGGTCGGACCAGGCGTCCTCGTCGCCGCCGGAGCCGTGCAGCAGGTACAGCACCGGGTACTTCGCCTTGGGGTTGTCCTCATAGCCCGCCGGGGTGTAGACCGTCAGGCGGCGCTGCTTGCCCAGCGTCGGGCTGTCGTACCAGACATGCGAGAGCGAGCCGTGCGGGGTGTCGTGCACCTCGTAGTACCAGCCCGCGTCGCCCTGCTCCGCGCTGATGGTGAAGATGTTGGTCCAGGTGGCGATGTCGCGGTTCTGGTAGATGTTGGACGGATCCATCCACTTCTTGCCGTCCACCATGAAGCTGTAGGAGTACAGCTCGCCCTTCAGCGGGGCACTGGTGTAGGTCCAGATGCCGTCGCGGCCTTCGCGCATGTCGACGGCGCCGGGCGCCTCGTAGACCTGCTTGCGGCCGTCGGCTTCGTACTCGATGCGCTGCGGCGGCAGGAAGTCGCCGGTCAGGCGCACGGACACGGCCTTGGGGGCGTGGAGGCGGAAGGTGACGCTGTGGTCGGGGTTGATCTCGGGAGAGACGATGCCGGTGCCGGGGCCCAGGGCCTGCTGGGCGGCGAGGGGCCAGACGAGAGCCGCCATCAGGACGGCAGTCAGGGAAAGGATTCGTTTCATGGATTCTGTGCGAATTGGTTTATTGCAAAAATACAGATTCCCCGATGAAAAAACTTTTCTGCCTGTTCAATCTTATGCACGCTTGTTCTATGCGCTTGCGCGTGCGCAGGTCATTTTATAATTTTGATCGTCCAAAGACACTGAAATAAAACCGATATGAAAAGAATCCTTCTTTTTGCGGCCGTCGCCCTGACGGCCATCGCCTGCGGCAGGCCGCAGGCCATCGTGGAACGCACCGACGTCTACACGCACGTCGGCGATGTCAGCCTGCTGGTGGATGCGGTGGAGATCACCGTCGCCAACCCGGCCTCCCTGCGCGGCCTGACCGCCGCCGACTTCGACCTCACCGGCAACGCCGCCGGCGGCTTCATCGACGTGAAGACCGGCCAGGCCCCCGCCGCCTACGCCGAGGACGGCCTCGTGCTCAGCCGCAAGGGCAACACGCTGCGCATCGACGCCACGCCCTTCAACTACACCGGCATGCGCGAAGGCTGGACCAAGCAAATCCCCTGGGAGCTGCGCTCCAGCGTGGATTCCGCGCTGACCGTCACGGCCGCCACGGCCACGCAGCAGCACATCGCCGTGCTCGACGACTGCATCACCGGTAGCTTCACCTACGCCGGCCTCACCCGTGAATACATGCTCCATCTGCCGAAGGACGCCGACGGCAACGTGATCCCGAACGTCCCGCTGATGGTCTGGCAGATCGGCGGCGGCGAGTACGACAAGGACCTGATGACCGTCGCGACGGCCAACCGCTGCCTCGTCTCCCTCGCCACCGAGGGCATCCCCTGTGCCGCGCTGGTCTTCGCCCTGGCGAACCCCAACTACTCCTACAGCGCTTCCCTCTTCCCGGAGAAGATCGAGCTGATCGACCGCAACAACGCCCTGCAGATGGCGTTCATCGACACGCTCATCGAGGAAGGGAAGGTGGACGGCTCGCGCCTCTTCTGCGCCGGCGCCTCCAGCGGCGGCGGCTGCACGATGCGCTTCATGATGCAGTTCCCCGAGCGCTTCAAGGCCGCCATCCCCTGCTGCCCGATGGACCCCATCGTGCCCATCCACCAGGTCAAGGAGAAATATGAAGGCCAGTTCGCAGACGACCTCGTGAAGGCCTTCCAGGGCAATGTCTACAAGTGGAACGGCACGGACATGGTCCCCACCCGCATGGACACCGAGGCCTTCGTCAAGCTCCCGATGCACTTCGTGCACGCCTCCTCCGACCAGACCTGCAAGATCGCGAGCTCCTACTCCTACATCGAGGCGCGCAAGCGCCTGGGCGCCACGCAGGACCGCCTGCGCGTCTATTCCGACGAGGACATGGCCGAATACGGCCTGCCCGTGATGCTCGCCCACTTCTCCTGGGTGCCGCTCCTGGACGACTATTCCGAGGGCAGCGTCATGCGCTGGATGATCGACCAGTTTTAGAACCACAAGAATATGAAGAAATTGCTTCTGCTCGCAGCCCTGTGCTGCTCCTTCCCCCTCTTCGCACAGTGGGGACGCCCCACCCCGGCCGACACGCTCCACTCCACCGTCGTGACGCCGGACGGCCGCGTCATCTTCCAGGTCTATGCTCCCAAGGCCCGCACCGTCGCCGTGACGGGCGACCTGCCCTGGGACAAGCCCGTCATCTTCCGCGAGACCCCGAACGGCGTCTGGAAAGGCGTCGCCAACGGCCTGGGGGACGGTGTATTCCGCTATAGCTTTGTCATCGACGGTGTCAAAGTCCAGGACCCCAAGAGCCCGCAAGCGGGCGACAGCGCCGCGCTGCTGACCGTCGGCAAGGGCTACGTCAAAGACGTGCCGCACGGTGCAGTGGCGCAGCGCTGGTACTGGTCCGAGACCCTCGGCCAGATGCGCCGCATGCATGTCTGGACGCCTGCCGGCTACGAGAATTCCAAGCAGAAACTCCCCGTGCTCTACCTCATCCACGGCGGCGGCGACAATGACGCCTCCTGGCCGACCGTGGGCGCCGCGGGCTGGATTCTCGACAACCTCCTCGCCGAGGGCAAGATCGTCCCGATGGTCGTGGTGATGCCGAACGGCACCATCGAGGGTGTGCCCAACGAGGTGCCTCCCTTCGCCGACGACATGTTCCGTTCCATCATTCCCTTCGTGGAGAGCAACTACCGCGTGATCGCGAAGCGCGAGTCCCGCGCCGTCGCCGGCCTGTCCATGGGCGGCATGGAGACGATGGAGGTCGTGTTCCGCAACCCGGACATGTTCTCCTACGCCTGGGTCCTTTCCTCCAGCCTGATGCCGGGGTCCGACCTCAACGAGGAGGCGAAGCGCCTGGACATCGCCGCCAACGTCGCCAAGATCAACAAGACCTACAAGGCCTTCGTCTTCACGCAGGGCGGCCCGACCGACATCGCCTACCAGAATTGCGCGAATACGCGCAAATTCCTGCAGGATCTCGGCCTGAAATTCGACTATATGGAGAATGCGCAGGCCGGTCACAGCTGGGCTACGTGGCGCGCCGACCTCGAGAAGTTCGCACCGACGCTTTTCAAATAATCACATAGGATAACACATTGATTCTCCGACGGATGCGCAGTTTGCCGCGCATCCGTCTTTTTTGTTTTTGAACATTGTGGAAAACAATTGAACACATAAAACGAACCGCCGCCACAGATAGAAAAACAATTGAACGGATGAAAATAATCAAGGGTTGATTAATCCATATTTTTGCAATCGGTACAACAGGCCAAAGACCATTTAAACTGAACTAACAACCCAAAATCTTTCAACATAATGAAACGCATTATCACTATCCTTTCCATCTGCCTGGCAGCCTTCGCTTCCGCGAACGCCCAGGAACTGGCCAATTTCAACTTCGGCGGCCGCATGGCTCCCGTCGTTTCCCCTGACATCCAGGGTGACAGCGTTACCTTCCGTTTCCGCGCCGACTACGCGACGGTCGTGAAGCTCTCCGGCTCCTGGATGCCGAACCCTTACGGCGACACCATCGACATGCGCCGCGGCGCCAACAACGTCTGGTCCGTCAAGATCGCCCTTCCCTCCCCTGAGATCTACACCTACAACTTCGTCGTGGACGGCGTGAGCGTGAACGATCCCCAGAACATCCTCGTGCAGCGCGACGGCACCCGTTTCCTCAACATGCTCATCGTCCCCGGCGAGCGTACCGAGAACTACACGGAGGCCCAGCACCGCGGCACCGTCAGCCATCCCTGGTATGACAGCAAGGTCCTCGGCATCAACCGCCGTCTGACCGTCTACACCCCGTACGGCTACGAGGCCAACCCCAAGAAGAAATATCCTATCCTTTACCTCCTGCACGGTGCGGGTGGCGACGAGGAAGCCTGGATCTCCATGGGCCGTACCGCCCAGATCCTCGACAACCTCATCGAGAAGGGCCTCGCCGAGCCGATGATCGTGGTGATGCCGAACGGCAACGCCAACCAGCAGGCTGCCGTGACCCTCAACATCCCGACCGCTCCCCAGCCCGACTGGCGTCAGATGCAGGAGCAGTTCGCGAACATGCCCGAGGCCGAGCGCACCCGCGCGATGAACAGCTACGTGGTGTCCCTCTGCGAGGAAATCGTCCCGTTCATCGAGAAGAATTTCCGCGCTATCGCCAAGCCTGAGGCCCGCGCCATCGCCGGTCTGTCCATGGGTGGCGGCCACACCATCACCGCTTCCATCCTCTACCCGCAGCTCTTCGACTACATCTGCCCGCTCTCCGCAGCCGGTCAGGCCTCCCCGGAGCAGATTGCGAACCTCAAGAAGGCCGGCGTGAAGCTCTACTTCCTCGCCTGCGGCAACACCGACTTCCTCTTCGAAGGCTCCAAGACGCTGGACAAGACCCTCACCGAGCAGGGCCTGGACCACATCTTCTATGTCTCCGACGGCGGACACGTGTGGGCCAACTGGCGCCTCTACCTGAACACCTTCGCTCCGATGCTGTTCAAGAAGTAGTGGTTTGGACTGGTAGAATCTAACAACTATATATAATATCTACCTTATTATCTAACCAACATTCACAATGATGAAAACCAACAATCTGCTCAAGCGGCTCTTCGTGGTGCTCGCAGGCCTCGTCCTCGGCGCTTCGATGCTGTCCGCCCAGAACATCAAGGTGACCGGTGTCGTGACCGACTCCGAGAAGTTGCCTGTCATGGGAGCGGCTGTCATGGTCTCGGGAACGAGTATCGGTACGGCCACGGACCTCGACGGTAATTTCGAGATCGACGTCCCGAGCGGTGCCATCCTCGAGATTTCCTCCATCGGCTATGAGACCCGCAAGGTCAAGGCAACGGCCAAGATGAACATCGTCCTGGTCGAGGACGCCGAGCTCCTCAACGAATCCGTTGTCGTCGGTTACGGCGTGCAGAAACGCGAGTCCCTGACGGGCTCCATCAGCCAGATCCGTTCCGAGGACATCGCCGCCACCCGCACGGCCAACGGTGTCGACGCCCTCCAGGGCAAGATCCCGGGCCTGCAGATCACGCAGAACAGCGGCAAGCCGGGTCAGTTCAACTCCGACCTCAGCATCCGCGGCTACGGCAACCCGATGATCGTCGTGGACGGTGTCGTGCGAAGCGTCACCCGTCAGCGCAAGAACACCCGCAGCTGGAGCAACAACGCCCGGCAGCTTGAATCCTACAACGATATCTCCGTCCTCCAGGAGCTCAACCCGGACGACATCGAGAGCATCTCCGTGCTGAAGGATGCCTCCGCGACCATTTACGGTCTGGGCGCCGAGAACGGCGTCATCCTCATCACCACGAAGAAGGGTGAGGCCAAGAAGCCGTCCATCAGCTTCACCGCCTCCGTCAACCTCGCCCAGCCGAACATCCCCCGCAATGTCGAGAGCTGGACTTCCTTCATGAAGTGGGACAACGCGATGGCCGACGTCGCCAAGATGGGCCACCGCTGGTCCGAGGAGACCATCGCCGGCTACGAGAAGGGCGATCCGAACCTCGTCTATACCGACTGGTACAAGGAGAGCTACAAGAAATTCGCCGTGAACCAGCAGTACAACGCCTCCCTGTCCGGCGGCACCGACACGATCAACTACTACTTCGGCGTCGGCTATGCCGAGGACAATTCCATCCTCAAGGGTGACACCTTCGGATACAAGCGCTACAACCTGAACGCCAACATCTCGATCAAGCTCACCAAGAACCTCACCCTGCGCTACACCTCGGCCATCCGCCAGAGCAACAACCTGGGCATGGGTTCCTACGACCAGGAGTGGAACATCTTCTATTATATTCTTGCTTCCGAGCCCAACGTGGGCGTGCGCACCAAGGACAATCCGCTCCACTACTCCAACGTGAACGAGCAGATGAACCCGGCCGCCCTGCTGGACACCAACACCTCCGGTTACACCAAGACCGACAGCAAGAACTTCAACAATACCGTTGACCTCACCTACGTCGCCCCCTGGCTCCCGGGCCTCCGCCTGTCCGCCAACGGCGCCTACGACTACTCCTCCAACAAGCAGCGTACGCTGGTCAAGAACTTCCAGCTCTACGACTACTGGACGGACACCACCAACTCGACGATGCAGGTCCGCAACGAGACCGAGTACGTCGAGCTCGTGAACGACAACGCCCGTCTGTACGGCCGTTTCCAGGCCCAGTACGACCACAGCTTCGGCAAGCACAACGTCTCCGCGATGCTGGGCGCCGAACTGACCGACATCAAGACCTCCCGTCTGCAGGCTTCCCGCCGCTACGGTCCGTCCCTCGATGAATTCGTCTATACACACGACATCCTGGACCAGGGTGACGCCACCACCGCCACCAACGAAGGCGGCCGCACCAACACCCGCACCGCCGGCTACATCGGCCGACTGAACTACAACTACGACGGCAAGTACATCGTCGAGCTCATGGCCCGCTACGATGGCAACTACCAGTTCATGAAGGGCAAGCGCTGGGCGCTGTTCCCGTCCTACTCCCTCGGTTGGCGCATCTCCGAAGAGAAATTCTTCAAGCAGGCCCTTCCGTTCGTGAACAACCTGAAGTTCCGTTGGTCTGACGGTCGCACCGGTTCCATCCAGGGCAGCCCGTACGCTTATATCAACGGTTACGGCAAGAGCGGCTCCTGGGTCTTCAACGAGGGCGCCAACAGCACCGGCTTTGCCAACAACTCCATCGCCAACACCGTCCTGACCTGGGCTACCGTCCGGATGATGGACTTCGGTGTGGACTTCGAACTGTGGCGCGGCAAACTCGGCGGTACCTTCGACTGGTTCCGTCGCGTGACCAGCGGCATCGCCGCCACCCGCAGCGTCAGCATCCCGGACTTCTACGCCATCAGCATCCCGCAGGAGAACCTGAACGTGAGCGAGAACCAGGGTCTGGAACTGTCCCTGTACCACCGCAACAGCATCGGCGACTTCTCCTACCGTGTCCAGGGCCAGATTTCCTTGACGCGCAGCCGGATGACCTACATCGAGTCCGAGAACACCCGCGAGTACAAGTCCTCCATGGACTACTGGAAGAACTGCAACCTGAACCGTTGGAACGGTTACATGAGCGGCTCCATCTACCAGTGGACCGGCGAGCGCTTCCACAACCTCAACGAGACCAACTCCAGCCAGGTGCTCTATGACACCAACGGAAGCGGCGAAGGCAACCGTGCACTCGTCCCGGGTATGTACCAGATCGTTGACCGCAACGGCAACGGTTACATCGACGGCGAGGACGTCTACTACACCTGGGGCAGCAGCATGCCGCCTCTGCAGTTCGGCTTCTCCATCGGAGGCAGCTACAAGAACTTCGACTTCAACCTCATCTTCAGCGGCGCTGCCATGAAGACCAAGAGCGTCTCCCTGAGCGGCTTCGCCGGCACGGGCTACCTCTACTTCATGCCTTCGCAGTACACGGATTCCTACCACGTGGCCAACTACGGCGACGATCCCTGGGATCCTGCCACCCAGTGGATCGAGGGTTACTGGCCGGCTCTTGCGCGCGTGAACCAGACCGGTGCTGCGCACAACGCCACCTACACCAACAACCAGCCGTACAACTTCGTCAACGCCACCTACCTGCGTCTGAAGACCATCGAGCTCGGCTACCGCGTGTCCCCGAAGTTCCTCAAGAAGGTGGGCATCAAGAGCGCCCGTGTGTTCTTCAACGGCGGCAACCTCCTGACCTTCTGCAACAAGCTTCTGAAGTACGTGGATCCTGAGTCCAGCGACAACGGCCGCCAGGGTGGTGACTTCCCTATCAACCGGACCTACACCTTCGGTTTCAACCTCAACTTCTAATCCTGCATCGCAATGAAAAAGATATTCAGATATATCCTGATTGCCGGACTTTCCCTCGGACTGATGTCCTGCGACAAGTTCTTCGACAACATGGAGGGTGACCTGAGCAAAGTGAAGGCCGAAGACCTGATGGCTTCCAACTCCGGTTTCCTCGCCCTGCTGGCGAACCTCTACTCCAACCTGCCGGACATGAGCATGTCCAGCTCGGATCAGAACACGATGTTCGCCAATGCCAGCCGCTCTACGCCGTCCTATGGTGACGGAACTACCAGCTTCTGGTCCTACAGCACGATCCGTTCCGTCCACAAGTTCATGGAGGCGGTCGAGCAAGAGAAAGCGGCCGGCCGCCTCGACGAGGCCACGGCCAACGCCTACCTGGGCGAGGGTCGTTTCCTCCGCGCCTGCTTCTACTTCGCCAGTGTCCGTGCCTACGGCGGTATCCCTATCCTGGATCACTTGCTTGACAACGAGCCTATCGATAGCGAGGCACTTTACATCCCCCGCTCCACCGAGAAGGAGTCCTGGGACTGGGTCATCAACGAATTCCAGGCTGCTGCCGACCTGATGCCCGAGCGTCAGGACCAGGCCATGCGCGCCAACAAGTACACCGCCCTCGCCATGAAGGCCCGCGCCGCCCTCTGGGCTGCGTCCGAGAGCAAGTACTGGGACCGCGCACCACTCAACAGCAACTACATCGCCGTCCAGAAGAAGCTCACCTATATGGAGGCTTCCTATGCTGACACCTACTATCAGCAGGCCATCGACGCCGCCGCTGCGGTCATCCTTTCCGGAAAGTACGAACTGGCCGGTGCCGAACCTGCCAACATCGACGCCGCTGTTGGCAACTTGATCACCCTCTTCCAGACCTATGACACCAAGGAAGGCATCTTCGGCCGCTCCTACAAGAACGGCAGCTCTGATTCCGGCAACGGTAACCAGGGTTGGGGTCCGAACCAGGTCGTCACCGGTTACCTCCAGGGAACGTATTCCGTCACGCTGAACCTCGCCGACGAATACGACTACTATGACGGTGCCAACACCCGTGCCCGCAAGGATGGAAAGATCAAGACGATGCTCATCGGCGACGAGAATGCTTATTTCACCGACGAGAGCCAGGTGACTGCCGGCACGATCGGGAACTACAAGCACTACGACTCCGTTGACGAGCCCTTCAAACTGAAGGACGCCCGTTTCCAGGCCTGGGTCTGCTACCCCGGTTCCAACTTCCGCGGTACGACCATCAACAACCAGGGCGGTATGGTGATGCCGGACGGCATGCTCGCCATGTATCCCGGCAACAACAACGGTGTCGTCAAGAATGGTGTCGAGTACTTCCCGTACGGCGGTTCCGGCAACGAGAACTCCTTCTTCTACAAACTGGACAAGGATGTCAACGACTCCAACCGTTCCTTCTACTGCTTCCAGATCCGCAAGGGCCTGGACGAGAGCGGCAACAACCCGAATCCGCAGACGCCCTGGTACAACATGCGCTATTCCGAGATCCTCCTCACCTATGCCGAGGCTGTGGTCGAGAGCGGCAAGGGTAACGCGATGCTCGCTGCCAAGTACCTGAATGACGTGCGCCACCGCGCCGGCTTCAAGGATGACGTCGAGCTGACCCTTGAGAACGTCCTCCACGAGTGGAAGTGCGAATTCGCCTTCGAGAACCAGTGGAGTCATGTCCTCCACCGTCGCCGCGGCTTCATCACCCAGGGTGCTACCAGCGCCGAAGAAGGCTCGCTCACCAGGAAGCTCACCCTGATCCCGATCGTGGATCTCTCCGGCGACACCGCCCAGTACATCTTCGTCCGCTGCTATCCGTACAACGCGACGGCCAAGAAGGGTTACAGTGGCTTCTTCAACTTCAAGGCGGATGACTACTATCAGCAGATTCCGAACTACGTAAAGAACCGCATTGATCCTAACAACAAACAACAGTAAAACATGAAAAAGTTAGCATCTATCATAACTCTCGTCCTTTCCATGGGTTTCTTCGCTTCCTGCGAGTTACTCCAGCTGGACAATTTTGACGGCCCCAACGCCCAGGTGACCGGACGGTTCCTGGACGCCAAGACCGGCGAGAAGATGGGTATCGAGTCTTCCGTTTCCTCCGTCTGGGATTGGAGCACCTGGTCCATGAAGACCACCACCGTCGGTTCGATGGTCGTGATCGAGCAGGGCTGGAAGGGAAACGACGGCCAGCAGGTTTCCGAGGACCAGAACTGGATGGTCCGTTTCGACGGCCAGTATACCAACAATCTGGTATTCGCTGCCGACTACAAGCTCGACACCAAGAACCTCCCCTGCTATCAGCCTGAGAACGTTGATTTCACACTCAAGAAGGGTTCCAACACGGTGGACTTTACCGTGACTCCGTTCTGCCGCATCGTGGTTGACGATATCCACTACGACGCCGCCACCAAGAAGATCCTCGCGACCTTCAAGGTGGAGCTGGGAGACGCCACGAAGGCCAACTCCATCAACACCGTCGCCCTGTGCGCGAATACGCAGGTGTTCGTGGGTTACAACTACTTCAACCTGGCCAAGGATGACATCGGTGCCAAGCGCGAAGGTGCATTTGACTGGACTACCTGGAGCCAGAAACCGGCTGCACAGCCGGGCGAGGCCGTGACCCTGTCCATCGACACCGGCGCAACCGCGAATGCCGAGCTGTTCAAGTACGAGCAGGATCGCTACATCCGTGTCGCGGCGCTTGCGGCCGGCAACGGTTACAACGGAAACAACTATTACAACTTCTCGAAGATCTACAGGATCTCTGCTGACTTCAGCAAGGTCGAGGAAGTCGTCTGGGAATAATAGTTGAATACCTGAACCTGAATCAGGGCCGGTCCTTGTACGGGCCGGCCCTTTTTCTTAACTTAGCAACATGAAACGAATAACACTACTGATCGCCAGCCTGTTGCTAGTGGCATCCGGCTCGCTCCGCGCCCAGGGATTTACCTATCCTTTCCAGAATCCCGCCCTCTCCGAGGACGAACGTCTTGACAACGCCGTGTCCCTGATGACCGTCGATGAGAAGATCGCCACGGTCGTGGGCCAGGGTGTCCCGCGCCTCGGCATCGCGGGGCCCGGCGCCACCGAGGCCATCCACGGCATCGTGCGCGGCGGCGACAGCGAACTGCCCGCCCTGAACCCCGGCCCGGCCTTCCGCTGGCCGGGCTGGACGCCGCCCAAGTACCGCAACAGCACGGCCTTTCCGCAGGCCTACGGCATCGGTGAGACCTGGGACCGGGAGATGGCCCGCATCGTAGGTGACGTGATGTCCTATGAAGCCCGTTTCTATTCCAATGGCGCCCCTTTCAAAACCCTCGTGCTCTGGGCGCCCAACGCCGATCTCGCCCGCGACCCGCGCTGGGGCCGCACGGAGGAGAGTTTCGGCGAAGACCCCTATCTCGTGGGTGAGCTGGTGGCCGCCGAAGTGCGCGGCATCCAGGGCGACGATCCGCAGTACTGGCGCGGCGCGGCGCTGATGAAGCACTTCCTCGCGAACAGCAACGAAGACGGCCGCTTCGGCACCGACTCCCGCTTCGACGAGGCGCTCTTCCGCGACTATTATTCTTACGGTTTCTGGAAAGGCGCCCGCGCGGGAGCCAAGTCGCTGATGACGGCCTACAACGCCTACAACGGCGTGCCCTGCATCGCCAACGACTTCATCGGCACGATCCTGCAGGACGAGTGGGGCATGGACGGCACCATCGTGGACGACGCAGGCGCACTGCGCTATATGGTCGATCCGCACGGCTATGCCCCCGATATCAACACGGCCGTCAAAATGGCCCTGGAGGCCGGTCTGACACGTTTTATCGATTCCAATTTCCAGCAGGTTAAGACGGCCTACGACGCCGGATTCGTCTCCGACGAAGTCCTGGACGCCCGCACGAAGAACAACCTCCGCACGATGCTCAAACTCGGCCTGATGGACGCCGCCTGCCCGTACGACGCGCAGTCGTTCGGTTCCGACGAGGACATCCCCTGGGAGCGCCAGGAGTTCAAGGACAAGGCGCGCCTGGTGACGCAGAAGTCCGTCGTCCTGCTCAAGAACGAGGGCAACCTCCTGCCGATCGACAAAAACAAGGTCAAGAAGATCGCCGTGTTCGGCAACCGCGCCGAGGCCGTCCTGAAGGACTGGTACGGCGCCCTCCCCGCCTACCGCGTGAGCCCGCTCGAGGGCATCAAGGCCAAGGTGGAAGGCACCGACGTGGAAGTGCGCTTCCAGCGCTGGGACTCCGACGGTTCCGCGCAGAAGCTCGCCGAGTGGGCGGACCTTTGCATCGTCTGCGTGGGCAACCACCCCGCCACCAGCCCCGACTGGGACGCCCAGAGCGTCCAGGCGCCGTGGGCCTACGGCACCGTGGCCGGTGACGGCCGCGAGGCCCTGGACCGCCGCAGCCTCCAGCTGGAGACCGAGGACCTGATCAAGGTCGTCTGGCAGGCCAACCACAACACCGTGGTCACGCTGATCAGCAGTTTCCCCTTCGCCATCAACTGGACGGCGGAGCATGTGCCCGCCATCGTACACCTGACGCACTGCAGCCAGGAGCTTGGCAATGCCCTTGCGGACGTGCTCTTCGGCGACTACAACCCGGCCGGCCGCACCACCCAGACCTGGGTGCGCGACATTCTGGATCTGCCGAACATGCTCGACTACGACATCCGCCACGGCCGCACCTACATGTATTTCAAGGGAAAACCGCTCTTCCCCTTCGGCTACGGTCTGAGCTACACCAGCTTCAAGTACTCCGGCCTGAAGGCCTCCCGCGACGGCGACGACTTCGTCTTCCGCTTCAACCTGAAGAACACGGGCAGCCGCGACGGCGAGGAAGTCGTCCAGCTGTACGCCATCTTCAAGGGTGACGACGCGGCGAAGCGCCTGCGCGGCTTCGAGCGCATTGCGCTTAAGGCCGGCGAGACGAAGGAGGTGGAGATCCGCGTCCCCGCGGACGACCTCAAGCTCTGGGACAGCGACGCGCACGCGTACGCCTTCAAGGGCAAGAAGGCCAAGATCCAAATTGGTGCCTCCTCCGCCGACATCCGGCTGAAGAAGAGCGTCAAACTGTAACCCATTTTACAAACAACCAATTAATAATGAAAAAGTTAGTAATCCTTCTCGCGGCCGCAGCGCTGAGCTTCGGCACCGCCAACGGCCAGGAGCTGGCCAACTTCGTCCGTCAGGGCCAGGGCCCGCAGCTGGTCTCCCCTGAGCTGAAGGACGGCAAGGTCACCTTCCGCCTGAACGCCAACTACGCCACCCAGGTCAAGCTCTCCGGCAACTGGATGGAGAACCCCTGGACCGGTACCATCGACATGCAGAAAGGTCCGAACGGCATCTGGGAAGTCACCATCGACGCTCCGGAACCGGAGATCTACACCTACAACTTCGTCGTGGACGGCGTGTCCGTGAACGACCCGCTGAACAACCAGGTGCAGCGCGACGGCAACCGCTACCTCAACATGCTCTTCATCCCGGGCGAGCGCTCCGAGAACTACTATGAGGCCGAGGGCCCGCACGGCACCCTCACCTACCGCTGGTACGACAGCGCCCTGCTCGGCATCAGCCGCCGCATGGCCATCTACACCCCGGCCGGCTACGAGAAGAATACCAAGAAGAAATATCCGGTGCTCTACCTCCTGCACGGTGGCGGCGGTGACGAAGAGGCCTGGCCTTCCATGGGCCGCGCCGTCCAGATCCTGGACAACCTCATCGCGAAGGGCCTCGCCGAGCCGATGATCGTGGTCATGCCGAACGGCAACCCCAACCAGCGTGCCGCCCAGACCCTCAACCTGCCCACCGACGGCAAGGTCAACGGCCAGAATGCCTACGTGAATAGCCTCGTGAAGGAGATCGTCCCGTTCATCGACAAGGAGTACCGCACCATCGCCAAGGCTGACGGCCGCGCCATCGCGGGCCTGTCCATGGGCGGCGGCCACACCACCTCCGCGACCCTCACCTACCCGGGCGTGTTCAGCTACATCTGCCCGCTCAGCTGCGGCATCCGCGAGAGCGAGGAGCTGGACGCCCAGCTCCAGGGCATCAAGAAGGCCGGCTACAAGCTGTACTGGATCGGTGTCGGCAAGGATGACACGATGGCCTACCAGGGCTCTCTCGTCCTCGACCAGCACCTGACCGCCAACGGCATGCCGCACACCCTCTACGTGAGCGACGACGCCCACGTGTGGAAGAACTGGCGCCTGTACCTCGACACCTTCGCCCGCCTGCTCTTCAAATAGCACAGGGCTGAAATAGAACGCAAGGCGGCTGCCGGAAATCCGGCAGCCGCCTTGCATCTTCGTATGCCCGGGCGCTTACGGCCTGAGCATCGGTCCCATCCCGGAAGCGACCTGGTCGGCGTCGTCCAGTTTGAAAACCATATAGTTCTGATTGTCAGCCGTAAACGGTGTCCAGCCGCTCACGCCCTCACCGTTCGGGTTGCCGGTGGCGGCGAAGTTGGTCCAGCTGCGTATCATCTGCTCGGACAGGGCGTAATCCCCTTCCGTGAAGGGACGCCAGCAGAAACGAAGCGACTTGAAGGTGTACCAGAGTTCCGAAGAATGGAAGGCGCCCTGAAGCACCCCTTCACGGCCATCGGTCGGAAGACGGCGGGCAAATTGATAGGCATAGGCCGGGATACCGGCTTCCTCGCGAAGGAGGCAGAAGCGATCGATTCCGAGCGCGAGCACACCCATGTCGTCCAGGGTGCTGCCGATCAGGTAAGGCACATTGGCGATTTGACCAGCCTGGGCGGCTTCGTTGAAGGTCTCGGGCAGGGCCCAGCCATCCACGACTGGAGCCGATCCCGCGCGCAGGAACTGATGCGTTTCCCGCATATAGCGCGTACCCAGGGACATCAGATCCTGGGGCGTGGCAGCACGCATTTTCTCCAGTGTATCATAACCGGCCCAGTCCATCAGGGCCTTGCCGGCTTCCTCGCTCTCCGACAGCGGGGCGCCGCCGAGCGTCGGCTGATCGGACACGCCACCACCGCTCTGGATGATCGCACCGGCGATCAGGTCCCGGGACAGGGGTGAAGTGACGAGGGTCTGTACGCTCATCGCACCGGCACTCTGCCCCATGATGGTGATGTGGTCGGGATCGCCGCCGAACTGGGCGATGTTGGCCTTGACCCATTTCAGCGCAGCGATCTGGTCGAGCATACCGTAGTTGCCGGACACTCCGTGCGGACTCTCGGCGGAGAGTGCGGGATGAGTGAAGAAACCCAGCATCCCGAGACGGTAGTTGAAGGTGACGAGCACACCGCCATGCGCGGCCCACTGCTCTCCGTCCATCTCCGGCTCGAAGCCCCAGCCGGCGGTGTAGCCGCCACCGTGGATCCACAGGGTCACGGGCAGTTTTCGGCCGGGCTGTCCGGCCGCCGGAGTCCAGACATTCAGATAGAGGCAGTCCTCGCTGAATTCGGGATCACCGTCAAAGAAGAACTCAGGCGTGTAGCCTCCACCCGTGTGCGGGGACTGCCAGGCGGGATGGCCCCACCTGTCCGCAGTCCTGACGCCCTCCCAGGGGACGACCGGCTGCGGCTCCTTCCAGCGGAGCTCGCCCACTGGCGGAGCAGCGAAGGGGATGCCGCGGTACACGATGACGCCGGGGGTTTCGGTCTCAACGCCCCGGACCTGGCCACCCTCGATGGTCAGGACTGGATTCTTGGCCGTGCACGCGCACGCAAGAAACAGAAGTAAAAAGGTTTTTTTCATCTTACACAGATTGGATTTGCATTGTGTATGACAAAATTAGGCACCTGCGGCGAGATTTCTTTACCCGTCCGGTACAATTGTTTGCATTATTGTTCAGCCTCCCTGTATTCCCTTGTCGGTTATTATATTATTTCTTAATTTCGTACACTCAATCAGCATGATTATGTACAGAAAACTTACCTACCTGTCCGTCGTGGCCCTCTGCCTGGCCGCGTGCACGTCAGCTCCGAAGTCCCCGCAGGACAAGCTGACCGTCAATGACAAAAAGATCGACGAGGTCATCGCCCAGATGACGCTCGAGGAGAAAGTCAACATGCTCCACAGCAAGACCAACATGTCCTCCGCCGGCGTCGAGCGCCTCGGCATCGCCGACATGCACTATGCCGACGGTCCGTTCGGCATCCGCGAAGAGGGCGTGCCCAACGGATTCCAGTCCGCGGGCTGGAAGCTCGACTCCGCCACCTTCTTCCCGACCGGCTCTGCGCTTGCAGCCACCTGGTCCGAGGAGCTCGCCTATGAGTACGGCAAGGGCATGGGCATTGAGGCCCGCCTGCGCGGCAAGGATGTCATCCTCGGCCCGGCCGTGAATATCCAGCGCCTGCCGGTCGGCGGCCGTACCTACGAGTACCTCAGCGAGGATCCTATCCTCAGCGCCGCCCTCGCCCTGGGTTACACCAAGGGTGTCCAGGATCAGGGCACGGCCGTGTGTATCAAGCACTTCGCCGTCAACAATCAGGAGACCAACCGCGGCAGCGTGGACGCCCAGGTGGACGAGCGCACCCTGCGTGAGATCTACCTCAAGCCCTTCGAGCGCGCCGTCGTTGAGGGCGGTGCCATGAGCGTGATGCCGGCCTACAACAAGGTCAACGGCGACTACTGCTCCGAGAACGAGCACTTGCTCAACGAGATCCTCCGCGGCGAGTGGGGCTTCAAGGGCTTCACCGTCTCCGACTGGGGCGGCACCCACAGCACGATGGGCGCCATGCTCCACGGTCTGAACGTCCAGATGACGGGCAGCAACTACCTCGGCCAGCCGGTCATCGATTCCATCGCCACGGGCGCCCTGACCGAGAAGCTCGTGGACGAGAAGGTCAAGCAGATCCTGCGTGTCCGCTACGCCATCGAAGCCATCCCGGACGATGTCGCCAACACGAAGATGACCTCCCAGCCGGAGTGCCAGCAGATTGCCAAGGACGTGGCTGAGAAGTCCATCGTCCTGCTCAAGAATGAAGGCGCGGTCCTGCCGCTCGCCAAAGATATCAAGAAGATCGCCGTCATCGGCCAGAACGCCGTCCTGAAGACCCAGTCCGGCGGCATGGGTGCCGGTGTCAAGGCCCTCTACGAGGTCACCCCGCTCGAGGGTATCCAGAAGCGCGCCGGCAAGGACGTGGAAGTGGTCTACGCCCCCGGCTACAAGAACTTCCCGGGCCGCCGCTGGGGACCCGCCCCGGCCAAGGCCAACCCGCTTGAGGCTGCCGCGATCGACGAGCCGGCCGACAAGGCCCTCCTCGCCGAGGCCGTGAAGCTCGCCAAGGACGCCGACGTGGTCATCTTCTTCGGCGGCACCAACAAGAGCATCGAGACCGAAGGCAGCGACCGTACCAACATCGACCTGCCGACCGGCCAGAACGAGGTCGTGAAGGCCCTCTACGCGGCCAACAAGAACCTCGTCACCGTGCTGATCTCCGGCGGTCCGACCGACCTCCGTCAGCTCGAGCCCGTCAGCCCGGCCATCGTCCAGGGCTGGTGGAACGGCACCGAGGGCGGCACCGCTCTGGCCGAGGTCCTCTTCGGCGACATCGCCCCGTCCGGCAAGCTGCCGTTCACCTTCCCCGCCAAGCTCGAGGATTCCCCGGCCTTCGCGCTGGGCAACTTCCCCGACAAGACCCAGGGTGGCGACCTCTTCACCCTGATGTACCGCGCCGACGCCACGCAGATGAGCCGCGAAGAGCGCCAGCGGATTATCGACGCCATGCCGAAACCGACCTCCAAGTACACCGAGGGCTCCCTCGTGGGCTACCGCTGGTTCGACACCAAGGAGATCAAGCCGATGTACGCCTTCGGCCACGGCCTCTCCTACGTGAACTTCGGCTACGGCCCGATGACGGCCTCCGCCTCCGCCGACGTCGTGAAGGTCTCCTTCGAGCTCTCCAACGAGGGTGAGATGGCCGCCGACGAGGTCGTGCAGCTCTACGTCGCCCGTCCCGGCGCCACCGTCGAGTGGCCGGCCAAGGAGCTCAAGGGCTTCGCCCGCGTGTCCCTGAACGGCGGTGAGAAGAAGACCGTGACCCTCGAGATCCCGGTCAAGGACCTCCGCTACTGGAACGTCGAGAAGAACGCCTGGGATCTGGAGCACGGCACGCTGCAGCTCCTCCTCGGCGCCGCCTCCGACGACATCCGCCAGCAGGCTGAAGTCACGATCTAACAAAGGCTAAGCTAGCCCCAAAAAAAGAGTTCCGCGAGCAAATAAATGCTCGCGGAACTCTTTTTTTATCAGCGATAATCTATTTGAACAGCAACGGAACGAACTCGCTGAGGTAGATGCGCCAGTTCTTCCAGATGTGGCCACCGTCGGTCTCCATATACTTGTACGGATAGCCGGCTGCGTCGAGCTTCGCGCGGAACTCGTTGTTGGACTGGATGAGGAAGTCGGTGCGGCCGATGCCGATCCAGAGCATCGCGGGCTTCTTGGAGAAGTAGGTCGCGAGCTTGCCGTCCACGTCCGCATAGATCTCCTTGTGCGCGGCGGTCTGCTCGGAGCCTGTGCCGATCGCAGCGGAGAACATGCCGGAGTAAGCGAACATATCCGGGTTGTTCAGCGTGATGTAGAGCGTGTGGAAACCGCCCATGGACAGGCCGCAGATGGCGCGGGACTGCTTCTTGGCGATCGTCCGGTAGTGGCTGTCGATGAACTTCACGACCTCCGGGAAAGCGGTCTCGAAGGTGCCGTCCATCGTCTGCGGCAGGTCCATCGTCGGACGGGTGTAGCCGGTGGAGTTCTCCAGCGGAGCCGCCTCCTGGGAGATGTTGCCGTTGGTGAAGACGACGATCATCGGCTTGGCCTCGCCGCGGGCGATGAGGTTGTCGAGGATCTGCGTGGCGCGGCCCTGGGTCACCCAGGCGTCCTCGTCTCCGCCGATGCCGTGCAGCACGTACAGGACGGGATATTTGGTCTTCGTGTTCTCCTCATAGCCGGCCGGGGTGTAGACCGTCATGCGGCGGTCGAAGCTCGCGGTGGCGCTGGGATACCAGACCTTGGACACGGTGCCGTGCGGGACATGGTGCACGGCATAGAGGTCGCTGCGCTCTCCCGCCTTCGGGACGAGCAGGACGCTGGTCAGGGAGGCGATGTCGCGGTTCACGAAGACATTGTTCGGATCAATCTCCTGCGTGCCGTCCACGTTGAAGGTATAGGTGTACATCTCAGGCTCCACGGCGAAGGGGGTCGTGTACTCCCACACGCCGTTGTTCTCGCGCAGTTCCGCCACGCCCGGGGCGTCGTAGCTGATCTTCTGTCCGTTCATCTCGAACTCGAGGTGCTGAACGGGCAGGAAATCGCCGGACAGGGTGACGCGCACGGCTTTGCGGTTCTGATAACGGAAGGTTACGGTGCCGTCGGGGTTGATGACGGGAGACTCGACGCCGGCCCCGCCGAACAGGGCCTGCTGCGCAAAGGCCGACACGCCGATCAGGAGCGCGGCCAGAAAGGTCAGTTTCTTCTTCATATGAGTTGTGTTATTAGATAGGTTTTTTCCTATACAAATATAATCAGATTATTCAGAAATGATCCCTGCGGGCATGCGCGCGACGTTATTTTGAACAGGCGGGCAATAATATGTACGGAAAGAAGAAAGGCCTGCCGCGACGGCAGGCCCTTCCGGAACCAAAAACCAATATTATGTCGAGGAATCAACCTCACGGCGGACGTCATCGACGCTTTTTGTTTTAACCAAAAACTGTACGTATTCTAGAATTGTTTCATTTTCTCAATTCGGAATGGATGTTCAGGATCATCGTGGCCGGATAGGGCTCCCAGTCCGGCATGCCGGACGCGGAGGGGACGCCGGTCTTGGCGAAGTTCGTCCACAGGCGGCTCACGCGGTGGCCCAGTTCGACGGCGTCCTCGCCACCGCCCGTGAAGGTGCGGTGCAGGGCGACGTTGTCGAAGACGAAGGGAATCTCGATGCAGTGCGTGCTGCCGAAGGCGCCGTCCAGCACCGGGGACTCCCAGGTGAACTGGTAGAAGTAAACCGGCGCGCAGCCCGCGGCCGTGCGGTCGGCGGCCTGCTGGATGGCCAGCGGCTTGAAGATCGGATCCTCCTGGTCGCGCGTGAATTCATGGTAGGTCGTGCCGATGATCACGGGGATGTCCTTGGAAATGGCCAGGGACGCCGGGGCGCCGGGCTGGTTGGGCAGCACCGCGCTATCCACGACGGGACGCGTCCCGAAAATAAGCTGGTTCAGGAAATTGGCGGGCAGTTCGCCGTCCTGTTCCGCCTCCGCGCGCACCTCGGCGACGGCGGCGTCGTAGGCCGCCAGGAGGGTGGCGTACGGGACCTGCTCGATCTCGGCGATGTGCGCCGGGTTGATGCCGAGCCGGCGGACCGTGGCCGCGCCGATGCGGCGGGACCACTTCTGCGGCAGCGCCTCCAGGATGGAGCCGCTCTCCACGATGGCCTTGCCGAAGAGGCCCTGGGCGGCGGGCATGGCGAGCAGGGTGCTGACCTTGCCGCCACCGCCGGACTGGCCGAAGATGGTCACGTTGGCGGGATCGCCGCCGAACGCGGAAATATTGTCACGCACCCATTCGAGCGCCTTGACGATGTCGGTCATGCCGACATTGCCGGACGTGGCGTAGCGGGCGCCGAAGCCGGACAGGTCGAGGAAGCCGAGCACGTTGAGCCGGTGGTTCAGGGAGACCACCACGACACCGTGGTCGCGGGCCAGGTTGGCGCCGTCATAGCCGATCTGCTCCTGGCCGGAGCCGGCGCTGAAGCCGCCGCCGTGCAGCCAGACCATGACCGGACGCTTGCCGCCGTCATTGATGCCGGCGGTCCAGACGTTTACACGCAGGCAGTCCTCGTCGGGGAAGCCGTCGTCCCAGTGCATGGCGAAGGCCTGGTCGTCGTCGTACCAGCCGGTACGGGCCCCCTGCGGGCAGGTCGGGCCGTAGGCGCGGCTGGCGCGCACGCCCTCCCACGGGTCGGGATCGACCGCGGGCTGGAAGCGTTCCGCCTTGGCGTAAGGAATACCTTTATAAGTATAGACCCCGTCCTCGATGTAGCCGGCCACAGCTCCGGAGCGTGTCTGGACCGTACTCAGCTTGGCAGAGGTCTCGAGTTGATGCAGTTCTGAAGAATAGGTTTTCACACCGTTTTGCGCACATGCGCCGAGCGCCAGCGTGACGCCCAGGAGAACGAAGAAACGGACAGGTTGATAGATTTTCATCATGTGGTGGTTTAACTGCTGCAAAATTACCCAATACCCATCTTTTTTCTTTTCGCGAGAAATCGAATGTTTTTCTTTTCGTACAACGGCTTTTTCATTTCGCATTTTTTATTTGTAAAATCCTTATCTTTGAGCAAACAAACACGCCCCATCGCCATGAGACTGCATACCGGAATCCTCCTCATTCTGCTCGCAGCGGCCTGCTCCGGGCCGCGTCCCGCGACCGGATCCGCCCGCGAAGAAAACAGCATCGTCATCGCCGACCGCATTTCCAACCAGCGGGTGGAAGCCTTTGCCGAAGACGCCGACGGCCAGATCTGGATCGGCACCTTCCGCGGGCTCAACAAGTACAGCGTCCAGGATTTCCACCAGTATTTCTGCATGGGCGACACCCTCGGCCTCCCGGACAACCACATCACCGCCCTGCACCGCAGCGCGGCCGGGCAACTCTGGATCGGCACGTCCAACGGCGTCGCCCTGCACACGGACGACGGGCAGTTCCTGCGCATCCCCACGGACGGCGGCGAGTCGGGCATCAACGAGATTTTCGAGACCCGCGACGGGCAGTTGCTCTTCAACCGCTCGGGCTCCTTATATTATTATGACGCGGAAGCGAACCGCATCCGCTCCGCCATCCGGGACTACGGCGGATTCTACTCGATGGTCGCGCCGGACGGGCGCATCTGGACTTCGAGCCTGACGGAGCTCCGCTGCTTCGACCCTGCGGGCTTCACCCCCGCCGGGAGCTGGCCCACGCCCCATCCGACCTACCATTCCGCCCTGTCCTCCCGGGGCGAGATCTGGCTGTCCGGCATGGGACGCCTGAGCATCTTCGACCCCCGCACCGAGACCTGGCAGGAGCTGCCCCGCAGCATCCGGCAGGAGACGCGCCTGGTCCGCGGCGACATTGACATCCTCTTCTCCAACGGCGCGGACATGCTCCTGCACACCATCACCGACGGCATGTTCTGCTACAACCAGGGCACGGGGCGCCTGCTGCACCAGTCCGACCCGGGCTTCCCCTACGACATTCCGGATTTCGAGATCCGCACCATTTTCCGCGACAGCCGCGGCAACCTCTGGTTCGGCTCCACCGACCAGGGCTTTGCGGTGTCCTACGCCGACAAGAACGGCTTCCAGGGCAACCGCTACCTGTCCGACCGCTTCGAGCACAAGTCGGTGGTGTCCGTCTGCGCGGACCGCGAGAAGCGACTCTGGATCACCACCCTCAACGACGGTCTCTTCGTCTATGATCTGAACAGTAAGGACCTGAGCACGATCGACCTGAACCGCCTCGTCCCGGACAACAACGTCGGCTACATCCGCTGCTCCAGCGTCTTCTGCGACGCCCAGGGCGAGATCTGGCTGGTGATGACCGAGAAGTACCAGGTGCTCCGCTGCCGCTACGACGGCCAGCAGCTGCAGGTCGTGGACCGCATCGGCATGGTCAACCCCACGACCCTCTCGCAGGACGACCTGGGCCGCATCTGGGTGTCCGGCTATTCCGGCGACCTGATCCGATACGACAAGAATACCCGCAGCCAGGAAAGGTTCCGCCTCCCGGGTGACAAATGGACCTACGCACCGGCCCTGCTGCAGGTCTCGCCCGGCCGCATGCTGGTCTCCTCCTACGACAACCCGATGTGCGAGGTGTTCACCAACACCGGCGAGGCCCGTTTCATTGAGACCCCGGCCGAAGAATGGAAGGACAACATCCGCCACGCCGCCATGGACCCCACCTGCCTCTTCCTGGACAGCGCCGGGGACGCCTGGCTCGGCACGGTGGGCAACGGCCTGTTCCGCCACGAGCGGGGCATCCAGCGCACGCGTCCGGTCGAGGGCATCCCCTGCCCGGACATCTGCTCCGTCGAGGAAGACCAGCAGGGCAATATCTGGGTCAGCACGCAGAACGGTCTGTGCCGCTTCGACCGCACGGTCGGCACCTTCACCGTCTTCTATGACTACGACGGCATCGGCGGCAACCAGTTCTACAACCGCTCTTCCTGCGCCCTGCCGGACGGCACGCTGGTCTTCGGCGGCACGCACGGCCTCACCTTCTTCAACCCGCTGGACATCCAGCGGAATTATACCGCCAGGCTGGTCTTCCAGGACCTGAAGATCCACAACGACCTCGTCATGCCCTCCCCTGACGGGCCGATCAGCACGGAGCTCTCGCACCATCCGGACATCACCATCCGCCACAACCAGAACGGCTTCAGCATCTCCTACGCCGCCCTCGACTACAGCGAGCACACCGGTGTCCGCTACGAGTACATGATGGACGGCTTCGACAGTTACTGGATCGACGCCGGCACGGCCGGCGAAGCCTACTACGCCAACCTGCCCGCCGGGACGTACCGTTTCCGCGCCCGCATCGAGGACGACGAGGACTCGGAGGATTCCCTGCTGGTCCGCATCCTGCCGCCGTGGTACCGCACCTGGTGGGCCCGGATCCTCTTCTGGATCCTGACCATCGGTCTGCTGGCCTTCATCTGGCTGATCTACCGCCGCATCAACCGCGTCCGCAAGGACGCCGCCAAGCACATCCGCGAGGAGCGGCGCGAGCGCGAGCGCGCGGAAGCTGCGCAGGAGGACGAGAAGCGGCTCAACCGCGTGCAGATGAACTACTTCGCCAACGTGGCGCACGAATTCCGCACCCCGCTCACGATGATCGCGGGTCCGGCGGAGCAGCTCGCCGCCTCGCCCGACATCCACGGGCAGGACCGCCAGCTGGTCGGCATCGTGCAGCGCAACACCGCCTGGATGCTCTCGCTGGTGGGCCAGCTGCTCGACTTCAACCGCATCAACGACAAGAAGCTCCAGCTGAAGGTCGCGGAGGGCGACATCGTCGCCCCGCTCAATGAGTGTGCGGACCTCTTCCGCTTCAACGCCGAGTCCAAGGGCATCGAGTTCAACACCCACGGCCTCGAGGACGCCTTCACGATGTGGCGCGACGCCGACAAGGTGACCAAGATCACCATGAACCTGCTGTCCAACGCCATGAAATTCACGCCGCCGGGCGGCAAGGTCGCGCTCTCCTTCGACGTCCTCCCCCGCGAGGAAGTCGCCCGCGACTTCCCGCTCACGGACGCCGACACCGACACGCGCTACGCGCAGATCCGCGTCTCCGACACGGGCCGCGGCATCCCGGAGGACCAAATCGAGAAGATCTTCGAACGCTTCAACCAGGCCGGGCGCGGCGACGCCGCGGGCACCGGCATCGGCCTCTTCTATTCACGCGCGCTCGCGGAGCTGCACCATGGATATATCCACGCGCGCAACCGCGTCGACGGCGGGGCCGAATTCACCTTCATCCTCCCGGTCAGCGCCACCTCCTACACCGAGGACGAGCGCACCACCGACGATCCGCTGCGCCCGCGCGTCCCGTTCGCGGAAGCGACCCCGACCCAGCCGGCCCCGGTGGACGAGTCCGACGACAAGCGCCGCATCGTCGTCGTGGACGACGACATCGACGTGGCGAACTACGTCAAGGTACTCCTCTCCCCTTATTATCAGGTGCTTGTGCACTTCGATGGCGAGTCCGCGCTGAAGTCCCTCGAGGAGGAGGCGCCGGACCTCGTGATCAGCGACGTGGTGATGCCGGGCATGAGCGGCTACGAGCTCTGCGAAGCCGTCAAGGGCAACCTCCAGCTCAGCCACATCCCCGTGATCCTCGTCACGGCCAAGGTGGCCGTGGAGAGCCAGGTCCAGGGCCTCGACAAGGGTGCCGACGCCTACGTAACCAAGCCCTTCAACCCGTCCTACCTGCTCGCGCTCGTGAAGTCCCTGCTGGAGAACCGCGACAAGCTGCGCCAGCGGCTCGGCTCCGTCACCAGCACCGAGGACATCGAGCCGGAGGCCCTGTCGCCGCGCGACAACGCCTTCATGAAGGAGCTCTACGAGCTGATGGACAAGGAGTTGGCCAACCAGGAGCTGGACATCAACCGCATCACGGAGATGATGCGCATCTCCCGTACCAAGTTCTACTACAAGGTCAAGGGCCTGACGGGCGAGAATCCGGGCGTCTTCTTCAAGCGCTACAAGCTCAACCGCGCCGCCGACCTGCTCAAGGAGGGCAAGTACAACATGTCGGAGATTGCGTGGATGACGGGCTTCAACACCCTCTCCCACTTCTCCACCTCCTTCAAGAAGCAGTTCGGCGTCCCGCCGTCGGAGTACGTGGGATAAGGGCTACGGCCGGAAGGGCTGGCGGCCGACCAGCGAGCGGCCGAGGGTGAGGCTGTCGGCGTACTCGAGGTCGTCGCCGAAGCCGAGGCCGCGGGCGAGGGTCGAGACCTTCACGCCTTTGTCCTCGATCTGGCGGTATATGTAGAGCGCGGTGGTTTCGCCCTCCACATCGCCGCTCAGCGCCAGGATGATTTCGATTTCCCCGAGGGATACGCTGTCCCCGCCCGGCAGGTCTTCCGTGGCGGCGTCTTCCGTGTGCATGCGGTCGATGCGCTCCACCAACTCCTTGATCTTCAGGTCCGAGGGGCCGACGCCGTCGATCGGCGAGATGATGCCCCCGAGGACGTGGTAGACGCCGCGGTACTGCCCCGTGGCCTCGATGCTCATCACGTCGCGCACGCTCTCCACCACGCAGATGGTGCGGGCGTCGCGCGTGTGGTCCGCGCAGATCGAGCAGGTGTCCGCGTCCGCGATCATCTGGCAGATGTGGCAGTAGTGCACGTCGTCGGCCAGGCGGTTCACGGCTTCCGTGAAATGGTGGATCTGCTCCGCGGGCTGGCCCAGCAGGTGCAGGGCCAGGCGCAGGGCGCTGCGGGAGCCCACGCCGGGCAGCGAGCCGATGGCCTCGACGGCCTCCTGAAGGATTTTGGAAGGGTATTTCTCGGTAGAATACATTTTTTGCAATTCAGATAGGCAAAGATAGTGAAAATCAGAAATATTTGCTAACTTTGCGCGCCCGTTTTCCGGCGATGCCGGACAAGTGGCACAGTAAATAATGTTTAACTACTAGTTTGTTTCAATTACAAAATGGAAGAAATTAAGAACGAAGTTCCTGTGGCTGAGGCTCCCGTCGTGGAAGCTCCCCAGGAGAAAAAAGAAACCAAGGCTGCCGGCGTGCGGATGAATGCATCCGTCAAGCCGGAGGACTTTGACTGGGACGCCTTCGAGGGCGGCGATGTCTACGGCACCACCGACAAGAAGGCCATCGAGGACGCTTACAGCGCCACGCTGTCCAAGGTCGTCGAGAACGAAGTGGTCGAGGGTGAGGTGACCGCCGTCACCAAGCGCGAGATCGTCGTCACGATCGGTGGCAAGAGCGAGGGCGTCATCCCCGTGTCCGAATTCCGCTACGATCCCGACGTGAAGGTCGGCGACAAGGTGGAGGTTTATGTGGAGTCCGCCGAGGACAAGAAGGGCCAGCTGGTGCTTTCCCACCGCAAGGCCCGCACCCTCAAGTCTTGGGATAGAGTGAACGAGGCCTTCGAGAACGACGAGATCGTGAAGGGCTTCGTCAAGACCCGCACGAAGGGCGGTATGATCGTCGACGTGTTCGGCATCGAAGCCTTCCTGCCGGGCAGCCAGATCGACATCAAGCCGATCCGCGACTACGACCAGTTCGTCAACCAGAACATCGACTGCAAGATCGTCAAGATCAACCAGGAGTTCCGCAACGTCGTCGTTTCCCACAAGGCACTCCTCGAGGCCGAGCAGGAAGCCAAGCGCGCCGAGCTCATCAGCAAGCTGGAGAAGGGTCAGGTCCTCGAAGGCGTGGTCAAGAACATCACCAACTACGGTGTGTTCGTCGACCTCGGCGGCGTGGACGGTCTCATCCACATCACCGACCTCTCCTGGGGCCGTGTCAACCATCCTGAGGAGGTTGTCTCCCTCGACGAGAAGATCAAGGTCGTCGTCCTCGACTTCAACGAGCAGCAGAAGCGCATCGCGCTTGGTCTCAAGCAGCTCACCCCGCACCCTTGGGACAACCTCGACGCCAACCTCAAGGAGGGCGACAAGGTCAAGGGTAAGGTCATCCTCATCGCTGACTACGGCGCCTTCATCGAGATCGAGCCGGGTGTTGAGGGTCTGGTCCACGTGTCCGAAATGTCCTGGTCCCCGCGTCTGCACTCCGCTCAGGAATTCCTGAAGGTCGGCGACGAGGTGGAGGCCCAGGTGCTTTCCATCGACCGCGAGGCCCGCAAGATTTCCCTCGGTCTGAAGCAGCTCATGCCGAACCCTTGGGAGAGCATCCGCGAGAAGTACCCCGTCGGCAGCAAGCAGAAGGCTACGGTCCGCAACATCACCAACTTCGGCGTGTTCGCCGAGCTGGAGGACGGTGTCGAGGGCCTCGTGCACATCAGCGACCTCAGCTGGAACAAGATCAAGCATCCGTCCGAGGTGGTCAACACCGGCGACGTGATCGACGTCCAGATTCTCGACTTCGACGAGCAGAACCACAAGCTCAGCCTCGGCCACAAGCAGCTCATCCCGAACCCTTGGGACGAGATTGAGGCCAAGTTCCCGGTTGGCTCCACCGTTGAGGGTACCATCGCCTCCACCACCGACAAGGGTGCCAACATCACCCTGGACGGTGACGCCGAGGGCTTCGCGTTCAACCGCGAGCTCGTCAAGGAAGACGGCAAGCAGGCCGTCACCGGCGAGACCCTCCCGTTCAAGGTGGTCGAGCTCCGTCGCTCCACCCGCCGCATCCTCCTCAGCCACCTGCGCACCTACCAGGAGGTCAAGGAGCGTGCCGCCGCCACCGAGGCCGAGAGCACCAAGAAGGCTGTCAAGAAGGTCAACGCCAATGTCGAGAAGACTACGCTCGGCGACATCGACGCGCTGGCCGCTCTGAAGGAGAAGCTCGAGAAAGGCGAGTAATTCCCGATGAACTTCACACTCACGATAATGGGCACGGCTTCGGCCATGCCCATTTCTGATAGGAATCCAAGCGCCCAGGCCCTCGCCGTGCATGGGCGCTTGTTCCTCTTGGATTGCGGGGAGGGCACGCAGCAGCAGATGCGGCGCGCCCACCTCTCATTCATGAAGGTGGAGGCGATCTTTATTTCCCATATCCACGGCGACCATCTGTTCGGCCTCTTCGGCCTGCTGAACACGATGACCATGTACGGCCGGACGGCCCCGCTCTACATTTACGGCCCCCAGGCCCTGGGTTCCGTGCTCAATTTCTACAAGAGCTTCTTCGGCGAGTGGGACTGCTTTGAGATCAAGTTCGTGCCCGTGAGCTGCAAGGAGCCGCAGGTCGTCCACACGTCCAAGCACGTGACGGTCAGCGCCTTCCCCCTGCAGCACAAGATCGAGACCTACGGGTATCGCTTTGACGAAATCGTCACGGAGCGGCACTGGCAGGAGAACCCGGATTACCATCCGAAGAGCTTCGCCTACTGCTCCGACACCATCCCCTTCCCCGAGGAGGCGGCGTGGGTGCGCGGGGTGGACCTGCTCTACCACGAGGCTACCTATCCCGACGAAATGGCCGACCGGGCCGTCGCCCACTGGCACTCGACCGCCGGGCAGGCGGCGCAGTGCGCACGCGACGCGGGCGCCGGCCGGCTGGTGATCGGCCACTATTCTTCCCGCATCACCGACTTCGACGCCCTGCTGGCGGAGTGCCAGGCCGTCTTCCCGGCCACCGAGGCCGGCCAGGATGGCAGTGTGCTCGAATTTTAGTATCTTTGTCTCCGATGAAACGGATCCTTCTTCTCGTCGCGGCAGCGGCGCTCTTCCTGGGCGCTGCCAAGAACCCGCGCCAGGCCTACGTCGACCGGTACTACCCGCTGGCGGTGCTGGAGATGCAGCGCACCGGCGTGCCGGCGAGCATCACGCTCGCGCAGGGGCTGCTGGAGTCAGGCGCCGGCCTGTCTCCGCTGGCCACCGTGGCCCACAACCATTTCGGCTTGAAATGCCACAACGACTGGGATGGGGACAAGTATTTCAAGGATGACGAAAAGGAGAAGGAGTGCTTCCGCGCCTACCCGACCGACGAAGATTCGTTCCGTGCGCATTCCGATTTCCTGCGCGGCCGCGAGCGCTACAAGGCGCTCTTCGACCTGAAGCCCACCGACTACAAGGGCTGGGCGCACGGCCTGCGCCGCGCCGGCTACGCCACGGATTCCGGCTACGCCACCAAGCTCATCAACCTGATCGAGGATTTCCAGCTTTACAAATACGACACCATGACCGAGGACGACCTTCCGCGGGGGACGGTCGCGGCCGCTGTCGCAGAAACGGCCGCTGAGCGGCCTGCGGAGCCTGCCCCGGCCCATACGGTCCGGGAAGAGCCCGTCCGGGAGCAGCCGGCCGAGCCGGCCGTCGTGATCCGGCAGGAGGACTACAAGGAGTCCGTCTCGCTGTCGCTCTCGCGCCCGGTTAATAAGATGAACGGCGCGCGTTACGTCCGCGCGGTCGAAGGCGACAACTGGGCCGGCATCGCCGCCGAATATCGCTTGACCCTCAAGCAGTTGCTGCGCTTCAACGACCTCGACAAGCCGGTCGCCCTCGTGCCCGGCATGATGGTCTACCTGGATCGCAAGAAGGCTCAGTCCGAGGACGGCAGCCTCTACGAGGTGGTCCGGGACGGCCTCACCCTCTGGGACATCTCCCAGATGTTCGGTGTCCAGCTGAAGAAGCTGATGCTCTACAATGGCTTCCCCGCCGACATGGTCCTCGAAGAAGGCGACACGGTCATTCTCCGGAAGCTCTAGCCTATTCCTTCTTGAGTTCCACCGCAGGATTCGTCCGGGCGGCTTTCAGCGTCTGCCAGAGGACCGAGACGAAGGCGATGAGCACGGAGAGCGCCACGGCGAGGGCGAAGATCCACCAGTAGCCCTTCAGGCGGTAGATGAAGTCCTTGAGGTATTCCTGCGCCACGTAAACCGCAACCGGGATGCCGATCAGACAGGCCACGCCGACGAGGACCATGTAGTCCCGGATCGTGCGGCGCGCCTCGGAGTCCACCGTGCCGCCGAAGACCTTGCGGACGGCAATGTCGCGGGACTTCTCGTCGGCATAGTAGGTGCTCATGGCCACCAGGCCCAGCAGGGAGATGAGGATGGCCAGCAGGGTGAAGATCTCCACCAGGCGCATATTGTTGCGGGCGGGCACCCAGGCCTCGGCGAAATAATCTTCGAGCCAGCCCGGATAATTCGAATAGACCTCCCGCTCGCGGGCGTAGTCGTCGTACGCGGCCATGATGGCCTTCTCGGCTTCCTTCCGGTCGCCTTCCACCTCGATGACGAACGTCCCCCACCAGATGTCTTCCGGCCGCACCACGACCACGATGGCCGGGTCCTCCCGGCCCGTATTCATGCGGTTCGTGGGGAAGGCCCTGATGATGCCTGCCACGTTCTCGCAGCCCTCCAGCCGCTGAGACAGTACGCTGATATCATGATAGTCGGCATCGAAGCCGCTGGCAGCAAAGCTCTCGTCGGTGAACCAGACGCTGTTGAGCACCGGGGCGCCGTAGTCCTCTAGGATCTCGAAATCGAACATCCGGAAGGCCGTGCTGTCCATCTTATAGACCCGGTACAGGATGTCCTCCCCGTCTCGCGTAAGGCTATACTGCCCACTGGCCTCGACGCCCGGTGCGCTGGTGCATTTGCCAATGTTCTTAATGTAAGGAAGCCGATCCAAGGCGTCGCGCAGCGGCGTCTGGTCCTCTGCGGTGATGAACGACAGGTCGTACATATTCTCGACCCTGCAATGCATCGGCCGGGTCTGCGTCCTGCGCATCTGTGCCTCCATGGTGATGGCCAGGGCGATCAGGATGACGGCCAGCGCGTTCTGCAGCGCGATGAAGATCTTACTGAAGACCATCTTGGTCCGGCGGCGGAAGCCGCCCTTCATCACCTCCAGCGAATTATACCGCCCCGCCATGACCGCCGGCACGGCGCCGCACAGGGCGCCCAGCACGAGCACGATGCCGACATAGGCCAGCACGTAACCCGTGGACCAGACGATCTTGACAGGCACGTCCGGGTTGCTCAGGAGCTGGTTCAGCAGCGGGCAGAAGGCATCCGCCAGCAGGAGGCCCGCCGCGAAGCAGACCGCCGTGAAGAGGATCGATTCGACGATGTACTTGCGGACGATACTCCCCCGCGAGGCGCCGATGAGCTGGCGGACGGCCATCTCCTTGGCGCGCTTGCCGGTGAGCGCCACGGAGAGGTTGATATAGTTGAAAATCGAAGAAAGCAGGAGCAGCAGGCACACGAGCAGCAGGATCCGCAGGGTCTTCTGATCCCCGTGCTTGAAGGTCCGGTCCGTCTCCCGGAAGAAGAGTTCGTCGTAGCGGAACAGGTCCAGATGGTCGAAGAAGTCCCGGCCATACATGTCCGGATAGACCCGTTTGCAGAGATCTTCCAGCTTATCATAGAGCACCTGGCGGTCCGTGCCGGGGCGCACTTTCAGGAAGATGGTCTTGCTGCCGAAATTGTCGAACGGCTGCCAGCGGTCCTTCACACTCTCCAGCGGCAGAAGCACTTCATACGAACGGAAGACCGTCCCGCGCGGGTTCTCGAAGATAGCCCCAACCGTGTAGTCCTTCTCTTCCAGCGTCAGCCGATCCCCGAGCGAGAGGTCGTGGCGGCGGGCGAAACGCGACGACACGAGGACATTCGTCGCCGTGAGCACGGCGTCCGCGTCGCCCGCCACGAAGCGGAAGCGCGGGAACATCTCGAAGAAGTTCCGGTCCACGCCGCCGCCGTACAGCACATCGTGCATGCCGTAAGTGGGCGCGCAGAAGCACAGCGTGGCCATGGACTCGATCTCCGGGATCTCCGTCACCACATCCGCGAAGCCGTAGGTCAGGCCCGGGCTGTCCGGCAGCCCTGGGATATAGATCCGCTCCCGGTCCGGGTGCTCCAGGGCCACGGCGTACTGCTGCCACACGAAGCTGCCGATCAGGATCACAAACGCCAGGCTCACCGCCAACCCAACAAACTCGATGGCGGTGTATAACTTGTTCCTACTCAGAAATTTCAGATAACTCTTCATGCTCTATTATAGTCATTCCGGGCTTGACCCGGAATCTCTTATTCCTTTTTCAATTCCACCGCCGGGTTCGTCCGGGCGGCCTTCAGGGCCTGCCAGAGCACGGAGGCGAAGGCGATGAGCGTCGCGATGGCGACGGCGACGGCGAAGACCCAGCCGTAGCCGGAGATCCGGTACGGGTAGGCCTCCAGCAGGCGGACCGCGAGGCGCACGGCGAGCGGGACGGCGATGAGCGCCGCGATCCCGAGCAGCGCGAGGTACTCCAGCACCGTCTTGCGGATCTCATCCTGCACCGTGCTGCCGAAGACCTTGCGGATGGCGATGTCCTTCGAGCTTTCGTTGGCGTAGTAGCTGCTCATGGCCGTCAGGCCCAGCACGGACAGCAGCAGGCTCAGGAGCATGAACACCCCGACCAGCGTGAGCCGCGTCCGGACTTCCGATAGGCCCTCCGAGAGGAGGTCCGTGATGAAGCCGAACATGTAGGGCTTGTCCTCGATGCCGATGTACTTCATGCTGAGCTCCGTATACAGCTCCTTGAGCTGCCGCTCCGTCTCGGCCGGGTCGCCGACCGTCTCGATCAGCAGGCCGTACAGTTCCTCCTCGGGGGTGATGACCACGTAGCTGCCGACGTCCGAGCCGTATTCCAGGACGTCGTTCGCGGCAAAGTCGCCGATGATGCCGCCGAGGGACTCGCCCCACACGTGGTGGTAGCCTAGGTTCTCCGTGTCCCGGTCCACGCCGAAGCGCGTCATCTCCCGCTCGGAGATCCACACGGACCCGTCCACGGGCGCCGTGATGCGCTCCTTTACGTCGAATCCGAAGATGTCGAACGCCGTGCTGTCACAGGTGATTACCGCCAGCTTGATGATGCCGCGATCCTTGTCTTCCGACTCCCATTCTTCCGTCATGCCGGGGAAATAGGTACTGCGGCCGATCCGGCTCACGCAGGGCAGCAACTTCGCCCGCTCGGCGAAGATATCCCGCAACCCCCAGTTGTCCATCTGCACGTAGAAATCCCCTTCCACATCGACGCCCAGCGGGCGGTTGGCCATGTGGGAAACCTGCCGGCCGAGCACGATGGCGAGGGCCAGCAGGAGAATGGAGAACGCCTGCTGGATCACGATGAAGACCTTGCTGAACACGTGCTTGTGCCGGGCGCGGTACTCTCCCTTGACCACGGCGATAGCCGGCATGCGCGTGCCGATCCAGGCAGGCAGGAGCCCCTGGATCACGGACAATAAGATGACAAACAGGGCGTAGACGGCCAACCAGCCCGGGGTGTAGAGCACGCGTACGGGCACGGCCGCGTTGATGATTCGGTTGAACCAGGGCGTGCAGGCTTCGGCGAGCAGCGCCGCCAGCGCGAAGCAGAGCGCCGTGAAGGCGAAGGACTCGAGCAGGTAGCCGCCGATGAGCGTTCGCTCCCCCGCTCCGAGGATCTTGCGCGTGGCCATCTCCCGGGCGCGTTTGCTGGAAAGCGCGACGTTCAGGTTGATGTAATTGAAAATCGCCGACAGCAGCAGGATGATGGTGACCAGCAGGATAATGCCCGTGTAGGTCGAATTGCCCCGCCGGAGGTTCTGATTGTTCGCGGGCGAGAACCAGATCTCGTCGTAGCGGACCAGGCCGCAGTCATCCAGGAAGTCCCGGGCTCCGATGGCGTCGAACTCGCGCGTCACCAGCGTGTCGGCCTTCACCTCCAGCGCAGCCCGGTCGGTCCCCTTGCGGACCTTGACGAACGGGGTCACATCCATCATGTACGGGGAATTCTTGCGGTTGGTCAGGTTCTCGATGCTGGAAATGACATCAACGTCGCCAAAGATGGGATTGGGCGTCTCTTTGATGATGGCGGCGATGGTCAATTCGCCGTCGATGACGCGGCCGACGGCCTGCTCCGCGCCGCCCAGGCGGTTCGCGAAGGCACGGCTTACGATGGCGTTGGAGGCGTCCAGGAGCACCTCGGGGCCGCCGTAGTCGAATTCGGCCGGGAAGATGTCGAAGAAATCCCCGCCCACCATGAAGCTGCCGACGTGGTACTTCTCCCCGCCCACCTCAACGGTCTCCTCGGCGTCCAGCGCCCGCCAGAACATGGCGGCCTGCTCCACCTCGGGGATGCTCTCCTTGGCCTCGTAGGCCAGGCCCCAGGAATGCCCGATGCCCGAGCGTGCGCTCGTCGACCGGTAAAAAGTGTAGACGTCCTCATAGTCCGGCACGTTGCGCGTCATCTGCCGCTGCTGCCACACGAAGTGCCCGGTCAGCAGCACGAACGCCAGGCTCACGATCAGCCCCGCCGCCTCGATAGCGGTGTACAACTTGTTGCGGGACAGGAATTTTAAGTAACTTTTCATCTTATTCTTTCTTCAATTCAACGGCCGGATTCGTCTTCGCGGCCTTCAGCGTCTGCCAGAGCACCGCCAGGAAAGAAATCACCAGGGCGATGACGGCGCCGACGACGAACACCCACCCATATCCTTCAATCCTGTACCAGAACTGGCGCAAGTACCGTTCGGCCAGAACAACAGCCACAGGCACACCGACCAGGACGGCGATACCGACCAGGATCATGTATTCCCGCACCGAGCGCACCGTCTCCGAGGTGACGCTGCCGCCGAAAACCTTCCGGACGGCGATGTCCCGCGTCTGCATCCCGGCGTAGTAAGCACTCATGGCGACCAGGCCCAGCAGGGAGATCAGGGTCGCGAGGGCCATGAAGAGCTCGATCAGACTGATGAAATTGCGCGTCGTCTCGAGGCCCTTTTCGAGCAATTCAGGGATATACCCGTAATGATCCGCGAACTCATCGCTTCCCGTAAGCCGGAAGCTTTCCTCATGGCTGATTTGCCTAAGTTCAGCACGCACTTCATCATCCAGGCGGTTCAGTTTCAGAATCACGTTGGAATAGTTCTCCAAATCGTCGATTGCCACGACGCCGACCTGGTTGCCATCCACCTCGGACGCGCCCTTGACGGCAAAGTCCTTAATGATTCCACCCACATGCGATCCTTGATTAAAAAAGCTGAATGCCTCAGGCATTTCCTGATTCTCTTCATCAATGGAATAGATCCTGGCAGCCGATTCGGTAAACCACAGGGATTGCAGTCTGGAGGTGCCGAAATCCTGGACAATCTCAAATCCGAACAGGTCGAAAGCGTCCGCATCACATTGAAGCTCCCCGATGGTATATTTCTGGTCCTCCACAAGCGTAGAGATGAACATGCTGAGATGCCCCGGATAGCCGGTGCTGGTGGCCATCTTGTCCACATAGGGCTTGGCGGCCAGGACGTCTTTCCCCACCGTTCCGCTGGAAATGAAGTACAGACCCTCGAGGTCCGCCCCCATCGGCATGTTCGCAAGATGATTATACTGCAGCTCCATCACCAGCGCAAGCGATATGAGCGCTACGGTGATGACGTTCTGGATGATAATGAACACCTTGGAGAAAACCGCCTTGGTCTGCCGACGCTGCTCTCCCTTGATCACGGCCACCGGGTCGTAGCGGGAGGTCATCCACGCGGGAACCAGTCCGGAAACCAGGCCGAAGACCATGGCCATCAAGGCATAGACGCCCAGGTAAAGCGGCGAGGCGGATACCTCCAGCTCCACATCCCCGGCCATATACCGGTTGAACATCGGCTCCAGGGCTTTGGCCAGCAGCCAGGCCAGCACAAAGCAAACCAGAACGAACAGGATAGACTCCGAGATATACCGCCACCAGATCCAGCCCCGGGATTCGCCCAGGGTGGAGCGGATAGCCATCTCCTTGGCCCGCTTCCCCGCCAGGGCGACGCTGAGGTTGATGTAATTGAAGAGAGCCGAAGCGAGAAGCAGGATGCCGACGGCAATCAACACATAGACCAGCGTGGCGTTACCCTGTTTCGTAACATTCCCCGCCTTCTGGAAATACAACTCCGTAATGGGCGTGGTCAATGACCTTTCGGGTTTAAGGCTGGCATACTTCGAGGCGAATTCGCGAACCACCACGGTGTCAATCAGCGTCCTGACGGCCTGGTGGTCGGCGCCTTCCCGCAGCCGTACCAGCACCAGGTCCACCGGGAAGGTAATCTTTGTCGTGGAAGGGGCATCGGGTTCCCTGAAGGCGCAATAGATATCGCCCTCTTTCAGGAGCGAACGCTCCGGCACGCGGAGAATACCTCCGATCGTAACGGTGTCGTTCCGGAAAACGAGGGGTTTCCCCAGCAGGTCCAGATCCGGCGAGAGCCGCTTGGCAAACGTCTCGCCCAGGATCACCTGGCTCCTGTCCTGAAGCACGCGCTCGTCCCCGGCCAGGAATGTCTGCGGCAAGAATTCGAAAATCTCCGGATCGACCTCGTAAACCTTGGGGCTGCCCTGAATGTACTGTCCATTGAACTTGGCCGGAGAACCATACATGTTGATTCGTCCCGCCGCTTCCACATCCGGGACACGGTCCTGCACGACGGCCATTTCTCCCGGCCAGGCAGACTGGCCCTCATCCCGTCCGCTCGTCAGCGCGTAAAGGCGTTTGTGGTCCGGTGCTTCCCGGGTGATGCTGATTTGCTGCCAGGCGTAGCAAAAGATGACAACCACGAACGCCAGGCTCACGATCAGCCCCGCCGCCTCGATGGCGGTGTAGAGCTTGTTGCGGGATAAAAACTTCAGGTAACTTTTCATACTACTCGTTCTTTAACGATTCCACCGGATTGGCGCGGGCAATGCGGAGGCAGTTCAGAACCACCACGCCCAGCACGATGGCCAGCACCAGCAGTGCACCGCCGATGAAGTACAAAGGATTCAGCGGCACCTTCTCGGCAAACATCTCCAGCAGTTTGCCGGACACGAAGAATGCTCCGGCGCAAGAGAGCGCCGCCATGATCGCCGACAGCTTGAGTATGCCTGCCGCGAAGACGACAAGGACATCCCGTGATGAGGCACCGTTGATCTTGCGGACGGCCATCTCCTTGCTCCGTCGCAGACTCTCGTCCCGGATGAAGCCGATCAGTCCCATCAGGGCAATCAGAAGCGAGAAGACGGCGCCCAGCGCCATGGTATTGCGCACCTTCTTGACATCGGAGTAAGACGCGCGCATCTGTTCTCCGTAAGAGAAGATGTCTATCTCCCTGCCTTCCAGCGTCTGGAACAGCGTCTCCCGGACCATCGGCAGCGATTCGGGTCGCACTTTGAAAAGGATATGTGGCATCCAGTAGTCTTCACTGCCAGTTTTTCCGTAGAACCAAGCGCTCGGCCTGGGATCCTTCCACACGAGACTTCCGATAAGATAGCTCTTATATACACCGGAGATGGTGTAATAGAACGGGATCCCATCGTCTTCGCTTACAGGGGCGTGCCCGGTGACAAACACCTGTTTGCCAACCGCACCGTCGCTCCAATCTGTGAAATCGGCCATCCTTGCCACAAACTTCTCGTCCACTGCTATCTCCAATTCATTCTCAGGAGCGCGTCCGTCAAGGAACTGGATACCCATCAGGTCATAAAAGCCGGAAGAGCATTCGTACTGGTCCGCAATGTTGAATAATTCCCTGTCGTCGCCGGGGATATACACATTATCCCCGCTTGATCCCTGATATGGCAAATTGCCGCAGGCAGCCACGCCATATACCTCGGGAAGGTTCCTGAGCGCATCCATTGCCCTTGCCTGGGCCTGCCTGTCACCGTCATACATACTGATGTAGTACAGGTCTTCATAGGAATAACCGGGATCACTGTTATTCACCATCTCATACTGTCTGCCGATGATAAGCAGCAACACCACCAGGAACACATTGATCAGCACCTGTACACCCAGGAGACCCAGCTTCCACCGGCGGGAATTCTCCGTATAGTTCTTCAGCGCGGCACCCACCGGAATCCGCTTGTACAGCTCGGCCGGGACAATGATGGAGATCACCATCACAAAGAGCAGCAGCGCCACAATGGCCACCATGCTCTGCGGCACCAGCAGTGTGGTGAACGGCACGCCCAGCAGGTTCTCGATGATGCCGCGACCGGCGAAGATGATTACTGCGGCAAGGGCAAGTGACAGCAGGATATGAACAGATGCTTCCTTCGTCAGCATGACATAAATGTGCCTGCCCTCAGCGCCGTAGCATTTCCGCACACCTACTTCCTTCGAACGCTTCACCAGCGACGATATCACGATCAGGATATAGTTCAGCAGAGAGATAAGGATCAGCAGAGCCGCTACGGTAGACAACAGGATGATCTGGGTTTTTACGCTCTGGGACGATGTGTGCGCATTGATGAACGGCTTCAGATAGTACCTCAACTGCAAGCCCTGTGCTTCATACTCTTCTATATGCTGATGAACCTCCTGCATCTTCCGGATCGCATCCGTGAGCGTTGCCGGATCCACACCGGGAGCAAGCTTCACATATCCTTTGTAGCGGTCGTTGCCCATCCAGTTGTCGGTGCTCTGCTTCCCGTAAGTCTCGATCGACAGAAGGATATCATAGCTCAGGCTGCCGTTCTTCGGGAAGTCCTCGAAGACACCCTCGATAGGAAGTTTCAACCCCGCCATGTCCTCGTTATAGACCTGCTTGCCGATAACGGACGAGTAGTCATTCCGGGCTTGACCCGGAATCTCATCCATCAGCTTCTCCGCGAAGCTCCGGCTCACCATCACCCCGCCCCAGTTCCCCAGGATCTTCACGGGGTCGCCGGCGAGAATCGGCCGGTCGAACACCTTGAAGAAGCAGGTGTCGGCACAGACCAGCGTAGCCTTGAGCTTGTTGCCGTCCTCATCCACGTAAGTATCTCCGTTGAAAACTGTGGTGGTACGCGTGCCGTACTCGACGCCAGGGACTTCCTCCATAAAGCCCACCGCAACAGCGCCGCTCACCTGCCCATAATCCCCCTCATCCCCATGCTGGGAATACCAGGTGTTGATCGTATACACCCGGTCGATGTCCTTGTAGAAACTGTCGTAGCTCAGCTCGAAGAACACCTTGGCAATGAGCACGATGCCCACAGCCAACCCGATGCCCAGGGAGAGGACCTTGATCAGAATATCTGAGTTTTTCTTCATTAAAGTTCGTTCTTGACATCGGAGACAATCTGGCCGTCGAAGAGGTCGATCGTGCGCTGGGCGCAGGCGGCGTCCTTCTGGGAGTGGGTCACCATCACGATAGTCGTGCCTTCGGTGTTGAGCTCCTTCAGCAGGTCCATGACCTCCTTGCCGTTCTTGGAGTCGAGGTTACCGGTCGGCTCATCGGCGAGGATCAGCTTCGGGCCGGCGACGACGGCGCGGGCGATGGCGACGCGCTGCTGCTGACCGCCGGAGAGCTGCTGCGGGAAATGATTGGAGCGATGGCTGATGGCCATGCGCTTCATGATCTCCGTGACCTTGGCCTTGCGCTCGCTGGCGCTGATGTTCAGATAGCGCAGCGGGAGCTCAATGTTCTCATAGACATTGAGTTCGTCGATCAGATTGAAGCTCTGGAACACGAAGCCGATGTTGCCCTTGCGGAACTTCGTGCGCTCCTTCTCCTTCAGGCCACCCACTTCGGTGCCGAGGAGTTCGTAGCTGCCGCTGGTGGGATTATCCAGCAGGCCCAGGATGTTGAGCAGCGTGGACTTGCCGCAGCCCGACGGGCCCATGATGGCGACGAACTCGCCGTCCTTGATTTCGAAGGAAACGCCATTGAGCGCCGTGGTCTCGATCTCTTCCGTGCGGAAGATCTTGGAAAGATTGGTAACTTTAATCATAATGAGTAATAATATAGTTTTTTACGTTTTCTTTGGATTATTATGAAATATTGGTAACTTCGCGTAGTTATTGTTTGCTTATGAAAACTACATCCGTTGCACTCGGTCCCCATTTCGAGGAATTCATCCAAGCCAGCATCACGAGCGGGCGATACAACAACGCCAGCGAGGTGGTGCGGTCCGGCCTGCGTCTTCTGGAAGACCAGGAGCAGAAAATCGCTGCTTTACGCGCCGCCATTGAAGAGGGAATGAACAGTGGTTTCGTAGAAGATTTCGACTTCGAAGCGCACCTGGAAGAGCTGAAGGCAAAGCGCAGGAACAATGGCTAAGTACGGGATATCCAAAAAGGCGGTTGAGGATTTGGATAGTATCTGGAACTACACCGCCCAGACTTGGTCTGAGGAACAGGCCGTCAAATACTACAATGACATCCGCGATGCCATTATCGTCCTTGCCAACCTTCCCGAATATCTGGGCAGGAGTTTTGAGGAGATAAAACCCGGTCTTATGGGTTTCCACGTTGGGCACCACATTGTCTTCTACGCCAAACGGAAAGACGGTTCGGTGTGGGTATATCGTATTTTGCATGAGCGGATGGATTTCGTGCGCCATTTCTGATTATTCTTTCTTCAATGCCTCGGCCGGATTTGTCCTTGCCGTCTTGATGCTCTGGTAGAGTACACTGATCGCGGCGATAAAGGCAACCGCCAGTCCGGCGAGGACGAATATCCACCAATGGAGGTCAATGCGGTGTCCGTACCCGGAGAGCCAGCGGCTCATGATGAACCAGGCAATGGGCACGCCGATGACAAAGGCGATTCCCACCATCTTCATGAACGACAGCACCAGTTCTTTCAGCACGCCGGAATAATCGGCCCCGAAGACCTTTTTCACCGACACGCTGCGGATTTCCTGCTGCATGTAATAGGAACTCATGGCAAAGAGGCCCAGGGCGCTCACGAGGATAGACAGCAGCGTGAAGATGAGCACGATGTTCAGCACCCGGCTCTCATCCTTGAAACCGTCTTCAATCATTTCCTCAATATACTGGCCTTCGAAAATCCTATCCGGGAAGACTTCCTTGACGGCGGCTTCCACCTGCTTTTTCGCAGCCGCCTGGTCACCGGTGGTTTTCACCAGGAGTACCCAAGGATAATCGTCATCCGGATTCTCCCCTCGATTGTAGATAAGTGCGGCGCTCTGGTCGGCCTCCAGGGGACGGATTTTGAAATCGTAGTAGATGCCTCCAATCTGGCGCGTGCCATTTTGGGCAGACTGGAATTCCGTGGCCGTTTCCTCTATGCCAATCTGCTTGAAGGCGTACTCATTGAGCCACCAGGCGCGCTGATGATTATCCTGCTTGACCTTCAGTCCCAGGATGTCGAAGTATTTATCATCGCCCTGAATCTGCTGGAACGATACCCAGCGGCCGTCCGCCAATTCCATCGTCCAGTTGTTCGTTCCGCCCAGCGGAATACCATCACCTTGCCCCACTTCTTCCACACAGGGCTCAGCACGAAGGCGGTCCAGCAGCGGCCGGATCTGCCCGGTCTGGCCAAAGGCATTATCGACCACGAGGATGTCCTTGGTGTTATAGCCCAGGTCGGCCGAAATCATATGCCGGATCTGGAGGCCCATCGTGAGGGCGCTTACCAGCATCACGACTGCCACCACATTCTGCACGATGATGATGACTTTGCTATAGACCGTCTTGGTCTTGAGCCGGAGCGTGCCGCGCACAATCTCGATGGGCTGTGCCTGCTGGATCAGCAGGGCCGGGACGATGCCGGACAGGACGCCCAGCAGGGCGATAAAGCCCAGCACCAGCAGCACATTGACGGGCGTAACCGCCTTGAAGATGGAAACCTGGTACTTCAGGATCTGCGATGCAAGCGGAGAAAGCGCTTCGGCCAGCAAGATGGCCAGCAGCATCGAGATTCCGCAGATGAGGGTGCTCTCGGAAATTACTTTGAAGAAGATGCTTCGTTTATCGGCACCAACCAGGCGCCGGGTGGCCATTTCCTTGGCCCGGAAACCCGTCAGGGCCGTCGTCATGTTGATATAGTTCAGCACGGCAAACGCCAGGAGCAGTATGCACATGGCCAGCAGCAGGTTTACGAAGCTG
>CACXNA010000012.1 GCA_902768985.1 uncultured Bacteroidia bacterium | reverse complement strand
GTTCACCGGCTTGTCCGGCGAATCAACGGTTCCCTTGCAGGAAGGGAGCAACGCGATGACAATCAAACAAACAATACAACTGATTCTTTTCATTTTAGTTGACATTCAAAGTAATGTTGATGTCGAGGGTCTTGCCTTCCTGAAGCAGGCCTTTCAACATCAGTTCACTTGTGGCAGTGTGCTCCACGTTGTTTACGACGTAAGTCACGTGAATGGTGGCTTTCTGCGGATAGCCGGCCGCCTCGGCCGGGATGCAGAAGAGGCCCTGGCCGGAGAACGTCTTGGGCAGGGGCTCGTGGCCGCCCGTCAGCAGCGAAACGCTGCGTACCGTCACGACGTCCTCGCTCTGGATGGGCGTCCAGTTGGCCGAGCCGCGGTTCCAGAGCACCAGCCGGCCCTTGGCGGTCAGCGTATAGTCTATCGAAACCTCCTTCAGGGTTACGCCCGTGGCAGATGTGCTTATGGTCACATTGTCTCCCACGCACGCCAAGGCGTGCTTGAAGGTGAATTCCAGGCGTTCGTTCACGGCCATTTTCGTCTGGTCCAGCAGCGGTGTGGCGTAGAGGAGGTCCACCTGCTGGGCGGGGTCTTCAGCGATGCGGTACATGACCCACGGGTCGGCGGTCTCCTGGTAGCGGACGCAGGAAGGAATGCAGCCCGTCCCGTCACATTCGCTGTAGGGGGCGTAGGCGAAGAAGCTCACCTTATGGCCTTCTTCGCCGGGCCAGTATTTCACCGGGTTGTATTCCCAGTGAGCGTCACCCGACACCCATTCCAGTTCCTGGTTGTACATGAAACTGGAATTGGCGTCGCTTTCGCTATAGTTGTGCAATCCCGTGTAGCAGCCGAACACACCGAAGCCGCCGGACTGCAGACTGGCGTCATCGCCAATCATGCCGGTCGCTCGCGTGGCGATGCCGTCCGAGACAGCGGCAGAGAAGGAGATAGGAACCATCTTCTCCTCCGGCCGCTCGATCTCGTTACAAGCCACGCCTGCGAACAGCGTCAGCAGTACAGCGATTGCACACCTTTTCATAATAGAAGATTAGTTGTTCTGCGGAAGATCAGCGCTGGCGCTCTGGCCATCTGCCCAAGTCGAGACGCTGGCATCGAACTTGACGCTGGTCAGGCCGATGTGCAGGGCGATGGTGTATTTCTTGCCGGCCTCGAGCGAGAAATCAGAACCACCAATCTGGATGTTTTTGGAGATGACATTCTCCACCGTGCTGCCGTGTGTCACGCCGTCGGAAAGCAGGGTCGACAGCTTGTCGTCCTTGGTCTCCACGTCGTAGACGAGGGTCACCTTGAGCGGCTCGCTGCTGGGGATGACGAAGACGGAAGCAGTGGAGGAGGTAGCGTTGAACAGGTTCACAGCGGTCTTGGTCACGCCGGGCGTCAGATCAAGGGAGGTGTAGGGCTTGGACTGGACGAGCTTCGGGTTCAGGCCGGTGGGCGTTTCGTTGCTGGCAACGGCACCCTCGACGCCTTCCTTGCCGTCGCGGCGGCCGTCATAGACGGTCAGGACCTCAGCGAGAGGAGTGCCTGAGCCGGAATAATCGGTCCAAAGCGGGCCGTTCGCCGCCGTGCTGTTGAGATTCAAGGCGCCTTTGGTGGCCAGGCCCTCAAAGCTGACCGAACGAATGAAAATTTTCGTGTTGGCGTCCACGTCGGTGCCGACCGTCGTGGCATCCACGGCGGCATCAATGGTCACGTTGATGGCCGAAAGGGCGTGGCGGAAGTCATAGTCAATCTTGTCGCCCAGTTTGAGCTTGACCACGTCAATGTAAGGATCGCCCGCGGCCACGTGGTTGTTGCTGCCATCAACAGAATTGGTCAGGCCGTTTTTCGACACGCCCCAGCACAGGTCCACGCATTTAGTGGGATCCAGGCTCACGATATATTTCACGATGGGGTCGCCGCCGACGCTGTTGCGTGAGAGGGCGACGATGCCGGAGGTGTTCTCGGTACCGGTGACCATGCCGTTGGAGGGCGTCACGGCAACATACGGTGCGTATGCAAAGAAAGTGATCCGGTCCACTTCGTCGCTGGAGGCAGCGGCACCAAACTCGTTGGGCCAGTATTTGATGGGCGAGTAAACCCATTTGCTTCCGTCCCAGGAAATCTTTTCATTGTACATGAAGCTCGGGCCGGAGGCGCCCGAGTACGGTTCGTCGGCCGTGTAGTAGGCAAAGACGCCAAAGCCGGCAGCTGGTCCCTGCAGGCCAGTCGTGGTCAGCTCACCAGTCACACCGGCCTTGGTGGTCACGCCGCGGTTCAGGTACGCGCTGAAATCCACGGCCACAGGCTCATCCTTGGGGGTGTCAGATTCAAGTTTCGTGTTGCAGGAAACCGTCACTGCGGCGATCGCTGCCAATGCAAATACAAACTTTTTCATCATTATAATATTTTGTTGTTCTATTTCCTTTACATGTTTACTTCTGCGTCGCCGCCATTCTCCCACGGTGTGACCGTGGCGTCGAAACCCGCAGAATCCTTGGGATCCACGTAGGGGAGATCCATCCCGATGGGAATTTCGACCCGCGCCACCAACTGATCCTCAATGATGGTCAACTCTTCGGGCGACACGTCAAAGTGATAATACAGGACGGTCTCTTCGTCGCGCAGCAGGACGCGCAGATTCAGGCGCAGGGGAGAATACTCTGTCGTATTGTCTCCAGCGCGCGTCGCGGGCGCTTCCGGCAAACCGAATGTGTGGATGCTGGTCATCAAAGCACTGACATCTTCGCTGAGCACCTGCATGCTCCATCCGTCCAGCGGATGCAGGCAGGCCGTGGAGGTGTGCCGCAAATCGGCGAGCCAATTTCCTTCGGCCAGGCCGGCTACGGTCGCCTGCACGGATTGCAGGTACTGCGCCCCTTTGACTCTGATCATGATCCGCAGGTCCCAGGTAATGGGCTGGGGCTGGCAGGAGAAAGTCTGATGGACCAGGGATTTCTCGTATTCTTCCCGGTCTTTCCACAGCACGAGGTCTCCGTCCACGCCGGTGATGATCTCCACGTTCTTGAGCGTGTCGGCGCACATCGGGTCGGGCGTCACGCAAAGCAGGTGCATCCCGGTCGATTCGTCAACAGGAATGGACATGTTCGCGGGGACGGCCTTCAGGCCGTAGAGTTCGTCGTCGGGGGCGGGCTGCACGGTGGCGGGACGCACCTTCACCAGCGCGGTTTCGGGCTGTGTCATTCCAACGAATTCCTGGTTGGCATACTCGGCGGGCGACCAGTCGAAGATGATGCCCGTGAAGCGGCCGCGGGGCAGATTGAGCCAGGCGTGTTCCACGTCTGCCGTGGTGATGCGGCGGTTGCGTCCGTCGTTGTCGTTCGAAAGGAACCAGGCCGTCATGCCGTCGGGCCGGCTGTCGCAGAGCGACCAGTCGGTGAAGAGCTCAACCTGTCGGTACTCATCGGTGTAGACCCACAGGTCACGCCGGCACCCGGAGAGCGCCAGGACGGCCATCAGCACCGTCAACAAACCATATGTGCGTTTCCAGCTCATTTCTGACGGCGGTTCTTATCCTTATAATTAATAACGTAGACAATCGAGAAATTGGCGTGGCAGGGCCCGGGCCAGATGTAGTAGCCCGTGTCATGCCAGATGAGGTGCTGATCCCAATCCTCCTTACGGCCCTCAGGATACACGGAGCTGCCGAGGTAATGGCGATACTGCGTGCCCATCGCGCCGATGCCGACACCCAGGTCGATGGCCCAGTTCCCTTTCCTGCCGAAGCGGTGCTGCCAGCCGATGTTGAAGTAGGCGTTGGCATATTCTCCCTGATAGCCGTCACTCGGCTTCCATTCCCAATCGTAGTAAGCGCCGGCCAGCGCCAGGCCGAGGTGCCAACCGTCGAGCCAGCGATGGTATTCACGATTACCCAGCCAAAGGCGGAACTCGAGGCCCAGGTCTACGGCCTGGGAGGCCTGCGCGTTGTTGTTCCAGATGAACCAGGGCGCGAAGGCTTCGAATTCGAGGCTCCAGCGGTTGCGCTTGCCCAGCGGAATTTCGACTTCCAGGTTGGGGGCCGCTGCACCCAGCAGGAGCAGGTTGGTCTTGATGGCCCAGGCTTTGGTCTGATCGGCTTTCTGCCGGACACGGGGCGCTGCAACGACAGAGGTGGTGTCAGGCTTGTAATAGTTTTCGTGGACGATGACCACTCGCTTCTCGATGACGACCGTATCGCGGATCACCAATGTATCGCGCTCGGGGTGCCAGGAGACAACCACGGCACCGGATCCGCCGCTGCGCAGCGGCGCCAGGTATTTGTCCATGAGCTCCGGCCAGACCGTTCCGTCGTGGAGACGCCGCAGCCGCATTTCGCGGGGGTCGAGGTGTTGAGGATCTGCTTCCACGTCAGCCCGGATGATGCGGAGTACTTCGTCGCGCCAAGGCTCGTCGCTGGCCGCAACCAAGTCGTAGAGGTCGTCCCAGCGTGGGCCGAGGTTATGGAGATTGATGGTTCCTGCCTTATTCCCCAGGCGTTTCCGCAGGTGTGCGGCGATGGCTTCAGCCCGGGCCTGGCCCAGCTCCATGTTGCGGTTGCGGGACCCTTCCGGTGAGGCGCCGGCGTAGACGTCGAACTGGATGCCGATGGGGTTGCGGTTGCCGTATTTCTCTTGGAAGCATTGCTCGAAACGCTGCCAGTTCTGGGCGTTGTTGGCATACGAAAAGTCGAGTTCGGTGCTATTGAGGCGGAAGCGAAAAGATACCGTATCGCGGTCAGTGCATGTTTGGGCAACCAATCGTGACGGTAATACCAGAAGGACCAGAAACAGTCCGAATATTACCAATAATATTCTGCCGAAGCCTCTCATTTATCACTCCCTCCAGTCTACTGGTGGGTATCAACAGCTCGAAAAAACTCGGCAAAGGTAATCAAATTCAGGTCACAGTGTTCAGGTTTTGTACAAATTTTTTAAATGCGGACCTAAAAGTTCACTGAGAGGGTCACCCGGCGCACAGCGCCAGCGTGGCAAGGAGGAATAGTCTGATATTCATAGGTATTTGCATTGAGACAAAGATACGAATAAAACAAAAGAAAAAGCATCGCAATTCGCGATGCTTTTTCTTCTTTGGGCTGTCTTCCGAAGCTATTCCATTTTGTAGGATTTACTTCGGTTCTGCCAGCCGGCCTCACTCTTGGTGGAGGTGTAGTAGATGACGATATCGGAGTCGGACTTGGAGCTGACGAAGTAGACCGTCGTCTTGGCGTCACTCTTGGAGCTGACGAAGTACCAGAGGCCGTTGTTGCCGGAGGCTTCGCTCTTGGAGCTGCACTTGTAGACGACCAGGTCGGCTTCGCTCTTGGTCGTGGTCACATACACTTTCACTTTCGCGTCGCTCTTGGAAGAGCAGGAATACACCGCCTGGGCGGATGCTGCGCCTGCCCACAGGAGGAGCAGGGCAAAGAAAACCAACAATTTTTTCATAAAGGTAAAATATTAATAGAGTTATTCCTTGATCAGGATGGTCATGAAGCCGGGGTTGATTGGAGCTTCCAGGCCGACGATATTGCGGTCGGAGCCTGTGCTGCGCCAGAAGGTCAGCTCGTTGCCGCTGCCGTTCTCCATCACGCCGCGGCCCGTCAGGCGGAGCACGAAACGGTCGGTCTCCCGGCCCGGGAACCTCTTCGTGTCCTTGCCCTCGTAGGTGAGCACGCCCGGGTAGCGGTCCTCGCCCAGCAGCAGGTTGATGTCGACGTTCTTCTTGGAGGAGGCGTCCAGGAAGCGGACGAACTGGATGACGGACAGCAGGTCGTAGGTCTTGCCGTCCATCGGGAAGTTCTTCGTGGAGGTGGCCTTCACGTCCTGGAACGTGGACTCGATGTTCTTGGTCTTGCGGTTATAAATAAAGGTGAAGCAGACATCCTTGCCGCCTTTCTTGTGAGGATTGATGAAGTAGAGCGGCTGGAGGTCGGACTGCTCGATCTGGCACTCAGCCGCCATGTCGGCGCCGATGAACAGGCTGAAGACGGCAGAGGTCTTGATGACGGCCTTGGAGTGGTAGGTGTGGTGGTTCTCCCATTTGTCGGCGTTCAGGGACAGGTCGATCGAGGCCACCTTGGCGTTGATGGCGCCCCACTTGTAGCGGATCTCGTACTTGACGGTCCCGAGCGTTTCTGCAGGAAGTTTGCGCGCTTCGCAGAAGGATGCGGAGAGCAGCAGGGCAGAAAGGAGAAGGAGGAATCTCTTCATACGTTTAATTTTCTACAAAGGTACAAAAACTATGCAAATACCCGAATTTGCGCAATTTGTGTGTCGGATTACGCAAAACCCGCACCGAACTTGCCCCCTTTTTTCTATCTTTGTAGCAGATGAGCCACAGATAATCAATTATGGACAAGCAGTTTACTCTACCCTACGAAGGCGGCCTGATCGAAAAGAACCTGCCCGCCGGCATCCTGCACAACTACGAGAAGATCTGGACGGATATCTATCCGGAGGCCCGGCCGGCGTCGCTGGCCGTGGCGGACATGATCGTCGCGGGGATCAAGGCCTGCGAGGGCCGGCTGTTCCGGCTCGGCCTGACGACCGGCGCCACGCCGACCCTGCTCTATGAGGAGCTGCTGCGCCGCTACCAGGCGGGTCAGGTGTCCTTCCGGAACGTCGAGGTGGTCTCGATCGACGAATACTACCCGTCCTCCTCGGACGAGCTGCAGAGCCGCAACCACCGCCTGCACGAGGCGCTCCTGGACCAGGTGGATATCCTCCCGGAGAATATCCACATCCCGGACGGGACCGTCCCGCAGGCGGAAGTTTCCGACTACTGCGCCGCGTTCGACAAGCTCGCGCGCGGGCTGGACCTGCTGGTCATCGGCATCGGTGAAGAGGGGCAGGTCGGCTTCAACGAAGCCGGCAGCAACGAGAAAACGCGCACCCGCACCGTGCGGCTCTCCTACGGCTCCCGCAAGCGCCAGTCGCGCAACTTCGGCCACGACCTTGCGGCCACGCCGCAGAGCGCCATCACGATGGGCATCGCCACGATGCTCTCGGCGTGCCGCATCGTCCTGATGGCGTGGGGAGAAGACAAGGCCCAGGCGGTCAAGGCCATCGTCGAAGGCGAGATGACGCCCGCCTGCCCGGCCTCGCTGCTGCAGCGGCACGACCATATCCATTTCTACGTCGACGCGACGGCCGGCAGCCTGCTGACCCGCGTGGTGGCCCCCTGGCTGGTGGGCCCCTGCGACTGGACGCAGAAGCTCATCCGCAAGGCCGTGGTCTGGCTCTGCGAGACGGCCGGCATGCCGATCCTCAAGCTGACGGAGCGCGACTATCTGGAGAACTCCCTGGGCGAATTGCTGGAGCTGTACGGCCCCTACGACCAGATCAACATCCGGGTCTTCAACGACCTGCAGCATACGATCACCGGCTGGCCGGGCGGCAAGCCCAACGCGGACGACAGCACGCGTCCGGTCCCGGCCGCGCCGTTCCCCAAGACCGTGCTGATCTTCTCGCCGCACCCGGACGACGACGTGATCTCGATGGGCGGCACCTTCATCCGCCTGGTCTCGCAGGGGCACAATGTGCACGTGGCCTACGAGACTTCCGGCGACGTGGCCGTCCACGACGACGTGGTGCTGCAGCACTTCGACGCGGCGTGCCAGCTGGGCCTGGCGGACCGCTTCGCGGAAATCCAGGCGCTGGTGGCCCAAAAGGTCCCGGGCGAGCCGGAGCCGCGCGAGCTGCTCGACCTCAAGGCGGCCATCCGCCGCAGCGAGGCCCGCGCGGCGGTGCGCTCTTTCGGCCTGGACGACAACACGAACGCCCATTTCCTGAATCTCCCGTTCTACGAATCCGGCGGTATCAAGAAGAAGCCGCGCACGCAGGCGGACGTGGATATTATCAAGGACCTGATGCGCCGCCTGCGGCCGCACATGATCTTCATGGCCGGTGACCTCGCCGACCCGCACGGCACGCACCGCGTGTGCACGGAAGCGGCCCTGGAGGCCGTGGAGCAGCTGCGCGCCGAGGGCAACGACTGGCTCGCCGAGACGCACATCTGGCTCTATCGCGGCGCCTGGATGGAGTGGGAGCTGGGCCGCGTGGACATGGCCGTGCCGCTCAGCCCGGACGAAGTGGTGATGAAGCGCCACGCCATCTTCCGCCACCTCTCGCAGAAGGACATCGTCCCGTTCCCGGGCGAGGATCCGCGCGAATTCTGGCAGCGCGCCGAGGAGCGCACGCAGAACACCGCCCGGCAGTACGACCGCCTGGGCATGGCCGAGTACCAGGCCATCGAAGTATTCCTGAAACTCTGTTAAGCATATGAAACTCATCATCCGCAACAACGCCGCCGAAGGCTCCCTGTGGGCCGCGCACTACATCGCCGCCGCCATCAACGCCAAGGCGGCCCGGACCTCCGAGCCCTTCGTGCTCGGTCTCTGCACCGGTTCCACCCCCATTGGAACCTATAATGAACTCATCCGCATGGTCCGCGCCGGGGAAGTCAGCTTCAAGAACGTGATCTCGTTCAACATGGACGAGTACGTCGGCCTGCCGGTGGATCATCCCGAGAGCTATCACTCCTTCATGCACCGCCAGCTCTTCGACCACATCGACGAGCCTGCGGCGAACATCCACATCCTCGACGGCAACGCCGCCGACCTGGACGCCGAGTGCGTCGCCTACGAGGAGGCCATCGCCGCCGCCGGCGGATTCGACCTCTTCCTCGGCGGCGTGGGCGAGGACGGACACATCGCCTTCAACGAGCCCTTCTCCCCGCTGTGCTCCCGTACGCGGGTGATGACCCTCACGCAGGACACGCGCGAGGTGAACGCACGCTTCTTCGGGGGCAACCCCGAGGCCGTGCCCGCGCAGGCGCTGACGGTGGGCGTGGCCACGGTCCTGTCCGCCCGCGAAGTCGTCATCCTGGCCTTCGGCCCGCGCAAGGCCCGCGCGCTGCGCGACGCCGTGGAGGGTCCGATGTCGCACTACTGCACGCTCAGCGGCATGCAGAACCACCCCGCGGGAACCATCGTCTGCGACGAGGCCGCCGTGGGGGAGCTCAAAGTGTCCAGCTACCGCTATTTCAAGGCCGTGGAGGCCGCGGAGAATCGCTTATAGATTCTTGAAACTGATTTTGTAGAGCTTGGACGTGGTGTCGTCGCCTACCCAGATGCACTGGCGGTCGCGATCCACGTACAAGCTTTCTCCGTTATCGATGAAGGGCACCGGGTAGGAGGCGATCACCTTGCCTTCCAGGGTGCAGAGATTGATCGTGCGCGCTTCGCTGTCCGGGATCCAGAGGGCCTTGCGCACCGGGTCGTAGCAGAGGTCGGAGATGTCGACGATGCCTTCCGTGATCTCCGTCTGGCCGAGGATACCCTCGGTCGGGGAGTAGCGGATGAGCAGGCGCGGCTTGGCCTGGTTGCCGAGCATCAGGGTGCCGTCGCCCATCCAGGTGATGGCCTCGAGGCCGCTGTTGGTGCGGTAGCCCACTTCCTTGATCACCGTAAGCAGTTCAGACTCGTTATACTCCGGGGCGCGCAGCCGGCGGACTTCCTGCTTGCGCTCGACGATGTAGTAGACATCCCCGGTGGCCGGGTCCATCGTGACGCCCTCGCAGTCCATGCTGCGCTCCGCCACGAAGAAGGGTTTCGTCTCGCCCGTCCAGCTGACGGCGTAGACGCCTTTCTCGTCGGAGGCGGCCAGGAAGCCGTTTCCGTCCGGCGCCAGGCAGAGGCCGGAGACCTCGGGAACCTCCGTGTCAATGGTGGTATAATCGCCCATCACCGGGAGGCTGGCCTTCTGCTTGAAGGCGTCCCAGTCGTAGTACGGCCAGTTGTCGGTCTCGAGGGGCAGGTGGGCTTCCCGGCCGTTGAGGAGCACTTTGAAGAGCACCTTGGAGGAGCGGGGATTGCGGAAGAAGACGAAGTGGAGGTTGGCGCCCATCGGCACCTCGTGCAGCTGGCACCAGAACGGGATGTCGTCCGGGTTGGTGACGTCGTGGTCGAAGCCGTTCACGCCGAGGGTCATCAGCAGCGGCAGGAAGGTGTAGTCGTGGCCGAAGCGCAGGTCGGCGCCCTGCTCGCCGGAGGCGATGCGCGCGTCGGCCTTGGCGATGATGTCATCCACGATGGGCTGGTAGCCCAAGTGGGTCGGCCAGGCGTTGGCGTAGAACTGGAAGTCGTCGATCTTCCAGAGGGCGATGCGCTCCTCGGGGGTGAAGATGTCGTTGAAGTCGAGGTCCGTGTCCAGGCTGTTCATGCCCGCGGCGAAGAAGTACAGATAGGAGACGAAGTCCCACTGCTCCCCGGCCGGAAGGGCCTTGTCGCTGTCCTTGAAGATCCGCGCGAGGATGGCGCGGTAGTCCACGGTGCGCTCGATATACTGCTCCCAGGTCTCGTCGAAGCTGACGGGCGTGCGGAGGTAGTTGTCGTTGCGGAAGGGGTTGCTGCGGTCGAGCGGCAGGATGGCGGGCAGGAAGCTGACGCCGAAGTTCTCGAAGATGTCCATCCGCGCGTCCTTGGCCTTCAGGCCGAGGCAGAAGGAGGACATCGTCATGATGCAGCGGGTGGAGGTGGAGGTCCAGGAGCGGACCTTCGCGCCTTTCCCGAACACCTTCGGGAAACTCTCATACATCCGCGCGGCGAGCTCCTGCTGTTGCTGCCAGCCCTTGCGGGAAAGGTCGCCCACGCGGTAGCGCACGTCCGGGTACAGGCTGTCGAAGCGCTGCTTGAACGAGGCGCCGAGCGGCGTGAGGTTGTCCGCTTCGGCGGCGGCGCCGAACACGTTGTTCAGGCGCTCGTACATGTCGCTCTGCCAGGCGTAGCGGGCGCCGTGGCGGCCGTAGTGGCTGATGTAGAAGGGTTGGTAGCCCTTGGGGGCAGGCGTGAGCGAGACGGGGCCGGTCGGGCAGAGGTAGTCGGTGCCGGCGAGGAGTTCGGGATGCGCCTGCAGGTCCTGCAGGACGTCGAAATTCTGTGCGCCGGCGCTCAGCGCGAGGACGCCCAGGACGACGATGAGAAGGGTTTTGCGGATCATAAGCTTGGTTTTTTCTGTTGGTGGCGCTCGCGCCATTCATGGGGTGAGCAGCCGTAGATTTGCTTGAAACGGCGGGAGATGCTCTTGGTGTCGTTCTCTCCCAGGGACAGCGCGATGCCGACCACCTGCTCGTCCGTGTCGAGGAGCAGCTCGGCGAAGCGCTTGATCTTGAGGTCGGAAATATATTGGTAGAGGGTCTGCCCGGTCACGACCTTGAAGCGGCGCTCCAGCAGGCGGCGGGACAGGGCGACCTCCGCGATGACGTCCTTGACGGAGATCTTCTTCTGGTAGTTGCGGTGGATGTACTGCACCGCTTTCTGGATCTGGGCGTCGTCCGTGGCGAAGGCCGCCGTGGAGATGCGCCCGACGATCTTGACGGGCTTGAGGACCACGTCCTCGAGCGGGGCGTCGGGGTTGGCCACCCGGCGCTCGATGAGCTCGGCGGCCTTGTAGCCGCCCTCCTCAATGTCCACGAAGATGCTGGACAGCGTGGTACTGCCGAGGCTGCAGAGCAGCTCGTCGTTATCCACGCCGATCACCGACACTTCGTCCGGGATGCGGACCCCGGCGGCGTGGCAGGCCTCGATGAGGTTGTTGCCCTGGTTGTCGTCGCAGGCCATGATGCCGATGGGCTTGGGGATCATCCGGAGCCATTCGCGCAGCCGGTCGCGCTCGTAGTACCACAGGTGGTCGATGTCCTGCAGGTTGTAGGCGTAGAAGGAACTGCCGAAGCCGGCGGCCTCCACTTCGCGGCGGAAGCCCTCGCAGCGCTCGTCCGACCAGCATACCTGGTTGAAGCCGAAGAAACCGAAATGGCGGAAGCCGCGGTCCACGAAGAAGCGGGCGGCCATCTTACCGGTGCCGAGGTAGTCGGCGGTGATGTTGGGAATGGTCTTGAAGCGCTTCTTGAAGTCCTGGGCCACGACCACGATGCCGTTCTTGCCGAACAGGCTCACGTCGTCCGTCTCCTCGAACTGGCCGATCACGGCGTCGGCGCCCCAGTCCTTGGCCCATTTGACCACGCCCGGGATGCCGATCTCCGCCTTGAAGGACGGCGGCATGCGGCAGATCGCCCACTGTTCCTTGCGGCGGGAATAGCGGACGATGCCCTGGAGGAGCTTGTTGGCGAAGGACTCCGTGAAGTCGGTGATGATCAGCAGGCGTAACATGGGATCAATGACGGTGATAGCTGATGCCGAGCTCCTCGTAGTACGGATACTCGTGGTCCGTGATGATGCTGAAGAAGCGGTCGAAGTCGGCCGTGAAGGCCGGATCGTCCGGGGCGGTCGTGCCGGCCCAGTCGGGGGTGGCGTTCCAGCCGCGCTCGAAGAGGCCCAGCGACTTGGGGAAGAAATAATAGGTCACGTGGTCGAAGCAGCGGAGCGTCTCGGCCCAGAGGTGGCCTTCGATGCCGATGATCTGCGGCCGGGCGGCCGGCTGCAGGGCCGGCTTGCCCTCGCCGGCGTGCGTGAGGTCGATCGGCTTGCCGTAGTCGTCCCAGCGGACGGAACGGTACATGTCGAAGGGCTGCACGGAGAAGCTGCGGCGCTCGTCCACAAAGCCGCCCCAGTTGTGCCCGCGCTCGGTCTTGCTGTAGTTGTAGGCGAAGTCCATGTAGCAGTTGGGGGCGCTGGAGATGACGACGGGGATGCCTGCGTTGGCGAACTCGTAGGGGAGCACGTCGCGGCCGTGCGAGACGGTCCAGAGGTTGGTGAGCGCGAGGTTGCGCTTCAGGCGCTCGAGCGTGGCGGGTTCGACGTTCTGGCAGACGTCCTGCCAGCCGCCGAGCTTGACGCCGCGCGCCTCGGCGATGTCCATCAGGCGGTTCAGGAAGTAGTCCTGGAGCCAGCCGATGTTGCTCTTGCCGTTGGCTGCCAGCAGGGCCTTGCAGGCCGGGGAGCCGGTCCAGGAGCCCTCGGGGACCTCGTCGCCGCCGATGTGGATGGCGTCGAGGGGCACGCTCGCTTCCGCGTAGAGCGCGATCAAGCCGTCGAAAACGGTCTCGAAGAAGGTATACGTGCTGGGCAGGGCCACGTTCATGACGTTGTCGGTGTAGTCCTGCACGGATTCGTATTCAGATATGTCCTCCGGCTCGGAGAGCAGGCAGGAGGCGTCGCCGGTGCGCTGCGCGCGGACTTCCATGGACTTGACGGCCGCGCGGGAGTGGCCCGGGGTGTCGAATTCCGGGATCACGCGGATGCGGCGCTCCCAGGCGTAGCGGAGGATTTCGACGAAGTCGGCGTGGGAATAATAACCGTTGCCGGGGGAGTCGTCGCCGGGCTTCGCCGCGACGCAGTAGGTCGGCTGGAGGCCGTCCGGCTCGGAGATGGTGCCGTCCTCGTTGAGGACAGGCAGGCAGCGGAAGGCGCCGTAGGAGGTCAGCTCCGGCAGGGCGTCGATCTCGATGCGCCAGCCCTCGTCGTCACCGAAGTGCAGGTGCAGGAAGTTGGCCTTGTAGGTGGCCATCAGGTCGATCAGGCGGAGCAGGTCGGCTTTCTTCGTGAAATTGCGGCTCACGTCAAGCATCAGGCCGCGCCAGGGCAGGTCGGGCCAGTCGCTGACCACGGCAGCGGGCACCGCCGCGCCTTGCGCGTTGCGGCGGATGCGCTCCAGCGTGGTGCGGGCGTAGCAGGCGCCGTCTTCGTCGGCCGCCTCGATGCGGACGGTGCCGTCCGCGAGGGTGATGCGGTACCAGCCGGGGCGCTGTCCGTCGATCAGGGTGACGGACGGCTCGGCGGCCGGGTCGGTCTCGCCCGCGAGGGGCTTCACCTCCTTGAGGCGGGGAATGAGATCATAGACGCCGGTCTCCACGTGCGTGTAGCTGAAGCCCTGGACGGGCTCGGCGGGCAGGAAACGGTATTCCGCCTCCACGGGGACGGGCTTGCCGCCCTTGCGCTGCAGGAAGAAGCCTTCCGGGGCGCGGCACTGGTTGACCAGGGGCTTTGCTTCGTAGTTCAGGACCATCGCCTCTCCGCGCGTGTCCGCGCCGGGAACGACGCGATACAGCGTCCCGCTGATGTGCTCGATGCTGCCCGGCGCGCCCTCCTCCATGGTGACGGGGGTGCGGAACTGGCTGAACCAGACGGTCCAGTCCGTACCGGCGGGCGGGTTCTGGATTTCGAGGGTGTGGGCGGCCCGTCCGGAAGCGGGATCCGTGACGCCTTCCGTCCAGACAATGCGGCAAGGTTGGGTGCACGCTACGCAAAACGCGTACGCGAGAAAGAGGAGAAGATAATGCTTAGTGTTCACAATCAGCGGGTTTTGTTTGCGATACAAATATGAAAAAAAAAGAGGTCCCGGAAAACAGCTTGACGCAAATTGTGTAGGAAAATACGCAAATTTGTTCCCAAGCTAACAATCAAAAACCTATTTTTGCAAAAAATCACACAGAGAATGACACTTGGAATTGATGTAGGAGGAACCAATCTCGTCGTGGGCCTGGTCCAGGACGGAAAGATTGTCAAGCGGGAATCTGCCCCGTGGTTCCCCCATGAAGCTACCCTGCAGGAGACGATCGACACGCTGTCGGAGCGGATCGCCGGAATCATTACCCCGGACACGGAGAAAATCGGCATCGGCGTTCCGTCCGTCGTGGACGTCAAGCGGGGTATCGTTTATGACACGGTTAATATTCCGTCCTGGACGGAAGTCCCCCTCAAAGAGCTCCTGGAGCAGCGCTTCGGCCTGCCCGTTGCCGTCAACAACGACGCCAACTGCTACGCGATGGGCGTGTACGAGGGCTATCCGGCCGATGCGAAGCCGGAGGTGCTCGTCGTCATCACCCTCGGTACGGGCGTTGGCATGGGCATCGTGGACCGCGGCCGGCTCTTCTGCGGCGCCAACTGCGGCGCCGGCGAGCTCGGCAGCCTGCCTTACCGCGGCGCCACGCTGGAGGCTTTCTGCAGCAAGCAGTTCTTCGCCGGCAGCGGCTGGGACAGCATGACCGCCTCCCAGGCCGCGCGCAACGGCGACCCGCGCGCCATTGCCCTGTTCACGGAGCTGGGCAAGCGCCTGGGCGACCTGCTCTGCACCGTCATGTTCGCGTACGATCCGAGCCACATCGCTTTCGGCGGTGGCGTGGCCTACAACTACCCGCTCTTCCGGCAGTCCATGGAGGCGCGCCTGAAGCGGGATTTCCCGTATAAGTCCAGTTTGGAAAAGCTCTCCATCGATGTCTGCACCGGCGACGACATTCCGGTGATCGGCGCATCCTTAATCTGATGAACCCACGTATGAAAAAGATCTTCTACCTCCTTCTGACAGTGATGCTCTGCGCCTGCGGGCAGCAGGGCCGGATGGCCTCCGGGGACGCCCTCGTCCTGGACGGGGGCTGGCAGCTCTCGCGCGAAGGCGCGGCGGAGCAGTATGCGGCCACGGTCCCTTCGACCGTGTGCGGCGTCCTCTCCGAGGCCGGCTACTTCGGCGACGACCTCTTCGACGGCCGCAACTACGCCGCCGTGGACAAGGCGCCCTTCGACGATGTGTGGACCTACAGCACCACCTTCACGGCGAAGCCCGCCGCGGGCCAGTTCGTCGAGCTGGCGTTCGACGGCCTGAACTACTACGCCGACATTTTCCTGAACGGCACGCAGCTCGCCTCGTCCGACACCACCTTCGGCGTCTTCCGCCGCCGCGCCTACGAGGTCGGCTCGCTGCTCAAGGGCAACAACCGCCTGGAAGTGAAGCTGCGCCGCGCGCAGAAAGGCGACCTGAACATCGGTTTCGTGGACTGGAATCCCCGTCCGTTCGACGAGAGCATGGGCATCGTGCGCCCGGTGACGCTCCGCGCGACCGGCGCCGTGTCCGTCGAGGATGTGTTCGTGGTGCCTGACCTCAATGTCGAGACGCTCGCAGAGGCCGACCTGGAGCTGCGCGTGAAGCTGCGCAACCATGCCGCCACGCCGGTTGAGGGCACGCTGGTGCTCGCGCTGGACGGCGTCGGCGAGGCCACGGTTCCCGTCAGCCTGCCCGCCGCCACCCAACAGACGCTGGTCCTGACCCCGGAGCAGGTGGCGATGCTGCACCTGGAGAACCCCCGCGTGTGGTGGAGCTATGACCTGGGCAAGCCGGAACTCTATCATCTGAGCGCCTGCGTGAAGCTGGGCGCCGCCGTGTCCGACCGCAAGGAGGTCGACTTCGGCGTGCGCAAGATCACCAGCTGCATGACCGCTGAGAATTACCGCCAATTCAAACTGAACGGCCGCGACATCCTGATCAAGGGTGCCGGCTGGACCGACGACCTCTTCCTGCGCGACACTCCGGAGAGCATCCGGCAGCAGGTCGAGTACGTCATGGATATGAACTTGAACTGTATCCGCTTCGAAAACATCTGGGGCAAGGACGACACGGTCTATGACCTCTGCGACCGGCTCGGTGTGCTCGCCCTCGTGGGCTGGAGCTGCCAGTGGGAGTGGGAGGACTACTGCGGTCTGCCCGAGGTCCACGGCTACGGCTGCATCAACACCCCGGAGACGGAGGACCTGGCCGTCGCGTATTTCCGCGACCAGGTGGTCCGCCTGCACAACCACGCCGCCGTGATCGGCTGGCTGACCGGCAGCGACCGCATTCCGAATCCCCGGCTGGAGCAGCGCTATATGGAGATTTACAACGCTGAGGAGTATCGCCCCTACGTCTGCTCCGCCAAGAACCTGGAGAGCACCATCACCGGCTGGTCCGGCACCAAGATGGAAGGCCCGTACGAGTACGTCGGCCCGGACTACTGGTACCGTGACAAGCAGGCCGGCGGCGCCTTCGGCTTCAACACCGAGACCGGCATCGGCGCCAACCTGCCGCAGGCGGAATCCCTGCACCGCATGATCCCGGAAGCGGATCTCTGGCCGCTTTCCGAGAGCTGGAACTACCATTGCACGGCCTCCGGCTCGGCGATGAATTCGCCGAAGATGCTCAACACCATCGTGACGGAGCAGTACGGCGCTGCCACCGATTTCGCGGACTTTGTCCGCAAGGCGCACGCCGTGGACTACGACGGCACGCGCGCCATGTTCGAGGCCTTCCGCGCCCGCCTGCCGAAGGGCACGGGCATCGTCCAGTGGATGCTGAACTCCGCCTGGCCGTCCCTCTACTGGCAGCTCTACGACTGGTACGGCGCTCCGACCGCCGCCTACTACGGCACCAAGAAGGCCTGCGAGCCCGTCCAGCTGATTTTCGACTACGCCGACCGCAAGGTTTACGCGGTCAGCGAGCAGCCGGAAGCGCGCACGCTGAAGGCCACCTACCTCGTCTATGACGCGAACTCCCGCGTGCTGGGCGGCGACAGCCGCGAGCTCACCCTCGGCTACCGCCAGAGCCTGCCGGTCTTCGACCTGCGCCGCTTCGACGGCAAGCCGCATTTCGTGGCGCTCACGCTCACGGAGCCGGACGGCACGCCCGTCGCGGACAACTTCTACTGCCTGCCCGCCAAGGACAATGAATACAATTGGTCCAAGACCAACTGGTACCTCACCCCGATCACGCGCCACGCCGACCTGCGCTTCGTCTTCGCACAGGAGCCGGCCGACGTGCAGATGAGCGTGGCCGGCGGGGACGGCACCTGGACCGTGACCCTGACCAACAGGTCCGACGTCATCGCCTACATGAACATCGTGAAGGCGCTCGACGCCGCCGGCCAGCTGGTCGCCCCGGCCTTCTGGAGCGACAATTTCTTCCCGCTCCTGCCGGGCCAGACCAAGGCGGTCACCTGCCGCACGGAGGCGCAGAATGTGCACTTCGTGCTCGACAGCGGTGCCCCCGCCACCCCGCTGACGGAGGAGGAAGACATCTCCCGCAACCGCTCCAAGTACGCGAACGACCAGTTCAGCGAGGATGACCAGTACACGGTCGCCGAGCCGTACGAGACGGTGACGGTGCAGCAGCCGAAAGGCAAGAAGATTAAAAACGTCATCTTCATGATCGGCGACGGCATGGGCGTGGAGCAGGTCAGCTGCGGCTGGGTGCTCAACGGCGGCCACCTCAATATGGACAACATGCCCGTGTCCGGCTTCTCCCGCACCTATGCGGTCGACCGCCTCGTGACGGACTCCTGCGCCGGCGGCTCCGCCCTGGCGACGGGCGTCAAGACGCGCTACCATTATATGGGTGTGGATCCGGACGGCAACCCGGTTCCGTCCCTGCTGCATGACGCGCAGCGCAAGGGCATGAAGACCGGCGTCACCGTGACCTGCCGCATCAACGACGCCACCCCGCTCGACTTCGTCGGCCACTCGCTCGACCGCGACGAGGAGGAGATCAACGCCGCCCAGTATGTGGACAGCGGCGTGGACTTCCTCTGCGGCGGCGGCATCCAGTTCTGGCAGAACCGCTCCGACGGCCGCGACCTGGTGAAGGAGATGGTGGACCGCGGCTACACCTTCGTGGACAATCTGGACGACCTGAACAAGGTGAAGAGCGGCCGCATGCTCGGCCTCTTCGCCCCGCTCGAGATGGAGCCCGCGCTCGACCGCGGCCCGGTGCTCGAGGACAGTACCATGAAGGCTATTGAGCTGCTGGACAACAAGAAAGGTTTCTTCCTGATGGTAGAAGGCTCCAGCATCGACGACTGGTGCCACCGCCAGAAGGTCGGCTACATGGCCGAGGAGCTCTTCGACTTCGACCGCACGATCGGCAAGGTCCTGAAGTGGGCCGAGCAGGACGGGCAGACGCTCGTCATCGTGACGGCGGACCACGCCACCGGCGGCCTCACGCTGATCGACGGCAGCCTCGAAAACCGCACCGTGAAAGTGCATTTCTCCACCAAGGGACACAACGGCATCCTCGTTCCCGTGTTCGCCTATGGCCCGCATGCCGAGGCATTTACGGGTGTTCATGAAAATGACGAGATCGGTCGGATTGTCCGCTCACTTATGCAATAATCTGCTTCATACGCAAATTGCGTATAGGAATACGCGAATTTGGCTTTGCTGTGGAGTCAAATTGGATATTTTTGTACCATAAACTACCGTAATCACTTTATTTTAAATCCAAATAACCTTATGAAAGCCAACAAAATCTTTCTGTTCCTCCTGTCGGGATTGGCCGCATTGACTGTCAATGCCCAGAACCTGACGGTCAAGGGAACGATCACCGATGGCGCCAGCGGCGACCCTGTCCCGTTCGCGTCCGTCGTTGTCAAGGGTACGGGCGCCTGGTGCACCTCCGACGCGGACGGCAACTTCTCCGTCGAAGCACCTGCGACCGCCATGCTTTCCGTGGAAAGCCTCGGCTACGTCCCGGCGGAAGTCGCCGTGAATGGCAAGAAGTCCCTGAACATTACGCTCTATCCCGATCTGGACCAGCTCTCCGAGGCGGTCGTCATCGGTTACGGTGTGCAGCAGAAGAAACTCATCACCGGTTCCACCGTACAGGTGAAGGGTGGAGACCTGACGAAACTCAGCACAACCTCCGTCCTGGGCGCTCTCCAGAGCCAGAGCCCGGGCGTTACCATCACTCAGGCCTCCGGCCAGCCGGGCGAAGGCTACAAGGTCAACATCCGCGGTATGGGTACTATCGGCGATTCCGACCCGCTCTACGTCATCGACGGTGTGGCAGGCGGTAGCCTCAGCGCCCTCAACCCCGCTGACATCGAGTCCATCGACGTGCTCAAGGATGCTGCATCGGCCGCCATCTACGGTGCCCGTGCTGCGAACGGCGTCGTGCTCGTGACCACCAAGCAGGGTAAGGAAGGCCGCGCCGTGGTGTCCTACGACGGCTACTACGGCTGGCAGTTCATCTCCAAGATGCCGAACCTCTGCAACGCGCAGGAGTATATGAAGGCCCTCGACCTGATGTACAAGAACGAAGGTATCGCCCTGACCGACTGGGCGAGCGTCCTGCCGTCCTACCTGTACCAGCAGATCCAGAGCGGCGCCTGGAAGGGCACCAACTGGATGGAAGAAGCCTATAACAAGGGCGCCATGACGACGAACCACGCGATCAACGTGACCGGCGGCACGGCGGACCACAAGTACGCCATCGGTCTGTCCTACACCGGACAGGACGGTATCATCGGCTACAACAAGATCACGCCGATGAACGCCAAATTCCAGCGCTACACCTTCCGCGTGAACACCGACAACGTGGTGATCAAGAACGACAAGCTCGACATCCTGCGCATCGGCCAGACGCTGAACTTCAACCACAGCACCAACAGTGGTATCGCGAACGACGTGGACATCTACTGGAACTCCGTCCACAACATCCTGCGCACGACCCCGCTCCTCCCTGCCTATACTTATGATGAGCAGGGCAACGTGACGGGCTTCTACGATCAGGACGTGCGCTTGGCCGAAGGCTGGACCTTCGACACCACCACCAGCTCCGCCAACCCGCTGGCATACGACTTCTATACCTCCCGCGGTCTGAACACGAGCTCCAGCTACACGCTGCAGGCCAGCGTCTTCGCTGAGTTCCAGCCGATCAAGAACCTCAAGTTCAAGACCCAGTTCGGTTACTTGATGACCGCCGGCTCCTCCCGCTCGTACAACATGATCTACAACATCAATGCGAAGGCTTTCAATGATTTCGACAATGTCAGCCAGAGCATGAACACGAACCAGCGCATCACCTGGGAAAATACGGTGTCCTACTCCTTCTCCATCGCTGACAAGCACAACTTCGACGTTGTGGCCGGTCAGTCCATCGAGAAATGGGGCATGGGTGCCTCGGTCAAGGGAACGGGCTACAACTCCATCTTCCCGAACGACTTCGAGCGCGCCTACCTGTCCAACACCAAACCGAAGCAGTTGAGCGAAGTTTCCGTGTCCGGTGCTCCCCGGAGCCAGGGCGCCCTGGCTTCCTTCTTCGGCCGTGTGAACTACAACTTCGACGGCAAGTACATGTTCTCCGCAACGGTCCGTGCCGACGGTTCCTCCAACTTCGCCCGTGGTCACCGCTGGGGTATCTTCCCCTCCGTGTCCGCCGGTTGGGTGATCTCTTCCGAGCCGTGGATGGCCGAAGCCAAGGACTGGCTCAGCTTCCTGAAGGTGCGTGCCAGCTGGGGCCAGAACGGTAACGCCAGCATCTCCAACTTCCAGTACCTCTCCTCCATCGTGCTGGACACGAATGCGTCCTACGCCTTTGATTCCGAGGATTCCTTCTCGACCGGCGCCGTCGGTGACGTGCTCGCCAACCCGGATGTGAGCTGGGAGACCTCCCAGCAGCTCGACCTCGGTATCGACGCCCGCTTCTTCAACTCCCGCCTCGGTGTTTCCCTCGACGGTTACATCAAGGACACGCGCGACTGGCTGGTCAACGCCCCGATCGCTTCCGTGTACGGTCTGAATCCGCCGTATATCAACGGTGGTGACATCCGCAACGCCGGTATCGAACTCTCCATCGACTGGAGCAAGAACACCGGTGACTTCACCTACGGCATCAACGTGAATGGTGCTTACAATAAGAACGTTGTCACCCGCATCGCCAACGCCGAAGGCATCATCCACGGTGCCGAGGACGTCCTCTCCGAGGGTACGGTCGAAATGTACCGCGCCCAGGTCGGTTATCCGATCGGCTACTTCTACGGCTACAAGACCGCCGGTGTCTTCCAGAACCAGGCCCAGGTCGACGCCACGAAGGTGAAATACGAGGATTCCAAGCCGGGCGACCTGATTTTCGTCGACACCAACAATGACGGCGTGATCTCCGCTGACGACCGCACCATGATCGGTGATCCGAACCCGCACTTCACCGCCGGTCTGAACTTCTGGATGGCCTGGAAGGGCTTCGACTTCAACATCGCCGGCTACGGTGCTTTCGGTCAGCAGATCGCCAAGTCCTACCGTTCCTTCGCCGACAGCCAGCGCGACAACTTCACCACCGACGTCTTCCAGACCTGGCAGGGTGAGGGCACCTCGAACCGCCTTCCGATCTTGACCTACGGCAGCAACCGCAACTGGCAGAACATCTCCGATATCTACATCGAGAACGGCGACTACTTCAAGATCTCCAATGTCACCATCGGTTACGACTTCCGTAAACTGGTGAACATGAAGTACATCAGCAAGGCCCGCCTGTATTTCTCAGCCCAGAACCTCCTGACCATCACCGGCTACTCCGGTATGGATCCCGAAATGGGCAAGGGTACCGACGACGACTGGGCTTCCGGCATCGACGTGGGCTTCTATCCTGCTTCCAGGACTTTCCTCATTGGTGTTAACATTCAATTCTAGTGCATCATGAAAAAGACTATCATACGACTTTTCACCGTTGCCTCGGCCTTGCTTGCTCTCTCCGCTTGCGAGAACTTCCTGGACACGGTCAGCTACACCGAGCGCAACACGAGTAACTTCCCGGCCTCCGAAGAGGATGCCATGCAGCTCGTGACAGGTATCTACGCTACGCTCAACCTGGACCTGCGCGACTACGCCGGCACCTGCTACATCATGCAGGCAAACCTCTGCTCCGACGACCAGTTCGGCGGCGGTGGCATGGATGACTCCGAGGCCCAGGCCTGGGATCACCTGATGTACAACGACATCGATGCCCAGGGTGACTTCTGGACCAACTGCTACAGCGGTATCGGCCGCGCCAACATGGCCATCTCCGCCCTCGACAAGGTGGAGGACGAGGACCTGCGCAACCAGCTCCTCGGCGAGGCCTACATCCTTCGTTCCTGGTTCTATTTCGAACTCGCCCAGATGTTCGAGATCGTGCCGCTCGTGACCACGGTTCCCGAGAGCGTCGGTGACGCCGCCGAGTACCCGGCCCTGGCGACCGTGCCGGAGATCTACGGCTTCATCGCCGCCAGCCTCAAGAAGGCCTGCGACATCATGCCTTCCACGCCGTACGGCAGCATCCTGACCGGCCGCGGCCACGTGAACCGCTGGGTCGCCGAAGGCCTGCTGGCCCGCGTGTACCTCTTCTACACCGGCTTCTACAGCGACAAGAACGGTGAGAACATCACCGCCCTCCCGCTCGTGGACCTGGAGACGGGCGAAATCATCAACGAGACCGTCGGCAAGGACTACGTGGTCAGCAAGCTCGAGGACTGCATCCAGAACTCCGGTTACTCCCTCGTGCCCGACTACCGCTGCCTGTGGACCTACAGCAACAAGGCAACCAAGCCCGATTATCCGTTCATGGCCGACTGCGAAGACTCCTGGTATATGGATGCCCACAACCCCGAGCAGATGTTCCACATCAATGCCGCCAAGTCCAGCCACAAGTACAACTACCTCAACTACTACTGTGGTCTGCGTACCTTCGACAGCGGCGACTACAAGGGCGTGTTCCCGATGAGCCGCGGCTATGGTTTCGGCACCGTCAATCCGGATCTTTGGAATACCTGGGACGCTGCGGACATCCGCCGTATGGGCTCCATCTGGAGCGTGTGGGAAGAGGCCCCGGACTTCGACTCCTACCAGTTCGGCGCCGAGTCGCAGATGGAAGAGTCCGGTCTGTGGCAGAAGAAACTCATCTCCCCGGCCTGCTACCTCAACGGAAAGTGGAGCTATGAGTTCACCTCCATTGCGGAGTACTATGGACAGGGCAAGGATCTTGGCCGCAAGAAGGCTACGAACGACTTCACGATCCTGCGTTTCGCTGACGTGCTCCTGATGCACGCCGAGCTGACCGACGGCAAGGTGATCTACAAGGGCATGGACGGTATGAACGCTGTCCGCAACCGCGCCAAGCTGCCGCAGATTCAGTACAGCGTCGACGCCCTCCGCCTGGAGCGCCGCCACGAGATGCCTTTCGAGGCCATCCGCTGGGGTGACATGCGCCGCTACGGCAAGGCTTACTGCATCGCTGCCCTCGAGAGCCAGCTGAACCAGAAGATCTGGAACAACGGTGTCGAGACGACGATGAAGGACCAGGGCGCCGGTTACCGTGCCCGCTACGAGGCCACCTGGGGCTTCCGCCCGTATCCGCAGACGGAAATCAGCCTCTCCAACGGCGTCCTCAAGCAGAAGGATGGTTGGGATGCTACCTCCGCCCTCTACACGAGCTGGAAATAAAAAGCAATTGTTTGCTTGATTAATAAATATTTGGTTGGAACTGGAACCGGGCCGCGATGGTCCGGTTCCTTTTTTTCGTATCTTCGCACGTTATTTAGTCAGTAGGTATGCCTCCCATAGTTTTACTTTTGGTCATAGCGGTCTACCTCGCCGCCGTCATCGGTGCGGGGTGGTGGATTTCGCGCCGCGCCCAGGGGAGCGCGGACTTCTTCCGCGGCGGGCGCAAGTCGCCCTGGTGGGCCGTCGCCGTGGCGATGGTCAGTACTTCCATTTCCGGCATCACCTTCGTGTCCGTGCCGGGCATGGTGGCCGCCTCGCAGTGGTCCTACCTGCAGATGGCCGTGGGCTTCGTGGCGGGCTACGCCGTGATCGCCTACGTCCTGCTGCCGCTCTACTATCGCCTCAATCTCAACAGCTTATACATCTACCTGGAGGACCGTTTCGGCCGCTGGAGCCATCGCGCCGGGGCCGGTTTCTTCCTCCTGTCCAAGCTCCTCCTCTGCGGGGTGCGGATGTACCTCACGGCCATCGTGCTGCAGCTCATCGTCTTCGACCCGCTGGGCATCCCGATGTGGGTCAACGTGGCCGCCACGATGCTCTGCGTGTGGCTCTATACCTTCCGCGGCGGGGTGCGCTCGCTGGTCTGGACCGACATGTTCCAGACGCTTGCGTTGCTCACCGTGGTGGTGCTCTGCCTGGTGCAGATCGGCCGCGTGATGGGGCTGGACCTCGGCGGAATGGTCGGCAGCATCCGCGACAGCGGCATGGCGCGCGTCTGGTTCTTCGATGACTGGAAGGACACGCGCCTGTTCTGGAAGCAGTTCGCCGCCGGCGCGCTGACCACCGTCGCCATGACGGGCATGGACCAGGACATGATGCAGAAGAACCTGTCCTGCAAGACTCTGCGCGCGAGCCAGCGTAATATGATGAGCTACGGTGCCGCCTTCATTCCGGTCAACCTGCTCTTCCTCGCCCTCGGCGTGCTGCTGTACCAATTTGCCGCGGCCCGCGGCATCTCCGTGGCGAAGCCGGACGACCTCTTCCCGACCATCGCCTGCGGAGCGGACGCCGCAGGAAATGCGTACATGCCCCCCGTCGTCAGCCTGCTCTTCGCCCTCGGCATCACGGCCTCGGCCTTCAGCAGCTCCGGCTCGGCGCTCACGGCGCTGACGACCACCTTCACGGTGGACTTCCTGCACGCCGACACGCGCCTCGACGAGGCGGACCTGCTGCGCACCCGTCGCCGGGTGCACGCCTGCGCCGCCGTCGTGATGGGTCTGGTGATCCTCGGCTTCGAAGCCATCCGCGACGGCAGCGTCATCAACGCCATCTACACCGTCGCCGGCTACACCTACGGCCCCCTGCTGGGCCTCTTCTTCTTCGGCATTCTCACCCGGCGTCGCGTGCGCGACGGCTGGGTGCCCTTCATCTGCGCCCTCTCGCCGGTCATCTGCTATATCCTTTCCACCCATAGCGTGGCCTGGTTCGGCGGCTACCAGATCGGCTTCGAGCTTTTGCTCTACAACGCCCTGATCACCTGGCTGGGCCTCTGGCTCAGCGGGATCGGTAAGTAGCCTCTTCCAAAAATCCGGCAGAATCGCTATCTTTGCAATTTCATGGAAGAAATTATCAAAGATCTCGCTGCGGCGCAGGAATACAAGGAAGGCTTCGTGACCGAAGTCGCCCAGGATTATGCGCCCAAGGGGCTCAGCGAAGACATCATCCGGCTCATCTCGGCCAAGAAGGGCGAGCCGGACTGGCTGCTGGAGTTCCGGCTGGATGCCTTTCGCAAGTGGCAGCGCATGCGCCCGCCGTACTGGGCGCACGTCAAGCTGCCGCGCATCGATTTCCAGGACATCATCTACTGGGCCGCGCCCAAGCGCGCCGAGGACCGTCCCGACGAGATCGACCCCGCGCTGATGGAGACCTTTGACAAGCTCGGCATTCCGCTCCGCGAGCGGGAAGTTCTGGCGGGCGTGAAATCCAAGAGTGAAGTGGCGGTGGACGCCGTCTTCGACTCCGTGAGCGTCGCGACGACCTTCCGAAAGACCCTGTCCGAGAAGGGCATCATCTTCTGCTCCTTCTCCGAGGCGGTGCGCGAGCACCCCGACCTGGTGCGCAAGTACCTCGCGACGGTGGTTCCCGCGGGGGATAATTTCTACGCCGCCCTCAACTCCGCCGTCTTCTCCGACGGCTCCTTCTGCTACGTCCCCAAGGGCGTGAAATGCCCGATGGAGCTGTCCAGCTACTTCCGCATCAACGCCGCCGGCACGGGCCAGTTCGAACGGACGCTCATCGTGGCCGACGAGGGCGCGCAGCTCAGCTACATGGAAGGCTGCACAGCGCCGATGCGCGACGAGAACCAGCTCCACGCCGCCGTGGTGGAGATCATCGTGGAGAAGGACGCGGACGTCAAATACAGCACCGTGCAGAACTGGTATCCCGGCGACGCGCAGGGCCGCGGCGGCATCCTGAACCTCGTGACCAAGCGCGGCATCTGCAAGGGATCCGGCTCCCATCTCTCCTGGACTCAGGTGGAGACGGGCTCGGCCGTGACCTGGAAATATCCGTCTACCATCCTGAAGGGGGACTATTCCTCCTCGGAGTTCTACAGCGTGGCCATGACGAACCACTACCAGCAGGCCGACACCGGCACCAAGATGATCCATCTGGGCCGCGGCACGCGCAGCCGGGTGGTCTCCAAGGGCATCTCCGCCGGCCACAGCGAGAACAGCTACCGCGGCCTCGTGCACATGGGCCCGGCGGCGGAGGGCGCGCGCAATTTCTCGCAGTGCGACTCCCTGCTGATCGGCAGCCTCTGCGGCGCGCACACCTTCCCGGTGATCCGCAACATGAACCCCAAAGCGGTGGTCGAGCACGAAGCCACGACCTCCAAGATCAGTGAAGACCAGCTCTTCTACTGCAACCAGCGCGGCATCGCCCCCGAGGACGCGGTCGCGCTCATCGTGGGCGGCTACGCCCGCGAAGTCCTCTCCCGCCTCCCGATGGAATTCGCCGTGGAGGCGCAGAAACTCCTGTCCGTTTCACTTGAAGGCGCCGTCGGATGACCTGGATCGAAATCATATCCGCCCTGTTGGGCCTGACCTGCGTGTTCCTTGCGGGCCGCAACTCGAAAGTCAACTTCTGGGTTGGCTATATCTACAATATTTTCCTGTTCGTGCTCTTCTGGCGGCAGCATCTCTACAGCGCGATGCTGCTCCAGCCCGTGTCCTTCGCGATCAACGCGTTCGGTCACTGGCGCTGGACGCACCCCAGGGAAGACGAGCGCAGCGCCGCCGACGAAAAGCGGCTCAAGGTCGGCCACCTGACGAAGGAGCAGTGGCCGGGCCTCATTCTGCTGGTGTGCGTGTTCGGCGCCGTCTGGGCCATGTGCCTGGACTGGCTGCCCGTCAAATGGCCGGAGACCTTCCAGGTGGATCCTTCCCCCTGGCTGGATTCCTACCTGCTGATGTTCACGCTGCTGGCGCAGTACCTCAGCGCCCAGAAGTGCTGGGAGTGCTGGATTGTGTGGCTGGTGGTCAACGCCGCCAACATCGTCCTGTACATCACTTCCGGACTCTATCTGATGCCGATCGTCAGCGCGCTGTACCTTGCGAACGGCATCTGGTCCCTCATTTCTTGGAAAAAACTCTTCAACAAACATGAATAACGACGTCTTACTGGAAATCAAGGGCCTGCACGCCCGGGTGGAGGACAAGGAGATCCTCAAGGGGGTGGACCTGACCATCCGCCGGGGAGAAGTGCACGCGGTGATGGGCCCCAACGGTGCCGGCAAGAGCACGCTGGGCGCGGTCCTGGCGGGGCGCCCGACCTTCGAGGTCACGGCCGGCAGCGTCCGCTACGACGGGCGCGACCTGCTCGCGATGAGCCCGGAGGAGCGCTCCTGGGCCGGCCTGTTCCTGAGCTTCCAGTACCCGGTGGAGATCCCCGGCGTGAGCATCACCAATTTCATGAAGGCCGCCGTGTCCGCGCGCCGCAAGGCGCAGGGCCTGCCGGAGCTCACGCCCGCGGAGTACCTGAAGCTGCTCAAGGAGAAAATGGCCTTCGTGCAGATGAAGGGCGAATTCGCCCGGCGGGAAGTCAACGTGGGCTTCTCCGGCGGCGAGAAGAAACGCAACGAAATTTTCCAGATGGCCATGCTCGAGCCCACGCTCAGCATCCTTGACGAGACCGACTCCGGCCTCGACGTGGACGCGCTCCGCATCGTGGCGGAGGGCGTGAACCGGCTCCGCACGCCGGAGACGGCGGCCATCGTGATCACGCACTACCAGCGTCTGCTGGAGTATATTGTCCCGGATGTCGTCCATGTGCTCAAGGACGGCCGCATCGTCAAGACGGGCGGCCGCGAGCTGGTGGACCGCATCGAAGAGAAAGGCTACGAAAGCATCGATGAATAACGAGGTGTACGTCATCGGCCGCGACAGCGCGCCCCAGTATCTCCGGCTGGAAGCCGGGGAGGAGCGCAGCGTGACCCTGGTCTTCCTGCCGGGCGCCACCGGCCGGCACGTCCTCGAGGTCGACCTCGTGGGCCCCGGCGCCTCGCTGGACCTGGCCGGCCTGTACCTCTGCCCGGGCGACGAGCAGCTCGACCTGCGCCTGCTGGTCCGCCACAGCGTCGGCGGCTGCGTCTCGCGCCAGCTCTTCAAGGGCCTGGTGGGCGGCACGGCCCGCGCCTCCTTCGACGGCCTGGTCTACGTGGCGCAGGACGCCCAGAAGACCCAGGCCTTCCAGGAAAACCATTCGATCCTGCTCTCCGACGCGGCCCGCGTGGAGTCCCGCCCGCAGCTGGAGATCTACGCCGACGACGTCCAGTGCTCGCACGGCGCCACGACCGGCTACCTCAATCCTGACGAACTGTTCTACCTGCGTTCGCGCGGCATCCCCGAGGCGGAGGCCCGGCGGCTCCAGATGGTCGCCTTCCTCGCCCCGGTGCTCCGCCGACTGCCCGAACCCTTAATCGAAGAAATCCATGCTTGTCTATCCTAACGTCAAAATCAACCTGGGCCTGAGCGTGCTGCGCAAGCGCCCGGACGGGTACCACGACATCGAGACGCTCTTCGTCCCGTATTTCGGCATGTCGGACGAACTGGAGATCGTGCCTTCGGACAAGCTCCGCTTCGTGGCCTCGGACAACGTGACCTGGGACGACGACCTGACCCTGCGCGCCTACTCGCTGCTTAAATCCGGCTTCGACCTGCCGCCGGTGGAGATCCGGCTCACGAAGCGCTCCGCTGTGGGCGCCGGCCTGGGCGGCGGCTCCGCGGACGCGGCCTTCACACTGATGGCGCTGGCCGACATGTTCAAGCTGGGTCTCGAGGACTGGCAGCTGGCCGACTACGCCGCCTGCCTGGGTTCGGACTGTTCCTTCTTCATCTACAACCGCCCGATGTTCGGCGAGGGCCGCGGCGACGTCCTGTCGGATTATGAGATCGACCTGTCGGATTATGAGATCCGCGTGGAAGTCCCCGAAGGGGTGCACGTGAGCACGAGCGAGGCCTATTCGCGCGTCATCCCGCGCGACCGCGTCGCCCTCCCGCCCCTGCGCGAGGCGCTCCGCTACCCGGTGATGATGTGGCAGGACGTGCTCTTCAACGACTTCGAGTCGTCCGTCTTCCCGATCTACCCGGCCGTGGAGGCGCTCAAGAAGCGTTTCTACGCCGACGGGGCTGTCTATGCCTCGATGTCGGGTTCCGGTTCGGCCGTGTTCGGACTCTTCAAAAAATAATTATATTTGTAGGAACGATAACCAATTAGCGATATGAGAACAAATCAGGACTACAAGAACGCAGCGTTGGATCGCCTGCGTGACAACTGGTCGCCGGCCGTGCTGGCGACGATCGTTATCACCATCCTTTGTCTCGTCTGCACGGGCGGCCAGACCGTCCCGCAGTATGTTCCGAATGCAAACACAGGTTTGATCCTCTGGCTCTGCGGCGGCAGTTTCCTGTTGTCGATCTTTGTCATCAACCCCCTCATTGTCGGTTACGACAACGCGATGCGGCTCTTCTATGAGCGCGGCGACACCGAGATTCTCAGCAACCTGTTCAAGATCGCGACGACCAACTACTTCCACAAGGTCTGGGGCATGTTCCTGATGGAGCTCAAGGTGTTCCTGTGGTCGTTGCTCTTCCTCATTCCGGGTATCATCATGTCCTTCTCCTATGCGATGACGCCGTATATTCTCGAGGAGCATCCCGAGATCGGCGCCTGGGAGGCCAGCACCCGCAGCAAGGAGATCATGACCGGACATCGTTTCGACCTCTTCTGGCTGTACCTCAGCTTTATCGGCTGGGCCCTCCTCTGCATCCTGACCTTCGGCATCGGCCTGTTCTGGCTCATTCCGTATATGAGCGCCTCCGAGATCGGTTTCTATGAAGATCTCAAGGCGGAGCAGGGCGAGGAAGCCGTGACCCCTTAATTCCATGCCGCAACCGGCAGGACAGCTATCGGAAAACAGCAGGAGGTTGGCGAAAAACACCCTCCTGCTGTATTTCCGTATGTTCCTGCTGCTGCTCATCGGCCTGTTCACCTCGCGCGTGGTGCTCAGGACCCTGGGCGTGGACGACTACGGCGTCTACAACGTCGTGGGGGGCGTGGTGACGGTGTTCACCTTCCTCACGAATTCCATTTCCGCGGCGATCAGCCGCTATCTGGCTGTGGGTCTTGGCAAAGGGGACCCCGCGCACCTGCGGCGCATCTTCTCGACGGGCGTGCTGATCCAGATCGGCCTGTCACTGCTGCTCGTGCTCCTCACGGAGACAGCCGGCCTGTGGTGGCTGAACCACAAGCTACTCATCCCGGACGGGCGCCTGGAGGCGGCCCGCTGGGTGCTCCACTGCTCGCTGGGCGTGCTCGTGGTCACGCTCCTGGCCGTGCCGTACAACGCCGCCATCATCGCGCATGAGCGGATGTCGGCCTTCGCCGTGATCAGCCTCGGCGAGGCGCTCCTCAAGCTGGGCGTCGCGCTGCTGCTCTTCTTCTCGCCCTTCGACAAGCTGATCAGCTACGCCGTCCTGATGCTTGGCGTGGCCGTGCTGGTGCGCGCCGCCTACGGGCTCTACTGCCGCCGCTTCTTCGCGGAGACGCGCGGCAAGCTGGTCTATGACCCCGCGCTGACGCGCGAAATGACCGCCTTCGCCGGCTGGAGCTTTTTCGGCTCCAGCGGCTACGTTTTGAATACCCAGGGCGCCGGGCAGGTGGTCAACCTCTTCTTCGGCGTGGCCGTGAACGCCGCCCGGGGCGTCGCCCTGCAGATCGAGAATACCGTCAAGCAGTTCGTGTCCAATTTCCTGACCGCCCTGAATCCGCAGATCACCAAGGCCTGGGCGTCGGGGGAGCGCGAGTACTGCTTCGAACTGGTACGCAAAGGCGCCAAATACGCCTGGCTCGTGATCCTGGCGTGCTTTATCCCCATTTTCGGCGAAGCCGAGTGGCTGCTGGGCATCTGGCTGGGCCCCGACAAGGTGCCGCCCCACGCGCCCGCCTTCGTGCGCCTGGCGCTCGTGGGCCTGCTGGTGGACCTGGCGGGCAATTCGCTGCACACGCTGGTGCAGGCGAACGGAAAAGTCAAACGTTTCTACCTGGTCACCGGCCTGACTTCCTACCTGGGCCTCCCGCTGACCTGGCTCTGCTTCAATCTGGGCCTGGGTCCGTCGCTGGCCTACGTTGTCTTTATCGTGGTCTACCTGGCCGTGTTCGTGGAGCGCATCGTGCTGGTGCACCGGCTGACGGACTTCCCGTTGCGGCCGTACCTGACCCTGTTGCTCCTGCTCCTGATGACGAGCAATTTCTCGCTGGTCTTCCCGCTCCTGGCCCTCTGCTTCGGCTGGGCGCCCGGCTGGCGCCTGCTCTTCGGCGCGCTGCTGGGCTGGGCCACGATGGCCCACTTCACCTGGCACTACCTGTTGACCGAAGGTGAGAAGGCGTGGGTGCTGCGCAAGCTGCGGCTCCTGCGCGAGAAGATTTCCCGGAAGAATGGATAAGATCGCGATCTATACCTGCATCGTCGGCGGTTACGACGAGCTGCAGCAGCCGGCCGTGGTTGAGGACGGCTTCGATTTCATCTGCTTCGTCGGGAAAGGAGAGACGGCGCGTGGCCGCGTCGGCGTCTGGGACGTCCGCGAGCTGCCGGTGAGCTTCGGCACGCCGACCTACGACGCCCGTTGGGCAAAGACGCACCCGCACGAGCTGCTGCCCGATTACGCCGCCTGCGTCTGGATCGACGGCAACATCGCCCTGCCGGACGGCTCGATCTATGAGGCCGTGCGCGCCAAAATGGCCTCGGACGTGCAGTACAGCGGCGTGCCGCACCCCACCCGGGACTGCACGTACGTTGAGGCGCGCAAATGTTTCGACATGCGCTACCTGAAGCTGGGCGGGCTGCTGGGCGTCTGGTTCTATCTGTGGATCTGCGGCCTGCCGCGCCACGCCGGCCTGATGGAGAGCAACCTGGTCTTCCGGCGCCACCAGGACCCTTTCGTGGTGGCTTTCGACGAGCGCTGGTGGCGGCTCATCCGGAACCTGAGCCGCCGCGACCAGCTGTCGCTGATGGTGTGTCTGCGCCGCAGCGGCCTCCGCTGGGACGACCGCCTGCTGGACGGCCTGAACACCCGTAATCATCCGGGTTTCAAGTATTTGTTGCATAAGTGATTTTTTTGATCTATCTTTGCCGTCCATTCCTCGGGTAGGAATGTATTTAGGTTTAACTTTTTAACAACAGATTCACAATGGCTGTTAAGATTCGTTTACAGCGCCACGGTAAGAAGAATTTCGCATTCTTCCACATTGTAGTGGCGGATTCGCGCTCCCCGCGCGATGGTCGTTACATCGAGCAGATCGGCTCCTACAACCCCAACACCAACCCTGCCACGATCGTTCTCAATGCTGAGCGCGCCCTGGCTTGGCTGAAGGTGGGTGCCGAACCTACCCTCACCGCTCGTCGCATCCTCTCCTACGAGGGCATTCTCCTTCGCCACCACCTCGACGGCGGTGTCGCCAAGGGTGCCCTGACCCAGGAGGCTGCTGACAAGAAGTGGAACGACTGGAAGGCTCAGCGTGACGCCAAAGTCGAGGCTAAGGTGAGCGGCATCAAGAATGCTGCGATCGAGGCCAAGAAGGCTGCCAAGGCTGAGGAGACCAAGGTCAACGAGGCTCGCGCCGAGGCTCTGGCCAAGAAGGCTGCGGAGGCTGCTGCCGCCGCGAAGGCCGCCGAGGAGGCTGCTGAGGCCGTCGCCGAAGAGGCTGCCGCCGAAGCTCCCGCTGAGGAAGCTGCAGAGGCTCCCGCCGAGGCATAATGCTCCAGATCGCCAAGATTCTTAAATCCAACGGCACCGATGGCGGCCTCCTGATCGGAGTGCGCGACATCGAGGTCGGGCAGATCGACCTTCAGGAACCGGTGTTCATCGAATTCGATGGACTGCCGGTTCCCTTTTTTATTCAAGACCTCCAGCAGCGGGGCACTTCCAAGGCCATCATCCACCTCAATGACATCACGTCCCTGGCGGACGCCGAGGAGGTGGTCGGCCGCGGCCTCTTCATCGAGGGCGAATGGGAGGAGGAAGAAGAGCTGGACTTCACCGGCTGGACCCTGCTCAACCGCGGCGAGCGCGTCGGCACCGTCACGGGCATGGAGCCCATCCCCGGCAATCTTTGTCTGTACATCGGGGAAACCCTCGTGCCGCTGCACGAAGACCTCATCCTCTCGGCCGACCCGGCCACCCGCACCCTCGACCTCGACCTCCCCGAAGGTTTGATTTAAATTTTCTATCTTTGTGCTGATGGAAACGCCGCTCGTCAGCATCGTCATCGTGTGCATGAACCGCATGGATAACCTGGTTCCCTGTCTGGAAGGGATCCGGGCGCACACCGGCGTGCCGTACGAGACGCTGGTGGTGGCGTACCGCTTCAGCCCGGAGACTCTCGCGAAAGCGAAGGCCGATTTTCCCTGGGTGACCTTCATCGAGAGCAATGAGATCCGCGGCTTCAGCGAGAACAACAACCTCGCCCTGCGGCAGGCCCGCGGGCAGTTCTGTTTCGTGCTGAACGACGACACCGAGCTGCACGAGGACGTGATCGGGGCGCTGGTGCGCGATTTCGAGCAGCTCCCCGCGGACGCGGCCATCGTCAGCCCGCGGCTGCTCAACGCCGACGGCTCGCTGCAACTCTGCGGCCGCCCGCCGTACCCGGCGCGCTACTACGTGCTGCAGCAGTGGCACCTCCACAAGGAGCCCATCGACGACACCGTCGGCAAGACGCCCCTCTTCGGGGAGGTCTTCCGTACCTCCAACATCACCGGCGCCGCCTTCCTGATCCGCACGGAGATCTTCCGGGAGCTGGGCTGGTTCGACGAAATGTATTTCTTCACCCCCGAGGATATCGCCCTTTCCACGCTCGCGCGGAAGAAAGGCTACGGCGTCTATGTCGACCGGGCCGTCAGCCTCACGCACAAGTGGCGCACCACGGCCACGCGTATCTCCCCGGCCATTCGCCCGGCGGCCGTGCGCGGCTCGCTGATCTTCTTCAGCGGCGGCTCGCGCCTGAAATACGCCCTGCTGGCGCTGCCCGTCTGGCTGGCGGAGTTCAGCAAGCGCACCAAGGCCGCGCTGAAGCTGCGCCGCGACCCCTCCGAGGCGAACCGCATCGCCTGGGAGAACTTCCGCAACATCACGCGCAACATCTTCACCTGCCGCACACCCAAAGAAATCTTTACCCGATATTTCCATGCCTAAGATCCTCGTCATCATCGTCACCTACAACGCCCTGAAGTGGATCAAGAAGGGCCTGAAGAGCGTAGAGAAATCCTCCCTCCCGGCCGACGTGCTGCTGATCGACAACGGCTCGACCGACGGCACGCTGCCGCTGGTCCGTACGGACTGGCCGCGCACGCGCATCATCGAGACGGGCGAGAACCTGGGCTTCGGCGCGGCCAACAACATCGGCCTGCGCATCGCCCTGGACGAGGGCTACGACTTCGCCTACCTGCTGAACCAGGACGCCTGGCTGGAAATGGATACGTTGGAGAAGCTCGTGGACGCGCACCGGCAGGAGTGGGGCATCCTGAGCCCGATGCAGCTGGACGCGCGCGGGCGGCGCGACAAGCGTTTCCGCAAGAAATGCGGGAAATACGTGGAGCGCGCCCTGCAGGGCTACCACAACGACCGCCTGGTCGTGGAAGTGCCCTTCGTGATGGCGGCGCACTGGCTGGTCAGCCGCCGCGCCATCGAGACGGTGGGCGGCTTCTCGCCGGCCTTCAAGCAGTACGGCGAAGACGACAACTGGATCGACCGCCTGCACTGGCACGGGCTGCAGTGCGGCGTGGTGCCGGCAGCCCGCGCCGTGCACGACCGCGGCGGCCGCAAGCTGCCGCGCGAGAAGAAGATGCAGTTGAAGTGCATCGCGACGGTGGTGAAGGTCAGCAACCCCAACCGCTCCTGGCGCTGGATGCGCATCCGCGAGGCGCTGGAGCTGGTCGGAATGGGCGTGAAGAATCTCTCCTCTATCCCCTGGAAATTCATCCGGGAATTCCGCGAGCGCCTGCCGGAGCTGCAGGAGCTTCGGGAGCGGTCCAAGCAGAAAGGGGCGTTCCTATAATCCCCATAAATGGGTATTGCGCATGTCGCGCGCGCGTGCCATCTTTGCATCTTGGTTAGTTGTGAATAGATGACACTGAAAGAACTTCCCATCGGCGGCAGCGCCGTCATCCTGACGGTCGGGGGCAAGGGGTCCCTGCGTCAGCATTTCCTGGATATGGGCCTCATCCCGGGCGCCCGGGTGAAGCTGGTCAAATACGCCCCGCTCGGCGACCCGATGGAGCTGCGCATCAACGGCTACGCCCTCACGCTGCGCCTCGCCGACGCGGCGAAGATCAAGGTCGAGCCGGTGACGGGGGAGGAAGTGGTTCCCGAGATGGAACGCCCCGTCCACGACGCCGACCACCCGGGTCTGGGTGAAGGCGGCAAATACCACGACAAAGCCCATGAGAATGCGCTGCCGGACGGCACCAAGCTGACCTTTGCCCTCGCGGGCAACCAGAACTGCGGCAAGACGACGCTCTTCAACCAGCTGACCGGGTCCAACCAGCACGTGGGCAACTTCCCGGGTGTGACGGTGGACCGCAAGGACGGCGTGATCCGCGGTCACGCGGAGACGAGCGTGACCGACCTGCCGGGCATCTATTCGCTGTCTCCCTATACTTCCGAGGAGATCGTCTCCCGCAATTTCATCCTGAACGAGAAGCCGCGCGGCATCATTAACATCGTGGATGCCGGCAACATCGAGCGCAACCTCTACCTGACCATGCAGCTCATGGAGCTGGACACGCCGATGGTACTGGCGCTCAATATGATGGACGAGGTCCGGAACAACGGCGGATCCATCCGCGTGAACGAGATGGAGGAGGCCCTCGGCATCCCGGTGGTGCCGATTTCCGCCGCCAAGAACGAGGGTATCGACGAGCTCGTGGAGCACGCCGTGCACGTGGCGCGCTACCAGGAGCGCCCGGCCCGCCAGGACTTCTGCGACAAGAATGACCACGGCGGTGCGGTGCACCGCTGCCTGCACGGCGTGATGCAGCTCATCGAGGATCACGCCGAGCGTGCGGGCATCCCGCTGCGCTTCGCGGCGAGCCGCCTCGTGGAGGGCGACGCCGCCATCGAGAAAGCGCTGGCCCTGGAGCCCAACGAGAAGGAGATGGTGGAGCACATCATCGTGCAAATGGAGGAGGAGCGCGGCCTGGACCGCAACGCGGCCATGGCCGACATGCGTTTCGCCTTCATCCGCAAGCTGACGGCGCAGACCGTCGTGAAGCCGCGTGAGAGCAAGGAATACCGCCGCAGCCGCCGCATCGACCGCGTGCTGACGGGTCGCTGGACGGCGATTCCCATTTTCCTGGTCATCATGTGCTGCGTGATCTGGCTGTCGATCGACGTGCTGGGCGCACCGCTGCAGGACCTGCTGGATCAGGGAATCCAGGGGCTCGCGGGCATCGTCGGCGCGGGCCTGGACCGCTGGGGCGTGGCCCCGGCCGTGTGCTCGCTCGTCGTGGACGGCGTCTTCGGCGGCGTGGGCACGGTGGTCAGCTTCGTCCCGATCATCATCATCCTGTTCTTCTTCCTGTCCATCCTGGAGGACAGCGGCTACATGGCGCGCGTCGCCTTCGTGACCGACAAGGCGCTCCGCCGGCTCGGCCTGAGCGGCCGGAGCATCGTGCCGCTGCTGATCGGCTTCGGCTGCAGTGTGCCGGCGGTGATGTCCACGCGCACGCTGCCGTCGTCGCGCGACCGCCGGATGACCATCCTGCTGACGCCGTTCATCAGTTGCTCGGCGAAGATTCCGATTTATGCTTTCTTCACGGACGCCTTCTTCCCGGGCCACGGCGGCCTGGTGCTGGTTGTCCTCTATCTGTCTGCTATCCTGATTGGTGTTGTGGTGGCGCTGGTGGGCAAACTGCTGCCCCAGAAGGACGGCGCGGCGCCTTTCGTGATGGAGCTGCCGAACTATCGCTGGCCGGGCGCGAAGAATGTAGGCCATCTGCTGTGGGACAAGACCAAGGACTTCCTCCAGCGGGCTTTCACGGTGATCTTCGTGGCTTCGATCGTGATCTGGATTCTGCAGAGTTTCGATTTCCGGCTCCGCCTCGTGGAGCCGGGTGACAGCATGCTTGCGGCCGTGGCCGGCCTGCTCGCACCGCTCTTCCAGCCCCTCGGGCTGGGCGACTGGCGCGTGGTGACGGCGCTGGTGACGGGTTTCCTGGCGAAGGAGAGTGTGGTGGCGACGCTGGAGGTGCTGAATGTCACGGCCTCCCTGACGGCGCTGACCGCCATTCCGATGCTGGCCTTCTGCCTGCTCTACACGCCGTGCGTGGCCGCCATCGCCGCGGTCAAGCGCGAGCTCAGCGGCAAATGGGCCATCTGGGTTGTCTTATTCCAATGTGCTGTGGCATGGGTCGTGGCCTGGCTGGCCTACCTCGTCGCGGGTTTATTCTTCTGATGCCATGAACCTGCCCACCCTCATCGTCCTGCTGCTCGTCCTGGCCGCCCTGGTGCTGGCCCTCCGCGTCCTGCGCCGCTCGGGCGGCAGTTCCTGCGGCTGCGGCTCCTCGACCGGCTGCTCCGGCACCTGCACGGGTTGCCCCCACTGCCAGGGGAAATAATTATTTGCCTTCCTTCTTCTTTTTCTCCTCAGCGATGAAGGAGAGAGTCATGGATAGAAGCAACAGGGCGTTGGCGATGATGCCGAGGACTTTGGTGGAAATGCTCCCTGGCAGGAAGATCCAAACGATAATCAGCACCAGTGCCAAAGACGCTATGACGATTTGGCCAATCTGCTTTTTGTTCAGTTTCGAGTTCATCAAGAAATACGTTAAATCTTCGGAACGAAGAAGAACATGAAGATCGCGAGCATGATCGCGCCGAGCGTGATCAGGATGTAGGGGGCCTTCTTGCGCTCCACGTTCTTCCGGTCAATGAACACCCATCCCCAGCCAACGAGCAAAAGCGCCAGTTGGACGATGACCCAGATAAGGAGGAAAGTCTTATTCATGGCAAATAGATTATTAGTTTGGATGTTTCAGTAAATTTAGACTATTCCGGGGAATAAGCAATGGAGGGCGCTGGGTGGGCCTTGCAGATTGACGGACGGCTGGCCCAAATTGATTGAAAACTCGCCTTAAACGAAAAAAGACAGCCTCTTTCGAAGCTGTCTTTTCAAGTGCGGCAGGTGAGACTCGAACTCACACAGGCCAACGCCCACTACCCCCTCAAAGTAGCGTGTCTACCATTTCACCACTGCCGCATGCACTTTGGGACTGCAAAAATAGGGATATTTCTGTAAATCACAAAAATATTTTGCGTAATTTTGTAAGAGTATGGACAAGTTTACCAGTAGTATGAAGGTCGCGGACCTCGTCGAGGCCAATTATAGGCTGCTCGGCGTGCTGGCCCGCGTGGGGATTGACGGCTGTTTCGGCGAGAAGACGGTGGCCGAGGCGTGCTCCCAGTGCGGCCTGGACCCCGACACGCTCATTCTCCTGTGCGACGTGTATTCCCACCCGGATTTCAAGCCGACCGTCGAGATGCTGCACCGCAGCCATGTGGGCGATATCCTCCGCTACCTCCACCAGTCGCATGACTACTATCTGAGCCGCGCCATTGTGGAGATGGAGGCGTCCACCACGCGCCTGCTGGCGCCGTGCACGAAGCAGCAGCAGGAGGTAGTCTGGGACTTCTTCCGCGGCTACAAGGTGGAGCTCAAGAACCACTTCGGTTTCGAGGAAGAAGAGGTGATTCCGTATGTGCAGGACCTGATGATCGGCCGCCAGCGGAGCGGATTCAGCATCGACCGCTTCGAGGAGAACCATTCCAACATCGACGAGAAGCTCTCCGACTTCAAGAACCTGGTGATGAAATCGCTCCCGCCGGCCTGCGACTCCATGGAGCGGCTGCAGCTGCTGCTGTGGATCTTCGCTTTGCAGGAGGACCTGAAATGCCATACCTACATCGAGGACCACATCCTGGTGCCGATGGTGCGCCTGCTGGAGAATCCCCAGCGCTACCGCGAGCGCGCCCGGGTGCAGGAAGACGAGGCGGAGGAGCACCTGGAGCTCTCGGCGCGCGAGAAGGAGATCCTGGTCAGCGTGGCGCAGGGCCTGCTGAACAAGGAGATTGCCGACAAGCACAACATCTCCATCAACACCGTGATCACGCACCGCAAGAACATCACCCGCAAGACGGGCATCAAGACGGTGCCGGGCCTGACGGTGTACGCCATCCTGAACAATCTGATCGACATCAAAGAGATCGAATAATGCTGAAGGTGGAAGCGCCGGGCGGGGCCCGGGACATCCTGCTGCACGCGTGCTGCGCGCCTTGTTCCGGGGCCATTCTGGAGTGCCTCCGGGACAGCGGGATCCGCCCCGTGGTGTTCTTCAGCAATTCCAATATTTATCCGCGCGCGGAATACGACCTGCGCCTGGCGGAGCTGCAGCGCTACGCCGATAAGATGGGCGTGGAACTCGTGGCCGACGAGTACGACCACGACGCGTGGCTGGCGGCGGTCCGCGGGCTCGAGCGTGAGCCGGAGCGCGGCGCCCGCTGCGCGGCCTGCTTCCGCTTCCGGCTCGATCGCGCCGCCCGCTTCGCCGCCCGGCGCGGCCTCCCCGTCGTCGCCACCACCCTCGCTTCCTCCCGCTGGAAGGACTTGGATCAGGTGAATGAAATCGGAAATCAATGTTGTAAAGATATACAGTGGTGGCCGCAGAACTGGCGGAAAGGGGGACTGCAGGAGCGGAGGAACGAGGTGATCCGGGAGCAGGGCTTCTACAACCAGAACTGGTGCGGCTGCGAATTTTCAAGACATGATAACCCTTAATTAATACAAGTATGATTGCAACTATCGTTTGGATTGCCGGCGTCATCGCCGCTGTCTGGTGCGTGCTCGACATCTTCAAGCACAACAAACTCGAGCCCCTCTTCAAGGTGCTCCTCGCCATCGCCGTCCTGGCTTTCAGCTGGGTGGGCTTCCTGGTCTACTATTTCCTGATCCGCGACAAGATCTAATCTCCCGGCGCGTGGACCTGGCCAAAATCACACAGGACAACGTCGCCGGTCTCTGGCGCCAGTTCACCAAGCAGGTCGAACGGCTCTACGAATAAAATGAAGACAGCTTCGAAAGAGGCTGTCTTTTTTTTAACCTTTTTATGAGTTTGTACGTCTAATATAAGGATAGAGAAAGTAGGGAGAGCGAAGAAATTCAATAAAACGATATATAATTATTGCAAGACAATAAATATTTATTATCTTTGCAAAACCAGGCCGCCCGTGCGCGGGCGTTGCAACGAAGCGGCAATTTGGTTTTTCGCGCTATCGCACGAAAAATAAATTGCCGCTGAGGAGGGGAAAGGCGGCCGGGAGAGATGAAAAAATTTGCAGCTGTATTGCAAAATAAAAAAAGATATGTACCTTTGCAGTGTAATAGTTCAATAAGACACTATATGCTCATCGAACTCAAGAACGTCAACAAGACATACAACAACGGCCAGCCGCTGCACGTGTTGAAAGGAATCAACCTTGGAATCGACAAGGGAGAATTCGTCTCCATCATGGGTGCCTCCGGCTCCGGCAAATCCACGCTGCTCAACATCCTGGGCATCCTGGACAACTACGACATGGGCGAGTACTACATCGACGGCCGCCTGATCAAAGGCCTCACCGAGCGCCAGGCCGCGGACTACCGCAACCATATGATTGGATTCATCTTCCAGTCCTTCAACCTGATCGGCTTCAAGACCGCCGTCGAGAACGTGGAACTGCCCCTGTTCTACCAGGGCGTCCCCCGCGCCAAGCGCCACCAGATGGCGATGGAATACCTCGACCGCCTGGGCCTCGCCGACTGGGCGCAGCACTACCCGAACGAGATGTCCGGTGGCCAGAAGCAGCGCGTCGCCATCGCCCGCGCCCTGATCACCAACCCCAAGATCATCCTCGCCGACGAGCCCACGGGCGCGCTTGACTCCAAGACCTCCGAGGAGGTCATGCAGCTGCTCGGCAAGCTCAACCGCGAAGAAGGCGTGACCATCATCGTGGTTACGCACGAAAGCGGCGTGGCCAACTGCACCGACAAGATCGTCCACATCAAGGACGGCATCATCGGCGAGATCGAAGACAACCGCGAGCACCGCGCGTCGGTGTTCGGCACCAGCACCATCATGAAATGAGAGACGTCCTTACCGAAATCTGGGAAAGCATTCGGCGCAACAAGCTCCGCACCGCGCTCACCGGCTTCGCGGTGTCGTGGGGCATCTTCATGCTCATTGTGCTGCTGGGTGCCGGCAACGGCCTGATGAACGCCTTCATGACGGGCAGCGAAGGCCTCGCCACCAACGTGATGCAGGTGGGCGGCGGCCGCACGTCCAAGCCCTACGACGGCCTCAAGGAAGGCCGCTGGATCGACCTGGACGAGCGCGACGTACAACTGACCGGCAGCGAAGTCTTCGCGGACCACATCGATCAGGTCATCTCCTCCGTGAGCACGAGCGCCACGGTCAGCTACGGCAAGAAACACTTCTCCGGCAGCATCGAGGGAAACTTCCCCGCCCGTCAGCAGATGGACAAGATCGAGATTCTCTACGGCCGCTTCCTGAACGAAAAAGACATTCAGGAAAGCCGCAAGGTGGTCGTCCTGCCGGAAGACCGGGCGGAAACGCTGCTCGGCAACGAGATTCGTGATTCCGGCGCCCGGATGGGCACGGCCAGGAACACGTCGAAGAGTCTCGGCATCTCCTCCGGCAAGGAAGTTCACGTGCAGGACCTGCTCGGCAAATACATCCGCATCGGCGACTTCTCCTTCCGCGTGGTGGGCATCGCCAAGGCCAACGAGGAGTCCAACAGCAATACTGTCTATGCGCCCTACACGACCATCCGCACCATCTACGGAAAGGGCCGCGTCGTGGACGACATCACCTTTACCTTCCACGGACTGAACTCCCAGGCCGAAAGCGACGCCTTCGAGGATCAGTTCCGCGCCACGATGAATGTGCGCCACCGCGCCGCGCCGGACGACCGGCGCGCCCTCTGGATCTGGAACCGCTTTTCGCAGGACCTCCAGATGAACAGGGGCCGCAATATCCTCACCACGGCGCTGTGGATCCTCGGCCTGCTGACGCTGCTCGGCGGCATCGTGGGCGTGAGCAACATCATGCTCATCACCGTCAAGGAGCGCACGCACGAATTCGGCATCCGCAAGGCCATCGGCGCGAGCCCCTGGGACATCATGAAGCTGATCCTGGCGGAGAGCGTCACCATCACGGCCTTCTTCGGCTACGTCGGCATGCTGCTCGGCATGTTCGCCTGCACGATCCTGGACAAGACCGTGGGGCAGTCCTCCATGTCCATCATGGACGAGGAGATCGCCATGTTCGTCAACCCGACCGTCGGGCTGGACGTTGCCATCGAGGCCACGCTCGTACTCATCATCGCCGGCTCCCTGGCCGGTTTGTTCCCGGCCCGCAAGGCCTCTCGTGTCAGACCTATTGAAGCCCTCCGCGCAGAATGAGATTCGATGTAGACAGTTTCCGGGAGATTGCGGACTCGCTCGTCCGCAACAAGAGCAGAAGTCTGCTCACCGGCTTCGGCGTGTTCTGGGGCGTGTTCATGCTCCTCTTCATGATGGGCGGCGGAGAAGGACTCAAGAAATCGCTCGAGTCCGAGTTCGAGGGCTTTGCCACGAACACCTGTATCATGGTGTCCTCGCAGACCAGCGAGCCCTACAAGGGCTTCAAGGAAGGCCGCTACTGGAATTTGACCTATACGGACGTGGAGCGTCTGCGGCAGATGATGCCGAACCTGGAGACGGTCACGCCGACCATCGCCTCGTGGGGCGGAAGCGTCGTTCGCGGCACCTACACCGCCAGCGGCAGCGTCAAGGGCGTGCTGGCGGATTACTGCAAGATCGAGGAACCCAAGATCAAATACGGTCGTTACCTCAATGAGGCCGATATCCTGCAGGAGCGCAAGGTCTGCGTAATCGGCAAGCGCATCTACAACGACCTGTTCCCCGACGGCGGGGATCCCTGCGGAGAATTCATCCAGGTGGGTCCGGTGTACTACCAGGTCGTTGGCGTGGACTACAACAGCGGCAATATCAGCATCAACGGACGCGCGGACCAGACCGTCAGCATCCCGCTGCCGGTGGCGCAGAAGATCTACAACCGCGGCAAGGTGGTGGACCTGATCTGCATGACGGGCAAGTCCGGCGTGCGCATGTCGGACGAGGAGCCCCGCATGCGGGAAATCCTGGCCCGCCAGCACCAGTTCAACCCGAAGGACAAGCAGGCGCTCGTGATCATCAACACCGAGCAGATGTTCGCCCTGGTGGACAACCTGTTCGCGGGCGTGAACTTCCTGATCCTGCTGATCGGCCTGGGGACCATCCTGGCGGGCGTGATCGGCGTGAGCAACATCATGATGGTCACGGTCAAGGAGCGCACCACCGAGATCGGCATCCGCCGCGCCATCGGCGCCACGCCGCGAGACATCCTCTCCCAGATCATCCTGGAGAGCATTTCCCTGACGCTCGCGGCGGGATCCTTCGGCATCGTGTTCGCCGTGCAGCTGTTGCGCCTGGTCAACTCGATTTCCCTGGCCTCCGGCGACCCGGGCGGCTATCAGATCGGCTTCTGGACGGCCATCGTCGCCGCCCTGCTGCTGACCGCCCTCGGGGTGGTCGCGGGCCTGGCGCCGGCATCCCGCGCAATGGCCATCAAACCGGTGGATGCGATGAGAGACGAATAATAAATAAAAAACCAACGATATGAAACGCATTGTCAAGTACATCATTTTCGCGCTGATCGGCGTGCTCATCATCGGGACCTTCGTGTTCCTGTACAAGAACTCCCGCCCCGAGAAGGTTGAATACCAGGAGCTGGAGGCCACGCTCGGCGACATCCACCGGACGACCGTCGTGACCGGCAAGATCGCGCCGCGCAACGAGGTCAACGTCAAGCCGCAGATCAACGGCATCATCGCCGAACTCTACAAGGAGGCCGGCCAGCAGGTCAAGGAGGGCGAGGTCATCGCCAAGCTCCGCGTGATCCCGGACATGAACTCCCTGAGCTCCGCCCAGTCCCGCGTGCGCCTCGCCGAGATCAACCTCAAGCAGGCCAAGACCAACTACGACCGCGAGAAGTCCCTCTACGACAAGAAGCTCGTCAGCGACGAGGAATACGACCAGGTCCTGCAGGCCTACAACCAGGCCAAGGAGGAGCAGGCGGCCGCCCAGGAGTCCCTGGAGGTGATCCGCGACGGCGTGTCCTCGCGCAACACCACCGGCAGCTCCACGCTGGTCCGCTCCACCATCACGGGCCTCATCCTCGACATCCCGGTCAAGGTGGGTAACTCCGTGATCCAGGCCAATACGATGAATGACGGTACGACCGTCGCCACCGTGGCCAACATGTCCGACCTCATCTTCGACGGCAACATCGATGAGACCGAAGTGGGCTCGCTCGTGGAAGGCATGCCGATGGTCATCAGCATCGGCGCCCTGCGCGACTACAGCTCCGAGGCGGCCCTGGAGTACATTTCGCCGAAGGCAGTCGAGAACAACGGAGCCAACCAGTTCGAGATCAAGGCGGCCCTGAAGACGGGCTCCGGCCACACGATCCGCTCCGGCTACAGCGCCAACGCGGAGATCGTGCTGGAGACGGCGAGCCAGGTGCTGACCATCCCGGAGAGCGCGCTGGAGTTCGACGGCGACGACACCTTCGTGTATAAGAAGAACGCCGAGGGCGGTTACGAGCGCGTGCAGGTCCAGACCGGCCTGAGCGACGGCGTGGACATCGAAATCAAGAGCGGCCTGAACCAGGGCGACAAGGTTCGCGGCCCGAAAATCATCAAAACCGAAGAGAATGAGAACTAAGAGCATCCTTCTGGCGGTCGTCCTGCTGCTGGCAGGCGGCGCCGCCCGGGCGCAGCAGGCTCCCTGGAGCCTCGCGGACTGCATCGACTATGCCCTGGAGCACAATCTGAGCGTGCAGCAGAGCTCCCTCACCGTGGAACAGCGCGAGATCGAGCTGAACACGGCCCAGAACCGCCGGCTGCCGTCCCTGAGCGCCTCGGCCTCGGAGAACCTGTCCTTCGGCCGCGGCCTGACGGCGGACAACACCTATTCCAATTCGAATACGACTTCGACTTCCTTCAGCCTGGGCGGCGAGGTCCCCATCTTCCAGGGGCTTGACATCACCAACGGCATCAAGCTCAGCAAGCTGAACCTCGCCGCGGCGACGGCCGACCTGGAGAAGGCCCGCGACGACATCCGCGTGGCCGTGGCGCAGGCGTACGTGCAGATCCTTTACAACCAGGAGCTGCTGCGCGTGGCGCACGAGCAGGCGGAGCACGACGCGCAACTGCTGGAGCAGGTGCAGGAGCGCCTGCGCGCCGGCAAGGTCAGCGACGCGGAAGTGTCCGCGCAGCAGGCCACCCTGGCGCAGAGCCGACAGTCCGAGATCCAGGCCGAAGGCAACCTGCAGATTTCCCTGCTGGAGCTGACGCAGCTGCTGGAGCTCCCTTCGCCGGAAGGCTTCGCCATCGTCACGCCCGAGGTGGGCGACCCCTCGAAGGCGCTGCTGATGCGCCCGGAGGCCATCTACGACGAGGCGCTGGCCGTCAAGCCGGCCATCGAGGCGGCCCAGCTGAATGTGGACTATGCCGCGCTGAACATCAAGCGCGCCAAGGGCGCCTACCTGCCGAGCCTCTCGCTCAACGGCGGCCTGGGCACCAACTACTATACGAATTCCAAGTACCAGGCGGCCTCCTTCGGCGAGCAGATCAAAAACAACTTCAGCCAGTACGTCGGCGTGTCGATGAGCATTCCCATCTTCCAGCGCTTCAACACGCGCAACAACGTGCGTAACGCCGAGCTCAGCTACCGGAGCCAGCAGATCCAGCTGGAGAGTGTCAAGAAGTCGCTCTACAAGGAAATCCAGCAGGCTTACTACAACGCCGTCAGCGCCCAGGCGCGCTATGCGGGCAGCCGCGAGTCGGCCGCCAGCGCGCTCCAGCACTACGAGCTGACGGAGGAGAAATACAAGGTGGGCAAGGCCGGCGTGACTGACTACAACGACGCCCGCAACAACTGGCTGCGCGCCGAGTCGGAGCACATCCAGGCCCGTTTCCAGTGCCTCTACCAGACCAAACTGCTGGACTTCTACCGGGGGCAGGATTTGCAATTCTAAACAAATTGCTAAATTTGCATTATGAAAAAAATGATTCTAGCCATCGCAGCGCTTGCTTTTTCCTGCGCCGCCTTCGCCCAGGACCGCGAGATCGATCTCGAGGAATGGGACAATTTCAACAAGATTGAACTTTCGAAAGGTCGCACCCGCGTAGAGAGCAACCTGACTTTCGCCTTCCCGATGTATTTCGGCTGGACAACCCTCACCAACATCAACTACAAGGGGACCTGGTCCACCAGCAAGCTGCCGGATTTCCTCAATTTCGACACGGGTAAGAACTTTGTGTATGGCCTGGAACTTCTTGGCATGGACATCCGCTACGGCGCCCTGGGTGTCAACTTTGGCATTCGCTGGACCTTCATGGACTTCACCTTCAAGAATTCGGATATTTCCATGGGGCAGATGACAGCAACAAATCCTGCCGATGGGACGCAATACAGCTATTACACTCCGTATGAGATTAACAAGTACATACCGAACTACGATTTTAAGAAGTCGAAGATTCATGCCAGTTATTTCGGTATTCCGGTGCGCCTGAGCCTCAATTTCGGCAAGGCCACGGTCTATGCCGGCGGCAGCGTCGAGTTCCTTACGAACGGCTACGCCAAGTACCGCTCGCCGAAGAACAGGACGCAGATGAAGGATCTCTTCAATTCGTTCCGCGCCACGGTTGAGGGAGGTTTCTCCTACGGCAACCTCGGTATGTTTGTGCAGTACGGCCTCACGCCGCTCTTCCCCGCGAGCCTGAGCGACGCCAGGACCCTGACCTTCGGAATTCTCCTCGGCCTGTAGCATGGCCTTTCAGGAGATAGAACGCAAATTCCTGGTCGCCGGAGACTTCCGCAAGGAGGCTTCCGGCGCCAGTCGTATTATTCAGGGCTTCCTGAGCTCCGCTCCGGGCCGCACCGTACGCGTGCGGATCCGCGGAGAGCAGGGTTTCCTGACCGTCAAGGGCCCGGCTCAGGGCCTGACGCGCTTCGAGTGGGAGAAGGAGATTCCCGCCGCCGAAGCGGAACAATTGCTCGCCCTGTGCGAGCCGGGCGTGATCGACAAGACGCGCTGGCTCGTCCCCGCCGCCGACGGGCATGTGTGGGAGGTGGACGAGTTCCACGGCGACAACGAGGGCCTCGTGGTCGCCGAGATCGAGCTGGGGGCCGAGGAGGAGCCGTTCGTGCGGCCCGCCTGGGTGGGTGCGGAGGTCACGGGCGACCGCCGCTACTACAACTCCATGCTGACCAAATGCCCGTACATAGATTGGAAATAAACTAAAATAGCGATATGAGCAAGAAAACCGTTCTCGTGTCCGGCGGAGCCGGATTCATTGGCAGCCACGTGACCGTGGAACTGACCCAGGCAGGCTATGACGTCGTCATCGCCGACAACTTCTCCAACTGCGATGAGACCAACTACAAGGGCGTCTGCGCCATCCTCGGCAAGGAGCTTCCGCTGATCCGGATGGACTTCTGCGACAAGGCCGCCGTGGAGGATCTGTTCGCGAAGTATCCCATCGACGCGGTCATCCATTTCGCCGCCTTCAAGGCGGTGGGCGAGTCGGTTGACGAGCCGCTCAAATACTATCGCAACAACCTCCTCTCCTTCATCAACATCCTGGATGTGGCGCGCCAGAAGGGCTGCAACGTGCTCTTCTCCTCGTCCGCGACGGTCTACGGCCAGACGGACCAGCTCCCTGTGACGGAGAAGAGCCCGCGCCAGCCGGCGGAGTCGCCTTACGGCAACACCAAGACGATGTGCGAGGACATCCTGCGCGACAGCGTGAAGGCCTATCCGGGCGTGCGCGGCATCGCGCTGCGCTATTTCAACCCCATCGGCGCCCACCCGTCCGCGCTCATCGGCGAGCTGCCGCGCGGCGTGCCCAACAACCTGGTGCCGTTCATCACGCAGACGGCTATCGGCAAGCGCGCGTGCCTGTCTGTGTTCGGCAACGACTATCCGACGCCCGACGGGACCTGCCAGCGTGACTTTATCGACATCGTCGACCTCGCCAAGGCGCACGTCTGTGCCGTCACGCGCATGTGCGAGAACAAGATGAAGCAGGAGTACGAGATCTTCAACGTCGGCACTGGCCGGCCGCTCTCCGTGCTCGAGCTGATCAACGCCTTCGAGAAGGTCAACAACCTGAAACTCAATTGGAAATACGCCCCGCGCCGCCCCGGCGACGTGGTGGCCATCTGGGCCGACCCGACCCTCGCCGAGCAGGAGCTCGGCTGGAAGGCGGAGCGCAGCATCGAGGAGACCCTCGCCGCCGCCTGGGCCTGGGAAAAGCGCCTGGCTGGCAAATAGCCCTGTCATTCTGAGCGAAGCGAAGAATCTATGTATGTGGGTCTGATCAGTGACACCCACGGAGTCTTCTCCGACGGCTTCCGGAAATTCCTGGAGCCGGTGGATGTCATCTGGCATGCCGGCGACTTCGGCGGAGGCATCTCCTTCGCCGAATCGATCGCCGCGTTCAAGCCGGTGGTCGGCGTGTGCGGCAACTGCGACGGGCAGGACATCCGCTACAGCTATCCCCAGCACCAGTACCTGGAAGTTCAGGGCCTCAAGGTCCTGATGACCCACATCGGCGGCTCGCCCGGCCACTACGACCTGCGCGCCGCCGCCCTGATCGACCGTTACAAGCCCGACGTCTTCATCTGCGGCCACTCCCACATCCTCAAGGTCATGCAGGACCACGAGCACAAGATGCTCTACATCAACCCCGGCGCCGCCGGGCTGCAGGGCTGGCAGGTGGTCCGCACCGCCCTCCGCTTCAAGATCGAGGCCGGCGAGGTGAAGGACATGGAAGTCTTCGAGCTGCCGCGGAGCTGACAGAGAACCAGAACAAACTAATAACCCGATACCATGAAAAGACATCTCCTTCTGACCGCCCTGCTGCTGGCCGTGCTGGCCGGCTGCGGCGCCCCTGAGAACAACGTCGCCGAGCTGCCGGTCCGCAAGGCCTGCCTGCTCGAGCGCCTCTACCAGGACATGCCCCGCGAGATCCGCCAGGACACGCCGGACATCGCCTTCGTGAACGCCCTCTGCTCCGGCAAGGGCGCTGACGTGGCCGCGCTCTTCCGCGAGAAGAAGCTCTTTTGGGACGAGCTCCCGGCCGTGGACACGCCCTACGAGCGCTTCGAGGGCCTGGACGGCATCCGCGCGTTCGCCGATGGCTTCCTGGATAAATTCAACGCGCAGAGCGTGAGCTTCACGCCGGTCTTCCAGACGATCGGCGGCGGCCGCATCGCCCTGGAAGGCGTGTTCAAATTCGTCGTAGACGGGGAGATCGAGGAGGTCCCGTTCTTCGTGATCACGGACCTGCGCACCCCGAAGCTGCTGGAGGAGGTCCGGATGTACACGCACTACACCTTCATCCCCGGCCTGACCCCGTACCGCAAGCCCATCTTCAAGCCCGCCCACTACGAGATGGGCGACCCGGGCCTGCTGACCGGCGCCATGCGCGCCTACTACGAGGCCCTGCACCACGCGCCCTACTGCAACGCGGACAAGATCCACGCCGCCTTCGCGGACGACTGCATCGTGGGCGGCTACGACCCGTGGGGCACGCCGCTGCTCTCGAAAGAAGAGATGAACCACAACGCCCACACCTTCGGCTACGGACTGTCGAAATATATCCCCGCCTGCGTGGGCATGCGCTATGAGACCATCATCGACGACGGCAAGACCTGCGTTATCGAATGGTGCCACATCGTCTCCAAGCAGGGCCAGCAGGAGCGCAACCGCATCGCCATGTCGGGTTGCAGCGCCTACCAGCGCAACGACGAGGGCTATCTTTGCTCCGTGCGCATCAGCGACTACGCCGGCCATGAAGGCGAGATCGACTGGAGTAAAGTAGCGATCTCGAAAGAGGAGGCCTATTCCATCAACCTCGTGGACGAGTTCCACGGCGGCTGCGGCATGAAGCCCCAGGAGGAGTATTAATTTAGGAATTAACTTCTTTTTCCAAGTCCGGCATCAGACGCCGGACTATTTTTTTGTCGTAGAAGAAGCGGCCCGCTATCACGCGGATGACCGTGTAGGTCGGAATGGCTGCCAGCATCCCGAAAATGCCGCCGACGTGGCCGGCCATCAGCATCACGATGAAAATCTCCAGCGGCGAAGCCTGGATGCTGGTGGAGTAGATGAGCGGCTGCAGGACAACGTTGTCGATGAGCTGCACGCCCAGCATAATGGCCAGCACGATGAGCGCAAAGATCCAGATGTTGACGCCAAGTCCGACGCCGGCGCCATACTTGAGCACCAGGCACAGCAGGACGCCCAGGACTTCTCCGATGATGGGTCCGACGTAAGGGATGATATTGAGGATGCCGGCGATGAAGGCGATACCCAGGGCATAATTGGCACCGATGCGTGCGATCAGCCACAGGCCCAGGAAGTTAAAGAGCGCGACGCCCAGCATTTCCAGCAGCAGGCCCACGAAATAGCGGGAGAGAAGGTGTTCGATGTCGCCGATGGCGTCGGTGACAGAGGCCTCGATATGGTCCGGGACCAGGGCGGCCACGATCCGGGAGAACAGCTTCTCATCCTTGACGAAGAAGAAGGAGATGAACACCACGGCGAAAAGGCCGATGGCCAGATCCGCAACGACCCCGGCCACGGAGCCGAGCAGGCTGGTGATCGAGAAGCCGGAGGTGGCGTTCTTGAGGTAGTCGAGGATGACGCTGATGGCGTCGTAATCCGGGCCCAGACTGGGGAACATGCCCACCACCCAGCCGTTGACGGTTTCGGATATGTCAGAGCCCGAGAGGTTCATGTCATTGAACACGGCAGCTTCCCGGATGATGTTTACCACCACCGGGATCACCTGCGTTACCACCAGAAGGAGACCGACGATGACAATCAAGATGGACAGAATGGCCAGCAGCCAGTCGGGAGCGCTCTTGTCTTTGATGCGCACCTTGCGCATCAGGCGCACGAGCGGCAGGCTGATGAGCGACACGACAAAGGCCAGAATGATGTAAATCAGCACGCTGCGGAAATACCAGCACAGCACGCTTACAATCGCCAGGACGCCTATCAGGATGAGATACCCGGCCAACTTTTCAACGTTGCTCTGTTTTTCCATCTTGTTATTTATGTGATTAGACTGCGCTATAAAGATACACCGCGGTGGCGGCGACGACGGCCGCCGTCTCCGTGCGCAGGCGGCTCTCGCCCAGCGACACCGGGATCCAGCCGCGCTCCCGCGCCAGTGCTGCCTCCTCGGGACTGAAGTCCCCCTCCGGGCCAATCAGAATACAGATTTCCTTTGCCGGAAGCAGCTGCTGGATCTGCTTCCGCTCGACATCGTCGAAGCAGTAGCAGATGAGTTTCAGCGCGTCGGCCGGCGCGGCGAGGATGAAGTCGCGCACGGACTGCGGTTCGGCGACGGTCGGGATGGCCGCCTTGAGCGACTGCTTGGCGGCCGAGAGCGTGAGGCGGCGCAGGCGGTCCGTCTTGAGGACCCGCCGCTCCGAGCGCTCGCCGATCACCGGCGCGATCACGTCGACGCCGATCTCCGTCGCCTTCTCCACGAACCACTCGTAGCGGTCGATGTTCTTGGTCGGGCAGACTGCCATCGTCAAGTGGTAGGGATGCGCGCCGAAGCCGGGCTGCGCTTCGATGACGCGCGCCTCGGCGCCCTTGGCGTCGGCGATCTCCAGCGCGCAGCGGTACAGCGTCCCGCGCCCGTCGATCACGGAGATCTCATCGCCCGGGCGGTGCCGCAGCACGCGCACGCAGTGCCCGGACTCCTCGGCGTCCAGCCGGACGCGTCCGTCGCAGATATCGTCGGAGAAGAATAATTCCATCGGCTATTTGAATAAGGCTTTCACCAGCGCCGGCACGTCGGCGACTTTCACGACCTTGATGCCATCGGGCTTGACCTCCACCTTGGAGAAGGAGGACACAAAGATGCGCTTGAAGCCCAGGCGGGCCGCTTCTTGCACGCGGCGGTCGATCTGCCCGACGGGGCGGATCTCGCCGCTCAGGCCCACCTCGCCCGCGAAGCAGACGTCGGACGGGATGGCGAAATCGAAGTTCGAAGACAGGACGGCACAGATGACCGCGAGGTCCACCGCCGGGTCGCTGACCTTCAGGCCGCCGGCCATATTCAAGAACACGTCCTTGGCGCTGAGGTGGAAGCCGGCGCGCTTCTCCAGCACCGCCAGGAGCATGTTGAGGCGCCGGGCGTCAAAGCCCGTGGCGGAGCGTTGCGCCGTGCCGTACACGGCGGAGCTGACCAGCGCCTGCACCTCGAAGAGCAACGGGCGCGTGCCGTCCAGCATCGCCGCGATGGCGGTGCCGCTCAGGCCCTGCTCGTGCATCGGAATCAGCATTTCAGAGGGATTGGCGACTTCGCGCAGGCCCGTGCCCGTCATCTCGAAGACGGCGAGCTCGGAAGTGGAGCCGAAACGGTTCTTGATGCTCCGCAGCACGCGGTAGGAGCCGCGGTTCTCGCCCTCGAACTGCAGGACCACGTCCACAATGTGTTCGAGGATCTTCGGGCCGGCGATGAAGCCATCCTTGGTGATGTGGCCGATCAGGATCACCGGCACGCCGCTTTCTTTCGCGAAGCGCAGCAGGGCAGCGGCCACCTCCTTGATCTGGCTCACGGAGCCGGGGGCCGATTCGACGGAGTCGGTGTACATCGTCTGGACGGAGTCCACGATCATCAGGTCGGGCATCATCTCGCGCGCCTCCTCGATCACGGTGTCGATCAGCGTCTCGCAGAAGATGGAGCAGTTGCTGTCGTCGCCGCCCAGGCGTTTGGCGCGCATGCCCACCTGCCTGGCGCTCTCCTCGCCGGTGACGTAAAGCGTACGCAAATCCTGGCAGCACAGCGGAATCTGCAGGCTGAGGGTGGACTTGCCGATGCCCGGCTCACCGCCGATGAGCACCAGCGACCCCGGCACCATGCCGCCCCCGAGGATCCGGTCCACCTCCCCCAGGCCGAGGGAGATGCGCGCATCCTGCGAATAGTCGATCTCGCGCAGCCGCTGCGGCCGACGTTCGTTGCGCGCCGCCACGCTGCCGCGGCTGCCGCCCGACGCTGTGCCCTTTTTCGGCTCCGCCGGGGCTTCCTTCATGGTGTTCCACTCCCCGCACGCGGGGCAGCGGCCCATCCATTTGGGACTCTCGTTGCCGCAAGAGGTGCAGTAGAATACAGTTTTCGCTTTCGTCGCCATATTCGCTTACGGTCTGAGAATCTGGACTTCGCCGTCGAGGCCGAGTTTGATGATCTGCGAGGAGCGGCCGGAGGCGCCGGCGCCGAAGGGCTTCGGCACGACGTAGTCGACGGCGCCCTTGATCTCCTCGGAGATCTCGGCGAACGAGGCGGGCGTGGGCTCGCCGGAAATGTTGGCGGAGGTGCTGACGAGCGGGCGGCGCAGCCGGCGCACCAGCTCGCGGCAGAAGGCGCCGGCCGTCAGGTTGCCCTTCGGGGCCGCCCCTTTGCGCGCAGGCGCTTCATCTTCAGAAGCTTCATCTTCCGGAACGAGCGGGATGCGGATTCCCACGGAACCGTCCTCCGCGACGGCGTTCGGCGCCAGGTACTGCGCGCCCGGGTAGATGATGGTCATCGGGGCGTCGTTGACCTCCACGAGGTCGATGGCGATGGAGGGAATCTGCTTGACGTATTTCGCAACCATGTCCAGGTCGCTGGCCAGCAGCACGAGGCTCTTGGCCTCGGAGCGCCGCTTGATCTCGAACACGCGGGCCACGGCGGCCTCGTTGGTGGCGTCGCAGCCGATGCCCCACACGGTGTCGGTGGGGTAGAGGATCACGCCGCCTTTGCGCAGGATCTCGACGGCTTCCTGGAGGATGGGTGTGCTGTCCATATCAAAGTCTGTTAGGGTCGAACAAGACGCCGCGCTTGCGCCACGACAGGATCATCAGCCAGCCGATGAGCATGCCGCCCAGGTGGGCGAAATGCGCGATGCCGGCCGAGATGCCGGTCACGCCGGTGAAGAGCTCGATGGCGGCGAAGATCGCGACCATCCACTTGGCGCTGAGCGTCACGGGCGGGAAGAGCAGGGTCATCCGGGACTCCGGGAAGAGCATCGCGTAGCCCATCAGCACGCCGTAGATGGCGCCGGAAGCGCCTACGGTCGGGGTGTTCTTGATCATGGCGATGTTCTGGATCGCGGTGGCGTTGCCGAGCGCGGCCCCTTGCATGTAGGACTGCATCTGGAGGTATTCCACCCCGAGGTGCAGGGCCACGGCGCCCAGGCCGCAGATGAAGTAGAAGAGCAGGAATTTCTTGCTGCCAATAATCCGTTCCACCACGCAGCCGAAGATCAGCAGCGTGTACATGTTGAAGAAGATGTGCCAGAACCCGCCGTGCATGAACATGTGCGTGACCACCTGCCACCAGTGAAAATACACGGAGGTGGGGTAGAACAGGGCGAAGGTGCCGATCATGAAGTTCTGGTTGAGGAGGGAGGCCACGAACACGATCACGTTGATGATGATCAGGTTCTTGGTCACGGGAGGCAGCGAGGAGAGGAATCCCCCCCTGCGACCGCCGTCGTTGCCGTAGTAATAGTATGCCATTTAGAATTTCTTGTCTATATCCCCGAGGGGGACGATGCTGACGATGCGCCGGCCGCTCGGGGTGAGTTCGGCGTTGTCGCATGCAAAAAGCGTGTCAATGAGCCGCTGCGCGTCCTGCGGGGAGGACGGCGGATCGGCGTGGGAGGCACCCAGGGTGGCGAATTTCTCCGCCAGACGCTGCTGGAGCATCTCCGGCAGGGCCTCGCGTTCCTCTGACAAAATGTACACAAGGTCGCTGACAAGCTGCTCCACCTTGCCGGGTTCGCAGCTGTAGCCTTCCGGCACACCGTTCACCACCACGGTGTCCGTGCCGAAGGCGGCGATGTCGAAGCCCAGCTGCGCGAGCAGCGCGGCGTTGTCCTCGAAGAGGAGGCGCTGCTGCGCGCCCACCTGCACCTGGACGGGGAAGAGGGCGGTCTGCGTGACGTGCGCGTTCTGCCCCAGGGCGCGGAGCGTCTGCTCGTAGAGGATGCGCTCGCGGGCGCGGCCGATGTGGACGATCATCAGGCCGGAGGCCGCCGGGGTGAGGATGTATTTGCCCTGCAGGATAAGCAGGCGGCCCAGCGGGAGGGTCTTCTCCTCGAAGAGCTTGCCGTAATCCTGGCTCTTGTCGACGAAGCGGCTGTAGCCCCCGTCATTCCTGGCCCCGCCATAGTCATTCCGAACCTGATCCGGAATCTCCTTGAACGGATCGTACGCCGGGTCCGTCTCGATGACGGGCATCGAGACCCCCTTGTACTGCTCGAAACTGTCCCCGAGCTGGGGCAGGGGCGTGGCGCCCTCGGTGTTGAAGTCGATGCTGGCGCCGAAGCTGTTGCGCCCGAGCGTCTCCTTGACGCAGGCGTAGAGGATCTGGAAGATGACAGCGTCGTCCTCGAACTTGATCTCCGTCTTGGTCGGGTGGATGTTGACGTCGATTGCGTGCGGGTCCGTCTCCAGGAAGATGAAGTAGGCGGGCGTGACCCCGTCGGGGATCATCTCCTCGTAGGCCTTCATCACGGCCTTGTGGAGGTACGCGCTGCGGAAATAGCGCCCGTTGACGAAGAAATATTGGTTGCCGGGGGTCTTCCGGGCGGTGTCGGGGCGGCCGACGAAGCCGCTCACGCGCACCACGGAGGTGTTGGCCGACAGGTCCACGATGTCCCCGACCACGTTGCTGCCGAGCAGGTCGAGGATGCGGAATTTCAGCGATTTGGCCTTCTTCAGCACGAATAGTTCGCGCCCGTTGTGGGACAGGGTGAAGGCGATGTCGGGGCGGGTCAGCGCCACGCGCGTGAATTCTTCGAGGATATGCTTGAGTTCGACGTTGTCGCTCTTGAGGAACTTGCGGCGCGCAGGGGTGTTGTAGAAGAGGTTGCGTACCGCGAAATTGGAACCCACGGGCGCCGCCACGGTGGCGGTCTTCACTTCGCCGAAGGCGCCCACGCGCACTTCCGTCGCTGTTTCGTCCTGCGGCCGGCGCGTGCGCAGCGTCACTTCCGCCACGGCGGCGATGCTGGCGAGCGCCTCGCCGCGGAAGCCGTAGGTGAGGATCTGCTCCAGGTCTTCGGCCGTGGCGATCTTGGAGGTCGCGTGGCGCTCGAAGCAGAGCACGGCGTCCACCGGCGACATGCCGCAGCCGTTGTCGATGACCTGCAGGAGCGTGCGTCCCGCGTCGGTCACGACCACGGCGACCTGCGTCGCGCCCGCGTCCACGGCGTTCTCCATGAGCTCCTTCACCACGGACGCGGGTCGCTGCACGACCTCGCCCGCGGCGATCATGTTGGCGATTTGCGCCGGAAGGATCTTCAACTTGCCCATCCCGCTACAGCAGGGCGTAGAACTTGGCGATGAAGAAGAGCACGCCGATGATCAGCAGCATCGAGATGATGCCGATGATGGTCTGTGCGCGCTTCATCGGGGTGCGCGTGCGCGCGCCCTCCCGGAAGGAGCCCCGGATGTAGGAGCCGGGCACGTAGGTGCCCTCCTCCTTCTCCCGCTCCATCGTGCCGTCCACGGCGCCGAAGCGGCGCTTGCGCTCTTCTTCCGCCGGATCGTAGTAGATCGGCTTGTAGTTGAAAACCCGGTGTTCGTTCTCACCGAAGAAATTAAATAGTCCCATAACTTACAAAAGTAACTATTTTTTCTGTACTTTTGCAGCAATATGGAGTACAGAATAGGACAAGGATACGATGTGCACGCGCTCGCGGAGGGCCTTCCGATGTTCCTCGGCGGCGTGCAGATTCCGTCGGAGACGGGCTTTGTGGCCCATTCCGACGGCGACGTGGCCATCCACGCGCTCTGCGACGCGCTGCTCGGCGCGCTCGCCCTCGGCGATATCGGCCACCTTTTCCCCGACACGGACGACCGCTGGAAGGGCGTGGACAGCACCGAGCTGCTGACCGCTGTGCTGAATCTCCCGGAGTATCGCAGCTGGTCGGTCGTCAATGTGGACATCACCATCGCCCTGCAGGCTCCGAAGGTCGCGCCCTACATCAACGCGATGCGCGAATGCCTCTCCGAGGTGATGGGCATCAGCCCCGCCCGGGTGAGCGTCAAGGCCACCACGACCGAGCGATTGGGCTTCGTCGGACGCAAAGAAGGGTGCGAAGTCTGGGCAATCGTACTGATTGAGAGAAAATAATTTTGCAAATTAGCAAAAGTGTTGTACATTTGCAGTCCCAAAACCGCAAGGTGTGGGAATATTGAGATATGGTGTAATGGTAGCACTACAGATTCTGGCTCTGTCAGTGAGGGTTCGAATCCTTCTATCTCAACGAATTTTTCTGATGGCGGGGTAGCTCAGCTGGTTAGAGCGTCGGATTCATAATCCGGAGGTCGTGGGATCGTGACCCACTCCCGCTACCAACCCGACACAATACAAATACTTCACTATATCTTCCGGCGCATACTTGCGGCGGTTTTTTTTGTGTGCGGGTGTGGAGTAGGTATTCAGTTGGTGACGGCCGCCGCGAGGAGGGCGGTTTACATCCGGTCTCCGATAAAGAGGTTGATGGCGGTCAGGAGTTTCTTTCCCTGAAGATAAGGCAGGTTGACATGGTAGGACTGGGGCCACATACAGATGGCCTTTCCTGCCATAATTTGGGCGATGCGGTGCATCTGCTCCTTGTGCTCCGGTGTATCCCAGACGGGACCGAAGTACTTCTTTCCCATGGCCTGATAAAAACGCGCAAGCATCTTTCTGTCCATGTGGAAAAGGTGCTTGATCATGGGATTGGGACCGTACCCGCTCATGTGGGAGAGAATGTTGAAATCCAGCAGGGGATTGCCGTAGCCGAAATCGCCCAAATCGATCCAGTACACCTTGCCCTGCGCCGTAATGATATTGCAGGGATTAAGGTCTCCGTGCAAACAGGTGTTTGCCGGCTCCAATTCGTCAAGATAGCCTGCCAGCCTTGCCTTGACATTGTCCGGAATCACCTTGTTCTCCATAATCAGTTCCCGGGTACGCAAGGCAAGATTGTCAAAAGATTCCGTATTGCATGGAATGGAGTGAAGCGCCTTGGCATATTCTGCCGTAACGCCGGCCAGTTCCTCCAGCCGTTCGGGATGGTCGGCAATGATCCTTCCGAACGACTCCTTACCTTGAATCCGCTGGACAGTCATGCCGTAACGCTGCCCGTCCGTTACAAACTCATAAGGTTCGGCCGATGGAATCCCCATTTGAAAGACTGCCTTGGAGCGTAGAAACTCCTCCTCCGCCTTGCTGGCAGAAATGCCGGGTTTATTCAACTTAAGGATTACGGAGTCGTCTGTCTTGTTGTAGTAGGATTCCCCGAAACCTCCTCCGCCAAAAGATACCCATTCTTGAAGGTCAACGATTTTTGCTTCCATCGTACAA
>CACXNA010000011.1 GCA_902768985.1 uncultured Bacteroidia bacterium | reverse complement strand
AGGAATGCAATCCGACGAGGCCGATTCTTACACGACGCTGCTGCAAACGGCCGAAGAGAATCTGTTTATCAGCACCCCCTCCGGCACCACCAATACCACACTTGTTGCCCTATTCACCAACGGGGACTTCACCCCTGCCCAGCTCAAGCACCTCTCCCAGATGGCATCGGCCGGCCTTGCAAGAAGTATAAGTCCCGCCTTTACAACGGCCGATGGAGACACCGTTTATGCCATCTCCGTCGGACCTGATGAAGAAAAAGTTCCGGCCAACCTGAATGCCGTGGGCGCCCTTTCGGCCAGCTTGGTGGAAGAGGCTATAGCAGACGCCGTTTACTCTGCCGGACCGCTTCTTTTGCGATAGACGTCCCGTAGAAGAGCTCGCGGCTGGCGCCCAACGCGGCCAGGACGAACGCCGACCCCCATCCGCAGCGGTCCTTGCCCTGGGAGCAGTGCCAGAGCGCGCCACCTTCGGCATCCAGGACGCCGTGGAGGAATTCGCCATAGCGACGCTGGGACGTCGTCCATTTCCCGGTCCGGTTTGCGACTGCGCTCCTGCTCGAAGCGGAAATCGAAGACATCGCTCAAGGCGAAACGCTCTTTCAGGACAGACACATCGCGGTCATACCGCCGTAAAGATACAAAGAATTCATTTTATTCATCAAACGACTGTATCACTTATTTTTTGTAACTTTGCAGCCCCATTAGTATAATACAGTTATATTTCAAACGTCTATCCTATGAATTACAGAAGAATTACTGCCATCTCTCTGGCCCTGGCAGTGCTTGTGTTCGCTGCCTGCGACAAGGAAGGCAGGAAACTTTATCCCAGTACGCTCCCCAATCAGAAGATCACGAACATCTACGAGACCACTTCCTTCAAGACGGAAACGCTGAATCCCGTCACGAAAGAATGGACAGTCGTGGTGAAAAAGGACAACCCCCGCCACCTGGCGCACGAGTTCACCTGGGAAGGTGACCGTCTTGAAAGCATGAAGGACCACAATTATGACCGTTTCTACTCCTTCAACTATGATGAATACGGCCGTGTCTTCCGCATCATCTGCGACAGCGACTCGGATTTCAGCCGGACCCTGTCCTACGACGCCGAAGGACTGCTTGCCCGCTGCGAAGGATCGATAAAGAATCATGACGGAGTGCTGGTTTCTACCCAGACCCTCATCTACACCTGGGAAGACGGCCTGTTGAAGCGCATCGAAGAAGAGACCTGGAGCCACTTCCCCGGCGAGGAGGAGATCAGCAAGAATATTACCCGCACCTACACCTGGCAGGACGGCAACGTCGTCAGCACCACGCGGACGAAGCACGAAGGGGACAAGACCGAAGAGTTTCAGTACAACTACGAATACAGCACGGCCGTCAACCCGCTGCATGGCTTCGTGTACCTGGTCATCCCGGACAGAGGCATCATCTTCGACTATGAAGGGATTGACTGCCTGAGCAAGAACCTGCCCTCGCGCATCACCTCCTCTCCGGCAAGCGCCAGATACGAGTTCAGCTACACGCCGGGCACTCCCCTCGCTTCTTTCGAGAAACATATGATCGGAGATACCAGCCCGGTGCTGCGCTTGACCACGGATTACTCCGTAGAATTGGAATACGCGCGGTAAGATCCGCTTCACGACACAAAAAAACGTCCACATCGTGGACGTTTTTTCTTTTCCTACAGCCGTAAAATGACGATGCACAGCCGGTTTTTTAAAATACTATCTTTGCATTTGTTTTCCGGTTTTCATTTTCGAAAAAAAATTATCTTTGCAAAGACTAACGACAATAACCAATCGTTTCAACCGCCTGATTGTGGAATAAACTACTTATTATCATGAAGAAATTATTTGTTTCTATCGCCTTGGCGTGCATGGTCATCTGCTCCTATGCCCAGCGGGACATCAAGCCCCGGGACTGCATGGAGATAGCCTCGGTTGAAACCAACAACAACGAGATCACGCTATATCAAGTCAAGGAAGCTGACGGTAATACATACTTTTACCTCGTCGCCAGCCATGTAATGGTTTCCTTCAGCCTGGAGATACTGGAATCCACCACGTCATTCAGCTCGTCAGACGGCACCATGCTGTACTTCGGCGCCAGCGCGGATGAGGTGATGGACAAGCTGGATGCGCTGATCGACCTATTCTCCGAGCAGGCAGGCGCGCAAATGGAGTTCACCTGCCGGGACGGAAGCACGGTCGCAGCCATACTCCGTAAAGGGCTGTTTGGAAAGTATCTCGACATTCAGGATACGAGTGTCTCGAAGAGCGACATTAAATCGCTCAAAGCCAGCTTCAAGATTGCCAGAAAGCTGCATCCTGGCCTTTAATAGCCGTATCGTTTGCGGAACGCCAGGAACAGCGTGACGCCATTTGTGTCTATTTTTCGTACCTTTACAAGCATGAAAGGAAGATATCTGATCATGGGGGTGCTGGCGCTGGTGAGTTTGCAGCTGCCGGCGCAGGACCTGCCGCAGTTCAAGCGGATCGTCAAAGAACTCAGCTCCGCGAAATACCAGGGGCGCGGCTACGCCCGCGGCGGGGCCAACAAGGCCGGGAAGTATCTCCAGCGCGAGTTTCAGAAGGTGGGTGCGGACGAAGTCACGCTCCAGCCGTTCTCCATCGACATCAATACCTTCAGCGGCGCGATGGACATGTGGGCGGACGGGAAGAAGCTCCGTGCGGGCGTGGACTTCTCCATGCGCGAATACTCCCCCGGTGTGAAGGGCGAATTCCCCGTCTATTACGTGGATACGCTGCACTTCGACGCCGACAGGATCTATGCGGACCTCGCTAAGCCGGAGAATGCCAACTGCCTGGTTTGCTGTGACTTCTGGTTCACCTACAAGCACCGCGAGGTTTTCTCCCGCCTGCAGAAGGCGGGCGAGCTCCCCAACGCCGGCCTGCTCTTCACCTGGCCGGCGCCGATCAAGTTCTATAAGGCCTACGGCGAGAAGGTCGTGGACAAGCCCATCGTCTGGGTGACGCCCGAGGCCATCGAGGGCGTGAAACGGGTCAAATTGAACGTGGATAACGCCTTCCTGAAGGATTACGGCCTCTTCAACGTCATCGCCAAGGTGGAAGGCCGCAGGCACGACAGCTGCTACGTTTTCACGGCGCACTACGACCACCTCGGCAACCTCGGCCGCCGGGTCTACTACCCCGGCGCCAACGACAACGCCTCCGGCACGGCCGCCATCGTCACGCTGGCCGCGTACTACGCGCAGAACAAGCCCGAGTACGACATGTACTTCGTGGCCTTCTCGGGCGAGGACGCGAACCTGCGCGGCTCGACCTATTTCGCTGAGCATCCGATCGTTCCGCTCACGCAGATCAAGTATCTCTTCAATATCGACATGATCGGCGACGACAACCCCGTCCAGTACTGCGAGGTCAGCGACACCGGCCTGGCGCAGTTCGCCCGATTCGAAAAGATCAACGCGGAGCGGCAGCTCTTCGAGCGGCTCAACCGAGGCGAGCTCGCCGCGAACAGCGACCACTATCCTTTCGCTGTCCGCGGCGTGCCCTGTATCTTCCTGGAGAATGAGGACGGCTCCGCCTTCCCCTACTACCACACACCGGCGGACAACATGAAGACCATCCGCTTCGAGAGCTACGAGCCCGTCTTCCGCCTCATCACGGCCTTCGTCGCCGAGGCGGAGTGATTCTCTCCTGGAAAGTTATTTCCCGATATTCCGGCGGTCGGTGACGCCGGTCTCCCAGACGAGGTCCATCTTTTCGCCCGTTTCCGGGTCGAACATGTGGACGGTGCGTTTGTTGTACAGGTCGTTGGGCCAACCGGTGTTCAGGTCGATCTTCAGGGAGGAAACCTCCTCAAAAGTCAGCTCCAGGTCGTCCGCATCCAGCGCTTCGGCATAGGGCTTCATCTGCTCCTTATCGGCGACGGCGAGGGATCCGACATAGGTGTAGTACTTGTCAGTATCCTCAGAATCGAAATAATAGGTCGTGTCCAGATCAAGGGTGCCCAGGTCCAGGACATCGTAGTAATTCATGTCATCCACGTACTCGTGGTCGAGGGTGAAGCGGTGGCCGTGGTAGCGGAACAGCGGCAGCAGGTACTTGTTGTAATTTTCAGAGATGAAGGACACGTCGTCGAAGATGCCGCTGAAGCGGGCGACGATGTCGTCGCGGTCGACACCCTGCTCTGCGATGGTTTTCTTGTCGTATTTCGCCAGGACGCCGTCCACCAGCGCCGGGACCTTGTCGCGCATCGCCTTCAGCGTCTCATCGGGATTGGCGAGCCGCTGCACCACGCCGAGCTGGTCGGTCTCGATGTCGTACGTGATGTTCCCCGAGATGGCGGCGGCCAGCTCGTTGACGATGTTCCCTTCCGTACCGGAATTGAGGATATCGGAATACGAGATCCGGACGATGTAGGTTTTCTCGGTCTCTTCGAGCACTCTGAGCGTGATGGTTTGCAGGGCCTGGGCAGTCACCTCGCTGGTGCCGTCCGGGTTGACCTTCGAGCGCGTAATCCCGCTCTTCAGGACCAACTGGTCACCGGGTTGCCAGTAGGCGACGATCGCCACGGTGTTGTCTTCAGGTCTGAGCTGTGCCGCGCACATGAGCGTGCAGCAGGCAAACAGGCATGCAAGAAATAGTTTTTTCATTGTTAATTAAGAGTTATAATACTACAAGGCTCCCCATGCGGAGCCTCTTTTGTTTCTGAAAAGGACGAGCGCCAGGGCGATGGCGATCAGGGCGGTGGGCAGCAGCAGGTACTCCTTGTAGCTCTGCAGGAAGAGACGCAGGCTGTCCAGGATGCCCTGCCCCACGGATTCGGGGTTGACCGGGTAGAAGAAGGCGATGGCGCTCACGGCTACGCCGAGAAACAGGCCCGCGCAGAGCGCGATGATCAGCGCCCGGCGGCCGTGGCGGCGCTGGCGGTCTACTTCGCCCTTGATGCCCGAAACGGCATCCATGCGGCGCTGCGCCTCCAGCAGGAAGGTCGGATCGTCCTTCACCACGGGTTTATGGTCTTTGAGATATTGTTCGAGCTCGCTCATAATTGGATATATTGTTTAAGGTGTCCCCTGCCGGATGATAAGTGGTATTTGACGGTACCGGCCGGCATGTCCAGGATGGCCGATATCTCTTTGATGCTCTTGTCCTCGAAGTAGAAGAGGACGATGGCGACCTTCTCCTTCTCCGGGATGCGCTCCAGCGCCTGGTAGAGCTGCTGGTAGCGGAAGCGGCTGTCAGAGGCATCGCCGGACGGGACGGCAAGCGCTTCGCGGCTCTCCAGCGCGGCGTGCTCGCGCCCGGGTTTGCGGCAATGGTCGATATAGCAGTTGTAGGCGATGCGGAAGAGCCAGGTGCTGAATTTGCTCAGCCCGAGGAAGTTGCCGGAGGCCACGTAGGCGCGGACCAGCGCATCCTGCGCGATGTCGTCCGCCAGGACGTCGTCGCCGCAACACAGCCCGAGCAGGAACCGCCGTAGGGGCTCCTGCTCTGCTCTGACGAGGTCGATGAACCGCTCCCGGGTCATGGACTACTTCTTCAGCGCTTCTTCTTCGGCTTTGATTTCGTCCGCCAGGATGCTCTTGCTGGCGAAGTAGGAAACCAGCAGGCCGATGCCGACCGCCAGCATCACGCCGCCGGCGACGGGCAGCCAGCTGCCGAACATGATGTGGGCACCGGGCACGAAGCGGTCGATGCAGTACAGCGTCAGGAAGGCGACGCCCATCAGCGTGACCACGCAGCCGCCGGTCAGCTTCTCGACAAGCTCCTGCTTGAGGGTCTTGGGGGCCTTCGGCGCAGGCTCGGCGGCCTTGAACAGCTCCGGATCGATCTGCTGGCCGTTCTCGATGGCCTTGATCATGATCTCGGACTTGCGGTTGATTTCGTTCTGCTTGGTGCGGCCGACGATGGAAACGATCGCGACGGGAAGGATCACGCAGACGAAGATGGGGACAAGAATTTCAGTTAACATGGCAGGGTATAGTTTAATTGTTTAACAGTTGAATTTTCCACTTTTCCGAGGTGGTTTCAACTGTTAGACGGACCAACCCGGCGAAAGGTTGGCAAAAAGTGTAAAAATTGTTTAGAAGCTGAAGCGACGGCCGTCGAACTGCAAGGTTTTTTGCTTCTTGGAGCCGTTGTCGTACCAGTAGTTGACCGTGATGTTCTTGCCGGAGCGCGGCAGGTCGTAGGTGACCCAGGCGCCGTCCTCGGTGCTGTATTCCACATCAAAGCCGAGATCGTCGGCATAGGTCATCGTCTTGGCGGCGTTGTCGTAGCGGTAGAACGTCAGGCCGTCGAACTGACCGGTGCTGTATTTGTCGCCGTCGAAGTAATAGACGCCGCAGGCGAAGATCTTGTGCTTGCCGTCGGACTCGTTCCAGTAGCACATCTCGACGCGCAGGCGGTTGCTGCTGTCGGGATCCTTCCATTCATAGAGGACGAAACCGTTGCGCTGGTCGATGGAGAGGGTCACGCCCGGCTCCTGCGCCTTGTTGGCGCGCTGCTTTTCCATCGCGTTCTTGACGGCGCCGATCGATTCGTTGTAGAACCCCTCGCCTTCTTCCTCATCCTCGTCCTCTGCCGGAGCGAGTTCATAGTTCACATACGCCCACGCGAAGTCGCTGATGTTGGGCTTTTCGCCCTGGAATTGAACCGGGAAGCTCTGGGCGGAAAGGCCCAGCACGGAGAAAGCCAGCAGGCTGGCCAACAACAATACTTTTTTCATAAGGTAATAAACTAGTTATTATAATGCGTTATACGTGTCACAAATATAGCAATTAATCCTTCTGATTTGCACAAATAATGATTAGATTTGCATACGAACCACAGGAATTATTCTCTGCATGTATCTATTAGGCGATCAGATCCGCGCAAGCATCGAGGCGAATCTCCTCCGGGAGGACCGCTGGCGGGTGCTGCTGGACGGCCTGGGCATGACACTGGAAGTGTCGCTGCTCGCGCTCCTGTTCGCCACGCTGTGGGGCGCCGCCCTCTGCGCGATGCGCATGTCCCGCAGCCGCGCCCTGAACCGGCCGGCCTGCATCTACATCGAGCTGATGCGCAGCCTGCCGCTGCTGATCCTGCTGCTGGTTTCCTTCTACGTCATCTTCGCCGCGTCGCCCCTCTCCAAGGTGCAAATCGCCGTCGTGTGCTTCTCCCTTTACTTCGGCGCCTACTTCAGCGAGGTGTTCCGCACGGGCATCGAGGGCGTGGACAAGGGCCAGCGCGAAGCGGGCGCCGCCCTCGGCATGAGCCGACGCCAGATCTTCGGCCGCATCGTCCTGCCGCAGGCGCTGCTTCGCTGCCTGCCGCTCTATAAAACCCAGGCGGTCGCGCTCATCAAGAGCACTTCGATCGTCGGGTATGTCTCTGTCATGGACCTCACCAAGGCCGGCGATTATGTCCGCGCGCGGACCTTCGACGCCTTCTTCCCGCTGCTGCTCGTGGCGCTCATCTACCTGATCCTGTCCTGGCTGTTCGGGACGGGCCTCGACCTGGTCGAGCGGAAATTGACTCCCAAACACCGCAGCGTATGATGAGAGTCTTCCCCGCCCTGTTCCTGACCCTTTCCGTGCTGGCGGCGTCGTGCACCGGCGCCCGGACGGACTTTGTCCCGCAGGGGCCGGAAGATCTCGCCGGGCATTCCGTGGCCGTGGCTGCCAACAGTTCGATCGACCTGGCCCTTTCCAAGAACGAGGACATCGAACTGCTGCGCATCGGCATCGGCGAGCTGGCCGTGGCCGTACGCAGCGGCCGGGCCGAATTCGCCATGATGCAGGAGATCCAGTTCGACGCCAACCACCTGCGGGACATGGGGCTCCGGAAGTGCTTCACGGGCTTCATGAAGGGCAACGCCGCCGTGGCGGTCCGGCAGGAAGACACCCTGCTCTGCGCGCGTTTCAACGCGTTTCTGCGCGAATTTATCGCCTCCGGCGAACGCGACCAGTGGATCCACGACTGGTCGAACAATCCGGATTCGATGGCGGTGGCGCGCAGCCGCATCCCCGCCAGCACGGAGGGCGAGACGATCGTCAACGGCATCACGCTGACCTACCCCTTCATCTTCATGAAGGATGAGCAGCTGGCCGGCCTGGAGATCGATCTGATGGAGCGCTTCTGCCGCTGGGGCGGCTATCGGGCGGACTACCGCATCGTGGACTTCCCCGCCTTGATTCCGGCGCTCAACACCGGCAAGGTGGACGCTCTGGTTTCCCACATCCAGGTCACGCCCGAGCGGGCGAAACAGGTGCTCTTCTCCGAACCTTACTTCGAAGGCAGCATCTGCTGCTTCGGCCGGGACCCGGAGGCGGCGGCAAGTCCCCGGAAGGGCCTGGTCCAGGCCGTACGGGACAGCGTCTACGCCAACCTGATCATGGAGCAGCACTGGAAACTGCTGCTGCAGGGCCTGCTCGTCACGCTCGAGATCTCCCTGTTCTCCATCCTCCTTTCCATCCTGCTGGGTGCGGGATTCTGCTTCCTGCGGATGCGCCGCTCCCCGGCGCTCAGCCGCACGGTCAAGCTCTTTGCGGAGACCGTGCAGGGCATTCCCGTGCTGGTCGTGCTGATGATCATGTGCTACGTCATCTTCGCGAAATCGCACATCTCCGGCACGCTGGTGGCCATCTTCAGCTTCGCGCTCTTCTACGGCGCGCGCTTCTGCGAGCTGTTCCGCTCCGGGATGCTCGGCGTGGGCCGGGGCCAGTGGGAGGCGGGCGCCGCGCTCGGCCTGAGCAAGTTCCAGACCTTCCGCCTGGTCGCCCTCCCGCAGGCGTTCCGGCGCATCATTCCCGTGTTCAAAGGGGAGATCGTAGCGCTGATCAAGAGTACCTCCATCGTGGGCTACGTGGCCGTGATGGACCTCACCTGCGCGAGCAACGTGATCCGCGCCCGCACCTTCGACGCGTTCTTCCCGCTGATCCTGGTTTCCGTCATCTATATCCTCCTGTCCCGTCTCTCCGCCCACGCCCTGAACGCCCTGGAGAGAAAAGTCAATTCGAAGAAGTAATCCGCCATGATAAGCGTCAAACACCTCAGCAAAGTCTACAACAACGCCGGCAAGGAACTCACCGTGCTGCGCGACGTGAACTGTGAGATCTCCAAAGGCGAAGTGATCTCCGTGATCGGCCCTTCCGGCACGGGCAAGAGCACCTTCCTGCGCTGCCTGAACCGGCTGGAGGAGCCGTCCGGTGGACAGATCGAGATCGACGGCGTGGACATCCTGGACCGCAACGCCGACGTGAACCGGCTGCGCCGCAAGATGGGCATGGTGTTCCAGAATTTCAACCTCTTCGAGCACCTGACCATCCTGGACAACATCACCCTCTGTCCGCAGACGCTCCTGGGGCAGAGCCGCGAGGCGGCGGAGGCCCGGGCGATGGAGCTGTTGCAGCTGGTCGGCCTGCGCGAGAAGGCCGGGAGCCTGCCCGGCGAGCTGTCCGGCGGCCAGAAGCAGCGCGCCGCCATCGCCCGCTGCCTGGCCATGAATCCCGAGATCATCCTCTTCGACGAGCCCACGTCCGCGCTGGACCCGACGATGGTCAGCGAGGTGCTCGCCGTGATCCGCCACCTGGCGGGCCAGGGCATGACGATGGCCATCGTGAGCCACGAAATGGAGTTCGTGCGCAGCGTCAGCACGCGCGTTTTCTTCATGTACGACGGCGTCATTTATGAAGAAGGGACGCCCGAGCAGATCTTCGAGCATCCGCAGCGCCCGGCGACGGTGGCCTTCATCAACAAGATCAGAACCCTGGAATTCAAGCTGGCAGACCAGGGCTTCGACCTCTACGGCATGTTCGGCCGCATCGAGACCTTCTGCAACAAGTACGGCCTGGGAGACAAGCTCTTCCTGCGCCTGCAGCACGTCGTCGAGGAGACGCTGACGGGAATCATCCCCTTCAGCGGTCCCGTCCACCTGAGCGTGGATTACAGCGAGAAAAGCTACAAGCTGGTCCTGACTTTCATCCAGGAGGGCGCGACAGAAAGCATCCTGGACAAGCTCCCGGAAGACCACCTGCCGATCCAGCTGGTCCGCGGCTTCTGCAGCTCACTCACAGAGCCGGCCCCCGGCCAGTTGGTCGTCGAACTGTAAAGATTATTCTCCCTTCAACTCACGGATGCGCCGCTCGATCAGGCGCCGGGCGATGGACCCGGGCCGGGGCAGCGGCGGCAGCGCGTCCGGCCGGAACCAGCGCGCGTCGCGGATCTCCGACTCCTGGATCTTGATCTCGCCGCTTTTATACTCGGCATAGAACGCCATCATCAGCTGGTCCGGGAAGGGCCAGGCCTGGCTGCCGGCGTAGCGGATGTTCTCCACCTCCAGGGAGGTCTCCTCGCGTACCTCGCGGCGCAGGGTCTGCTCCAGCGTCTCCCCCGCCTCGACGAAGCCCGCCAGGCAGGCGTAGACGCCGCGCGTGTCCTTGACGTTGCGCAGCAGGAGCAGTTCGTCGCCCCGGGTGATGAGCGTGATGATGCAGGGCTCGATGCGCGGGAAGAGCAGCCGCCCGCAGGCGGGGCATTCCAGCGCCGTCTCCACGGCATGCGGCCGCAGGGGCTGTCCGCAGGACGGGCAGAAGCGGGTGCCGTCCACCCAGCTGGCAAGCGCCTTCAGGCGCGACGCGAGGGCGATTTCCCCCTCATCGTGGGAATAGAAATAGGTCGGGAGCGGCTCGAAGCTGCAGCCTTCCGGCGCGGGCGTTCCGGGCTCGAGGATGATACCCGTACCGCCGCTGACGCGGTCGTCGAAACGCGCCCGGACGTCGGATGAAACAAAGGAGGCGACCCTCTCCGCTTTCGCGGCGTCGCCTCCCCCTTCGACCAGGATGTCCCGGTCGCGAAAAATATAGGCACGATCCAGCGCCATCTCTGTCGATTACTTCTTGTTGACCGGCGCGGGGATGTCGTCATCCACGCACTGGATGTCATTGAGGAACCATTCGCCGGTGCTCTTCTTCTGACGAAGCTTGACCGCGCGCAGCTTCTCGTCGTGGCCGGAGCGCAGGCTCACGGTGGCCCAGCCGTCCTCCTTGAAGGTGTAGGGGTTGCTGACCGGGGTCAGCTTGTAGGGCATCGAGGGCGTGTAGCCGTTCTCCGGCGTGGCGCCGGCGAAGTAGGAACGCGCCTTGTAACCCTTGCCCGCGAGGCGGTCACGCAGGAACTCCTTCTCGAAGGAGGTCAGCGGCTCTTCGCCCTTCAGCCAGTTGAGCATCTTGAAGCACTCCTCGGGATTGGTCTCATAGCGGCAGAGGGCGGTGACGGTCATCGCAGCGACGCCGTACGCATCCTTGCGGTTGCCCTCCTGCAGGGCCTGCAGGTCCTGGACGTTTTCAGGAAGATTATAATAAGTGAACGTCTTGACGCCTCCGCGGAAGATGCTGCCGGCCGTGGAGCTGACCGAACTCGCCGTCTTGTTGAACACGCTGCAGCTGAACAGCATGCAGAGGGCGGCGACGGCCGAAAAGAGCTTGGCTATTGCTTTCATGGTGTTGTTTAATTTGATGCTAAGTTAGCAAAAAAGCTGAAGATTTGTTATATTTACACGATAGAAATCAAAACCACAATCTGATATGTACGACGCTACTCACGGACTTTATGTCGCCCACGGCCCCAACGGACCGATCTCCATTGTCGGCAAGATGGCCAACCGCCACGGACTCATCGCCGGTGCGACCGGCACCGGCAAGACCGTCACCCTCCAGGTGCTGGCCGAATCCTTCAGCCAGGCAGGCGTGCCCTGCTTCATGGCGGACATGAAGGGAGACCTGTCCGGCATCAGCCAGGCCGGCCGCCTGAGCGGCTTCATCGAGAAGCGTCTGCCCGAATTCGGGCTCGATACGCCCACGTTCGCGGGCTGCCCGACGCGTTTCTACGACGTGTTCGGCGAGCAGGGGCACCCGATGCGCACCACCATCTCCAACATGGGCCCGCAGCTGCTCAGCCGCCTGCTGGGCCTGAATGAGGTGCAGTCCGGCGTGATGGACATCATTTTCCGCGTAGCGGACGACAAGGGCCTGCTGCTCATCGACATGAAGGACCTGCGTGCCCTGCTGGGCTACGTGGCCGAGCATGCGGAGGAGTATTCCCGCACTTACGGCAACGTCTCCACGGCCAGCGTCGGCGCCATCCAGCGCGCGCTGCTCTCCCTGGAGAACCAGGGCGCGGAGAAGTTCTTCGCGGAGCCGTCCTTCGACATCCAGGACCTCTTCGCGGTCGAGAACGGCCGCGGCGTGATGAGCGTGCTGGCCGCCGATAAGCTGATGCTCAACCCGAAGCTCTACTCGACCTTCCTGCTCTGGCTGCTGTCCGACATCTACGCCAACATGCCGGAGGTCGGCGACCCGGAGCTCCCGAAGCTCGTGTTCTTCTTCGATGAGGCGCACACCCTCTTCACGGACACCTCCCCCGCACTCGTCAGCAAGATCGAGCAGGTGGTCCGCCTGATCCGAAGCAAGGGCATCGGCGTGTACTTCATCACGCAGAACCCTTCCGACATCCCCGACAGCGTTCTGGGCCAGCTGGGCAACCGCGTCCAGCATGCCCTGCGTGCCTATACGCCGAAGGACCAGAAGGCCGTCCGTGCGGCCGCCGAGACCTTCCGCGCCAACCCCGCCTTCAAGACCGAGGACGCCATCATGGCGCTCGAGACCGGCGAGGCGCTGGTCAGCTTCCTGGACGCCAAGGGCGCCCCGAGCGTCGTGGAGCGCGCCAAGATCCTCTTCCCGCTGAGCCAGATCGGCGCCATCACCCCCGGGCAGCGCCTGGACATCCAGAACGCTTCGCCGCTGGGCGGCAAATACGACCACGTCATCGACCGCGAGTCCGCCTTCGAGATCCTGCTCGCCGACGCGAAGAAGGCCGAAGAGGAGCAGGCGAAGCAGCAGGAGGAGGTCGAGCGCCAGAAGGCGGAAGCCGCCAAGGCGCGCGAGGACGCTCCCGCGACCAAGAAGACGGCCAAGGCCAAGAAGACCATCGCCGGCACCGTCGCCGCTGCCGCTGCCACCGCAGCCATCTCCAGCGTGTCCCGCAGCGCGGGCACGGCCGTTGCCAACGCCGTGACGGGCAAGAAGAAGAGCAAGAACAGCAAGGGCGTGGCCGAGAAAGCCATCGGCAGCGCCACTTCCAGCGCCCTTCGCACCCTGACCCGATCCATCCTTGGCAGCCTGATCAAATAGATGAAACACCTCCGCAATACAGTTATCCTTCTCCTCCTGGCCCTGACCGCCTGCGGCCCCCGCGGCAAGGTCGAAGTCGGGCCGGTGGAGTTCCTCCCCAAGCCGCTCGTCGGCTTCTACCCTGAGTTTTATGAAGCCGACACCACCGAAGTGCGCGTCGGCGATTCCTTCACCGGCATGATGAACCGCCTGGGCCTCGGCGCCTCGCAGGCGTACCTGCTCACGCAGCGCTGCGAGGGCACTTTCGACGTCCGCAAGTTAATTGCCGGCAAGGAAGTGCAGGCCTATTATGACACGACGCCCGAGGGCGAGCGCAAACTGAGCTACGTTGTCTATGTCGAGGACCGCATCCATTCGACGGTCTTCCAGTGCGCCGATTCGCTGGCCGTCTGGAAGGTTGAGAAGCCCGTCGAGCATGTGCGCCGCCAGACCGACGTGACGATCAACAGCTCCCTCTGGAACGACATGATTGCCGCCGGCGGCTCCCCCAACCTGATCATGACCCTCGCGGACATCTACCAGTGGAGCGTGAACTTCTTCACCCTGCAGAAGGGCGACCGCTTTCGGATGATCTATAACGAGATGGTCAGCGAAGGCGAGGTCATCGGCGTGGACACGGTCCATTTCGCCCTTTACGATGCCGCCAGCGGCGGCAAGCAGGTCGCTGCGGTCCGCTTCGACACCGGCGACGGCACGCTCGGCACCTACTGGGACAAGGGCGGCGAGAGCCTCAAGCGCATGTTCCTCAAGGCCCCGCTCAAGTACAACCGCATCAGCAGCGGCTTCTCCTACGCCCGCGTGCATCCCGTCACGGGCAAGGTCAAGGCCCACACGGCCGTCGACTACGCTGCGCCGACCGGCACGCCGGTCCACGCGCTGGGTGACGGCGTGATCACGAAACTGGGCTGGGACGCCGGTGGCGGCGGCAACCGCATCCGCATCAAGCACGCCCAGGGCTACGAGACCAGCTACATGCACCTCTCCAAGTACGCCGCCGGCATGAAGGTCGGTACCCGCGTGTCGCAGGGTCAGCTGATCGGCTACGTGGGCATGACGGGCACGGCCACGGGCCCGCACCTCGACTTCCGCGTCTTCCAGAACGGCAAGGCCATCAATCCGCTGTCGCTCAATTCCCCGGCTTCCGAGCCGCTGGACAAGAAGTTCCTGCAGGCGTTCAACGCCCTCTATGACAAATACATGGCTGAGATCAATGGAAATTAAACCCGTCGCCATCTTCCGGGCACCGCTGCCCGAGAAATTCGGTCTGCCCCGGCAAGCCGGACTGGCGGAATCCCTGCAGGGCACCGTGGTGCTGGAGCCGGAATTCCGCACGCCGGAGGCCCTGCGCGGCCTGGACGGCTTCGACTACCTCTGGCTGATCTGGGGCTTCCATTTAAATAAGGAAACGGCCTCCGAGGGCCTCACGGTGCGCCCGCCCCGCCTGGGCGGCAACGAGCGCGTCGGCGTCTTCGCCTCCCGCTCCCCCTATCGCCCCAACCCGTTGGGGCTCAGTTCCGTGCGCATCGAGCGCGTGGACGCCGCCGCGGGCGAAATCCACGTCCTGGGTGCCGACCTGGCCGACGGGACGCCCATCTACGACATCAAGCCCTATGTGGAGTATGCCGACAGCCACCGCGGCGTGCGCAGCGGCTTCGTGGACGAACACGAATGGAAACGCCTCGAAGTCGTGCTGCCGCGGGAAGCTTTCCACAAACTCGATCCCGACACCATCGACGGCCTGCTGGAGATCCTCGCGCAGGATCCCCGCCCCCAGTACCAGGACGACCCGGAACGAATTTACGGCCTCCGCTATGGAGACCGTAACATTCGCTTTAAAGTCGCCGACGGTGTTCTTACCGTCACCGGAATAGAGAAGTAATTACCAGTTCTTCCGCTCGAAGGTCCACTCTGGATAGAAGGTCTTTTCGTACTCGTCGTTCATGAAGAGGGCGGAGTCGCCGATGATACCCTTCAACTGCCAGTTGAGCCACATGCGGGCCACGACGGCGAAGGCGCCGGCGTTCTTCTCATAATAGGTGCCGTGATGGCCGTCGAGCGTGGAGATCTTCACCACGGGGATGCAGTCCGCGATGCGGCCCCAGTCGCCGTTGGCGTTGTTGTAGGCCACGTCGGCGGTGCCGCCGTTGATGTAGAGCATCGGGGTGTGCAGGTTGGCGAGGGACTTCTTGGAAGCGCCGCTCATCGCCATCTCGCCGATGCCGGAGTTGAAGATCATGCAGGTCTTGATGCGCGGGTCATGCGCCACGCCCAGCACCTGGGCGCCGCCGCAGGACTGACCCATCGCGGCCACGTGCTCGAGGTCGATCAGGTGGTAGTATTCGCTCTCGTCGTTGCCGTTCTGGTCGGTCAGCCAGTCCAGCGCCTCCAGAAGCTGGCGGGCATAGGTGTGGAACGGCTCCACCTGCACGACGGGCTTCTTGTTCTTATTCTTCTTGGCGGCAGCGGCGGCGGCCTTCTGGGCAGCCTCACGCTCCGCGGCCTGGGTGGCCAGCTCAGCCTCCGTGTACGGGGTCAGGCGCTCGCCGTTGCCCATGATGGCGATGGGCTTGGTCTCGGGATACCAGCCGCGCACGACGCCCTTCCACTGGTTGTAGAAGGCCTCGTCCGGCATGTCCTGATAAGGACCGATGGCCAGGATGAAATAGCCATGGGAAGCGACCTCGCTAAGGAGGCGGCTCATTTCCAGGTTGTTGTTGGCGCAGGCGCCGTTGGCGTACAGCAGCACGGGAATCTTGCCGTTCTGCTCCACATAGGCCTTCAGGTTCTCCGGCCGGTAGATGGTGTGCGTCGGAAGGCTCTTGTCCCCCACCGCGACAGATTTCCAGGCGCCGGTACCGCCGCCTTCGATGACCTGCGTCTGCTCCGTCTGGGCGGCGCAGAACGACGCTGTTAGGGCAAACGCCACGACAGCCGTCAGCATGTTCTTGACTTTCATTAGCTTAGTATTTAAAGTGTAGTTATTCGAGGGCTTTGAAGCCATAGTACAGCGCGTCGATCAGGTCGCGACTGCTGTAGGCCTCGGCCGTGTACTTGGCCGTGAGTGCATCCGCTGCGCGCCCGTGGATCCAGACGCCCAGCGCAGCGGCCTCCAGGGAGGAATAGCCGCGGGCCAGCAGGCCGCCGACCAGGCCGGTCAGCACGTCGCCGCTGCCGCCTTTCGCCAGGCCGGCGTTGCCGGTGGTGTTGACGTATTTCTCGCCTTCCGGCGTATAGATTTCCGTCAGGTGGCTCTTGGCCACGACGACGCAGCCCGTTTCCTTGCAGAGCGTCTTCAGTTCCAGCTCCTTTTCTTCCGGCGTGTTCCAGCTGATCAGGCGCCGCAGCTCGACTTCGTGCGGGGTCATCACGGAGCCGGCCGGGATGTGCTTCATCAGCTCGGGATGGGCGGCGAGGATGAAGAGCGCATCGGCGTCCAGCACCATGGGAATGGGGCTTTCCTGCTCCTTGACGCGGGTCAGCAGGCTGGCGAAGGTCTCCTCGGCCGGTGCGGTCCGGCCCAGGCCGGGGCCCACGGCAATGGCCGTGAAACGCAGCAGGCCGTCCGGAACGCGGCTGAAGCATTCGCCGCCGTCCTCCGACAGCATCGCGGACGGGAAAGCGGACACAGCGGCCTGCACGGCGCGTGCCGTGGAATGCAGGGTGACGAGTCCGCAGCCGGACTTGAGCGCCGCGCCCGTGGCGAGCACGGCTGCGCCGGGCATGGACTGGCAGCCGCCGATCAGCAGCAGATGGCCGTAATCGCCCTTGTGGCTGACCGTCTCCCGCTTCTTGAGCAGCGGGCGCAGGAATTTGGGATTGATCTTGTGCATAATATTGGTTTTTCGTTATTGGCAGGAAGTAATATGGAAGCAGTGCTCCTTCTTCTCATACTTGACCAGGATGCGGCCGGCGTTCTTTTCGTCACGCAGCACTTCGCCCAGAACCTTGGTCAGTTCGAAGGGCTGCATGAATTCGTCCGTCTCTTCTTCGCGGTCGTATTTCGTGTACGTGATGTCGAAGGTGGTGCCGTAGCAGTGCGCGGAGTTGTCCGAGGCGTTCGGATTGCCGCTTTTGCGCAGGCGCGTGACGTCCTCTTCGGTCCGCAGGATCGACGAACAGACGAGCTTGTAGACCGGCAGCTGCTTGCGCACCAGCGAGTCGTTGAACGCCTTGGCGATGCGCTGCAGCTCCGCAGCGGCGCCGGCCGTCAGATATGGCACGGAATAGCGCAGCTCGTCGATTGTCAGGTAGTCTGACTCTTCGATCTTGACAAGCTTCTTCGTATCGATGACGTCCCGCTTCTCGGGAATGGTCGCCAGGCCGACTTCCTTGGCCTTCTCCAGATGCAGCTCGTTGATATCGTTGAAAATGGAGGCGTAAGCCATCCGACGCGCATCGTAGATGATCTCCCGGGCGGTGGACTCCCCTGTCCCATCGACGTCGTCCGCTACATCTTCCACCACTTCCTCCACGGCTTCGGGCTCCTCCTGCTCCACAACCTCTTCCGTTGCCACCGTCTCTTCGGCAAGCGGCTTCTCAGGCCCGCTGCAACCCCTTCCTACCAGAATTCCAAGCAGGAATCCCAGTACAAAAGGGGTCAAAAGGACAATCAGTGCTTTTTGCTTCTTAGTCATATTTCAGGATGGGCTGCCGGGCAGCCGTCGTCTCGTCGGGACGGCCGATCGGCGTGCAGTGCGGCGCGCCGTGGAGCATCTCCGGGTCGGCCTTGGCCTCCTCGGCGATCTTGCGCATCACGGCGATGAACGCATCCAGGGTCTCCAGCGACTCCGTCTCCGTGGGCTCGATCATGATGGCCTGGTGGAAGAGGAGCGGGAAATAGATCGTCGGGGCGTGGAAGCCGTAGTCCAGCAGGCGCTTGGCGACGTCGAGCGTCGTCACGCCGTTGTCCTCCAGCAGGCCGTCGAAGACGAATTCGTGCTTGCAGACCGTCGGGATGGGCAGCTTGTAGCAATCCTTGAGCGATTCCTTGATGTAGTTCGCGCCCAACGTGGCCAGTTTTCCGGCCATTTTGACGTGCTCGCGGCCCAGCATGAGGATGTAGGCGTACGCGCGCAGGATGATGCCGAAATTGCCGTGGAAACCGCTTACGCGGGGAATATGCAGGAACGGGAGCACCTTGTCGGACACGCCGACCGGGCCTGCGCCCGGACCGCCCCCGCCGTGCGGCGTGGAGAAGGTCTTGTGCAGGTTCAGGTGCATGATGTCGAAGCCCATGTCGCCCGGACGGACCATGCCGAGGAGCGGGTTCATGTTGGCGCCGTCGTAGTAGAGCAGGCCGCCGCAGTCGTGGACGAGCTTCGCGATCTCCTTGATGTCGCGCTCGAAGAGGCCAAGCGTGTTGGGGTTCGTCATCATGATGCCGGCGATGTCCGGACCGAGCAGCGGCTTGAGCGCCTCGACGTCCACCAGGCCGTTCTCGCGGGACTTGACGACGACGATTTCCAGGCCGCAGACGGCCGCGGAGGCCGGGTTGGTGCCGTGGGCGCTGTCCGGGACGATGACCTTGGTGCGGGCGGCGTCGCCGCGGCTCATGTGGTATTCGCGCATGAGCATCAGGCCGGTGAGTTCGCCGTGGGCGCCGGCGCAGGGCAGGAAGGTGAAGTGTTTCATGCCCGTGATGGCGGCCAGGGCCTTGTCCATGCCGACGTAGATCTCGAGGGCGCCCCTGGTCGTGCTTTCCGGCTGCAGCGGGTGCAGGCCCGTGAAAGCGGGCATGTTGGCGATTTCCTCGTTGATCTTGGGGTTATATTTCATCGTGCAGGATCCGAGCGGATAGAAGCCCGTATCCACACCGAAGTTCATCTGACTCAGATTCGTATAATGTCTCACAACATCCACTTCACTGACCTCAGGTAAACCAGTGGGCGTTTCACGCCAAATATTACCTTTCGGTAATTGTGTTTTCGTCTCAGGGAGGGAGAATCCGATTCTTCCAGGCTTGGAGAGCTCGAAGATGAGTTTGTCGTAGTATTTCATATCGCAGCCCTCCTAGATTGATTTGACGATTTCGACGATCTGGTCCAACTCCTCGCGGGAGTGCTTCTCCGTGACGCAGAAGGTCACGTAGCCGTCCTCCGTCTGGAGGCCGGCGAAGAAGCCCGCGTCGAGCAGCGCCTGCTGCAGCTTCTGGACGTTGCACTTCGGCTTCAGGCAGAACTCCTTGAGGAATTCGCCGTCGAAGACGCGCTCGAACTGGCCCGTAGCCAGCAGCGCATCATGCAGATAATGAGCACCTTCGTAGCAGAGCGCGTTCAGCTTGCGCATGCCCTCGGGCCCCATCAGGGAGAGGTACACCGTGCACCAGAGCGCCATCAACGACTCGTTGGAGCAGATGTTCGACGTGGCCTTCTCGCGGCGGATATGCTGCTCGCGCGCCTGCAGCGTCAGGACGTAGCAGCGCTTGCCGGAGGCATCCGTGGTCTGGCCGACAATGCGGCCGGGGAGCTTGCGCATCAGCGCCTCCTTGCAGGCCATAAAGCCCACGTACGGACCGCCGAAGCAAAGCGGAATGCCCAGGCTCTGGCCGTCGCCGACGGCGATGTCGGCGCCCCACTCGGCCGGCGTCTTCACGACGGCCAGGGCGGATGGATCGCAATACTCGACCAGCAGCGCGCCCTTTTCATGGACGAGATCGGCAAGGCCGAGATGGCTTTCGATAACACCGAAACGATTGATCGAAGGGACGATAACGCCCGCCAGATCAAGCACGCCTTCAGCCACTTCCTCCGCCACCTTGTCGGTGACGACGACGTTGATGCCGGCATACTTGGCATAGGTGCGGATGGTCTCGATCACGTGCGGCAGCAGCCGCGCGGAAACGATCACGGAATTGCGCTTCTTCGTGCTCGCCACGCACATGCGCACCGCCTCGGCGGCGGCCGTCGGGCCGTCGTACATCGAAGCGTTGGCGCAGTCCAGGCCGGTCAGGCGGCAGATCATCGTCTGCCACTCGAAGATGTAGCGGAGCGTGCCCTGCGAGATCTCGCACTGGTACGGCGTATAGGCCGTCAGGAACTCGCTGCGCGAGGTGATATAAGGGATCACGGACGGGACGTAATGGTCGTACGCGCCCTGTCCGACGAACACCTTGAGGCGGGTATTCTTGGCCGCGAGGCCCTCGAAAAAGTCACGAACCTGCTGTTCGCTCATTGCGGACGGCAGGTCGTACTCCCCCTTGTAGATGAAATCCGCGGGGACATCGGCATACAGGTCGTCGAGCGAGCCGACGCCGATTCTTTCGAGCATGATGCGGATATCTTCCTCCGTCTGAGGAAAATAGCTGAATGCTCCCATGGCCGGATTACTTGGCGATTTCGGCGTAGGCGGCAGCGTTCAGCAGGGCGTCGAGTTCGCTCTCGTCGGACATTTCCACCTTGATGATCCAGGCGGCGTAAGCGTCCTCGTTGATGAGCTCGGGCTTGTCCTCCAGTTCGTCGTTGCGGGCAACGACCTTGCCGGACACCGGGGCGATCAGCTCGCTGGAGGTCTTCACGCTCTCCAGGGCGCCGAAGTCGCTGCCGGCCTCGACCTCATCGTCGACGTCGGGCATTTCGACATAGGTGATATCCCCCATCTCGCTCTGCGCGAAATCGGAAACGCCGATGATGGCGACATTGCCATCGACCTTGACCCATTCGTGGGACTCGCTGTAGAGGAGCCCGTCTGCAATCTTACTCATATTTCTGTGGTTTTATTTTTTGTAATTAGTCTGATAGAAACGTTTCTTGACGACCTGGCCCGGGAAGGCGTTCTTGCGGATGCGAACCCAGAGCGGCGTACCGAGGGCCGTGTACGCGCTGTCCACGAGGGCGAAGCAGATGCTCTTCTCGAGGCTGATGGAATGGTAGCCGGTGGTGACGACGCCGACCTCGGTGCCGTCCGCCAGCTCCACGGGATAGCCGTGGCGCGGCACGGCCTTGTCGGCGAGCTCGATGCCCACCAGCTTGCGCGCGACGCCGTTCGCCTTCTGCTCCGCGAGCGCCTCCTTCCCGATGAATTCCGGCTTGTCCAGCTTGCAGAACATGCCCAGGCCGGCCATGATCGGGGAGATGTCGGCCGTCAGCTCGTCGCCGTAGAGCGGCATGCCCGCCTCGAAGCGGAGCGTGTCGCGGCAGCCCAGGCCGCAGGGCTTCACGCCCGCGGTGAGGAGCTGGTTCCAGAAGTTGCGGGTCTGCTCCGGCGTGGCGTAGATCTCGAAGCCGTCCTCACCGGTGTAACCGGTGCGGCTGACGATGACGCGGTGGCCGTCGCGGACGACGTCCAGGAAGGTGTAGAAGGTCAGCTTGGCGGCTTCCGGGAAGCCCAGCGTGCCGCAGACGAACTTCTCGGCATCCGGACCCTGGACGGCGACCTGTCCCCAGGCGTCCGACTGGTTGTCGATCTTCACGTTGAACCCTTCCGCCTGCTCCAGCATCCAGGTGTAGTCCTTATCGATATTGGAGGCGTTGACCACCAGCAGATAGTGCTGGGGCTCGCTCTCGCGGTAGACGAGCAGGTCGTCCACCGTGCCGCCGTCCGGATAGAGCATCATGCCGTACACGATGCAGCCCGGCTCAAGCGTGCTGATGTCGTTGGTGAAAATGTGGCTGACATAACGCTCCGCGTCCGGGCCGCTGATGAAGATTTCGCCCATGTGCGAGACGTCGAACACCCCGGCAGCGTGGCGGACGGCGTTGTGCTCGTCGATGATGCCGCTGTACTGGATGGGCATGTCGAACCCGCCAAAAGGGCTCATCTTGGCACCCAACTCCACGTGGAGATCATGCAGACAAGTCTTTTTCAGGAGATTTTCCATGTTGGTTATAGTTGTGTTATTTGAGGATTTCGAGGTCTTTCTTGAGGATCATCTTGGGGTCCATCATCTTGACTTTCTGGAAGAGGATGACCTGGTTGCCGAGCGAGAGGTAGACCTTGTCTTCGTGCTTGCCCTTGCGCCACCATTTGTAGAAGCCTACCGGGTCGTTTTCGAAAGGAATCTTGGCCAGGATGCCGGAACTGTAGCCGGGATAGTCGATGACCAGTCGGAGACCCATGAATTTCTTGTAGTAGTCGGGGTCGGCGCGGCGAAGCTTGCTGACCAGCGGATTGAGCACCTCCATCGTATCCACCTGCAGGACCTTGTCCCGGATGATCATCCGGTGGATGCGGACGGGATCGTAGTTCAGCCAGGCACCCATGCGGAGGGTTTTGGGCCCCTCGTCGGTGTCCAGCGTCAGCTCATCCATCGAGAAATAGACTTTCTCGGGGTCGAGCGGGTATTGAACTTCTTCCTGTGCCATCTCTAAAAACGTATCAACAAATGTAGGGTTTTATTTTGATTTTTCCTATTTTTACACCGCCATGCAGCGAATATTTGCGGATTTTTCCTCGTTTGAGGGTACAAATTGTTATTGTTCGGCAGAGAGCGCGGACCGGATCCGCCAGGCGCTTGCCGAACTGCCGCTGCACGCTTTTCATTATATAGGTACGGGCGACTACCACTACCAAACGCTCTTCTGGCTGGAACGCGTCGCCGAACCCTTCTCCCTGGTGCTTTTCGACCATCACCCCGACGACCAGGAGGGCGCCTTTGGCGAAGACCTGCTCAGCTGCGGCGGCTGGGTCGCTCGCGCCCGCAAGCTCCCCTGCCTGCAGGCGGACGTCTGGATTCGCGACGCGGCGGACTTCCCCGCCCTGGCCGCGCTGCCGGAGCTCCCGGTCTACCTTTCCCTCGACCTGGACGTCCTGTCCCCGCAGTACGCCCGCACGGACTGGGACCAGGGCGCGATGACGCTCGGGGAAATGCAGACCGCGCTGCGCGCGCTGGCGGCCTCCCGCCGCATCCTGGGCGTGGACCTCTGCGGCGGCAACACGCCCGAAAAAGGAGCCTCCCCGGAGGATCTTGCGTTGAACGCATCCACCGGGGAGGCCCTGTACGGTATTTTCAGAGAACTTATTTGACGATCTTGAAGGTCACAGGGATCGAGCAGGTCACAGGCACGTTCTTGCCGTTCTGCTTGGCCGGCGTCCAGGCCGGAGCGCTCTCGACGACGCGCAGGGCCTCAGCGTTCAGCTCATCGTCCACACCGTTGACCACCTTGGCGTTGCGGATCTTGCCGTTGGCATCCACGACGAAGTTGACGGTCACCTTACCCTCGACGCCGTTCTCCAGCGCGTTCTCCGGGTACTTGATGTTCTGCTGGACATACTTGACGAAAGAGTCGGCGTCGCCACCGTTGAAGGTCGGCTTGGCCTCGACGGCAGCGTAGGGCACGATGCCTTCCAGCTTCTCAAGCGCATCCTGGGTGCGGTCGATCGCATCCGTGGCTTCCTCGCCAAGCGCGGCGGCAGCAGCCTCGGTGCCTTCGACGCCCTCCTCGGCAACACCCTCTACAGACTCGACGGCCTCTTCGGCAGCGTCCTTGATTTCCTTGTTCCCCTTGCCTTCATTCTTGCAGGAGAAGACCAACATCGCACAGACGGCGATCATGGCAATTGCATTGATTTTTTTCATGACTATAAATGAGTTAAATAGTTTTTCCGAATGCAAAGGTAAGCATAATTCCGACACGTTGTTAAAATTTTTTAAGAATTTTTCATAGCCTCATTTCACGGATAATTTCCTATATTTGTACTCTGTGATTACTTTCTTCATCAGCGTTGTCGCCCTGATCCTGGGATTCCTGCTTTACGGTAAGTTCGTGGAGCGGGTGTTCGGCCCGGATCCTGCGCGCCCGACGCCCGCCATCACCAAGGCGGACGGCATCGATTTCATCGCCCTTCCCTCCTGGAAGGTTTTCATGATCCAGTTCCTGAACATCGCCGGCACGGGACCGATCTTCGGCGCTATCATGGGCGCGAAATTCGGCCCGGCGGCCTACCTGTGGATCGTGTTCGGCTGCATCTTCGGCGGCGCCGTGCACGACTACTTCAGCGGCATGCTGTCGCTGCGCCACGGCGGCGTGGGCCTGCCACAACTGATCGGAGACTATCTGGGTAAGACCGCCAAGACCGTGATGCTCTGCTTCTCGATCCTGCTGCTGGTGCTCGTGGGCGCCGTATTCGTGTATAGCCCGGCCGTCATTCTGAAGGACCTAGCCGGCGACGGCACCAACGCAGCGTTCATGATCTGGGCGGGCGTGATCTTCGTCTATTACATCATCGCCACGATGCTCCCGATCGATAAGATCATCGGCAAGATCTATCCCATTTTCGCGGTGGCGCTGATCTTCATGGCCTTCGCGCTGATGGTGCAGCTCATCATCAAGCACCCGCAGATCCCGGAGGTCTGGGACGGCCTGCAGAACCGCACGCAGACTTGGGGCGGCAAGGGCCAGCCCATTTGGCCGTATATGTTCGTAACCATCGCCTGCGGCGCCATCAGCGGCTTCCACGCGACGCAGAGCCCGCTCATGGCCCGCTGCCTGACGAATGAGAAGCTGGGCCGCCCGGTGTTCTACGGCTCCATGATCACGGAAGGCCTCGTGGCCCTCATCTGGGCCGCCGTCTCCTCCTATTTCTTCTTCGGCGGCGGCGCCGCTGAAGTAGGCGGCACCTTCGCGGACGCAGCCCCGACCGTGGTGACCAAGGTCTCCCGCAGCTGGCTGGGCATCGTCGGCAGCATCCTCGCCCTGTGCGGCGTGGTGGCCGCCCCGATCACCAGCGGCGACACGGCCCTGCGCAGCGCGCGCCTGATCATCGCGGATTTCCTGAAATTCGACCAGAAGCCGGTGCCCAAGCGCCTCGCGATCAGCGTCCCGCTCTTCGCCGTGGCGGCCCTGATGCTCTGGTTCAACATCGCCAACGAGGACGGTTTCAACGTCATCTGGCGCTACTTCGGCTGGGCCAACCAGACGCTCGCCGTCTTCACGCTCTGGGCCGTGACCGTATTCCTTGTGCGCGAGCGCAAGGGCGCATACTACCTGATGACCCTGCTGCCGGCCTGCCTGATGACGGCCGTCAGCGTCACCTATATCAGCATCGCCCAGATCGGCTTCAACCTCCCGATGGGCTGGCACCGCTGGATCGGCGCCGTGACGATCGCTCTCAGCCTGGTGCTCTTCTACCGCTGGAAATTTACCAAAGCCCGCAATTAACGACTTATGGCAGACGAAAAGATCATCTTCTCGATGAATGGGGTCGGCAAGGTCCTCCCCCACAACAATAAAGTCATCCTCAAGGACATCTACCTGTCCTTCTTCTATGGCGCCAAGATCGGCATCATCGGTCTGAACGGTTCCGGTAAATCGACGCTCCTTAAGATCATCGCCGGCGTGGAGAAATCCTACAAAGGCGAGGTCGTCTGGGCCCCCGGCTACAGCGTCGGCTACCTGGAGCAGGAGCCGCAGATGGACCCGGACAAGACCGTGCTGGAAGTGGTCCAGGAGGGTGTCCAGGAAGTCATGGACCTGCTCGCCGAGTACAACGAGATCGGCATGAAGTTCTGCGAGCCGATGGACGACGACCAGATGAACAAGCTGATCGAGCGCCAGGGCGAGCTCACGGAGCTCATCGAGCACCACGACGGCTGGGAGATCGATTCCAAGCTGGAGCGCGCCATGGATGCCCTGCAGTGCCCGCCTTCCGAGGCCAAGGTCGCCACGCTCTCCGGCGGTGAACGCCGCCGCGTGGCCCTCTGCCGCCTGCTCCTGCAGGCCCCGGACGTGCTGCTGCTCGACGAGCCGACGAACCACCTCGACACGGAGTCCATCCAGTGGCTGGAAGCCCACCTGCAGCAATACAAGGGCACGGTCATCGCCGTCACGCACGACCGTTACTTCCTCGACAACGTGGCCGGCTGGATCCTCGAGTTGGACCGCGGCGAGGGCATTCCCTGGAAGGGAAATTATTCCTCCTGGCTGGAGCAGAAGAGCATCCGCCTCGCGCAGGAGGAGAAGCAGGAGAGTAAGCGCCGCAAGACCCTCGAGCGCGAGCTCGAATGGGTCCGGATGGCCCCGAAGGCCCGCCAGGCCAAGCAGAAGGCCCGTCTGGGTGCGTACGAGAAGCTGGCGTCCGCCGACGCAAAAGAGAAAGAGGCGCGCCTCGAAATTTACATTCCCAACGGCCCGCACCTGGGCAACAAGGTCATCGAGTTCCACGACGTCAGCAAGGCCTACGGCGACAAGCTGCTCTTCGAGCACCTGAACTTCGTCCTGCCGCCGGCAGGCATCGTGGGCGTCATCGGCCCGAACGGCGCCGGCAAGACCACCCTCTTCCGCCTGATCATGGGAATAGAAAAGCCTGACAGTGGCTCGATCGAAATCGGCGAAACGGTCAAGATCGCCTATGTGGACCAGCAGCACAAGAGCATTGATCCCGACAAGACGGTCTTCGAGACCATCGCCGGCAATTCCGAATGGGTGCGCCTGGGCGGCAAGGATATCAACGCGCGATCCTGGGTGTCGCGCTTCAACTTCTCCGGCGCCGACCAGGAGAAGCTCTGCGGCGTGCTGTCCGGCGGCGAGCGCAACCGCCTGCACCTGGCGCTGACGCTCAAGGATGAGGGCAATGTCCTGCTGCTCGACGAGCCGACCAACGACGTGGACGTCAACACGATCCGCGCCCTCGAAGAGGGCCTCGACGGCTTCGCGGGCTGCGCCGTGGTCGTGAGCCACGACCGCTGGTTTCTGGACCGCATCGCCACGCACATCCTCGCCTTCGAAGGCGACGGCGTGGTCTATTTCTTCGAAGGAAGCTACTCCGAATATGAGGAGAACCGCAAGGCCCGTCTTGGCGAGACGGAGCCCAAGCGCTTCAAATACAAAAAATTGATGGAATAACCCATTGTAGTCATTCCGGGCTTGACCCGGAATCTCAATTATGAAAAAAGGATATACCGACGATATCAAGAAACTGCAGGACAGCATCCAGCGCCTCCAGCAGATCAAAGAGGTCCTCTACGCCGTCGAAGACGTGGCCCTGGAAGTGGAGCGCAGCGTGAGCGAGATCGACGCGCGCATCCCCCTTCGTGAGAATCTCCATGAGATCAAGGACGGCGAGCAGCGTGCCCAGGCGGAACATGCCCTGGACCTGTTGGAGGAGACCTTCGGGCTCATCGACGAGATCCTCGGTCCGCCCGAGGACGAGCTGACCGGCGAGCCCGTCGGCACACCGATGGACCCTGTGGCCCGCGGCTCCCGTTCCAGCGAGCTGCGCCTCGAAGATTTCCTGCGCAACTACAAGCCCGGCAAGAACAAGGTCAGCTAAATCTTTGCTTTATTTTAGTATCTTTGTGGCCATTTATAAACGACCATGAAGATACTTTTTGTTTTAAATAATTACTACGCAACGGGAAACGGGCTTTCCGCCTCCGCCCGGCGCACCGTTCAGGCGCTGAAAGACACCGGCGAGGAAGTCCGGGTGCTTTCCGGCCCGAACCTGACGGGCTCCGGTCCCCAACCTGAATATCTACTGAAAAGGTTCTACTTCCCCTTCTTTCAAGGTATCATCGATGCACACGGCTATCAGTTCGCATCCAGCGACAAGCGCATCATCAAAGAGGCCGTATCCTGGGCCGACGTCATTCATCTGGAAGAGCCTTTTGTGCTGGAATCCAACACGATCAAGATCGCAAAACGCATGGGAAAGCCCATCGTGGGCACCTATCATCTCCACCCGGAGAATATCTTCTGCTCGCTGGGCATGGGAAACTGGAAGTGGATCAACCGCTGGCTCCTGCATGTCGAGCGCGACTGCGTGTTCAACCACTGCTCCCACCTGCAGTGCCCCACGCAGAATGTCTACGAGCGGCTGGTGCGCCATCAGTTCAAATCCGAGCTCCGGGTCATTTCCAACGGACTGATCCCGGAGCCCTGCATCCGTCCGGCAGAGCCGCCGGCAGGCTATTTCGATCCCCAGCGGCCCTTGAAAATCGTCTACATCGGCCGTCTCTCCGTCGAGAAAGACCAGCCGACGCTGATCGAGGCCATCCGTCACTCATCCTTCGCACACCGCATCCAGCTCCATTTTGCCGGACAAGGCCCCAAGGAAAAAGAATACAAGCGCCTGGCTATGAAGCTCTACGAGGACGGCGTCGTGCGCTACAAACCGGAGTTCTCTTTCCACACCCGCGAAGAATTGCGGGTTCTGGCGGCGGAAGCTGATCTTTGCGTACATTGCGCCACCGTGGAAGTGGAAGGCCTCTCCATCATGGAAGCCATCCAGCAAGGGGCCGTTCCGGTGATTGCCGCAGGCTGGCACACCGGCACCTCCCAGTTCGCCCTGGATGCACGCAGCGTTTTCCCGGAGAAGGACGCAAAAGCCCTTGCCGACTGCATGGATTGGTGGCTCGCCCACCCCGAAGAACGTTGGGAGATGGGCAAACAATACGCGGCCTCGATGGCAAAGTACGACATCGCCAAGTCCGCCTCCGCCCTCATCGAGATGTATAAGGAAGCCGTATCTTGTTGAATTCAAGTACAATTACTATTTTTGCAAGACGATGAATACGATTTGGATAGTCCTGCCCATTCTGACGGTGCTGATGTTTGACCTGGGCCTCTGCCTGAAGCTCGGGGATTTCGTGCGTGTGTTCAAGGCGCCCAAGGCGGTGCTGCTGGCCCTTTTCGGGCAGATAGTGTTGCTTCCGCTGATTGCCTGGGGCCTCGGATCCCTTTTCCACCTGGAGCCCGTTTTCTTCCTCGGTCTGATCCTCATCGCCTGCTGTCCGGGCGGCAGCTCGTCCAACATCTTCTCCAAGCTCGCTGGCGGCGACGTGGCCCTTTCCGTAACGCTCACCGCGCTCAGCAGCCTGATCACGCTCATTACCGTGCCGTTGGTCATGGCCTGGAGCACCCAGTCGCTCGGCGAGGCCGTCGGCATCACGCTGCCGGTAGGCAATCTGCTCAAGCAGAACCTCCTGCTGATGCTCCTGCCCGTACTGATCGGCATCGGCGTCAACAATTTCTGGCCGAAGGCCGCCTCGGCGATCGACAGAGTCCTGTCCAAGGCCGCCTTCCCCGCCCTGATGCTGCTGATCACCGTTTTCTTCCTCCAGCACTTCCGGACGATCTTCGACAACATCCTGCACCTCGGCGAGTGCGTCACCCTGCTTATCCTGCTCTCCGCCGGCGCCGCGTCACTCCTTTCGCACATCTTTCGCCTGGGTCCGCAGCCGCGGCGGACCATCGTCATCGAAGTCGGCATGCAGAACGCCGCGCAGGCCATCGCTGTGGCCTCCAGCCCCTTCATCTTCGCCAACGAGCAGATGGCCATTCCGGCCATCCTCTACTCCCTGATGATGAATGTGGTGCTCCTTACCTACGTTGCCCTTGTACGCAGTCAAAAATCCAAATAATATGGCTTACGACATTTCCATCAAACTCCCGCAGGGCTGGGTCTCCGACCTGGACAGCTACATCGACGAATCCGGCGTGGAGATCACGCACCTCTCCTGCCACCTTCCCAACGACAAGAAGCAGACCGACGAGGCGCTGATCGACGCCTACGTGGGCCCGATGCCGGAAGACACCACCGCCGCCGACCAGGCGCTGGCCAACTACGCCGACACCGTCGGCTTCGACGAGGAGGATCCAGAAGATTTCGACCCCATCGTCGAATGGCCGTTCAACGGCAAGAAAGCCTATGGTTTCGAGGCCATCGCAGAGGACGACTCCCCGATGCGCATGATGTGCATCGAGCTCAAAAAGGGCGTTCTGGTGATTCTGGTGGTGCTCGCCAAGGACGACGACACCCTCGTGGAGGCCGTCACGCTCGCAGAGCGCGGCTTACGCCTGAAATAGCAGGGCGGCTATTGCTTCCAGCCCGGCGGCGTCTTCGGCATCGAAGGTCGCCAGTTCGCGGCTGTCGATATCCAGCACACCCACGACTTCTCCCTCCCGGAACAGCGGCACGACGATTTCGCTGCGCGAAGCGCTGCTGCATGCGATGTGGCCGGGGAATTCCTCCACGTCCGGCACGATGACCGTCTCCCGGCGCTGCCAGGCCGTGCCGCAGACGCCTTTCCCGTACGGGATGCGCGTACACGCCACGGGGCCCTGGAACGGGCCCAGCACAAGCTGCTTCTCCTCTACCAAATAGAAGCCCGTCCACCAGAAGCCAAAGGCTTCGTGGATGGCGGCGGCGGTGTTGGCCAGGTTGGCCGTCAGGTTCGTCTCTCCTGCCGTCAGGCTGGCCACCTGCTTTTGCAGCAGGGCGTATTTCTCTGATTTATCGCTCATCGGCGGTCGCGCTTGCAGTTGGCCAGCAGGATGATGGCGAGCAGCAGTCCCACGCCCACGGCGGGCACGGAAGCCTCGGCGCCGAAGATGCCGCCGGTCAGCCAGTCAGGACCGGAAATGATGGAAGTGAAGATCTTGTCCCGCACCGGGTTGCCGGACACGGCAAAGCCCAGGACGTTGCCCTGCACGTAGTTCCAGGCCCAGTGGATGCCGATCGGCAGCCAGAGCGTGCCGGAGCACTTGTAGGCGGCGCCCATCACCAGGCCCGCCTCGATGGCGATGGCCACGGCGCTCCAGAGCGTGGCGCCCGTGTTGAACAGGTGCATGGCACCGAAGGCCAGGGACGAGATAATCAGCGCGACGCCCGTATTCCAGCGGTCGTCGATCAGCCGGAACAGCACGCCCCGGAAGATGATTTCTTCAAATACGGCCACCAGGAAGAAGAACAGGAAGGAGGCCAGCTGCGGATACCAGTTGAACTGCGCGCCCGTGATGGAATAAGCGCCCATCAGGGCCATGATTCCGACGACGACGCCGAAATACGCGACGCCCAGCAGGATGCCGTTCCCCAGGTCTTTGAACATGCGGTTCAGGGATAGTTCCGTGATGGGCCGATGCTCCGTCATGTTCGTCCAGATGGCGTAGATGAACAAGCCCAGGAAACCGGCAACGACTGCGGCAGGCAGTTGCACCCAGTCAATCGGAATGGAGAGCACGCCAGCCGAAGCCAGAAGGTACAGGACAAAGAAAATAAGGAGTCCGGCCAGCAGGCAGAGGAACCATTTCCAGAACGGCATTCGCGCCGCAGCAGTGTATTTTCGCATGTATAGTGTCGTGTTTGAACTACAAATTTAACAAACAAAAACCGAAAAGACAATTAAATGAGATTCGCCGGTCGGAGCCGGCGAATGACGTTTATTGGAGCAGTGACTTTTTTGCGTTTTCCATCGCGGCGATGACGCGGTCGCACCAGGCGTCGAATTCCGGATCGGGAACCTGGAGCTCCGGAAGCGCCAGGATGTTCTCGATGGTCCGGCGGACGCCCTGGTCGAAGCGGGTCGTGCAGCGGAAGTCCGGCACGGCGCGTTTCACCTTCTTGTTGTCGAAGAGCACGCACCAGGACTTGTCCCCCAGCAACTCCCCTTCGAAGTCGTAGGTCGGTTTGCCGACGGCGTCCAGGAAGTCGGACGGGACGAAGTACATCTTCGCTTCCACGCCCAGCACGTCGGCGATAATCTCGTAGATCTGCCGCCAGGTCAGCGTCTCGTCCGAGGTGATCTGGAAGGCGTTGCCAATCGCATGCGGATTGCCCATCAAGCCTATGAAGCCCTTGGCGAAGTCGGAATTGTGCGTGAGCGTCCACTGGGAGGTGCCGTCGCCATGCAGGATGACGGGTTTGCCCTCCTGCATGCGCTTCAGGACCTGCCAGGAGCCCATTTTCCCGTGGACGGCCAGCGGCACGCGCCGCTCGTCATAGGTGTGGCTGGGGCGGATGATCGTGATGGGATAGCCCTCCGTGCGGAATTTCTCCAGCAGGAACTCCTCGCACGCGATCTTATCGCGGGAGTACTGCCAGTGCGGATTCGCGAGCGGCGTACTTTCCGTGATGAAGGGGTTGACGGCCGGCTTCTGGTAGGCCGACGCCGAGCTGATGTACATGTACTGCTTCGTCTTGTCGCGGAAGAGACGCCAGTCGCGCTCCACCTGCGCCGGCACGAAGCCGACGAAGTCGCAAACGCAGTCCCACTGCGTGCCGGCGAGCTTCGCGGCCACGGCCACCTCGTCGGTTATGTCCGCCTGGATGACCTTCACGCCGTCAGGCACGGCCTCGCTGCGCGTGCCGCGGTTCAGCAGCGTGAGTTCCCACTCCTCGCTCCGGGCGAGCTGCCGGGTGATGCCGGTACTGATCGTGCCGGTGCCACCGATGAAGAGGGCTTTCTTTTTCATGCGCGGGCCAGTTTATAGATGGCTTCCATGTCCTCGCGGGCGAGCTTCTTGAAGGCACCGACCGTGATGGTGCCGTCGTGGCTGCACTTGCGGGCCATCTCCTCGATTTCAGCGTCCGTGATGTCGCGGCCGAGCAGTTCGCGGATGCGCGTAGGCATGCCGATGGCATGGTAGAAGCGCTCCACGGCCTCGATGCCCTTGAGCGCCGTCCCTTCGGGGTCGTTGTAGTCGTTGGGGACGTCCCAGACGTTCACGGCGAATTGCACGAAGCGCTGGATGTCCTCCTTCATGACGTAGCGCGCCCAGCTCGGCCAGACGGCCGCCAGGCCCGCGCCGTGCGTGACGTCGAACATCGCGCTCAGCTCGTGCTCCAGGTCGTGCGTCGCCCAGTCGTCCTGCACGCCGCAGCCGGTCAGGCCGTTGTGCGCGATGCTGCCGCCCCACATGATCTGGGCGCGGTTGCGGTAGTCCTCGGGGTCCTTCAGGACCGCGAAGACGCACTCCTTCATCGTCCGCAGCACGGCTTCCGCCAGCGCGTCCGTGAAGGTCATGTCGGTATCATGCGTGAAATAACGCTCCATCGTGTGCATCATCATGTCCGTGACGCCGGCGGCCGTCTGGTAAGGCGGCAGGGTAAAGGTGCGGCGGGGGTTCATGATGGCGAATTTGGGGCGGGAGATGTCGTTGGAATAGCCCACCTTGATGTCGCCGTCCTCGTTGGTGATAACGCTCGCCTCGCTCATCTCGCTGCCGGCGGCCGGGATGGTCAGCACGCTCGCGACGGGCAGGCAGGTCGTGGCTTCCGCCTTGCCGGCGTAGAAGTCCCACACTTCCCCGTCGTACGGCACGCCGTAGGCGATCGCTTTCGCGGAATCGATGACGCTGCCGCCGCCGACGGCCAGCAGGAAATCGATGCCCTCCTGACGGCACAGGGCGATGCCCTCGTGCACCTTGGACAGGCGCGGGTTCGGCACGACGCCGCCCAGCTGGAACACCTCCAGGCCGCCTTCTTTCAGCAGGCGGACGATCTTGTCCAGCAGGCCGGATTTTGCGGCGCTCTTGCCGCCGTAATGCACCAGGACCTTATGGCCGCCGTATTTTTTGACCAGGTCTGCGACCTTTTCCTCGGAATGCTCGCCGAACACGACCTGTGTCGGGGCGTAGTAGTTAAAATCTCTCATGGGGTTTGTGGCTAATTGGTTTTCACAAAGCTAATGATTAATTTTGTGATATGAAAAAGATTCTGCCTATTCTCGGCTGCGCGGCGCTGCTGCTGTGCGTCCTGTCCTGCCAGCGCGATCCCTGGACCGCCTGGGAGCGCAAAGTGATCACCCAGTCCGATTCCGTGATGTACGTCACGGTGATGCCGGAGGACAGCGTCATCCTGCGCGCGAGTTCGCGCGACATACCCGAGCGCGCCTTCGGCACGCCGGAGCTGCAGACGCTCATCGCCAAGATGCTCGCGACGGTCAACGACCCGTCGCAGGGCGGCGTCGGCATTGCCGCCCCGCAGGTCGGCATCAACCGCCGCATCGTCTGCCTGCAGCGCCTGGACATGCGCGGCGAGCCGTTCGAACCTTATATCAATATCCAGATCGACAGCCTCGCCGGCGAGATCTCCGTCGGCCCGGAGGGCTGCCTGTCCCTGCCGGGACTGCGCGGCGATGTCCCCCGCCACACCCGCATCCACGTCACGTACCGCACCCCGGAGGGGGCGCACTGCATGGAATGGATCGAGGGCTTCACCGCCGTCATCTTCCAGCACGAATGCGACCACCTGGACGGAACGCTCTACGTCGACCGCGCCGACAGCGTCTACACAGACGCAGCCTGGGCGGAAGAACGGGAAGCATTCTCGTACGACCGCCCAGCCTGGTGGGAATAAAAAAACGGAGCCTCGAGGGCTCCGTTTTTAGTTTTATCAGAATCCGCCGGGGAAACCACCACCCGGGAATCCGCCGCCAGGGAAGCCCCCACCGGGGAATCCGCCGCCCATGCTGCGCTGCATGGCAGCCTGGCGCTCAGCCTCGGCGCGACGCAGGTCGGTGCGGTACTTGCGCATCTGCTTCTTGTCAAAGATGTCTTTGAGCTCCTCTTCGTAGGCCTTCTGGTTCTTCTCGATGTCAGCCTGCTTCTGCTGCATGTCGCCCATCTGGTCCATCATCTTGTTGAAATAGGCCTGGCGCTCCTCGTCGGACATCTTGCGGATGTCCGGGCGCTCGCCCTCTTCCTGGTTCATGCGAAGCTCAAGCTTGCCGTCATACTTCTGGTTCAGAGCCAGCAGAGCGGTCTGCTGCTCCTCGGTAAGATCATACTTCTGCGCCATCTCGGCCGTCTTCTCCTCAGGGGTGAGGATCTTCGGCATCTCCATGCCTTCCGGCATCTGCATACCACCCATAGGCGGCATCCCACCACCCATCGGAGGGAACTGTGCAGAAGCAAACACTGCACCGGCCATCATGCCGGCAATTGCCAATAGAATTACTTTTTTCATACAAAAATTAGGATTTTGTACGCTCCGGGGTGCAAATATAGCAATTATTATACCAATTCCAATTTTAACCGAAGCCAGGAATAATGTGAGCCAAGTCTTCCGGCTCTGTGGGCATATAAATGATCTCCCAGCCCCCTGCGCCGCGTTCGATGATCTGGACTTCCGTTTTTTCGTCAGCAGAGAGGTAGACGTAACACAAACCCACTTCCTTCTCCTGAGGATGGTACAGCACACCTCTGAATCCATACCCCTGCAGGAATATGTGCTCCGCGGCCACCTCCACCGGCACCGTGTCGTCGGAAGTAAACACGAAAACACGGAACAGGTCCTTTCCGCCCGCTTCGGCGAAATAATACACCTCATAGAGCCGTTTGGCGGCGGTATAGTACCGGAACCATCCGTTTTCGTCCTGCTCCAGGTCGTCATTGGCGGCCCGCCACCACATCCTGCTTTCGACACGATTGCGAACCGTCTGATAGTCGGCTCCCCAGTCGACGCAAGGATCGGAAACAAGATAGCCGGCGTCGCGTTTTGCCTTCCAGGCGGCAAGTTCCGCCGCCGGGCCGGTATAGGGCGGCTGGAAGCTGATTCGATCGAGGTCGAAGTAGAAGGCGGCATGGGTGCCGGGATTCAGGGCGATGTCGGCGCTGATAATTAACTGGCGCGCCTTGGCGGTCTTATCGTAACCATACAGTCTGACGCGTTTTTTCTCGCCGTGACTGAGGGTAAAGTCGGTTCTTGCAGGCATGGAAGGAGAAACCGCGCCAAAGGAAAGATCGCTTTCCTTTCGGGTATCTGAGTATACCCACCGGTCTTCCCCACTGCAGGCGGGATTGAGATAGAAGCCCTCGACGCGGGGCTCTTCACTCCAAATGACCAAACTTGCATAACTATAGTCACATTCCGGCGTGAGACCGTCTACACTGATGTCCACAACACTGCCCATCGGCTCCATCTCCACATCGATAACGGGCGCTTCGCTGCCGATGCTGAGGGTTGTGGTGCACAGGCCGATGGCATATTGGCCAGCGATTGTTGACGGATAGCTCTGTACGAGACGGGCGGTGGCAAGCTGGTCGGCACCCGCCAACCACCACCACGGATCCACTCCACTGCTGGCGGTCTGCCAGGCCACGAGGGTGTAGGTTCCCTGCGGAAGGGCCTCAAGATCGATGCTTACGGATTGCAGGCTGGTGGTTTCAATCCCCTGCCTGTCTACCAGCTGCCCCTGCTGGTCGTACACAAGTACGGAATCGGTGACCTTAATGTAATCCTTTTCGGCCAGTTGTTCGACCATGAAATCGGTCATCTCCAACTTTTCGTAGAGTGCAGCGGTGTTGATCCTGACGGTGGCGTTCCAGCTGGTTAACAGGGAATTTTCGTCGCAGGAAGTAAGCAGTACGCTCGCTATTGCCATGCAGCATGTGGTAGCTGCCGCCCAAATTGAACCTTTCATGACTACTATTTTGTTACAAATTTAGAAATAACGGGGAAAAAAAGAAACCCCTTTCATGCCCGACCTGATCCCATTTTATGAAAGATTCCGGCAAAATCCGTATATTTGATGTTTCCAATCCAGCCTTCAAATGAAGAACCAAACGATCAAAGGACATATTGTCGATGTGATTGCCCGCGAAATCTACGACGGAGAGATCACGATCAGTAACGGAATGATTGCGAAAATCCGCCGCCATCCGTTATCCCTTAGCCAACGCTGGCCCTATTTGATGCCGGGTTTCATCGACAGTCATGTCCACATCGAGAGCTCCATGCTCACGCCGCGCGAGTATGCCCGCGTCGTGGTCTGTCACGGCACCATCGGGGTAGTAGCCGATCCGCACGAGATCGCCAACGTGCTGGGCGTGGAGGGCATTGACTTCATGATTCGCAGCGGCCGTCAGGTACGCTTCAATTTCCTGTTCAGCGCGCCCAGCTGCGTGCCCGCGGTCGGCGGCGATTTCGAAACTTCCGGCGCCGAGATCAGCGCGGACGACATCGAGCAGCTCATGGCCCGGGACGATATCGGCTACCTGGGCGAAGTGATGAACTATCCGGGCGTGCTCGCCGACGACCCGGAACTGATGCGCAAGATCCACGCCGCCCGGGCGGCGGGCAAGCCCGTGGACGGACATGCTCCCGGCCTTTCGGCCGACGAACTCGTCCGCTACGCCTCTGCGGGGATTACTACCAACCACGAATGCATGACCCTCGAAGAGGGGCGCAACAACATGAAGGCCGGCCTGAAAGTCATGATCCGCGAAGGCAGCGCAGCCAAGAGTTTCAAGGCGCTCTTCCCGCTCATCAGCGAGTACCCGGACCGCGTCATGCTCTGCACGGACGACGAGGAGCCGGACGAGCTGGAATGGGGGCACATCAACTGGCTGGTCGGAACGGCCCTCTCCAAGAAAATCAATCTGTGGGATGTGCTGCAGGTCGCCTGCGTGAACCCGCAACAGCACTACGGTGTCCGCTGGGGATTGCTCCAGGAAGGCGATCCCGCCACCTTCATCACCGTGGATACGCTCAGCCCGGAAGGGCGTGTCGAGCAGACTTTCATCCAGGGCAAAGAAGTGTATCGGCATCCGGACGGCGTGACCGACGACCTTTTCCTGCAACCGGAAGAAGAAACTCCCGTCAACCGTTTCGAGGCCTCGCCCATCACGGCCTCCGACATCGAGTATCCCCTGCAGGCAGGCAAGGTGCTGGATGTGATCGTGGCGACGGACTACGCCCTTACGACAGGACACGAGAAAGTGACGCTGACCGAAGAGATGTGCGCTTCCGCCGGCTATCCCCTGCCCGAAGTGCAGAAGATCGTCGTGCTGAACCGTTATCAGAGAGGTGCCCGTCCCGTTGTGGGCTGGGTGCGCGGTTTCGGTATCCGGGACGGCGCCATCGCCGGCTCCATTGCCCATGACAGCCATAACATTGTCGCCGTCGGTTCCAACGACCTGGCGCTGGTGCAGGCCATCAACCGCGTGATTGCCCTGAAAGGCGCGCGGGTGGCGGTCAGTCCCGACGGAATCGTAGATCTCCCCCTCCCCATCGCCGGTATCATGTCCGACCGGCCCTTCCCCGAGGTAGCCGAGCGCATGGAGCAGCTGCTCGATACCGCCCGGCAGATCGGTTGCCCGATGCAGGCCCCGTTCATGACCATTTCTTTTATGTGCCTGCCCGTCATCCCCGCGCTCAAGATCACGGACAAGATGGTCCTGAACACCCGGACCTTTACGAAAGTCCAGTAATCTTCAAAGCACGGGAAAAGCGAAAGAGCTGGGATTTGTGGGAACTTTGTGGAAATAAAAGTGCCCCCGGAGGCTCTCCAGGGGCACTTTTGAGGTGCGTAGCGGAATCGAACCACTGTGACAGGTTTTGCAGACCTGCGCCTAGCCACTCGGCCAACGCACCGTTGCGGAGTGCAAAGATACGCAAAATTCCTTTACTTGCAAATGCGATTCGCAAAAAGGCATTTAATTTGTGGACAGGAATAATAATCCGTATATTTGACACGTTAAACCAACCAAAAACTCAGTAAGTTGAAACACACATTCCTTCTCATAGCGCTCACCCTGTGCGCCGCTTCCTGCTCCTCCACGCGTGAAGCACGCGTGTACGAGAAAACAGACGATGCCGTCAACGTCGGTTACGGCACCACCTCCAAGGACAAGCTGACCGTTTCCGTCAGCCAGCTGAAGACCGACCAGTCCACGGTGACTTACGCCGATATGTATGAGTACCTGGAGGGCAAGATCCCCGGCGTGACGGTTGTCGGCGACAAGATCCGCATCCGCGAGACCGGTCCGCTGAACAGCTTCGGCGAGCCGCTGCTGATGGTGGACGGCATGGAAGTGGCCGACCTGCACCACATCAACCCCAACGATGTAGATTCCGTCGAAGTCCTAAAGGATGCTTCTGCGTCCATCTACGGTGCGCGTGGCGGCAACGGCGTCGTCCTGATCACCACCAAGGGCGCCGCCAAGCATAATAATGATGATGATGAATAACATCATCTTCGACTTCGGCGCCGTCCTGGTAGACTGGAATCCGTACTATCTGTACGATCCTTACTTCGGCGACCACGCCAAAGCCGAACATTTCCTGCAGACCATACATGCCTTTGACTGGAACGCCCAGGTGGATGCCGGGCGTCCCAGTGCTGAAATTACGGAAGAGACGGTCGCCAAATTCCCCCAGTGGGAGAAGGAGATCCGGATGTTCTACGACCGCTGGATCGAAATGATGGGCGACCCCATCCCCGGTATGGAAGCGCTCGTGCGCGAATACAAGGCGCGCGGCTACCGCGTCTGGGGCCTGACCAACTGGTCGAATGAATTCTTCCCGCTTGTCCGGGACCGTTACCCCGTTTTCTCGGTACTGGACGGCTATGTCGTTTCGGGGGTGGAGAAGGTCATCAAGCCGGATCCGCGCCTGTACCGCATCCTCCTGGACCGTTACGGCCTGAAGGCCGAAGAATGCGTCTTCATTGACGACAACCCGGCCAACGTGGCCGGCGCCGAGGCCGTCGGCATCAAAGGAATCCTCTTCAAAAACGCAGAACAGCTCCGAGCGGAACTCGATTTGGTTCTACGTGGTTCGGAGCGTAGCGACGCAGGGGGTTTCGGGGGGAACGCCCCCCGTCATTAACTCGCCGGCTTGCCGGCGATGAGACGGTCATAGCTCTGCTAGGACCGTCTCGCAAGCCCGGACCAAATCTCCCACTTTTACGCAAATTTTCGCGTCCAGCGGCAGGTACATGTCGATGCGCGAACCGAACTTGATGATGCCGCACTGCGTGCCGCCCTCCACTTGAAGGCCCTCCTGCGCGTAGCAGACGATGCGCCGGGCGAATCCGCCCGCGAGCTGCTTGAACAGGATCTCCTGCCCGTCGGGCAGGCGCATTCCCACGCACGTGTGCTCATTCTCCTCGGACGCCTTCGGCTTGAACGCCAGCATGTGCTCGCCCGGGTAGTAGCGGTAGTACTTCACTTCCCCGCCGGCCGGCCAGAAATTGGCGTGCACGTCGAAGAAATTCATATACACGGAGAGCTGGATGCAGTCGCGTTTGAGGAACTCCGGTTCGTAGACCTTCTCAATGATCACCACCTTGCCGTCCGCCACGGACGTCACCTCCTGCGGCCCGGCGGTATGGTTACGCTTCGGGACGCGGAAAAAGGCCGTCTGCCAGGCGCAGACCCAGACCATCGCCGCGATCACGGCGCCGCGGATCCAGAGCTGCGGGACAAGGAGCACAACGACGACGGAGATCGCGATGCAGACCAGGTAAACCAGGGCCAGGGTGCCGTATGAATTGTGGTCTATTTTCATAAAAGGCCAACGATAGAAAGATATACACAAGCCATCGGAATGGCCACCAGACTGCTGTCGAAGCGGTCCAGCATGCCGCCGTGGCCGGGGATGCAATTGCCGGAATCCTTGACGCCGAAATGGCGCTTCCAGATGGATTCAAACAGGTCGCCGCACACGCCGCCGGCGCCCACGATGAGGCCCAGCACGATGCAGTGGAGCAGCGGGAACGGCAGCCAGGTCAGGTAGTGCAGCCCGATGGCGGCGCCGACGCAGAAGAAGAGCCCGCCCCAGAAGCCCCACCAGGACTTCTTCGGGGAGATGCTCGGCGCCAGCTTGCGCGAATTGGGCTTCTGGCCGAAGGCTGTACCGATGCAGTAGGCGCCCACGTCGGAGCACCAGATCATGATGAACAGCGAGAGCAGGAACCAGCCGTCATACACATCACCGTCCATCATCAGGAGCGGAGAAAGGCTTATCGGCAGGGCGATATAGAGCAGACCGGCGTAGATGTAGGCCAGGTCGCCGAAACCCTCGCGGGACGGCAGGAACAGGCAGCTGACAGGGATCAGCAGCAGCGGAATCAGGGCAATGACCAGCCAGCGGAGGTCCCAGCCGAAAAAGCAGTAGGCAGCGACAAGTAGAAAAGCCGCGATGCCCGTCATCACGCCCAGCCGCTGCTGGAAACGGAAACGCGTCCCGAGTGCCATCTTGTAGAACTCTCCCAACGCGACGGTCAGGATGATGCCGAACAGGCAGGTAAAGATGGCCCGGTCCCAGATGATACCGAAGACCATGATGACCAGGAACAGGATTCCGGTCAGCGTGCGGATCCAGAAATTACTCAGTTTCATTGGTTTTAGTTTCTTCTTTCTTCAGGCGTTCCTCGCCGTGCTTGCCGGCTTTGGGCCCAAAGAGCTCTTCGATGTCCTCGGCCATGATGACCTCCTTCTCGATCAGCAGCTCCGCGAGCTTGGTCAGGCCGTCCCAGTTGTCCGTGAGGATCTTGCGGGTCTTGGCCGTGACTTCGTCGACGATGGATTTGACCTCGGCGTCGATCAGTTCGGCGGTCTTTTCGCTATAGGGCTTGGTGAACTCGTATCCGCCCTGCGGGTCATAGAAGGAGATGTTGCCGATCTTCTTGCTCATGCCGTAGTAGCTCACCATCGCGTAGGCGATCTTGGTCATGCGCTCGAAGTCGCTCAGGGCGCCGGTGCACGGTACGCCGTTGTTGACCATCTCTTCGGCCACGCGGCCGGCCACCAGGCTGCACATATTGTCCATCATATCCGACTTGGAGAGCGTCACTTTCTCGTCCGGAAGCATCCAGGTGATGCCCAGGGCCTGTCCGCGCGGGATGATGGAAACCTTCAGCACGGGGTCGCAACCCGGCAGCAGCCAGCCTGCGACGGCGTGTCCCGCCTCGTGGAAAGCCGTGATGCGCTTCTCCTCCGGGGACATGATGGTCTTCTTGCGCTCGATGCCGCCGACCACGCGATCCACCGCATCGGAGAAATCCTGGTTGTTGATATCGGACTTGCCACGGCGGGCAGCCGTCAGGGCCGCCTCGTTGCAGACATTGGCGATGTCCGCGCCGGAGAAGCCCGGGGTATTCTTGGCGATGAGCTCCAGGTCGAAGTCCGGGGCCAGCTTGAGCGGCTTGAGGTGGACCTGGAAGATCTCCTTGCGCTCGTTCAGGTCCGGGAGCGTGACCTGGATCTGACGGTCGAAGCGACCGGCGCGCATGAGCGCCTTGTCGAGGATGTCGGCGCGGTTGGTCGCGGCGAGCACGATGACGCCGCTGTTGGAGCCGAAGCCGTCCATCTCGGTGAGGAGCTGGTTGAGCGTGTTCTCGCGCTCGTCGTTCGACGAGAAGCCGACATTCTTGCCACGGGCGCGGCCCACGGCGTCGATTTCGTCGATGAAGACGATGCACGGGGCCTTCTCCTTGGCCTGGGCGAAGAGATCGCGCACGCGGCTCGCACCCACGCCCACGAACATCTCCACGAAGTCGGAGCCGCTGATGCTGAAGAACGGCACGTCAGCCTCCCCCGCCACGGCTTTCGCGAGCAGGGTCTTACCCGTGCCCGGAGGGCCGACCAGCAGGGCGCCCTTGGGGATCTTGCCGCCCAGGGAGGTGTATTTCTTCGGATTCTTCAGGAAATCAACGATTTCCATCACTTCCTCCTTGGCGCCGTACAGGCCAGCGACATCCTTGAAGGTGACGTTGACCTTGTCCTTGTCGGCGAGCTTGCCGGTGGATTTGCCCACGTTGAAGGGGTTCATGCCGCCACCCGGGCCACCGGGACCGCCACCCATGTTGCGGCCCATGCCGCGGAACATCCAGCCCCACAGCACGAAGAGCAGCACGAGCGGAACGATCCACTCGAGGATGTTCGCCCAGATGCGGGCATCGTTCTCCATGATAATCTTGACCTGGCTCTCAGCAGGGAGCGTCTCGTTGATGGCTGCGAACTCGGTCTCGGGGTCAAACTTGGTCGAAGTCAGGAAGAAGAAATGCGGGGAACGGGTCGGGACCTTGCCGTTGACGTACATGCCGGCGTATTTGCCGAGCTTGTCAGGCTGGATGGTGATCGTTCCCTTGAAGTCGTTGCGGATGAAGTGGATTTCCTTGACATCCCCGTCCAGCATCATCTGCCGGACCTGCGCCCACTCGATCTTCTGCGGAGCGGGACCGCTCTGGTTGAACAGCATGTAGCCAATCGCCACCAGGAGGATGATATATAGCCACGATAAGTTGATCCGGATGATTTTGGGTTTTCGCGGATCGGTATTGTTGGGTTTTTGAGGCATCTTGCGTATTTTTGCTTTTACAAATATAATAACAAAAATGGAACCATCCCACGCGGGCGCGCATATTCTATGGCTGGACACGGTCGATTCGACCAACAGCGAGCTCAGGAAGCGGATTTCGAGCTTTGACAATTTGTCAATCGTGGCGACACGCGAGCAGACGGCCGGCCGCGGCCAGGGCACGCACACCTGGTTCGCTACGCCCGGCCTGAACCTCACGTTCAGCATTCTCTACCGCTTCGAGGGCGCCTGCGCCCTGGCCGCCTCCGACGCCCTGCTGATCACGCAGGTGACCACCCTCGCCTTGCGGGACTACCTGCTCGCCCGGGGCGTCCAGGCCCGCATCAAATGGCCCAACGACATCTGGGTGGATGACCGGAAGATCTGCGGCATTCTCATCGAAAACACGGTTTCAGAGGGCCAGGTGCGCACCAGCATCGTCGGCATCGGCCTGAACCTCAATGAGACCGACTGGCCCGCGGAGCTGCCCAACCCCGTGTCGCTGCGCGAGCTGACCGGGCAGCGCTACGACCCGGCCGCCGAGCTGGTCGCGCTGGAAAAAGAAATCCGCCGCCGATTCGGCCAGCTGGCCTCACCCGACGGCAGAATCTCTCTGCAAGAAGAATTCGGAAAATATATGTTCAGGCTCCCCGAAGGGCAGAAATAGCCGCCGCCGGGTCCGGTGCGCCGAACACGGCGCTGCCCGCCACGGCGATATCCACGCCGGCTTCTTCGACAGCCCGCACATTCCCTTCATACACGCCGCCGTCGATCTCGATGAGCGCCTGCGCTCCCCTATTCTTGATTTCGGCCTTCAGCGCTTCCACGCGGTCCAGCGTCTCGTAGATGAACTTCTGCCCGCCGAAGCCGGCAAAAACGGACATCACGAGGAAATAATCGGCCTTGCCGATGTACGGATAGAGGCGGCTCACAGGAACGTCCGGATTGATGGCGACGCCCGCCTTCACACCCAGCGAATGGAGCTTCTCGATGAAACGCGAAGTGTTGCGCCCGGCGGCCTCCCAATGGAAGGAACACATCTGCACGCCGTCCTTCGCCACTTTCTCGAACCAGCGCTCCGGATGGACGACCATCAGGTGCGCGTCCATCGGCGCCTTGGCGATCTTCGCCACCTGGTCGATGACCGAAAAGCCGAACGAAATATTGGGAACGAGCGTGCCGTCCATCACATCGAGGTGGATGATGTCGCCGCAGCGGTTGATGAGCTCAATGTCCTTCTCCAAATGGAGAAAATCCGCCGCCAGAATGGAAGGGGCAATCTGGAACATATCGTGAAAACGGGATTATCGGATAGCGGGCACGAGCATCGACTCGATGTCCGTCACATATTTCTTGAACACCTTGTCCGTGGCCATCAGGTCGGAGACGGTGGTGCAGGCGTGCAGGACCGTCGCATGGTCCTTGCCGCCGATCTCCTGTCCGATCGTGGCGAGCGAGCAGTTGGTGATGAGGTTGCGGCTCAGGAACATCGCGATCTGGCGGGCCTGGACGATCTGGCGCTTGCGCGACTTGGAGAGCAGGTCTTCGCGGCTGATGTTGAAGTACTCGCACACGGATTTCTGCACTTTGTCGATGTCCAGGTCGGATTTCTCGTCGCCGACGAGGTTTTCCGTGATGTCGTTCGCCAGCTCGAGCATGGTGCGGCCGCGCTCCACGGAAGCGTGGGCAATTAGCGAGATGAGCGCGCCTTCCAGCTCGCGGAAGTTCGTCTTGACGCGATTGGCCAGGAAGTCGAGCACCTCATCCGGGATCGCAACACCCTCGCGCTCGGCGCGCGAGCGGAGCATCTGCAGGCGCGTCTTATAGTCCGGATGCGTCAGCTGGACGGAGAGGCCCCACTTGAAACGGGAAAGGAGCCGATCTTCGAAATTCTGCAGGTCCACCGGAGCCCGGTCGGACGTGAAGATGAGCTGCTTGCCGCTCTGGTGCAGGTAGTTGAAAATGTTGAAGAAAGCGTTCTGGCAGCCGGGGCCCAGCAGGTCCTGGATGTCGTCCACGATCAGCACATCCAATTTCATATAGTACGCCATGAAGTCCGTCAGCTTGTTCATTACGGACACGGCATGCATATAAGTCGTCTTGAATTCGTTGCCCGTCACATAGAGCACCACCTGGTCGGGGAACTTCTCCTTGATCGCGATGCCGATGGCCTGCGCGAGGTGGGTCTTGCCGAGACCGGGGCCGCCGAAGATGAAGAGCGGGTTGAAGACCGTCTTGCCGGGGGCCGCGGCGATATTCTCGCCGGCGGTCACGCCCATCTTGTTGCACTCGCCCTGGATGAGGTTGGCGAAGCAATAGACGGGATTGAGGCGCGGATTGATCTGGACCTTCTGCAGACCCGGATAGATGAACGGGCTGGGATTGGCGGTCGGGGTCGTGTTGATGGTCACCTGGGGATTCACCGGAGTGGTGGCCCGCTGACCGGAGAAACGCATCTCCGGCTGATTGGTCACCGGACGGACCATGTAGCTCAGCTGGGCGTCCTCCCCAACCACACGAATGAGCGTCTTCCGGATAATATCCAGGAAGGCGGATTCGACGTACTCCTGGAAGAAGAGGGACGGGACCTCGACGGTCAGCTTGGAGTCCTGCAGAGAGACGGCACGGATCGGGCGGAACCATACCTTAAATTGCTGCGGCTCGACGTTCTGCTCAATGATGCGCAGACAGTCGTTCCAGACTTCAATATGTCTCTCTTGAGGATTCATTCTGTGGTGCACAATGCGACTAACTAACAAAGCCGAACTGCGTGTGCAAAGATGGAGGAAAAAAAAGTGAAAAAAATATTTTTATGATATTGCTTTTGAAAAATATTTGTGCTAAAATATAGAAATGCGGTGCGTGCCCAGCCGTTTCTATCAGGTTGTTTTTCAGCACATTACAATAGCAATTCAACGACAACGCCCTTAAATTTCAAGCATTTAGCTATTTAGAAATAATCCAAACTACCCTCTATACGATTCAGCAATCTGCAATCGGTTTCCCGCTTGAAAATCATGCGGATATTGTCTCAGAAAATGCGAATTCTTAATTGATCCGGGTGACTTCCGTGCCGCAGATTTTGACCAGGAAAGCATCCGGATATTTCTTGCGGATGGCGGACAAATGTTTGCGCGCACCGGCGGCCGAATCGCTGACTCCTATATAGTATTTATAGAGCTTTTCTCCCTGGATGATCTTGGGCGTGTAGCCCATGAATTCGCGGGCCTTCGGATCCATCTTTTTCCCGACGGCGAAGATCTGCACGGCATAGACCGTTTCCACCTTCGTCTCCTGTTTGGCGGCCGGTTTCTCCACTTCGGGCTGCGTGGCGGGGGCCGTTTCGGTCGCCACCGTCCCTTCGTAGATCTCCTTATATTCCTTAAACGCCTGGAAGACGCGCTCCGCGATCTTTTCGCGGTCGTCGGCGCTCTTCAGCACCTTCAGGTCGTTGTCGTTGGAGAGGAAGCCCAGCTCCAGCAGGACGGCCGGCATGGCCGTGCGCCAGAGGACCAGGAAGGGATCCTGCGAGAGGCCGCGGTCGTTCTTGATCGGGCCGCCCTTCAGGTTCTTCTCGACCAGCTGCGCGAAGCGGACGCTCTGTTCCAGGTTCGCATTCTGCATCAGGTTCATGAAGATATAGGACTCCGGATCGTTCGGGTCGAAATCCCCGTAGGTCGTGGAGTAATCGTCTTCCAGCAGGATGACCGCATTCTCCCGGCGGACGATGTCCATATTGTTGGCATACAGGTCCGTACCCTTCTTGGAGGACTGCCCGAGGACGTGGACGGAGAAGCCGTTGGGCGAGGCGTTCGCCACGGCGTTGTGATGCACGGAAATAAAGAGGTCGGCCTCCTCCTTGTTAGCAATATCGGCCCGACCGCCCACCGTCACATACGTGTCATCAGAGCGGGTCAGAACCACTTTCATATCAGGATAGGCGGCACGGATCTTGTCTGCAATGGCCTGCGAAATGCTCAGCGTGAACGTCTTCTCGTAGGACTTCTTGTCACGGCTGACGGCGCCGGGGTCCTTCCCGCCGTGCCCGGGGTCGATGACGACCGTGGAGAGGCGGAGGTGTTCATCCGCCCATGAGACCGTCGAGAGCAATACGGCAAGGACAATGCAGATTGTGCGTTTCAAAAATATGTAGTATTTTTGTAGATTGCATGCAAAGATAGCAAAAATCGTGCATTTGAAGAAGACCTCTTTCATATTTTGTTGCGCTGCAGTGCTGCTGACGACGCTTTTTGCGCCGGATGCGGATGCGCAGCTGCGACGCAACCGGCGCGGAAGCGGGACCGTCTACGGGACCCGCGTCGAGAAAGAGATCGTCCTCCCCGACTCCGCCACCCTGGCGCGCCGGGATTCGCTCGCTCACGTGGACTCCCTGCGCAAGGCCGACTCCGTGGCCCTGCTGGGCAAGAGCTCACTCGAGGTGCCGGCCTTCTCCAATGCGGCGGATTCCATGATCAGCGACTTCTCCCACGGCAACCGGCTCATCTACTACTACGGCGCCACGACGGTGAAGTACCAGGACATGCAGCTGACCGCCAACTACATGGAGTACGACATGAACGCCGGGACCGTGTTCGCCTGCGGCGTCTATGATAGCCTCTCCGGCGAATGGAACGGCCGGCCGGTCATGACCCAGGGCAACCAGACCTACAACATGGAGGAGGTGCGTTACAACTTCAACTCCAAGAAGGCCCGGATCAAGAACATGATCACGAACGACAACGAGGGCATCCTGCACGGGCGCGACATCAAGATGATGGACGACCACTCCATCAACCTCTCCCACGGCAAATACACGGTCTGCGACGACGACCATCCCCATTATTATATAGACCTGAGCGTCGGCAAGGTCATCAGCCAGACCAAGACCACCGTCTTCGGCCCGGCGCACCTGGTCGTCGAAGACGTCCACCTCCCCTTCATCGGACTCCCCTTCGGGTTCATCCCGAAGCGGCCGCAGCGCGCCACGGGCCTCCTGTTCCCGAGTTTCGGCGAAGAAGAGGCGCGCGGCTTCTATATGCGCGACCTGGGCATGTATTTCGTGTTCGGCGACCATTTCGACCTGTCCGTGACAGGAGACTATTATACGCTGGGCTCCTGGGGCATCGACATCAACTCGCGCTACAAGGTCAACTATAAATTCAACGGCACGTTCTCGCTCAACTACTCCAACGACCAGACGGGCGAGAAAGGCTCCCCGGACTTTTTCCAGACGCGCAACTTCGGCCTGCGGTGGTCGCACTCGCAGGATTCCAAGGCCCACCCGGGCACGTCCTTCAGCGCGTCCGTCAATTTCCAGAGCCCGTCCAACAGCCGCTACAATTCGCATTCGGTCAGCGAGGCCATCCAGAACCAGGTCTCTTCGTCCATTTCCTGGTCCCGCAACTGGAACGGCAAGTTCAACCTCAGCGTGAACGCCCTGCACAGCCAGAATTCCCGCGATTCCTCGTACACCTTCACCCTGCCGAACATCACCTTCTCCATGAGCACGATGTATCCGTTCAAGCGGAAAAACCGGGTGGGCAAGGAGCGTTTCTACGAGCGGTTCTCGATCGGCTACCGCACGACCCTGCAGAACAAGATCAATTTCAAGGCCTCGGAATTCGCCTTCAACACCTCCATGCTGGAGAAATTCAAGACCGGCATGTCACACGACTTCCAGATTGGCCTGCCGAACTTCCAGCTGTTGAAATACATCAGTTTCGCCCCGTCGGTCAGCTATTCGCAGAACTGGTTCTTCCAAAAGACGGAATACGCCTATAATCCGGAAACAGACAAGGTGGAGGCGCAACCAACACACCAGTTCAACACCTTCGGCATCACGCAGAACTACTCCGTCGGCGCGTCCCTGAGCACGCGCCTGTACGGCACATTTAACTTCGGCAAGCACCACCGCATCCAGGCCATCCGGCATGTGATTTCACCCTCCGTGAGCTTCTCCTGGAGCCCGGAGAAGGGCACGTACGCCAACGGCTACCGTACCCTGAACTACGTCGACGCGGCCGGAAACGACAAGGTCTACCAGTATAACATCTACTCCGGCCAGCTGAACAGTCCCCCGTCGCCGGGCCAGTCCGGCGCGGTCTCCCTCTCCATTGGCAACAACCTGGAAGCCAAGGTGCGCGACTTCGCCGACACCACGGGCACCGGATCCAAGAAAGTCAAGCTGATCGACCAGCTGACCCTGAGCACCAGCTACAATTTCCTGGCGGATTCGCTGCGCATGAGCACCATCCAGATGAGCATGTCCACCACCCTCTTCAATGCGGTGAGCATCAGCGCCAGCGCCTCCTTCGACCCGTACGCGATCAGCGACATGGGCACGCGCTACAACCGTTTCGCGATAGCGGCCGGCCAGGGCCTCGCGCGCTTGACCACCTTCTCCGCTTCGGCCTCCTATTCCCTGGCGGGCAAGGGCGCGATGAACGGCTACGACGGTACGGGCCAAAACGGCCGCGGCAGCTCCGCCGCCGATTATTACCAACGCATTTACTACCATCCGGTCACCGGAGAATACATCCCGGAGGGCTGGATCTACTACACCAATCCCAACGTCCCCTGGTCGCTGAACCTGAGCGCCAGTTTCTCCATGTCGCGCATGTACACCTGGGACCGGGAGCTGAACACACTCACCCATAAGAACAATATTTCCGCGACGCTGAGCGCTTCGGGCAATATCAAGCTGACGCCCAAGATGTCTATCAACCTCAGCTCGGGCTACGACTTCGTGGCCAAGCAGCTCACGACCACCAGCATCAGCGCCTCCTACGACCTGCACTGCTTCAACATCGCCGTGTCCTGGATTCCGACCGGAAAATGGAAGTCCTACAGCTTCCGGATCGCCGCCAACGCCGCCGCGCTGGCCGATCTGCTGCGCTTCAAAAGAAGCAACAGTTATTGGGATAATTAAAGATTTTGCGTATATTTGCGCATCAAATCAATCCGGCACTCGCTGGATACATTATTTTTCCATCATGACCCACAAACTGTTCGAGCTGGACAAGATGAACAGAGAACAGCTCGAGACCATTGCCAATGATCTCAGTATCAAAGGCATCAAGAAATTAGACAATGAAAACCTGGCTTATCAGATCCTGGACGCCGAAGCGCGCCAGGAGTCGGTGAAGCCGACCCCCGAGAGCGCCAAGCCCAAAGCCCGCCGCGGCCGTCCCGCCAAGAAGACGGAGGCCGAGGCCAAGCCTGCCGAGGCAGCGTCCGCCGCGGAGCCGAAGCAGGAGAAGCAGCCTAAACAGGAAAAGCATGCGACCCGGAAGCAGAAGGCCCCCAAGGCCGAGTCCCCCGCCCCGGAGAAGCCGGAGCAGGAAGTTGCCGCCAGCAAGCCCCAGCAGCAGGAGCAGCCGGCCGCTCCCAAGAAGCGCGGCCGCAAGCCCAAGAACGCCGAGGCCAACGCCGAGGCGGCGGCCCAGGAGCCCGCTGCTGCGCAGCCTGCCGAGCAGAAGCCGCAGGAGGCGCCCGAGGCCCCGCAAGCCCAGCAGCCCCGTCCGCAGCAGCCGAATCAGCCGCAGGCCGGCCAGCAGCAGCGCCAGCGTTTCCAGAACAACCAGCAGAACCCGCGCCAGCGTGCGCCGGAGTTCGAAGGCACCGTCGAGGCGACGGGCGTGCTGGAGATCATGCCGGACGGCTACGGCTTCCTCCGCTCCTCGGACTACAACTACCTGAATTCCCCGGACGACATCTACGTCTCCCAGCAGCAGATCAAGATCAACGCCCTGAAGAGCGGCGACACCGTCACGGGCGAGATCCGTCCGCCGCGCGAAGGCGACAAATATTTCCCGCTGGTGCGGATCCTGTCCGTCAACGGCCGCAGCATCGAATTCATCCGCGACCGCGTGCCGTTCGACTTCCTGACGCCCCTTTTCCCGGACGAGAAATTCAACCTCACGGGCGGCGCCAGCGGCCGCGACATCAGCTGCCGCATCGTAGACATGTTCGCGCCCATCGGCAAGGGCCAGCGTATGCTGATCGTTTCCCCGCCGAAGGCCGGTAAGACCTTGCTGCTCAAGAGCATCGCCAACGCCATCGCGAACAACCATCCGGAGGTGTACGAGATCGTCCTTCTCGTGGACGAGCGTCCCGAGGAAGTCACGGACATGCAGCGCAGCGTGCAAGCCGAGGTGGTCGCTTCCACCTTCGACGAGCCCGCCGAGAAGCATGTCAAGGTGGCCAACATGGTCATCGAGAAGGCCCGCCGCCTGGTCGAATGCGGCCACGACGTCGTGATCCTGCTCGACTCCATCACCCGCCTCGCCCGCGCGTACAACACCGTCCAGCCGGCGTCCGGCAAGGTGCTGACCGGCGGTGTGGACGCCAACGCCCTGCAGAAGCCGAAGCGCTTCTTCGGCGCCGCGCGTAACATCGAGGGCGGCGGTTCCCTGACCATCCTCGCCACGGCCCTGACCGAGACCGGCTCCAAGATGGATGAGGTTATCTTCGAGGAATTCAAGGGCACCGGCAACAGTGAGATCCAGCTGGACCGCACGCTCGCCAACCGGCGCATCTTCCCGGCCGTCAACGTGGTGCTCTCCGGCACCCGCCGCGACGACCTCCTCTACCGCGCCGACCAGAGCCAGCGGATCTGGATCCTGCGCAAGCTACTCGCCGACATGAATCCGACGGAGGCCATGAACTTCATGCTCCAGCTCATGGACGAGTACAAGACCAACCAGGACCTCCTGGACAACATGTCCAAGGTCTCACCCCGCGAAGCGAAATACTACGACAATTATTAAAAGAAAAGGCGCTGCGGTTGCAGCGCCTTTTCTTTTACTTCGTTCCGAATATTCGGTCGCCGGCGTCGCCGAGACCCGGGACGATGTAGGCGTTCTCGTTCAGCCGCTCGTCGATGGCAGCCACGTAGATATCCACGTCCGGATGCGCCTCCTGCACCTTTTTGATGCCTTCCGGCGCCGCTACGAGGCACATCAGCTTGATATTCGTACATCCGCGGTCCTTCAGCATCTGCAGGGCGTCGCAGGAACTGCCGCCCGTGGCGAGCATCGGATCCGTCACGATCACGAAACGGTCGTTGATATCCTCCGGGAGCTTGCAGTAATAGACGACAGGCTCGTGGGTCTTCTCGTTGCGGTACAGGCCGATATGGCCGACCTTGGCCACGGGCACGAGGTTCAGCAGGCCGTCCACCATACCCAGGCCCGCACGCAGGATGGGGATGATGGCCATTTTGCGGCCCGAAACCCGTTTGGCGGTCATTTTGCGGATCGGGGTTTCGATCTCGATCTCTTCCAGGGGGATCTCACGGGTGATCTCATAACCCATCAGCAGGGAAATCTCATTGAGAAGCTGGCGGAAATCCTTGGGACCCGTCTCTTTGTCACGCATGATGGTCAGTTTGTGCTGCACCATCGGATGGTCGATAACGTGTACTTTACTCATAGTTAGTCAATATAATATTATTTCTTTCTAACAGCCTCGCCGATCAGGAAGCACACAGCTGCAACAGCCATGCCGTTGAAGGACGGAATGCCCCATTTCACCAGGTTCGCCACCACGGCGCCGGCCACCACACCGACCACGGCCCACCAGTTGACGGTGATTGCGGGCATGTTGTCCTCCAGATAGCGTTTCCGGTTGCAGAAGTAGCTCAGGATCAGGATAATGCCGACAGGAGGCAGGGTGCAGTTCAGCACATTCAGCCAGTCGCAGAAATTCCAGTACAGCCACACGGCAGCCACGGTGCCGATGACACCGGAGATCAGCACCATGGTCTTCTTGGAGATGCCCGTGATGTTGGACAGGCCGAGACCGGCGGTGTAGAGGGCGTTATCGTTGGTGGTCCAGATGTTCAGGCCGAGTACCAGGATGGCGAAGTAGAAGAGGTTCAGGTTGAGCATCACCTCGAAAATGTCGTTGCCCCCCGCATAGATGCTGGACACGGCGCCGAACAGGAACATCAGGCTGTTGCCGATGAAGAAGGCGACCACCGTCACCCAGAGGCCCACCTTCGCATTCTTCGCAAAGCGGGTGAAGTTGGGCGTGGCCGTACCGCCGGACACGAAACTGCCGATCACGAGGCCGGCGCCGGCGATGATGGACATATCCTTGGCGCCGCGGGAGAACTGCTCCACCAGGCCGGCGTCGCCGCGCTTGATGGCCAGAACCATCGCCACGGTGCCGAGAATGGCCACAAGCGGGACAGCGATGTAACTGACCACCGTCAGGCTCTTGATGCCGAAATAGGCGCTGGCCGTCATCAGGAGGCCGGCGACGGCCACCAGCAGGTAGCCGACGGTCGGCATATGGTCAGGCGTGACTTCCAGGCCGAGGATTTCCTTGGCCACCGGAATGGCGAACATCGCCAGACCCACACCGAACCAGCCCACCTGCGTGAAGCTGATCATGGCGCTGGGCAGCCAGCTGCCCTTGACGCCGAAACTCTTGCGCGCCAGCAGATCCAGGGTCAGGCCGCTCTCCGCGCCGATGTAACCCAGGGCACCGGTGTAGGCGCCGAGGATGACGCCGCCCAGCAGCATGGCCAGGATGAATCCCTTGAAATCCAGCCCGGCGGCCATCTGCTGGCCCACCCACATGCTGGCGGAGAAGAAGGTGAAGCCCAGCATGATCATGAACATGCTCAGGTTGCTCTTGCGGCCGGTTTGTGCGACCTTGCCCGTCGTGTAGTCGTAGTCGACTTTGGTTTTAGTACTCATCTTTTATGGTTCTTGTACATATTTTCCCAAATCCTTGCGAATCTCCCGGATACGGCGTTCGCAGATCTCCTGCAGCGTCCGTTTCGAGACGATGTCCAGGTAATGCTGCTCCAGATCGTACAGTCCGCGGACATCCAGCTCCGAATAGCCGTTCAGCGCACGCCAGGCCTCGTAATCTATGGGGCGGCTGTAGCCGATCTTCTCGGCGATGAACGCCTGGAAATCTACCTGAGGCGCCACGGCGAGCAGCGACTCCCAGTAATCCATCACCTCCTCATAGTGCGCAGGGATCTCGTAACGGCGCGCTCCCCCGTCGTAGATGATGCATTTCTCAAACAACGCATCTTCGAGGAAACTCAGCACATAGTGGCGGAATTCAGGCGCGACGAAACCACCCCGCCAGCCAAAGTCGATGTCCGGGATGTTGACGCCCGTCACGCCTTTGTCCTCATAGACCGTGAAAATACCTTCGTAGAACACGCAGCGGAAACCCTCGAATTCGGGGAAATACCCGCGAATTTCGGCCGTGAAGCGTTCCATCAGGGGAATGGCCTTCGTGCCGCCTATGGTGAAGAAAATGATCTGCTTGAGGCTGCCGCCGCGCCGGCGGAAGCGGTCGATCACCTGCGACAGGCACAGGCGCAGCGTGTCGCCGCTGGCGATGATGTCGCCGATCATCAGCGTGATGTCCTTGGCAATGTGGAGCTTCTCGTATTTGATGTCCAAACCCGTGATGATGCCGTCTTCAATATGGCGTTCGCACGAGATGAAGTTCATGTTGGGGACGCGGATGCCGGCCTTGTAGCAGCACTCTTCCAGCGGATAATTGAGCCCGCCTCGCAGGATGGTCAGGATGTCGACGTCGCAAGCCAGGCCATGCTCGGAGAAATACTGCAGGACGGCTGTCGTGGCCGGCTTCATCGCCAGATAAGACTCGTATCCGACGACTTCCGGCGACGCCATCAGGTGGCGGGTACCATCGCCACTTACGACATAATATTGATTCGTCAGCCCGTCGGACCGGAGCTGATAGATGCTCGTGCTGTTCTGCAATCCAAGCAACTGCAGGGAAGCATCTTGCGGAATATAAGACATGGAATCTCCTTTTGGTCCAATCGGGATACAAATATACTAAATAAATGTTAAATTTGTAAGGGAAAACCTCATCGAGTATGTTGAGAATCTACTGCAAGAACACGGACACTTTCCAGGAGTTCCAGGAAGGGACCACGCTGCTGGACATGGTGCCAGCCTTTGATTTCGAGCGCCCTTACGACATCCTCTCCGCCAAGGTCAACAATGTCGCCGAAGGCCTGAAGTTCCGGGTTTTCAACAACCGGGACGTCGAGTTTCTGGATTACCGCAGCTACAATGGCCGCAACGTCTACTGCCGTTCGCTCAGTTTCCTGCTCTGCAAGGCCATGCGCGACCTGCATCCCGGCTACCGCGTCATCCTCCGCCGGCCCATTTCCAAAGGCTATTTCTGCACGGTCGACAAGCCGGACGGCACGCCCGTCACGCCCGAAGAGGTCGAAGCCGTCCGGGCGCGCATGCGCGAGCTCGTGGCCCAGGACATCCCCTTCCGGCGGCACGAAGTGCAGACGGCCGAGGCCATCCGCATCTTCATGAAGCTCGGCCTGGAGGACAAAGTCAAGCTTCTCCGCACCTGCGACGACGTTTATATTACCTATTATACCCTGCAGGACACGGCCGATTATTTCTATGACGCGCTGGTGCCCAGCACCGGCCTGCTGAAGGTCTGGGAGCTCAGCGCTTACCAAGGCGGAATGCTGCTCCGCGTGCCGGACCGGCATGCCCCGGAGCAGCTGGCCCCGTTCAACGAACAGCCCAAGACCTTCGAGGTCTTCCGGGAGACGCTCCGCTGGAACCGCATCATGGGCCTGGCGACCGTCGGTGACGTGAATACCGCCTGCCAGCAGGGCCAGGCCTCCGACCTCATCCAGGTGGCCGAGGCGCTCCAGGAGAAGAAAATCGTCGAGATCGCCGAGGAGATCAACCGCCGCCACGCCATGGCGGATCCCGTACGCATCGTGCTGATCACCGGCCCGACCAGCAGCGGCAAGAGCACCTTCTGCCGCCGCCTGAGCGTCCAGCTCAAGGCCTGCGGCCTGCACCCTGTCTCCTTCTCCACGGACGACTATTTCGTCAACCGCCTGGACACGCCCAAGCTGCCCGACGGGACCTATGATTTCGACAATTTCGACACCGTCGACCACGACTATCTGCAAGAGGACGTACTGCAGCTTTTAGCTGGAGAAGAAGTTGAAGTGCCAGAGTATAACTTTGTGACTGGCAAGCGGGAATTCAACGGAAAGAAACTTAAGCTCGACGAGAGCTCCATCCTCCTGATCGAGGGCATCCACGCCCTCAATCCGGCCCTGACCGACCTCGTCCCCGAGGCCGCCAAGTTCCGCATCTTCATCAACACGATCACCAGCATTTCGCTCGACGACCACAACTGCATCCCGACCAGCGACAACCGCCTGCTGCGCCGCATCGTGCGCGATTTCAACAAAGGCGCCTACTCGGCCCGGGAGACCATCTCCAACTGGCCCAATGTGCGGCGCGCCGAGGTCAAGTGGATCTATCCCTACCAGGAGACGGCCGACGTGTTATTCAATTCGGCCTATCTGCTCGAATTCGCCGTGCTCCGCACGCACGCCGAGCGCATCCTCGCCACCGTACCGAAGAACTGCCCGGAATACAGCGAGGCGCACCGCCTGCTGCTTTTCCTGCACTATTTCGTCCCGGTCTCGGACAAGGAGCTCCCTTCCACCTCGTTCGTCCGCAGTTTTATCGACAAATAAGCCTACAAAGAAGGCGCCCGCGATTGCAGGCGCCTTCTTCTGTAATTCTGAGCGCAGCGAAAAATCTAACGGAGCTTTTTATAGCCGTATTTCGCAGTCGTGCCCAATTCCAACTCGATCTTCATCAAGCGGTTGTACTTGGCGATGCGGTCGGTACGGCTCAGCGAACCGGTCTTGATCTGGCCGCTGTTGGTCGCGACGGCGATGTCGGCAATCGTCGTGTCCTCGGTCTCGCCGGAGCGGTGGGAGGTCACGGTCGTATAGCCATGACGGTGGGCCATCTCAATCGCGTCGAGCGTCTCGGACAGAGAGCCGATCTGGTTCACCTTGATGAGGATGCTGTTGCCAGCGCCCATCTCGATACCCTTCTGCAGGTACTTCACGTTGGTAACGAAGAGGTCGTCGCCCACGAGCTGGCAACGGTCGCCGATAGCCTTGGTGAGCTTCACCCAGCCTTCCCAGTCCTCCTCGGACAAGCCGTCCTCGATGGAGTCGATCGGGTACTTGGTTATCAGCTGCTTGAGATAGTTAATCTGCTGGTCGGTCGTCAGTTTGCGGCCACGCGGATCCTTCTTCTTGCCATCCTTAAGCTGCTTGTAGTCATAGTAGAACTTGCCGTCCTCCTTGAAGCAGAACTCGGATGCGGCGCAGTCCATCGCAATGGTCACGTCCTTGCCCGGTTCGAAACCGGCGTTATTGATGGCCTCGATAATGCAGTCGAGCGCATCGTCGATGCCCTTCAACGCGGGGGCAAAACCACCTTCATCGCCAACGGCGGTGCTCAGACCGCGGCCTTTGAGGACTTTCTGCAAGGCGTGGAAGACCTCGGCGCCCATTCGGACGGCTTCGGCTTCGTTGGCAGCACCGACCGGGCGGATCATAAACTCCTGGAAAGCGATCGGGGCGTCGGAGTGGGCGCCACCGTTGATGATGTTCATCATCGGAACCGGGAGGACATACGTATTGGTACCGCCCAGGTAGCGGTACAGCGGGACCTGGAGCTCGGCGGCAGCAGCCTTGGCAACGGCCAGGGACACGCCCAGGATGGCGTTCGCACCCAGGTTGCTCTTGGTGGCGGTGCCGTCCAGCTCGATCATTTTCTGATCGATGGCGCGCTGCTCGGAAGCATCCATGCCGATGATCGCCGGGGCGATCTTCTCGTTGATATTGGCAACGGCCTTCAGAACGCCCTTGCCGCCATAGCGCTTCTTATCTCCGTCGCGAAGCTCGAGGGCTTCGTTCTCGCCGGTGGAGGCTCCGGAAGGGACGGCAGCGGTGCCGACAAAACCGGAATCAAGGGTAACTTCTGCTTCGATGGTAGGATTTCCTCTGGAATCGAGGATCTCGCGACCGGTAACTGAAATAATTTGCATAACTTTTAATTGTTTGGTTTGTATCCATTTTGGACGCTGCAAAAATAGCAATTTGGAAGCAGGTTTACTATCTTTGCAGCATCATAAGAAATGATGATTTTACCTAATTCCTTCGATCCCGCGGAGCGCGGAGCGCGCGCCCGGGACTATTTCCTGCAGGGATTTAACTGCTGCCAGGCTGTCCTGCTGGCCTTCGCCGACGTGCTTGAGGCGAACGGGCAGGCATCCGAAGAGCTGCTGAAGACCATCGGTTCGGGCTTCGGCGGCGGTTTTGCCCGCCTGCGGGAAGTGTGCGGCAGTTTCAGCGCCTGCACGATGATAGCCGGCTTCCTCTCCCCCGCCGGACCGTCCGACATGGCAGCCCGCACGGCCAATTATGCCCTGGTGCAGGAGATGGCCACGGCCTTCCGCGAACGAAACGGCGGCAGCATCGTCTGCGGCGAGCTGCTGGGCTTGAAAGACAAGCAGCCCGAGGGGCCGGCGCCCTCCGAGCGCACGGCGGAATATTATAAAAAGCGCCCCTGTCCCGAGATCATCCGCAACGCCGCCACGATCGTGGCAGAGAAAATGAAAGAAGCAGCCCGCTAGGAGCTGCTTCTTTTAATATAGTCATGCCGGCATCATGTTCGTCATTCGCCGGCTCAGACCGGCGAATCTTACATTGCCTGCGCAACAGCCACGGCAACCGCCACGGAGGCGCCCACCATCGGGTTGTTGCCCATGCCCAGGAAGCCCATCATCTCCACGTGAGCAGGCACGGAGGAAGAACCCGCGAACTGCGCGTCGGAGTGCATGCGGCCCAGGGTGTCGGTCATACCGTAGGAGGCAGGACCGGCGGCCATGTTGTCCGGGTGGAGGGTACGGCCGGTACCACCGCCGGAGGCCACGGAGAAGTACTTCTTGCCCGCGAGGACACGCTCTTTCTTGTACGTGCCGGCGACGGGGTGCTGGAAGCGCGTCGGGTTCGTGGAGTTACCGGTGATGGAGATATCGACGTTCTCCTTCCAGAGGATGGCGACACCCTCGCGGACGTCGTCGGCACCGTAGCAGCGCACGCCGCCGCGGACACCGTCGGAGTAACGCTTCTCGCTGACGATCTTCAGCTCGCCCGTGGCGTAGTCAAACTCCGTCTGGACATAGGTGAAGCCGTTGATGCGGGAGATGATCTTGGCAGCATCCTTGCCGAGGCCGTTCAGGATGACGCGGAGCGGCTTCTGGCGCACCTTGTTCGCCATTTCGGCGATCTTGATGGCGCCTTCGGCGGCAGCGTAGGACTCGTGGCCGGCGAGGAAGGCAAAGCACTCGGTCTCCTCGGAGAGGAGGCGGGCGGCGAGGTTGCCGTGGCCGAGACCGACCTTACGGTCGTCAGCGACGGAACCGGGGATGCAGAAGGCCTGCAGGCCCTCACCGATGGCCTCAGCGGCCTCGGCGGCGGTCTTCACGCCCTTCTTGATGGCGATGGCAGCGCCCACGACGTAAGCCCACTTCGCATTCTCGAAGCAGATCTTCTGGGTGTCCTCGCAGATCTTGTACGGGTCGATACCCTTAGCATCGCAGATGGCCTTGGCCTCGTCGATGTCCTTGATACCATATTTGTTGAGAGCGGCATTAATCTGATTAATACGACGCTCGTAGCTTTCGAAAAGTGCCATAGTCTCTTACTCTTTGCGGGGGTCAATATATTTCACGGCATCCTTGAAGCGGCCGTAGGTACCCTTGGCCTTCTCGATGGCCTCAGGACCGGTGGCGCCGCCCTTCAGAGCGTCCATGAGTTTGCCGAGGTTGACAAACTCGTAACCGATGACCTCGTTGTCAGCGTCGAGGGCCATGCGGGTGCAGTAGCCTTCGGTCATTTCGAGGTAACGGGAACCCTTCAGCTTGGTACCGTACATCGTACCAACCTGGCTGCGGAGGTTCTTGCCGAGGTCTTCGAGGGAACCGCCGATGGGAAGACCACCCTCGGAGAAGGCGGACTGGGTACGACCGTAAACAATCTGGAGGAAGAGCTCGCGCATCGCCGTGTTGATGGCGTCGCAGACGAGGTCGGTGTTGAGCGCCTCAAGCAGGGTCTTGCCAGGGAGGATCTCGGAAGCCATGGCGGCGGAGTGGGTCATACCGGAGCAGCCGAGGGTCTCGACAAGAGCCTCCTCGATGATGCCGTCCTTGACATTGAGGGTCAGCTTGCAGCATCCCTGCTGCGGAGCGCACCAGCCAATACCGTGGGTAAGGCCGGAGATGTCCTTGATTTCTTTTGCATGCACCCACTTCCCTTCCTCAGGGATCGGGGCATTGGCGTGGTTGGCGCCTTTTGCAACGCAGCACATCTGCTGCACTTCTTTGGTGTAAATCATATTAACTGGATAAAAATTAGATCCACATGTGTTTTATCTTGCAAAAATAACAATTCCACCGCCAATTTCCAAACCACTTGGACGCAGTCCCGGCGAATTTTTGTAACTTCGCGGCTGATGCTGGATTACACCCATACAATCTGCGCCCCGGCGACCTCTGTCGGCACGGGGGCCATTTCCGTTGTCCGCCTCAGCGGACCGGACACGATGGCCGTCGTGGACCGCGTCGTCCGTTTCCGTTCCGGGACAGCCGCGCAAGCGCCCGGCTACAGCCTGAAGTTCGGCACCGTCGAGGGGCTGGACGAGGTCCTGGTCAGCCTCTTTCGCGCCCCGCATTCCTATACGGGAGAGGACGCCGCAGAGATCTCCTGCCATGCTTCGCCCTACATCGTCAGCACGCTGCTGGACCGCCTCGCGGAAGCCGGCTGCCGCCTCGCGGAACCGGGCGAATTCACGCGCCGCGCCTTCCTGAACGGAAAAATGGATCTTGCGCAGGCAGAGGCAGTTGCAGACGTCATCTCATCTTCTTCTGAAGCACAGCATCGCGTGGCGATGAACCAGCTTCGCGGCGGCTATTCCGCCGAATTGCGCGCGCTGCGCAAACAGTTGCTGGAGCTCACGGCGCTCCTGGAACTGGAGCTCGACTTCAGCGAGGAGGACGTCGAGTTCGCCGACCGTTCGCGACTGCGCGCACTGCTCGACACCGCCTGCTCGCACTGCCGCCAGCTCGCCAACTCTTTCCGCCTGGGCAACGCCATCCGCAACGGCGTGCCCGTCGCCATCGTCGGCGCGCCCAACAGCGGCAAAAGCACCCTGCTCAACGCCCTGCTCCGCGACGACCGCGCCATCGTCTCCGACGTCCCCGGCACCACGCGCGACACGGTCGAAGAGACCAGCGTGATCGACGGCGTCCTCTTCCGCTTCATCGACACCGCCGGCATCCGCGCGTCGGAAGACGAGGTCGAGCGGCTCGGCATCGAGCGGACTTTCCGGAAGATTTCCGAGGCCGAAATCGTGCTCGGCGTGATCGATATTTCCACCTCCGAAGAGCAGGTTACGCAGGACCTCAAGACGATTGCCGAGCGGATCGATTTCAAGCAGCAAATACTGCTCATTTTGGCCAATAAAACCGACAAAACAGGGGTTAACAAAATTGTTACAACATTAAACTTTTTTGTTTCATCCACAAAAATAGAATTAGATAAGACTTCAGTCATCGATATTTCTGCCAAAACCGGAAAAGGCCTCGAAAACCTGCGTTCCGCCCTTGTTTCGAGGGCAAATGTGGCCTCCGCAAGCGGCACTTTGGTGACCAACGCCCGCCACGCTGCCGCACTGCGCGAAGCCGCCGCTTCCCTCTCCGCCGTCTCTGACGGCCTCGACACCGGACGCCCCTCCGATCTCCTGGCGGAGGACCTCCGCGCCGCCCTCGCCTCCCTCGGCTCCATCACCGGCGAAATCACCACTGACGAAGTGCTTGGTGAAATCTTCAGCCGCTTTTGCATCGGAAAGTAATTGATTATCAATAAATTACGGAAACTATCGGAATCTAACTGACACTCACCTCGTTACAGTGACACTCACCTCGTTACAGGTCCAGAGGTTTTATGTGTAACAGTTAAATTTCGATGCATTTCTTAACTTATTTGTCGGTATTTGTACCTTATTTGTACTTTTGCGGTACAAAAGGGTTCCTGGTCACCGACCTTCAGGCGCAACTCTTCGTTGGATTGAACAACGTTGAACAACCTTGAACATCGTTGAACATTGAAAACCGGCAGAAAGCATCGTGAGGTCCTCGCCCAGGTCGAAGCCGAACTGAACCTCCCCAAATCTCTCCGCCGCTACGCGACGAGAGAAGGTGAAATACTTTACTAAATCCTGCTTATTTGGAGACTTTTAGCAGAAAATAAT
>CACXNA010000010.1 GCA_902768985.1 uncultured Bacteroidia bacterium | reverse complement strand
GTCAGAATCTTTCATCTTCTCGCCTACCATGTCAATGGCATCGTAAAAAATAGAATACGCGATACTCTTCTTCCCCTGCAACATCAGGTTGTTCACGAAACGCGTAACCTGCGTGTCGTGGAACTTGGGATCAGGAAGTAGAATCCTCTTCTTAGGCTTTGCTTTTCTCATTGTAGTGAAAAATTAAAATTAAACCATCCTTCGGCAATTACTTCGGCCTCTTGGCGCCGTAGAGCGAACGGGACTGAGTCCGTCCTTCCACGCCGGCAGTATCCAAAGCACCGCGGAGGATGTGGTAACGTACACCAGGGAGGTCCTTGACACGACCACCGCGCACGAGCACGATGGAGTGCTCCTGCAGGTTGTGACCCTCGCCCGGAATGTAGGCATTGACCTCTTTAGAATTCGTGAGACGTACACGCGCGACCTTACGCATAGCGGAGTTCGGCTTCTTGGGAGTCGTCGTATAGACTCTCAGGCATACGCCACGCTTCTGAGGACAAGCATCCAACGCACGAGATTTCGACTTGACCTCGATAACCTCGCGTCCTTTGCGAACCAATTGTTGAATTGTTGGCATAAATGATTGTTAATAAATAAATTATAAAAAGCCCCCTGTTTTTGGGGGCTGCAAATATACGGAAAAATCCGTAAAACGCAAAATATTGATTGCAAAAGAGATTCGCCGGTCAAGGGCCGGCGAATCTCATCTGCTAACGATACTTGGCGAACTCGATGTCCGTGCGGGACTTCTCGTAGAGCTGCTTGTCCTTGGCCTCGAGGTTGGCCAGGTGCGTCTTGACGCCGTCGGCAACGCCCTTGCGGGCGGCGATGATGGCGCGGACGTACTCGGCGTGGCCGCACTTGCAGGTGACGCGGGCCTCAGCCTCGTCGAGGTTGCCGGCCAGCAGGCTGGCGATGGCGCCGTTCACACCCTTGGTGCCAGCCAGCTGCTTCGCGGCAGCGTCGTAGCGGCCTTCCATGAGCTCGATCAGGCCGAGGTTGGCCTTGGACTCGGCGGTGCCGGCCTTGCGGAACCAGTCAGCGGCCGCCTTGCGGTCGCCGCGCTGCAGCTCCACGACGCCGCGGGCGTTCAGCACGTCGGCGTCCTGGGCCTTGATTGCGTCCAGCTGGCGGGCGGCGGCATCCGGGCGCTCGTCGTCAAGCGCCATGGCCGCCAGGTTGAAGCGGGCGCGGTCGGAGTCGAATTTGTTGACGGCCTTGTTGTAGAGGACCGTCTTGCGGGACGCATCAGTGGTGATGGAGGCCACGCGGAGCAGGCCTTCCTCGTCCAGCAGGTCAATCGCGCTGCGGGACAGCTCGACCAACTCTTCATCCGTGAAGTTCTGGTAGTCCATCTCCGTGATGAAACGGGCGCGGCGGAGCTCCGGGAAGACGTTCTTGTTGATCTCCGTGTAGACCTTGGACATGTTCTTGATCTCGTTCTCACGCACAGCCGGGTCGCTGTACATGGACAGCACGCGCAGAATCAGGGCCTTGTCCTCAATGTCGGACTTGGCGACGGCCTCGCGGAAGCCTTCCCAGTCCTGACCGATGCTGCGGACCTCCAGGTTGTCGGGGGCGTTCTTGTCGCCGGTGACCTGGCTCCAGGCCTTCTCGGCGGAAGCCGCACGCTGGTCGGAGAGCTTGGCGTTGTAGGCCTGGCCGCCTTCCGGGGAAGCGTAAGCGACCACGCTCGTTCCCGTGACGGTGTAGCGCGGATCGGCCTCGATGGCGGCGAGAGCCGCCTGGAGCTCCTTGATCGACTGCGAACGCAGCTCGCTGCCCTTGATGGTGGAGGAGTTGTAGTCATACATCACCTGGCCTTCGGTCTGCTCGTGCAGCACGGCCTGGTAGTTGTCCTTCTTATAGCTGTAGTAGCCCTCCGTTTCGGCGAGCAGCTGGGTCACGATGGTGCCGTCCGCCACTTTCACGGCCGGGATCGCGATCTCCTTGTCCTTGTAGCGGGCTACGCCGCGCAGTTCGAGGTACGCCTGCTCGACGCCTTCCGCATAGTTGAAGGCGAACTTCTCGCGGACGGTGTCGCCCGTCTTGGGCACGACCGTGAAGTTGTCGAGCACCTTCTCGCCCTGATAGATGTAGGTGGGGCCTTTCTGCTCCTCGCCGCCGCCGTACACCAGCACGGGGGTGACTTCCAGGATGGCCTTGGGATGGAAATAGCCGTCCGGATAGGTGACGGTCAGTTCTACGGGGATCTGATCGCCGACGAGTGCCAGCACTTCCGGCGTGCAGGTAATCTGCACGTTCTCGGCGAGCTTCATCTGCTCGGCGCGGGACTTGCCACAGGAAGCCGCCACGACCACCGCGGCGAACAGGAGGAAAATTTTAAAGATATTCTTCATTTTCGGGTACAGTTTTATTGTGGTTGATATTGTTCAGTTCACAAATATAAAAAATAATCCTTAACTTTGCTTTCTATGGAAATGCAAGACCTCCAAAGGATCAAAAATAAATTCGACATCATTGGAAACGACGCCGGGCTGAACCGCGCGCTGGAGACGGCCGTTGCCGTGGCCCCCACGGACCTCACGGTCCTGATCACGGGCGAGAGCGGCGTCGGCAAGGAAAATATCCCGCAGATCATCCACCAGTTCAGCCGCCGCAAGACAGGCAAATACCTTGCCGTCAACTGCGGCGCCATTCCCGAAGGGACCATCAACGCCGAGCTGTTCGGCCACGAGAAGGGGGCCTTCACGGGCGCCATCGGCGAGCGGAAGGGCTACTTCGAGGAGGCCAACGGCGGGACCCTTTTTCTCGACGAGATCGGCGAGCTGCCGCGCGAGACGCAGGCCCTCCTGCTGCGCGTCCTGCAGAACGGCGAATTCATGAAGGTCGGCTCCTCCAAGGTGGAGAAGACCGACGTGCGCGTGATCGCCGCCACCAACGTGAACCTGGCCTACGCCGTGGCCACGGGTAAGTTCCGCGAGGACCTCTACTACCGCCTGACCGGCATCCAGATCCAGATGCCCGCCCTGCGCGAGCGCAACAAAGACGATATCTACCTGCTTTTCCGCAAGTTCACCTCGGACTTCTCCGAGCGCTACAACCTCTGCAAGGTCAGCCTCAACCACGACGCCATCTCCCTGCTGACCGCCTATCGCTGGCCGGGCAACATCCGCCAGCTGAAGAACGTCGCGGAGACGGTGACCGCCCTCGAGTCGCGCCCCGTCACCCCGGGCTCCGAGCGCATCGAGCTGGGCCCCGCGGCCCTGATGCGCTACCTGCCGGACGAGAAGGACTCCATGCTGCCCGCCACCACCGGGCCGCAGCCGGCCGGCAGCATGCCGGACAGCGACAAGCAGATGATCATCAAGGCCATCCTCGACCTCAAGCAGGAGGTGGACCGCCTCAAGGAGATCGTCCAGGCGGGCGGCGGCGCCCAGCCGACCATGCCGACCGCCCTGCCCCACTACGTGGACATGGCCGCCGACGAGCCCGAGGAGCAGCTCTCCGAGCCGGAGGCCGCCCCGGAGGGCATCTCCATCCGCAAGATGGGCGACGAGCTCATCGAGCGGGCCCTCGCCAAGCACGGCGGCAAGGTCAAGGCCGCCGCCGCGGAGCTGGGCGTATCCGAACGTACGATTTACCGCAAGCTGGCGGAATGGAAAGCCAACGGGAAAAAGGCATGAGACCGCTCGCACGCATACTGCCGCTCCTGGCCGCCGCGCTGATGCTCGGCGCCTGCGGCATCTATTCCTTCTCCGGCACCTCCATCCAGAACGACGTCGAGACCATTAATATCGACTACTTCGAGTACCGAGCCGAGAAGGTCAACCCCTCGCTGAGCAACGATCTCACCGAGGCCCTGCGTACGCGTTTCCGCCGTATGACCCGCCTGGAGCAGGTGGAGCAGGACGGCGACCTTGAGATCACCGGCGAAATCACGGGCTACGACGTGCGCCCCGCGTCCGTCTCGGCCGAGGAAATCGCCACGCAGAACCGCCTGACCGTCTCGGTCCGCGTCAGCTTCACCAACCGCAAATATCCGGAAGACAATTTCGAGAACAAGACTTTCTCCGCATACGCCGATTACGATTCCACCAACTCCCTGGACGCCGTGGAATCGTCGCTTTGCGCCGAAATTATCGAGAAACTGATCGAGGACATTTTCAACGCTTCCGTCGCCCAATGGTAAACCCGACCAACATCCATGACATCTCGCTGGAGGAACTCTCCGGCGTCATCTCCGTGTACCCCTGGTTTGCAGGCGCCCGGATCGAGCTGTGCCGCCGCATGGCCGACGAGGGAGCCCTCTCGGAAAGTCAGATCGCCGAAACGGCGTTGCATCTGTGCGACCGCAAGGTCGTTACCCCGCTGCTCCGGCGGGGCCGCGAGGTGGATCTCTCCGACAAAGACGCCCGCCGCATTGTGGAGCGCTTCATTCAGGAGCCGGCCGCGGACACGCCCGCGCCCCGCGTCGTGGTCGTGGGTGGGGACTATTTCTCCCAGGACCAGTATGAGGACGCGCGCAAGGAGGGCGACAACATTTTCGCCCAGTTCGCCGCCAAGGCGCGCGAGGAGGGCTACGTTGAAATGCCGGCCGAGCCGGACAGCGAGGAGCCGTTCTGCACCGAAACGCTGGCCGGCATCTACCTCGAACAGGGCTATACGCGGGAAGCGATCGACATTTATTCGCAACTATGTTTGCGATATCCGGAAAAAAGTGTTTACTTTGCAGCCCTTATTGACGAAATAAACAAAAAAGAGAACTGAATATGAATGCATTGTTTGTTATCCTGACTGTGCTGATCATCATCGCCGCCTTCCTGCTCATCATCGTGGTGCTGCTCCAGAATGGCAAGGGTGAGGGTCTCGCCAGCAACTTCGTGGCCGGCAACCAGACCTTCGGTGTCCGCCAGACGGCCGACGCCCTCGAGAAGATCACCTGGGGCCTCGTCGCTTTCATCCTCGCCGTGTCCATCATCTCTTCCTTCACCACCGGAACCAACGGTGCCGCGATCGATGTGACCGACCAGATCGAGAATGTGGCTACGGACGCCCAGCCCGAGTTCCCGTCCGCTCCGATCCAGCAGGACGCTCCGACTCAGTAAGCCGAGCGAAACGCAAAATAAAAGGAGGTGCAGTAGTCTGCACCTCCTTTTATTTTATTTGTTCCGCAGGACCGTCTGTCCGTCGACGCAGTCGACCTCGATGGCGGAATCCTTGTGGACCTTGCCTTCCAGGATCTCCCGCGCGAGCTTGTTGACCAGCTCGCGCTGAATGAGCCGCTTGACGGGCCGGGCGCCGTAGACCGGGTCGTAGCCGTTCTCCACCATGTCGTCCTCGAAGGCCTGGGTGAAGGTGAGGGCCACATTCTCGTCCTCCAGCTTCTTGCGGAGGATCTCCATCTGGATGCGCACGATCTGGCGGATGTCGTCCGGGGTCAGCGCGTCGAAGACCACGATCTCGTCGATACGGTTCAGGAACTCCGGCCGCATGCGCAGGCGCAGCTCCTCCTCCTTGAGGTTGGAGGTCATGATGAGGATGGTGTTCTTGAAGTCCACCGTGCGGCCCTTGTTGTCGGTCAGACGGCCGTCGTCCAGGACCTGCAGGAGGATGTTGAACACATCCGGATGCGCCTTCTCGATCTCGTCCAGCAGGACCACCGAGTAGGGCTTGCGCCGCACGGCCTCGGTCAGCTGGCCGCCTTCGTCGTAGCCGACGTATCCCGGAGGCGCGCCGATCAGGCGACTGACGGTGTGGCTCTCCTGGTATTCGCTCATGTCGATACGCGTCATCATGGACTCGTCGTTGAAGAGGAATTCCGCGAGCGCCTTCGCGAGCTCGGTTTTACCCACGCCCGTGGTGCCCAGGAAGAGGAAGGAGCCGATGGGCCGGTGCTCGTTGGACAGGCCCGCGCGGCTGCGGCGCACGGCGTCGGACACGGCCGCGATGGCCTTGTCCTGGCCGACGACGCGCTTGTGCAGCTCGCCCTCCATCCGCAGGAGCTTCTCTTTCTCGCTCTCCATCATCCGGGCCACCGGGATGCCGGTCCAGCGGGCCACGACCTCGGCGATGTCCTCGGGCGTGACGGCTTCCGTGATGATCGGGTCCTTGATGGCGGCCTGCTTCGCGGAGAGCTCCTCGATGCGCTTCTGCGCCTCGGCGAGCTTGCCGTAGCGGATCTCCGCGACCTTGCCGTAGTCGCCGCCGCGCTCGGCGATGGACGCCTCGCGCTTGTAGTCCTCGATCTGCTGGCGCGTGTTGTTCAGCTCCGTGACGATGCTCTTCTCCTCGTTCCAGCGGGCGGCCAGCGCGTCGCGCTCGGCCTTCGCGGTCTTCAGCTCCTCGTCGATCTTCTCCGACTTGAGGGTCACGCCCTCGCGCTTGACGGCTTCCTTCTCGATCTGCAGCTGGCGAATCTTGCTGTCCAGCACGTCGATGGGCTCCGGGACGGAGTTCATCTCCAGACGGAGCTTCGAGGCCGCCTCGTCCACGAGGTCGATGGCCTTGTCCGGCAGGAAACGGTTGTTGATGTAGCGGTGGCTGAGGTTGACGGCGGCGATGAGCGCGTCGTCCTCGATGCTTACGCGGTGATGGTTTTCGTATTTCTCCTTCAGGCCACGCAGGATGGCGATGGACTCGGCGGGCGACGGCTCGTCCACCATCACCTTCTGGAAACGGCGCTCCAGGGCCTTGTCCTGCTCGAAATATTTCTGGTACTCGTCCAGGGTGGTCGAGCCGATGGTGCGCAGTTCTCCGCGCGCGAGCGCGGGCTTTAATATATTGGAGGCGTCCATGGCGCCGGACGAGCGGCCCGCGCCCACCAGCGTGTGGATCTCATCGATGAAGAGAATGATCTCCCCGTCGCTGTCCACGACTTCCTTGACGACGCCCTTGAGCCGCTCCTCGAACTCACCCTGGTACTTCGCGCCTGCGATCAGCGCGCCCATGTCCAGGGAGAAGACCTTGCGGCTCTTGAGGTTCTCGGGCACCTGCCCGTTGACGATCTTGGTGGCGATCCCTTCCGAGATGGCGGTCTTGCCGACACCGGGTTCGCCGACCAGGATCGGGTTGTTCTTGGTCCTTCGACTCAGGATCTGCAGCACGCGACGGATTTCCTCGTCGCGGCCGATGACCGGGTCGAGCTTTCCTTTGGCCGCAGCCTCATTGAGGTCCACGGCGTACTTGCTTAAGAATTCGTACTTGCTGTTCTCCATATTGTATCGTCGGCCCATTAGAGGGTCTGGATGGAGAGCGCTCAAATGTTGAGCCACTGACAAATTGTCAGTAAAAACCTGCATGAAAAAACGCAAAAAAATTTTGGCGATTCAAAAAATGTGTCTATCTTTGCAATCCCAACGCTAAGCAATAGGGTTTTGCGGAAATAGCTCAGTTGGTAGAGCGCAACCTTGCCAAGGTTGAGGTCGCGGGTCCGAGCCCCGTTTTCCGCTCCAAAACAAAACGACAGTCCTTGTGGCTGTCGTTTTTGTTTTGATGGTAGATCGCTGCCGACCCGCGACCTTAGATTCCGGGGCAAGCCCGGAATGACTATGGGATATAAAACAGGGGGCATCCGTGCGGATGCCCCCTGACCTTTAGTAATTCCAACCTATTTTACCAAAAATACTAACGACTATTTTACAATAATCTGCTTGCCGAGCTTCAGCTTGTCGCCGGAGTCGTCGACCGTCCAGTACTGCGGCTTGCGGGGACCGTTGCCCTCGACATGGTGCACCACATAGCGGAGCTCGCCGTCGAAGGTACGGAACAGCATACCGTGACCGGAGTTGTTTCCGAGGAACGGTTCCGGTTCCTGCACCCACGGACCGGCGATGGTGCCGGACTCGGAGTAGCAAACTTCCTGGAGGTAACGCTCCTTGCCCCAAGTGGACCAGAACATACCCAGGCGGCCGGTCTTCGTGCGGAACATCTGAGGACCGTCGGTCACCCAACCCGGCATCTTGAGGCCGAAGGTGGCTTCACCCAGACCGTTCATTTCGCCGCAGGAAGGAGCCTCGGAAGCACGGAACATCGTGACAGGCCAAGGGGAGATGGTGTGGGTCAGATCCTGGGACAGCTCGATGTAGTCCATCGTACCGTCGATGATCTGGGTCCACTCGTGGACGAAGATCATGTAGATGTGACCGTCCTCCTCGTAGAGGGTACCGTCGATGCAGTCCCACTCGCGCGGCTGGTAGTCATAGCCAGGCGTGACGGAGAAGGGCACGAACGGACCTTCCGGGCTCTCGGAACGGAGCAGGTAAGTCTGGTTGTGAGGCACATTGTAACGACGCGGGACCTGCTGGATGAGGTCGCTGTGGTCGCTCCAGGTACCGGCGTAGTAATAGTAGTCTCCGATCTTGTGGATCTCGGCGGCGGCGGCAAAGCCAGCCTTCTCGCACCAGGTGCCACTCAGGTCGACCACATTATACGGGCCCTCCCACATGACGAGGTCCTTGCTGCGGTACTGACGGCCGCCGGAGCTGGTCAGGTAGTAGGTCTTCGTCTCCGGATCCGGATAGATGAACGGATCGCTCATCGACAGATCGTTGAAGTGCACGGTGCGGATGCGGTTCTGCTCTTCACGCATGCGACGCATGCGCTCAGCCATACCGGTGGTGTCGCGGGGAGCACCCGTGGCCATGCCACCGAAATTCTTCTGGCCGGGGTCGGCCAGCGGAGCCTGCTCACCGGGTTCGATCTTGACCGGTTCGGTCGCGGTCGGAGCCGGGGCGTTGGTGCCGCACGCCGCGATCATCATCGCGGCGAGGGCAAAAGAGGTTAATACATTGATTCTCATTCGACAAATATAATGATTTCTTTAGAATCACAATCACCAACCCGGGTTCTGCTTCAGGTTCGGGTTAGCAGAGGTCTGCTCGAACGGGAACGGAAGGAGACTGTACTTGTCCTGCCAGCCCTTGCCGGAACCGGCCACGGCTTCGACATTCCACTCCGTGGTGCCGGCCTTGTAACCGTAGAACTTGTAGTACGTCTTTCCCTTGTTCGCGAGCGCGGTAGGCGCGTCACCCCAGCGGACCAGGTCGAAGAAGCGCTCCTGCTCACAGAAGAGCTCGGCACGACGCTCGTCCTTGATGTCCTGATATTTCATGGAGGTCAGCTCAGGGATCTGGGCACGCTTACGCACCTCGTTGAGAGCCTTCAGACCGCTCTTGTCGGCATCGCCGTCCGCAAGGAACTTCGCCTCTGCGTAGAGCAGCAGCACCTCAGCATAGCGGAGCATCGGGGTGTTGGCCTTGTACCACTTCCAGAAAGGCGGGCTGGTGCCCTCGTAAGCCTCGCTGAGCCATCCAAGACCACGGAAGGTGAAATAACCTGCGTTGTGGTAAACGACGGCCTTGACACCCGGCGTTACACCAGCGGCATACTCCATATCAAGCACCTGCTCGTAGGTGTGGATCGTGGACTTGAAGCGCGGCTTCTCGGTGCCACCTTCGTGCTCGGCCAGGAATTCGCCGAACTCCTTGGACACGGCGTTCCAACCCCAGCCGCCGAAGAAGCAGCTCGGCAGCTGAACGCTGCTCGGCCAACCGGTCCACGTGTGACGAAGGTCATTCGAAGGATCGCCAGGGAAACCGTCGTTGTCGCCGGAATTGTGCTCGAAGACGTACTCCTCGCAGAAATCGCCAGCCTGACGCTCGATGATGAACATATCGGAGACCAGCCCGTAGAGATTGGAATCGATGACCGTCTTGAGATCGTTGACCGCCTCGGTGATATACTCCTTCTTGTCGAACTTCTGGCCATACCAGAGGGCCACCTTGCCGCGGTAAGCGAGGGCCGCGTGCTTGGAGATGCGGGCGCCGAACGCTTTCTGCTGGCCCTTGCCGGGAATGGCCGGAAGCGCGTCAGCCGCCTCTTTCATCCGGGCAAGAATCCAGTTGATGGAGTCCTCAGTCGGGGTGTTGGCCTGATAGTACTCATCCTGGGAGAGGAGGTGATCCGCAAGCGGCGGGGTACCCCACCAGCGGACGGCGTCGAACATCGCGAGGGCGCGGAGGAAGTTGGCCTCGGCCTTGACGCGGTTGATGCGGGCGTCGTTGGAATCAGGAATCTTCTCGAGGATCAGGTTGCAGTGATAGATGACGCTGTAAACGCCCTTGTACATGATCTTCGGAGCGGCGTCGGCGGAAGTAACGTTGTAGTTGCCGGCATCCTGGAAGTTGTTGGCGTTGTCGGTGAAGGAACCGCCACCAGGGTAGTGGTCGTCATCGAGGGCGTTCAGGAACATGATCTTCTCGATACCGTTGACGCAGGTCACGTCGCGGCCGCCCCAGTACAGATGGTAAACGCTGCCAATCAAGGCTTCCGCGTCATCCGCGGTAGCGTTCGCGTAGAAATCCTCAGTGGAAAGAACACTCTTCTGAGGGATATCGAGGTTCTTCTGGCAGGCGCCGAGCGTCAGCACGAGCGCTGCGAGAGACAAAGCGATATATATCTTTTTCATAACTGTGCAGTTTTAGAAGGCTACATTCACACCAAAGACCAGTTTCTTGGAGATCGGGTAGGAACCGTAGTCGATACCCAGACCGCTGGCGGAAGAACCGGCATGGCTCGTTTCCGGATCCAGACCGGGATACTTCGTGAAGGTGAACCAGTCATCCATGGAGACATACGCACGGAGATTGCTCATGCCAATGTGCTTGACGAGCTTCTTCGGGAAGGTGTAACCAAGCTGGATCTGCTTGATCTTAAAGAAGGAAGCGTCATAGACGCGCATGTTGGAGGTGCGATAGAACTTGTCGTTCACATCCGGCTTCGGATACTTGTAACCGGTGGAAGAGGGGCTCTGCCAGGCGTCCGCGTAGAACATGCGGAGCGTATTCTGCTGCAGCGCGTCAGCACGCGTCACGGCGTAGAGCAGTTCTGCACCCTGGGAACCGGCACCGAGCACGAGGAGGTCGAGACCCTTCCAGGCGAAGTTGAGCGTGAGACCGTAGGTGAAGTCAGGGATACCACTACCCACATAGTCGCGATCGTCGCCCGTGATTTCGCCGTCACCGTCGAAGTCCTTGTAGACGGCAGCGCCGGTTTGCTGGTCGATGTGGTCCACGACGAAGGTGCGGAGGTACCAAAGCGGGTAGCCTTCCTCGAAGTAGGTCACGTCGTAGGAACTCCAGATCTTCTGGCCCGGGACACGGTCGGTGGAGGTGCCCTTCACCACCTTGTTGTGGACAGTGGAGAGGTTGCCGCTGATGCCATAGCTGAAGTCACCGACGGTGTCCTTCCAGCCGAGTTCGAACTCGGTACCGTGGTTGTTCACAAGACCGGCGTTCACGTAGACGTACTCAGCACCGGTGTTACCGGGAGCGGTGGTACGGGTCAGCAGGTCGTGGGTGTTCTTGTTGTACCAGTCCACGGAGAAGGTGAGGCGGTTATTGAACATACGGAGGTCGAGGCCGACGTCTACCTGGCGGGACGTCTCCCACTTGATGCTCGGGTTCGGGAGAACCTTGGAGGGGCGAATACCCACCAGGAACGTGCCGTCGAGGTTATATCCATAGTTCTTGTTGCTTTCCAGGGAAGAGGCGTACTGATACTCGCCGAGGGCGTTGACGTTACCGTTCACACCCCAGGAAGCACGCAGCTTGAGGAAGTTGAGGCTCAGCGCAGACTTGACGCCCTGCATGAAGGGCTCGTTGCTGATCGTCCAGCCCGCGGACACGGACGGGAAGTAACCCCAGCGGTGATTCTTGTCGAGCTTGGAGCTGTCGTAAGCATCAGCGCGGAAGTTCGCCTGGAAGAAGTATTTGTTGGCGTAGGTGTAGCCGATACGACCGAAGTAGGACATGTTGGCGCGAACCTCAGGCTGGCCACCCACGGACATGTTGGCCGTGTTGACGGCGTTGTCCAGGTAGCGGAAGTTGGGAACATCCATGGTCAGCTGATAAGCAGTGCCACGGAGGTTGTCCGTATTGGTCTGCTGGTAGGACATACCGGCCATTGCGGTGAGTTCGTGCTGGCCGAAGGACTTCGTGTAGTTGGCGAAGTTTTCCCACTGGTAGTAGAGGCGGTCGCTGGTGGAACCGCTGATCGACATGGACTGGTTCGTCTTCGCGCTGATGTATACCTCATGGTTGTAGGTATTGGTGTGGCTGTAGCCACCCTGGAAGCCGAAGCGGGAGGTGATCACCAGGCCCTTGATCGGAGTGAAGTTGGCAAAGGCGGTACCGCGCACGCGGAAGCTCTGCGTCTCAGTGTCCTGGCGGTCGAGGATAGCCTGCGGATGCCAGATGTAGCTGGTTTCGTTGAAGACGGAGATACCGTAAATGTGGCCGTCCGGATCGCGGGGGAGCGTATCGTTCATGTAAAGCTTGACGTGAGCCGGAAGGGAGTTGTCGTCATAGACCCACGGCATGGTCGGGTCGGCGACGAACATGGCGCCCATGACGGACTCGGAAGTCGTGGAGCTCTCGGAGACAGCCCGGCGGACGCTGCGGTCGATGGTCGTGTTGACACCGACGGTCAGCCAATCCTTCACTTTGTACTCGGCGTTGATCTGGCCGACCAGGCGCTTGAAGATATCCTTGTCGCCCTTGATGATACCATTATTATCCGTGTACGCGAGGGAAGCGTAGAACTTGGCGCGGTCGTTGCCACCCTCGAAGCCGATGGTGTGACGCTGCTGGTGACCGGTCTCGAGCATGTAGTCCGTCCACTTGGTGTCGGACTTGCCGTCGTACTGGATCTGCTCCTGCGTCGCTGCGCCGGAGAGCACCAGGTAGTTCATGTACTCCTTCGCATTCATCATCTCAGGGAGGTGAGCGATGTTCTGAATCGAATGCTGGAAGTTGTAGAAGACGCGACCGGTGCCTTTCTGACCGGACTTCGTGGTGACGAGCACGACACCGTTACCGGCCTCGACACCGTAGATAGCTGCGGAAGCGGCATCCTTGAGGATCTCGATGGAGGCGATGGTCTCCGGATCCAGGTAGCTGATGTCGTTCACCTTCAGACCGTCCACGATCATCAACGGGGAGGTCTTGGAGTTGGAGGAATAACCACGGATCTGGATCGAGGAAGCAGCACCCGGAGCACCGGAAGCGTTCACAATCTGGACACCGGCGGCCTTACCCTGCAGGGCCTGGGCGACGTCGGTGGCGGTGCGGTTCTCCAGGTCGGACTCCTTCACGGATGCGATAGCGCCCGTGACGTCGCTCTTGCGCTGGACACCGTAACCGATGACCACGGTCTCCTCGAGCATTTCGGTGTCTTCTTCCAGGGTGATGTTAAACACACTCTGGTTGCCGACCACGAAAGTCTGGCCCTTGTAACCGATGCTCTCGACGGAGATGCTGGATCCCGCCGGAACACTCAGCGTAAAGTTACCGTCCATGTCGGTGGCAGCTCCGATGCGGGAGTTGCCGACCACCGTGACAGCAGCGCCGATGACCGGTTGTCCGGTCGTGTCGACGATCTTGCCGCTAATGTTGCGATTCTGGGCATTGGCACCCAGGCACACGAACAAAGCGCAGAGCACCAGGATGGCGCTTTTTGCAGTTTGCAGCGTTTTTTTCAACATTTTAGTGAGTTTTAGTTAGAAATGATAAAATAATTATGAGGAAAATTGATTCGTGCGTTTAACAATTGTCCGGGTTTTTCGCAAAATTATATAACTTTACACGCCAGAATGTGGACATTTTTTTAAAATGGTGGACAAATTTCTAAAAAGGGTGGATTTTATTTTGGCAGTTTTTCTCTGCCTGGTAACATTCTCCGACAAAATCGCAGCCCAGACGGGTGCAGAGGACTATTTGGTCATCGACAGGCTGTCCCGGGAGAACGGCCTCCCGGACCAGGACGTCAACGGTATCTACTTCGACAGCAAGGGTTTCGCCTGGATCAGCACCTTCGGCGGCGGTTTGGTCCGCTACGACGGGGATTCCTTCGTTCGCTTCTCGTCCAAGACGAATCCGGCGTTCCGCAGCGACTTCGTCAACCTCTGCAGCGAGGACGATTACGGGCGTTTATGGGTCCCGTGCGCGGGCGTGCTGCACATCATCGACCTGTTGACGCTCACCCTGATCGACGAGCTGCCCGGCATGTCCCGGGACTGGCTCAGCAACCATTCGCCACTCAATATAAACAAGGACGCGATGGGGCGACTGTGGTTCACCTGCGAAGATGTGCTCTACCGCGTGGCCTTCGCCGACGACGGGCAGCGTGTCCTCGTCGACTCCCTGCAGTGCAAAGTCCCCAACGTCACCTTCATGCCCGAACTCCGCGACGTGGACGGGGACGGATCCGCCTGGGGCGCCCTCAACGGGCATCTCTACAAGATCAGATATATAGAGGACAAAGGGCTTCGGCTCTCCGAAATCCTGCCGGACGTCAACATCGGGGAAGACAACAAGTCCACCGCCTTCCTGCGCGCTGGCAACGACGTCTGGATCGGAACGCTGGACGGCCTCTACCGGGTCAACATCACCACGGGCAACGCCGTACGCTTTGCGCATTCCGATGCGGACCCCCGTTCCCTCCCGAACGACAACATCACCGGCCTGTGCGCCACCCCGGAAGGGGAGATCGTGATCGGTACCCTGGGGGGCATCTGCATTTTCAAATCGTCCGACCAGACATTCGATATTTACGGATCCCGCCTCAACGAATACGGAAACCGGCTCCTCCCGGGCGAAATGGTGCGCAGCCTCGTCACCCGGGGCAGGCAGATCTGGGTCGGCCTGGAAGCGGAAGGCCTGGCCGTAATCCAGAAGAAGCCGCTCCAGATTGTCAATCTGTCGCGCATCGAGACGATGACCGAACCCATCCCCGCGACCCCGATCCGCTCGCTCTTCATCGACAGCCACAACGTCCTGTGGCTCTCGGCCACGGAATATGGTCTTTGCCGGCAGGTCGGGAACCTGCTGTTCCGCAACTACCACACGGACAGCGCGGTCACGGCGTTCTGCGAGGACGGGCAAGGTCGGATCTGGATGGGATCCGTGACCGGAAGGTTGTATTTCATCAACCCGAACGCTCCCGACGTCATCCGCGTCCCGAACGACTACCTGTCGGAAACGTCAAAGAGCATCGACGTCATTCTCGGCCTGGTGTATGACCCCTACAACGACTTTGTCTGGATCTCGGCGCACAACGGGCTGTACTACTACGACCTGCGCCATTCCTCCTATCATAAGTATCCCGTGAAGACCTCCTCCTGCTTCGGTGCCTGTCTCGCATCGGACCAGCTCGTGGTGAGCGGAATCGGAGGCCTGAATGTCATCGACTTGATCAGCCTGGGCTACAGGGTGATGGAAGGATTCCCCTCCTGCCTGTCGCTCGTCCCCGACGGGGATACCCTCTGGGCCGGCGCGTACGGGCGCGGTCTCTACCGGGTGGACAACTTTCTGACGGATCATCCGGAAACCACCGTCTATACCGAAAAGGACGGATTGGCGGACAGCCAGGTCCAGGGCCTGCTGACCGACGGCATCAATCTATGGATCACGACGGAGAACGGCCTCTCCTGCCTCGACACGCAGGTCGGCGAGCTGACCAGCTTCGGCATCAAGGACGGCTTGAAATCCATGGCGTTCTGCGAGAACAGCCTGGTGAAAGGGAAAAGCGGCGCCATCTATCTCGGCCAGAAGGAGGGCCTGAGCATCCTCCGCTCCGGCTATGTCCGCCACGAGTACGGCAACAAACCCGACATCGCCATCACGGGCTACTACGCCCGGGAGCAGTTCCACACGCTCTCCTCCGAAGACGTCATCAACAAGGACGAAGCGGATGTGGACTTCGTCTTGAAATTCTCGGACCTGTCCTACTCCAGGCGGTCGGACGTCACCTACGAAAGCCGGGTGCTGCCCTGGGACAAGGAGTGGTCCCCCATCTTCGGCAACGGCACCTACGTCACGTTCGGACACATCCCGGGCGGAAAATACAAGCTTCAGGTACGCGCGGTCGACAAGGAAGGGAATGTCCTGTCCCAGGACGAAAAGTCCCTGCAGGTCAAACCCGTGTGGTTCAAGCGCTGGTGGTTCCGCCTGCTGGCCGTGCTGCTTCTCGGCCTGCTGACCTACCTGTTCATCCTGTGGGACACCAAATCCATCAGCAGGAAACGGGATCAGCTGCAGCAGGAAGTGGACCGGCAGACGAAAGAGCTCAAGGAGCAGAAGGAAGAACTGGAGCGGAAGGCGGAGGAGCTCTCCGAGCAGAATGCGCTGCTGCAGCGGCAGAATGAGATGATCGCCAGCCACAACACGCTGCTTTCCAGCACCTTGTCAAACCGGGAAACGGAATTCTACTCCAAGCTGCTGGAGGCCATCCAGAAGATGTACAAGGATCCGGACCTCGATGTCCACATGCTTGCGGAAGCGATGGGCATGAGCCGCAGCCTGTTGAATGAGAAGATTCAGAATACGCTCGGACTGTCGATCGCGCAGTTCATCCGGACCTACCGCCTGAACGTCGCGAAGGAAATGATCAGCAATGGCACGAACACGGACATGAACATCTCCGAGATTGCCTACGAGGTCGGATTCAACGATCCGAAGTATTTCACGCGCTGCTTCACCAAAGAATTCAACGCCACCCCTTCCGACCTGCATCGGAAGAGCCCGGAGCAGGAATAAGCGTTATTTCCGCTTGCTGGCGCGCTTGGCCTCGCGGGCGGCTTTCCGCTCCGCCTTGGCCTGCTCGGCGGCGCGCTGCTCCGCCTCGACCATGCTCTTGGTGCGGAACATGATCACGCCGTTCTGGCCCTGGGTGCCGTAGATGCTGGCCGTGCCGTCCTTGAGGACTTCGACGGAATAGATGTCCTCCGGACGCAGATAGGTCACATTGTCGGTGATGATGCCGTCCACGACGAAGAGCGGCTGGGTCTGCTCGCTGTTCGTGGAGATGCCGCGGATGAGGATTTTGGGCATCTCGCCGTTGTTGCCGCCGGGGCTCACGATCACGCCGGGTTCGTTCCGGAGGAGTTCGAACACGTTGTTATATTGCGTCTTTTCTTTCGGGTTCCGGACTTTCTCCTGGGCACCCGAGACGCCGCAAACAAGAAGCAAGGAAGCGGCTGCAAGCAAAAGTGTCTTTTTCATAACGGAGCAAAGATAGCATTTTTTCGTATCTTTACCTGTCCAAAAAGGTTCAATTTTACAGCAGTAACATATGAAACGGATTTTAATCCTTCTCCTGACTGTCTTTGCCGGTATCTCCGCGCAAGGCGCAGACGCCCCGAAACAGCGGCCCAACTACGACCTGGCTTCGCAGTTTTCCGCCAAACGCATTTCCCAGATGGTATTCTCCACCGAACTGACCCCGAACTGGTTCCGCGACTCGGACAAGTTCTGGTACGCGTGGAAGACCCCCGCGGGCACGCAGTACTGGATCGTAGATCCGGAGACGGGCACCCGGACGCAGGCCTTCGACATGGAGAAGCTCGCGATGGAGATCACCGCCATCACGCGCGATCCCTTCGACGCGCAGCACCTCCCCATCGAGGGGATGAAGCTAAAGGACGACAAGTACCTCCGCTTCGACATCAAGGGCACGCAGGAAGTGCCCGACACACTGGCGCAGAAGCGCGCCGAGCGCGCGAAGAAAGACGGCGACAAGGCGCCGAAGGGCCCCCAGAAGCCCCCGATGACGAAAAAAGTCTGGCATTTCCAGTATGAACTGGCCACGGGCCAGCTCACCGAATACAAGCCCGAGAAGCGGGAATACCCCGCCTGGGCCAGCATCTCGCCGGACGGCGAGACCGGCGTGTATGTCAAGAATTCCAACCTCTACTGGATGGACCGCGAGAACCTCGCCAAGGCGGTCGAGGACGAGAAGGACTCCACCCTCGTGGAGCACCGCCTCACCTCCGACGGCATCCGCCAGTGGGGCTTCGGTGTGGACAACTACTCGGGCGACACGGAGACCGACACCACCCGCCGCGTCATGGCGCGCGGGATTGTCTGGTCGCCGGACAGCAAGCACTTCGCCGCAGTCAAGACCGACATGCGCAAGATCAAGGACCTCTGGGTGATCAACGCCCTCAGCCAGCCGCGCCCGACCCTGGAGACCTATAAATATCAGATGCCGGGCGAGCCGGGCCCCACGGAGGAGCTCTATGTCTTCTCCATGCCCGACGGATCCAGCAAGCGCTACCAGGTCAACGCCTTCAAGGACCAGACCTTCGACGTCTCCACGCGCCCGCGCAAATTCCGCGAGACCTACGACAAGTACCGCTCCCGCGTGTGGCTGGGCGACAACGACGGCTTCTGGCTGGTCCGCGGCTCGCGCGACCTGCACCGCATGGACGTATGCCGCGTGGACCTGGCCTCCGACTCCACCCGTACCGTCGTCTCCGAGCGCATGAACACCTACATTGAGGACCGGCAGATCCACCTGATCAACGGCGGAAAGCAGTTCCTCTGGTGGTCCGAGCGCAACGGCTGGGCCAACCTCTACCTCTACAACGCCGACGGCACCCTGGTGCGCAACCTCACGGAGGGGGCCTACCACGTCGAGGACATCCTCGCGGTGAATGAGAAGGAGGGCTATGTGCTCTTCTCCGCCTGCGGTGTGAACAAGGACGAGAACCCCTACCAGATGCACACCTGGCGCGTCGCCCTCGCGGGCGGCCCCATCCGTCAGCTGGACATGGATGACATGAACGTGGAGGCCACCGCCAGCGACGACGGCCGCTGGCTGGTGGGCAACTGCTCCCGCGTGGACTACGCCCCCGAGGCGTGGCTGATCGGCCGCGACGGCAAGCGCAAGCTGCTCGACAAGGCCGACCTGAGCCTGCTCTTCGCCGCCGGCTACAAGATGCCGGAGCGCTTCAAGGTCAAGGCCGCCGACGGCATCACGGACCTCTACGGCGCGATGTACAAGCCCTTCGACTTCGATTCCACGCGCGTGTATCCGATCATTGACTACGTCTACCCCGGCCCGCAGGTCGAGGCGAACAACATCGCCTGGTCCAAGGGCATGGTGCGCACGGACCGCCTCGCCCAGGTCGGCTTCATCGTGATCACGGTGGGCAACCGCGGCGGCCACCCCAACCGCTCCAAGTGGTACCACAACTACGGCTACGGGAACCTCCGCGACTATGGTCTGGAGGACCAGAAATACGCCATCCAGCAGCTTGCTGGCAAGTATGACTTCATCGACGGCAGCCGCGTGGGCATCCACGGCCACTCCGGCGGCGGCTTCATGTCCACGGCCGCGATTCTCAAGTACCCCGACTTCTTCAAAGCCGCCGTGTCCTGCGCCGGCAACCACGACAACCGCATCTACAACCGCTGGTGGAGCGAGACGCACCACGGCGTGACGGAAAAGGTGGAGCAGAGCGACACGACCTTCGTCTACCACATTGAGACCAATCCGGAGATCGCCGCGAACCTGAAGGGCCACCTGATGCTCGTGCACGGCGACATCGACAACAACGTCAACCCCGCCAACACCATCCGTGTGGTGAACGCCCTCATCCGGGCGAACAAGCGTTTCGACCTGCTGATCCTCCCCGGCCAGCGCCACGGCTTCGGCGACATGAACGAGTACTTCTTCTACCGCCTGGCGGACTACTTCTCCGAGTGGCTACTCGGAGACAGTGAGCGCGGCGAAGTAGACGTGAAGGAACTAAACAACGACTAAACAAGAAACCCTGCCGGACCGGCAGGGTTTTCTTTTATACAAAGAGTCCTTTTATCAGGAACCATAGCGCCGGGACGACCAGCGCCGGGATGTAGTTGAGCGTCTTGCAGTCCTTGATCTTCAGCAGTGAGAGACCGGAAGAAATGATGAGCAGGCCGCCCACGATGGCCATTTCGTTGATCATGGTGCCCTCGAGCAGCGGCGTGGACGCCGCGAATTTGCCGATCAGGTAGAACATGCCCTGCCAGCAGAAGAGGATGGGCGCGGCGAAGATGATGCCGATGCCGTAGGTGGTCGCGAAGACCATCGAAGTCACGAGGTCGAGCGTGGCGTTCGTGTACAGGAAGGTGTTGTCGCCCGTGGTGGCGCTCATGATGGGCCCCACGATGGAGAAAGTTCCCACGCAGAAGAGCAGGCAGGCGGAGATGAGGCCGTTGGCAAGGCCCTCGCCGCCGCGCTTGGCGATCAGGCGCTTGGTGCGGCCGTCGAGGTCGAGGGCCATGCCGACGATGCCGCCGAGCGCGATGCTCAGGATAAAGAGCACGGGGAACTCGCTCTTCGGCATGTTCTGCACGAAGGTGTTGGCGCCGAGCGCCAGCGAGGCGAGTCCCATCGCGTTGTACAGGACGTTCTGGTATTTTTCTCCAAGGCCTTTCTTGAGCAGGCTGCCCACGATGGAGCCCACGATAATACACCCGGTGTTGACGATAGTTCCTAACATAACAGTTGCAAATATACCATTAATTTTCTACCTTAGTGACGCGGTTAGTCGCAAAGTAGCAAAAATCCCATACTATGGCAGTCAAATTCTATCAGCCTGAGAATCAGGTCCCCCTGGAGATGCACAAAGTGCGCGTCGTCCAGAAACTTTCCCTGCTCCCTGTCGAAGAGCGTCTGAAGCGCATCCAGGAGGCGGGCAACAACACTTTCCTCCTCCAGAACAAGGACATCTACATGGATATGCTCACGGACTCCGGCGTGAACGGTATGTCCGACCAGCAGGTCGCCGCGATGAGCATCGCCGATGATTCCTACGCCGGATCCGAAACCTTCAACCGCGTCAAGGCCGCCATCAAGGAGGTCTTCGGCACGGAAAACGTCCTGCCGGCCCACCAGGGCCGCGCCGCGGAGAACATCCTCGCGGAGGCGTACGTGAAGCCGGGCATGGTCGCGCTGATGAATTTCCACTTCACCACCGCCAAGGCGCACATCACGCGCGTGGGCGGCGAAGTGGTCGAGCTCGTGGACAAGAAGGGTCTGATCCCGCAGACGGACGACCCGTTCAAGGGCAACTTCGACCTCAAGGCCCTCCGCAAGGCCATCAAGGACTACGGTCCGGAGAAGGTCGCCTTCGTGCGCGTGGAGGCCGGCACCAACCTCATCGGCGGCCAGCCGGTGAGCCTGGAGAACATGCTTGCCGTCACGGACATCTGCCACGAATTCGGCGTCAAGAGCGTACTCGACGCTTCCCTGCTGCAGGACAACGTCTACTTCATGAAGACCCGCGAGCCGCGCTGCAAGTTCATGACCACCAAGGAGATCTACCACGTGCTGGCAGACCGTTTCGATATCATCTACTTCTCCGCCCGCAAACTCGGCTTCTCCCGCGGCGGCATCATCACCGCCCACGACAAGAAGTTCACCGACGAGATGATGGAGTTCGTGCCGCTCTACGAGGGCTTCCTCACCTACGGCGGCATGGAGGTCCGTTCGATGGAGGCCATGGCCGTCGGCCTTTACGAGTCCCTCGATATGGAATACATCAGCCAGGGTCCTGAGTTCATCGCCTACCTGGTGAAGGAACTGGACGACTACGGCGTGCCGGTGATCAAGCCCGCCGGCGGCCTCGGCGCCCACCTCAACTGCTCCGAGATCGTCCCGGACATCCCCCACAACCAGTACCCGGCAGCCGCCGTGGGCGCCGCGCTCTACATCGCCGGCGGTATCCGCGGCATGGAGCGCGGTACTGTGTCCGAGCAGCGCGAACCGGATGGCACCGAGCGCTACGCGGAGCTCGAGCTCCAGCGCCTCGCGATGCCGCGCCGCGTCTTCACGCTCTCGCAGGTCAAGTACTGCGCCGACCGCGTGAAGTGGCTCTGGGACAACCGCAAGCTCATCGGCGGCCTCGAGTGGGTCTCCGAGCCGAAGGTGCTCCGCTTCTTCTTCGGCCGCATGAAGGAGATCGGCTACTGGCAGGAGGATCTCGTCAAGAAGTTCCGCGAGGACTTCGGCGATTCCCTCTAGCAAAGCAGAAAGCCCAGCCGGTCGGCTGGGCTTTTCTTTTAGTATTCCGTTGCGAAATAATTCCCTTTTCGAGCAAAGGGGATGCCGGACTGCATCCAGACGGGCTCGGGGGCGCCGAGGAGGTAGTGGTCGAAGAACTGCGACAGGCGGATCGACAGATCCTTGGCGTTGCGGCGCTCGGAGAGGTTGTGGGCCTCGTTGTTGTACTCCAGCAGCCAGGCGGGCTTGCCCAGGCGGCGCAGGCTCATGAAGAACTCGATGCCCTGGTACCAGGGCACGGCGCCGTCGTTGTCGTTGTGCATGATGAGCACCGGCGTCTTGACGTTGGGGGCGTGGAAGACCGGGGAATTCTCAATATAGAGGTCCAGGCCGCCCTCTTCCCAAAGCGTCTTGCCGACGCGGCTCTGGCCGAATTCGTACTGCGGGATGCGGCTGTTGCCGGACTCCCAGCGGATGCCGCCATAGGCGCTGGTCATGTTGCCCACCGGGGCGCCAGCGCCCGCCGCCGCGAACATGTCGGTGCGGGTGACGAGGTAGGCGGTCTGGTAGCCGCCCCAGCTCTGCCCCTGGATGGCCATGCGCTTCTTGTCGATGAAGGGGAACTGCGCGCACATCGCTTCCGCGCCCGCGCAGATGCAGTTGTAGGCGCTCTCGCCCGGGTGGCCGTCCACGTAGACGATGTCCGGGATGAAGACCACGTAGCCGCGGCTCACGAAGAAGGGAATGTTGACCGTGGAGCGGCTCGGGGCCGGTGCGCGGTAGTTGTAGAGCGTCTCTGAATACTTCTCGTAGAAATAGATCATCAGCGGGTAGCTGCCGTTCGGGTCATAGCCGTCGGGGGTGAAGAGCAGTCCGTCCAGCGGCGTGCCGTCGTAGGCGTTCCAGTGGACGAGCTGCACGTCGCCCCAGCGGTAGTTCGCCTGCTGGGGGTTGATGGCGGTCAGCTTGGACTCGGATTTCCACCAGTCGCGCGTAATATAAAGGTCGTTCGGGTGGCGGAAGTCGCCCTTCAGGAAGGCGACCACGTCCGCATTCTCCGCCTTCGTCACGTTCGAGAAGGCCTTCTCCGCGAGGAAGCCGGCCGGCTCGCCGCCCTTGGCGATATCCACGGTGGCGAAGCCGTTGCGCTTGTCCATTTCATTATAAGAGGACAGGCGGAGCGTGCCCTTGGCGGGATAGGTGTGGATGTTCTGGTAAAGGTAGGGATTGTCGTGCAGGCCCCACTGCACGGGGCGGTACTGCACGCGGTCGCGGCGGCCCGCCCCGCGCGTCAGACACTCGGCCTTCTTGCCGTCAGGGCTGAAGCGCCACACGTCGTAGCGGTCCGTAATGAGCAGGGCGTCGTCTTTGCCCACCCAGGCCGGGCGGCCGATGTTCGTGTAGCCCGGGAGCGGGTGGTCATCCTCCTCGTCCCAGAAATTCACGCCCGTGGCGCCGGTCAGGTTGACCTGCGCGTCCGTGGCCAAGTCCTGGCAGTACCAGTTGCCGTCCTCGGGATTGAACCAGGCGAGGTACTTGCCGTACGGTGAGGGGACGGCGTAGCCACCGGCGCCCTCGGCGAGCAGGCGGCGGCTACCGTCGCGCAGGCTCACGAGCGCGACATCTGCGCGGCTGTCCGCCGCCCAGTAGTTGTCCACGTCGTAGGGTTCCGTATCCATCGCCAGGGCGTAGGCACCCTCCGCGCCGTCGAAGAAGGAAATGCGGTCGGAGGCGCTGCGGGACAGGACCAGCAGCTCGCCCGGGCGGTCCAGATTGACCACCGCCGTGCGGCGGTCGCCTCCGCGCGCGACCTTGTCCATCGGCGGGACGGTCTTCTTGTCCCAGACCCAGATGTCCAGCTGCGCGGCTTCGAAATCATAGACGGTCGTATCCTTGGGCGGGAACTTCTCCTGCAGGCGCAGGACGACCCGCGAATTGGCGTTCGAGAACGCTGCACCCGCGCCGGAGCCGACGATCCAGCCCTCCGGGAGGGCGGCGGCATCGGCGGGCAGCAGCATGCAGCAGGTCCACTCCGTGACGGCGGGCGTGCGGCGCGTGGCCTTCTGCAGGATGCGCTCCTGCGCGAGATAGAGCGCGTACGCGGGCGTGCCGTCCTCCTTCTCCTCCTCGTCCGTGGCGGCGAAGAGCACCTTGTCGCCGGCGGCGCTGAAGCGGCCGCCCGCATAGGCCTTGCGGCCGCTGGAGAGCGTGTCGACGCTGCCCTTCGCGAGGTCGTAGAGGATCACGGCGCTGCGCGACAGGGAATCCTTCTCCTCCTTGGCGGTCGTCACGAGCAGGCGGTCACCGGAGGCGGAGGCCTCGAAGGCGGATACGTTCTTCAGCGTGTCCACCGCGCCCGTGGCGACGGTGATCCGGAGCAGGTTCTTGGACTTGCGGCCCTTGACTTCCTGGGCGGCAAAGACGAACGGCGCCGCGTCGGAACCCATGGCCGTGGTGCCGGAGGCACCGATCATCTTCCATTCCAGCGTGCGCAGGTCCAGGCGCGCGAGACTGTCCTGGGGCTGGTCCTCCTTTTTCTTCTTGTCGATCTTGGCCTGGCGCACGTCGGCGAAGGGGGCCTTGACCGTGAAGACGGCCACGTCGCCCGTCCACTTCAGGGCCGTGCCGCGCGGCACGGAGATCTCCGCACCCGTAGTGAGGTTGCGCACGTAGAGCGTGCAGTCGCCCTCCTGGGGCGCGACTTCGTAACTGAGCAGCTTGCCGTCGGGCGTGAGCTTGACATTGCGGACGGACTGCCATCCGTCGTATACATCATGGTCGAGCGGCTTCTGGGCCCAGAGCGAGCCGGAGGCCATAAGTGCGACCGTAAGCAGGATAAATGAAAGACGATTCATAAATTGGGGTTTTCGTGGCGCCAAGTTACGAAAAAAGTGAAAAAATACTTTGGATTTTTCCATCAGTTTTCTACCTTTGTAGTCGTATGAATTGCCGCATGAACGCATATTGGTGGTGGCGCCTGTTACAACTCCAGAAGTCGTAAGAGGTTGACGCTCCGTATGTGTATCTAAGCAAAGAGATATAAAAAAGGGCCCTGCCGCGATGCGACAGGGCCCTTTTCCGGAATATAAACAACAAAAGATATGAAAAGTTATTTAGTAGATTCAGAAGGTTATTACGGTGAGTTCGGCGGCGCCTACGTCCCCGAGATCCTCCACCAGTGCGTCTCCGACCTGCAGGAGGCCTACCTCCCCATCCTCGAGAGCGAGGCGTTCCAGCGGGAATTCCGCGCGCTGCTGCGCGACTACGTCGGGCGCCCGAGCCCGCTCTACCGCGCCCGGCGGCTCTCCGAGCGCTACGGCGCGCAGATCTACCTCAAGCGCGAGGACCTCAACCACACCGGCGCCCACAAGATCAACAACACCGTGGGGCAGATCCTCGTGGCCCGGCAGATGGGCAAGCGGCGTATCATCGCCGAAACGGGCGCCGGCCAGCACGGCGTGGCTACGGCCACGGTGTGCGCGCTGATGGATATGGAATGCGTGGTCTACATGGGCGAGACGGACGTGAAGCGCCAGCGGGTCAACGTTGAGAAAATGAAGATGTTAGGCGCCACGGTAGTGCCCGTCACCTCCGGCAACAAGACCCTCAAGGACGCCACCAACGAGGCCATCCGCGACTGGTGCTGCCACCCCTCCGACACCTTCTACATCATCGGCTCCACCGTCGGCCCGCACCCCTATCCCGACATGGTGGCGCGCCTGCAGTCCGTGATCAGCGAAGAGATCAAGGGCCAGCTGCAGGAGCACGTGGGCCGCGACTACCCCGACTACCTGATGGCCTGCGTGGGCGGCGGCTCCAACGCCGGCGGCACCATCTACCATTATATAGATGACCCGCGCGTGAAGATCGTGCTCGCGGAAGCGGGCGGCCTGGGGATCGACAGCGGCAAGACGGCCGCCACCATCGCCCTCGGGCAGGTGGGCATCCTGCACGGCGCCAAAAGCTATGTGATCCAGAGCCCGGACGGGCAAATCGAGGAGCCGTACTCCATCAGCGCGGGCCTGGACTACCCGGGCATCGGCCCGATGCACGCCAACCTGGCGGCGCAGGGGCGCGCCCGCGTGATTCCGATCAATGACGACGAGGCCGTGGCGGCCGCCTTTGAGCTCACGCGCCTCGAGGGCATCATCCCGGCGCTCGAAAGCGCCCATGCCCTCGCGGCGCTGGGCAAGATGGACTTCCGTCCAGAGGACATCGTGGTGCTGACCGTCTCCGGACGGGGCGACAAGGACATCGAGACTTACCTCAACTATATCAAGAAATGAAACAATTTAGTTATAGCCTCGTCAGCCGGACGCTGCCCGGCGATCTGCATACCCCCGTGTCCGCGTATCTGCGTCTGCGGGACGCGTCTTCTCGCTCCATCCTGATGGAGAGCAGCGACTTCCACGCCGGGCGCGACGCGCGCTCTTTCATCGCGCTGGAACCGCTCGCCGAGGTGGGAATCGCCCACGGAATCGGCTTCCAGGCACTTCCCGACGGCTCCCGCCTGGAGAAAAGCATCTCCGCGAATTATCCGGCAGACAAACTTGTCCGCGAATTCATGGATGCCTTCGAATTAAGTAACAAAAATGTTTCACTTTGGGGTTTCACCACGTTCAACGCGGTGCGCTATTTCGAGAACATCGCGGTCAAGGACGAGACCCGCGCGGAGAACGACGCGCCGGACCTGCTCTACGTCCTGTTCCGCTTCACCCTCGAGTTCGACCACTTCCGTAACCGCCTGACCCTGCACGAGTTGGTGCCGGAAGGCGCGGAGCCGGAGGGCGAGCGCATCGAGCGCCTGCTCGGGCGCGCGGCGACCAATCTCTACGATTTCCGCCCGACGGGCGAGGTCAGCTCGACGCTGACGGACGAGGAGCACCTGGCCAACATCCGCCGGGGCATCGCCCACTGCCACCGCGGCGACGTCTTCCAGGTCGTCCTGTCGCGCCGCTTCGTGCAGCGCTACGAGGGTGACGACTTCCAGCTCTACCGCGCCCTGCGCAGCATCAACCCTTCCCCGTACCTCTTTTACATGGACTTCGGCGGCTACCGCATCTTCGGCTCCTCGCCCGAGACCCACTGCCGCATCGAGGGCGGGCGCGCGTACATCGACCCCATCGCGGGCACGACGCGCCGCACGGGCGACGACGCGGCCGACGCGCGCGGGGCGGAATTCCTCCGCAACGACCCCAAGGAGAACGCCGAGCACGTGATGCTGGTGGACCTGGCGCGCAACGACCTGTCGCGCAACTGCCACGACGTGCGCGTCGATTTCTATAAGGAACTGCAGTACTACTCGCACGTCATCCACCTCGTCAGCCGTGTGAGCGGCGTGCCGGACGCAGGCGCCGACCCCGTCAAGACCTTCATCGACACATTCCCCGCCGGGACGCTCTCCGGCGCACCGAAGGTCCGCGCGATGCAGATCATCTCGGAGCTTGAGCCCCACAACCGCGGCGCCTACGGCGGCTGCGTGGGTAGCATCGGCTTCGACGGCTCGCTCAACCAGGCCATCACCATCCGCTCCTTCGTGAGCCGCGGCGGGGAGCTCTGGTTCCAGGCCGGCGGCGGCATCGTCGCCAAGAGCGACCCCGCCTACGAACTCCAGGAAGTCAACAACAAACTCGGCGCACTCCGCAAAGCCATTGAGATCGCCGCAACACTCTGAGCCTTATGAAGATAGCCATCATAGACAACTACGACTCGTTCACCTACAACCTGGTGCACCTCGTCAAGGCGCTCGGCGCCACGGTCAGCGTCTTCCGCAACGACCGCTTCGAGCTCGGGGAGCTCGCGGCCTTCGACAAGATCCTTCTCTCCCCGGGCCCGGGCATCCCGTCCGAGGCCGGGCTGATGCCCGAAGTCATCCGGCGCTACGCCGCCGAGAAGCCCATCCTGGGCATCTGCCTGGGCGAACAGGCCCTAGGCGAGGCCTTCGGCGGCACGCTCGTGAACCTCGCCGAGGTCTTCCACGGGGTACAGACCCCCTGCCGCCGTACGGCGGACGATTACCTCTTCGCCGGCCTGCCGGCGGAATTCCCCGTCGGGCGCTACCACTCCTGGGTGGTCGATGCCGCCACGCTGCCCGCCTGCCTCGAGGCCATCGCCTTGAGCGACGAGGGGCAGGTAATGGCCCTGCGCCACCGCAGTCTGGACCTGCGCGGCCTGCAGTTCCACCCGGAGAGCGTGCTGACGCCGGACGGCGCCGCCATCATTTCCAACTGGTTGAATCATTAAAAATTACACAATATGAAAGAGTATCTGAACCAACTCATCGAGGGAGAGACCCTCTCCCGCGAACAGACGCACGACATCCTGCTCGGCATCACCCGGCAGGCCTACAACGACAGCCAGATCGCAGCGCTGCTGATGGCGCTCCAGACGCGCGGCATCACGGTGGACGAGCTCCTCGGCTTCCGCGACGGTCTGCTGGAGACCGGCAAGCACATCGACCTCGACGAGTACAATACCCTCGACATCGTAGGCACAGGCGGAGACAGCAAGAACACCTTCAACATCTCCACTTGTTCGGCGTTCGTGATCGCCGGCGCGGGCTACAAGGTGTCCAAGCACGGCAACGGCGCGAGCACCTCCGTGAGCGGTGCGAGCACCGTCCTGGAGGCCCACGGAGCCAAGTTCACCGACAATCCGGACGTGATGCGTCGCGCACTCGACGAAGCCGGTATCTGCTATCTGCACGCTCCGCTCTTCGCCTACGGCATGAAGTTCGTGGGCCCCGTGCGCCGCGCGCTAGGCGTGCCCACCTGCTTCAACCTGCTGGGCCCGCTGGTCAATCCCTGCCAGCCGAAGAACTCCCTGCACGGCACGGCCACCCAGGCCCAGCAGCGGCTCTACGTACGTGCCCACCAGAAGATCGGGGACAACTTCGGCGTGCTGACCAGCTACGACGGCTACGACGAGATATCGCTGACCTCGGGTTTCAAACTCGTCACGCCCCACTTCGAGAAAGTGTTTACGCCCAAGGACCTGGGACTCAACTACGTGGAACCCAAGGACATCTACGGCGGACAGACCGCCGCCGACGCGCGACGGATCTTCGACGCGATACTCGAAGGCACGGCCACGGAGGCGCAGAAGTCGGTGGTCCTGGCGAACGCCGCCTGCGGCATCTCGGTAATCGACCGCAACCTTTCGGTGGAGGAGTCGATCGCGCGCTGCCGCGAGTCCCTCGACAGCGGCGCCGCCCTCCGCGCCTTCCGGAAGTTCCTCGAGCTTTACAGCTAAGGATTATGGATATTCTGCAACAAATCATAGAAACCAAGCGGCAGGAGCTGGCGGCGGTGATGGCGCCGAAGCGCTCGCTGAAGCAGGCTTTGGCCGCGTCCAGGACGGGGATCATCGCGGAGTTCAAGCGCAAGTCGCCGTCGAAAGGCTGGATCCACGCAGATGTGCAGCCGGAGGACGTCGTGCCGGTGTATGCGGCGAACGGCGCCGCGGCGCTCAGCATCCTCACCGACGAGCAGTACTTTGGCGGGAGCCTCGACTTTATCCGCCGCGTGCGGCCGCTGGTGGACATTCCCATTCTCCGCAAGGACTTCATCATCGACCCGGTCCAGCTGTACCAGGCCGCGGAGGCGGGCGCCGACGCCGTGCTGCTCATCGCCGCGTGCCTGCGCCGCGAGGACTGCGCCGCCCTCACCGCCGAGGCGCACCGGCTCGGGCTCGAGGTGCTGCTGGAGATCCACAGCGCCGACGAGCTCGACTACATCACGCCCGAGGTCGACGTCGTCGGCGTCAACAACCGGCACCTCGGCTCCTTCGTCACCGATGTGAAGACATCGTTTGAGCTGGCGCCGGCGCTGCGGGAGATTCCGGGTCAAGCCCGGAATGACTACAGAAGAGAACGGAATAATAAAATAGTCATTCCGGCCGAAGAGCCGGAATCTCGTCCACTTTATATTTCCGAGAGCGGGATCAGTCAGCCGGAGACCGTCAGGCAGCTGCGCGAAGCGGGCTTCCGCGGCTTCCTGATGGGCGAAACCTTCATGAAAGAAACCGACCCGGGCGCCGCCCTGGCCACATTCATCCACGCGTTATGATCAACAACCAGCTCATCAAAGTCTGCGGCATGACCGAAGGCGAAAATATCCGCGCCATCGAAGCCCTGGGAGTGGACCTGATCGGGTTCATCTTCTACCCCGGCTCCCCGCGCTACGTGCGCGAAACGCCCTCCTACCTCCCCGCCAAGGCGGGGCGCGTGGGCGTGTTCGTGGACGCACCGCGCGAGGAGATCCTGCGCCGCAACGAGACCTACCGCTTCGACTATGTCCAGCTCCACGGCTCGGAGAGCCCGGAGTTCTGCGCGCAGCTGCGCGAGCGCGACGGCCTGCGCGTCATCAAGGCCTTCGGCATCGCCGAAGAGAGCGTGCGCAACACCGTCGCGGGCTACGAAGGCAGCTGCGACCTCTTCCTCTTCGACACCAAGACCCCCGGCCACGGCGGCAGCGGCAAGCGCTTCGACTGGTCCATCATGGACGACTACGAGGAGAAGACGCGCTTCCTGCTCAGCGGGGGCATCGGGATGGACACCGTGGCCACGCTCCACGACTTCATCTACCCGTACCTCGCGGGCATCGACCTCAACAGCCGCTTCGAGACGGCCCCGGGCATCAAGGACCCGGAACTGATGGAAATCTTTTTGGAAAACCTGCAACGATAAGACAATGAACAGAATAGATCAACTCTTCAGCAGCAAGCCGCAGCGCCTGCTCTCCATTTACTTCTGCGCGGGCGCGCCGCGTCCCGATGGCACCGCCGACGTGATCCGCACCCTCGCCCGCGAGGGCGTGGACATGATCGAGGTCGGCATCCCCTTCAGCGATCCGATGGCCGACGGTCCGGTGATCCAGGACGCCGCCACGAAGGCGCTCCGCGGCGGGATGACCCTCGAGAAGCTCTTCTCTCAGCTCGAAGGCATCCGCCGCGACGTGGACATCCCCCTCATCCTGATGGGCTACCTCAACCCCGTGTTCCGCTTCGGCTTCGAGGCATTCTGCGCCCGCTGCGCGGAAGTGGGCGTGGACGGGATCATCATCCCGGACTTGCCGTTCAAGGACTACATGGAAAGCTACAAGGCCGTGGCCGAGCGCTACGGACTGCGTTTCATCATGCTGATCACCCCGGAGACCTCCGAGGAGCGGGTGCGCCTGATCGACGAGCACACCTCCGGCTTCATCTACATGGTCTCCTCGGCCGCCACGACGGGCGCGCAGAAGGACTTCGACGCGCAGAAACAAGCTTATTTCAAGCGGATTGCGGACATGGGACTGCGCATCCCGCGGATGGTCGGCTTCGGCATCAGCAACAAGCAGACCTTCGACGCTGCGTGCGAGCACGCGAGCGGCGGCATCATCGGCAGCCGCTTCGTGACGCTGCTCGACCAGGCCGGCGGCGACGCCGAAAAGGCCATCCGCCAGCTGAAAGCGGATATAGGAATGTAAAAGAAAATGGCTGATCTCTAACGATCAGCCATTTCTATATATTCCTTTTCGTCGGTGACGCAGCGGTAGGCGGGGCGGATGATGCGGCGCCCCTCGTAGTTGAGCTCCTCGTTGCGGTGCGCGCACCAGCCCACGATACGGGCCATCGCGAAGAGCGGCGTGTAGATCTCGCGCGGGATGCCGATCAGGTCGTACACGAAGCCGGAATAGAAATCGACATTAGCGCAGAGCACCTTGCGCTGCCCCTTGGCGGCATACACTTCCTCGATGGCGATGCGCTCGATGCGCTCCATGAACTCGAACTCCGGCAGGCGACCCTTCTCGATCGCGAGCTCGCGCGCCATCTCCTTGAGCAGGACGGTACGCGGGTCGGACTTGGTGTAGACCGCGTGGCCGATGCCATACACGAGGCCGCTCTTGTCGAAGACCTCGCCCTTGACGATGCGGCGCAGCCACTTGGCGATCTCCTTCTCGTCCTCCCAGTTGGTGATGTTCTCCTTGAGGAAGGAGATCATGTCGCAGACCTTGAGGTTGGCGCCACCGTGCTTGGGGCCCTTCAGGGAGCCGATGCCGGCCGCGATGGAAGAGAAGGTGTCCGTGCCGGTGGAGGACGTCACACGCACCGTGAAGGTGGAGTTGTTACCGCCGCCGTGCTCGGAATGCAGGATGAGCAGCAGGTCGAGCGTGCGGGCGTCCAGCTCCGTATAGTCCGTTCCCTTGAGCATATAGAGGAAATTCTCCGCCAGCGACAGGCCCGGCTGGGCGTCGCGGATGTGCAGGGAGCGGCCGTGGTGGTGGTGCCGGTACATATTGTACGCGTAGGCGATCGTGGTCGGGAACTTCGAGATGAGCTCGATGCTCTGGCGCATCAGGTTGTCGCGCGACACGTCGTCGGGATTCTCGTCGAAAGTATAGAACTCCATCACGCTGCGCGCGAGGATGTTCATGATGTCGTCCCCCTCCAGCTCGATGATGTGCAGGATGGTCTTCTGCTCAAGCGGCATGTTGTCGATGATCAGGTCCTTGAATGCCTGGAGCTCCTCCGCGTCCGGCAGGCGGCCGGACAGGAGCAGGAAGCAGATTTCCTCATAGCCGAAACGCTTCTCGGCCATGATGGCGTGGACGAGGTCCTTGACCTCATAGCCACGGAAATAGAGCTTACCCTCGATGGGCTCGATGGAGCCGTCGTCCTTGCGCTCGTAGCCCACGACGTTACCGATGTTGGTCAGTCCGACCAGCACACCGGTGCCGTCTTCGTTGCGAAGACCGCGCTTGACGTCCAGTTTCTTGAACAGGGCGGCATCCATCCGGGTGCTCCCCTTCATTTCCTCGGAGAGCTTGTAGATGAGGAATTCTTTCTTGGTCTTCGTGGTCATTTGGACAGGGTATTGAGGGCAGAGCCCGCCCGGAACCAGGCGATCTGCTGCGGGGTATAACTATGCTTGGCCTGGATGCGCTCCTGCGAGCCGTTCTCGTGGCAGATGATCACGGTAAGCGGCTTGCCCGGGGTGATCGCGGAGCAGAGCACGTCCAGCTTGTCGCCCTGGCGGATCTTGGCATAGTCCGTCGGGTTCGCAAAGGTAAGGGCCAGCACGCCTTGCTTCTTGAGATTGGTCTCGTGGATGCGCGCGAAGCTCTTGGCGAGCACGGCGCGCACGCCCAGGAAACGCGGCTCCATCGCCGCGTGCTCGCGGCTGGAGCCCTCGCCGTAGTTGTCTTCAGCCACGACGATGCTGCCCGTGCCGGCGTCCCGGAGGACTTTGGCGCGCGGGGCCACGGGGCCGGATTTGCCGGTGAAGGCGTCGGTCGCCCCCATCAGCAGGTTGTCGGAAATATTCTCCAGATGGCCGCGGAACTTGAGCCACGGGCCGGCCATCGAGATGTGGTCGGTGGTGCACTTGCCCTTGACCTTGATCAGCAGCGGCAGGCCCATCAGGTCCTTGCCGTCCCAGGGGGCGAAGGGCTGCAGGCGCTGCAGGCGCTTGCTGTCCGGGCGGATGACCGGCTCGGGGCTGCCGGGCTGCGGGGCCACATAGCCCGACGTGTCGGGCACAAAGCCGGCTGCAGGCAGGTCCAGGCCACGCGGAGCGCGCATCCACACGCCGTCCAGCGTCTCGGAGCGGGGGTCGAAGTCAAGCCTGCCGGCGAATGCGAGCGCGACCGCCATCGACGGGGAGGCGATGAACGCGCGCGTCTCGGGGTTGCCGTCGGCCCGCTTCGCGAAATTGCGGTTGAAACTCGTCACGATGGTGTTGGGGCGCGTCGGATCGTCCGTTTCACGCTCCCACTGGCCGATGCAGGGGCCGCAGGCGTTCGCCATGACGGTGGCGCCGGCCTCCCGCAGGGAGTCCAGCAGACCGTCGCGCTCGGCCGTCGCGCGGATCTGCGCGCTGCCCGGGACGACGAGCAGCTTCGCCTTCGGCTTCAGCCCGGCGTCCAGCGCCGCGCGCGCCACGGAGGCAGCGCAGGCGAGGTCCTGATAGGAGGAATTGGTGCAGGAGCCGATCAGGCTCACTTCCACCTGGTGCGGGAAACGCTCCCGCGCCTGGCGGTCCTTCATCTCGCTGAGCGCGCAGGCGGCGTCCGGCGTATAGGGACCGTTGATGTAGGGTTCGAGTTCGGAGAGATTGATCTGCACGACTTCGTCGAAATACTGCTCCGGATGCGCAATCACGGCGTCGTCCGCACGCAGCTCGCAACAGAGGTTCGAGGCCATCGCCGCCACTTCCTTGCGGCCCGTGGCCATCAGGTATTCGGCGATGTGCACGCCGTACGGGAAAACGGAGCTCGTGGCGCCGACCTCGGCGCCCATATTGCAGATCGTGGCCTTGCCGGTGCAGGAGAGGTTCTCCGTGCCGGGGCCGAAATATTCGAGGATGGCGTTGGTGCCGCCTTTGACGGTCAGCAGGCCGGCGAGCTTGAGGATCACGTCCTTGGGCGTGGCCCAGCCCTTGAGCGAGCCGGTCAGCCGCACGCCGATCAGGCGCGGCATCCGCAGCTCCCAGGGCATGCCCGTCATCACGTCCACCGCATCGGCGCCGCCCACACCGATGGCCAGCATACCCATGCCGCCCGCGTTGGGCGTATGGGAATCCGTCCCGACCATCATACCGCCCGGGAACGCGTAGTTCTCCAGGACGATCTGATGGATGATACCGGCACCCGGCTTCCAGAAGCCGATGCCGTAGCGGGCTGCCGCAGAGGCCAGGAAATCATAGACTTCCGCATTGGTCTTCAGGGCGTCCGCGAGATCCGTTTCAGCGCCTTTCTTCGCGCAGATGAGGTGATCGCAATGAACCGTGGTGGGCACGCTCACGGCCTCACGGCCCGTGCTCATGAACTGCAACAGCGCCATCTGTGCCGTCGCATCCTGCATCGCCACGCGGTCGGGACGGAACTCGCCGAAATCCTCCAGCCGCTTCAGGGGCTTCATGGAAGCCGGATCGTACACGTGGGAATACAAGATCTTCTCCGACAACGTCAGCGGCCTGCCCAGCATCTGCCGGACGGCCGCTACCCGTTCCCCATAGCCCTTGTAAAAGGACTTCACGGTCTCCAAATCGAACATACGGATCTTCTAACCGATATAAACACAACTAACTAATCTGTCGTGGCTCTCCCGTCATCCGGGCGGGGACCGGGAGGCACCGCTTTGCAAAGATAGATAAAAATTTGATTAATAAAAATAATTTTGCAAAATATTGATATTCAATCGTGAAATTCCTGCAAGGTCGGATTACGAAATATGTTTTATTAACAATCATTCATTTTATCCCAGTATAAACTTACGATTTATAATAAAAAATAACCGCATCGCTTTCGCAATGCGGTTATTCAAGGATTTGCAGAAACCCCTAGATGCAGGTGTAACCGCCGTCAACGGCGATATTCTGACCGTTCACGTAGGTCGAAGCCGGGGAGGCCAGGAAGAGGGCGCAGGTGTCGAGTTCGCCCTGCTTGCCGTAGCGGCCCAGCGGGATGTTGTTCTTCGCGATGGCCTGGAAGTAGTCGGAGTCGAGGGTGGCGGTCGTCAGGTCGGTGTAGAAGTAACCCGGGCAGATGCTGTTGACCGTGATGCCGTGCTTGCCCCACTCGGCCGCGAGGGCGCGGGTCAGGTTCACGACACCACCCTTGGCGGCATGGTACGGGGCGGAACCCACGATGAGGTTGCCCACCAGGCCGTACATTGAGGCGATGTTGATGATGCGGCCGTAGCCGGCCTTGATCATCTCCTTGCCGAACTCGCGGGAGCAGTTGAACGTGCCGAAGAGGTCGATGTCCAGCTCCTTCTTGAACTGCTCGTCGGTGATTTCCTCAGCCGGGGCCACGGCACCCGTGCCGGCGTTGTTCATCAGGATGTCCACGCGGCCGAAGCGCTCCATCGTGGCGGCTACGGCGGCCTTGACGTTCTCCGTGTTGGTAATATCACAGGCAAAAGGGAGCACCTCAACGCCGAATTCAGCGTTGATGGCTTTCGCATTTTCCTCCAGGAGGTTCATACGGCGGGCGAGCAGCACCAGATTGGCGCCCTGGCTCGCGAAGGCCTTGGCCATCTGGAGGCCCAGGCCGGTGGATGCGCCGGTCACCACGGCGACGCGTCCGGAAAGGTCAAAATAATTCTTCATATACTCGTTTACTTGCATTGCTTAGCAGGACAAATATACGAAAAAAAGATTCCGGGTCAAGCCCGGAATGACTCCGAGGCCCCCGGAAGGGCGAAGGAGCCATAACAATTCTGTCAAAATGATTAAAACTTCCATTCAACACCCAACAGTAGCGTTCTGGGGCGGATTTGCCAGCTGGAAGAGGAGATCAGAAGCGGAGAAGTCGTCACCACGACGTATTCCCTTTTATCCAGCAGGTTGATCCCCTGCAGATGGAATCGAACGGAAGGGGTAACACGCCACAACACATTTGCTCCCAACAGGAGGACACCTTGGGTTTCCGAAACTACATTCAGCCTGTGCTCCGAGGATATCTGGAATTCCCACCTGTCGCCGGGTAGCAAGGAGACAGAAAGCTTCTGGCGCAAATCATGACGGGACGGCTCCCGCTCCCCTTTCAGGGAGAAATTGGTCAGCATATAGTCCCCCGCATATTCAAAGCCCAGCCAACGCAGCGGATTCGCCTTAAAATCTAAGGCTGTCTGCAAGAAAGAAGAATTGTAATCCACATCGAAGCCGTCTTGCCACAGCACGAAGCGACTGATGTCATGGCTGACCCGGGCATCCACTTTCCCGCGAATCGCCGGCAAACCCCGGGACAGCGAAACGCTATTCAGGATGGATTGCATCTTGGCCACCCCGTCCGCTTCCCGGATGAGGACATAGTCATCAAACAATGCTCGGCTTTCCGGATTGGACTGTCCGCTCTGCGCAGAAGAATGCACACGGAAATACACGCCCGTCAGGGGTTCATGGAAGCCGAAATCGAACTGTACTCTGTGCATCGGCAAGCGAACCAGATTCTGACGTCCCGTCCACAAGGTGTTGTATGCGCTGAGGATGAGCGCCTGGCCTATGGTTTGGTCGTCCTGAATATCAAGCGAATATGTATAGGAGAGCTCTGTCTCTACCCGCCCCCGGGCGTATTTCACGAATGCGGAACCCGACAGGGTCGGCAAGGATTCCCGCCTGTCGGTTTGCGCGCGAAAATTATAGTAACGGTATTCGCCTGCGGCGTTCACGCCAATCCGCCACTGACCGATTCTCCTGACGATTTCGGCGTTCAGTCCCGGCTGCACGGACCAGATGGACAGGTCCTGCACGGTCTGTCCCGGAATCACGGCAGGGAGTTGCCCAGCCAAGGTCGAAGCCAGGAGGCGCCAGTAAAAGGTTAATCGAGGCGTCAGCGTGAATGTCCACTCCCGTGCTGTATGCGCAATCCCCGAGAGCTGGAGCGAATTATAAAACACCTGCACCCGGAGCGCCTGCTCGAGATGGTCTCGCGAAACACACAATGCGTCATCCTTGTCAGTATATTGCGTATAGTTGCTCAGTCGAATGACGTTACGCTTCTTTACACGAAAAGTTAGATCTAGAATATTGTTGATGTCCAGGCGCTTGCCTTCGGTCCCCTGCGTCAAGGCCTCCGGCCCCAAGATGTCTGCGTGTCCCGAGTTGCGCTGCAAGTCGAAGTACAATGCCTCCTTCACGTACTGCCGGTCCGTGTTGGAAACGAACTCCGCCGCGGCGCTCAGGAACGTATCTTTTGTCTGTTTCTCAACAATATCCACGTATCGTTTATCCGCCGTTTCACCGGGCTGCAAATATTGTCTAAGGCCGGTGAAAGTCGAGCCCAGAACATCTCTGGAATACTTGACAGTCACGCCAATGTTGCTGTCTTCAGAGAACGAATGATTGTCTATGGTTTGTGCATTCACACTCCGGTTCAGAACAGAATGGACGTCTTCCAGTGGCGCGCCGTCAACATTCGGAGAGAAGTAGTTCTGCAAACGGTAACGATTAAATAGCTCTTCCCCGATCCGGAAAACATTGACCTGCGAACCGGCATAATAGGGCAGCGTGCCGATATTGTTGGTGTTCACCTTGTTCAGAGAGGCGTTCTGCCTCCCAACATACAGCCCCAGAAGGTCGCCCGACCAGGTCGCCCCCGGCGCCCACGAACGGCCTCCCGCAGCATCGATTGAGCCACCCCAAGAGCCCTTGGCATAATCTTCCAGGGTAATGTTCAGCGCCGTACTGTTTGACTCGACGATATCGCGCAGAACCTTGACGGGTTGGTGGTTGAGATAAACATCGATGGATTTGATGCTCTTCGCGTCCAGATTCTCGCTCGCGAATCCGTACTCGCCCTTCAGAATATCGCGTCCTTCAATATACAACTTATTAATCGGGCGCCCGTTATATAAGATTCCGCCGTGTCGGGACATCTCGATGCCCGGCAGACGCTCAAGCAGATCACCCAGGTTTCGGTCATTTTTCCCGCGCACTGCGGCAGCATTATATGTAACCGTATCTCCTTTGACCTCTACGCTCCGGGATGTAATGACGGCTGATGCAATCCGCTCCCGACCGGCCTTCATCGTGATCGTCAGCGGAGACGAGAAAGGCGCCTGAATGATTTTCTTTCCATATCCCAACAGCGTGACCGTCAAGGTCTCTGCGCCCTCCGGGAGGGGGAGTTTGAAGGTGCCGTTTCCGCCTGCCGCAGTATAGCCCAACACCCGGCCGTCCGACCGGGACGCGGCAATAATCGCTCCCGCCAGCGGCTCCCGCGTGGCCGCGTCCTGGACCCGGCCCTCCAACGAAAACTCCTGCGCCCCGGCCCACCAAGGCAACAGCAAGGAAAAGACGAGAAACAAATTATGAGGCAATCTCATAAATAACTTCTTTGATGCCGTTATCTTCACAAAATAACAAAACAATCCTTCCTTCTTGAGTCGCATGGCATTGTACCGGATGCCGTCCTCCAGGGATCAAAAATAATGTTTTTAACTCTCCCTCCCAATCTAGCATCATGAGGGATGGCTGAGACTCTCCATATATTAAACTCCGCTCCCCAGCAAGATAGCATGGATCATATAATACCAAAACGCCTTTTGGGTTCGCACTGCCTGCCTTGAACGTGTACGGGACGGACCCTTTAAAAACGCGTAGTTTATTCTTGCCACTTTTATATATAACATAGTCTGGGCTTAACGCATCTTGAACTATCATTCTTTTCAAACAAGATAAGCGGGCATCATATAGCTCAACAATCCCAGAATGCTTATCAAAATAGTATGTACGCGTCCCTTCTTCGTTCATCAACATAAACCCATCCACAACATTGTATGTGTCTATATGGACCCTTCGCTTTGAGTTATAGTGGTATTCCGCGTCGGATATTAAAAGCCTGTTTTCCCTGTTCTCGAACGAATTTGAGTTTAAAAAAAGCAGCCGATCTCCTTTTGTCGGAAGAATACACTGTGCGTGTATATTTGTTTCTTTAAAAATTAGTTTTCCTTGATCAGCTATTTTATCCGGTTTTATAAGCGAGAATCGCTCTTTTGCGAAGTCATGAAGCACCAATCCTTCCGAAGAATATGCATAAAGCAACCCAAGGAATTGGTCCTCCTTCTGGCCATAGAGAACCTCTCGCACTCGACTTTTCGAACGAACATTGTATATGGTGAATAATACAGAATCCTTCTGTCTCGAATGCTTTATGGCCAGAATAGAATCAGAAATGACCATACACGACACTGGATCTTTAATCGGGAAATAAACAGAGTCTACCGCCACGATTTCGTGCGGCTTAGATAGGACCAGGGGCTCTTCCTTCGGTCTGTAAGAATGACAGGAAAGAAGAAGCAAAAAAACTGAACTCAAAGATATAATTACGGCCCGCTCCATATAGAATAATGCTGAGCTATATTTCTCTCTACGACATATACTCCTTTAGGAATATCATCTATTTTGGGAGAAAGAATAATGAACGCGTGCGTTTCACTGCATCCATCAGGGAATTCACGCTGCCAATAATAATCAAATGTCTCTCGATCTGGGCCCCCCAGAAGGATTACAAGTGAATAACTTGTTTCAGCTTTTTTAAAAGACTTATACAACTCGATGGCAGAAGAAATACACGCAGAACAATCCGCATCGGTATACAAAACGGCAGTATGCGACAAAGACTGACCTGGAATAACCCCACCAAACAGACTATCTGCCAAGGCACCATTAATACCAATATCAATGGCTCGTGCACCAGAAACATAATCGTTAAATGTATTCTTATGCGACGAACATGCTAGAAAGAAAAAAGGTATCAACCAGAATGGTACTCTACTTCTCATCTTTTTCTATCAATGAAAAAGTCATGGATTCCTTTGGATATTTAGATCCCTTTTCCCCAATATATTGAAAGCCGGAGCCCGACAAATGACTGTTCGTGAAAGTATAATAATCCTCCATCAACTCTTGAAACATCTTGTTGTACTGTTTGCGGGTAATCGTTCTGTAAGGATAGTTAATCAGGTTGATCGGGCGGGCTTCGTCAGAAACCGATAGAGCTTCAAATTCGTACTGTCGCGCCTCATCGTAAGCCAGCACGATCAATCCCGGCAAACCACCCAGCTTCCAGGGCCCAAGCGGGATCGGGACATCCAGCGTGAACCAAGCGTGCCACCGTCGCCCACCGTACGTCGATGTCGCATGCTGGCACTGATAGGGTCCAATAACTCTGGTAGAATCCGACAATGACCAGTTCAGCCTAGGCGCCGGTTCCTTGACTTGATAATCTTCCGCCGCGAGGCGGCAGGAGAACTGAATTTCCTTCCGGGAGAGATCCATCAAGTACACATCATAGAAGCTCGCCCAGTATACATCGCTTGTGATGGCTTTCCCGAGTCCCTTTTCCGCCCTGTCATAATCCACTTTTGCGTACGTGTCATATTTGAACTTGACCAGGTCCTGATACTTGACCCAGTTGGATCCCACGAGCAGGATATCGGTTGTTGTACAGGTTTTGCGACTCAGCGTGTCCCACATGAAGGTCTTTTGGTACTCTATGGAGATAAAAGCATCCTCCAGTAGTTTCTCCCCATAGTAATAATCGTCCAAAAACACTGGGCGTGAAGGAGAGATTTCGCGATTATGGGTAATAACCATGCTTGATTGTCCTTTTAGAGCGAACCCCGGGAGGACAATCAAGCAACTAACAAGAAAGAAAAATCTTGCACCCATTATTACGGGACAATATCATCCAGCGGACACAGAATCGGTTCGGCAAAGGCGATATTACCATCGCAGTATGTAGGATCACCCTCGGGTGGAATAAACTTGCACGTACCATGATCACCAAGACAAGCAAGATAATAACCGTTCTCTAAATCGGTGATACGACAAGAAGCATCAGCGGAAATCTGGAACGCCGAAATACAACTGACAACGAGCGCTACTGCTGCAACTCGTACAAGAGAGTTTGTTTTGTTTGCTGTTTTCATTTCCTATAAGAGTTTATAAGGTAAATTCGCCTACGTACGTCCTTCCGGACACCGATCTAAAATACATTTGCCAACTTCCTGTATTGCCAGAAATTGGCAGGTATAGAACTCCGATATCAGCATTAATAAATATCTCACATTGTTCTCCCGCAGTAATATTTTCTATTGTTACCACAGTTGCCCCCAGATTAACAAGAAACTCTACCATGACACTTGACGACGCATAGACATACGCCGCTTCAATCGGGACAAAAAGAGGGGCTCGGTTTTTGGGCACATTACCATCGCTTCCGTCTCCCTCTGAGACAATGATGGGCACCGATATAACACCACCATCACCGCCGCCATCGATGATTGAACTTGCCATTAATACGTGTGTCGAAAGGAAAAGGCAAGCAATCCCAATGATTAAATAATTGATTTTTCGCATAATCGTGTTTGAGAATAACTAACACCACGAAGATACGACCCTCAATTCTTCCAAACAAGTTTTTACGCATTTAATTTCTAACATGTCACGGCCCGGTTTAATGGTCTCAATCTCCTGAAGGACAACAACTTGCGAAGCTCCTGTCGGTAGGCGTTAGATTTGGTGTTTTTAACAAAGTAAGAAAACGCCCATAAAGAATAATGGGTTCTTGCTCGTTTTCAATATGTTATAAGAAAATCGCCGAGACTGTGCTTCGTTAGTATTTTTCCACTAAAACGGCAAGTAGCGGATCGTTCAGTTCCCGAATACGAGCACGTAAGCGATAACGTTTTTCGTAAACATTGGCCTTTGTGGTTCCCATAATTTCAGCTATCATTTCCGGTTCCAAATCCAAAATGCAACAACAAAGAAATAGCACTTCCTGTGGTTTTCCTCGCAGGTGTAGTTTCGCCCTTAACAACGAAACTGCGCCATCTAGTTCACTGTCTAGACGACGAACCAGCTTTTTACCGTCATTGTCTGTTTGGAACACATAAGCGATTTCTGCTTTAATCTTGCTGATGGCATCCGCTTCCCTCATACCGCCGCGCTCCCGCCACCAAAAAGTGCTTCGTAATTCACCCAGTTGTCGCAACCGGCTCACCCTCTCCCGTGTATAAATCTCCCGCTCCCTCGCAACGCTTCTTTCCATTTCCTGTATTTTGTCCTGTTGATCGGAGATCCGTAACGACTGTGCTGCATTCTTCTCCAGTATGTCATGCAATTCTGTTTCCTGTTTACCCAATTCCTCCTGTAAACGCTCACGCAAATACAATAAGCGGGAGCATTCCGTTTCCACTTTTGCTTTCCGCAAAAAGAGCCATAATACCAGACTGATGAAGATCAGAATAATAAATCCCGTTAATACTACAATTGTGTAGAGAAGGTTTCGTGTCTTTTCTGTTCCCCGAGAAGCCTCCTCTTTTAAGGCTCTTGTTACTGAGTCCGTCATGGTTGCCTCCAAAATGCCAGATTCTAGAGAGTAGGCCTCAGCTAGAGTTCGAAAAGCATTTTCATAATCACCTCGTGAAAGAGCGATTCGGGACATCCACATCAAAACATGCACCCTATCGCGACCGGAGGCATCCTGAATCTGGGAGATCAACAGGTCTGCCGTTTTATTATCCCCCAGTAACGCCACCGCATAGGCATACGCGCCCGCGTCCCTGGTAGAAAGTTGACCTCCGGACATTTCCATTCTGCGTTTTAACAAGGCAAAAGCTCCCTCCGGATCTCTGTCCGGCTGAACCAATTTCATTCTAGCATAGTTGGAAATATCCACCATTTGCGCGTGGGGGAAGGCATCCGAGGCCGCGATCGCTATTCGATACAAAGAGTCAGCAAGAGCCCAATTCTTTTTATTCTGATAAGTCAATGCCAGGGTTCCAAGAGACGACCCATACAGGGGATCATTCGCTTGCCGAAACACCTCACTTGCTTTCTCGTTATAAAGCAACTCTTGCTGTGTATTATACACTGAATTATACACACTGCCGATTGCAACATATAGCAGACCCAATGCATGCTGATCCAGAGCTTTATCTGCATATCGCTCGGCTTTGGAATACATGATTATTGCAGCGTTAAGGTCTTTCCTATCCTGTTGGACACGGCCTTGGTAATGATAGATCTTCAGCCGTTCATCAGCAGTCCCATGTCTGGTATACCACGAGACCGCAGGGTCAAGTAATCCAGGCCTCGTTATATCCATATAGCATTTATCCAATGCCATTGTTTTCAGCAAGGCATACCGGGCCTTCACGGCGGGACCAATCAAGTCTGTCGAATCTATCCGTTGCAACAGGACCAGTGCACTGTCCGGCTGCACGTTCATGCAACGTTCCACTTCGTCGAGGGTTTGGGTAATATGACCCGCCGGCAACGAATTGCAGCCAGCATGAAGCAAAGTGGTCAGAAAAATAATACTGTGAGCTATGTTGTGACCGAGCCGTGACATAGGTCTTCTTTTCCGTAAATACGAATAACCAACTAGTGTTTAGGCAAGTATAGAAATAACGGAAAAGATTTCAAATAAATGTAACTGTCCACTGCCTTGTTTGACGGATAAACAAGGCAAAATGATGGATTCGAAAAAGTGAATGACGAATTATTCGTGCGTAGCGAAGCGCTGCTCGGCGAGTTTCTCGTATTTCGTGCCGGGACGGCCGTAGTTGGCGTAGGGGTAGATGGAGATGCCGCCGCGCGGGGTGAAGAGGCCCGTGACCTCGATGTACTTGGGGTCCATCAGCTTGATGAGGTCCTTCATGATGATGTTGACGACGTCCTCGTGGAAGTCACCGTGGCTGCGGAAACTGAAGAGGTAGAGCTTGAGGCTCTTGCTCTCCACCATGCGGTGGTCGGGAATGTAGCTGATGCGGATCTCGGCGAAGTCCGGCTGGCCCGTGATCGGACACAGGGTCGTGAACTCCGGGCAGTTGAAACGCACCCAGTAATCGTTCTCGGGATGCTTGTTCTCGAAGGTCTCGAGGACCTCGGGAGCGTAGTCCTGGCGGTATTCGGTCTTGCGGCCCAGGGACTGCAGGCCGTCTTGGGTTCTATCCATACTAGAAGTCTTTGATTTTGAACGGATTGTAGGAAACTTTGTGGTCGTAGGTGTCGATGCCTTCGGCGCGCTTGACGCCGTTCACGAACCAAGCGGTCAGCGGGAGGGCGACCACCTCATAGAGCAACTTGGCGATCACCTGCGAGACGGCCAGCTGCAGCACGGCGGCCAGGGGCAGCACGCCCCAGAACACCGCCGGGAAGAAGATGAGCGAGTCGGCCAGTTCACCGCCCACGGAGGAGAGGATGGCGCGCCAGCCGAAGCCCTTGCCGGAAGAGGCAACCTTCATGCGGCTCATGATCCAGGCGTTCACCGTGGAGCCCACGAAGAAGGCGAAGAGCGAGGCGATGGTGGTGCGGGGCACCAGGCCGAACAGGGAGTTGAAAGCCTCGGCCACAGGGACACTTTCCTCCTTGAGCGGGGCGGGCAGCCAGCAGACCAGCTGGGCCATCAGGGCCACGAAGGCGCTCAGCACGAACGCCAGCCAGATGACAAAACGGGCCTTGCGGTAGCCGTAGACCTCGGTCACACAGTCATTAAGGATATAGGTCACCGGGAACAGCAGAACGGCGCCGGACAGCTGCAGATGCGAGCCGGCTACCTGCCAAAGGCGCGGGACAAAGAAATTGGACGTGATCAGACTCACGATCAACGTCGTGGCGATCAGCACGAATCGCGTGCTGAAATGATTTTTTGACATGTTTAAAATCTTGTTTTTAACGTGGTTTCAAGAACACAGGGCCCGTCCGCCTGTCAAGTCCGGCGGACGGATCCCTCACTATCTAACTAAACTTCAACGGCGGAGTTGAACTCCTGGAGGAAGCGCATATCGTTCTCAAAGTAGTGGCGCAGGTCGTTGACCCGCCACTTGAGCATCGCGATGCGCTCCAGGCCCATGCCGAAGGCGAAGCCGCTGTATTTCTTGGAGTCGATCCCGCTGGCCTCGAGGACGTTCGGGTCCACCATGCCGCAGCCCAGGATCTCCAGCCAGCCCGTTCCCTTGCAGATGTTGCAACCCTTGCCGTGGCAGATGTTGCAGCTGACGTCCACCTCGGCGGACGGCTCCGTGAAGGGGAAGAAGGACGGCCGCATGCGGATCTCGGTCTCGGGACCGAACATCTCGCGGGCGAAGAGCAGGATGGCCTGCTTGAGGTCGGCGAAGGTCACATTCTCATCGATGTAGAGACCCTCCACCTGGTGGAAAATGCAGTGCGCGCGGGCGCTGATGGCCTCGTTGCGGAACACGCGGCCCGGGCAGATCACGCGGATGGGCGGATTCTTCATGCGCTCCATCGTGCGCACCTGCACGCTGGAGGTGTGGGTGCGGAGGAGGAGCGGGTTGGGGTGCCCCGTGGACACGAAGAAGGTGTCCTGCATGTCGCGTGCAGGGTGGTTCGGCGGGAAGTTGAGCGCCTCGAAGACGTGGTAGTCGTCCTCCACCTCGGGACCTTCCGCGACGTCGTAGCCGAACTTGCGGAAAATGTCCACGATCTCCTGGCGGACGATCGAGACCGGATGGCGGGAGCCCAGCTCGAGCGGGTCGCCGGGCATCGAGAGGTCCTGCTTCGGACCCTCGCTGCCGCCTTCCTCGCCGATGTTGTCGCGGAGGCGGTCAATCGTCTCCTGCGCGGCGTTCTTGAGCTCGTTGAGCGTGCGGCCGAATTCGCGCTTCATCTCCTTGTCCACGGTGCGGAACTCTTCGAAGAGCGCCGTGATCTCACCTTTGCGGCCGAGGAAGCGCACACGCGCCTCTTCCACTTCCTTCTGCGTCTTGCACTGGAGCCCTTTCAGCTCCGCAAGCACCCTGTCGATATCTTCTCTTTTCATCGAATGATGTTAGTTACGTTTGGCGGCGCGCTTGTCGCGCGCTTTCTTTTCGCGGGCGGCCCCGTTCTTGAGGTATTTCGCCCACTGCTTTTCGTCGAGCACCTTCTGCAGCGCGACGTAGATCTGCTCGGCCCACTTGTCCTGGACCTGCTGGTACACGTCGGCGTTGCTCATCTTTGCGGCCTGCAGGCTCTTCAGCTCGACGCGAAGGGCGTCGTAGTCGTGCGTCAGGATGGAGTCCACGTAGAAGCTCTGCCAGTCCTCCAGCTCGAGAATCCTCTCGTAGTTCTCGACGGTCTGGTCGATGGCTTCGCGCATCTGCTTGATCTCTTCCTCGGCACCCTGCGCCTGCTGTGCGCCGGCCTGGAAAGGCAGGAGCAGCATCGCGGCAATCCCGAAAATTTTTATAGCTTTGTATTTCATAAGCCTGCAAATTTAAGAAGAAAAGATAAAATGAGAAAATTTCTGTGCATCATCCTGCTGGCCGCGGCCCTTTCGGCCGGGCGCGCAGCCGCCTGTACCAACGTCATTATCACGCCCGGCGCCAGCGCAGACGGCTCCAGCATGGTCTCCTATGCCGCCGACTCGCACGCCCTTTTCGGCGAGCTGTATTTCCGCCCCGCAGGGCGCTTCAAGGCCGGTTCGCTGCTCGCGATCAACGAGTGGGACACGGGCCGGCCGACCGGCAGCATCGCGCAGGTGGCCCGCACCTGGCAGACCGTCGGCAACATGAACCAGCGCCAGCTCATCATCGGCGAGACCACCTGGGGCGGTCGTGAGGAGCAGATGGACCCTGCCGGCATCATGGACTACGGCTCCCTGATCTACATCACCCTGCAGCGCGCCACGACGGCGCGCGAGGCCATCGACATCATCGTGGACCTCGCCAACACTTACGGCTACCCCTCCGAGGGCGAGACCTTCTCGATCGCCGATCCGCACGAGGCCTGGGTCATGGACCTCGTGGGCAAGGGCGCGGACAACAAAGGCATCGTGTGGGTGGCGCGGCGCGTGCCGGACGGCTACATCTGCGCACACGCCAACCAGGCCCGCATCACCCGTTTCCCGCAGGATGATCCCGAGAACTGCATCTTCGCCCCGGACGTGATCAGCTTCGCCCGCGAGCAGGGCTGGTACGAGGGCAGCGACGCGGATTTCAGCTTCCGCGACGCGTACAATCCGCTCGACTTCGGCGGGGCCCGCGCCTGCGACGCCCGTGCCTGGAGCGCCTTCAACATCCTCTGCGACGGAACCTTCACCTATGAGGAAAACGGCCGCGAGGTCTCCCGCCCCGCGAACGACTGGCTCGACTACGCGATGGGCTACGACCTGCAGGGCGAGATGCCCCTCTTCGTCAAGCCCGCCCGCAAGATCACGGTCAAGGACGTGGCCGACGTGATGCGCGACCACTACGAGGGCACTCCGATGGACATGACCACGGACATCGGCGCGGGCGGCAACGGCCTGCCCTACCGCTGGCGTCCGATGAACTTCACCGTGAACGGAAAAAAATACCTCAACGAGCGCGCCATCGCCACCCAGCAGACGGGCTTCTGGTTCGTCGCCCAGGCGCGTCCGAACCTCCCCGACGAGGTCGGCGCCCTGATCTGGTTCGGCTGCGACGACGCCGCCACATCCTACCTGACCCCGATCTACGCCAACCTCACCAAGGTGCCCGAGTGCCTGCGCGAGGGCAACGGCGACATGCTCCACTACAGCCCCACAGCGCAGTTCTGGATGTGCAACCGCGTGGCGAACGCCTGTTATAAGATGTACGACCGCATGGCCCCCGTGGCCCGCGCGGCGGCGGACAGCTTCGAACGCGACCAGCTGGAGCGCGGCGTCCCCGAGATGGACGCCAAGCTCGTGAAGCTCGTCCAGAAAGGACGCCTGCGCAAGGCACGCAAACTCATGACGAAATACAGCGTGGAGACGGCCCAGAAGCAGTTTGCGGCCTGGACCAAGCTCGAAGAACTGCTGCTCGTCAAGTTCATCGACGGTAACATCAAGGCCCAGGACGAGGACGGGAACTTCCTCCACACGGAGTACGGTCCCGGCTTCCCGAAAGACCTCCAGTACGGCGGCTACAACGATGTCTGGAAGGCAGCCGTTGCCGGGCATCCCCACGCTTCGGTGCTGGAATCCAAGTAGGAGCTTTATTCCGACCAGGTGACAGACTGGACGGCGCGGGCGGGGATGCGGCAGGCGACGGCGTAGTTGTCGGTGACAAAATTGAGCAGCGAGTCAGAGCCGGTCTCGTTGAGGATCAGCGCCGCATAGGAGCCGTCCGGATTGCGGTAGAGCTGGTAGGCCAGTCCTGCCGCCGAATAACCCGATGTCCCTAAGCGGACGGCTCCGGGCTGCAGCACCTTCGAGCAGTGCGCGACGTCGTAGTAGTGCGAGTTGCGCACCACCGAATTCAGCGAATAATCCGATGCATCGATGGACACCGCGCCATAGCAGGTACTGCATCCGCGCGGCCGGAAGGGTTTCCCCTGATAGTCCAGCATCAGGTTCCACAGGGTCACGCCCTTGCCCCAGCGGCCAAGCGTGCCCAGGAACACGTCCCGGAAATCGTTGATCAGGCAGTCTTCGAAGCTGTAGTTCCAGGTGCCGATCGACGCCTCCGTGAAATAGATCTCTTTGTCCGGGAAACGGGCATGTACGCCGTCCAGGACGGATACGTTGCCGCCGTAGTTGTGCCAGGCGGACCCCTGCACATAGCGGCCAGCCTCCGGATCCTCGAAGATGTGGACCGGATAGTCGTGCTGGCCGGAATCGCCGTCGTAGCTATAGTTGTGGTCGAAGACCAGCACCTTCGTCTTCAGGCCGGCGGCAGCGAAAGCCGGGCCGATGGCCCATTTGATGAAATTGCTCTGTTCCTGCCAGGACATGTAGGTGGACATGGAGTTGCCGCGGTTCAGCGGCTCGTTCTGCAGGGTCACGGCCAGGATGTCGTAGCCGCGGCGCTGCATCTCCCGGATCCAGCGGACGAAATACTGTGCATAGTCCTGGTAGTACGCCTCGCCGAGGTGGCCCGCATACCACTGGCTGTGCGGCGTCTTGCCGTCCTCGCCGACCTTCATCCAGAGCGGCGCGCTCCACGGGGAGGCGATGATCTTCACGGCCGGGTTGATGGCATAGATCTCGTCGAGGATGGGGAACAGGTACTGCTCGTCCAGCGGATGCACCGCGAAATGCTCCAGCCCGGGCTCGTCGCACCAGGTGAACTCGTCCATCGAGAAATCGGACCCGCCGATGCACACGCGGATCAGCGAGGAGCCCATCCCGCGCTCCCGGTCGAAGACTTCCGTCAGGAAGGCCGTCCGGTCGGTAGGGCTCATTTTCAGCAGGTTATAGCAGCTGGCCTGCGTGATGGCGAGGCCGAAACCGTCCACGGTCTGGAAGGTCTTGCCCGTCGGCAGGACCCGGTAGGCAGCCGCGGTGCTGGGGCGCATCAGCGGAATCTTGCTCTCCGCAAGGCGCAGGCCGCCCACGGAGGTGGTGAAGGCCGTGGCCTCGCGCACCGGTTCGGGTTCCGGCTGGATTTTGCCCTGGCAGGCCGTCAGCGCCAGCAGGAGCAGCGGAAGCAGCGTGTGCATTCTCATAGAATTATTCGACCTTGAAGGCGAGCGGTTCGCCGGAGGCGCTGTCCCCCGCCACCCAAAGCTGGAAATCGCCCGGCTCCACCTGTTTCTTGCGCTCCGCGCCCCAGAAGGCCAGCTCGGAGACCGGGAGCTCGAGCTCCACGCGGCGGCTCTCGCCCGGCTCCAGCGTCTCGCGGCCGAAGCGCCTGAGCTCCTTGACCGGACGGGTCAGCGAGCCCACCAGGTCGCGCACGTAGAGCTGCCAGACCTCGGTGCCCGCGCGGCGGCCCGTGTTGCTGAGCGTGAAGGACACGCGGATCACGCCGTCGCGGCGGTAGGAGGCAGCATCGAGCGCCAGGTCGCTGTACGCGAATTCCGTGTAGCTCAGGCCGTAACCGAAGGGGAACAGCGGATAGGCGCCGTAGTCCAGGTAGTAGGAGGTATTGCCGAGGGAAGTCTGTCCCGCCTCGGCCTCAATGCCGTCCAGCAGGGTCTCCCCGTTGTACGGACGGCCGGTCATGTTGTGCGCGTAGTACATCGGCGCCTGACCCACCGTGCGCAGGAAGGTGATCGGGGTCTTGCCGGACGGGGTGGCGTCGCCGAAAATGAGGTTCGTCAGCGCCGGACCGCCCATCGTGCCGGGATGGAAGGCGTAGAGCAGCGCATCGCAGTTCGGCAGGTCGCGTTCGATGGTGAGCGGACGGCCGGCCATCACGGTGGCGATTACCGGCTTGCCGGCGCTGCGCAGGGCCGCCAGCAGCTCGCTCTGCGAGCCGATCAAGTTCAGGTCCGCGAGGCTGTGCGCTTCGCCGGACAGGATGGCCTCCTCGCCGAGGAAGACCAGCACGACATCCGCGCGTCGCGCGGCGGCAACCACTTCGTCGAAATGGCTCTTCTTCTCGCGGCTGAAGCGCAGGCCCGGGACATAATCCACCCGGCCCGGGAAACGCTCCCGCAGGGCCGCCAGCGGCGTGATCGTGTGCTGTTTCTGACCGTCGAAGGCCCAGGTGCCCAGCTGGTCGTGCGGGGCGTCGGCCATCGGACCCGTCACCAGGATACGGCCCGTGCGGGCGGCATCCAGGGGCAGAACGCCCGTATTCTTGAGCAGGATCGCGGACTCCTCGGCCGTGCGGCGCGCGGCGTCGAGGTGCTCCGGCGCATACTGCACCGCCTCCGCGGCGGCCGCGTCCACGTACGGATGCTCGAAGAGGCCCAGCAGGACCTTGGTCCGCAGGATGTTGCGCACCGCGGCGTCGATCGCGGACTCGCGCACCGCGCCGCTGCGCACCAGTTCTTCGAGGTGGGAGATGAAGCCGTAGGTCATCATATCCATATCCACGCCGGCCTCCAGCGCCTCGCGGGCCACTTCCTTGCGGTCCGCGCCGTAGCCATGCGAGATCATCTCGCCCATGGAATTCCAGTCGGTCACCACCATGCCGTCGAAGCCCCACTCGTCCCGCAGGATGTCCTTGAGGATGAAGCGGTTGCCCGTGGAGGGGATGCCGTCGTTGTCATTGAATGAAGTCATCAGCGTCAGCGCTCCGGCGCGCACGGCCGCCTCGAATGGCGGCAGATAGACATTGCGCAGCTGGCGCTCGGAGAGGAAGGTGCTGTTGTAGTCGCGCCCGCCCTCGGCCGCGCCGTAGCCCACGAAATGCTTGATGCAGGCGGCCATCGTGGTGCTGTCCTGCAGCGTGCCCTGGTAGCCGCGCACCATAGCCTCGCCCATGCGGGCATCCAGGTACGGATCCTCACCGCTGCCTTCGGCGATGCGCCCCCAGCGCGGGTCCCGCGCGATGTCGAGCATCGGGGAGAAGGTCCAGCGGATGCCCTGCGCAGAAGCCTCCACCGAGGCCACGCGCGCGCCCTCCTCCACCAGCGCGGGGTCGAAGGTCGCCGCCAGGCCCAGGGGAATCGGGAACACGGTGTGGAAACCGTGGATCACGTCGCGGCCCACCAGCAGGGGGATGCCCAGGCGGGACTCCTCCACCGCGATGCGCTGGAATTCGTTGATCCGGACCGGATCCACCTCATTGAGGATGGAACCGATCTGTCCCTTGCGGACGGCATCGGAATAATTGGAAACATCGCTCCCGGCGGACACCTGGTTCATCTGGCCGATCTTCTCGGCCAGGGTCATCCGGGACAGCAGCGCGTCCACGCGCCGTTCCACGGCCGGCGTCGTGCCCGTCGTGGAGGCCTGCTGCGGGCGGCCGCAGGAGGCGGCGGCCAGCGTCAGCACGCACAGAAATAAGCTTTTTATGGTCTTCATCATTGTCATCATTGCTTCTTGTACACGCGCACATAGTCCACCTGCATCGTGCAGGGCAGCGCGCGCTCGTCCACGCCGTTCATACCGCCCCAGTCCCCGCCCCAGGCGAGGTTGAGGATGATGTAGAATTTCTTGTTGAACGGCCAGGTGCGGTCGTCGCCCTTCCCGTCGTTGCGGAACTCGAGCAGCTTCTCCCCGTCCACGTAGGTCCGGATGTAGTCTGCCGTCCATTCGAGGGCGTAGGTATGGTATTCGTCTTCGGCACCCGGGGTCAGGCGCTCCGCCGTCTTCTGGGTGTTCTTGACGTGATTGTAGGCTTCACAATGGATGGAAGAGGAGGTGTAGTTGGCGTGCGTGCCGACCTCTTCCATGATATCGATCTCGCCGCAGGCCGGCCAGCCCTTGGAGAAATCGTCCGGCATCATCCAGAATGCCGGCCAGGTACCTTGGCCTTTCGGGAGCCGGATGGCCGCCTCCACGTAGCCGTAGAGCCAGGATTCGCGGGAATTCATCCGCGCGGAAAGGACCTGCCCGCCTTCTTTGCGGGCCACGATGTGAAGGGCCCCGTCGCGCACGAACGAGGTCCGCCGGTCGTCGGGGACATAGCGCTGCAACTCGTTGTTCACGCGGCCGGGCGCCCAGTCCTCGAAGCGCCAGTTCGACACGAGGTCGGTCGAGGCGCCGGAGAAATCATCTTGCCAGACCAGCTGGTAGCCCGTCGGGACATAAGCTCCCGGGGCTACCGGCTCGCCGGACTTCTGTACAACCTGGAGCGTCCGGACCTGGTCGCCGCAGCGGAAATGGACTTCCGCGCTGCGGGCCTCGGCCGTGTAGCTCCGGTTGAAATCTACCTTCAGTTCGCCCTCCCCCTTGACGATGGTCTTGGGGGAGATGCTGAACCAAAAGGGAATGTCGCCCTCGTCCGCCTGCCACGAAGCATTCGCAGTCGTTTTCACCACGACCTCGCCCCCGGCGCCTTCTCCCGACACCTCGGTCTGGGAGAAGGACAGTTCCGGGACGAAGAACGCCTGCGTCAGCTCCAGGGTGGCTGTAGCCTCCCCGCTCTCGAAGCGGAGCGTGGCCCGCCGGTTGCTTCCGCTCACATTCGGCGCCGCTTTCACGCGCAGGATGCTCTCTCCGCGGAAAACTTGCGAAGTCGAGCCCAGCTCGTACCAATCCTGCCCGTCGGTCAGCACGGACCAGACGGCGGAAGCCTGTACGCGGACAGAAGCCTCACCACCCTCCGGGCTGACGCTCAGCGTGCCGGGATTGAACTCGATCGTGGCGGCCGGAGCAGGCACGGGGACCGGCTCCTTGTCGCCGCAAGCGACCAGAAGCAAAGCGGAAGCAATCAGGGACAACATTCTCATTACCACTTTTTTAACCAAATAACCAATGTTTTCTTTTATTCCGGTTTCTCGCTCAGCGGAATGTGTTTCTGCAGGCAGAGATCGGAGATCGTGATCACGGCGCCGGCCGGGAAGCGACCGAAGTCGAAGACCAGCAGGATGCTTTCCGTGCCGTCGAAGAGCATGCGGTCCGCCTCCTCGAAGGTGACGGTCGCGCCGGCCGCAACTTCCACGTTGCCGTTGTAGAAGAAGGAATCGTCGCCGTCGTCCTCGGAGGTCATCTTCACCGTGGCGGTGCCGGCCTCCGTGGAGCTGATCTTGCAGCAGAAGTCAAAGCGCTCGCGGGCGCCGGCCGGCACCAGGGTGTGGATCTTGAACTGACCCATCCACTCGCCGCCGCCGATGCCTTCCGGCACGACGATCTTGATGTCGTTGTTGAAGATGATGCCCGGGTCGAGGCCACCGGCCCAGTCTGCTCCGCTGAACCAGCTCTCGTAGTTCATGCTGACACCCAGCAGGTTGGTCTCGGCATCCGGAAGGAACCAGGCCGGTTCGGGTTCCGGTTTCGGCTCGACCGGCTCTACCTCCGGCTCCTTCAGCTCGTCCTTCGGGACAAACATGAAGTACCAGGCATTGCCGGGCTCGGCGGCGCTGCGGCACCAGACATAGAGCAGGTGCTCGTTGAGCGTGATGATGCTGTACTCGCTCACACCGGTGTAGAAGCCGAGGAACGCGCCGTCCTTCAAGGTCAGCTTGCCCGCCTCTTCGTCCAGGGAGAAGCCCAGGCCCTCGCCCGGGGTGTAGGGCACGTCGTAGTCGCCCACGACGGGGTTCGGGGTGCCACCCTGGCCCAGGTGATTCATACCGTTCTCGTTGGTGTAGATGTAGCCCTTGTTCTTCCAGATGAGCTTCGTGCCCTTCTGGATGAAGGTGTACTCGTTGTCATAGAGCGAGCAGCCGTCCTTGCCGTTGGGGTCGCACTGCCACCAGGCCGGACCGTTGGCCTCGGGCGCCGCATTCACGTCGCCGACGCCGAAGTGGCCCTTGGTGTAGCGGGCGAAGACCCAGGTCTTGCCCTCGGCGGCATCGGCGCCGCCGGTCAGGGCGTTGAAGCCCGGGGTGTCCAGCAGGCCGTAGTCGTCGGCGGAGATGGTCACCACCTTGGAGATGGTGGCGGAACCGCCGGTCGTGTAGAGGGACATCGTCACGGTGTACTCACCGGCGAAGGGATAGGTGGCGGACACTGCGTCGCCTTTGACCGTCGTGCCATTGCCGAGGTCCCACAGGGCGACACCCGCCACGGAGGAGGTGTTCTGAAGCTCAATGATATTCGGCGTTGCGGCGGAAGGGGCGAACGTGAACGCGAGCTGGTCTTCCGACACGGCCGGGCCGAGCTTATGGGCATCCAGGTCCATCGGACGGCAGGAGAACAGCAGGGTCCCGGCCGTGGCGAGGAGGAGGATAGCGTTAATTATCTTTTTCATTTTCAATTGCTTTTACGGGTTCGAACCATTAATAACCTTTGTTCTGCTTGAGTTCGAATTCGCCGGTACCGGCGGTACGGCTCATTTCGCTCTGCGGGATCGGCAGGTACTTGTCCTTGTCCGGGTTGAAGGTGCGGACGCTCTGGAACGCCTCGTCCTTCTCGGTCAGCACGGTGGCGGCATCGCCCCAGCGGATCAGATCCCAGAAGCGCATACCCTCGCCGACGAATTCCTTGCGGCGCTCGGACTTGATGTTGGCCTCGTTCACGGGGATGGAGCCCAGGCCGGCGCGGCTGCGGACCGCGTCCAGGCAAGCCTGCGCGTCCACGCCCTCCGCGGCAGCGGCGCCGCGCACACCCACCAGCTCGGCATAGTTGAGCAGGGTCTCCGCATAGCGGAAGAGGATCAGGTTGTTCGGATAGTTGAGGTCCACGGTGCCGATGGCGGAACGCAGGGCGGTCCGGGCGGCATACTTCTTCTGGAAGAGGCCGGTGTTCTGGAAGCGGGCGCCATAGGTGCCGTCTTCGAACTTGTTGATGGAACCCTCGCGACGCACGTCACCTTCCTCATACATATCCCAGGTGGCTTTACGCACGGAACCGAAGCCCCAGCCGCCGCAGAAGACCGGATCGTTCAGCTCGTTCGGGGAGATGTAGGCCGGCAGGTTGGTTCCGCAGCCGGTCCAGGCAGCACCCCAGTCGCGCTTGCCGTCGGAGATCTGGTTGGTCTCGAAGATGGACTCCGGGGTGAAGTCGTTCTCGTCCGCACCCGTCCACAGGTCATCGAAGTTGATGAGACGGTAGGCGTTGCTGGAGATGATCTTCGCCATGTTGGCGGCGACCTCGCCGAACTTGGACTGGTCGTTCTGGTACATCACCACGCGGGCCTTCAGCATATAGAGGGCAGCCAGGCTGGCGCGGGCCTGCTTGGCCGTGCCGTTGGTGCTCATCGGGAACTCATCGCCCGCCTGGGCGGCAGCCGTCTCGGCGTCCGCGATGTCCTGCATGATGCAGGCGTAAATCTCGTCGGCGGTCTTCTGCGGAGCCATGAAGGGATCCTCCAGCGGCTCGGTGAAGAAAGGAATATTGCCGTAGAGCTTCCACAGGTGGTGCAGGTAGTAGGCGCGCAGGAAGAGCGCTTCGGCACGGTACTGCGCCAGCTTGCGCTTGGCGGCGTCGGAGTCGAAGCCGACGGCATTGTCGATGGCCATCAGGGTGTTGTTGGCACGGGCGATGGCCGTGTAGTAGAGGCTCCAGATGCCGCTCGGGCTCTCTGCGGCCGGGATCTGGAACAGGGAGAGGTGATACATCCAGGACTGGTCGCCGGCGTCGCCGCCACCCTTGTAGATGTCGTCGGAGCGGAGGTCGGACAGCAGGAGGATATGGTTGTAGTTGTAGTTCGCGTAGGAGTCCATCAGCAGCGGCTGGTAAGTCGCCGTCAGATAGGACAGGATGGCGCTCTCGGTCGCTTCCGCACCGGCCGCACCCTGGTGGGTCGTATGGGCGGTAAGGAATTTCTCCCCGCAGCTGGTCAGGACCAGGGCCCCGGCGACCACCGCCAAAATCTTATAGAGTTTCATATTCTTATGCATTTAAAGATTAGAAGGAGATGGTAGCGCCGACCGTGACGGTGCGGGCCTGCGGGTAGATGCCGCGGTCCACGCCGATGGTGGTGTAACCGTCGGAGGCCATTTCCGGATCAAATCCGTCGTACTTCGTGAAGGTGAGGAGATTCTCTCCGGCCACGTACACGCGCACGCTCTTCATCGCAATGGCATTGACCCACTTCGCGGGCAGGGTGTAACCGATCTGGGCAGTCTTCAGACGCAGGAAGGAAGCATCCTTGACCCAGAGGTCGGAGGAGCGCCAGTTCTGGTTCGGGTTGGCGTTGGTCAGGCGCGGGATGCGGGTGGAGGTGCCTTCGCCGATCCAGCGGTCGAGGATCCAGGCCGGGCGGTTCATCGCAGGGATGTCGCCGCGCATCGAGTAGTCGAACACCTGGTTGCCGATGCTGCCCTGGAAGAAGAGATTCAGGTCGATGCCCTTCCAGTCAGCGGAGAAGGTGATACCGTAGGTCCAGTCCGGCATACCCTTGCCGATCTTGGTGCGGTCGTTGTCGTTGACATAACCGTCGCCGTTGACGTCCAGGAACTTCACGTCGCCGGGCTGGGCGCTGGGCTGCATCAGGTTGCCATCCTTGTCCTTGTAGGCCTGGACTTCTGCCCAGTTCTGGAAGATGCCGCCGGTCTTCATACCGTAGAAGTACGGCCAGACCTCGCCGTTGGAACCCTTGACGTAGTCACCCACGCCGGAGGCGCCGTTGCTCTGGTAAACGGCCTCGCCGGACTCGTTGCCCAGGTTGATCAGGCGGTTGCGGAGCAGGGAGGCGTTCGCATTAATGGCATAGTGGAAGTCACCGACCTGCTGCTGCCAGCCGATCTCGAATTCATAACCCCAGTTGCGCATGTCGCCCAGGTTGGACATCGGAGCGCCCTGGCCCACATAGGAAGGGATCGGCTTGTCCATGAGCATGCCGTTCGTCTTCTTGTTGTAGTAATCGAAGCCGAAGGTCAGCCGGTCGTTGAAGAGGCGGGCGTCGAAACCGAGGTCGATCTGCTCGGACTCCTCCCAACGGATGGTCGGGTTGGCGAGCGCAGCGGGAGAAGAACCCGGCTGCATCGTGCCGTAGGTGCCTTCGTTGCCGAAGTAGTACTCCTGGCCCGTGTCCATCAGGGACGCGTAGCGGAAGTTACCGATGTTCTCGTTACCGTTCTTACCCCAGCTGGCGCGGAGCTTGAGCTGGTCGATCCAGCCCGGACGGTTGTTCTTGAACCAGGGCTCGTTAGAGATGTTCCAACCCAGGGAAGCGGCCGGGAAGGTCGCCCACTTGTGGCCGGGGCCGAAGCGGGAGGAACCGTCACGACGGATCGTGAATTCGAGCATGTAGCGCTCGTCGAAGTTGTAGTCGAAACGGAAGAAGTAGGATGCCAGACGCTGCACGTCGTAGCCGCCGGTGCCGCCGCTGGTGCGCTCGTCATCGGTGGAGCCGATCGCGGAGTCGATGTAGGCCATCGCCGGGTTGGTCTCCTTGAGCTGATAGTCCGTACCGGACACATAGGTGTAGGAGTAGCTCATCGCGGACTGGCCGAGGACGGCGGCGATGTAGTGCTTGCCCAGCTGCTTGCTGTAGGAGAAATAGTTCTCCACCTGCCAGCGCAGGCCTTCGTTCATGCCCATGTTCACCCAGCTGGTGAGGGTCTGGTTCATCGAGCTCTTGTACTGCTCGAAACCGTAGCCGCGGTTGCGCCAGAAGGCGAGATCCGCGCCGAAGCTGCTCTTGAATTTCAAGCCGGGGAGGATGTCCAGCTCGGCACCGAAGTTGGCCACGAACTTGTGGGTCTTGTAGAGCGTGTTGGACGGCGTGTCCAGGTTGGCCACCGGGTTGGTGAGCTCCTGATAGCCGGTCGGAGGCAGGGAGTACACGCGGCCGTCAGCGGCCACGATGGCCGTCGGGTGGGCAGCCAGGATCGCGGCAGCCTCCGCCTCGGAGGCAAACACCGGGATGGCCGGGTTGAACGCCACGGCGGATCCCAGGATGGAACCGAACTCGGAGTTGGTGGTGATGCCCGTCGAATTGATGTTCGAGTAGGCGATGTTCGCCGTGAGGGTGAGCTTGTTCAGGAAGTTGCGGCTCTCCGTCTCGAAGGGAACGTAGGTGTTGTTGGAACGGAGCGTGAGGCGGTCATAGTTGGATTTTCCGTAGTTGCCGCCCACGATACCGGCCTGGTTGAAGTAGCCCACGGACACGAAGTAGAGGGCCTTGTCGGTGCCGCCGCTCACGGACAGCTGGTGCTGCGTGATCGGAGCGTTGTAGTAGAAGGTCTGGTCCTGCCAGTCGGTGCCCATCCCGGCCGCGGCGATTTCAGCGGCAGAGTAGAGCGGGGTGCCGCCGTCGTTGATGCGGGCCTCGTTCATGATCACCATGTACTCGGTGGCGTTCAGAACCTCTTTCTTGCGCCAGGGATTCTGCCAGCCATAGCTGCCGCTGTAGGTCACGGAAGCCTGGCCTTTCTTGCCGCTGCGGGTGGTCACGAGGACCACGCCGTTGGCGGCGCGGGCGCCGTAAATGGCCGCGGAAGCAGCATCCTTGAGGATTTCGACAGAAGCAATGTCGGTCGGGTTGAGGTAATCGATACCTCCGTCGACTGGCATACCGTCCACGATATAAAGCGGATCGGAGTTGTTGACGGAGCCGATACCGCGGATCTTGATCTGGGAGCCGGAGCCCGGCTGGCCGGATGCCTGCGTGATCTGCACACCGGAGACCTTGCCTTTGAGGGCGTCGTTGATGGTCGAGGCACGGACCGTGTTGAGCGCGTCGCCGTCCACCTTGGAGATGGAGGCCGTCACGACACTCTTCTTCTGGACGCCGTAGCCGATGACCACGGTCTCTTCGAGCATTTCGGCATCATCCTTCAGGACGACGCGCAGTGCGCGGGCACCGGTGGCAGTGACATTCTGGCTCTCGTAGCCGATGCAGGAGACCTCCAAGGTGGCACCTTCCGTGGCGCGGATGGAGAAATCTCCGTCCAGGCCGGTCGTAGTGCCGTTGGTCGTACCCCGCTCAACCACGAAAGCGCCGACAATCGGCTGGCCGGCAGAGTCCACGACGACACCCGACACGGGCACGCCCTGGGCCATTGCCGCCAGACATAATCCTGCTGAGAGGATCAAGGAAAGGATTTTTTTCATACGCTTTGCTAAAGTTGTTGCGTTGGTTAATTATATGGGAAACAAAAAAAATTGTCGCCGGACCGAAGTCCAACGGCAAAGATATCGGCTTCCCATATCGCTTCAGCCGCCAAGAATGAAATAGTAGTTGTTGTAGAGATTTAATCGGCTGATAATCAGATGACTATCATTTAAGAAACAGGGTGGAATAGTAGTAAGAAATGAGTTTGAAAACCACTACTTTCCGATCTTTTTCACCGCTTCCTCGAAGCGGTCACGGTCGCCGAGGGCGGCGTTTTTGACAGAAACCTTGTAATTGTAGATGGTGCTTGCGGAGTAATGCAGCAGTTCGGCGATCTCGCGCGAGTCATCCACCCCCAGGCGGATCAGCGCAAAGATCCGGAGCTCCGTATTCAACGATCCGGGCTTGGGAGAGAAGCGCGCATCCTCGCGGAGCAGCTCGTTGAAACGGTCCACGAAGTCCGGACAGATGGCCTGCAGGAAGGTGGAATCGAAGGTGCGGTAGAACTCTTTGAGGCTCTTTTCCGTCCGGGTGGACAGGGACAGTTCGCGCAGCAGCTGTTCCGCCTTGCCCTGCTTGAGCATATTGCGGGCACGGCTGTCCTCCGCCTGCACGAAACTCACGTTGGCCGAGAAACGGCGCAGGAAATCCATGATATAGCGCTCCTTGACGTGGTCCGCGCGGGAGAGCTCCTTATTCAGGCCGCCCAGCGAGCTGTTGGCCTCGGCCAGCTGGCGGTTGCTTTCCTCCAACTCCCGGCTCAGCTGCGTGAGCTTGCGCGAACGCGCTACCAGGAACCACGCCAGGAGGAGCAGCAGGAAGGTCAGCGCGGCCAGCAGGATGGACGAAATCTTCGCCGCGCGGTGCTGGCGCGCCTGCCGGGCGGAATAGGAATCCTCGATGCCCATGAAGAACTGTGAAATCTGCCACGGGCGCAACTTGGCATTATAAAAAATCGCGTCCTCCTGCGCCACCCGCAGGTAACGGAACGAACGTTCGACGTCATCGTGGATGATAATCTGCGAAATGAGCGTCAGCGAGGCGTAGTCCTTGACGGCGTTCAGGATGTCGCATTCGGCCGATTTGATCAGCCAGTCCATCCGTTCCTCCTGGCGGCCCATGCGCTCTGCAATCTCCGAGAGTTCATACGCATAGATTGCGTACTGGTGCTCCTGCGGCTGCGTACCGGCAATCAGCAGGTGTCCCACACTGTCGGCCTCGGCGAGCCGGTCGGCCGATGCAAGTTCGTCCATTTTCAGCTGGCGCCAGCGCTCCGAATCCTTCGGCAGCAATGCATAGAGCCGCGTCCGATACACTTCCTGCTCGGCAAGCGGAGGGCGCTCCACCATGCCGGAATTGCCGGCAAGGTCCCGGCTGAAGTCGTAGAGTGCCAACAGGTAGTCGACCTTGAGCGCCTCAGAGAGCGTGCTGGTATCGATCTGCCCCATCAGGCGGTTGTAGGCTTCCATGTAGTGACCGGCCTTGGCGTACAGGTGACCCAGCATGATGGCGGCGCGGTTGTAGCGGTCCGTATCCCGGATCTGCTCCGCCAGCTCAAGACTCTTCTTCAGGCAGACCTGCGTGGAGTCGAAATTATATGAAAAATACTCTTCCGCCGCATACATGGAGTAATCGCACAGGCGGCGGGCGCTTTGGGTCCCGGCGGCCAGCTTCCAGATACCCTCCAGCTGGTCCTTCTTGCGCGTCTCATAAACCGGCCGCGCAGCGATATAGCTGTCCAGCTCATCCAGCTTCGGATACTGCACACGCTGCTCCCGGCAGGAAAAAGCCAGCAGCAAAGTCACGGGAATCCAGAAAAGGGAACGCATCGGTTATCAATTGGTCGTTCAGTCCAAGCAAAGGTAAGCATTTTTTTACGATTCGCCCTTTTTCGTTATATTTGTGCAGACATGAACCACATACTCCTCGCCATCCTGCTCTCTGTCCTGCAGCACGTCAACCCCTTCGTGGGCACGGATGCGCACGGCCACACCTTTCCCGGGGCCGTGACACCGTTCGGGATGGTGCAGCTGAGCCCGGACACGCGCCCGCAGGCGGGCGACTGGGACGGCTGCAGCGGCTACCACTACAGCGACTCCCTCATCTACGGCTTCTCGCACACACACCTGTCCGGCACCGGCTGCGACGACCTGTGCGACATCCTGCTGATGCCGGGTGACGGCACGCCCTCCCCCTTCTCGCACGGGCGCGAAAAGGCCGCCCCGGGCTACTACGAGGTCTTCCTCGACGGTCCGCAGGTGCAGGCGCGCCTGACGGCCGGGCGGCGGGTCGGGGTGCACGAATATACCTTCCCGGCGGGCGTCCGGCCCGTCATTACCCTGGACCTGCAGCACCGCGACCCGCTGGACGGCTGGCGCATCACGCCCGGCAAGGCGGGATGCAGCGGCTGGCGGCAGTCCAGCAGCTGGGCGCGCGGGCAGGACGTCTATTTCTGGATGGAATTCTCCGCTCCCGCGAAATGCAAACTGCTCGACGGCGGCCGCCGCGCCGTGTTCACCTTCCCGCGCAACGCGCGGACCGTGACCGTTCGCGTGGCCATTTCCTCCGTGTCGGAGGAGAACGCCCGCCAGAACCTCCTCGCGGAGTACCCCGCGAGCTTCGACGCCCAGCGGGCGGCCACCGAAGCCGCCTGGGAGCAATACCTCGGCAAATTGGAATGCCCCTGGACGGACGAGGAGCACCTGCGCCGCTTCTACACCGCCCTCTACCACACGGGCATCCACCCCTCGCTCTATTCCGACGCCAACGGCGAATACCGCGGCATGGACCGCCAGGTGCACCGCGCCGAGGGCTGGGAGCGCTACACCGTCCTCTCGCTCTGGGACACCTTCCGCGGGGAGCATCCGCTCCTCTGGGAGATTGAGCCGGAGCGGAGCTACGATTTCTTGAAGACCTTCCTGTCCATCTACGACGAGGCCGGCAAACTGCCCGTCTGGGAGCTCTGGGGCTACGAGACCAACTGCATGATCGGCTACAACGCCGCGCCCGTGATCGCCGACGCCCTCGCGCGCGGCTTCACCGACTTCGATGTCGAGAAGGCGCTCGAGGCCCTGCTGGCGAGCTCGAAGCGGCCGGAATTCGGCCTGGACAGCTTCCGCGCCAACGGCCTCGTGCTGGCCGATGACGAGCACGAGAGCGTGTCCAAGACCCTTGAATACGCCTATGACGACTGGTGCACCGCCCAGGTGGCGAAGTACCTCGGACGCATGGACGTTTACGAAGAATACATGACCTCCGCGCAGTACTGGCGCAACGTCTTCGACCCCACGACGGGCTTCATGCGCGCCCGCCTGAACGGCCGCTGGGTCAGCCCCTTCGACCCGCGGGAGGTCAACAACCACTACACGGAGGCCAACTCCTGGCAGTACAGCCTTTTCGTGCCACAGGACCTCGGCGGGCTCATCGAGGCGCTGGGCGGCGCGGATGCGCTGGAGCAACGCCTGGATGCGATGTTCGGCGCCGAGGAGGGCAACACCGGCCGCACGCAGGCCGACATTACCGGCTGCATCGGACAGTACGCCCAGGGCAACGAGCCCAGCCACCATGTGGCTTATCTTTATGATTACGCCGGCCGGCCCGACAAGCGGCAGGCGCGCGTGGAGCAGATCCTCGAGACGCTCTACTCCGCCGCCCCGGACGGCCGCTGCGGCAACGACGACTGCGGCCAGATGTCCGCCTGGTATGTTTTGTCCGCCCTCGGCCGCTATCCCGTCTGCCCGGGCCTCTGTCATCCTGAGCAAAGCGAAGGATCTCTGACGCGCATCCATAAGACCATCGTCACCAACCCCGCCTTCGAGCTCGACCACGACATCTTCGCCGACTCGCTGCGCGTCGCCATTTCCGGCGAAGGCCGGATCTGGTACCGCATCGGCGATGGCGCCTTCCAGCCCTACGTGGGCCCGTTCACCGTGTATGAACCCTGCCGCATGGAGGCCTACGCACAGATCGGGGAGCGGCGCAGCTTCACGACGCGCTGCGCCGTGCACCAGATCCAGCGCGACCGCGACATCGACATCCGCGCCCGCTACAGCCGCCAGTACACCGCCGGCGGCGACGAGGGTCTGATCGACGGCTTCCGGGGCGGCCTGAACTGGCGCACCGGCGGCTGGCAGGGCTACCAGGACACCGACTTCGAGGCGGTGGTGGACCTGCGTGAGGCGCGCGACATCTCGCGCGTCGGCGCGGGCTTCTGCCAGGACGCCCGTTCCTGGATCTGGATGCCCCGCTGGGTGGAATTCTCCGTCTCGGAAGACGGGGAGCATTTCACGCCGCTTGCGCGCGTGGAGAACACGATGGACGAGCGCGACTACGAAGTGCGCATCTGGGACTGCGAGGCGAGCGTCAAGGCCCGCGCACGTTTTTTGAGGGTGTTCGCCAAGAATATCGGCACCATCCCCGCCTGGCACCCCGGTGCCGGGAGCCCGGGATTCATCTTCATCGACGAAATTTGGATATACTAATAAACCAATTATGGATATGAAAAAATACTTGATCCCCATCCTCGCGGCGCTGTGCGCCTCCCTGACCCTTTTCGCACAGGAAGCGAACCGCGAAATCACCGCCCAGCTCGCCGAGTCTTATGCCGAGCTGCAGAGCACCTACACCCCGGACTTCAAGGTGGACGGCACCAACGCCAAAGTCAACAACGTCATCCTGCTCATCGGTGACGGCATGGGCCACGGCGCCGTCAACGCCGCCATGTACGCCAACGGCGGCGCCCTGACGATGACCAACCTCCGGACCTTCGGTCTCGTGCGCACGCAGTCCGCCGACAACTTCACCACGGACTCCGCCGCCTCCGGCACCGCTTACGCCACCGGCCAGAAGACCAACAACGGCTTCGTCGGCATGAATCCCGCACGCGAGTCCATCACCAACATTCCTGAGTATCTGACCCCGCTGGGCTACGCCTGCGGCGTCCTCTCCACCGACGACCTCAACGGTGCCACGCCGGCCGTTTTCTTCGCCCATCAGGCCGCCCGCGGCGAGAAGGAAGCCATCTGGGCCGACCTGCCCGCCAGCGTGCTGAAATTCGCCTCCGCCGGCACGCAGTCCACCTTCGAGAGCATGCCCCTGTCCACCCAGGACGCCATCAAGAAGACCTTCACCGTGGTCTATGACCCGAAGGATCCCGCCGTGGCCGGCTCCGAGCGCCTGCTCTACCTGCCGGAGAGCGTCCACCTCGACCGGGGCGACTACCTGCCCGCCACCACCGAGATGGCCATCAATTACCTCTCCCAGCGCGGCAAGAAGGGCTTTTTCCTGATGGTCGAGGGCGCCCGCATCGATAAGCACGAGCACAGCAACGAGCTCCCCGAGACCCTCGCCGAGATGCTCGACTTCGACAAGGCCGTCGAGGCGGCCGTCCGCTTCGCGGAGAAGGACGGCCACACGCTGGTGATCATCAGCGCCGACCACGAGACCGGCGCCACCCTGCTCAACGGCGGCGACCCGGAGACGGGCTTCGTGCGCGTCACCTTCGCCTCCGGCAGCCACACCCCGAATATGGTGCCGCTCTTCGCCTACGGCCCGCATTCCCGCGACTTCGGCTGCGTCCAGGAAAACAGCGATGTCGCCAACAAGATTCTCCAGCTCCTCGGAGCTAAAAAATAATTGTTGGAAAACTAATTATTTGTTGTAACTTTGTCGTCCCGAATCACGGAGATCCAGTTTGGAAACCGAAGGGACGATTGGAGAGGTGGGAGAGTGGCTGAATCCACAGGTTTGCTAAACCTGCATACGGGTAACCGTATCACGAGTTCGAATCTCGTCCTCTCCGCAATTTGCATTGATTTTCAATGCGTTACAAAAAATGCGCACGGTTTTACGCTCGATTTCGAGCGAAAATGTGCGCTTTTTTTATATCTTTGCCATATGTCGGCGATATACAGATATAGCATGATTGTCCCGGAGTCGCAAGACGAGATTAGGGCGATTTTCAAGAAGCACGGGGTTCCGCTAGTCCCCGGAGATTTTGCGCCCGGGCTTGGCTATTTATTCGACGTGAAGGAGTCTGGAATGGGACAAAGTGAACTTGTTAAGGAGTTGGAGGCAAACACAAATGTCGTCGCGCTTAGTACGCACTACTCTGTGAAGCCGGGCCAATCGTTTCTTTACAAACTGAATCCATTGAAAAAGCTACTCCGGGTAATACTCTGAATAACGGCCCTGCTTTTTGTCCTCGTCGAGCGACTTTTTCAGCTCTCGCTCGAACTCGTTCTGTGGCTTCCGCTTTCCACGCCAGAGCAGGCTCTGGATGATGTCCATGTCCAGATCCGGCGCGTTGACATACGCATCGTATGAATCATAGGGTGTCCCGTCCGGGGCGCGGAAATTTTTATTTCCACCGTGCATTTCTGCCAAGTTACTTTTTCTAGTGCTATAGTTCCGGCCCGACACTGATTGACAAGCCCGACTTGTAATTATCGTGAGGGCCGTTGCAGCTCTCGTTTATAATGAATGACGCACGGACAGAGAGTCCGTTCTTGTACGCTTTTATGATAGCCGCGTCGAGTTCGGCTGGATAAGGGTCGGGATGACCGCCAGGGCCTCCATTGACGCACAGACCTACGCTTGCTTGGCTGGTCAGATTCATGCACTCAAAAGCGAAATCTATAAGCTGCTGGTGGGAGAGGTCTTCCACGCGAGTAACATTGTGTTTTTTCAAGTATTCGTTGGCTCTCATAAGCGTCTGTTTTCCGCAAAGATAGCAAAGAATTTTGAACGGCGCTGAATCTATTTTCACATCATCACTACGCCATATCCCGTAATTTCACATACAGCCCCCGGTATTCGAAAAGCGAATGCCGGGGGCTTGGTGCGGGTATATTTACTTACTTTCGTTTTGGCTTTTCCTAACAAGCAGTAGCGCCCGTAATCCGTTCAATCATTGTTCGTCCTCTCCGCTGAAATGCCTTGCAGAACACTCTGCAGGGAATTTTTAGTAAAAAGTATCCCCCAAAATAGCCCAAAAACGTCAAAAATGGCCCATAAAAAGTTGTTCGAAGTTGAGCGACTTTTTGCGAAGGACGAGAGGAATATGGATTATAAGGATTTCATCTCCTTCAAGAGAGATTCTTCTCTTTCCTTCCGGATTCTTCTCTCCATCCTGTATTCTTCCCTCGCTTTTTTTCTGTCACTCTGAGCGCAGCGAAGAATCTCTCCATTGTGCCGGATCTCCTCAGCAACCTGATTGACGGTATCCTCCAATACGGCCTTTTTCAGCTGACACTCCCAAACGATGATGACATTCCAGCCCTTCGCCTCCAGTTTCCGCCATACTTCCTGATCCCGCTCCTTGTTCCTAGCAACCTTGGCCATCCAGAACTCAGTGTTGGTCTTGGGGACAGTATAATACTTACAGTCTTTGTGACCATGCCAAAAGCAGCCGTGTACGAAGATAACTGTCCGATACTTTGGCAGCACGATATCAGGTTTCCCGGGAAGACGTTTATCATTCACTCGGTAACGAAACCCCTGGCTCCATAGGGCATGACGCAATCTCCGCTCCGGCGTAGTAGACGCGGAGTGTATTGCTGCCATATTATTTTGGCGCTGGGCCGGTGTGTGGTTGTCTGGCATGTTTTGCAAAGATACGACTATTCCCCTAAGAGCACAAAAACGTTCATTTTGACAGATTGTCGGCAAAAAATCACTATCTTTATCTTTTCATAGCGATTATACAATTATGCCATATACATTTATCGACCTTTTTGCTGGGTGTGGTGGCTTGAGTGAGGGTTTTTACCGTCAAGGTTTTAGGGCCCTAGCTCACGTTGAGATTGACCACTACGCTTGCGAAACACTCCGTACCCGAATGAGACATTATGGGTATAGGCATGCTGACGAGGAGGTCATAGAACACGATATTACTTCGGAAGACATAATTGAACGGATAGAGCGTGCAACTCACGGACGACCGGTTGATGTAATCATTGGAGGCCCACCTTGTCAGGCATACTCAACTGCAGGTCGTGTTCGTGACGGAAAAGGCATGGCCAAAGATCCGCGAAACTATCTGTTTGAGAGTTACGTACGCATTCTGGAGCACTTTGAACCCAAGTTCTTTGTTTTTGAAAACGTAACTGGACTTCTTTCTGCCCGTGTAGATGGCGGACTGATTTTCCCGAGAGTCATCCATGCTTTAGGGAATCGTTACAAAGTGATTGATGACCCTGCTATTCTGGTTCATAATACTGCCAACTATGGAGTGCCTCAAATAAGGAAGCGCGTTATTATCATGGGCGTACGCAACGATATAGATGAAAAGGGAGCCCTTGACTTATACAATGCAGTAAGAAAGACTCATTATGACCCGGAGATGCCAGAGGATCAAAGACAGGGACTTCAACGTTTTGTGGATGTGCATGATGCCCTTTCAGACCTTCCTCCTATTGAACCAGGGCAAGACGCCTCTTCTGAGGCTTTCGACTACCCGTGTAATAATGCCTTCCTCAGGCGAATTGGCCAGCCAGGTATTCATCCTCTAATGGACCATATTGCACGAAACCACAACGAAATGGACAGAGAGCGTTTCCGTGTAATGATAGAACATCACTGGAGTTTTGGCGAGATGCGGAGGCAGCGTCCTGATCTTGAGCATGAACACGCGAGAGTGTTTGATAATAGCTATGTGGTTCAATGGTGGGATCTGCCAAGCAAGACTATTCTAGCTCATATTCACAAGGATGGTTTTCAGTTCATTCATCCTGATTATGATCAGGCTCGAACATTCACCGTCCGTGAAGCGGCCCGAATACAGTCATTCCCCGACGATTTCTTTTTTGCTGGTTCAAGAGGCGAGAAGTATAAACAGATAGGAAACGCTGTGCCGGTATTGTTTGCTGAAGCTCTGGCCAGAGCAATCCGACAAAACCTCAGAGATTTAGACAGATGATTTTTACCCCAGATAGATTAAACGATCGAGTTTACAGAGACCAGTTCGTAGAGCTGATCTCTGTATACGTTCGTCTTGTTGAGTGTTTTGCGGAGAAGAATCATTTACCGGTTCCCAATGCATCAAAAACAGATAAGGCCGTTATGGACGAGATGCAGGCGATGGGCGTTGTGGATTCCACAACATCTATTGAACAGCTCCACGTAGTATTGGGCCCCGAACTCTTTCAGAGATTCCAGGAAGCTGTTTCTTTCTATATTGAGCATAAGCGTGATATGGGAACTATGCTAGATAAGCTTAGTAACTCTAAGAGGAAAACGCTTCAAGAAAAGGAACAGGAGGCCAATAAACCCAATTTCGTTGACTTATTTGCTGGCGCTGGCGGACTAAGTTATGGCTTTATACGTGCCGGTTTCAGTGTGGCGTTCGCCAATGATTTTGAGGAAGTTTGCATCAGAACATATAAATACAATCATCCTGAACTCCCGTCCAACAGAGTCCTTGAAGCGGATATTCGAGGGATTGTAGACAACATCGATGATTATGTCCAGGAGCCTATTGATATTGTTGTTGGTGGCCCGCCTTGTCAGGGTTTTAGTTCAGCGAATAAGCAACGGATAATTGACGATCCTCGCAACGAACTTTACAAATACTACATCAAGGCCATAAAGAAGATTCTCCCAAAGTTTGTCGTCATGGAGAATGTTCATGGAATGCTATCCGTTGCAAACCAGGTGGTCGAAGACTATGAGTCAATTCAAGAAGAACGAAACGGAGAGACTTACACATATTCTGTATCGTATCGACTGCTTCATTCGGCCGATTTCTCTGTTGCACAAGCTCGTGAAAGGTTGATATTCATTGCAATTCGTAGTGATATAGCAAATGACCAACACATAACGCCCAATGGGCTATTTGATGAAATTGAGCGTGCAAATGACGGTAAACGACAGTATGTGTTAAGAGATGCACTGAGTTTCATTCCACCCCTGCAAGCCCCTAGAATCAAGAACCAAAATGAGATTGATTCCGATGAGTGCGGAAAGAAAATTGCGGTTAATCCATTTCGTGGCGATGACAGCCCATATCTTAAACTAATCAATGGTGGGCGACAGATTCCTTTCTTGTTCAACCATAAGGCTCGCTATGTGAACGATATCAATTACGATATTTACCGCCTGCTGGAGCCTGGTGATGATGCTTCAGATGAAAAGATCGCAGATATAATGCCATATAGGCACCGACTACATTGCTTTAAGGATAAGTATTATAAGCTCATGCCAGATAAGCCGTCGAGGACTATTACAGCTCATCTGAGAATGGATTGTCATTCACATATCCATCCTTTCCAGATTAGAGCTATAACTCCACGGGAAGCAGCCAGATGTCAGTCTTTCCCGGATGATTATCTATTTCTAGGTGCTTATCTGAAGACATACATGCAAATTGGGAACGCTGTTCCTTGTTTGATGGCTCAAAGTATAGGAGAAATATTAAAGAAACACTTATGATAACCAAGCGTTACTTGATTCGGGAGCTCACCGGTGCAGAAGTGGGCGTAACCAAAACAAACGAAAAGTACATTCGCTGTCAAAACGACTTCGACTATGAGGCCTTTTTCCAGCAGAAAGGATCCATGAATGGTAGTGTGATCGATATTGATTTCAAGGCGACCGATCACACCAACGATTCAGAGTATGGTCACATCTGGGATTTAAGATTCGTTTTTTTTGTTAGCTCCAACAAAGAAAAACGTATTCCCTCCCTAACGCCTCTCTTTTCCAGCCATAACACCCAAGTTGGGGACATTGTAAAGCTCGTGAGCATAACTGCTGGTGGAAAAACGAATTATGAAATCACTTTTTTCAAGAAAGGATCTATTTCAGTTTCAGGGTCATATTTCACTTATGAAGAGACTATTCTTGAAGCCGATGACATACCAACGACAGTCGGCAAAAATGACATCAGTGAATATATATCTCTCTTAAAAGAAAAACTTAACCTCGTCCTTACCGGGGCCCCTGGCACCGGCAAAACATATCTGGCAAAACAAATTGCCGCCGAGACGGTGAGTGCTATAGACTGGGATGACTTGATGAATAATGACGATCTTCGTAAAAGGGTAAAAGTTGTTCAATTCCATCCTTCGTACGACTATACTGATTTCGTTGAAGGACTCCGGCCGAATGGTAAAGGAGATTTCGTCAGGATTAATGGCGCATTCAAGGAGTTCTGTAGAATGGCGATAGAAGAAGGACAATTTCATCCTGCCACAGGAACGTCACCCGCAAATACCAGTTTTGCAGATGTCTATGCCTCTATTGTAACGGATATCAAGAATGGCGTTATTACACATTATGGAATCCCTGGCAAACTAAAGCCTTTTGGCATAAACGCAAGCGGGAAAGTTACATACGATGGAAAAACTGAGAAGGAAGACAATCTTCAGAAACTTTATGATTACTTTCTTGCCAACGATATTGATGACGCTCTCAGTGTAACAAGAGATGATTATTTCAGGTACATTGAAGAGCTTACAGGAGGCGCCACAAAAACCATTGACTATAGTCGTATTCGTTGGATGCTCCAAATCATGCTGACTCGGGCTAAATCAATATCGACAGCCACTACTCCGATTTCGGCATCTGCTAGTGCAAACGCCGACAACCCTCTGCCATATGTCTTCATCATTGATGAAATTAACCGCGGAGAGTTGTCCAAGATTTTCGGCGAGCTATTCTCTTGTATCGAAAAAGAGTATCGTGGCCCTAAAAACCGAGTTGATACTCAGTACCAGAAACTCGTAGAAAAAGAAGATATCTTTGAAGAAGGCTTTTACGTCCCGAACAATGTCTATATCATCGGCACGATGAATGATATCGACAGAGGTGTTGAAACGATGGACTTTGCTATCCGGCGTCGTTTCTCTTGGAAAGAGGTCACTGCAGAAGAAAGCGCTGTTAAAATGCATCTTCTTCCTCACCAGATTGTAAAGATGACCGCTGTCAACAAAGCCCTTCTTGAGGCAGGGCTCAGCAAAGACTACTTCATAGGAGGTTCGTATTTCAGGAAACTCGTACTCGGAGAAGAGGACAAACTGTGGAAATATTATATCTCAGGCATTATCCAGGAATATTTCCGTGGAGACGCCGATGCTAATGACAAGATAGAAAAGGTCAAAGACGCATATGAAAAAGCTGTCGGAGCGGCAACATCGGCTGCTGGAACGGGAACACCAGCTACTGGAGCGGCAACACCGACAGCGGGAACAGGAACACCGGCTGCAGGAACGGGAGCGCCAGCTACTGGAGCGGTAACACCGGCTGCAGGAATAGGTACACCTGCTGCTGGAGCGGTAACACCGGCTGCAGGAACGGGAGCGCCAGCTACTGGAGCGGTAACACCGGCTGCAGGAATAGGTACACCTGCTGCTGGAGCGGTAACACCGGGTGCAGGAACGGGAACGCCAGCTACAGGAGCGGCAACACCGGCTGCAGGAATAGGAACACCTGCTGCTGGAGCGCCACAAGTATAAGGAAGGAATCCGAATAAGAATTAGCTGGAGAAAAAATGATATTCCTTACCGACAATAGTTTCAAGCTTCGTTCTGAGATTACTGGAAACATTGATGATCTCCGTGAGATTGCAGACATAAGCATTGATTCTTTGCATGATGGGAATGGCCGAAAATTATGGCTGTTCCCACTTGCGGGTGATCGGTATGATGATAAAATCCAGGACGAAACCATTCTTTCATTCCGGGACGGCAAGGTCTATACCGGAAACATTATGGGGTTTATTGGTTTCGGAAATACAAAGCTCTCTATTTCTTCACGTTTTTCTAAAGATTCTGACAAAGATTATTTTTTGCAGTATATGCTCCAGCAGGTTTTTTCTATTAATCTTTTCGACCTGAAATCCTCGTTCGAAAAAGAAAACATGCTGGACATTACGCCTCTTGTTTTCCCTTATTTCCTTCAGAAAGCACTATCTCAAGGACTCTATAGGGAATACACCCGCAATTCATATAATGATAGTAAAATCCGCGGAGCGTTAGATCTTCCCCGGCATATCAAAGAGAATTACCCTTTCAAAAACGGAAAAATGGCTTACACTACTCGGGAGTTCACTTTTGATAATGCAATGACACAACTGATTCGACACACAATCGAGTTCATAAAAACTGATAGTAAACTGGGACAAAAGATCCTTACCGGCACACCAGAAATGCGAGATGCCGTTAAAATGATCTACACTGCCACTCCTTCATATCGTAAAGGAGCTCGCAATAAAGTTATACTTTACAATCTGAAGCCTAAGATTCATCCATATTACTACGAATACCGACCTCTCCAGCAGATATGCATCAAGATACTTCGAAACGAAAGAATCAGTTTCGGGCAGAGTGAAAAAGAAATGTACGGAATCCTATTTGATGGAGCTTGGTTATGGGAAGAATATCTCAATAAAGTGTTCCAACGCGTCGGATATGACCACCCTGAAAATCGAACCGGGAAAGGTAAGATTTATGTGTTTAAGGACCGAAAGAATAAATACGGAAGATTTCCGGACTTCATAAAAGATGGTATTGTCGCTGATGCTAAATACAAGAATCTAGTCAGAAAAGCAAATGATATGGTTTTCGACAATATCTCGCGTGATGATATTCATCAGATGATCAGCTATATACATATTACTCATGCAGAGAAGGGGGTTTTTGTCAATCCAGAATCATTTTCCTATATTGATTATCCAGACGGTATAACACCTATCGAGATGAACTTCCCCATCAGGTCCAATATGTTGTATACCTCCATTCCTCGAGTAGGAAATTTAGACGGATATGGAGGAGAAATATATATTATCGATTTCAACATTCCTCAGCACTGCAAGAGCGAAGAAGAATTCAGGAAAAGAATGAGAGACGGCGAGAATGCCTTGGAGCGTAAACTGAAATATCTAGACTGCTAGCAAGGGCAAATGTCTTGTTCTGAAGAAAATGGCAGATCCTCTTACCGCAGGGCAGATCGGGAAGAGTATCTCTCAAGAGTGCGTTATATCAAAGAGATGGGGGCTTTTCTAAATAAGGGATAAGAATTAAGTTTATGGATAATTTGCCTTCGCATAGAAAAAGCCTAGGCCAAAGGCGACGGCCCAAAAGCCAATAACAAGTACATTTCCCCACATCCAAACCTTAAAGGAGAGCCAAACCTTTACCTTCTTCTCCCTCTATCTTTCTTCTTCGTCCCATCCCAGTTGGTGAGATCATCGTTGGAGCTACCTCCGCCACCCCCGACGCTGACACCACCTTTTCCACCAGCAGCGAGCAGAAGAGTTGCCACAATCTCGCAAGAGTGAGAGCTACGACAGTGGAAGGATCCTTCGGGACGCAGAAGGAGCATTACTCGATGCGGCGGATCAAGGCGAGGATGAAGATGACGGAAATCCTGTACATCTTCTTCGGGATCCATACGGCGAATGCCGTTGAGCTGTCGGGACGAATCGCAGTACTACAACCGGCCACCGGTTAAGTCTGGACTGAAAATATGCACATAAATGGGGCCTCCGACAGGAACGCCCCTGAGACATAACCCCGAAAACACGTGTAATCCGGGCGATGAAGCCCGGACCAAGCGACAAAATGATATAAAACGACGAGTTGGACGCGTGAGCAAAATGGATATCACAGCATTAGAGGTTGCCCTCCTTTACAAAAACCGTTGGTCCGTGGAACTGTTCTTCAAATGGGTGAAGCAGCACTTCTGTGTATCTGTCTCAACCTGCCAGGAGAAAAATAGATGTAATGTCATGTTCCGGTCTATATTGATAATTCAAAAAGAAGAGTTTGATACAGGACTATTGCACCGGATGCCCGGCTTCTTTGAGGAACCTCTTCAATAGGAAGGCGAGGAAATACGGGAACGTGTAAAACTTGCCTCCCCATCCGATATTTTTGTACCCGAACTTGATGCCGTAGGAGACATCAGGATAAGACGGCCAATCAATGAGGTGGTTTAGTGAAGCAGTAGCTCCGTCCTTGGCCTTTACCTCGACAGGGACCAACGAGTCGGAATCGCGGACGAAGAAGTCCATTTCCAAGGCTGGGCTATCGTTCTTATAGTAGTAAAGTTGCTCATAGCCGGATTTGCGAAGCATTTCGCCGACAATGTTCTCATAAATGGCGCCTTTATAGGTACCGAAGTTCTTATTGGCCCGAAGGTCTTCCTGGGCCTCCTCGTCTAAGGAAGCAATGAGCAGGCCGGTATCGTGATAATAGACCTTGTATGTGTCGGCATCGTAGTTGCCTTTGAGGGGAAGTTCCGGATTGCATAAGCAGTAGCAAATATTCACTACGCCAGCTTTCTCGAGCCACTCCGCGGCACCGATGTATTCACGATTCCTGGCTCCATGGGCCACTTTGGTAATCTGAAACTTCTTGCTGGTCTTGGCAAGGAAGGTGGAGATATGCCTGTAAACAGCCAAAATCTTGGCCTTGTCTGACTCCTTAGCGTATTTTGTGATATCTTCCTCATAGTCAAGGAGCAATTGCCGCAGCAACTCTAGTGTGCCGCCGAAATGACCGTTGTCGATGTACATCTTCACTACCTCCGGCATCCCGCCTATGGTCATATAGTCACGGAAGATCTCCATATATGTAGACAACTCAAGATCGGAAAATGGCGTGAGGCTGGCCATATGGGTATAAAGATCCTCGACCTGTGTCTCGGAATATCCTTTGGCCCAGAGAAACTCCTCAAAATCCATAGAGTGCATCTCATAATCTTCCTTGTTTCCAACGGCATTGGACTCAATCTCCTCATAATAGATGCCCATCAGGGAACCGGAGCAAATCACGTCATAACGCGGATCCGCGTTGAAGGATTTGAGGGATGTGGCGCAGTCAGGACATTTCTGAAGCTCGTCAAAGAAAATAAGAGTCTTGTAAGGAATGAACTTCCATGAGGGCTCCAGCAAGGATATGTTCTTGATAATAGTGTCCACCTCATAGCCGTTGTCGAAGATGGAGCGAAATTTCTTCTGTAGGACAAAGTTGATTTCGATGACCGATTCATAATTCGCTTGCCCGAACGCCTGGATGGAACGGGTCTTCCCAATCTGTCTGGCTCCTTTGACTATCAATGGCTTACGATGTGGATTCTGCTTCCATGCGGCAAGAAAGGCGTCTATTTTTCTTTTCAGCAATTCCATAACAAATCACATTTTCGGAAACAAAGATAGGCACAAAATCACATTTTCGGAAAAAATTTTGCCCAAATAATCACGTTTTCGAGAAATAGTCAATACTCTCTCTGTAGTCCAAATGACTCATCAATCTTCGTCATCGAACTTGCCTTGATGGAATCCACGATGTCGATGGAGGGTTTCATGGCTGAAATGGCTCTCTGATACCGTTATTGGCTAACTAAATGCTGCTGAGGATGAAAAACTTTTCCAAAAACTCTTTCTGTTCCTTTATCGAGAGCCTCTTTCTCATGGCTTCGAGAACCGCCTCATACTGGTCACTTTTCTTCGTGAAGACCCTTCGCTTTTCTTGCCCGTCAACCTTCGCATAAAGGTGGATGTTCCCCGAGTCGGTCATCTCGAAACGGATCAAATCCGAAGTGGCGCCAGTCGGAGCAAAGACATCCGGAGACAGCTCGTGCAGTCGCGACTCGATTATGTCGATGAAGAGAGGCGCGACACCATTCTCAGTAGCCTGGGGCCTGAAGCTCTTGAGCGCTTCTTTAACCTTGTCGATGTACTTCGCGGGATTCTTGATGTCGTTCTGGGCAGCGAAAGCCAGCAGGTCCGCGGTGGTTATATCCTCGAACTTGCCTCGCACAGAGAAATCGTGACGCTTTTCCGGAGCTGTCGCTGTCTTCAAGATGAAGCAGAGGTCGTAAGCCGGAGAAAGATGCCAGGAACCGTCCTTCTCCATGATGAAGGAGAAGTTCTTGGCGTGGTCGTCCGTGTTGTTGGAGAGGATGTTGAACACCATCCGCAGATAGAGTTCATTCAGTTCATCCTGGGGGATGGAGAGCTGTCTGCAGGTGGAGAAGAGATCCTCATAGCAATATGCTTCCGGATTGACGGCGGCGAGCGTCTGGGTGAACACTTTCTCACCAGCGCGACGGTCGAAACGCTCCGTCAGGAAATGGCTGATGCCTTCCACCTCGATCAGGCGGGAGGGCATCATCGTGATCCCGGCCCGGGTCGCCAGGTCATACCAAGTCTTCTCGATCTCGGAGAGGCAGAACTCAGGGGTGTTGAACTTGAGGATGTAATACTTCCTGTCGCCTCTTGCCGAGGTCTGGCCGGAGAAGATGTTTCCACCTTCGTCCATC
>CACXNA010000009.1 GCA_902768985.1 uncultured Bacteroidia bacterium | reverse complement strand
ATTCGTGCAGGTCGGAACTTACCCGACAAGGAATTTCGCTACCTTAGGACCGTTATAGTTACGGCCGCCGTTTACCGGGGCTTCGATTCAGACCTTCGCTTGCGCTAAGCCCCCCTCTTAACCTTCCGGCACCGGGCAGGTGTCAGGCCATATTCGTCATCTTAACGATTTAGCATAGCCATGTGTTTTTGGTAAACAGTCGCCTGGGCCATTTCTCTGCGCCCTACTTTCGCAGGGTCCGCTTCTCCCGAAGTTACGCGGTCAATTTGCCTAGTTCCTTAGCCGTGATTCACTCGAGCACCTGAGGATTCTCTCCTCACCCACCTGTGTCGGTTTACGGTACGGGTCGCCTTGTTCTTAACGATTCTCTGATTTTCTTGCAAGCATGTTTACCTGCGCTGTCCGATTGTCCGAAGACTCTCGGTACTGTCGGCTTTCAGTTGCCCTACGGCCTTCAACGCACATTTCCGTCAGTGCGCGGCAGTGTCACTCCTCGGTCTCAAAGAATCCCACAAAGCGAGTACCGGAATATTAACCGGTTTGCCATCAGATTCGCCTCTCGGCTTCTCCTTAGTCCCCGACTAACCCTGATCCGTTTAACGTTGTTCAGGAAACCTGGGGTTTTCGGTGTGAATATTTCTATATTCATTATCGTTACTTATGCCTACATTTTCTTTTCTGCACGCTCCAGCAGACCTCACGGTCCACCTTCGACGCTGAGCAGAATGCTCCCCTACCACGCGTGCAAGCACGCGTCCTTAGCTTCGGCGACAGTTTTTATGCCCGGTCATCATCCACGCATCACCGCTCGACTAGTGAGCTGTTACGCACTCTTTGAATGAATAGCTGCTTCCAAGCTAACATCCTAGCTGTCTTAGCGGTGTCACTTCGTTTCGTCTCAACTTAAACTGTTCTTGGGGGCCTTAGCTGAAGGGCTGGGCTCTTACCCTTTCGCCGACGGATATTAGCACCCGACGACTCACTCCCGTCCTTTAATCTTCGCGCATTCGGAGTTTATCAGAAATCGATAGGCGATGAAGCCCTCTTTTCCTATCAGTCGCTCTACCTCACGAAGACACAGACGAGGCTGTCCCTAAAGACATTTCGGGGAGTACGAGCTATCTCCCAGTTTGATTGGCCTTTCACTCCTACCCACAGCTCATCCAAGCCCTTTTCAACGGAAACTGGTTCGGGCCTCCAGTGCCTGTTACGGCACCTTCACCCTGGCCATGGGTAGATCACTAGGTTTCGCGTCTGCTCCCGATGACTGAACGCCCTGTTCAGACTCGCTCTCGCTACGGCTTACGTCCCTGAAGGACTTAACCTCGCCATCGAGAAGCAACTCGTAGGCTCATTATGCAAAAGGCACGCCGTCGTCTTTCGACTCCGACCGCTTGTAAACGAACGGTTTCAGGTTCTATTTCACTCGGTACTGGTCCACTATCGGTCTTCCGGTTATATTTAGCCTTGCGGCATGGTCGCCGCAGATTCAGACAGGATTCCACGTGTCCCGCCCTACTCAGGTGCCAATCTCGATCATACCTCGTTACCCGTACGGGCCTTTCACCCTCTGCGGACTGACTTTCCAGACAGTTCCGGTTCCTGGTATGTTCTTTGTGACTGGTCCTACAACCCCGGCAACGCCGTAACGTTACCGGTTTAGGCTCTTCCCATTTCGATCGCCACTACTTTGGGAATCGATATTTCTTTCTTTTCCTGCAGGTACTAAGATGTTTCAGTTCCCTGCGTCTGCTCCGACTATAAGTCGGCGACGGGTCTTCAACCCGCCGGGTTTCCCCATTCGGACATCTCCGGATCAATTCCTGTTTGCAGATCCCCGGAGCTTTTCGCAGCTTACCACGTCCTTCATCGCTTCCGGAAGCCAAGGCATCCTCCGTTCGCTCTTGTTCTCTTTCTCGTACTTTTCAAGTGAATACATTGCGACATTTACGTCTCAATTCTTACTCGTTTGCCTTATGAAATTGCAGTCCCATATACGCAACTCGAAAAAACTCGAATTTGTTATACAGACTATAATCTCTTTAACTTCTTTTACCTCGTTATCTCTCTCAGTATTGTCAATGATCTCTCAAATCCCTTCTTTGAAGTTTCCCTCATCGAAAGGGACGGCAAAGGTACACACTTTTTTTGAACTTGCAAATCTTTTCGGAAAATATTTTAAAAAAAATCCCGGGACATGCCCGGGATCCTCTGTATCGTCATGCCCGACCTGACCGGGCATCTATTCCGCGTAGAGCGTAATGAGGTTGCGGATGACCGCAGCCGCCTTCTCCATGTTCTCGACGGTGACCCATTCGAACTTCCCGTGGAAGTTCAGGCCGCCGGCGAAGATATTCGGGCACGGGAGCCCGCGGAAGGAGAGATTGGCGCCGTCGGTGCCGCCGCGGATGGGCTGGATGTGCGGCTGCACGCCGGCCATCTCCATGGCCTTGACAGCCTTCTCCACCACGTGGTAGTGCGGCTCCACCTGCTCGCGCATATTATAATATTGGTCTTTGACCGTCACGGTGGCCGTGCCTTCGCCGTAGCGCGCGTTGATGAAGTCGCCGCACTGGGCGATGACCTTCTTCTTCTCCTCGAACTCCGCGCGGTCGTGGTCGCGGATGATGTAGGTGAACTGCGCCTCCTCGACCGAGCCCTTGAGGCTGATCAGGTGGAAGAAGCCCTCGTAGTCCTGCGTGTATTCCGGCCGCTGGCTGACGGGCAGCAGCGCGTCGAACTCCTGCGCGATGTGCAGGGCGTTGCGCATCTTGCCCTTGGCGTAGCCGGGGTGGACGTTGCTGCCCTGGATGCGGACGCTCGCGGAGGCGGCGTTGAAGTTCTCGAACTCCAGCTCGCCAACGTCGCCGCCGTCCATCGTGTAGCCGTAGTCGGCGCCGAATTTCTTAACGTCGAACTTCACCACGCCGCGGCCGATCTCCTCGTCCGGCGTGAAGCCGATCTTGATCTCGCCGTGCTTGAACTCCGGGTGCTCCATGATGTACTGGACCGTGTCCATGATCTCCGCCACGCCGGCCTTGTCGTCAGCGCCGAGCAGCGTCGTACCGTCGGTCGTCACGACCGTCTCGCCCTTGTGCGCGAGCAGCTCGGGGAACTCCGCGGTCTTCAGCACGAGGCCGGGCACGCCCTTCAGGGGAATGTCGGAGCCGTCGTAGTTCTTGATGATCTGCGGCTTGATGTCGGCGCCGGAGGCGTCCGGGGCCGTGTCCACGTGGGCGATGAAGCCCACGACGGGAACTTTCTTATCAATATTGGAGGGAATGGTGCCCATCACGTACCCCCACTCGTCGAGGGTCGCCTGGACGCCGAGGGCCTCCAGCTCGTCCCGCAGCATGCGCAGGAGGTTCAACTCTTTCTCAGCGGAGGGCTGGCTTTCGCTCTCCTCATTGGACTGGGTGTCCACTGCGACATAGCGCAGAAAACGGTCTAGAATCTTTTCCATATCCGCAAAGATAGCAAAAAGCCCCTAAACAAGAATAGATATCATTTTTTGGAAATGATATCACTTTTGCCTATCTTTGCAAGAAAAAGCGATGCAAGCACAGCGCATACAGACCGTTCTTCGACTCCCGCAGGATCTGATGGACCGGATCAAACGAAACGCCCGCAAGGAGAGAATTTCGTTCAACAGTTACGTGGAGCGCATCCTGCTCCAGGCCGCAGGGCCTGCCTTCCCGACGGTTCCCGAAGGGTTTACCGTCTCGGAAGACATCTTGTCCCTGGGCAGTATCCACTTGACACGTCCGACAAGCGAAGAACTGGAAGCAGATCCGAAACTGGCCTATCTCTGGGAGAAATATGGTGAACTTTAAATATCGCGTATTCCTGGACACCAACGTCCTGCTGGACGTGCTATGCACGCCAGACAGGCCGTCAGCAGCATCTTCCAGGCTAATCTTCGAAGCCATCCGGACAGGTATCTTCGAAGGCTTCCTCACGACGCAAAGCATCCTGGACGCGTTCTACATCCTGTCGCGCCAGGGTGGCCCGTCAAGCCGGGAGGCATTCGGCCAGAGCATTCTCAGCCTGTCGAATTTCATTAACATCGAGTCCATCCATATTTACGACATCAAAAATGCTATCCTCTCCTGCGGCAAGGACCTGGAGGATGAGGCCATCTTTGCCCATGCCTGCGAAAAGGGCTGCGACGCCATCATCACTTCAGACCGGCATTTCCGGGAGCAAAAGGCCGGAAAGGGTCCGCTCATGTTCACGCCGGAAGCCTTCGCTGCCCGGCTTTGCGGGAAGGACTACTCGCCGTAGCCGCCTTCGTAGTAGCCGTCCGGCTCTTTCAGGCTGGACGGGGTCCCCGTAGGATACTTGCTCTCTGAATAGGCATACGGCGGGACGACACGGATGAAATACGGCCCGTCCGGCGATTCCGGCCAATAGGTTGCAAACGGGGTTCCTTTGTTGATGAACTCCCCATCAGATCCATATTCCGCCCCAAGAGTCTGTCCGGTCGCGTTGTTGACCAGGACATAGCGCAGGGAACGTACCTGACCGTTCGGAAAATCCGCCTTGCCTCCCACCTTACCTTTATTCTCATGGTCCGTCGAGCCCGCCGGAATCATCATCGCTTCGTGGCGGGCAATCGTCTGTACGCCCGTGTAATGCCATTTCTCAGTTATCGCCCCCGTCTCGGGGTCCACTCCATCCATAGACGAGAGCAGCCAGTATCTCTTTCCTCCCTCAACGCCGCCGTGCTGAAGGGCCAGGGTCCCCCAGGGCATATCCGTCGTGCCCGTCATGACCTCGATCCAGACAGACCAGGGATCCAGGGTGGGCTTTGTCGAAACAAGATGATAATAAACCCCTTCCACCTGGGTGCAGATCGTCTGCGTAGAAGAGAAGAACTGCGGACGCATCTCGTAGGCTGTGGAAACGTCTTCGCCGTACTCGTTCGTGTCCCATTCAAGAAACTTGATTCCCTCCATGGAGCGGGTAGGCCCGATTGGTTCCATCGCCCCGAGCTCTTTCACCACCGGGGTGAGGTAGCGCTCCCAGATGGGATCGAATTCAACATTGGTCGTCAGGTCCGTGAACTTATGGGTAAAATACCCTATCGCGCTGATATGCGGCGTAATTTCCAGATCCGGGGACAGGAACAGCTTGTAGGCCAGCGGAAAAGCTATCGCATCCTGATTCGTCTCGCTGCCAAGGCCGAATCTTAGTTTGAAATCCATGTCAGCTCCCATGCCGAACACACCGTACAGCAACAGGTTCGGAGAGGCGGTAATGCCGGCGGAGGCGTACAAAGACCCGGAGAAGCCGCCCAGGCTGGGGGTCAATTCCGTCTTGGCGGGCTTGGGAGGCTGATGGCGTGCGGTGAACCCGTCTCCCTTGTTGTACGAAATGCCATACACGCCCATATCATAGGTATAGGAGACAGAGGACGTGAACGTGATGGAGCCTCCAAGTTCGACCTTTCCGCTCAGCTTGAGCTGCGGAACCAGGACGAAACCCGGAGCCACGACGATCGGAACGAATTCCAGCGTGATCAGGTGGAACGGCCAGTCTTTGGTCATCTCGCCTTTCAGCGTGAAATCAGCGCCCAGCGTAAACACCGGATTGGCCGTAAAATGGACATATTGCATCTCTCCCTGCATAATTCCGACGGCAAACTTCGTATTGACGGTCAACTGGGCACTGAAGGCGACTTCCGCGTTTTTCTCAGCATGCTTGAAGAACATTTTGGGCAAGGCCCAGGTTTTATTCATCGGGGCCTTCGTTTCCGCTTCACCGAGATACAGCTGCCCCGCGGGTCCGACGCTGAACGGAATCGCATTGCCGTCCTGGTCTTTGATGGATTTCAGGTGGGAAGAGAGATCCAGCTCGATGCCGCCGTCTTCCAGCAAAGTACCGGCTTCATCGAAAATCGGCGTCCCCACCGTCAGTTCCTCAAAGGGCGCGGCGAAGTTGGCCTCCGGATAGGCCGTCACGTCATATTGGCCGCCACCCAGGTCTTTGCATGAAGTAATCTTATAGATACCGCCCTCCGGGAGGTCGCTGGAAGGTTGGTCGAAAATCAGATAACCTCCCTCCACCGGATGCAGCCCTTCATGGACAATGATGTTGAAAACGGGGCGCTGCAGGACCACACCATACTCGTCGCGCAGGACCTCGCCGTCGGGTCCCCGCAGCCAGACTTCTTCGACTTGGGTCAGCGTGACCTTGTCCAGCAGCTCCGGCGTCATGATGGTGGCGCCCTCTTTCAGGACCGTCTTCGAGTCCTCCGGGTAGGCATTGCCGCTGATGTCACCGATCAGATAGACCACGCCGCGCTCCAGGGTTTTCCCCTTCGTCGTGCCCACCGTCCGCACCGTCTTTCCGCCATTCGCGTCAATGAAAGAGATCTCGAAGCCCTGGGCATACGTCCGGGCCGGGACGACCAGGAACACCGGGCGCATCGATCCGGCCGGGAAGCTCAGTCCTTCGCCCAGGTCCAGGGTCAGGACCTGGCTGCCGCCCGTAATCTCGGCACCGGTACTGCTCAGTTTCATGGCGCCGGCTACCGGCGCGCCGTCCAACGCGCGGAACTCGACTGTCTTGACGAGCGTCTCCGTTTCGAACACCTGACCGATCTTCAGCACGGCAATCATGCTCCGGAAGACCAGCCCGCCTCCCCGCGACCCCGTGGCGAACAGGATATGGGCGGCCGGATCTGGCTGGACAACGCCGTTGGCCGTCACGTACTGCTGCTTGTCCGGGAAGTTGATCACAATGCCTTCGCTGTCTCCGACGGCACCCTCCTGATAGGGCGAATACGCCGTCAGCTTGCCGTTCGGGATGGATGCGTCCGTGCGGAATTCCGCCGTCTTACCGTCGTACGAAAGGTCCTCGGCCGCAACCCGGAAAGTCACGTTCGAGGCGTTGTTGCCGAAGACGCCTATCTGGTCTCCAGCTACCCAGAACGACTCCAGTTTGATGCCCGGGTTGTCCAGCAGAATAGCCTTCGTGGCTGCCAGGTCGGCATCAATCACGCCCCGCAGGGTCGGACCGTCCGTCTGGGGGGTGAGACTGTTGGGGGCGCAGCCCGCCAGGGCAGCCGCCATCGCAAGGATCGTAAAGAAATGATATCTCGTATTCATTGTGTATCTTCTCCGTTTAGTTTAGTCCCAATCCGTGTGGTCACCATAGTTCAGGTCCGGGCCGCCGACCTTCGCCGGAGCGTCCTGAACCTGGAAAGTGACGTAATTAAGCTCGTCCGTCTCCACGTACAGCTTCACCGTCGCAGTACGGGCTTCCGACTCCGTCTCCGGCCGGGCCGTCGAGGTCAGTTTGAGCGTCGAATTGTTCAGGCACTCCACCTTCAGCCAGGACGCCTCCGTGGTCGGAATCCAGCGGTAGGCGTTGGACTGGACCACCAGTTCCCGGGTCTGTCCGTCCGCCGACAGCAGGACGACCATGCCGCTGGGCTCATCCAGGATCCAATCGTAGTTCATGCTGTACGTCCGCTGCGGGAAATCGATTATCGTGTGCGTCTGCTGAACCAGCTTGATGGTTTTGTTGAATACGGTCCCAGCCTGGACCGTGATTGTACAGGTACGGGGCGGATCATATCTTTCCATGCCGTTTTCCTCGCGCGCATCATAATTCTCGACATCGAGCCAGAGTTCATCCGCTTTGGCCGTCGCCTTGCACCAGGATTCGTCGGACGTGACCGTCCAGTCCGTGATGTTCGTTTCGACTTTCCAGGCAACTGCGCCCTGATCCATATTGATCACACATTCGTCCGGAAGATCCGCCTTGAAGTACGGTCCCACCGGTGCCGGAGGTTCCGGATCGGGTGCCGGATTCGGTTTGGGCGTCTTGTCGCACGCCGCCAAAGACAGGAGCAGTGCCGCATACAGCACCGCCCGCAGACATCTGTTCAAGCATTTCATGGACATCGGGGGTTTGATAAGCGATGCAAGATACCCTTTTCCCGACGACGCACCGCTACCAAATAAAGAAAAACGAGTTCCATTTCTGGGACTCGACTCTCAAATCACGAAAAAAGCAGTTACCGCTCCATCAGCCACTGGTTCGGCGTCTTCCCGGTCAAGGCCTTGAAGTTGCGGAAGAAAGAGGATTCGCTAGAAAAACCGGACTCTTCGGCCACGCCGGAGAGCGGCCGTCCGGGGTTCGACTTCAGCAGACGCTGCGCAAACTTCACGCGATAACTGTTGATGTAATCTGGGAAGGATTTGCCCGTCTCGTCATTGATACAAGTAGATACATAGCGCGTATTGGAGCCCAGTTCCCGCGCCACATCCTGCAGGGTCAGACCCGGACGGCGGAAGAGTTGCCGCTCTTCCATCAAAGCCGTGATACGCACCATGAGCGCATCATCCGCGGGGCGGACCTCCGGGTCTTCAGCGGCCCGGCCGGGAACTGGACGGGAACGCCGGCGAATGAAGAAGCCGGCCAGGATCGCCACCACCCCCGTGAGGATTCCGCAGAGCAGTCCCAGCAGCCACGCATGGTGATTCTCTTCCGCAGACATCCACGGTTCCTGCCCGTCCGGCAGGAGACGGTACACGGCCGCGGCAGGGTTGTAGTTGTCGTCGGACATCCCGCCGGCAAAGAGCAGGCTCCCATCAGGGAGCACGGCATGTGCAGCGGGCACATGCACGCCTTCCAACGGGCCCAGCCGGTAGAAGGTCACCGGAGCAGCGCCGCCATCCAGGGCATCCCCGTATCCGACGCGAAGCAAGTAGAGCGCCTTCGAGGTGCGGTCATAACCGAACAGCCAGGCCTGGCGGGTCCGGGAATCCGCATATACCTGTCCGGCCCATACCAGACGGTCCTTTTCTCCGGTCACCGGAATCTCTGCCGAGAGCGGCAGCAGGGAGAACGACCCCTCGCGGACCAGGATCACGGCGCAGGCTCCGTCCGGGCGCGTTCCCACGAGCAGGTAGGTATATTCCCCGATCCGGCAAGCCGCCTCCGAGAAACCGTCATCCAGGGTCTGGGCCGGCTTCCACTCCCGCAGCAGAGGGACATCCACGGCCCCGCCCGACAAGCGGCTAACCAGCCCCCGGGAAGGATCGCCATACGTCCCGAAACTTCCGAAGATCAGGGCATCCGACGGGCCCGTCTGCAGGATGAAAGGATGGCTGAGCGGCTCGGCGACATCCGCCGCATGATCGAAAACCCCGCCGGGCGGGCAGACTCCGATGGCGTCATCGGCATACCAGTTGCCGCTGACGACGAGCGTTCCGTCCTCCAGTTCGGCGGCGCTGCACAGCGCCCGCCTGATATCCAGGATCGGACGGGCAGTGAACGAGTGCAACTCCGGGTCATATTCTTCCACGCCCCAGCTCCGGCCCACGCCGAACGCTTCGGAGACGCCGCCGCCCAGAAGCACATTTCCCGAGCGGAGCGAAACGCAGCAGGCAAAGTCATGAGGGTACAGCATGTCGATCTCGTGCCAGGCTCCGTCCGCGAAGTACTCCGCCGTCTGCGTGAGCACGAACCCCGTCGTATGCCCGCCGAAGACGACCGGCTCACCGCCGGTTCCCAGCGCCATCACGCAACCGGAACGGGGGCGGTTCAGATCCGGCAGGCGCTCCACCGCGATCTCCCGGGCAGGAAGCCCCTCCCCGGCGACGGGCAGAGCCGACACCGACAGCATGACGCTCAATACCGGAATCCAGACGCTTCTCACGGTTTATTTCTTCTTCGCGCTGACGATCATATAGGCACAGATGCCGATCAGTGGGATGATGGCGATGGCTTCGGCGCCGGAGGCCACGTGGCCGGGGGCGACGGTGTTCCAGGCGTTCATGAACCAGTCCACCTTGGCGAACTTGAGGATGGCGGAGACGACGCCCATCAGCGCGCCGCCGGCGATGAAACCGCTGGCGATGAGCGTGCCCTTCTCCTGACGGGCGGTGTTGACGGCCGCGTCCTTGCTGCGGGTGCTGACGTACCAGGAGATGGCGCCGCCGAGCAGCAGCGGGAGGTTCAGGTCGATCGGGATAAACATGCCGAGGCAGAAAGCGAGGGCCGGGACCTTGAGGATGGTCAGCAGGATGGCGATGGCGAAGCCGATGCCGTAGAGGAGCCAGGGGGCGCTGCCGCCGCTCATCATCGGCTGGATCACGGCCGCCATGGCATTGGCCTGCGGGGCCACCAGGGCGCCGTCGCCCGTGAAGCCGTAGGTCTTGTTCAGGATCAGCATCACGCCGCCCACGGTCGCAGCCGCCACGGCGATGCCGACGAACTTCCAGGCTTCCTGCTTACGCGGCGTCGTGCCGATCCAGTAGCCGATCTTGAAGTCGGTAATCAGGCCGCCGGCGGTGCTCAGGGCCGTGCAGACCACGCCGCCGATGACCATCGCGGCCACCATGCCGGCGTTGCCCTTCAGGCCCACCGCCACGAGCACGAGGGCCGTGATGATCAGCGTCATGATGGTCATGCCGCTGACCGGGTTCGTACCCACGATGGCGATGGCGTTGGCCGCCACCGTCGTGAAGAGGAAGGCGATTACCGCAATGATGACAAGACCGATGACGGCCTGCCAGATGTTGTTCACCACACCGCCGAAGGCGAAGAAGGCGAACACGGCGAGCAGCGCAATGGCGATGCCCCAGACGACCGTCTTCATCGGGAGGTCCTCCTGCGTACGCTCCGGCTTCTCGGCCGCGGCGCCCGGCTTGCGCTTGAACTCGCTGGTCGCGAGGCCGACCGCGCTCTTGATCACGCCGGCGCTCTTGATGATACCGATGATGCCCGCGGTGGCGATACCGCCGATGCCGATGTGGCGGGCGTATTCTTTGAAGATCTGCTCAGGAGACATCTCCGAGATGGTCTGGGTGATGCCCGTGCCCATCAGGTCGATGACGTTCCCGCCCCAGATGAGGTTCATCAGCGGGATGATGACCAGCCAGACGAGGAAGGAGCCGCAGCAGATGATGAACGCGTATTTCAGGCCCACAATGTAGCCCAGGCCGAGCACGGCCGCGCCGGTGTTGAGCTTGAGCACCACCTTGGCCTTGTCCGCAACGACCTGGCCCCAGTGCATGACCGTGGTGCTGAGCGTCTCCGCCCAGGCGCCGAAGGTCGCGACGACAAAGTCGTACAGACCGCCCACCAGGCCGGCGGCGAGCAGGGTCTTGGCGCTCTTGCCGCCGCCCTCGCCGCTGACGAGCACCTGCGTGGTGGCCGTGGCCTCCGGGAACGGGTACTTGCCGTGCATCTCCTTGACGAAGTATTTGCGGAAGGGAATGAGGAACAGGATGCCGAGGAAACCGCCCAGCATCGAGCTCAGGAACATCTGCCAGAAATTGACGTCCAGGCCCAGGATGTAGATGGCCGGGAGCGTGAAGATGGCGCCCGCCACCACCACACCGGAGCAGGCTCCGATGCTCTGGATGATGACGTTCTGCCCCAGGCCGCCCTGCTTTTTCAGGGCGCCGGTCAGGCCGACGGCGATGATGGCGATCGGAATGGCCGCCTCAAACACCTGGCCGACCTTCAGCCCGAGGTAGGCCGCGGCGGCGGAAAAAAGGATGGTCATCAGCAAGCCCACCGTCACGCTGTAGGGCGTGACCTCAAAGGGCTTCTCGTTCGGACTCAGCAGGGGCTGGTAATTCTCCCCCGGTTTCAACTCCCGGTGAGCGTTTTCCGGCAGGGACAGATTTTTGTTTTCGGGATTCATGGCGCGCTTTCTTTTTTTCGTAGCGTTCTATGTATTTCTGCAGCTTGGCTGCATCGATTTTTGCCTGTTTGGCCAGGTGGGCGGCTTCGCGGGCCTCCCGCTTGGCTTTGCGCGCATCCTTGCGCGCCTGCTTGGCGGCCGCCTTGTCGGCGTCGCGCTGGTCCAGCTCCGCCCATCGGGCGTCGCGCCTGGCGATGCGCATCGCCTTCCGCAGCTCGCGATCCGACATGTACGTCGTGTCGCGGTCGGCAGGGAGATCCTTCACGCCGTTCAGGATGACAGTGGAGTCACGCACAGCGATCGACGTAGAGTCAGGCTCTTCTGTAGTCATTCCAGCCTGCGAGCTGGAATCTCTAACCGCAAGGGAATCCAATGCGCCTGGAGATTCCGGATCAAGTCCGGAATGACTCGGAAGGGTATTGCGCCTGGTCTTGGCGGAATCAAGCGAAGCATACAGATCGGACATATGTCCGGGGAAATAGACGTCCGTGTGGGGGAACGCCGCGTGCGGGCGGGCCTCATAGGCCTCCCGCTCGGAGTCGCGGACCACCATCGCCGTCACGTCGAACTTGTCCTTCGGACGGAGCTCCGGCTGCCAGTTGAAGCCGCGCAGCTTGTGCTCGGCGGCCGGGAGCTGCACCACCGGATAGGCGTCACTCTTGGGGCTGTCGAAATTGTAGACGTGGTCCACGTTGCCCTCCGCGTCGAAGGTCGCCATCATCATCTTGCTCTCCGTCCGGTTGACAGTGGCGATGGCATCGTTCTCCTCCAGGTAAAACAGGCAAGTAACGCCGCCCAGGGCATCGAAACGGCGCAGCGAGGTGGAGTCGCTGAAGTACGCGATGATGTCCGTACTCTTGATCTGATCGAAGTAGCCGCCCGCTTCCTCCGTGTGGACGAAGGCGTTGGACAGGAGGTTGGCGCGCTCCATCTTCTCGTTGCGGAGCAGCACGAAGAGGCTGTCGGAGTTGTATTGGCGGTTCCCCTCGTTCCAGACGATGGGGTTCTTGTAGAGGCGGGCGATGGAATCCAGGTCGCTGTAGCGCAGGGAATCGCAGCGGACCTGCATGTCCTTGCGGAAGATCTTGATATCTTTGTTGGCGAAGAGGAAGCCGATCTTGGTGCTGTCCGGTGCCGGCGGGATGGTGTCCTGCTGGACGGCAAGGCTGTCAACAAGATTCTTCGCTTCGCTCAGAATGACAGTAGTATCGGACGGAGATTCCGGGTCAAGCCCGGAATGACTACTTTCAAGCCCGGAATGACTATCCTCGTCATCGCCCAGCTTGAGCGGCGGAAGTCCGGCGGCGGCGCGCTGGGCGGCCAGGCGGCCCTGCGCGATGGGGTCATTCTTCAGCTCCTCGTTGCGCTTCTGCGCCGCTTCTTCGGCGGCCCGGCGGCGGTACGCCGCGATCGGGTCCTCCAGCATCTCCGCCTTGCGCTTCTCGGCCAGGGCGATCTCGTTCCCGTCCACATCGCACCGCGGCTGCGTCCAGTAGACGAAGCGCTCCGCCCCGAGGTAGGTCGTATCCGGCTGCGCGCCGTCCTCGTCCCACAGGGCCACGGAGGCGTTCTCCTCCAGCGTCACGCGGGCGAGCGAATCGACGTACTGCAGCCGGTCGCCCAGCGCCGCGACGCGGCGGCTCTGGTCCTGCACCTGCACGCTGCCGAGCATCAGCAGGTCATTCGGCGTGCGGTAATAATAGAGGCTGTCGCTCCAGGATTCCTCGCTCTCGCCCAGGCCGTGGACGTGGTCGCGGAAGAAGAAGGTCTCGTCATTGCGCTCATACCAGCCGCTGCCGGCCGAGAGCATCCTGCCGTCCTTCCAGAAGTCGATCTCCGTCAGGAAATCGGCCCGCGACGCCTTGGAATCGTAGCGCAGCTGCTCCGTGCGCACGAAGATGGAGTCCGTGAACATGTTGACGTTGCCGTTGAAGTTGAACATGTCGCGGGCGTTCTCGTAGGTGCCTTCGTCGCTCTCGATGATCTGCCCGTCGGAGCTGATCATCGACGCGCCGCCGGAGAAGACGGCCAGGCTGTCCTGCGTGTTGTAGTCCAGGGTATAGGTGCGGAGGACATTGTCCCGCTGGTTGCGCAGCTCGACCACGCCGCCGCGGAACTGCGCGAGGCTCTCGTCGATCAGGTAATCCAGCTTGCCGCTGGTCAGCACGGACTCGCCCTGCGTGAGGCGGACGTTGCCGAAACAGTTGATGAGTTTCTCCTCCACGTGCCAGAGGGCCGTGTCGCAGGAGAGATAGGTGCCGTTATGCAGGAATGTCGGGTCGATGGCCTTGCGCGCCATACGCCCGTCCTTCTCCACTTGCTCCAGGGAGACGGCGTTGAGCAGGCGTACCAGCGAGTCTGCCTGCCCGGAATTTTGCTGGGCAGACAGCGGCAGCGCTGCGAGCAGCAGGGCTGCGAGGAGGATCAGTCGTCTTTTCTGATTTTGGCGGACCATCCTTTCCGGGAGAACTCACAGTCCCCGAACAGGGGATCTATGATAATGTAGCTGGTATTGATCTTGTCGTCCAGAAATTGGTTGATGGCCGCATTTGTCTTCTCCTGCCGCACCTGCCCGAGCAGGTCGGTGTAGTCCGACTCGAAGGTGGCCGTGTGTGCCGGGACGATCTTGTCCAGGCGGACGATCTTGTAGACGAGGTTGCCGTCGCGGCCTTCGTTGTCCAGCGAGGCGATCGGTTCGGAGATCTCGCCGAGCTGCAGGTCCTGGATGGCAGCGTAGTCCTGCGGTTTCAGCTGGTCGATCTCGAAATAGGCGGAGCCGGTGTTCGGGTCGGCCATCTGGCCGCCGTTGGTGCGCGTGGCCGGGTCCTCGGAGTAGAAACGCGCGGCCGCCTCGAAGGTGATCGTGCTGTCCAGGATCGCCGTGCGCAGGCTGTCCAGGCGCTTGAAGCCCTTCTCCTGGTCCTCCATCGTGTAGCTGGGCTTGATGAGGATGTGGCGGGCGTTGAACATGTCGCCCTTCTTTTCGAGCACCTCGATGATGTGGAAGCCGTCCGGCGTCTCCACGATCTGGGAGATGTTGCCGGGCTTCAGCGACATGGCGGCGTCGGAGAAAGCCGGCCAGAAGATGGTCTTGGAGGCCATGCCCAGCTCGCCGCCCTTGCGGGCGCTGCCGGGATCCTCGGAATACAGGCGGGCCAGGGTCGCGAAGCGCTCACCGTTGATGATGCGCTCCCGGATGTTGAGCAGACGCTCCTTGACGGCGATGGCGGCCGCCTCCCGGTCGGGATAGATGCAAATCTGGCTCATCTGGTATTTGATCGGCACGACGGGCAGCGCAGCCACGTCCACCGTGTCGAGGAACTGCTTGACATCGAAGGGGGTCAGGTCGGGGATGTTGCGCGCGATCTCCTGCTGCTCCTGCTGGGCGAGCGTCTGCTCCTCGATCTGGGTGCGCCACTCCTGGCGGAGCTTGTAGATCGGCTTGCCGAGGTAGTTGGCCAGCTCGTCCTCACCGCCGGCACGGGTCATCATTTCGGCCATGTACTGGTCCAGCTGGGCGTTCACCTGGTCCGCGCTGACCGTCAGGGAGTCCACACGGGCCTGCGCGATGAGCAGCTTGGTCTGCATCATGTTCTCGAGGATATCGCAGCGGTTCGCGGGCAAACCCTGGGCGCGCATGGCCTGCACCTGCGACTCCACATCCGAGAGGGAAATCATCTCATTGCCCACGATCGCGACGGATTTGTCGATGACCCCGCGGTAGCGCTGGGCGGAAGCGGCGATGCAAAGGCCCGCCAGGGCGAGCGTCGCTGCGCATTTCAAGACTCTATTCTTCATTCTTGTAAACTACAAATTGTTTGCTTTCGAGCGCGTTTCCAAGCAAGTCCCGTTCCAAACTGCTCATCAGGTCGTGTTTTCTTGCGCTCATCAAGATATCGCGGATCCGCGGAGCGCAGTACTCCAGCGGCGCGGGGCCGCTGCGGCGGATATCGCACACGTAGGCGACCATGACGTCGGCACGGTCATCCCGTTCGTAACGGATCGTATCCCCCCACAGGAGGGAAAGCATTTGCGTATACTCCAGGCCAAAGTATTTGGCCACTTCGTTGGCGTCCATCCAGGTGTCCGAGCTGTCGAACCAGCGCAGGGCAGTGGACTTGGCGAGCGAGTCGGCCCGCTGTACATCGTCGTACTCCCGGGAGGACATCATCCGCAGGATAGTGTTGAGTTTGGGAGAATCCTTCATCACATCCACGAAGCGGACCTTGAGCACCGGGCGCTTGAGGTCAAAGTCGGACTGGTGCTCCTCGTAATAGCTGCGGATCTGTTCGTCCGTGACCAGGGTGTCCAGCCGGTCGTTGATGTAGCGCTGTTCGTAGCGGTATTTCAGCAGGGAGCGGCGGAAATCCTCCAGTTCGACACTCACGTCGAGCTCGCCCTTGGACAGCTCCCGCTCCGCCACGTCGAGGTAGAGCAGGTCCATCGCCCAACTGTTGATATACTGCTCCGCCAGGCGGGCGCTGTCCTCAGGGGAAACCATGTTGGGGATGAAACGCTCCACTTCCGATTTGTAGAGCTTGTTCTTGCCGACCTTGGCCACCACCTGGTCGTCATGGATCAGCGACGAGACCGCGTTGCAGGACCCCAGCAGGGCCGGCAGCAACAACAGGAATATGATGGTTTTCCGCATAATCAGCAAAGATAGCAATATTTTTGGAGATTAGTTTTCCGCAGCAATCGCTTCGATCATGCTGTCGAGGATGGGCATCGCCTGGTAGGAGGAGGCCGTGCAGTTGTTGGTCAGCAGCGAGAAGATGATGGTCTTCTTCGGGTCGCCGTCGGAGGCGAGGATGTAGCCGCTGAAGCAGCGCACGCCGTTCATCGAGCCGCTCTTCATATGGATGCGGTCCTTGAATTCCTGCAGCGCCTTGTCGAAGCGGTTCTCGAGCGTGCCCTTCTCGCCGGGCACCGGGAGCGAATCGAAATAGGCGTTCCAGACGGGCAGGGCCATCATTTTCCGCAGGAAGCGGACGAAGAAGTCGGCCGAGACGTAGTTCTTGCGCGACAGGCCGCTGCCGTCGAACTGGCGGCAGGCGCCGTCCGGGCGGAGCCCCAGCCTGCGCAGGCCGGCCTCGGCGGCGGCGTCCAGGTCGTCCTGCCGGGCGGTCTTGCCCAGGTGCATGGCGACCGTCTTCAGCAACGCTTCCGCGTAGAAATTGTCGCTCTCGCGGTTGGTGTCCGCAACGATGTCCGCGAGCGGCGCCGACCAGGCGCTGCCCGCGATGCGGATGCTGTCCGTCGCGGGCGCCTTCGTGCGCGCCGCGCCGAGCTCCAGCGAGGTGCGGATCTCACCCAGCTGGGTGATGTCGCCCCAGCCGCCGGTCACCTCAACGCCCTCCGTCCGGAGGAAGTTGTGGAAATAGTAGGCGCAAGTGAAGGCACCGTAGGCGTTCGAGCACTCCAGGGTGTAGCCCCGGCGATCGGCCGGGAAGGAACCCGCGATCTCGCCCACCGGGACGAGCGTGGAGTTCACGTAGTAGAGCGTGTTGGACGAGCGGGCCGCACCGGTGACGGTGTGGTTCTCGTAGTGCATCCAGGGCGTCTCAGGGTACTGGACGCGGTAGTTGACCGCGTTGCCGGCGCCCCCGGGAGTGATATAGAAATTCTGTGCGTTTTCGAAGAAATTGAGACCCGCCGGGCCGGCGCCGTAGTAGGTGCCCAGGTCGTCGAAACTCCAGCCCAGGTTCTGCGGCGTGTGGTCGTTGAAATAGCGGGGGTCGCCGAGGATGCGCCCGTCGATGCGGCGGATCCCGGCGTCGTAGAGCAGCTGCGCCCAGGCGCCGAAGGTGACGCCCAGCCCGTCCGTGCTCTCGGAGCGGGAACCCGTCGTGGGGTCGCCCCCGCCGAGGATGTAGACATCCCCGTGGAGCGTGCCGTCCGCGACGGTGCCGGTATAGCCCAAACGCGTCTCAAAGCGGAAATTGGCGCCCAGCAGCTGGAGCGCCATGCCCGTGGTCAGGAGCTTCACGTTGGAAGCGGGCACGAGCTTCTGGCGGTGGTTGACGGCCACGATCGTGTCGCCGTCCGCGCGCACGGCCAGGATGCCGACGAGCGCGGAGCGGAGCGGCTCTTTCGCGCAGATCGCGTCGATGGTCTGCTGTGCCTGGGTCCGGGGAATACCAGCAGTCGCGCTCCAAGCCAGAAGCAGGAGCGCGACTGATATCAGGGTTTTGGTGATTCTCATTTGACCGCGTTCTTCACGGCGGCGCTGAGCTTCTCGTAGAGAGCGTCCGTCTTGGAAAGCACTTCCTTGCGGAGCTCGTTGTAGTAAGCCTTCTTGGAACCCTCGATCGGGCCGTTCACCTTGTCACGGAGCTCGTTGTAGAGGTCGATGGCCTCTTCCATCAGCTCGCTGCAGTTGGCGTCGGTAACCTTGGGGTTGACGCAGGCGACCACGGAGCAATCCTCCACGAAGGCGCTCAACACATACTCAATGTCCTTTTTGATGTCTCTAAGATTCATAGCGTTTCGTATTTAATCGTGCAAAGATAATCATTATTTTTGATTTAGGGTATCTGTTCAACCTGGACGGGGTCGGAGAGCAGGACATCCTCCAGCTGTTTGGTGCTCCAGGCCACTTCTCCGGTGGTAAACTCCGGGACGTTGTAAGACTTGAACAGGCGCCGGTTCTGCTGCGGATCCTTCTGTGGCAGCAGGAACGGTTTGCTTCCCCGCCCGTTTTCATCCACATACGAGAAATACAGGCGGGTGTAGGACCCGTCTTCCCGGCGGGAAGTGAACACGATCCAGCGGGAATTGGAACTCCAGGCCTTGAAACTCTCCGCCCGGTCGGTATTGATCTCGTCCATCGGCCGGGTCTCCCCCGTGGCCAGATCCGTAATGTAGATATCGCCCGACTGGTGCCAAACGTGGAAAGAGCCATAGTCGCCCACCCCGCTCAGCAGGAAACGCCCGTCGGGCGAAGGACGCGGCGTGACGGCGCTGAGGCTGTCGGCCACGGCGTCAAAGACCAGCCGGGGCGTCCCGAACGCCCGCGTCCGGGAATCGAAATCCACGGAGAAAATATTGTAGCGGATGCGGTCCGTGTTCAGGAAGGCGTTGGTGGAGGTATCTGCGCCCCAGTCCGGCAGGTAGGAAGACGCATAGTACAGCGTTTTCCCGTCCGCAGACCAGTACGGGAAGGTTTCGAAGGAGAGGGAGTCGTGCACGATGTAGCTCACCTGGTCCTTTTCCACATCATACAGGATCAGGTCCGAGGCCGAATCGTACACTTCGATCCGCTGGCGGTGGGTGCGGAAGAAGCCCTGGGCGGTCTTGTTGACCGAATAGGCGATCAGCGGCTCGGTGGGATGCCAGGAGGGATAGACGGCGTTGGAGATGAGGTCGCCGGTCTTGAAGGCCACCTTCTTGGCGTGCTCGCCCGTGACGACGACCGTGCCGCCCGCGAATTCCCGCGCGTGGAACTGGAAGGTGTCCGGGTTGTAATTCTGGAAGGAGTGGCAGTTGATGCACTGTTGCTCAACCCGCCTGCTGATGAGCTGGTTGTTGTAGAGGTCCCGCTCGCGGAAGGAAGTCAGGTCCCGCTGGCGGAGGACCAGGCTGCCGTAGCTGGAGTAGCCGGGCTCAATGAGTCGGTAGGTTACGTAAGGGTCTATCTCATCGACGGATACGTCCAGGCGGAAATCCGGCAGACGGAGCCACTTCCCGTCGCGCCGGACATACACCGTCCCCTGGATCGCATCGCCCCGGGCGCCGGTGGTCATTCGCCGCCAGGCCTTTTCCGGAATGCGGATTTCCGGGCCCCGGAGAACGAGCGTTTCGTCCGGGCCGGACAGGACGGCCACGCAGGCGTCGGCCGGATTGAGGATGTCGAAATTCAGCGGCGCGATGTTGCTCGGGATGACGATATCCGTATAGTCCGGGTAAAGCGCAGGAGCTTCCGCCAAAGGCGACGCCTCCTGCCAGCCACCCGGGGTGCAGGCGGCAAGCAGCAAAGCCAGCAAGAGCGTCCAATGTCCGTATCGTTTCATCGGTTCGGATTGATGTCCACAAACATATAGTAATACCAATAAGACCCTTTGTAATGGTCGGCAAACCATTCCTGCGTCTTCTTCGATTCCAGGTCCCCGGCTTTGTTGGCATCGGAAGCGAATTTGGAAAAACGCCGGAGAACGGAGGCCTTGTCCGAGAGCACTGCCGTAAGCGCCCGCATTAGGTCAAGATCGCCAGCCTCGCTGGCAAAGAGCGCCGCTCCTTCCGCCAGGGCCGTGCCGATAGGCGCCTCCGGGAACCGTTCCAAACGGCCGAACAGGCAGTCCAGCGTCCTGTCGGCGTCCTTCTGGATAAGATAGAACGCCACCTGCCATTCAAACACGGATTCATTCACATATTCGGGATTGGCGAAATATGCATAGAGCATCTCCTGCAAGGGGCCGGAGGCCTCGAATTCTGTCGGGGTGTCTTGAATCAGGGGGCGCAGGCGCTTGAACTCCGGATCGTCCTCCATCAGGGCCGGATTGTCCAGGAACGCCCGGTATCTGCGTACCCAGGCTCCCTCGAACCAGTTGGCGTCCACCATGTCCAGATACTTCCGGGCCAGCTCGTATTCGCCGCTGACCAGGGCCGTCTTCGCCTGGTACTTATAGTAATGGATATTCTTGCAGAAGGTGGAGGAATACTCCATGGCCAGGCGGTCGCAGGGGTTGATCATGCCGCAATAATATAGCACGGGCACGCCGCAAACGTAGGAGATGGGGAACTGCGCCCGCGTGTGGAGCGGAGCGTCCCCGTCCGGATAGCGGAACATCTGCTCCGTCAGGGCGCCCTTCTGGTACAGGGCCACGTCGCGGTACAGGACATGGGCGCGGTTGGGATCCTGTTCTTTCCGGGCCAGCTTCAGGACTTTGTCCCAGTCCTGTTCGGAGACGGCCCGTTCCATGGCCAGGACCGTATGGAATCCCCGGTCCCAGCAGGAGCCTCCGGCCACGGCCAGGAGCGCGGCGCCCAGGATCGCCGGCACCGCAATCCGTCCGGCTTTCCGCAGGAAGCAGAGCGCGACCGTCGCGGCGGCAGCGAGGATCAGGGGGACCAGGCAGATGACATTGTCCAGGAATTCCATATACGGGAACGCTGCGAAGTACACGTACTTCCGATGGATTCTCGGGAAAATCCCGGGCAGGTCGCGGCACAGCCACGGCACGGCCGCGACCGCCACGAGCGCCACGGCCAGCTCCGCGAAGCCGCGCTTCCCTTCCCGAAGGGCCAGCAGCGCCATCAGGACGGCGGCGAGCAGCGCGAAGGCGCCGAACAGCGGATAGCCCGCCAGCACGGCCGCCGCCACGAACAGCGGGCCGCCGCGCTTCCCCAGGAAACACTTCCGGTACAGCAGAAGCAGGGCCGCGGTGAAGCAAAAGCCCAGCAGCTGCGAATACAGGAGTCCGTAGGTCCGGAACAGGTAGATGGAATAGTCCAGCCGCGTGACAAACAGCAGCAGGAACAGTGCGGGAAGGGTGGAGAGCCAGACGGCCCTCCCCTCCAGCCCGAAGGCTTTCTCCGTGAGCCAGGTGAGCAGGCCCATCAGCAGCGCGAAGACGGCCGCTCCCAGCACGGGATAGTGGCAGAACTGCGTCAGGAACGCGCCGGCGAGGGCCAGCAGGCCCCCGGGCTGCTCAAAGAAAACCCGCAACCAGTCCCCTTTCGGGCAGAACAGCGAATACTGCTCCAGGTGATACAGCAGTCCTGTCTTGAAGATCACCAGGAACAGGAAGCCGAACAACCCGGAAAAGAGGATATGCCTGCAGGATTTCAACATGCCTTATAATTAGAAATACCACGGACGCACCGCGACGCTGCGGATGCCTTCGCCCGTATCCACGTGGCCCAGGATCCGCCGGACGGCCAGCGGCTCGCGGTCGTAGAAGTCCTCGCCGTCGGGCGTCAGGGAGCTGATGCGCACCACCTGGGAAGAGTGGATGATCTTCTTATCGCCGTAGTACATCGCCACGTGGGCGACCACCATTTTCTTTTTCGCGGTAGCGGGCGTGCCGTAGAAGAGCAGGTCACCGGGCTGCATCTGATCGAAATCGTACGGAACCTCCTCGCCGGTGTAGATCTGCTCGCGGGCGTTGCGCGGCAGGACGATGCCGCACTGGCGGTAGACGAACTGCGTGAAGCCGCTGCAGTCGAAGTGCTTGACGCTCGCCCCGCCCCACATGTAGGGCGTGCCGAGGAAGCGGCAGGCCGTCGCGATCAGGTTCTCGCGGGTGGCCTCGCGGGTGCGGACCCATTCGTCGAAATCCATCACCTCATAGGCGCGCACCCAGCCTTCCCGGCCGGAAGGCAGGAAGACCTGCACCCAGCCGCGGCGGGTTTCCGTGCCCTTGCGGACCAGGTCGGTGAGGGTAAAGTCGCCGATGCGCGCCGCCACGGTGGACGGCTCCGCGTAGATGCGCGTGTACTCCACGCAGCAGACGTACTTCGGCGCGGCGATCCAGGCGTCCTTGCCCGCCTCGTCCATGAAGGCGACGTTGAGCTCCGTCGTCCAGACATCCTTGTAGTCCGGGGCGTCGACCTGGCGCCAGTAGCGCTCGGCGCCCTTGACGCGCAGCACCGTGCCCATCAGGCACTGCGTCTCGTTGCCGGATTCGTAGTCCGGTTTCAGCCGCAGGAAGCAGGAGGAAGAATTGACGACCGCCCATTCGGGGCCGTCGTATTTCTGCGCAAAGGCGGCGGGTACGGAAAGTACCAGCGCCGCCAGGAGAAGGATTGTCCGTTTCATACGGACAAATATAATCAATTTCGGCTACTTGTTCATTTCTTTCGAGAGGAGCGCTTCGAAGTCCTTGCGGGGCATCTGGCCGTCGAGGCAGATGAAAGTCACCTCGTTGGCCTCGGCCGCAAGCATCACGAAGCCCTCGATGGTCCTGTCGTTGCCCAGGGTGTACATCCGGACGACCTCGCCGGAGTCCTTGGCCTCCATCAGGAGCTCATACTTGCCGGAATTGATGAAGCGCTCGGCGTCGGCGCGCAGGGAGCCGTTGACGGTCTCGTTCTCGCTGTTGAGGATGTACAGGCCCGAGAGCGAGCGGATGACCGGGGTGAGGTTGACATTGTCGTCGCCGACCTCCAGGTCGGGGATCTGGCCGATCAGGCGGAACATGGCCGGGGAGACGTAGACGGCGGAGACATTCTCCGCGTCGGAGTATTTCTGGTAGATGCTCTTGCCGTTCTGGGCGAAGGCGGAGACTGTGAGCAGCAGGGCTGCAAAAAGGATGATTATGCGTTTCATTTCTGGATCTTGTTAAGGGTGTTGTAAGGCATGCCGGCGGTCTGCTCCGCGTCGCGGACGATATCCATGCCGACGGACATTTTATTGGAAATGGTCTGGAAGGCCTTTTCCACTTCGGCGTAAGCCAGGAGCGGGTCGTCGAAGGTGTCCTTCGGGCCGCGCTGCGGCAGCACGACCAGGGCTGCCGCAGCAGCCGCCACGGCCAGCGAGGCGTAGGGAATCCAGCGGGCGGGACGGGGCCGGGCGGCGTCCGCGAGTTCGCGGGCGGCCAGGGCCTGCCGCAGGCGGCGCTCCAGCCCGTCAGGGACGGGGGCGGCGGCCTCCGCTGCTTTCTGCTCCAGTTCTTCGAGGCTGAGGTTTTCTATTTCTTCGAGGGTCTTCATATCACATTTCTTATTTTTCGGCGCGCTTGCGAAAGCACCACGCGCAGGGTGAGTTGATTCATTCCGGTACGCTCCGCGATCTCCTCGTAGGAGAGCCCGTCCAGGGTCCGGAGCGTGAGCACTTCCCGCTGCCTGTCAGGCAGGGACTTGATGGCGTCCAGGACCTTGGCGAGACGCTCTTTTTCGTCCACCGCCTCGTCCTGGCGGCCGGGCCATTCGGGCTCGGGCAGGACGGCGGGCGTCTCCATTTTCCGGCTGCGCCGGATGCGGTCCAGGCAGAGGTTGCGCAGCACCCGGATGCCGTACCCCTTGGGGTTGCGGATGCCGTCCAGCGCATCCCGTCCGCTCCAGAGTTTCAGGAACAGCTCCTGCACGGCGTCCTCCGCTTCGGCCTCATCCTCGAGGATGTAGAAGGCTACGCGGTAGAACTCACCGGCGAGGGAGAGCCACTCGTTCTGGAAACGTGCGTTCGTCATTGGGCTGCGATTTTGCCGATCACGTCCAGGGGAAGGCTGCCGAACATGCAGATCAGCGCGCAGTCGCTGGGCGAATGGAAAACAATGTCCCGCACCAGGCCCGTGGCGTCGTCCAGGACGCCGAAGATCTGCACTTTCTCGCCATCGTCCTTGACTTCCATCAAAATCTCGCGCTTACCCAGAATGCTGGAAAGGCGACGGTTCACCCGCTCGCGGACCTCGGGAGCAGCGCTCTCGTATTCCATCACGGTCACGCCCTTGATGCCGCGCAGCGCCTGACGGATCTCGCGCAGGTCGTCGTCGTTGTCATCGACATGGACGGCGACGCCCTTGACCAGGGCCGTGCCGAGCCATCCCAGACGCATCACCTCGACGCCGTCGCAGTGGCGGAATTCGGACACGACGGAAGCCACCTCCCGCTGGGAGACATTCTTCTTGTTCGGCCGCGCGGCGGAGGCCGTCAGCGGCAGCAGCAGGAGGAATAACAATAAATACTTTTTCATATATCACAAACTAATTATCGGAGCCGCGGTGAAGCAACTCCGATAATAAGACGAATATCGTACCAGAATGTTAAACACTTTTTTATACCGGGTCGGGAAGGATGATGACCACGGTGCCCAGCTTGACGCGGGACTTCAGGTCGAGGATGTCCTCGTTGCGCAGGCGGATGCAGCCTTCCGTGGCGCGCGTCCCGATGCTTTCCGGGAACGGCGTGCCGTGGATGCCGATGTCCCAGAAGCCCGGCACGTCCAGGCGCAGGAACCAGGGACCGTAGGCGTCCTTGACGGGACCCTTGCCGTCCTTGAAGTCATGCGAGAGGCCCTTGGCGTTGAGCAACTCGTTGATCTTGAAGGTCCCCTCCGGGGTCTTGTGGTCGCCGCGGACCTTCTTGGCGCCATAGTTGATGGCGCAGGAGCAGCCGTACTCCTTGATGGCTTCGCCCTGCGCGTCCACGAGCGTGAGCTTGAGCGCCTCCTTGTCGACGACGATGAACGGGGCGGAATCCACCTGGTTGAGATACTTCGCGAACGGTGCCTGTGCCCGCACGCCCAGCGCCGGCAGCAGGGCCAGCAAAAGGAAAAGGACTTTCTTCATAACGGGGACAAAGATAATGAATATCCCGAAAAAATATCAAACGGGCATCGCCCCCTTGCGGGAGCAAACATAGGCAGCGGTATCGCTCGCCAGCCGCTGGGCGTCCGCGAGCGAGTCGCCCCGCAGGTACGCCACCACGAAGGCGGCGGTGAAGGAGTCGCCGGCGCCGACGGTGTCCACGACGACGGCCTCGCCGGCCGCCTGGGGGATGACCGCCTCCGGCGTGATGACCTCGCTCCCCTGCGGCCCGCGGGTCAGGATGACCAGCCGCAGGTCGTAGCGCGCGATCAGCGCCCGGCAGGCCGCCGTGTCGTCATCGCTCAGGCCGAACAGGCCGGCCACGGTCCGGATCTCCTCGTCGTTGATCTTGAGAATATCCGCCAGTTGGAGCGATTCCTCCAAGACCTCCCGGGAATAGTAGTGCTGCCGCAGATTGATGTCAAACACCTTCAGGCAATCCGGGCGCGTGGCGCGCAGGAAACGCAGCACGGACGCGCGGGAAGCCATGCGCTGCACCAGCGAGCCGAAGCAGACCGCGTCCGCGCGGCGGGCAAGCGCTTCCATCTCCGGGGTGAACGGGATGTTGTCCCAGGCCACGTCCTCGGTGATGTTGTAGCTCGGCACGCCCCGATCGTCCAGCTTCACGGCCACCGTTCCGGTGGGCTTCTCCGTGACGGAAATGATGTTATTCAGCTGCTTCTCGGCCACGATGTCCAGAATCTCGCGCCCGAGCGGGTCGTCACCGACGGCGCTGACCGCCCAGCCCTCTTCGCCGAGGCGCTGCGCGTGGTAGGCGAAGTTGGCCGGAGCCCCGCCGAGGGCCTTGCCCGAGGGGAGCATGTCCCAGAGGATCTCCCCGAGGCCCACAATTACTTTCTTGCTCATGCTGTTTTCTCTTTAAGGAAACGCGCGGCCAGGTACACCAGGTACGCCACGCCCATGCTGATCACGATCACGGAACCAGTCTGCGTGCCCATCGCGTCGGACAGGATGCCCATCAGCAACGGGAAGACCGTGCCGCCGATGATGCCCATCACCATCAGGCCGGACATCTCATTGCTCCGCTCGGGCAGGTAGTACAGCGCCCGCGAGAAGACCATCGAGAAAATGTTGGAGTTGCCGAAGCCCACCAGGGCGATGGCAACGTACAGCCCGGCGAGGCTGCGGCACACGAACAGGCCGATCATCGACAGGACCATCAGGCACACGCTCACCGCGAAGAACTTCTTCAGCGGGAACTTCGCCAGGATGAAAGAGCCGGACAGGCAGCCCAGGGTGCGGAACAGGAAATAGATGCTCGTCGCGATGCCCGCCTTCTCCAGCGGCAGCGCGAGGCGCTCCATGATGATCTTCGGCGCGCAGGTGTTCACACCGACATCGATGCCCACATGGGCCACGATGCCGAGGAAGAGCAGCAACACGGAGCCGTCACCCAGCAGCTTGAGACAATCGATAAAACTCGAAGTCTTGTCTTTCGGAATCTCCTCCTCGATTTTCGTCAGGCTCAGGTAAACGATGGCAATCAGCGCAAACACGAGGAAAATCGGATAGAGCAACCGCCAGTTGCCGAACTGCAGCGAAGCCCAGCTCGCCAGGATCGGCGCGATGAACGAGGCGATGGCCTTGACGAACTGCCCGAAGGTCAGCGTGCTGGCGAATCTCTCGCCGCTGACGATGCAGGACGCGAGCGGGTTGAGTGACACCTGCATCAGGGTATTCCCGATGCCCAGCAGGCAGAACGACGCCAGCAGTACGGGATAATTGTAGCCGCACAGCGGCAGGATCAGCGCGACGGCCGTGACCACGAGGCTGAGGAGCACGGTCTTCCGTTTGCCGATCCGGTTCATCAGCAGGCCGGTCGGAACCGACAGCAGGAAGAACCAAAGGAATACCATCGACGGCAAGAAGTTCGCCATCGTGTCGGACAGCGCGAAGTCCGCTTTTACATAATTGGTGGCCGTGCCCACCATATCCACGAATCCCATCGTGAAGAAGGCAATCATGACCGGCACCAGCTTGGCCACATTGGATTGTTTGGACTCCATAGGCTATTTCTTATTCAGCAGGTTACAATTGTCGAGAAAACTGTCGTCACGCAAATATAATCATTTCGGAAGGAAAATACCAGATTGACGCGCATGCCGGTTTACAAAAGCCGGCGCCCCTCAGGACGCCGGCCGTTCCAACCAAATTTAACCAAAATTATTTCAAGGGCCAGTCATCCGTACGGAACGGATAGACCGGTAAGCCTTCAACATTATGCAAATTGCCCGGCTTGAACGGGCCGAAGCCATAACGCACCGCCACCGGAGCAGGAACCTGGTCCGAAGTCAGACGAACGGCAAAGCCCATCATGCCGAAACCGCGCTGTGCGCCCGGAGTCTGCCGCATCGGGGCAAAGCCCACGGTCGCCTTGGCAGGATAGAAGACACCATCCTCGCCGGCAAGCTCGAAGCCCTGGATGTCGCCGTTATTGGTAAAACCATTGGGAGCGTTGTCAAACAGGACAGACACGGCCCCACCATCTACAATCATTTCCTTGTAAACGGGGCCTTCGCACGGGTTGCCAAATCCATACGTCTTGCTGAGTGCAAGCATGGCCAGACGCTCGCCGACGGCCTTTTTCTGGGCAGGATGGATCTGGTCAGCCTCATAGGCGTACACCAAATCATTTGTACAAGCCAACCCGGATTCCGGCAGAGACCGGGCGACCTTGAGCTGCTGTGCGCGCAGGTCGCCGGACAAGAGGTCAAAACCCTTATTGTAGTTGAACGGGGCTATCTCAACCAGATAGAACGGGAGTTTTTCAAGTTCCAACTTGCGCTGCCACAGATCAACCGCCGCCAGCAGACGTTCCGTGTAATCCGGACTGCCGACATTCGACTCGCCCTGGTACCAGATCATTCCCTTAACCGTATAACGGCTGACGGGCTCAAACATACCGTAGTACATCTTGGTGGGGGCTTTCGTAAACTCCGCACCGAACAACTCCTGGTTGGGATACTTCTCCACCAGCTCCTTGTCCATCCAATCCTCAACAAAGGAACCGCTCCAGTTGCAGCTGATCAATCCGACCGGATAGTCCAGCGCTTCGCGAAGTGCCTGGCCGAAGAAGTAGCCCGTGGCACTGAAGTCCCCCGCCGTGGCGGGACCGCTCTTATGCCAACTGCCTTTTGTGAAGTAACCCGGGTCCGATTCGGTGGCCTGGTGTTGCTCAACGGTCACGTAACGCAAGCCTTTGTTTTTCGCAGAATGCAGGATGGTTTCAGCGGCCTGGTCCACGGCGCAGTTATACATTCCCTTAACAGGCATGGCCATATTGCTCTGGCCTCCGCAGATCCAGACATCGCCAATCAGCACATCCTCCAGGACCACCTGGTCCCGGCCGCTGGCAATTGTTATGTCATAGGGCGTATAACTGGCCTCCGGCGTCGCAACACCCACGCTCCAAAGGCTGTCCGCCCCGGCCTTCGTCCGGTAATCACGCCCGTTCCAGGGGGTGCTCACCGTTACCTGCGCTCCGGGAGCGGCTTTCCCCCAGATCCGGGCGTCAGTCTGCTGTTGAAGCACAATTTCTCCCTGAAGCAGGTCCGGAAGGATGATTCTTTGCTGGGCATACAACCCGGCACTGAACGCGACGGCGAGCGTCGCAACCGCAAAGATCTTTTTCATATGCTGACAATTCTTATTCTCCATGCGTAGCCTCATGGATCAAGTCCAGCGCACCGTCAACAATTGCTTTCTGCGCATAGCCCTGCTTGAAACGGGAGCCCAACACCTCAAAGGACTGGGCGCCGTAGGACTCGTCATCGGGGATGTAACCCGTGAACGTGCCTTGGCAAAGCGTGGTCAGCATGGTGCGCGCATAAGGAGATTTCTGTTTCAGCTCCACCGCTATCGGATTGTACGGCTCACCGCTCGTACCCACCACGGGGATATCATCGAGCATCGTCAGATGAAGGTCGATCGTGGCCTCACCGGCGTCCTCGTACTGGCCTTCGTAGCCGGCACGCCCACCGCCGTTGAGTTGCCGGCGGGCCGGACAGGAGACAGTCTTGTGCAGACACTTGAGCGTGACATCGGTCTCGAAGCGGCGCATCATCATAATGACATACTTAACCTCCTCGCCAAGAATCTGCCCATAGCTGCGGATCATCCGTTCCTGCTCACCCAGAAGGCGCTGCACCTCAGGTTTGCTGCGGTCCAGTCCCTGACCTCCCGGAGGCATCGCGTTGGAGATGTCTTCACCGCGCGCCGCGTAATCCGCTATTCGGATGTCTCGCAGATCGAAGGTTTGCTGGAAATAAATCGGATTCTGATCGCCGGCGGCACCGGAAGCGAAGCACGCTACAAAGTCGTCACCATAACGGCTCTCGATATACGTTTCCGCCGCTCCGGGGAAATCAGCGCTCACCTTGTCGGTATTGCCGGTGATCACGGCATGCATCGCATAGTTGAAGTAGGTCGCGATGGGCTTGCCATCCAGACTCTCGAAATAAATAACAGCAACGGTCTTGTCAGACTTGCCGTCATAATCAGGACCTTCCCACCAGGTTCCTCGCTCCGGATCAAAGAGATCACGTTTGACATTGAGGTAGCAAACACCGTCGCCATATCCTACCTTGGCGGGCACGAGACGGTCATTGGCTTCCTTCAAGGCCTGGAAGACGCGATTGTTGAGTTCTTCGCCAAAAACGGACGAGCCGGAATGCGTGTGCGTCCAGTTGTAGAGTATGTTCCCTTCGGGAATACCCAACTCCTTGAATGCGCGTTCGTTGACTGCGGCGACCATCCGATTGTTACTCATCGCCGCATCCATGGACACGAACGCCGCCTTGGTGGTACCGTTCGTGAAAACGATGGCACGGGCGTAGCAATGATCCAGGATGCCCTGGGATGTTTTCGGAAGCGTTGCCTCATCAGGAGTAATATCCACCCGGGCGGCCCCGGCAGCGAGCTGCCCACGCTGCGCGTGGCAGAACCCTGCTGCGAGCACAAACACTCCCAGCAGGGTCAGCATGATCTTTTTCATTATTTCGTGCATCAGTGCGTAGCGCTATGAATCAGGTCGAGCAAGCCATCGACGATACGCTTCTGCGCATAGCCCTGCTTATAGCCGGAGCCAAGCACCTCGAACACCTGTGCGCCGTAAGACTCGTCGTCAGGGATATAACCACCCCAGCCACCATTGTGGCCATCCGTCACGGTAGTCATCATCGTGAAGGAATACGGGGACTTGTTCTTCAATTCGACGGCAATCTGGTTATAAACTTCTCCGGAAACGGCGCAGACGGGGATATTGTCCAGCATCACAAGACCGAGTTCCAGGACGATGTCGTCCGTGTCCACATACTCACCGGCATAGCCGGCACGCCCGCCACCGTTGGTCTGGCGACGGCCCGGACAGGAGATGTGGGTACGGGCTGCCTCCAACGTCACGTTGGTCTCGAAACGGCGCATCATCATAATCACATACTTCACCTCTTCGCCAAGCAGCTGGCCATAGCTTTCAGCCATACGTTTCTGCTCCTCCATCAGGCGGTGAACTTCAGGATTGTTTCGGTCCAATCCCTGGCCTCCCGGAGGCATCGCATTGGAGATATCCTCCCCACGCTTGGCATAATCTGCGATACGGATGTCGCGCAGATCGAAGGTCTGCTGGAAATAAAGCGGGTTCTGATCGCCGGCGGCGCCGGAAGAAAACACAGCTACGAAATCGTCGCCGTAGCGGCTTTCGATATACTCCTCGGACTTGCCCGGGAAGTCTCCCGTGATCATGTCGAGCTGACCGGTGATGACGGCATGCATCGCATAGTTGTAGTAAGTCGCGATGGGCTTGCCGTCCAGGCTTTCGAAGTAGATCACGGAAACGGTCTTATCAGACTTGCCATCGTAGTCCGGGCCTTCCCACCAGGTACCGCGCTCCGGGTCGAAAAGGTCACGCTTGACGTTCAGATAGCACACGCCATTGCCCACGCCAACCTTGGCGGGAACCATGTTCTTGTACGCCTGTTTGACAGCCTGGTACATCCGCTCGGTCAGTTCGTCCTGCGGGACGGTTCCGGTCGAGTGGCAATGGGTGCCATTATAGATGATGTTACCCTGCGGAATGCCGAATTCCTTCTCAATACGCGCATTGACAGCGTCGACGCAGCGCTGGTTCGGGTTGCCGTCCACATTGGCAAGGCCGGCGATGGTCGTACCGTTCGAGAAGAGAATAACACGCACGTGCGTGCGATCCAGGATTCCGTAGGAATTCCGGCCCAGCTGGTCCGCTGCAGGCGTGACGTCCACTTTGGACGCACCGGCCTTCAGCTGGCCTCGGACATGGGTCTGCGCACCTGCCGCCACAGTGGCGAGCAGGAGTGCGCAGACAATAAGGATTCGATTGATTTTCATACTCTTATGTTCAAAGTGTTATTCCAGAGGGTACTAGTATTCAATAACAAAAGTCGTGCTATAATTATAGTAACGGCTCATATTTGCACCATTCCCCTGGGCACAGACGGCGATGCGGAAGAAGTGCTCTTTTCCCTTGCCGACATATTTGAATTCTGCCTGGTTCAGCGGATTCGTCGGGTCGATGGTCAAGGTGTTGACCGTCTGGCCGTCAGCGATGATCTCCGTCACGACCGACTGGTCTATCAGCGAGCGTGAGTTCGCACCTTGATCCTGGTCACAATAGTTGCAATAAACACCAACGAAAGCGTCAGGATAGCAAAGCAACTTGGCATCGTAAACCGCGTTGGCTTTGGACGGATCGCCCAATTCCACCTTGAAGGTCGCAACGAACTTGCCACCCTGGAGTTCGATCTTCGGATCGACCACGCGGCAGTACGGAACGACTTCCCAGTCAAGAGTATTCTCCCCCTTTTCGATGCGCACATCGTCTTTGGTAATGGGGTAGAAGTTGTTGGAAAGGGCGGAAATACGATAGTTCCCGGAGAAAACCTGGGTGTTCGCGTAAGATCCATCGTATTTGATGTGCCAGTACTGGGTGCCGGAGCCCTCCAGGGGGATGTCATACACCTCGGAATAATCTTTCTCAACTACGGAGAAATATCCCGTAGTCGGAGTGCCGAAATATGCTCCTCCGAAGAAGTTGCCGTACTTACACTCGGTCGGGACCAGTTCTCCGGTCTTGGCATCGAGGATTCTTCCGGTAATCGAAGCATTCGGTCCGGCGTAGTTGTCCATCTCGAACAGCGAGCAAGCGCTGAAGAGCCACAGAAGCGGAAGTATGAAGAGTAATTTTTTCATGACTTGTTTGTTTTATTCGTTAGCAGGATTAGGTTCGTACCCATTCACGCTGAAGTCGCTGATGCGGCCGTAATAGTTTTTCGGATCCGTATGATAGTCAGATGCCTTGCCTCCCGTGAGCGGGTCCTCCGCGTAGTGGATAGAACGGACGAAGATGTACTTCGGCGAGCCGCCCCGCAGATCGATGACCGGGGTCAAGGCGTGCTTCTTGCCTTTGACCGGCGCGTCATTCAGCTTATCATAGAAGGCGCGGCGTCGGTGCAGGGTGTAGAGCTGGTCCCCCTCGAAAGCTAACTCGAGTTCACGCTGGTGCAGGACATTCTCAACCGTCAGGTCGATCTCATCTTTGAAAGCCGCACGGCGACGGATAGCGTTCAAGTACTGCTTGGCCTTGGACGGGTCGCCCTGTCCGCTCTCTGCCACCGCCTCCGCATAGGAGAGCAGGATTTCGGCATAGCGGATGTCATACCAGAAAGTCTTGTGGTAGAGCTGGAACGTGGCGGGATCCAGGTACTTGCGGATGCTGAAACCCGTGGTCACGGTGTTACCCGCCATCTTGTTCTCGTAGTTAAAGAATCCGGAAACATTGCCCGTCAGGTCGCCGAAGGAATAATACGTCGTGCCATCGACGGTCTCGCTGTCCTCTACCCAGAGCTTGGCGCTGCCATCCTGGTGGATCATACCACCCTGGATTTTAATGGTCTGGCCGCGGAACTGGGCATCCGGGTACAGGATCCAGGCCTGGAAGCGGGCATCCTTGTTCAGGAACGGCTCGTTGATCTTATCATACTCAATGTACGGAATATCTTTGTATTCGGCAGGGAAACGGGTCAGGACCGCGTTGAAGTATTCGTTTTCTTTTCCGTCGGCACGGGTCTTGACGGTGCCGTCCACAGCACCGAAGGCCGCATCGTAGTTGTCAAACTTATCCACGAAGTCAATGGTGACGGAGTACTTTCCGCAACTGGAGTTGCCGGTCACGGTCTGGGCAGGGCTGTTGTACACATCGAAATCGCTGCCGGCAGAAGCGACACCGTTGTCAAGGCTCCGGCCAAAGATGAACTCCTCCTTGGCCACGGTGCGGAACATGTCTCCCAAGTTCTTGACAGCATCCTCGACACTGGCAGGCGAAGCCCCGTAAAGAGCGAATTTACCGCTGCTGATGATGGCGTCGCAAGCGTCAATACACTGCTTGTAGTAAGCATTGGCATAGCTCTCCTCCATGTAGGTCTTCTTATTGGCAACCGCCTGATACTGGGTAGAGATGCCGCCCCGGGCGGTCCAATACTTGCTGACGGAAGCCGCGTAGAGAGCAGCGCGAGCTTTCATGCCAAGGGCTGCGTACTTGTCGGCGCGGAACTGCGCAACCGGCTCGTCCTCCAGGTCGTCGGCGGCAGCCTGGAATTCGGTTAAAACGAAATCCCAGGTCTCTTTCTCCGTGGCTCGCTTGGCGAACGCGAAAAGCTGCTCATTGCCATGTCCGTCATAGTATTTGTCCAGCGGCTCCGTGATAATGGGGACACCGCCGAGATTGCGGACCATGACGAAGTAGCAGTATGCACGCACGAAGCGGGCTTCCGCCACATAGCTTTTGGCAGCTGCGGCGGTCACGACACTGCGCTCAGCCGCATCCTGAACGATCTCTATGAAGTTGTTGATGGTACGGATGGCACCCCAGTTCCAGAAGGTCTGGATACCGTACATACCATAGTAAGGGTTGGAATTGAAGCCGTAGTCACCACCGTGGCTGTCGGCTGCATTCATCGTATACTGGTCCTCGTACCCGTATGCATTCATCGGGATATAAGAGTATACTTCGGCCAGCAACATCTGGATACCTGCTTCCGAAGAAGCCATGTCCTCGCCCGTCATCTTGGTCAGGTCGCCTTCGAGGTTGTCGAAGAGAGCCTCGCAGGAAGTGAAGGTCAGCGAAAGGCACAAAAGCGCGGACAGAATGAATGATATCTTTTTCATCGGAGTGTGCATATTAGAAGTTGATATTGACACCCATCGTCACGGTACGCATGACCGGCATGGTGTTGGACTGCATCGCAGCCGCGGATTCAGGATCGTAAGCGGCGATCTTCTTGTTGGTCAGGGTCAGCCAGTTGGTACCGCCGACATAGATGCGGGCGGAACGAAGGCCAACCTTGGAGGTGACGCTCTTCGGAAGCGTATAGCCGATCTCGAAGCTCTTGAGGCGGAAATAGGTCGCATCAAGCTGCGTGAAGTCGGACGGAGCATCGTACATACCAGGACGCCAGTTGTTGGCATCGGAGGAGTCCATCAGGGCCGGCCAATAGCCTTCGACCCACTGCGTAGTCGGATCGTACGGGTCGTCTCCCTGGTTCGCCACGTGGTAGCGGTCGAGATACATCGTGTAGATGTTGTTGTAACCGCCGAAGCCGAACGTATGGAGCAGCCAGATGATCTTGGAGGTCATCGTCGCTCCCTGCCAGACCATGTTGAAATCAAAGTTCTTGTAGTTGAAGCCGAAGTTCAAGCCGAACTGGAAGGAAGGGTTGGCTTCCGGCCAGGCATACTGTACGTCGTGGGCGGTGATGTAACCGTCACCGTTCCAGTCCCAAAGCTTGTACTGGCCAATGACCGTGGTCTGCATGCCCGAGTTCGCGTCATACTTAACCGGGGAATTATAAATGTCATTCCAGGAAGTGAAACGGCCCCCCTCGAGACCATATTTCCACAGGCCGTGGTAGTCGGTCCAGCGGTTCTGCGTGCTGGCAGATCCGTTCATGAGGAATCCGGCTCCGTAATAGTTCATCGAAGCATAATACTTCGAAGTAGCCTGGCTCTCGATGTGAAGATTCATCGTACGGGAGATGGTGCCAGTACCGGTGACATAATACTCGAATTCGCCGATACGGTTGCGATGCGACAGGGTGAGTTCCATACCCGCGGTCACACGGGAATCAATATTGATCTGCGGCTCATCAACGCCAAGGATGGTCGGCGTGGAGCCGGAGCTGCTGCCTGCGATGCCCTTGGTCAGGCGCTGGAAGATATCAAAAGTACCGCTGAATTTGTCGTGCCAGAAATTCCAGTCCAGACCGGCATTCATCAAGCGAATGTCCGCCCAGGTCAGGATGGTGTTGGCCACTTCTTCATTGACATAACCCTGCACCTGGCTGCCAGGAGTGAACACGTAGGTGTTGCCAGCCGTATAGCCCATCTGATAGGCATAGGCGGCGCCCTGCGTCAAACCGGTTTTACCATCAGACCAGCGAATCTTGAGGTTGCTGATCCACGGCGCATTGTTCTTAATGAACGATTCCTCGGACAATCTCCAGCCAAGGGAGTAGGACGGGAAGAAGCCCCAGCGCTTGCCCTTCTGGTAGATATAGGTGCCGTCATAACGGCCCATGACCTCAACCAAGTAGCGGCTGGCATATTCGTAATTCACGCGGGCAAGGTAGCCGGCGGTCGCGGTTGAGCGGCGGGTACCGGTCGCGGTGTCCGTACCGGCCAGGCCGCTGGACACGGTGGAATGCGTAAAGAAGTCCCCGAAAAGGCGTTTGCTCATTTGGTTGCGGGTATTCATTTTCGTCAATTCAGCTGCCACCATGGCAGAGAGATTGTGCTTACCCCAAACCTTGTTGTAGTTGGCCTGGAAGCGCCCATACAGACGCTCGCGCTCAGAAACAACCTCCCGGTAGGAGTTCTCGTCACCGCCATAACCGAGGATTTCATCGGTCTCGTAGTCATACAGCGGATAGATGGTCTTCTTGGTATAGGTGCCGTCATAATTGAAGTCATAAGCACCTTGAAGGAGAAGCTTCAAGCCCTTGACAAAAGACGGATTATAATTGACATTCAGCGTATTGGTGAATGCGCGACCGCGCTTGTCGGTATAGTTCAAATTGTGATCCATCATCGCGATCGGGTTTTCGGTCGGAGACTGGCCCTGATACGTGTAGTGATTCGGGTTGTCCTTAACGGTGGCCGGCGTGAAGCGGTCGGAGAAAGCGATGTAGTTGAAGATCATATTAGACTTCTCATTGTAGGAGTCGTCGTTGGCCGGATTGGCGGAAGCGGTGGCACGGAAAGAAGTCTGGTAATCCACGGACAGGTCGTCAGTCAACTTGAAGGTAAAGTTACCGCGCAGGGTATAGCGCTGATACCAGAAGTTGTTCGGGGAATTATAGATACTGCGGTCGTCGTTGAAACTGCCGGAGAGGAAATACGTCAGCGTTTCATTGCCGCCGCGGACGGACAGGTTGTGCGTCTGCGTAGTGGAGTGGTGTTTCATCGCCGCATTCCACCAGCTGAAGTTCGCCAGGGTACCGTTCTCCGCCGCCTTGATATCCTCGTCAGAGAAGGGACGGTTGAATTTCGCCACGTCCGCCATTTCGTTGGACATCTTCACATAATCCGCGATGCTCACTTCCTGCGGCATCTTCGGGCGGCCGAAAGAAAAGATGTTGGAATAGGAAACGGACGGCTTCTTCATGGCGGAGCCCTTCTTGGTCGTCACCATGATGACACCGTTGCCTGCGCCCAGACCATAGATGGACGCGGAGGCATCCTTCAGCACGGAGATACTCTCAATATCTTCCGGGTTGAGTTGCGAGAATTCAAGGTCCGTGTTGATTCCCTTGTTCGCATTGGAATAACCGTTGGAACGGACCACGCCGTCGATAACAATCAGCGGAGCGCCATAACCGCGCAGGCTGATATCCGCACCGAAAGAACCGGGCGTACCGCCGGACTGGCGGATGAGCAGGCCCGGCACCTTACCCTGCAGGGCGGTGACCACATCGTTCTGCTTCGTCTTGGTGACATCTTCCGAACGGACGGAAGTAATGGCGCTGGTCAGGGACTCCTTCTTCTGGGTACCATAACCGACAAGCACCGTTTCTTCAAGCATTTCAGCATCCTCGACGAGCGTGACGTTGATTTCAGAGCGATTACCGACAGTCACTTCTTGGGTGGTACAGCCGATAAAGGAGATGACCAGGACGGTCTGGGCGCTGACGTTGTTGATCGTCGCGTTGCCGTCCAGATCGGTGGCTTGACCGTTTGTGGTGCCCTTGACCATGACCGAAGCACCGGCCACGGGTCCATAGGAATCCACGACGTTCACTTTCACCGACATGTTCTGAGCACTCACCTGGATCGAACCGATCAGTGTGAGCGCCATCGCAAGTGTTAAAAGCAATAACTTTTTCATGTGTTGTAAATTATGTAATAGTATTGTGTTTTTGGTTCTCTCATCAAATGGGCATAGCGCCTTTGCAGGAACAGACATAGGCCGCCGTCTCATTCGCCAGCCGCTGGGCGTCCGCGAGCGAATCGCCCCGAAGGTACGCCACCACAAAAGCCGCAGTGAAGGAATCTCCGGCCCCTACCGTGTCCACGACCTCGACTTGCCCAACAGCCTGCGGGATTGCCTCGTCCGCCGTAATTACTTCACTTCCGTCTGCACCCCGGGTCAGGATGACTAGCTTCAGACCATAACGCTCAATCAAGGCGCGACAGGCAGCGGTATCATCTCCTCCCAGGCCGAACAGTTCTGCCACGATGCGAATCTCCTCGTCATTGATTTTCAGGATATCCGACAATTGCAGGGATTCGTCGATCACCTCTTTTGAGTAGTAGTGCTGCCGCAGGTTGATATCGAAAACACGCAGGGCCTCAGGCCGCATTGCACGCAGGAAGCGGAGAACAGAGTCCCGCGAGTTGCCGCGCTGCACCAGCGAACCGAAGCATACCGCATCGGCACGGGAGGCCAGGGCCGCCATTTGCGGCGTGAACGGGATATTATCCCAGGCGACATCTTCCATAATAGTATAGGACGGAACGCCCTTCGCATCCAGCGAGACCTGAACCGTCCCCGTCGGCCGGGAAGTCACGCTGATTAGGTTTCTCAACCCCTTTTCCATGACAATCTCCATGATCTCACGCCCAAGCGCATCGTTACCGATGGCGCTCACGGCCCAGCCATCTTCGCCGAGGCGCTTCGCATGGTATGCGAAGTTAGCGGGAGCTCCACCGAGGGCCTTGCCCGTCGGGAGCATATCCCAGAGGATCTCTCCGATCCCTACGATCACCTTTTTCTGAGCGTTCATGCCTTCGCCTTTTTCATGAAAACCATCGCAAGATAGGTTAGGTATGCAACGCCTACGCTGATCACGATTACCGAACCGACCTGGGTCCCCATCGCGTCAGACAGCACACCCATCAGCAACGGGAAAACCGTTCCGCCGATCAGGCCCATGATCATCAGCCCGGACATCTCGTTGTTTTTCTCCGGCAGATAAAGCAATGCTTTCGAGAACACCATCGAGAAGATGTTGGAATTGCCGAAGCCGACAAAGGCAATGGCCACGTACAGGCCAGCCAACGTATGACAAACGAACAGGAGAATCATCGACAACACCATGCAGGCTACGCTGATGGCGAAGAAATTCTTCAGCGGGAACTTAGCCAGAATGAAGGAACCCGAGAAACAGCCAAGCGTTCGGAACAGGAAATAGATGCTCGTCGCGATGCCCGCCTTTTCGAGCGGCAGGGCAAGACGCTCCATAATGATTTTGGGCGCGCAAGTGTTCACGCCGACGTCAATTCCGACATGGGCCACGATGCCCAGGAAAAGCAGCAGCACAGAACCGTCTCCCAGCAGTTTCAGACACTGGACAAAATTGGACGACTTGTCCTTCGGGATATCCTCTTCAATCTTCGTGAGCCACAGATAAGCCGTAGCAATCAAAGCGAAGGCGAGGAAGATCGGATACAGGAGCAGCCAGTTGCCAAATTTGACGGAGGCCCAGCTGGCGATAATCGGAGCGATAAACGACGCGATGGCTTTGATAAACTGCCCGAAGGTCAGCGTACTGGCGAGTTTTTCCCCGCTCACGATACAGGTGATGAGCGGATTGAGCGACACTTGCATCAGCGTATTTCCTATGCCCAGCAGGCAAAAGGAAACAAGCAACACGGGATAATTGTACGCGCACAGGGGAAGGACCATCGCCAGCGCCGTAACGACAAGGCTGAGGAGCACGGTTTTGCGCTTTCCGATTCGGTTCATCAGCAGGCCCGTCGGCACGGACAGGAAGAAGAACCACAGGAAAACCATCGACGGTAGGAAGTTCGCCATCGTGTCGGAAAGCGCGAAGTCGGCCTTCACATAATTGGTCGCCGTGCCGACCATATCCACAAATCCCATCGCAAAGAACGCGAACATGATTGGCAACAGCTTGGACAGATTGGATTGTTTAGATTCCATGAGCCTATTGGGTTAATATTTTTAGTTTACCTCTTGCCGGCTTTCCGGGGAAGTGCCGGCATCACAAATTTAGTTTATGCATTCTCCGGCGTCCGGACTGATTCCACCAAAAAATGACAGAATCCTTCCACACATACCCGTGTAGAAGGATTCTGTCAAAAAACGGAAAAATAGTACCTATTTCTTCAGCATACCACAGTTGTCAAGGAAGTTGTAAAACAGCGTCGCCCAGATATTTACGGACTGACCGTTGTCGCGATAGCCAAAACCGTGGAAAGCGCGGGTGAAAGAATGGACCTCCAGCGGCTGGCGCGTCTTGTTCCAGGCGTTGTAGAGCGCGGGCGTGTCGCCGAAGCCATTGGCGGAGGAGGCTTCGCCCGTGCTCGCCGCAATGAAGAGCGGCATAGGATCGTCAGGCACCTGGTCCTCGAACCAGGCCGGATAAATCATTCCGAGAAAGTTCGGGCGGCTCATCTCGTCATGGTCAAGCGCCACATGATACACGATGTTGCCCCCCGCCGAGAAACCGATGATGCCGATGGCGTTGGGGTTGATGCCGTATTTGTCCGCATGCTTTCTGACATAGGAAATGGCAACGCGCCCATCGTCCCAAGCCATCTTCCGGTCATAGCCCTGCTCTTCGGCTATCTTTGCATGCTTCTCAGTCAACTCCCGCATCCGCGCGTCGCGGCCCTGGTTCCCATAGGAATGATCGGCCACATATTTCGCTTCCTCATAATCGGCTCCAGAGTAGGCGATGCGGTATTTCAGGACAAAAGCCGCGATACCGTGCGCGGCCAGCCATTTGGCCACATTGGGTCCTTCCTGATGCCAGGAGAGGGCCGTGAACCCGCCACCCGGACAGACAATGACTGCGGCCCCCGTCTCGGTGCCCTTCGCCGGGAGGAAAGCCCATAACTCAGGATCCACGACGTTGAGAATGCATTCGCCCACCTCCCCGGGATTCATGGGCGTCGTGTATTCAAAAAGGAATTCCTGCTGTGTCCATTTCTCAGAACCGGGAGCCTTACCTTCGTAAAGGCGGATCTTTTCTGCCTGCGCGAAGACATTCACGCACAGGCCGAGTGCGAACAAGATGACGGTTAACTTTTTCATATCCATTTACTTTCAAATACTTATCTTCTCTGATGCTTGTAGATGAGCTCCTGCAGGCGGGTGTCGAAGGCTTCGCGCTCCACGACCTCGGGAGTATCGAAGATGATACAGGGCTCGTTGGCCTCGGTGTAAGAGTGCCACGTCGGCAGGCCTTCCCCATTAGGATTGCCCGTGTATGCGAAGTTTACCCAGTAGTCGCTCATAATCTCCTGCAGCCGGGAAATCTCCGGCGTGATTTCGGGGACCTTGCGCTTTTCCGCTTCGATCGTGTTGAAGAAGAACGGGAGTTCGTCACCGTGGGCGGAATAATGATCGCTGGGCTTCTGCCAATCGAACAGGTAGTTCCACACGGGAGCGCCGCCCTGCTCGTTGATGCCGCGGCAGGAAATAACGCTGTTGAAGCGGAACGTGCGGTCGAGCGAGAGCATATCCTGGAGCGAGCCGTCCGGATACGCTTCGCGGTAAGCCTCGATGAACGCATCTGTATCTTCACCGAAGGTCGGGGCGAGCATCTTCCTGGCCTCGTCGAGCGTCACTTCCTTGCCATAATAGTTGGCGCCAAACTCATTGCGGGTGGTACCGATAATGACAGGAATATCCTTGGAGAACTCGGCGAAAGCGGGACGGAAGGGTTGCGTGACGATCACCTCGCCATCCATGGTCGGGGCGAAACCGCCCGCGATGCCCACAAGGCCAGCCGTAGCGCGGCGTCCTGCAGCATTCAGCTCGTCATAAGAGACGGACTGAATCTTGTCGATCTCTTCGGGCGCGATGCCCAGCTCCCGGACGACCGCTTCACCCAGCTTGCTGGAAGTGGCCGTGGTATTGGAGCCGACGATGACGCCACTGTAGATGATCGCCTTGTGGAACAGGCCCTTGGCGGAAGGCATGCACAGGATGGAGCCCACCTTTCCGCCACCGCCGGAGTGACCCATGATCGTCACGTTGTCGGGATCGCCGCCGAAACGCTTGATGTTGTCACGAATCCATTCCAGGGCAGCGACAATGTCGAGTTCACCGACATTGCCGGAATATTTGTATTTCTCGCCGAAGGACGAGAGGTCAAGATAGCCCAGGATATTCAGGCGATGGTTGAGACTGACGAACACTACATCTTTCTGCGCGAGGCCGTAGCCTGGATTCCAGGAAGAATGGCCGGTGGCGTATCCGCCGCCGTGGACCCACAGCATGACGGGCTTCCGGGCTTTCGTGTCCTTGGTCCAGACATTGAGCGTGCAGGTATTCTCTTCAGACATGACCGTCCCGGGGAAGCCGCCGGTCTGCATGGCATACGGACCATACTGGTCGCACACCATCACCGTGTCCCAGGGTTCCACTTTCTGCGGGGGCATGAAACGTTCGATCCTGGCATAAGGAATACCCTTGAACGCCATCGTACCCTCCTCCTCAACGCCTTGCACTTTTCCGGCGCAAGTCTTGACGACCATCGGGTCGTTACTGCATGCGCACAGGGCCACCGCCAGGCAAGCGGCAAAGATTATTTTTTTCATCAGCATATCGGTTAATGCATTGTTCTATAATGTATTATCGGATTATTGCCGCTGCGGAGCACCCTGGGGACGGCCACCGGGGGCGCGCATGCGGTTCACGGCCTGGTACTGACCGGGGCGGACAGTGTCGAGCCAGTTCGCGTCGGTACGAGGCTTGGACGAGCGCTCGACGGAGTGGACCTTCAGGTCCTGGCCGCCCAGCACGATGCGGTCCAGGAAGGAATCAATCTCGTTCCAGAACCATTTCAGCGGGAGGAGCGCCATACAGTGGTCGCCACCGAAGTACTCGTAGAGCATATAGGGGACGTCCATCGCATAGAGCTGCTGGCTGACGTAGAAGGGGCCGAACCCGTGACGGTTCGGATTGCGCTCCATGTCGAAGGTCACGGTCGGGTCAGCCGAGCCGTGGAAGAAGCACATGGGGCAGGGTTTCCGGTCCCATTTGAGCTCCGTATCATTCTCCCCGGTCAGATAAACGGCTCCTGCCATGGGGACGACTCCGGCATAGTTGAAGCCGGCGGGGAGATTGTTTTTCGCCAGCGGATGGCCGGTGCACAGATAATACTCGGCATTCATGCTGTTGATGGCACCGGCACTGCTGCCGCTGAGAACGATCCGTTCAGGATCGATGTTGTATTCGGCAGCGTGCTGGATCAGCCACGCGGTAGCGGCATAGATGTCCTCCACACCGATATCGATGGAATACTGGAAAGGATTGTACCCCTCCAGCGGGGTGATAAGCGGCTTGCCGTCCCGGCCGCGGGCGGAGCCCAGCCGGTAGTCGATGGCAACGCAAACCCAGCCTTTTTCACAAAGGTGGTCATAAAGCGGATTACAAAGGGCATCTATCCGGGAGCCCATGGCCCAGGCGCCGCCAAAGGAATAGATGAAGACCGGGCGTTTTTCCGCCGACTGGTCTTTGAACTGATAGATATCCATCAGTATGGGCTTACCGTCGCGAACGACGAATTCCACGGTCGAACGGTCCGCTTTGGAAACTATTTCCGCCGCCTGTGGCGGTTGTGCGTTCGCATGGATGGCCAACGCCCAGAAAAGCATTGTGCCGAGAATCATCATTCTATTCATAGTCACATTATTGATTGCTTTTATTTACCAAGGAGAAAAAGTACGGGGACATCCAGGCGCTGTGCCCAGGAGCCCTCGACATGGGCCAGGCCCGGGAATACCTGGCTGACATAATGGGAGTCATCCCAACCGGCCTCCCGGAACATCGCATCCAGGCGATCCTGATACTTGGGATACTGGGCGTCGAGGGTCTGGTCGCCTCGGTCCATGTACAGCTTGCAGCTGTTGGGCTTGAGCGTCTCCCGGAGATAGTCGACATAGCACTGGTTGGCCGGATCGATGAAATCCTGCTCCGCATCATAATTAGTGATGTAGAGGACGGAATGCGTCGAGAGACAGCCCGCGCCGCCGAACACATTGGGATATTTGGCAACGGCATACGAGGAGATCAGGCCCCCCATACTGGATCCCATGTGGAACGTGTGATTCCGATCCTTGCGCGTGGAATAGGTCGCGTCGATGAAGGGCTTCAGCTCCTCAACCAGGAATTTCAGATAATCGTTGCCCAGCAGCTCATCCTCCCCCATCCGTTTGCTTTTCGCGTATTCCTTCAACGCGGGAGAATAGCGCTCGAATACATCCTGGGGAAAGTATTCCTGGCTCCGGGTGCGGAAAGAGTTGGCCACGCCGACCACGATGCAGTTCTGGATCCGGCCCGCCTCCAACAGCTCGCCGAAAACCTCATCGACGCACCATTCCTGGTGGTTGAACATCTTCTCGGCATCGAACAGATTCTGCCCGTCGCTCATGTACACGACGGCATATTTCTTATGCTTGGCATAGTCGGCCGGGAGCCAGACATACACGTTCCGCGGCGTCACCAGCCCGGACTTTGATTCAAAATTCGGATAGAAGTCAAGCTTGCCCGCTGAAACTTGGGGCTTGTCCGGATTACCGTCACCAATGGTACCGGCCGTCTTGTCCACCCCGCAGGAAGCCATTAACAACAACGCGGCGGCGATTGCCAGTATTCTGGAGTATTTCATCATGATTAATTTGTTGAAAGGATCAAAGTGCCAACTTAGTTATATTAATCTCTTCGACCAAGAACTTGGTCCGATCGGACCAAAGCTCGAGCGTATCGTAAGGCTCGCTCGGGAACACCAGGTTGGTCATTGCCACCCGGCCTCCGTCGATAAACACCTCCAACGATGTCAAGTCATAGAGTAGCTTTAGTGTATGCTTGCCTGCAACGTTCATCGGGGCCCAGGTGGCCAGGGCAAAATCGTTGACATAGTTCATGGCGTTCGTCTTGCGCCTGTCGTGGTTCTCGATCTCGTGGGTCGTGCTTTGCTCACCGAATCCGATGACCCCGCTCTTCGTGCGATCCGTCACGAAACGCTGCAACGCAGCATCGAAATACAGATCCACAACCTCCCCGGCGGCATTGGTGAGCCGGAAACCGGCACGACCCACCGGCGGGACGTCCAGCGTCATTTCCAGTTCATAAGCACCATCTGTGCGGTCAAAAAGGGCTAGTCGTTGCGTCTTGTCCGGGTTCACGCCGATCTCGCCGACAGTCCGGGATCCCTTCTCAAGGCCGGCAAGCTCTGCGACCGGTTGCGCACTGACATAGAACTCCTTCCCCTGTTTAAAGAGACCCAACTCCCGGGGAATGGCATTAGCACTCCGGAAATAGCGGGTCGGCACAATGGTGCCGTACTGCCAGTTGCTCATCCAGGGCACAGCGATCACGCGATCGCCCGTGTTGGAAAAACAAACCGTGGCATAATGGTCCTTACCCCAATCCAGCCATTTGACTGTTTCTTTCGGCGAGTCACAGGTGAAGGACGTGCCGTCGAATTCACCGACGAAATACTGTGTCGCACTGCCCCCGAAGAAACACCCGGGGTTCACGTTGACGATCAACACCCATTTCGTTTCTCCTTCCGCCGTTGTCAGCTGGAAGAAATCCGGACACTCGAACTGGCGCGGCTGCACTCCGTACCCTTCTCCCCAGGCACTCATGTAATCCCATTCTCTGAGGTTCCGGGAGCTATAGAAACGCATTTCCTTGTCCGCCGATACGATCATGATCCACTTTCGCTCGGGCTCGTACCAAAAGACCTTCGGGTCCCGGAAATCCTTGATGCCGTCAAAAGGGGTCAGCACGGGGTTGCCCTCATACTTGGTGAAGGTCTGCCCGTCGTCCAGGCTGTAGGCAAGACACTGGGTTTGGATGAACTCCCGCTCTGTGTTGTAAGAAGTATAGAACGAAACCACAGCGGCCGCTCCGAAACCTGCCGTATTGTCGAAGTCCACCACGGAACTGCCGGAGAAAATGTGACCATATCCATCACGGTAAAGCGCAACCGGCTGATGTTCCCAGTGTACAAGATCCGTACTGGTCGAATGGCCCCAGTGCATATTCCCCCAGACGCACGCATAAGGATTATATTGATAATAAAGATGATACACTCCATCTTTATAAAACAGGCCGTTGGCATCATTCATCCAGCCATAAGGCGGCGTGTGATGATAGACTGGCCGATATGGCTCCGCCGGTATTTCAGGCGCAGTGTCAGACAGCCGAATCAGCGCCCAGGCTTGAGCCGCCTCAATCCCTCGGAAAGATACATCGCATTTCGACGCACCAAAATGTCCCAGATCAAGGGGAAAACAATAATCGGGTTCCTCCCCTTCCCGAGCCAGGCGGATATCCGCTACATAGAGCGTCTCCCCGCTTTTTTCAATGGTCAGCGTAATCTCATCATTCGCCTCCCTGATCGGAAGGAGGAGGATGCGACCGGCCTTCTCCTGCCCACAGGACAGGAACAGGAGCGCAACGGTACAGATGGACAATAACTTTTTCATCAGAACTTGAAGATAACTGCCGATGTCGGAGAGAGGGTAACGATATCTCCCTTCCGGGTTTGCTTGTAGCTGCATTTCTTATAGCTGCCGCCGATGATTTCCGGGCGCGAGACCGCCTGCGGGAGCGTCACGCTCACCTGCTTACCAGACGGGTTGAGCACCACATAGCAGCACTCATCCCCAAGCCTGCGTTCATAAACCATCGGGTAGGGCTGGTCCAGGCTACTCACCAGTCGCCAGGTCGCATCGGCGCCAAGCGCCTTGACGTCCTTGCGCAGACGAAGCAGCATACGGACATAATGGAGCAGTGAATTCGGATCAGCTTCCGCCTTCTCTACGGTCATCCGGTTCGGATCAGGATCCTGCGGGATGTAAATTTCCCCGACGGGGGCCGTGGAGAAACCGCCATTAGCCGTGCCGTCCCAAAGCATAGGAACGCGACACCCTGCGCGGGGACCGGAACCGTCCGTGGACGGAGCGTTCGGATTCTGCTTGAGGCCGATCTCGTCGCCATAAAAGATAAACGGGACGCCCGGCATCGTCAGGAAGAATGTCATCGCGACCTTTAGCTCTTCGGGATTCGTACGTCCCTCCGTACAGACTCGGTTAAAGTCGTGGTTGCCCGACGGCATGCTCACATAGCCCCGGCCATGGACGGCATCGTACTGGTACGAATAAAGTTCAAACCAGGTCTTCAACTCGCCCTGTCCGGCTTTGTCAAAGTACGGCGCCGCAGCAGCATTGGCGCCAAAGCCACGGTGGTTGTAAAAGAACAGCGAAGAATAGTTGTACTGTCCATCATGGCAGAAAAAGTCTATATCGAAATTGGCCGCCGCCACGGACTGCGCCGGATTGAACCACTCAGCAATCAGCACGCCCTCAGGGTATGCTTCGTCGAACCATTTCGTGAAATCCTCCTTCCACAGTCTGATGGTGGCAGACTTGTCGAAATCATTCTTCACCAAACTCGCAGCCATATCCACCCGGAAACCATCGACACCTTTGTCCATCCAAAAAGAGATGATATTTTTAATCTCACGGCGCATGGCCATGGGCCCGGGAGCGTCCACCGCCTGCTCCCAGGGATGTTCGGGATCAGGATTGGCAAAGCCGAAATTCAAGGCCGGCTGCGTATCATAGAAGTTTTTGATATAGAAGGGACCGCGCGGCGCATCGGAAGCGACAAATTTGCGGATCAGCGCGGCGCTCGAGTTCATGAGCGCAGCGTAGTCGAAGGCCTCCCCCGGCTTGGGCGCCGGCGTATTGTCCTCCGGTTTGAAGCTCGGCCAGATGTAATAGTCGGAATAGCGGAGATCCGGGGCTTCTTTCGACTGGAGGAACCACTCGTTCTGATCGGAGGAGTGTCCGGCCACCAGATCCATCACCACCTTTATCCCCCGAGCGTGGGCCTGACGAATCAGTTCAACAAGGTCGGAGTTGGTGCCAAAACGCTTGTCAACCCGGTAGAAATCAATCACATCGTAGCCGCCATCCGTCCACCCGGACACATAGACCGGATTGAGCCAGATGGCTGTCACGCCAATGGACTGGATATAGTCCAGGCGCAACATGATGCCTTTCAGGTCGCCGTAACCGTCTCCGTCACTGTCCTGATAGGAGGAGGGATAAATCTGGTAGAACACAGCATCGCTCAGCCAGCTCGGCTGCGTCTTCTTTTGTGCGGTGGCACCGGTAACGGCCAACAGGCCGGCCAGCGCGATGATCAATCCTTTCTTCATAATTTGCTTTGAAGTCTGTACAAAGTTAATGATCGAACGGCCGGAAAAACTAGCACGATTCTTCAGAAGAATGCGACGATTGTTTCCCTTTGATATAATCCTTCGGCCGCATGTAATAATACTTCAGGAAGGTGCGGGAGAAATAGGACGGCGAGGAGAAACCGGTATTGAATGCTGCCTCGGTGATATTCTGCTGCTCACGCGTCATCAGATCCACCGCCTTGTGCAGGCGGACCAGGTTTACCAGGTCGATCGGAGAATACTCCGTCACGTCTTTCAGCTCCCTGTAGAGCTTACTCTTGGAGTAACCCAGATGCTGGGCAATCTCATCCAGGCTGATGTTCTCCATGATATGCTCTTCGACATACTCGCGGAATCTATTGAGCATCGTGGCCGCAGCGGAAGAAAGTGTCCCTGCCTTCCGGCCGATCAGCCAGTCTCCCTGAATCTCGGAAGAGATTTGTTCCTTGCGCTGAAGCAGTTGGCGCATGCGCACCTTCAGCGTCGTCACGTTGAAAGGCTTCTGCATGAAAGCCTCCGCACCGCTTTCGTAGCCCCGGGCGCGCTGCTCGTCCAGCGAACAGGCCGTCAGCAGGATGATGGGGATGTCTTTCGTGGAAGGATTCCCCTTGAGCTGGCGGCAAACCTCATAGCCGTCCATGTCGGGCATCATGATATCGCATAGGACGATGTCCGGCAGTAGTTTGAATGCTTTGGAAGTGCCAATGTTGCCGTCCTTTGCGAGCAAGACGTGATAATCGGAGGAGAGGATCGTACGGATATAGTAACGCATGTCCACATTGTCCTCAATCACAAGAACGGTAGGTTTTCCTTCTTCCCGGGCCATCTCGTCCAGGATACCGGAAGCTACGTCCTCTTCGCCCATCGTGGCAAGTTTAAGCTTGGCGAATTCCGGAACATAGGTTTTCGTGTTGAAACGGGCATCCGTAAGCAGGTCCTTCTCCAGCGGAATCTTGACCGTAAAGGTCGTTCCGGTGGCCTGCTCACTGTCCACCTGTATGACGCCGCCGAGCGCATCCACCAGCGAGGTCACGAGCGCCAGGCCGATTCCCGTACCCTTCTGCTCCGCATCCAGCGTATAGAAACGCTGGAAGATTTTCTCTATATTCTCCGGCGGAATATACGAGCCGCTGTTGAATACCGAAAGATTGATGTCGCGACCGGACTCTATCGGCGTAGAGGACAAGCGGATACGAATGGTTCCTTCCTTGTCTACATGGTTGAAAGCGTTGGAAAGCAGGTTCGTGAATACCTTCTCCATCTTGATCGGGTCAAAAGGGATCTCGTAGCCGGAATCGTCCACTTCATATTCGAAATGAAGGTTCCTGCGACGGATCACATCCGCGAACATTTTGAGGATTTCACGCAGGAACGTGTCCAGATTGCCCATGGAATAATTGACCGCCAGGTTACCGCTCTCCAGCGTACGGAAGTCCAGCAACTCCGTGATCAGGCGCGTAAGCTTGCTGCTGTTGCGCTTAAGGATGTCCAATGGGACCTCCGCATTCGCAGGCATCTGTTTGTTGGCAATCAGATCGTCGATCGGACCGCTGATCAACGATAGCGGCGTTTTGAACTCATGTGAGATGTTGGTAAAGAAATTCAGCTTAGCCTGCGTCGTCTCCTCCAATTGTTCGGACAAGTCTATCAGCTGCTTCTTTTGTGCTTCCAGAGACTCCACCTGCTTGAGAATCTGCGCGTTTTGTTCATTGAGCCGAATCACGAGCCGGTTGCGTGTCCGCATGGTGAACGCCAACAAAATCAAAACCATGCCCAGAATCATGGCAAAGGCAAGGATAATATACATCATCTGCTGCTGGCGTTCGTAGCGCTGGTTGTACGCCTGGATGCGCGAATTCAGCTCTTCTGCCCGACGCTGCTTCTCGGCCAGTTGGTTGACCTGGGTTTGGTACACCCGGACGTTGGTGCGGTTCACCATTTCCGTGCTCAGGATATTCTCCCGCTCGAACGGTTCTCCCATTAGGATGCGATGTGCGAGGCTGATCACGGCATTGCCACCCGTCGGGTAAATAAAGGAGGCATCGATCATTCCGTCAAGGATATACGGAATGGTTCCGGTGCCGTCTGCCGCCAACAACGCGTCAATGCCCATGATGAATGGTTTCTTCATGCCCGCTTCCACATAGGCATCATAAACACCGGCGGCCATCTCGTCATTGAAGGCAAAAACCAGGTCGTACGGGTCCTCTTCCCGGGTTTTCGACAAAATCTCCCCCATCGCTTTGCGGGCATCCTCCCGCGTAAAATTCGCGTATGCTTCTACAGCGATGGCAGCGCCGGAGATCTTCTGCTGGTCCAGAACGGACACAAAACCTTCATAACGTTCCGTATCTGCCGTGGAACCTCGGGTGCCCCGGATGAGGGCAATCCGTTTCCGGCCATCGATAATGCTCAACGTGTACGATCCGGCAATGCTTCCGATCTGACGATTATCTCCGCCGATGAATGCGGTGTACTTGTCACTGTCCACTTTGCGGTCATACAGGACAACGGGGATACCGGCGTCATAAGCTTTCTCGACAACCGGTGAAAGTGCCGAGGACTCGTTGGGCGAGATGATCAGCAGATCCACCCCATCTTCGATAAACTGCTCGATGTCAGCAATCTGTTGTTGAGAATCATCCCGGACGGACTTAAACACGAGGTTCAGGTTGTTGTAGAACAAAGCCTCCTGTCCAATCTCGTTGTTCGCCGCCTCCCGCCAGGCATCTACACTACACTGAGACACACCGATGGTAAAGACTTCCGGCTTGCGGGAGCAGGCCAGCAGTGACAGGACGCAAAAGACCGTCAACAACGATGATCTCAGCAAACTCTTCATCCGTGTTTTTTATCTTGGCCGGATCATACGGGACATCATCTCGACCATCCCCTGAAAATTCATCGGCATCCCCTTCTCACGACGATTAGCGTCATCGTTGGCCTTGCGAATCTCAGCTTCGTCCGACGGAATGGTGTAGAATTCCTGCTTCTTCAACTTCAAAACCTTCTTGACACTATCAGTCAGAATACGCTCCATGTCGTCATAAAGGTTGATACAGGGATGGATCCCGTCGTATGAGCCATTCTCCGGAAGGCCCAGATCCGGCGTAGCGAGCGGTGTATGGTAGTCCACATAAGTCACATTCTTCTGTGTATCGGCGTACGCTTTAAGCCGGGCATTCAGCGCCACGATCAGCGATCCGGCGTCGATGTCAGGAACAGGCATATAGTGCGCGCAAGGCGTGACGGAGCAAAGCAGCACCTTGATCCCGGCTGCTCCGGCCAACTCGCACATGGCGACAATATTGTCATAAATCGTCTGATCTGGATAGTACGACTGTCCCATCAGATTCTGGCACAGGTCGTTGGTACCTGCCATAATAGCGACTGCCTTCGGGTGCAAAGCGACCACGTCCTGCTGGAAGCGAACAAGCATCTGACTCGCGGTCTGGCCGGCAATGCCGCGGCCCACAAAAAGATTCCGGGTAAAGAAATCCGGATCACTGTCGTACCAGTAGTCCGTGATCGAGTCGCCCATCAGCACCACCAGCGGGGCTTCGGTAAGCTCGGCATTCGCCTGTTCGTAGCGCTTGAAATTCCCCCAATCGGAAGGACCGGCGGAACGGCCTGGGCCAGCAGGACGTGCCGGACGCGCGGCGGCCAGCGCCTGATCGATGGCCGGAACAATGATGGCTTCCATCTTCTCATATCCGGCTACCGTCGGATGACAGCCATCTTCGGAATCTTCTTTGGAAAGCGAAGCGTCGGGCTGGGCCATGGGTGTAAAATAATCCACAAACGCGACTCCTGCCTTTCCGGCATATTCCCGAAGCAATCCATTAAGCCGAACCACCTCCTGAGCAGGTTTCGCCTCCGGATTCCAGAAAAAGAAGTGACAGGGGGTCAGCGAACACAGGATCGGCACGATGCCGTTCGCCCGGGCCGCTTCGCACATGGACTTGATGCAGCCGACGATATTCTCAAACTCGATCTTGCCGTTGTTGCCGGCAATATTATTGATACCTGCCAGGATTACGACGGCCTGCGGATGCAGGTCAATGACATCTGCCTGAAAGCGGGACAGCATCTGCTCCACTGTCTGGGCTCCGATGCCACGACCCAGGTAGTTGTGATCCGCGAAGAATCCCGGGCGCATCTGCGCCCAGTTATCCGTGATGGAGTCACCCATGAACACGACCAGCGGTGCAGTCGTGACAGCTTGGTTGGCCTCGGCGTAACGGTTGAAACCTGCCCAGTCCATCATTCTCCTGTACTGCTGGAAATCCTGCATATTACCAGGTTGGGGTCCCTGCCCAAAGGTAAGCAGCGGCAAGGCGACAAGCGTCATCAACGTCAAAAAGAATCTCTTCATTTTATCAAATATTTTTATGCATTTATCGGGGTTGATCACACACAAATATATACATTTCGAAAACAATTTGTACGGCCGTTTGCCACGCAAACAGGATAGTGTTAATTTTTGAAGAAATTATACCAATTTGGTCATCTTCGAAACGGAAAGGCCTCCTGGATACGATCCCAGGAGACCCTTCATGATAGCTGTCTTTTTCTTATTGCCGGTTCGGGCGACCCGGGGTGGGCTCGGCGCTGATGCGGAAGTCCTCGCAGAGGCGGTCCACGTCGGCGCCGTCCGGGAAGCGGGCGAGGCTCTGCGGGCCCGGGAGGGCCATCTTCGGGTTGCGGGCCAGCACCCAGGCGGGGATCGGCGCGGGCGCGACGGCCTGGCAGCCGCCGCCGCGCTGGTCGCCCTCCAGCACGGCGAGTTCCGGGCTGGTGATGGTGCCGTTGGCGCTGGAATTACTCTGCCGGGAGCCGTAGACGATCGCGTCCAGGACCGTGTCGGAGGCCGGATCGACGAGGGCTACGCTGCCCGCGCTGGCGGACGGCGCGTAGCTCAGGTACAGGCCCGGGGTCGGCGTCCAGCCGGCGCCCAGGGGCTGCAGGGCGTCGCCACTGCTGTGCGCGAAGCGCGTGGCGGGCTCAAAGCTGATGCCCGTGCCGGGGCAGGAAACGTCCACGCCGGAGGCATGGTCGCGCAGCAGCGGCTGCTCCAGCTCGACGAGGCCCGGGTCGTGCGGCCGTTCCTGTTCGCCGAACTGGCGGACATACGGTTCCGCGACCACGAGGACCTGCTTCACGGTGACGATTTCCGTGCGGTCGCCCGTGCTGACCGTCAGCACGGAGCCCGGCTGCAGGTTCGAGGTGCCGACGATGCTGAGCTGCGTGTCGCCGGCCTTGGCGTCGCGCGCGAGGTTGCTCTGCGTCGCGGGCGTGCCCACGGCCGTGACCGTCACTTCTTCATACTGCCCGCCCAGGTCGATGCCGAGCTTGTCGCCCACGGCGAATCCGGCCACGGACGCGGCCGGGAGGTTATTCACCCCTGCCGGGAATTGGAGCTTCGGGCCCGTAGAGACGGGGCTGAAGACCGTGGTGGCCGGGGCCTTCGGCGCAGCGGGATCGACCGGCAGCAGGAGAAACGCCCCCGCCGCCAGCTTCGTCCCTTCCGGGAAGGTCAGCGCCGTCACGGAGGCCCAGCCGCTGCGGCGGACGCGGACCTCGAGGCCCGACAGATCGGCCTCGGCGGCCTCGGCGTTATAGATTTCTACGAAAGGATCATCCAGGCCGACCTCGTTGATCTTGACCGCGTCCGCGCAGCGCATCCAGGTCGTGAGCGAGGCGGAGCCACCCTGCCAGAGGGCGTTCACATACAACTCGCCGGACGTGCGCGCGAATTCACCGGTCAGCAGGTAGGTGACGGTGGTCGTCTCGCCCGGCTGCAGGCTGGTCGTAAATTCGCTCTCCCGGCGGAGGGCCCAGCCGCGGGGCATCGTGAATTCCAGCTCGATGCCCGTCATGGGCGCGTCGGTCACGTTCTCCAGCGTGACTTCCAGCCGCTGGCCCTGGCCGGGCCGGAAGGTCACGAGGCGCGAGAGCGAGAGCGGGTAGGGGCGGTATTTCGCGGCAGCGATGTTCGCCTGGACGGCGGCAATCGCTTCGTCGCTCGGGTAGCCGAACGTCATCACGCCTTCGAAGAAGGTGCCCGCGGAACCGTTGCCGTTGTCGCCGCCGTTGCCCAGCAGCATGCCGCCCTTCTTGTGCATCGGGAAATAGGCGTCGCTGTCGGGCGTGCCGGGACGCACGCCGCTGTAGAAGGTGGTCAGCTCGGACTGCGTGGCGTCAGCGCCGCGCAGGTCCCACTGGTTGCCGCCGCCTCCGTTCACGAACACGCTCACGAAGCGCCAGTCCGTGATGGACGGGACGTCGTTCTGCTTGGCGCCGTAGCCGGAGAAGAGGCCTGCTTCCATGTCGGACATGATCCAGGGGCCTTCGCCGTTGCCGCGGCCCCAGGCCGTGGACGTGCCGTAGTAAGTCGTCTCCATCGTGCCCGTGCCCACGGCGCGGCCGTTGGTGGAGGAGTTGCCATAGTCGAAGCAGCAGCCGCTGTCGAAGTGCTTGCCGTCGATGACGTAGTACATGCCTTCCGGCTCGTCGTCGATGGCGAGGCCGCGGGCGTTGTTGCAGCGGTAGCCCATGCCCGGCATGATGAAGACGCCGTAGACCTTGTGGCCGTCCAGCCACGCCGGGGCCATGTTGGCAATGGCGGCGTTGTTGAAGCCGCCCTTGTCCGGGCCGAGGAAGGTCCCCGGCGGCGCGGGCAGCAGGTCGTTGCCCCGGCCGGACTGGTCGTAGATGACGGTGATGCGGCCGAGGGTCCCGTCGAGGAAGGCGTCCTGCAGCTCCGCGTTGGCGTAGCCGTCCTTCGTAGCATAGATGTCGACCGTGGCGCCGTCGGAGTCGCGCTGCACCTGGTACAGCGGCCCGCGGTAGCGGGAGTCCAGCAGACGCGTGGTACTGTGGGCGGTCACGCAGGGGGTGCCCGCCTGGCGGTAGATGTCGCACGGGCCCGCATTCTTCGAGCCGGAGGTGCAGCCGGCGGCCAGCAGGGCCGCCGCTGCAAGAATCATCGTAGATAGCAGTTGCTTCATATTACATCGAACAGATTCCGGGTCAAGCCCGGAATGACGGTTAATGGATTGGTTTTAACCTGAGGATGCCGATAGAATTCTCCGGCATCGTGAATTCAAACTGGCCGCTGACGCTGCCGAGGGCCTTGGTGTGCGGCACCACGACATCGTTGTACTTCACCCGGCGGCCGAAACGGAAGGCCATGTTCACCAGGGCGGGACGCTCGCCTGCGGCGGGGCGGCCGACGGTCGGCGGCGTGGCGTAGTCCGGGTGGCTGGAGTAGTAGTTCTGGCTGCCCTGGTTCTTGACGGAGGTGTCGTGCGAGGACACGAATTCCACCGTCGCCTCGTAGCGGACGCCGTTGCCGGTCTGAACCGTCAGCAGTTTATCCGCCGCTTCAGCGTTGACGAATTTGATGAAGATCTCGCCCGTCTTCGTGTCGATGGTCGGGGAGGTAAAGACCTTCTCGTCCACGGCGTCGCCATTCATCACCTCCGACATCTCGAAGGCGCGGTCGCCCGCCACGGAGAACAGCTGCTGGTAGTAGTAGTTGGTCGAACGCCACATGCCGCGGTTGTCGAACCAGATGAGGTTGGAGTCCCACTTGTTGAAGCCCTTCTTGCAGAAGAGCGGAGCGTAGGCCGCCATCACGACCATGTCGGAGTTGCGCTCCAGGCCGGTCCAGTAGGCCGCCTCGGCGAGGGCCGAGGAATAGGCGTTGTTGGCGCGGTTGTTGGCGAATTCGCCGACGAACACGCGCGTGGGCTTGCTGCGGTCGTAGGTGTGGCCCTCGTTGCCGCGCTCCTTGCCGGGGTTGTAGCGGTCGCGGTTATTGAAGAACCAATCGTCACCCTTATAATAATGCTCGTCCACGATGGTGTCGGGATACTTGGCGTCGATGATGGCCATGTTGGCGTTGAACTCCCGACCAGCGTCGGAGGCGCCTGCCGTGGAGATGATGGTGATCTCGGGGTACTTCTCCTTGATGGCCTTGTACATGATGTCGAAACGCTCCCAGAACTCAGGGCCCTGGTTCTCGTTGCCGACGCCAAGGTATTTCAGATTGAAGGGGGCCGGGTGGCCCATCTCCGCGCGGCGGGCACCCCACTCGGTGGTGACGTCGCCGTTGCAGAACTCGATAAAGTCGAGCGCGTCCTTGACGAAGATGCTGTAGAAGCGGTCGCGGTCGGCCTGCGTGTCCAGCGGCGCGATGTACTGGTGGCCGGCGAACTGGCAGGTGACGCCGTTGTTGAAGACCGGCAGCGGCGTGGCCCCGAGGCCTTCGGCCATGAGCAGGTACTCATAGAAACCTATGTACTGCGAGGTCCAGTAGGCCCAGTGGTTGCGGAAGCCGACGCGCTCCTCGCGCGGGCCGATGGAGTTCTTCCAGAACACCTGGCCGAAGTAGTTCGTGCCCTCGGAGGCGCAGCCGCCGGGGAAGCGCATGAAGGTCGGGTGGAGGGCTTCCAGCGCCTCCAGCAGATCCTTGCGGAAGGGGCCGTACTTGCCCTCTTTCCAGAGCTGGGAGGCCTCCGGCACCAGGGTCACGAAGTCCAGCCAGAAGGTGCCCTTCGCGTCGGCCACGATGGCCAGGCGGCTGTCGACGGAGCGCTCCGCCGTCAGCGTGCCGGTGTACTGCTGCCACTTCTTGCCGAGCTTGGAGATGGTGACGACGTTGGAATTCGGGTTGCCGGCCGCATCCTCCAGATAGACGGAGATGGTGCCCTTGTAGTTCTTGCCCACCAGATATAGGCCCAGGTCGTAGTTCACGCCCTGCACCGCCGGGATGGAGGCCGTCTGCGTGTTGTTGGAGTAGAGCGCGTTCGGGCCGCGCTTGTATTCGGCGATGCCGTAGCCGTTGGCGGCGATGCCGAAGCCTTCGCCCGGATTCTGGATGTCGAAACGCACGGAATACTGCTTGTAGCGCAGCTCGTCGTCGTATTTGTCGTTCGGATCGAAGTCATACCAGCGTTTCAGCTTGGGTACCAGCGGCTTATCGTCCACGGCGCGAGCCGTGCCCTGCGCGCCTTCCTTGCAGACGACCGTCCAGCCGAAGAAGGTGGTGTCGCTCTGGGAGAATTCGTTCGCGCCCGGGGCTTCCGGGACGTTGTAGGCCTGGAAGGAATTGTTCTGGATGAGCTGGGCGCAGATGCCGCCGTCGACGCTCTGGTTGATGTCCTCGAAGAAGATGCCGGCCAGGGTCGGGCTGATGTGGATGCCAAGCTTGTCGGGCTGCAGGGCGAGGGTGCGCTTCTCAGGCTGCTTGAAGCCCTGGAGTTCGAGCATCTTGTCCGCCATGCGGTAGCCCATCAGGCGCATGCCCTCGGTGCTGAAGTGGAACTGGTCGCCCGTGCTCTCGCAGCCGAGCGCCGAGATCACGTAGCCGTTCGGCATCACCTCCGGCAGGTGCGCGAGCACCACCTCGTTGAAGGCGGCGCAGACGCCGTCCTGCTCGGCGTATTTCAGCTCACCTGCGAGCAGCGGGATCTCGTCGGGATCCAGCCCCAACTCGGCGCAGAGGTCGTCGTGGATCTTCTTCACGCGGCCCGGCCAGGCGGCATCGTCCGGGTTGGACTCGCCCTGATGCAGGAGCATGCCCTTGATGACGCCGTACTTCTGCGCTTCGCGGGCGGTCTCCAGCAGACGCTGGTAGGGGTTCATGCCATATTCCTTCGCCATGCCGATGAGCCAGCTGCGCGAAGGGTCGGCCGCCTCCATGGCGAGGTACTCCTCGCAGGCGTCCTTGTCCCACAGCTCCAGCTTCGCGCCCGCCACGGAGACGTTGATCACGCCCACGCGGTACTGCTCGGGCAGCACTTCGATCATCTTGCGGCCGAAGAAGTCGACCGGGCCCATGTTGTTGGTCTCCCGGCAGATGGGCGGCACGGCGGTGTACCAATGGTTGCGCTCACGCTGGAAGCGCGGCATGTCCACGGCTGCCATGAACTGGAAGCGCGGATCGTTGAAATCCTTGTCCTGCTCGGCCGGGCGGGCGCCCGCCTCCATGTTGGACTGGCCGAAGCAGAGGTAGATGAAGAAATTGGGATCGGGGGTCTGCGCCAGCGTGACGGCGCAGAGAGCCGCGAACAGGAATGTGGTCAGGGTCTTTTTCATAATACCACAAATATAAGCAATTAATCGCGGCTTTCTCCGGGATTCGTTCCAAAAGCTTTCCAGTTTGTAACCATTGTCCGAATAAGCGGCGGCCGCCGGTATAACTTGCCGAACAAATCATTATCTTTAAGGCGGAAAATCAATGAATAACCACCAATACTGTATGAAAAAAATCCTTTTCGGAGCAGTCGTCGCCCTCGTGCTCGCCGGGGCGGTGATTGCGTGCAACAACCTCGCCGGAGGCAAGGCGCTCGCGCGCCCGGAGGGCCCCTGCGACATCTATGAGCGCGGCGGCGCCCCCTGCGTAGCCGCCCATTCCACCACCCGCGCCCTGTACGCGGCCTACGACGGCCCGCTGTATCAGATCATGCGCGCCTCGGACAACAAGACCCTCGACATCCCCGTGGTCCACGCCACGCCGAACGATCCGGGCGGATACGCCGACGCGGCCGCCCAGGACGCCTTCTGCAAGGACACCTACTGCTGGATCACCGTCCTCTATGACCAGTCCGGCAAGGGCAACCACCTCTACCAGGCCCCGCGCGGCGGCTTCAGCGGCCCCGCGATGGGCGGCTACAACAACGTCCCCGTGGCCGACTGGGCCCCGGTGAACGTGATGGGGCACAAGGTCTACGGCATCTTCATCGCCCCGGGCATGGGCCTGCGCCTCAACGACCCGACCGGCACGGCCGTGGACGACCAGGCCGAGGGCCAGTACTGGGTGATCAGCGGCCACCATTATAATTCCGGCTGCTGCTTCGACTACGGCAACGCCGAGACCGACAGCCGCGACGACGGCGACGGCACCATGGAGACCACCTATTTCGGCAACCAGCCGGCGTGGTACCACGGCGAGGCCCCGGGCCCCTGGATCATGACCGACCAGGAGAACAACCTCGTGGGCTGCGTCAACGACGACCCCAACGACAAGTTCTGCGAGGGCCTCGAGTCCATCACCTGGCGCTTCGTCACGGCCACGGCCGACGGCGAGCCGCACCACTGGCGTTCCATGGGCGGAAATGCCCAGGAGGGTGATTTGAAGGTTTATTATGATGGCGGACGCATCCGCAACGAGCGCAACAGCTACGACCCGATGCGCAAGCAGGGCGCCATCCTGCTGGGCAACGGCGGCGACAACAGCAACGGCTCCTCCGGCACCTTCTACGAGGCCGCGATGACCGCAGCCGGGACTTTCCCGACCGAGGCGCTCAACCAGGAGATTCAGGCCAACGTCGTGGCCGCCCGCTACCGCGTGGCCACGCTGGAGGTGTTCCCGTCGCTGAACGACGGCCGACCGTCCAACGTGCAGAGCTTCGTACCCGGCACGACCGCCAAGACCGTGGTCCGCTTCGTCAACACGACCGACGAGCCGATCGAGGGCCTGACCCTCGCCCTCCAGGCCCCGAAGGGCTGGAAGGTTTCCGGCCAGGACGGCAAGCAGACGCACATCGGCTACGCCGTGGCCCCCGGCCAGACGGTGGTGGCCGAATTTGACGTGACCGCCGGCAGCGCCTCGTTCAACGGCGACCTCGTGGGCCTGGCGGCCTGGGGCGCGAAGCGCGAGACCGCCCGCCTCAAGGTGCGCAACACCCTGCCCGTCAAGATCAACGAATTCAGCATTTCCGACGGCTTCATCGAGCTCTACAACGCCTCCGACAAGGCTGTCGACCTGAGCGGATGGTCGCTGCGTCAGCATGCGGCCAACATTCCTTATTTCTCCGAAATCACGCTCCTCTCCGGAACCAAGATCGCTCCGAAGTCCTATTTCGTGCTCGGTATGGCGGGCTCCAGCCTGGCCGTGGACGCCGCCAAGGGCGATGATGTGATCTATGTCCGCAGCGTCGAGGGGATCAAGCCCGGCGACGAAATCATCATCGGCGGCGAGAAGCATACGGTCAAGGCCGTGCATGCCCCCGCGCCCGCGCCGGCCGCACCGACGGCCTTCCCGTTCGGCCGCGGCATGGTGCCCGCCGGGAGCCCGACCACCGTCTGGCAGCCCCTTCCGGGCGGCCACGGCATCGAGATTCCGGTCGGTTCGACCAACATCCCCGTGACCTCCGCGGCCCACTTCGAGGTGGGCCAGAAGATGGCCATCGGCTACGGCACCACCCGTCCCGCCGTATCCAATTCGTTCGAGAAATACGAGGTCGTGACCGTCACGGCCGTCGGCAAGGCGGGCACGCAGGGCTATCTGTCCATGGACGCCAAGCCGGGCGACACCAATATCAAGGTCTCCTCCGTGGAGAACATCTCCGTGGGTGACAAGATCCGCCTGGACATCGCCAGCGAGGGTCACGGCATCGAGACCGTTACCGTGACGAAGGTGGGCACCGCCTCGGCGCGCAATACCCTGAACGGCCCGCTGCAGCCGGGTGAGGACCCGGGCACGGGCCTGGACATCGCCGAGCCGCTGAAATACGCCCACGCCTCCAACATGCCTTACAGCGTGAACGGCACAGGCATCAGCTTCGAGCCGGCCACCAAGCACCCCCACTACAGCAACGAGCCGGTGCTCGCGCTCTGCTTCTCCATCGAGCTGGACAGCCCGCTCCGGGCTGCGAACCGGATTGACCAGCCCGTCGAGGGCGGCACGGGCGGCTATCATGGCGCCGTCCCGGCCGACTGGGTCTTCGGCGGTCCGGCCCTGTCCGACGGCGGCGGCAACATCACGCTGCGCGACGCGAAGGACAACGTGGTCGATGCCGTGAACTATGGCCTTGTCACCGATCCCTGGCTCGGCGAGGGCTACCAGGCCGACTCCGGCCTGGAGGAGCCCGGCAACTTCGCCCCGACCCCGGCGGCGGCACGCCGCTTCGGCTTCGGCGGAGGCGCCCAGCCGCAGCCGGCCGCGCTCAGTACCGGCCGCTTCCCGGACGGTGCCGACGCGGATGACAACAAGACCGACTTCCACGTTCAGCAGGCGTTCAACCTGGCCCTGCCGGCCGCCGTGGGCGAGAACAATGTCAAGCTCGCATCCGTGCAGGGCGTGCGCGAAGGCGCGCCGATCGTCATCGGACGCGGCGCCGACGCGCAGGTGGTGAACGTTGTGAAAGTCGGCTCCGCCGGCGGCACGCAGCTCGTCTCCGCAGCCGGCAAGACGCTCGTCGTCGCTTCCGCCCAGGGCTTCACCGCCGGGCAGGAGGTCCTGGTCGGCGGGGAGAAGGCCACCGTGGCCGAGGTCATCGTGCCGCGCGGCTGGTGGATGCCGCGGGCCCAGCAGGAGAACAAGCTGGTGCTCACCGCGCCGCTCCGCAAGGCGCACAAGGGCGGCGAGGCCGTTTCCGGCACGGGCGTAACGCTCTCCGAGCCGCTCAAGGCGGCCTGGCCCGCCGGGGCGCCCGCCGCCACGGGCCAGCCGACGCCGGGCGCCGCCAACCAGTATTAATCCGTGACGCTCCGCAGGTTCAAGGCCTGGCTGCTGCCGCTGTGCACAGCCTGTCTGCTGCTCGCCGGATGGATGGTTTACCATTCCCTCTCCGGCGGGCAGTCGGCGGGCTGCGGCGCAGGCAGCGGATGCGACGCGGTGATGGGCAGCCCCTGGGCCTGGATGCTCCGCGGCGTGCCCGTGAGCCTGCCCGCTGCGCTGGTCTATGTCCTGCTGATTGTCTGTCTGCTCTTTCTCGGCGGCGACTCCGCCGAGGCCCGTTCGCTGGACCGCCTCCTCCGGCGCCTGCTGCCGTTGCTCGCCGGCTGCATCGTCGGCGCCGCGCTGTGGTTCAGCTACCTGCAGATCATTGTTCTCCACGCCTTCTGCCCCTACTGCACGGCGCTCCACCTCCTGGGTTGCGTCGTCGCGTCGATCATTTTGATCGACTCTTTCCGCCAGCCCTCCCTCTGGTTCGCCGCCGGCCTGCTCGCCGCGGCGCTGTTCGCCTTCGTCCAGGCGAAGACGCTCCCCGACGCCGTCTACGACAGCGGGCGCACCGACGCCGCCCTGCCGGCCTTCGCCGAAGGGGACCTGCCGGTGGTGGGTGATAATAGTCATTCCGGGCTTGACCCGGAATCCCTGACCTTATTATTCGACTTCCAGTGCATCCACTGCCGCCGCCTGCACCGCATCCTGCCCGACCTGCTGGAGCGCGCCGGCGGGCGGTACCGCATCCAGCTCTGCCCGGTGCCGCTCAGCAGCGCGTGCAACCCCTACATCCCCGCCTCGGGGATCGACCGTTTCGCGGGCTCCTGCCCGCTCACGCGCCTGGCGCTCGCGGTCTGGTACGCCCGTCCGGACGCCTTTGCCGCCTACTGGGATTATCTGCTCGGCGACGGCGACGAACACGCGACCATCTCCCCCGCCGACGCGGAAAACCGCGCCCGCGCGCTGCTCGGCGACGGCTTTGAGGCCGCCCTCGCCGACCCCCGCATCGACGCCACGCTCCGCCGCGCCGAAGAGCTCTTCGGCCGCACTTCCACCTCTGAGAAGAGCGGCGTCCCCCGCCTCATCGCCGGCCAGCGCTGGCTCGTCCCTGAAACGACCGATGCGGACGAGCTGCTGGAGCTCATCCGCACCGAACTGTAGTTTCCCATTGGGTTACCGGCTGCCGCCGCCGTGGCTGCCGCCGAAGGAGTGGCCACCGCCGCCGTGGGAGAAGTGCCCGCCGCCACCGGAGCTGCGATAGCTGCCACCACTGCTACTGCTGCTGCCGGAGTCGGACCAGGTCTTCGCGACCCGGGCGTTGCGCAGCGCCGAGGCGGAGATGCTGCTGGAGTAAGACATGACGGTGTAGAGCGAGGCGCCGTTCAGGGCCTGCGAGAACTTGGAGAAATCCGCCGGGTAGAGCTTTTCGAACTGCTTCGCCACCTTGTCGGCGATGCCGAGGAGGGCGGCGAACACGAGATAGTCCTGCCAGAGCGTCACCTCGACGGCGCCGCGGTCCTTATTGAGCGTGAAGTCTTCGAGGAAGTTCTTGAACTCGATCATGTGGCGCGCCTGCTCCTGTCCTTCCTGGTTGAGGCGGTTACTCTTTTCGGTGTAGTGCCGGTCCTCGAACCACTTGCGGCCGATGGTCAGCGCGCGGGACGGGACGTCGGACATGCGCTTGTAAGACTTCTTGGACCATTTCTCCAGCTCGTCGGCCTCCAGGATGAGGTTCTTGCCGCTGGCTTCGCGCACCATCGTGTAGAGATCGTTCTCCAGCACTTCCTTGAAGCTGGTCTGCTGCTTGAAGGAAAGGTTCACGCGCTTCTTGTTCTCCGGGTCGGGGAGCACTTCCACCACGCCGTCCAGCACCCATTTCAGGAAGTAGGCGCCGATCAGGTGGTTGGAGCAGTCCTTGCCCCACTCGTTCTTGGCGTCGCCTTTGGAAAGGACATAATAGCCGGCCGGAATGCTGCCCTTCAGCGGGACGTCGCGGTACCAGCCCTTGATCTTGCGGGTGCCGAAGATCTTTTTATCGTATTTCCAGCCGAGGACATGGTAGTTGAAGGCGAAGACAAGGTAGATGATCAAGGCGAGGACGATCCAGCCCACCGGGGTGAGAATCAGGAGGCCGAGGATGATCAGGATCCAGGCGACGACGTCTCCAAAGGTCGTCTTGTCTTTATAGTCGCTGCCCTTGAAAGCGAGGTTCATGATGGCCTCGAAGCCCTCGTTGTATTCCACGGCGGGGTTCAGCAGGTCCGGGTCGAAGCGGACCAGCACCGTCATCGCGCTCGAAGAGCGGAACGGCTCCAGCGATTCGGCGCGCACGGCGCCGTCCTCCACGAAGATCTCGCTCTCGCTGCGGAAGCCCCACACCTTCACGTTCTCTTCCGTCCACGCGGGGCCGCCCGTCTCGTTGACCAGCATAACCTTGACATGCTGGGGCGGCGCGGAGAGGCCGGGGTTCACGAAGGAGAAATACAGACCGTTGTACTCGCCCATCTTCATCACCAGGCCCGACACGGTGTAGCGGACCGTCCAGACATGGTCGCCGTAGTCGCCCTGCCCCCAGCAGAGCTCCACGCCGTTCTTCTTGCGGACGATGCCGCAGCGGCCGCGCTTCTCCTCGCGCGAGCGGTCGGTGTCCCAGCCATCCCCTTCGGCGATGAAATCCTCGCCGTTCTCGCTGACCTGCAGGTCCGAGATCTCGATCGGACCGAGGTGGTCGAAGGGCAGGTAGAACTCCGTGCCCGAGACGACGTTCACGTCCCAGACCTGCGTGATCCGGGCGCTGCCGTCCGAACGGATGACCACGGTTTCGTCGATGTTGCGGATTTCCTGTCCGGCCAGGGTGAAGGCGGCCAGGCAGAGCGAAAGAAGGGCGGTTAGAATCTTTTTCATCCGAAAGTAGTTTTTCAGGTTCGCGAAGTTACGTTTTTTTGACAGAATCTGGTATAATCTTATTGGCATTTTCTGGACAAATCAAGTATCTTTGTCCAAAACCACATCGATATGAAACGTATCTTCCTGTTCCTTTCCGTGCTGGGTCTCGCCCTGTCCGCCTCGGCCCAGAACCCCTATCTCCCGTTGTGGGAGCATCTCCCCGACGGCGAACCCCGCGTATTCGAAGATCCCGACAACCCCGGGAAATACCGCGCCTACATCATCGGCTCGCACGACATCACCTACACCGCCTACTGCGGCAGCGACATCCGCATGTGGTCCGCGCCGGTCGAGGATCTCTCGCAGTGGCGCGACGAAGGCCCGATCTTCACCTGGTTCGTGGACGGGCAGTGGGACACGATGTACGCCCCCGACCTCGTGGAAGTGACGGACAAGGCTACGGGCAAGAAAGTATATTATTTGTACCCGCACTCCCGCGGGCGCGGGCGCGTGGCGATGGTCTGCCGCGGCGAGCGCCCCAACGGGCCCTTCTTCCCGGTCAACGCCACGGCGGACGGCCGCGGCTGCCTGCCCGGGTCGGTCATTGACTTCGACCCGTCCGTGTTCATCGAGCCGGTGACCAACAAGAAGGATCCCGACTTCGCGCGCGGCTTCCGGGCCTACGCCTACTACGGCTTCCAGCACTCGACCGCCATCGAGCTCGATCCGGAGACGATGTATTCCATCCGCCCCGGCACCGAGGTGCACGACTATTTCCTGCCCGCCAGCGCCCGCTACGGCGTGGTGCGCGACCCCGAAGGGACGGAGTACCCCACGCTCTACAAGGGCCAGGACCCCGGCGAATTCAACTTCTTCGAAGCTTCCAGCATCCGCCAGGTGGGCAACAAATACGTGATGGTCTTCTCCGGCTACAGCGGCCCGGACTACGGCCTGGAGTCCACCAACTCCGCCCTGCGTTATTGCTACGGCGACTCGCCCCTCGGCCCCTGGCGCTCCGGCGGCGTGCTCGTGGACTCGCGCGGCGTGGTGCCTGACGAGAACGGCGAGCACCTGATGACGGCCAATGCCGCCCACAACACGCACGGCTCCCTGCAGGAGATCAACGGCCAGTGGTATGTCTTCTACCACCGTCCGCCGCGCGGCTTCGGCAACGCCCGCCAGCCGATGGTGGCGCCCGTCAAGATCGAGTGGGACAAGAAGAAGGTGGCCGACGGCGGCCAGGTCCGCATCACGGCCTACGATCCTTACGCCAAGGACGAGAAATGGGTGGCCGCGGCGGCCGACGGGCAGACCTACACCGGCGCCGAGGTCACGAGCGAAGGCTTCCAGATCTTCGGTCTGCCGCCTTATAATTACTATTCCGCGGGCTACGCCTGCTACATGACCGACCAGAACTGGATGCAGGACAACCACGACGTGTGGGACAACAGCATGGACCTGGCCGGCATCAAGGACGGCGGCATCGTCGGCTTCAAGTACTTCGGCTTCGGCGGCCTGGCGCAGGACAGCAAGGGCGTGAAGGCATTCGCCGGCACCCAGGCGGGTGACGGCACCATCCTCAACCTCTTCCTGACGCCGAGCGGCAAGGGCGCCTTCAAGATCCACGTGCTGCTGGACGGCCCCTATGCGAACGCCTTCTGGCAGGGCCGCGAGATCGCGGTCATCGAGGTGCCCGCCAACGCGCCGCGCGAGCCGCAGGCATTCCGCGTGGCCGTGCCGCAGGTAGAGGGCCTGAGCGGCAAACATGCCATCTACCTCGTGGCCGAGGGCCCCGAGGTGCCGGATCCGCCCCAGCCGCGCTTCCCGGGCTACCGCCCGAACACGCCGCAGCGCCCCGTGGGTCTCTTCGACCTGCACGGCATCGGCTTCTGCAAGGCGAACCAGTACCTGGACCGCCCGAGCGTGCCGTCCGTCCGCATCCTCTGCGACGGCCAGGACCTCGCCGTGCCGACCACGCCCATCCGCTGCTCCAACGCCAACGGCCTCACGGACCAGATCCGCTACCAGGTCTATGCGCCGGTCAAGAAGGGCTCCACCCTCGAGGTGAAGGCCTCCGACCCGGGCGTGCAGATCCAGGTCAGCCCGCTCGTCGAGGGCCGCGCCACGGTGACCTGCACCTACAAGGGCCTGCAGAAGATTTATCTGATCAACTAACTGTCTTTCCCGCGGCTTCCCACCATTTTCGCTGTGAGCCGCAAGAGATTGCAAATCATTTATTTATTGTTTTATACTCCCCCGATTTCCGGGGGAGTATAATTTATTATTTCTCTGATCCAAAGGCAATTACAGCTCACAGCTCAAACGTGGTATTTGACGGAGGCTGGCCGCGCGTTGGCGTTGTGGAGGGCATGTTCGCCCGCGGGGAAAGGCCAGCCGGTAAAAAAAACAAAAAAAAATTTGCAGATTCAAAAAAACGTCTTACATTTGCAGTGTACTAATGAAGTAATACACTAAGCAATGGAAAAATTTATTGTAGCAGCGATGATGATTCTGGCGGTTCTGAACGCCAGTGCAAAGGGTAAGAATGACTGGAAAGGCAAGGTGGTGGACGAGCAGGGCCACCCGATCGAGTTCGCCAACGTGGCCGTCCTCTCCAAGGCCGACTCCACCGTCCTGTGCGGCACGGTTACGGCCGAAGACGGTACCTTTAATATAGTGACCAAAGAGAATGACGGTATCATGATGGTGGCCATCCTGGGCTACCAGACGGTATACCTCACGCCGGTGGACGGCGCCGTGATCACGCTCCGGGAAGACGCTTCCCTGCTGGAAAGCGCCTCCATCTCGGTCATCATGCCCAAGACCAAGCTCACCGGCGAGGGCATCGCCACCTCCGTGCGCGGCTCCGTCCTGGAGAACGCGGGCACGGCCAACGACGTCCTCAAGAAGGTCCCGGGCCTGATCAAGGGCCAGAACGGCCTCGAGGTCATCGGCAAGGGCGCCCCGGTCGTCTATATCAACGGCCGTCGCCTCACCGACGCCTCCGAGCTGGACCGGCTCTTGAGCCACGAGATCCAGAGCGTCGAGGTGATCAACAACCCCGGCGCCCAGTATGACGCCTCGATCAAGGCCGTGGTCCGCATCAAGACCATCAAGCGCCAGGGCGAAGGCTTCGGCTTCAACGTGAACCTGGTGGACGCGCAGTCCCTCACCCGCAAAGAGAACAACGACCCGACCGGCGCCCTCAACGTCAACTACCGTACGGGCGGCGTGGACATCTTCGCCGGCGTGAACGGCGGCAGGACCACCCAGTACCAGATCAGCGAACTCATCCAGAACACGACCGGCCCGAAGTCCTTCCACCAGGAAGAGGACCTGACTGCCGACTTCGACCTCAAGAGCATCAGCACGAACGCCGGTGTGAACTGGCAGATCTCCGACAACCACTTCACCGGCTTCAAGGTGGACTGGGGCAGCAACTACAGCTACAACGAGCGCGAATGGATGGAAGGCGACATCTTTCTGAACGGCACGCTCCTGGACCACCTGATCACGAACTCCACCGCTTCGAACGGCCCCAAGAATCCGTACTCCCTGGGCGTCAACGCCTACTACAACGGCACCGTGGGCAAGCTGAACATCGACTTCAACGTGGATTACTTCAACGTCTCCGACAACAAGCTCAGCCGCTCCGTCGAGGATAGCGACATCGAGAACGCGACCATCACCACCGAGTCCGCCTCCGAGAACAAGCTCTACGCCGCCAAGCTCGTCCTCTCCTACCCCGTCTGGAAGGGCATGCTGCAGCTCGGCACCGAGGAGACCTTCTCCCGCCTGAGCGACCGCTACACCGTGCAGGGTTGGACCATTCCGGCCGCCAGCTCCCGCGTGCGGGAAGACAACATCGCCGCCTTCTTCAACTACGGCTTCATGGTGGGTCAGTTCGGCCAGCTGAGCGCCGGCCTGCGCTACGAGCACGTGAACTACGCTTACGACGACCTGCTGGGCAACGGCAGCTTCTCCCGCAAGTATGATAACTTCTTCCCGTCCATCTCCTTCGGCGGCGTCTTCGGTCCCGTGCAGGGTTCTGTGAGCTACAGCATCCGCACCACCCGCCCGAACTTCTCCGCGCTCTCCAGCGCCATCCGCTACAACAACCGTTACACGCTCCAGAGCGGCAACCCCGCCCTCCAGCCGATGACCGTGCAGTCCTTCAACCTGTCCGCCGTGTGGAAATTCCTCACCTTCTCCGCCAACTACAGCCGCTCCGACAACCCGACCATCACCTGGTCCGAGCTCTACAATGACGAAGGCGTGATCATGCTCCAGCCGCGCAACCTGGACGAGCCCGTCCTCGCCCTGTCCGCCTTCCTCGTGGCCACGCCGACCATCGGCCCCTGGACCATGATGTACACCGTGGGCCTGCAGGAGACCTGGCTGACCATCGACGCCCAGGACCCGTCGCAGCCCTCCGGCTACCGCACGATGTCCTACACCGGCAAGCCCCTCTGGATCGCCCAGCTGAACAACATCTTCAGCTTCAACCACGGCTGGCAAATCGAGCTCGGCGGTGAATACCACAGCCCCGGCTACGTCACGAACACCATGGTCACCAACCACTACTTCAACCTCTCGGCCGCGGTCCAGAAGACCCTCCTCAAGGACGGCTCCCTGGTGCTCCGCCTCGAAGGCTCCGACCTCGCCGGTCTCGGACACAACAATGTGTGGAGCGACCTCGGTGGCTACAACATCCAGCAGAGCATCAAGATGGACACCCAGCGCATCAGCTTCTCCATCCGCTACCGCTTCAACTCCGCCCAGAGCAAATACAAAGGCACGGGCGCCGGAAACGACACCCGTGACCGAATGAAATAAACTACCTGAAAAACTCCCCTTTCCTAGATGCTGACTTCCACTGCCTGGAGGTCAGCATCTTTCGATGAACCGCCGTACAGCAGCTGGTAGCGGCCGGGCTTGATGGAGAGTTCGTCAATGGAAGCGTCGTAGAATTCGAAGGCGCCGCTGCCCAGCTGCACCGTCACGTTCGCGGTCTTGCCCGCCGCGATCTTCACGCGGGCGAAGCCCTTGAGCGACTTGATCGGCGCGTCGGGATTGTCGAGCGACTTCACATACACCTGGACCACTTCCTCGCCGTCGCGTGCGCCGGTGTTGGTCACGGGCACGGTCAGCTTCATCGCGGCCGGCTTGCCGGAGACCTTCGCCTGGCCGTAGCTGAACGTCGTGTAGCTCAGGCCGTAGCCGAAGGGATAGAGCGGCTCGCCGCGGAAGTAGCGGTAGGTGCGGTTCTCCATCGAGTAGTCCGTGAAAGCGGGCAGCTGGTCGGTGGAGGCGTAGAAGGTGACGGGCAGGCGCCCGGCGGGGTTGTAGTCGCCGAAGAGCACGTCCGCGACGGCGAGGCCGCAGGCCTGGCCGCCGTACCACGCCTGCACGAGGGCGTCGTACTGCTTCTCCACGCCGCCGAAGGCGATCGCGGAGCCGGACACGTTCACGAGGATGACCGGCTTGCCGGTGGCGTCCATCTCGGCGAGCAGCTGCTGCTGGATCTCGGGCAGCTCGATGTAGGTGCGGTCGTGGCCCTCACCCTCCTCGTTGGAGGAGATGCCGCTGACCATCACGATCACGTCCGCGTCCTTCACGCGCTCCGCCACGGCCGGCAGGTCCACCGGACGGCGGCTGTAGAGGTCGAAGGAGAAGGAAGCCGAATTGGCCTCCGGCTGCGTGAGCTCGATAGTGACATCATACTTCTGGCCGGCCTCCACGCGGAAGTTGGTCGGGGCGAGGCTGCGGAAGAAACCGCCGAAGCTGAACCGGCCGCGCGGCGGCTCGTTCTGCTGCGTAATGGTCTTGCCGTTCACGATCAGCTTGTAGGTGCCGCTGCCGCGGATGGCGTAATTCATCTCGCCCGTGAAGTCGGCGACGAAAGAGCCGCTGTAGCGGGCGGAGAAGCCGGTCAGGTTCAGGCCGTCCGTCCAGGCGCAGTCTTCGTGTGCGAGGGCCGGGGAGGTCGTATTGAGCGTGAGCGGCTCGTCGTAATCGACGCTCGTCACGACGCCGCCGCCAAAGGCGGTGTCGTTGTAATAGTCAGCGTGCAGACCCTTGCCCTCACCCATGCGGTCGAGGTAATGGGTCGTGATGAACGGCTCGACGAGGTCGCAGCCCTTCTCGTAAATGACCTTGGCGTCGGGGGCCGCCGCGCGGATGGCCTCCAAGATGGTCTGCGTGTTCGCGGCGGTCGGGTAGCCGTTGTAGTTGCCCAGGATCACGCGGGCGTCGTCGGCGTTCGGGCCGACCACGGCGATGGTGATGCCCTCCTTGCGGAGCGGCAGGACGTCGTTCTCATTCTTCAGCAGGACGATGGCCTCGCGGGCGGCCTTCGCGGCCAGCGCGGTGTGCGCGGCGCTGCTCAGGGTCTTCTCATCGAGCTTCGCCCAGGGGAGCCGCTCGGCCGGGTCGAACATACCCAGCTTGATACGGGCCTCGAGGATGCGGCGCACGTTCACGTCGATGTCCGCCTCAGAGATCAGGCCCTTCTTGATAGCATCGTTCAGGGCCTTGTAGCTCGTACCGCACTCCACGTCGGTGCCGGACAGGACTGCGTCGGCGGAAGCGCTGGCGGCGTTGGCGTGCGTGCCGTGCTGGCGCTTGTTGTAGAAGTCACCGATGGCGCCGCAGTCGGACACCACGATGCCGCTGAAGCCCCACTTGTCACGCAGGATCTCCTGCAAGAGCCGGTCGCTGGCGCAGCAAGGCTCGCCCTCATAGCGCTGGTAGGCGCACATCACCTCCTGCACATTGGCCTCCTTCACGATGGAGCGGAAGGCCGGGAGGTAGGTCTCCCAGAGGTCGCGCATCGACACGGAAGCGTTGAAGCGGTGGCGGTCCGCCTCCGGGCCGCTGTGCACGGCGTAGTGCTTCGCACAGGCGTGCAGCTTGAAATATTTGCTGTTGTCGCCCTGCATGCCCTTCACGGTCTGGACGCCCATCACGGCGTTCAGGTACGGGTCCTCGCCCGGCGTCTCCTGGCCGCGGCCCCAGCGGGGATCGCGGAAGATGTTGACGTTCGGGCACCAGAACGACAGGCCGTTGTGCCAGATGTTGCCGTTCGGCTCGGTCACGCCCAGCTGGTGGTGGTCGGTGGTGTTCCAGACGGCGCGGGCCTCATCGGAGACGGCCGTGTAGATCTCCAGCTGCTGGGGCGCGTCGAAGGTGGCGCCCAGCGCGATCACCTGCGGGAACACGGTCACGTCGTCATAGCAGATGCCGTGGCAGGCCTCATTCCACCAGTTGTAGGCGGGAATGTCCAGCCGGTCCACGGACACGGAACCGTTCATCATCAGGCCGATCTTCTCCTCCGGCGTGAGCAGGGAGAGGAGGTTGTCCGCGCGCTTCTGCACGGAGAGATTCGGATTCTGGAAGGGATAGTCGTAGTGCTTGCACCCGACGGCGAGCAGCGCGATGGCTGCTGCGCAAAGCAAAGTTTTCGCTTTCATCGTATGGTAATACTGGTTATTTCGTTTTTCGGCAGAAACAAATATAAGCTAGGCGCCGATATACTTCAAGATAACTGCTACCGCCTCGTCCTCATCCTGGAGATTGTCCATGTTGAGGACGAGGTCGTAGTTGCGCACGTCGTAGCGGCTCAGGCCGGAGAAGCGCTTGACGTAATTCTCGCGGCCGCGGTCCACGCGGTCGATGGCCTCCCGCGCCTCCGCTTCGGTCAGGTTCTGCTTGCGCATCACCCGCTCCACGCGGTGCTGCATCGAAGCCGAAATAAAGATATCCACCTTGTTGGGAATGTCCTTCAGGGCAAAGAAAGCCAGGCGGCCGGCAATCACGCAGGAACCCTCGTCAGCGATGGCCTTGAGGATCTCGGTCTCCGCCTTGTACAGCTCTTCGGACGCCGGCGTCGGTTGATAGGCGCTTTTCGCCTCCACGAAGAGGCTGGCCTTCGGCATCGGGGCCACCAGCTGCACATAGTCGTCGAACCAGTTCTTCTTCTTGCTCTTGAGCTTCTCGATCGAAGAAGTGTCCAGATTGAACTGATTCCCGAGCGCTTCGATCAGCTCTTTGTCGCTATAGCGTACGCTCAATGCTTCAGCCAGTTTGCGGCCGACGGTACGGCCACCGGAACCGAGTTCCCGGCTCACGGTAATCACGAAGGGTTTGCGGATATCCATAGTTGTGTGTATTATATTAATTGATTAGTTTCTTGCGGGCGTTATAGTACGACTGCCGGTTGTTGAAACCGGACAGCAGCGCCACTTCGTCCATGTCCGCCTCGGGATGCTCCTTTTTATAGACTTCGGCATGCTCCAGGCGGCAGCGGTTCACGTAGCCGAAGAAGCCACCGAGGGACTCGTTCAGCACGCCCGACACGTAGGTGCGGTTGAAGCCGCACAGCTGGGACAGCTTGCTCAGGGTGAGGTGGCTGTCCAGGCAGGCCTCCTCGTCTTCCACTTTCAGGCGGATGGCGCGCAGGATCTCTTCCTTGCGCTCCTGATCCAACTGCTCCGGCTCCGCGATGCTCTCCGTCTGCTCGGCGACCACTTCTTTCTTCAGCTGCTCCACCTCCAGAGTCCGGTGCGGGGAGAGCGCGCCCAACAGGATGATGACCATCAGGACGGACAGCATCAGCAGGGAGAAGGTCAGGACCTCCGGCGTGCCGTTGAACGTGGCGCTCCAGCTCATGATCAGGTGCAGCAACGGGATGAAAATCAGGGTCCGCGCATACTGCTCCGGGAAATCGTCCGGGTTGGAGAAGCTCTCCTCGGAGAATTTGCTGAGCGGCTGGATGATCATGATCATGGCTAACACCAGCGCGACCAGGTAGGCGGTGGTCAGCACACCGGCGATGATGAAGTAGATGCTTCGGAACATCCCCTGCATCTGTGTACCGGGAATGAGGGTAATCGCCAGGGCGAAGAGGAGCATCGCCATGTAGCTCCAGGAAATCGCAATGGCTGGTTTCCGCCACCAGGTGAGCTTCAGTACGTGGCCGAAGTAGCCGTAGATGAGCACAGAACAGAAGCTGGGCGAGGCCATCAGCAGGATCAGGCGCAACTGCAGGAGAGCGTCGGTGTCCTCGGGCATGAAAACGACCGGAAGCAGCGCCAGGTTGGACAGGGCGCCGAAGACCAACGCCCTCCAGCCCGGGAAATAGTAATCGACGTGTTCGGCGTAAGGTAAGCATTTGTGCTCCCAGCGGACCGCGGCCACCACCGCGCAGGTGGTCAGATACACCACCAGCGACAGGCTGAGCATCAGATCCTGGGAGGAATACATCATATGTCTATTGTTTACGCCAGGCCGCGCACTCGGCCAGCAAATCGTCCAGCGCCTTCCGATCGGCCGGGTAGAACTTGACCACCGGCGCGATGGTAATGCGGGCACTCTGCCCCAGCCGCTTTTCCAGCAGGCGGTATTCTTCGTATTGGGCCAGGATGTTCCTGGCCTGCTCTTCTTCGAGCGGCAGGTCCAGCTTCGCCTCGCGCAGCATGAAGCGGCTCTTGGCGGCGATGGACAGCTCGACGTTCAGCTTCACATAACAGATCACGTCGAAGAACATCTCCGGCGTGAAACTGTCCTTGACAGAGAGCAGGAACTCGCCCGTCTTGGTCTGGCTCAGGTTGCCTTCCTGGATGGAGCGGAACAGGTCCACCTGCTTGTCCAGGCCCTTGTCCAGCCAGCGGTGGATCATGTCGCCGTCATACTGATAAGTCCAGACCAGCAGGCCGGCCATCGAGCCGAACACGGCGATGAACTGCATCAGCGGATTGAAGTGGAAGGTGTTGTGCGCCACGTGCAGGGCCGGGGCGGCCAGCAGCAGGAACGCCGCCATCCATACGTCCCGGCGCTTGATCTCCAGGTGCGCACGGCGCCGGCCGTCCAGGCGGACGGCGAACATCAGCGCGGCCGCGACGATGGCGCTGCAGCCCATGTGGATCAGCGCCACTTCCAGGCCGCGGAAGAGGATGGTACCCATCCCCAACTCGTCGCCCAGCACCAGGTAGAAGATGTTCTCCAGGATGGAGAATCCGCCACCCACGGCCGCGCCGCAGATGACGCTGTCGATGAAAAAGGCAATCTTCTTCCGACGGGCCAGGATCAGCAGCGGGATGGCCTTCACCGCCTCTTCCACCACCGGATCGACGAAGTCGGACACCGTCTCCGGAAGGATCATCCACGTGAGCTGGAACAGCCCGAAGCAGACCAGCGCGGCGGCCATGCCGCAGAGCACCAGCAGGAGCAGGCGTTTCACGCTGATGAGCGCGAAACTGTCCAGCACGTACACCACGATGATGTAGACGACGACGGGAAGGAGGGCGGCGACGAAGGACATTACAGGAGCTTAAGGGATATCATGAATTCGTTGCCGTGGCGGCCGCCGGGGAAGTCCGCGGGAGCGAACAGGTGGCCGTAGCCCAGGGACAGCGTGGTCTTCAGGTAATTCAGGATCACCACTTCGGTGGTCAGCTGCACGCCGGCGCTGTAGAACATCCGCTGCGGCTCGCCGGGATTCCAGGTCGACAGACCGGTCCCGAAGAGGGAGCACTGGATCCAGGTCGGATAGCAGAACATGGCGCCGAAGTTGTTCAGGCGGATGGGCCGGAAGTTCAGTTCGGCCATCGCCTTGGCGTAGGAATGCGCCTTGATGGCATCGATCGGAGCGCCCGGCATAGCCAGGGCGTTGCGGTACTGCATGGCGTTGCGGTAGTCCACGCGGTTGTTGCGGAAGCCGCCCAGGTAGGTGTTGCCGAACACCGCCAGAGGATCGCCAAAGTTGTGTCCGCCCGCCGTGCGCAGCCAGAAGGAGTTGTTGCGGTCGATCGGCAGCAGGAAGCCGAAGTCGGCAGTCGCGTCGATCGAAGGGTAAACGTGGCCGCCCGCCAGGTAGCCGTAGGCCGAGGCGCCCAGCGTGAAGCCCTGCTCGGGCGTCACGCCGCCCAGCGAGGTGCGCACCTTGGAAATCTTGCCATAGAGGGAGGCCGTCTGCATGGAGTGGATGTCTCCCACCTCAATCTCCTGGTAGAGCGGCAGCGCATCCATGTCGCCGTAGGTAGCCACGGAGAAGCCCCAGGTGCGGGTATACGGCGCAATGAGCGAATTGGTGTAATCGTAGGCCAGGGAGACCATGTAACCCTTGCGGCTGGCGCGCATCGGGCCCGCCAGGTCGTAGAAATCGGTATGGTTCCAGGCCGCCTTGAGCGTCCAGAAATAGTATTTCCACTCGAAGTCCAGGTGGAACTTGTTCTTCCAGTCGTTGTTGCTCCAGGGCGAGAGACCCACGTCCAGCTTGATGCTGCTCAGTCCCACCGGGTCCTTGAAGAACAGGCGGTAGCCCAGCACCGGCGTCACGTGGTTCCACGCCTGGGCGTCGGTAAAGCCCGTGATGGTGGGATAGGCGCCCGCGAAGCGCATCTCCTTGAAAACGTTGTAGGGCTCGATGCTGTTGTAGACGTCGCCGAACTGGATTTCCGGCAGGGGCTCCTTCAGCAGGCCCACCTGCTCGAAGGCCTCCACGTTATTCTCGTAGGCACGGTGGCCGTAGAGCGTGATGGCGTTGGCATCCTCCACCACCTTCCGGTCGAGCGTCACCGGGCGCAGGCCGTCGCGCTCGAATTCGAGGGCGAGGAGCTTGTTCGGAGCGATCTCCAGCGGGGCGAAGAGGCCGATGTCGGTATTGGAGAGCATCTCCATCTCGCGCGTGGCGAGCTCGATCTGCCAGAGGTTGGACACGCCGGTGTAGTAGGAGCTGCCGATGAGGTAGCGGTCGTCCAGCGAGAAGCGGAACTGGCCGAGGTTGGAATCCTCCCACGTGACCAGGTCCACGGGTTTGAAAATGGCCTGGGCCAGCTCCTCGGTGTTGAAGAGCATCAGCGTGTGCTCACCGTTGTCGCCCTGGCGGGTCATGGAAAGGTATTTGCCGTCGTGGCTCACGTCCACGTCGAAGACGCTCACGCCGAACGGGAAGGCGTAGATGACCTCAGGGTTCTCCAGGTCACGGTCCATGCGCACGATGCTCTGGGTGCCGCCATTGGAGAAGAGGCCGTAGAGGCAGTCGTGCGCATTGTCATACACGACATTGTTGATGCGCTGGAAGTTCTTCTTCTTGACGACTTTCTTTTTCTGGATATCGTAGATCCCCAGGCCGCGCATCTTGCCGTTGTTGTACGTGAAGATGAGACGCTCGCCCTGGCAGTCCAGGGCCACGAAGGCCGGGTTGTAGAGCTGGATGCCGTAGATGTCGCTGAGCCGGCGCTGACGGCCGGTGTTGAGATCGATTTCCGTTAGGTGGGCAAAGTCGCCCGGCGCGTTGGTCGCGGCGTAGGCCTTGCCCGTGGCCGGGTTATAGACGAAGGGCGACACGGAACCCATCGGCTCCGGAGTGAGCGGGGTGGTTTCCGTGAGCGGGAACTCGCGCACGGCGGCCAGGTTCTCCGCCTGGTGCTCCTTCTCGTCCACCTTCCAGTCGTTCCAGACTTTGCGGAGCGGCTTCCCGTACACCTGCTTGAACTGGTTGCCGAAGAAAGTCCGGCTGTCAGCCGTGCGGTTGTAGAAGCGGATCAGCTTGTCATAGCCGTATTCCTTGGTCAGGTAATTGACGAAGCGGGTACCATAGAGGTAGGCGTTCGCGCCCACCTGGAAATCCATCGTGGAGCCTTCCGTTTCCAGACCGACCACGGAGAAGAGGGTCTCCCCGCCGTTGATGATGCTGCGGAAGTACATCTCGTCGTAGCCGCCCAGGGCGCGGCCCACGCCGCCGCCCAGCCAGGTCTCCATGAAACAGGCAATGCCCTCCTGATACCAGCGGGGGGCATACCAACGGGGCACGGTGACGTAGCTCCAAAGGGCCGAAATGGGCTGTGTGTTGTCTACGGTCACCTTGGTGCCGAAGAACTTGCGCCAGCCCAGGTCGCGCTTGTTGTACTTGTCCGTCATCACAATGTGCGTGTACTCGTGGCAGAAGAGCTGCCGGTACCGCTCGGCCGACGGATTGACATAGTACGACATGTTCAGCGGAGCCATGCCGATCTGAATCAGGGAACGCGGAAGCGGCGTCGCACCGCCGTTGCCGTCGTCCTCCCAGTCTGTGAGCATCAGCAGGGGCGCCTCGGGCTGGTAGATGGAATCGCTGGTCCAGATCTGCTCATGCAGCGCCTTGCCGTTCTGGTACATGCGTACCATATGGGGGATGTAGCGCGAGAGGTTCTTGTCGAAGAACACCAGGGTGGCTTCATCCGTTTTGTATTGGTAATAAACCCGCGACTGCCCCCAGGCAAGGCCCGGGAGCAGTAGCAGAGATAGTAATGCTATACGGATACGCATGTATCTATTAGGATTATACTAATGAACTCCGAGTGTGGGTCTTTGACCAAGACCGATTTGAGTAATGCTTTCGCCAAGATGATATACGGCGTTCAGGCCTACTTCTTGATTCTGAACCGTGAATTCGCCGAAGGACACCACGTGAGCGGCCTCGCCCAGCTGGAAGAGTTCGTTCAGGCCAACCTCCTGGAGGCTCAGACCAACCTCCTGGAGGTTCAGACCAACCTCCTGCTGATTCAGGCCAAACTCCTGATGGTTCAAGCCAAACTCCTGATGGTTCAAGCCAAACTCCTGATGGGAGACCGTAAAGACATCGTTGACGGTGAGGAATTCGGCCACCCCATTCTCGATCTTCAGCTCATGGGAAAGTTCCGCGCCGGCACCGATGACAGCCTGCTCGTTAAGTCCGAATTCACCAAAGGCAACCATCGTCTGCTCGCCAGTGAGCAGATTGCCCTTTTTGGCCAGCTCCTCAGCCGCCTTCTCGTCGCCCTCCAGGGCGGCGGTCACCTGCTGGTAGTTCACCCACTGGTCGCGGACGAGCTTCAGCTGGTCGCTGGCTTCGGACGTCTCCAGATACTTGTCGGTCGTATCGATGAAACGGGTGGCAAGTTTGTTCTGCTTCTGCAGGGTGGAATAAGCCAGCGAAGCGTTGATGGTGTTCTGGGTCAGGTCGGGACGGGACTCGCCGGCCAGGGCGGCGTTCAGATCGGCGCCGGCCGCGGCGACCTGCGCGTTGACATTGTTCACCACCTCGCGCGCGGCGTTCATATCTTTAAGAACGCTTGCGTACGCGGGGATGTCGCCGGCCACCTCGTTGGACATGTCGACCAGGGATGCGAACTGAAGGGCGCGGGTCTGCATCACCACGTAAATCGCGGAAATGTTGTTCTTGAATTCTTCATCGTTCGCGAGGAGCTCCTCCATGTTGGTAAGGCTCTCGGCCGCAGTCTTGCGGGAGAAGCGGGAAGACTTGGCGATGTTGCCGCTGGCGTTGCTCTTGTCGACCGGCCAGTCTACAAGCGGAGAAACGATGAAACCGACGGCGCAAGCAAGAACGACCGTGGACAGGATGATGATACCTTTTTTACTTTTCATGACAGTATGATTTTAATTGTTTTGTTGAATTTTCTGTTGCAAATGTAACCCGCCCCGATGAAACTCGCGTAAAAAGGCTACAATTGTTTGTCAAAATCCTACAAAACCGCACAAAAAAGGGGATATAACCCTTTCCAGGCAAGTACAAAGATAAAAAAAATCCGACGCTTTGCAACGCGTCGGATGAATATCACTTAAACCACCAGTAGTCATACTCTGAGAAAAATCCCTTGCACGTCTGATCGATTAACAGACCAACCTGGTGAGGAAGACCATGACTGAAGTCCAGCGACACTTCCGGATCTGTTACCGTGTGGCCTTGCATGAATGCGTTGTATTGTTCTATCACAAGGGGGACCGCGCCACGCCCTGAGAGAGGCTCGATAAGGGAAAGCTGATCCTCATTACCTATAACATTGCTCAGTTCGGCCAGTCTTTCCGCCGCCGCCTCGTCGCCCTCCAGGGCGGCGGTCGCCAGTTGGTATTCCTCCCACCGATCGCGGACGAGTCTCAGCTGGTCGTCGGCTTCGGCGGTTTTCAGGTATTGATCGGCCGTCTCGATGAAGCGGTCGGCCAGCTTGTTCTGTTTCTGCAGATTCGTGTACGCCAGCGAGGCATTGATGGTATGCTGGGTCAATTCGGGACGGGATTCTCCGCCCAGGACGGCGTTCAGGTCTTCGCCGGCCTCCGCAAGCTGGGCGTTGACATTCTCCGCCATCCCGCGCACGACGTTCATATCTTTCAGCACCCCCGCGAACGCGGGAATGTCGCCGGCCGCCTCGTTGGACAGGTCCACCAGCTCGGCAAACTGGGCAGCGCGCGTCTGCATGACCACGTAGGCCACCGTGATGCCGTTCTTGTAGCCTTCGTCGTTCGCGATCAGCTCCTCCATGTTGGTGAGGCTCTCCGCCGCCGTCTTGCGGGAGAAGCGGGAAGACTTGGCGATGTCGCCGCCCGCGTTGTTCGCGCTGACCGGCCAGTCCACCAGCTGGGACAGAGCGAGCCCCGCAGCGCACACAACGGCCACCGCGGCGATGATGACAATACCTTTCTTGCTCTTCATATAGATCCTATTATGTAATTTCTCTTGCAAATATACGCCACGTCGCCCTATTTCGTGTAAAATGGGTGCAATTGTTTGTCAAAATCCAACAATTAAACCATATTTGCAAAAAACATAACACTAAAACACCCGTCAGTATGAGAAAGAACGTTCTTGGGGCGCTGGCCGCCATCTTTACCTGTTGTCTGTTTTTGACCTCCTGCGGAGAAAACGGAGGGAGTCCTGCCGACTTGCTGCTCGGAAACTGGTTCATGAATCAGGAAAACGAAGTGGACGGCGAAAAAGAAAACACCTATGCGCTGCTCTCTTTCGGAGAAGACGGCGTTTTCACGCAATGCGTGTATTGGATCTACCCGAACGAGCCCGCCAATTACAGTGAGCGCATCCGCCGCCACTCCATCTATACCATCAACGAAACCGCCGGCACGATTACCTTCGACAACGGGATTGACGTGCAAACGGTCCGTTACCAACGCACAAGCAACAACCTCACCATCTCTTCCCAGGACGGAAGCATCACCACCGTTCTTCACCGCCCCTCGGACGGCGAATTGGAAAAGGCCCGGACGTATGACCAGTTCATCTCAAGTGACGACTATATCGGCAGGTGGTTTTACACCAACACATTCGGCGACCTGACCCTGCACGGCATGCTGCATTTTGACGAAGACGGCAAGCTGGAGCAAGTAACATACACAGTCTACGGAGAAAACGACTGCACCCGCAAGAACAGCACCTTGCTGTACAACGAGTACCAAGATAAGTACCAGGTGCTCGAGATCCACGATCCGAAGGATTATTCTGTCTCGACCCTGTATGAATGGGCCATCGTGAACGACCATCTCAAGTTGGAAAACACAAAAGACGAGGATAACGTCCTCGACTGCCACCCGCTCTGCCCAGCTGACATCGAACTGATGGCCAAACTCGACAAGCTCGTCAAATAACGTCAAATAAAAACAGCGGCCCGAATCCGGGCCGCTGTTGAAATGAAAAAGCACTATATATATAAATCTATGATGGGGTGACGTGCCTTGTCAGGGGCCAAGTTATGGTATTATTCACACTTTGACAATGGGTATAAACAGAAATTGACGCAGAGTCAAGAAATCAGCGAAGATTTTTACGCAGAATCAAAAACGCCTTTTTCCGAAAGCCCTAAAAAAGAAAAAACCGCCGCAAGTATGCGCCGGAAGATTCGGTCGATTCCCTGATAAAGCGCCGCGCCGTTTTCCTCCGGCTGGATGTAAATGTTCGAAAAATCTTTCTTAATTTTGCACAAAATAGTTGTACGATGGAAGCAAAAATCGTTGACCTTCAAGAATGGGTATCTTTTGGCGGAGGAGGTTTCGGGGAATCCTACTACAACAAGACAGACGACTCCGT
>CACXNA010000008.1 GCA_902768985.1 uncultured Bacteroidia bacterium | reverse complement strand
TTGGGACGATACCACGTATCCTGATCCGGTAGATGTGAATTTACCCGATAATTCTAGTAGTACATCTACTGTGGCTTCCTTCCGAGGGTATGAAATTTCTAAAGGAATATTAAAAAAGGAAAGCACAGGATTTGTTCTTACGCCCGGAGATGATCAGCTGGAAACAGCAGCTTGGATTGGAGTCAATGAAAGCGTGGGTGTGTATTATCATCAGTGGACACAATTGAAAACCGAGTTGGGTTCAGATGGGAATAATATATTGGCAAACAGCGATGCCTTGCCTTCCGGATGGAGTATGCCCAGTTATGATGATTGGAAGAACATCATGGGAAATGCTACAGGTATAACCATTAATGGCGAATCTGTTGATTATGGGTATGCTCTTGTTCAAGTGACAGGAGTACAAGTAGCTGGAAATACCACGGACCTTCCTGGTATCTTATTGCTACCGGATGAAACAAACATTTCGTGTGGTAATTTACTGAAAGAGTATATTGGTCCCGGGTTTGGTCACGATGCCGCGTTTGCAAGAAACCTGACAGAAGAAGACATAACATCTCTTACGGCTCAGGGTTGTGTTTTCCTACCCCTTATGGGCGAATATGGCCTCTTTTCGAATGTCCCTGGTTTTGGCTTTATTGCAGGGAGTTCAGATAATCAGATTAAAGTAGATTATCTATCTTGTACTGGATATCTTGATCCAAACGATGGTGATACTTGGGTCTATACGCTTTATGGGTATGTAAATACAGCCTTTGGGGATTACGACCCCGACAATTATGATCCTAATGATCAGGATACTTGGCTCTATTATACAAAAGCTTATGGTTACTGGTTAAGCGAGGGTGATTCATACCACCCCGTCCGTCTCGTAAAGAAGATTAACTAATCATGCGTCGATTCTTCATAGTCCTTGCATTTGCCCTCCTGGCCTCCTGCTCGACTCTCGTCGATTTAGACGATGCGGGCAAGGACATGTATAACCAGCCGGTTACCTGCCCGGCAGGGGTCTGGACCTACGAACCGGTCAAGTATTGGCCCAACGAAGAAAACGACCGCGTGAGTTTCTTTGCTTACGCGCCCTTCGTTGAGGTTACGCCTTCCACCGGATTGGTTACCGCAGATGGGGAATCGGGCATCCTTGCCATGTCGCATTATCTCGCCGAAGGAGACCCGCAGGTGTGGTATCGCACGACGCTTACGCCCGGCAAAGACGTGGACCTGTGCTGGGGACTTCCTTTCCTGAACCAGGCCAAGCAGAAGACGAATGAACGGCTCCAATTCGAGTTCCACCATGCGCTTTCGCAGCTCAACGTCCAGATAGATGCGGATATGGACGTGGCAAGCCAGACAACGACCCGCATCTATGTCCGCTCGGTGACCTTTACGGGCTTCATGACCCAGGGCGCCCTAAATCTAAACAGCTCGGATGAGCCCATCTGGGATGACATCTCCGGTAAGGAGCGTCCCCGTCGCGAGCCCGTAACCGTCACCGACGGCCGGATTGACGGGGAAGAAGGACGCCAGGGTGCCGTGGATGTGAATGAGAAATTGGCCAGACTCAATCCGCTCATCATTCAGACCAAGCCTTATGACGCATTGGAGATTGACGGCGTGAAAGAGACCGCAGCCAACCTGTTCGACAAAGCCGATGCAACCGTCCCGGTGCTGGTGGTTCCGCTGGCCGGAACGCCCATGAGCGTGACCATTGTCTATGATGTAGAGACCGTTGACAATGGCTTGGGGTTGCTGAGCGACGGCGTCACCCACGGCCTCAGCATCGAGAACCGGATTACACGGCAAATTCTGCTGGACAACGGAGATCCCCTTTCCCTGGAAGCCGGCAAAAAGTACGTTGTCAGACTCCATCTGGGCCTGACCAGCGTGCAATTCAAAGCGAGTGTCAGTGAATGGAATAACGGCGGATCGGCCGACATAGGATAAGACCGCAAAGGGATTAAAACACGATTTATCAATTTTTTACCTTATCTTCGCTTTTTGTATGGAGAACGGAGGTAAGTTATCATGAGGATCAAGTGTTTTATAATCTGTTTTACATTCTTTCTTGTAGGAGGTGCCGGCAGCGTCGCGGCGCAGAATGTCTCGGTTTACGCGGGTGCCAGCAAGACGTTGTATGACGGACGGTTTTATCCGGGCCTCTTCGGGGATAAGGTGGCGCCGGTATACCCTACCTTTGATGTCAAGGTGGGCTGGACCGATAACAGTTCGTCTCCCTTCGCTTCCATTTGCAAGCACCCGGAGGTAGGTATCGGCTTTCAGTTTGACGGTGTCGCAGGCGTAAAGGCGGCGAACGAGCCGGGCATGGGCAATATTTACAGCCTGTACGCATATTTTGACCGTCCGTTCCTCACAGCGGGCCGTTTCAGTCTCGGATATAGCGGGGAATTTGGTCTGGGATTCATGTTCAACAGACGTTATGATCCTGACACGAACCCCTGGAATGTGATCATTTCGTCGCCTGTCAACGCCCATATCTCTTTGGGATTGCAGGCGCAGTATGCCATTTCGTCCCGCTACGATGTGGGTATCGGCCTCTTTTTCAACCATCACTCCAACGGCGCTGTCACCTTCCCGAATTACGGCCTGAATGCAGTCGAACTTGCCATGCGCGTGGGAATGAAATCTCAACGCAGCAAGGAAAACGTGCCCGCCGAGCCTGTAGACGATGGATTCAAGCGCCGCTTTCAGTTCGCCGTGCAGATATCGGGCGGCATCATGAGCAACGAGGCCAGTTACTTAAAGACTTTGGAAGAGACTGGCACCTGGGTCAATGACCGCTACTTCAAGTATTCTTTCCAGGTCAACGCTTTTTACAGGTATTCTCGTTCGATGGCCAGCGGCTTGGGGTTTGATTTGTATGTCACGCCTTTCTGCGACAAGGTAGCGGAAAGCGACGGCCAGGGACTGAAGTATGATCCTGTCTCCGTTGGTATTTCCGCCCTGCATGAGTTCAGCTACCGCGATTTTTCGATGATGGTGGGTGTGGGACGGTATCTGCACCATAACGACGGCCTGGAACAGGCCCAGTCCTGGTATCAGATGGTGACGGCCAAGTACTACTTCCCCAAACTGGCTGACATGTACCTGGGCATTGTCCTGAAGGCACACCGCTTCCGGGCAGCGGAGAGCATTCAGTTCTGTCTTGGTAAAAGATTCTGACGATTCTTCCGTGCCTCGGGCGGATAGCTGTATCGGAGGTTATCGTGTATCCACCGGAAAAGGTGACCAAAAGTTCCCCGAACCAGGCCTGATGGGCCCCGTATAATTGGAAATGCTTCAGTAGTATTGTATCTTTGGGATTATGAAACAGATATTGACAATCTCCCTGGGCCTGGTGATGCTATCGGCTTGCACCACGAAAACCATACATTACGAGTTGGCGGGGAATCCGATTATCACCCATATGTATTCGGCCGATCCTTCCGCCCACGTTTTCGGGGACTCCCTCTATGTCTATCCCAGCCACGATCGGGACCATGCGATGGGATTCGACATGGAAGACTACCATTGCTACGTGACCGCCGACATGAAGACATTCGAAGACCGGGGCGTCATTTTCCGGCCCTTCGAGCAGACAACGTGGGCGAAGAAGAATGCATGGGCGCCCGACTGCGTGGAGCGGAACGGGAAGTATTATCTGTACTATCCGACCGACGTTAAGTATATTGGCGTTGCCGTATCAGACCATCCATGGGGGCCGTTTGAGGACCCGCTGGGCCATCCGCTCCTCACAATCGACTCCCCCGGGGTTGTATGCGACCGCGATTTCATAGACCCGTGCGTATTCATCGACGACGACGGGCAGGCGTACATGTTTGTGGGGCAGAACACCTGCTGCTGCATCAAATTGAACGAGGACATGATTTCCTATGACGGCGAGGTGCATATTATCGAGGGCCTGGAGGAGTTCTTCGAGGCGTCTTGGGTGCACAAATACGCAGGAAAGTATTATCTCTCATACAGCAACAGCCCCTTTACCGGGCACAAGCCGGAAATCGCCTATGCAATGGCCGACAATCCGCTGGGCCCCTACGAATATAAGGGTATCATCCTCGGGCCGGTGAGCAGCGGGACGAACCACCACAGCATTGTGCAGTTCGGGGGCGACTGGTTCCTGTTCTACCATACCGGAGACCTGGGCATCTATAACCATCCGGACATTCCCGGCTTCGAGTCGGTCCACCGATCAGTATGCGTTGATTATCTCTACTACAACGAAGACGGAACAATCCGGCCAGTGGTTCCCACGGTAAGCGAAGAGAAGCTTAAAAACAATACTGCGTTCAAGTAGTCCCTGCAGCATGGGGCCTTCAAAGCCTGTAACTTATGTTACAGTTTGTGCTCTAGGTGGTGATTCGGCGTTCTGTAGTCTTAGACGCTGCCGTGAAGGCAAAGCTGTTGAGGCGGCTCCAAAGGCACAAATAGAATCGGCCTCCCAGATGCCTGAGAAGCCGATACATGTGCCTCGGGCGGATATAGCTGTATCGGTGGCTGCTGTGTATTCTTGGTGGCTACCGAACCATTTTTCTATCAAGGAGTTGGTATTGCCCTCGGTGTATTCAAATAATAAGCGGGAAAGGTGACCAAAAGTGACCGACATACACCGTCGTTTGTCGTTTGATCTATCACTTTATCAATTTGTATTAAAGTCTACTAATAGTATCCGTCGTAGAGTATCTTTCCCCGGTAATGGATACGAAGCGTGCGACCATCTGTCAAGGAAATCTCAATGTCTATCTTTCCGTCATCATTCATATCGCCTGTAGTTTGGTTCTTCACTGTGCCATTGTCATAATTGGTTATCCTCACGGAAGAAACCAAGTCACATCCTCCTTTATACTTTCCTTGTTCAAGAGGAATAGATAAAGGGGTATCAAGGTTCAAAACTGCCCTGCTGATACCGATGAAATCTATGAATTGTCCCGGCTTCGAATACGTAACGCCAGTATATCGAAAGCCAGTAATGGTCACAACGGAAGCAACCTGGTCCCACGATGGACCTTGTTCGAAATACTGCTCGTACATGTGACAACGATGCGAACTGCCTTTACTGGGATCTGCAGTTCCGCCTCCCATAAACGTGGAACCGATGGAAACGACACGTTTCCCGCCCAAATAAACCCCGCTCGATGAGGGTTCGTCACAGGTGTATTTATCGCAGCCGACCGAAAGTAGCAGACCGGCGACAAGCATTATAACTATCGGAATTCTCATTCTCATAGTGGTAGCGGATTATATAAGGACTTATCTTATAAACACAAAGATATGCAAAATATTGCTTCAAATATTCACTTCATTTTGAGAAGTTACGATAATCCCTCTACGAATCACGCACTTGGCATTCCGGTAGCTATGCACTGGGGCTTCCATCTTGATTGTGTTTCTCAAAAAGTGACCAAAAGTGACCAAATTTGGGGGATACAAAAAACAAGACTTTGTAAAGTGTTTGAAAATCAACAACTTACAAAGTCTATTTGTGCCTCGGGCGGGACTCGAACCCGCACGGCCGTTTCGGGCCAAGGGATTTTCTTGCCACTATGGCTTTCGCCACCAGTCTCTGTTTGTGGTCCGGACTATTCCTTCACCGTGGATTCAGGATCTTTAGGTGTGTCGTGTCTAGTCTCTGCACCTTCCTCCTTCCGGAGGCTTGGCTCAAGATTACCATCAGCTTGACCTGTTAAGGCTTCCTTGAATTTACGACATTCTACATCGCTCCTTTCGGCGCGTGCACTCAATTGGTGTCTAAGTCCCTCGTGTCTACCATTCCACCACCAAGGCGTGGGTGCAAAGGTAGCGATTTTTTGATACTCCTGCAATTCCCGAACGTCCTGTCTGGACAGGTGTCCACTTTTATTGCACCACTGGCCGATTTACTGGACACCTATCGGAGATTCCGGGTCAAGCCCGGAATGACTATGGGATGGCCGGCGAATGACGGATTACCGGGGACGGGGGCCACCCATGCCGAAGAAGCCCCGCTGCTCAGTTTTGGCGTTGGGGTCGATGGCCTTGGCGACGATCTCGGCGATCTTGCGGGCGCCCTGCTGGGTGGGATGGATGCCGTCCTCCTGGTAGAGGGCTTCCTGGCCGGTGAAGGCCGTATGGAGGTCGATGACCTCGAGCTTGTTCTTCTTGGCGGCCTTCTCGATCATCGGGATCACCTCCTCGGCAATGGCCTTCTCGTTGATGGTCCAGCTGTCCTTGAGGGCAGGAATCGGCGTGCAGATGAGGATGCGCGGCTTCGAAGGCAGGGCCTTGAGCGCATCGATCATCTTCTGGAGATCGCCGGCGAAATCCTTCTTGTGCACCCAGTTGTACTCCTTGGTGTCGTTGGTGCCGAGCTTGATGACAACCACCTGCGGCTGGAACGCGAGGGCGTCCTCCCAGGCGAGTTCGTTCGTGTACGGGAGGTCGCCGGAGCTCATCACCGTGCGGGCCGAAACGCCCAGGTTCTTCACGGCATAGCCATCGCCCAGCATCGTCTGCATCTGGGCGGGATAGCCGTTGACCGTGCGCAGGTCGATGCCGTGGCCGTCGGTGATGCTGTCACCGATGCAGGCCACGCGGACGGCGTCCTGCTTCGGGGCCTTCAGGTTGTCCAGCCACGCGGAGAGGTCGGAGACCATCTGGTCGTGGTAGGCGAAGAAAGGCATGTAGCCGTAGCCATGGCCGCCGGTCGGATAGATATGGATCGAGCAGCTGTTGCCGGCATTGCGCATCGCCGTGTAGTACGCAATGGCGTTGGGCACGGGCGGGACGAGGTTGTCGTCGCTCGAGAGCACGAGGAAAGCGGGCGGCGTGATGTGGCTGCGCACCTGGTACTGGTTGCTGTAGAGCCGCACCAGCTCGGGATCCTTCTGGTTGTCGCCCAGCAGGCCGTCCAGCGAGCCCTGATGCGTGCCGGGGCCCATCGTGATGACCGGATAGACCAGAATCTGGAAATCCGGACGCAGCTCGTACGGCGTGTGCGTGGCGATCGTCGAAGCGAGGTGGCCGCCGGCGGAAGAGCCCATGATGCCGACGTCGCGCGGATTGATCTTCCAGACGGCGGCGCTGTCGCGCACGATGCGGATGGCCGTCTCCACGTCCGTGATGGGCAGGGTCCGGTCTCCGTGGGGGATACGGTAGTTCACAAGCATGAAGGCGATGCCCCGCTCATTGAAGAACGGCGCCCAGGCGGAACCCTCGTGGGTGTTCGACAGGACGGCGTAGCCGCCGCCCGGGCAATCCACCACGGCACGGCCGCTCGGCTCCTGCGGCAGGTACACCACCATCTGGGCGGCTCCGTCCGGAGTCAAGTCCAGCGTAAACTGACGCGCCGGCTTGGCGAGTCCCTCAGGTTCGGCGGCCTGCCCGAAGGAGAAGCCGCCCGGCTGTGCGCCGGCGGTCAGCGCGGCCGCCAGCAGCATGGAAACAAACAGAACCTTTTTCATATCCGTATAATTAGAAATATTTCTTCTCCTGGCGGTCCAGCGCGATGAAGATGAACAACATCATAGAGAACGCCCACAGCGACGAGCCGCCATAGCTGAGCAGCGGCAGCGGGATGCCGATCACCGGCATCAGTCCAATGGTCATGCCAATGTTGATGAACAGGTGCATGAACAGGCACGAGGCCAGACAATAGCCGTAGATGCGCGTGAACGCCTCCCGGCTCTTCTCGGCATTGTTGAGGATGCGCCAAATCAGGAACACATACAGCAGGATGACGGTCAGGCAGCCCAGGAAGCCCCATTCCTCCCCGACCGTGCAGAAGATGAAATCGGTGCTCTGCTCCGGCACGAAGCCGTAGGTCGTCTGCGTGCCCTGCAGGAAGCCCTTGCCGGAGAATCCGCCCGAGCCGATGGCGATCATCGACTGGCGCACGTTGTAGCCCACGCCCGCCGGGTCCTCCTTGAGGCCGAGCAGCACCTCGATACGCTTGCGCTGGTGGTCCTGCAGCACGTGCTCGAAAACGAAATCCGTGGCGAAGATCACCATCACGCCGGCCAGGAAGGCCAGCACCGTGCGGAAGAACTCGTGGCGCCGCAGGGCACGCTCCTCCTTCCGGCTGGTGCGCAGCACCTGGATCATGTAGATGAAGCAAACCGCACCCAGCACCGCAATGGACACCCACCAGGATGTCACCAGCGTCAGGATGAAAAGCAGGATCGCCATGCCGAACAAGAACAGCCACCAGCCCGACAGGCCCTCGCGGTAGAGCGGGAAGATGAAACCCACGTACACCAGGGCGGAACCCGTCTCGCTCTCCCCCAGGATGGCCAGCATCGGCAGGCCAACGATGGCGGCCACCGCCAGGAAATGCTGGCGGTTGGACATGCGGAAGGTTGGCTTGCTCATCACCATGGCCAGAAGCAGCGACGTGGTGATCTTCGAGATCTCCGCCGGCTGGAACTTCACCGGGCCGAGCTCGAACCAGGAGTGCGAGCCCTTGACGTCCTTACTGACGAAGATAACCAGCACCAGCAGGAAAAAAACGCCGATGTAGGCATATGGGGACAGAACTTCCCACAAACGGGGATTGATCACGAACAAGATGAGGACGTCCAGCAGCACGGCCGTGAGGATCCAGATGGCCTGCTTGCCGCTGCGCGCGCTCCAGTCAAAGATGGACGACGGCTCCGTGGAGTGGATCGATGCGTAGATAATCACCCAGCCGATCAGCACCAGCAGGAAATAGCAGCCAACCAGCCACCAGTCCACCGTCTTTCTGAGGCCCCGGTCGAAGGAGCCGGGCATTCCGTCCGCTTTCAGCATGGCTAGAAGAATCGGGTGGTCATCAAACGGTCCTCCAGGTACTGCCGGGACGGGGAAATCTCTCCGGTGAGATATTTCTCCAGCATCAGCGAAGCCACCGGCAGCGCCCAGGTGGCGCCGAAGCCGGCGTTCTCAACATACGCAGCCACGGCAATCTTGGGATTGTCCTTGGGCGCGAAACAGATAAAGACGGAATTGTCCTTGCCGTGAGGGTTCTGGGCGGTGCCGGTCTTGCCGCACACGTCCAGGCCCGGAATGCGGGCGCTGAAGGCGGTGCCGCCCGCCGAACCGCCGCCGTTCACGGCCATGTACATGCCCTCGACGGCCGTATGGAAATGCGTCGTGTCCACCAGGGTGTACTGACGCTCCTTGTAGATGGGATCGATCTCGACCCCTTCGGAATCCTTGACGATATGGGGGATGTAGTAGTAGCCGCGGTTGGCCATCGTAGCCGCCAGGTTGGCGATCTGGAGCGGCGTGGCGCCGATCTCACCCTGCCCGATGGACAGGGAAATGATGGTCTGGAAACGCCAGCGGCCCTGGCCGTAGACCTTGTTGTAAAACTCGGAGGTCGGGATGTTGCCGCCCAGCTCCGAGGGGAAGTCGCTGCCCAGCTTGCGGCCGAAGCCGAAGCTGAGGACCTTCTCCCGCCAGGCGTCGAAGGCCTCCGCCGTGGTCTTGTATTTCTTGTTGTCCAGGATGTTGCGGAAGACGTAGCAGAAATAACCGTTGCAGGACGTAGCGATGGCGCTCAGCAGGTTCAGCGGCGAGGCGTGGCCGTGACAGCCGAGCTTGCGGTTGCCGCCGTAGGGGAAGCCGTGGCTGCAGGGATACATGTTGGACGGTTGCAGGACGCCTTCCTCCAGGCCGATCAGGCCGTTGACGAGCTTGAACACCGAACCCGGCGGGTAGGATGCCATCACCGTGCGGTTGAACATCGGCTTGTGCGGATCGCGCGCAATCTCGGCGTAGTGCCGGCCGATGTCGCTCAGCACATCCACGTCGATACCGGGGCTGGACACCATGGCGAGGATCTCGCCGGTGGACGGCTCGATGGCCACCACGGAGCCCACTTTCCCTTCCATCAGCTGCTGGCCGTACTGCTGCAGGTGCGCGTCGATGGTGGACACGACATCATGGCCCGGCTCGGCCGCCTTGTCCTCCGCACCGTCCATGTAGGGCGACTGGAGGCGGTTGCGCGAATCGCGCAGATAGATGTGATAGCCCTTGACTCCGCGCAGCTGCTCCTCCATCGCGGCCTCCAGGCCGGTCTTGCCGACGTAGTCACCGGAACGGTAGTCCGGATGCTCCTTGATGAACTCGGGATCCACTTCGGAAATGTAGCCGAGCAGGTTGCCGCCCGCGTTGAACGGGTACTGGCGGACGCTGCGGACCTCCGCCTTGAAGCCCGGGAAGCGATAGGCCTCCTCCGCAAAGCGGATATAATTCTCGTGCGGGATGTGCTTGATGAACGAGAGCGTCTGGAAGCCGATGCGGGTGCGGTACCGGCGGTAATAGGCCATCCGCTCGCGGATGAAATCCGCCTCCACGTTCAGGGCCTGCGCGAGGGCCAGCGTATCGAAGGGCTTGACGTCCCGCGGGGTCACGACGATGTCGTAGCACACTTCGTTGCCGACCAGGATCTCCCCGTTGCGGTCGTAGATGATGCCACGCGGCGGGTAGATGTAGTTATAGACCAGCGAGTTGTTGTCGGCGTCCCGCTTGTATTTGTCGTTGACGATCTGGATATAGAAGAGCTTGGCCAGCAGGGCGAAGGCCACGACCAGCAAGCCGATCACCAGGCGGTTTTTGCGGTTTAGTTCCATTTGGCGACGGATTCTTCAAGCAACAGGAAGGCAATCGCCAGGGATACGACCGTGCTCACCAGCAGGGAGATGCCGTATTTCAGCGCCAGGAAGCCCAGGGGGTACATGCCGGCACTGTCCACCCAGAGGTAGATCAGCAGGAAGACGGACGTGAGAATGAGGATGCTCGTGACGAATTTCGCCAAACCCTGCCGGCGGAACGAGAGATCCTCTCCGCGGGCCAGGAGCTCATTGCCGAACACGAGCTGGATCACCCAGCGGCGGATTGCCGCCACGGGCACCAGCGCCAGGGACGTCAGGCCCAGCTGGCCGGTCTCGAAGAAATCCGCCGCGAGTCCCAGCAGGAACGCCAGGATCATCACGCGGATCACGCCGCGGTCAATGGGCAGGCAAAGCAGCATCGCGGGCAGGAACACGATGATGAGGTACTGTGAGAAATTGCAATAATTCCACAGGATCAGCTGCGCAGCGAACAGCAGGATGAACTTGAGCGTGGATGCTTTCATCTGTCGCCCTCCCCTTCGGCCTCCAGGGCCGTGATTTCAGTCCGTGCCAGGTTCTGCACCACCGTGACATAGCGGAGCGTGGAGAAATCCTGGAACAATAGCACATCCACCTGGCGCGTGGAGCCATCCACCAGCCGGCTGTCGCCGGTCACGCCGATCGGAATGTCCGGCGGGAAGAAGATGGAGAAGCCGCTCGTCCGGACCGTGTCGCCGGGCACGTTGTTGTAGTGCGGCGGCAGGTCGCGGACCACGGCGCGCGCCGTGCCGACGCCGTCCCAGGAGAGCGGGGCCACCTGCTCGGAGCTCCCGAGGCGCGCGCCGACGCTCATTTCCGGATTCATCAGGGTCAGGCCGTACGCGTAATGCTTGTCCACAGCCTCGACGATGCCCACCACGCCCCGGTCGGAGATGATGCCGGACTGGGGTTGGACGCCGTCTTCGGAACCCTTGTTGAGAATGATGTAGTTGTGGACCTGGTTGCGGCTCATCTTGACCACCGTGGCCGGGATGTACCGGTAGATGGACGATGCGCCCGCCGCCACATGGTCCTGCTCCTCCTGCGCCTGCTCGCGCAACTCATAGGCGCGCAGGCGCTCCTGCAGCCGGGCGTTTTCCGCCTGCAGCTCTTCGTTGAGCTCCTCCATCTTGAACTGGGTGCGCAGCGCCTCGCCGCCACCCCACAGGAACGCCATGGTGCGGTGCGACGCACGGTTGAACCAGATATTCTGCGCCGTGGAGCGGCTATGCAGCAAGACGAGCGCAGCAACCTCCAGCAGTAGGAAGATTGCCGCGCTTACTAAGAAGGAAGATGTCTTCTGACCGGACATCCTAACGCATCAGGAAGGAGTAACGGTCCGTATGTTTGAGGGCGTCGCAGGTACCGCGACCCACTGCATGGAGCGGATCTTCGGCCACATGGAACTTGATGTTGACCTTGTCCTGGAAACGCTTGGCCAGGCCGCGGAGCAGGGCGCCGCCGCCCGACAGATAAATACCGTTTTCGACGACGTCGGCGTACAGCTCCGGCGGGGTGTTCTCCAGCACGTGGAGGATGGACGCTTCGATCTTGGCGATGGACTTGTCGAGGCAGTGCGCGATCTCCTGGTGGGTGATCGTGGCCTCGACCGGGTGCGCCGTCATGAGGTTCGGACCGCGCACGATGAACGGTTCGGGTGTCTCCTCTTCCGGAAGGTCGGCGATGACGGCACCGACAGCCATCTTGATCTTCTCGGCCGTGATTTCGCCCACGCGGATGTTGTGCTGCTGACGCAGGTAGTACTGGATGTCGCTCGTGAAGACATCGCCGGCCGTACGGATGCTGTCCTGCTGGACCAGGCCACCCAGGGAGATGACGGCGATCTCGGTGGTACCGCCACCGATGTCGACGACCATGTTGCCCTGCGGCGCCTCAACGTTCAGGCCGATACCGAGGGCGGAAGCCATCGGCTCGAAGATCAGGTAAACGTCGCGGCCGCCGGCGTGCTCGGTAGAGTCACGCACGGCACGGATCTCCACTTCCGTGGATCCGGAAGGGATGCCGACCACCACCTTCAGGTTCGGGGTGAACAGCGAGGAATGACGGCCGCCGGCCTGCTTGATGAAGCCGCGGATCATCATCTCCGCAGCGTTGAAGTCGGCGATCACGCCGTCGCGCAGCGGACGGACGGTTTTCACGCCCGGGCTGGTACGCTCGTGCATCAGTTTGGCTTGCGTACCCAGGGCGATGCACTTACCCGTATTATTGTCGATGGCCACGATACTCGGCTCATCCAACACGATCTGCCCGTTCTGGTAGATGACGGTGTTGGCGGTGCCGAGGTCGATAGCCAGCTCCTGATTCAAGAAGGAAAAAGCCATATTGCGTTTGGTGTTTGTTCAGAATACAAATATATATAAAAAATCCGTAATTTTGTGGTAGTAAAAATCGATTTATGCGCAGAAAAATCTACGGGATTTTCGTGGCCGGCGGAAGCGGCACCCGGATGGGCGGAGACACCCCCAAGCAGTTCCTGCTGCTGGATGGACGCCCCATCCTGCAATGCACCATTGAACGCTTCCTGGAGGCGGAACCGGACCTGAAAGTCATCACGGTCCTGCCCAAGTCCCATTTCCAAACCTGGAAGGACCTCTGCGCCATTCATTCCTTCCACTGCCCGCAGATTCTCGTGGCCGGCGGACTGACCCGTTTCCATTCCGTCCAGAACGCCCTCCGGAAGGTGCCGGACGGCGCCATCGTGGCCATCCACGACGGCGTGCGGCCGCTGGTCAGCGTGGACCTCGTTCGCAGGATGCTGGAGCGCATGCAGCGCGGGGAATGCCGGGCCCTGCTGCCCGTCGTCCCCGTCGTGGACACGCTCCGCTCCACCGACCCGGCCACGCCGGACCCCGACCGCTCGAAGGTCGTGGCCGTGCAGACGCCTCAGATCTTCCGCTCCGAGGACATCAAGGCCGCCTACACGCAGGCCTACGACCTCTCTTTCACCGACGACGCTTCGGTGGCGGCGCGCAAAGAAATACCGCTCGCCTTCGAAGCAGGCGAGCGGTTCAATCTCAAAATCACGACCCCCGAGGATCTTATTCTCGCGGAAGCCTTGTGCTCTTGTAATCCTTGACCCAGACTTCGCGCTCGAAGGACTGGTCGAGGGAGATCATCGTGTCCGTGGACTGGATGTAGGGAATCCGCTGGATGGTGTTCAGCAGGATGCTCATCAGGTGCTCATTATCAAAGCAATACACCTTCAGGAACAGGGCGGCCTTGCCCGTGACGAAGTGGCATTCCACGATCTCGGGAATGTGCTTGAGCGCAGCCACGACGTCGGGGTACTTGTTGTCCTCCGACAGGTTCACGCTGATGAAAGCGCAGACGTTGAGCCCGAGGGCGCCGGGCTTGACCACCATCCGGGAACCGGTGATGACACCGTTGCTTTCCATCTTGTGGACCCGCTGATGGATGGCGGCTCCGGAGATACCGCACTCCCGGGCAATCTCCAGGAATGGCATGCGGGCGTTGTTGACCAGGTAGGAGAGAATCTTCCGGTCGATTGCGTCGATCTGGTAATTTGCCATATGCTACTAACTATTGCTTTTTCTTGAATCTGCGGGGCCGGGCAGCGGCGTCGGGAGCCGGCGCTTCGGCGATGATCCGGCGGCAGTCCTCCTCGGTCAGCGCGGCGGCGTCCGTCCCGCGGGGGATGCGGAAGTTGCGGCCGTCATACTTGATGTACGGGCCGTACCGGCCGTTCAGCACGGAGATGCCGGCCGCCTCGAATTCCTTGAGCACCGGGGTCGCCGATGCGCCCGAGACGGCATCCTTCACCAGCTGGATGCACTCCTCCGGGCTGATCCGCAGCGGGTCCGCGCCGCGGGGCAGGGAGATGTTCTTGTCACCGTATTTGAGGTACGGGCCGAAACGGCCCTTAAGCACCTGAATGTCAACGCCTTCGTAGTTGCCAACCCGGCGGGGGAATTCCAGCAGTTTGAGCGCCTCTTCGAGCGTCAGCGTCTCGATGAGCTGGCCCTTGGCGAGGCTCGCCGACTGGCGGTCGTCGCCGTCGCCTTTCTGCACATACGCGCCGAACTGGCCGAAGCGCGCCACGACCTGGCGGCCGTCGGCGGGATCCACACCCAGCACGCGCTCCACGTGGGTGTACTGGCCGTCGTGCATGGTGGCGTCCACCTTCTGGTGGAAGTCGCCGTAGAAGGAGGAAATCACTTCGTTCCAGACCTGCTTGCCCTCGGCGATGCTGTCGAAATCCTGCTCCACGGTGGCCGTGAAATCATAATCCATGATGCGCGGGAAGTTCTCCACGAGGTAGTCCGACACCACGATGCCGATCTCCTGCGGAATCAGCTTGCCGCGCTCCGCGCCCACCGTCTCCGTTTTCGCGGAAGCCGTGACCGTGCCGCCCTTGAGGGTCAGGTTTGTCACGGGGACCTTGCGGCCCTCAACGTCGCCCTTGAAGATGTAGCCGCGACCGGTGGTCAGCGTGGAAATGGTCGGCGCATAGGTGGACGGGCGGCCGATGCCCAGCTCTTCGAGCTTCTTGACCAGGGTGGCCTCCGAATAGCGAGCGGGCGCCTGGGAGAATTTGCATTCGGCGGCGACGCTCCGCATCTGGAGCGGGTTGCCGACCTGCATCGGCGGCAGGATGGTGTTGTCCTCCTGCACCTCGTCGTCGCTGCCCTCCATGTAGAGCTTCAGGAAGCCGTCGAAGAGCACTTCAGTGGCCTGGATGCCGTACTGCTCGGGGCGCTTGTCGGACGCCACTTTGATGCTGGTACCCAGCACTTTGGCCTCGGCCATCTGCGAAGCGACCGTGCGCTTCCAGATCAGCTCGTAGAGCTTCTTCTCCTGGGCCGTGCCCTCGATGTCCGTATTGGCGATGAAGGTCGGGCGGATGGCTTCGTGCGCCTCCTGCGCGCCCTTCGAACGCGTCTTGTACTGGCGCGGATGGGAATACTCCGGGCCGAAATTATCCAGAATGAACTGCTTCGCCGTGCCAAGCGCCAGGGCGGAGAGGTTCGTGGAATCGGTACGCATGTAGGTGATCAGACCGCGCTCGTAAAGGCCCTGCGCCAGACGCATCGTCAGGCTCACGGGGTAGCGCAACTTGCGGGCCGCCTCCTGCTGGAGCGTGGAGGTCGTGAACGGCGCGGCCGGGAAGCGGACGGCGTCCTTCTTCTCGACGGAAGCGACCGTGTAGGAAGCCCCGATGCTTTCCTCCAGGAAGGCACGGGCCTGCTCCAGGGTCTCGAAACGGGTGTCCAACAGGCCTTTGACCTTGACCCCGTCCACGACGAACTGGGCTTCCACCTTATAATAAGGCGTATTCTGGAAGGCGATGATCTCTTTCTCGCGGTCCACGACGAGCCGGAGCGCCACGGACTGCACGCGGCCGGCCGACAGGCCCCGCTGGATCTTGCGCCACAGGATCGGGGAAAGTTCGAAACCGACCAGGCGGTCCAGGACGCGGCGCGCCTGCTGGGCTTTCACGAGGTTGTCGTCGATGTCGCGCGGAGTCTCGATGGCATGCAGGATGGCGTCCTTGGTGATCTCGTGGAACACGATGCGCCGGGTGCGGCTGCGGTCCAGACCCAGGGTCTCGACCAGGTGCCAGGAAATGGCCTCTCCCTCACGGTCCTCATCAGAAGCCAGCCAGACCAGCGCCGCGTCGTCCGCAGCCTTCTTGAGCTCAGCCACCACCTTCTTCTTGGCGGCAGGCACGACATACTCGGGCTTGAAGCCGTCTGCGACATCGACGCTGAGCTTCTTGTCCTGCAGGTCGCGGATGTGCCCGAAGCTGGACTTGACCGTGAATTCCTTGCCCAAATATTTCTGAATGGTCTTCGCCTTGGCCGGCGACTCGACGATAACTAAATTCCCCGCCATTTTCTTCTCTTTTCAGTTTCGAACTGCAAAGAAAATCAGAAACTCGGTAAAATTCAAAATTTAATCGTTAATTTTGCGCTCGTTATCATGGGGTCATAATTATATTATGACAAATTTTTTGCTGATGAAAGAGACTACCAAAAAGAAGATTGTCAAGTGGTTTTGGATCCTGGTCGCGGCCCCGTTCGTGCTGGTGTTCCTGCTCCTGCTGCTGGTCGGCATCTTCGCGAAGATCCCTTCTTTCGAAGAGTTGGAGCACCCGGACAACAAACTGGCCACGCAGGTCATCGCCGAGGACGGAGAAGTCCTCGCCACCTTCCATATAGAGAACCGTACCTACGTCAGCTACGACGAGCTCTCGCCGTACCTGGTCCAGGCCGCCGTGTCGACGGAAGACGCCCGTTTCTACAAGCATTCGGGCATCGACATGAAGGGCCTCGCCCGTGTTCTCTTCAAGACCCTGCTCATGCGGGATTCCAGCCAGGGCGGCGGCAGTACCATCACCCAGCAGCTGGCCAAGACCCTCTATCCGCGCAGCGAGATCCACAACAAGTTCCAGATGGTGGGCATCAAACTCAAGGAGTGGATCACCGCCGTCAAGATCGAGCGGGACTACACCAAGGACGAGATCGTGGACATGTACCTCAACTCCATCTTCTTCGGCAGCAGCGCCTACGGCGTGAAGGCCGCGGCGGAGACCTACTTCGCCAAGGAGCCGGCCGACCTGACGGTAGAAGAGGCCGCCCTGCTGGTGGGCATGGTCAACAAGCCCACGCGCTACAACCCCGTCCTCAACCCCGACCGCTCCCTGGAGCGGCGCAACTTCGTGATCGGCCAGATGGAGAAGAGCGGCTACCTGACCAAGGCGCAGCGCGACTCCATCCGCCAGCTCCCCATCACGCTCAACTTCCAGGTGCAGGACCACAACGCCGGCCACGCCCCCTACTTCCGCGACATGCTCCGCCGCGACATGCAGGCCACGCGCCCCGAGCGCTCCGACTACCAGTTCCCGGAGGACTACGCGCACGACTCGCTCCGCTGGCGCGACGATCCGATCTACGGCTGGCTCAACAAGCACAAGAAGAGCGACGGCTCGTCCTACGACCTCGACCGGGACGGTCTGCGCATCTATACGACCATCCACTATAAGATGCAGCAATATGCCGAGGAGGCCGTGGCCGAGCACATGGGCGGCAACCTCCAGAAGGCGTTCGACCGCGAACTGAAGGGCAAGCGCAACCGCCCCTTCTCCAGCGACGTGACGCCCAAGATGGCCGAGACCCTCATGAACCAGGCCCGCCGCTGGAGCGACCGCTACCGCCTGCAGCACCGCGCCGGCAAGAGCGACGCCGAGATCATGGCGCAGTTCTCCAAGCCCGAGAAGATGCGCGTCTTCGCATGGAACGCCAAGGGCTATGTCGACACCACCATGACGCCGGACGACTCCATCCGCTACTACAAGAGCTTTCTGCGCTGCGGCTTCATGGCCATCGAGCCCAACACAGGCTACATCCGCGCCTATGTCGGCGGTCCGAACTACCGCTACTTCAAATATGACAACGTCCGCCAGGGCAAGCGCCAGGTCGGTTCGACCATCAAGCCCTACCTTTATACCCTGGCCATGCAGGAGGGCATGACTCCCTGCGACCGCATCGTCCTGCTCCCGCAGACCTTCGTCCTGCCCAACGGCGACGTCTGGACCCCGCGAAGCACCGACAAGGAGGAAATGATCGGCCAGACCGTCACCCTGCAGTGGGGCCTCGCCCACAGCTCCAACAACGCCTCTGCCTTCCTGATGAAGGAACTCGGCCCGGCGGCGCTCGTCCGCATGGTCCACCAGATGGGCGTGCAGACGCACCTGGACGAGGTGTACTCGCTGTGCGTGGGCGCGGCGGAAGTGCCGGTGTTCGACATGGTCGCCGCCTACAACACCTTCCCTTCCCACGGCACCTACATCACGCCCCAGTACGTCTACCGGATCACGGATAGCGACGGCCGCGTGATCGACGAGTTCAACAACCAGAAGCGCGACGCCATCTCCGAGCAGACGGCCTACCTGATGGTAAACATGATGCGCGGCGTGGTCAACGAGGGTACGGGCAACCGTCTCCGCTCGGTCTACGGCCTGCGCGGCGAGATCGCCGGCAAGACCGGTACGACCAACGACAACTCCGACGGCTGGTTCATCGGATACACCCCCAACATCACGGCCGGCGTCTGGGTGGGCGGCGAGGACCGCAACGTCCACTTCACCTCCACTTCGCTCGGCCAGGGCGCCAACGCCGCCCTCCCGATCTGGGGCATCTGGATGAAGAAATGCCTCGCGGACCCGACCATCGGCTGGTCCATGGACGACGACCACTTCCTCGTGCCCAGCGGCGGCGAGCTGAAGTTTAACTGCGCCACGGACGGCACGTTCCTCGGCGGCTACGGTGACGACTACGCCGGCCAGGACGGCAACGACACGCGCAACCAGGAAGAAGATTACTATTTCAATTAGGATATGAGCAAGTACAAGACCATCGCCGTGGTGTACGGCAGCGACTCCTCCGAGTGGGAGGTCTCCTGCCGCAGCGGCGAATTCGTCGCCTCCCGCATCGACGGGAATGAATACGATGTTTACGAGATCTTCGCCCGCTTCGGCAAGTGGCAGCTCGTGGCGGCCAAGAAGCGCAACTCCATGCGCGTCACCTTCCCGGAGGGGGCCCGTCCCGAGATTGAGAAGAACGACTTCTCCGTCCAGGTCCTGGGCGAGCGCATCAAGTTCGACTTCGCATACATCGTGCAGCACGGTGCACCGGGCGAGACCGGCCAGATCGAGGGCTACCTCGAGATGCTGGGCATCCCCTGCAGTACCTGCGATTCGAGTACCTGCTCCATCGTCTTCGACAAATACGCCTGCAAGTGCTACATCCGCGAGCTGGGGCTCGCGAAATGCGCCCCCGACGTCTTCATCCGCCACGGCATGAACCACGAGAAGGCGCAGGCGGAAGTGGCCAGCAAGCTGAAATTCCCCGTGTTCGTGAAGCCGACCCAGGGCGGGTCCAGCTTCGGCGTCACGCGCGTCACGCGCCCCGAGGACGTCGGACCCGCCGTCCAGTTCGCCTTCAGCGAGAACCACACCGTGCTCATCGAGCAGGGCGTCAAGGGCCGCGAGCTGACCTGCGCCGCCTATTTCGACGGCGAGAAGGTCGCGACGCTGCCGCTGATTGAGATCGTCACGGACAACGAGTACTTCGACTACGACGCCAAGTACAACGGCCATAGCCAGGAGATCTGCCCGGCACCCGTCTCCGACGAGGTCCGCAAGCAGGTGCAGGAGACCACGGCCGAGATCTACTTCCGCCTGGGCTGCCGCGGCGTAGTCCGCATGGACTGGATCCTCGCCGAGGACGGCCTCTACTTCCTGGAGATCAACACCATCCCGGGCATGACGAGCGCTTCGCTCGTGCCCAAGATGGTCCGCACGGCGGGTCTGGACATGACCGCCTTCCTGAGCACCATCATCGAGAACTGCTAGTGCTGCTCGCCGATTTCATCCGCGACGGCGCCGCCCGCCTCGAAAAGCTATACCCTTCGCCGGAGGCGATGGGTTTGGTTTTGATGCTCTTCCGTGAGCTGCTGGGCGTGACGAACTACACGCATGTCGTGGAGCCGAAAACGGCCGTCCCGGCGGACAGGCTGCCGGAGCTCGAGGCCGACCTGGAGCGGCTGTGCGCCGGCGAGCCCATCCAGTATGTGCTGGGCGTGGCGGAGTTCTGCGACCGGCGCTTCGCCGTGGGGCCGGGCGTGCTCGTACCGCGGCCCGAGACGGAGCTGCTCGTCGCCGAGGCGGTCCGCACGCTCCAGGAAATGGAGCTGGACCGCGCGCCGCAGGTGCTCGACCTCTGCACCGGCTCGGGCTGCATCGCCTGGAGCATCGCGCTGGACATCCACGACGCCGAGGTCATCGGCGTCGACCTGTCGGAAACGGCCCTGGGCTACGCCCGGGGGCAGTTTGTCCGAGATTCCGGCTCTTCGGCCGGAATGACGAACAATAGTCATTCCGGGCAACAGCATAGTCATTCCGGGCTTGACCCGGAATCTCCTTCCTTTCTCCAAGCCGACGTCCTTGACACCGAGCAGGCCTTCCCCTACGGCCCGTTCGACCTGATCGTCAGCAACCCGCCCTACGTGCTCGAGCGCGAGCGGGCGCAAATGCGGCCCAACGTGCTCGACTGGGAGCCGGCGCTCGCGCTCTTCGTGCCGGACGACGACCCACTGCGCTTTTACCGGGCCGTCGCGCGCTGGGCGCAGCGCTTCCTGCGGCCCGGCGGGGTCGGCCTCGTCGAAATCAACGAGGCGCTCGGGCCTGAAACCGCCGAAGTCTTCCGGAACGCGGGCTTCAAAAACGTACAGAATCTGCCCGATTTCTACAAAAAAGTACGTTTCGTGCGTTTCGAATCCCCTGTGGATCAGCCGCTTGACAATTAAACGATTAATCGGGAAAGAAATCGGCTAATTGTTCGTCACTTTGCAGCAGTCTAAACTGTTTGCAAAATGAAAACGATCCGATTCACCGCGGCGCTGCTCTGCGCCTTCGCACTCGCCTCCTGCGACGAAATGCGACCTTTCAACCCCAATCCCGACCAGGGACTCTTTTCCCTGTCGGACGTGGCCAAGATTCTCTCCGACCTGCCGCTCGAAAGCGAGCACCTCGACGAAGTATACGACGCCGTGAGCGCCTCTTCCGGCCACGGATACGACGAGGAGTATCGCCTCACGGACCTCTTCGAAGCGCCGGGTGCGGGCGTGGGCGACAGCCCGCAGACCCGCGCCACCAAGGCGGGCGGCTACACGATGCCGCTGCGCGAACTCTTCGCCAATTACCTGACCGACAAATACGGCACCAAGGCCGGTGCGGCGGACGTCGAGCGCTACATCAACGCGCTCAGCGACTCCGACATGCAGATTTACTGGCCCTATTCCGAGGAATGGAACGGCAAGGATTTCCCCATCGTCACCTTCGACCCGGGCTACGGCGCCGAGGCCAATTACGGGTACGAAGTGCGCATTGACAGCCACGGCGCCCACGTCGTGGACTCCGTAATCGTGACCGAGCAGGTGGCGCGGGAGCGCCCGGTCTGGGTGATCAACCGCAACGACGACGCGGCCTTCACCCCGTTCGAGCTCTTCGAGGAGAACACCGGCACGAAGGCCTCGAAGGACAAAGACAAGGGGCAGGGCGACTCCAAGGAATACATCCTCAGCATCCGCGATTTCAAGATGCTCCGCAACTACGATTCCTGGTTCGGTGGGGCCAGCGAATTTTTCATCAAGACGGGCGCCGTGGACGGTTTCAAGGCCACCAAGGACGAGGACCTGAAGAATTACTCGCCCAGCCTGACCGACCTGATGGTCGTCATCAAGCGCAGCCAGCTGAACCGGAAAGTGCCCTTCAACGCCCTCCTGCTGACAAATTTCACGGAACAGATGGAAAAAATAGCCTTCATGGTGATTGAGGACGACGGCGGCACGACCACCAACTGGAAGTGCAGCGCCGTGGTCAAGTGCAACTCCAAGCAGTACGGCTTCGAGCTGAACATCCCTTACAAGGACAAGGACGACATCGTCTGGCGCGGGCAGCTCACGCGCAATTACTTTGATGACGTCTTCGCCAAAGGCGGCGGTACGCTCACCGGCCGTTTCGGCGACGTAGAGATCACATTTGCGCTGGAATGAGAAAAAAATGCTTATCTTTGTTCAGGACTGCGCCGTTCTGAACATGGACAACAAGTGTTTTTCTTTTAAAAAAGTGCTGAGAAGCTTCCGCTTCGCGTTCCGGGGCGTGGGTGTGTTGTTCCGAGAGGAGCACAACGCCTGGGTGCACCTCTTTGCGACCGTCCTGGTCATCACGGCCGGTTTTATCTTCAAGATTTCCCTGACAGAATGGGCCCTGGTGGCGTTTGCCATCGGGCTCGTTTTTGCTGCTGAGATCCTCAATTCCGCGCTGGAGCGCGTCTGCGACATCGTCCAGCCGGAGCAGGACAAGCGCATCGGCGACATCAAGGATCTATGCGCCGCCGGCGTCCTCCTCTGCGCCCTCGCCGCTGCCGCCATCGGTCTGATCATCTTCCTCCCGAAGATCTTCTAGCTTCTCCTCTACGATTGGTTGTTCAACCGCCGGTTCCTGCTTGCGCAGCAGGTCCCAGCCGGAGCGGCCGCGTCGGCGCAGGCAGAGCAGGCCTGCGGTGATGAGGTTCAGCAGGAGCGGAAGGATGACGTAGAAGACGAACATGAGGCCGCCGCTGCGGGCCTCGGGCAGACCGAAATAGTACAAATACACCTTGGCCAGGGCGTAGGCGACGGGCAGGGACAGGAAGATCAGCCACACGCCCAGCTTGCGCTTGCACAGCAGGAGGATGTATCCGAAAAAGCAGACCACCCCGCCCAGAATCATCAGGGTATACGGAAATTTGAGATCCGCGGGGGCTCCCACTCCGAATTGCAGGGAAACCAGGAGGTTGCGCCCCAAAACGGGCAAAATGCCGATCAGGACCACCCATAGCCAGATGGTAATCAGCGGGTTGTAGGATTTCTTCTCTTTCATGATGATTAAATGGCGTTGACGGTCATTTCGCAGGCGGCACAGTCGAAGCGGAGCGCCAGGCGGCGGCCGTTGTTGACGAGGAACAGCTCCTGCGGGGGCTTGGCGCCCTGGTGTTTCGGGCAGAGGCCGAGTTCGTATCTAATGCAGTATTTTGAACGGAGTAATACAGATTCTTCGCTTCGCTCAGAATGACACTCCTTCGTCATTCCGGGCATATTATTCGTCATTCCGGGCTTGACCCGGAATCTCCTTTCCACCGGGACCGAATCCAGGTCCTCGGCGACGAGGCGGCGGATGCCGTTCAGGGTGGCGGCGCTGAGGAGCGGGAGCTTCCCGCCGGCGGTCTCGACCAGGAGCTCGTCCACCGAGAAGCGGTAGACGCCGCTGCGCTTGCCGAGCTGCTCGCGCAGCATCGCCTCGGCGCGCTCGCGGTTCTCGGCCGTCTCCACGTCGGTATGGAAGGGGCTCAGCACCTCGCGGCCGTCCTGCGTGACGGCGTGCACGTCGAGGACGTATTTCCCGTGCACCCGCACGGAAAGGCGCACCGGGATCTCCCGGCGGCAGGTTTGCGTGTCGAGGATCTTCTCGAAGGCGGCGCTGATGTTGCGGTAGAGGGTCATCCCCTCCCGAAGGTCGGGCACGTCCTTGCAACGGACCTGCAGGCCCTCGCAGACGTCGCCGCGGAAACCTGTCACGCCGTCGGCGGTGGCAATGGCGAAGCCGTCGCCGTTGTGCAGCTCCAGGCCCCGCTGCAGGGGCTTGACGCTGAACTGCATCCCCTGCCCGGGCGTCCGGCGGATGCGCTGCACCGTCCCGACGGCCTCGCCCATCGACTTGGGCGCGTCCATCGAGGACCACTTGCCGCGTTTCCCGTCCAGGAAGAGCTCGGTATAGCCGCGATTGAAGGTCTTGGCGGTGTCGGGCGTGAAGCCGCCCGTCACCTCGCCCCAGGAGGCGCGGCGGTAGCGCTCGGGGTACTTCGCCACCAGCGCGTCCAGCGCCAGGGAGTAGTCCCGCACGACGTTCTTGACATAGGAGGCGTTCTTGAGGCGCCCCTCGATCTTGAAGGAGCACACGCCGGCGTCGGCCAGCTCCTCCAGCCGGCCCTTCAGGTTGAAATCCTTCAGGGACAGCAGGGCCTTGCCGCGCACGAGCACGTGCCCGTCGCCGTCCACGAGATCGTAGAGCGAGCGACAGGCCTGGATGCATTCGCCGCGGTCGGCGCTCCGCCCGTCGATGTACTCGGACAGGCGGCACTCACCGCTGTAGCCCACGCAGAGCGCGCCGTGCACGAAGCACTCCACCTCGCAGGATACGGCGGCGCAGATCTCGCGGATCTGCGCGAGCGAGAGTTCGCGCTCCAGGATGATGCGCTCGCAGCCCAGCGACTCAAAGAGGCGGGCGCGCTCGACGTCGCGGATGGCGCACTGGGTGGAGGCGTGGATGGGAATGGTGATGTCGTCCCACGCGGCGATCCGGGGCTCGCGGATGATGAAGGCATCCGCCCCCGCATCCTGGGCGCGGAGCAGCTGCGCATGCGCCTCTTCTTCCTCCCCATCACGCCACAAAGTATTGAATGTTACGAAAATCCGCACCCCGAAACGGTGGGCGTAGGTGCAGAGTTCGGCAATGTCTTCGAAGCTGTTTCCCGCCGCCTTGCGGGCGCCGAAATCGGGACCCGCGATATATACGGCATCGGCACCGCAGTCAATGGCTGCGATGCCGATTTCTTTGTTCCTGGCGGGGGCCAGCAGCTCAAGCGCCTGCATTACTTCAGGGCGTCAAGCATCTTCTTGGCCTCGGCGCCGTACTTGGGATCGCTGGCAGCCTTGGTGTAGAACTCCTTGGCCTTGGCGTTGTTCTTGGCAGTCTGGTAGAGCGCACCGACGGTGTAGGCGATGGCACCGGCGTTGCTGGCGGTCGGCGCAGCCTCGAGGTACTGCTCGAAGTACTTGATGGCGTCGTTGTTCTTGCCGGCGGCCTGGGAAGCCTGGCCGGCGAGCTGGAGCGCCTGGGCGTTGGGAGCGTACTCATTGGCCTTCACGGCAGCGGCGACGGCGTCGGCGTACTTCTTGGCCTTCAGGTCAGCGGAAGCCTCCTTGAGGTAGATGTTGCCGAGCTGCTTGTTGGCATTGGCCTCCTGGCCGTTGGCGGCAGCCACTTCGAAAGCGGCCTTGGCCTCGTCGGTCTTGCCGGCGCTCACGAGCGCGGCACCCTTATAGAAAGCGGCGGTGCCGTTGGTCGGATCCGCGTCCAGGATCTCCTGGAAAGCGGCGGCGGCAGCGTCGAACTCCTTAGCCTTGTAGAGACCGTTGGCCTTGGAGAGCTTCACCTGCGGGACCAGGCCCTTGGCCTCATCGGCCACGCTGAAAGCCTCATACTCTTCAGCGACCTTCTCCACCTCGGCGAGGGCGGCGACCGCCTCGTCGAACTTGGAGGCCTTCACGAGGTCCTTCGCGAGGGAAAGCTTCAGGTTGGGGATAATATTCTTGCAGTTTGCCACGACCTCCTGGCCTTCTTCGCCAAGGGCCTCAGCAAGCTTGAGGGCTTCTTCGAAAGATTTCAATGCACTGTCCTTCTCACCGGCGGAAACGGCTTCCGCACCGGCATTGTAGATTTCGGTCACGGCAGCCAGATCCTGGGCAAAAGCGGAACCGAATGCAACGGCAAGCGCTGCGAGGGTAACAATCAATTTTTTCATTTTTTGTTTATCGGTTTGTTAGTTTTAAATCGACGTAACTGCAAATGTAATGAATTTCTTTTTTACTTTTGCAAAAGTTATGCGGAAGTTATTCAAGCACATTTCATGCCTGTTGTTTCTCTTGTCCTCATTAATGATGCACGGACAGGGGCTTCCGTCCCTTGGCACCGCCCAGGAAATCCAACGGGGCAGCCTGCCTGACGGCATCCAGTTCTATCTGGTCACCAATCCGGACCGGAAGGGCTATGCCGATTTCGCGCTGGTGCAGCGCGGCCGGAGGAACATTTCGAACGCGCAGGAACTGCTGCGCGAACTGCCGCATTTCGGGAAGCGCGCCCCTTATCAGTTCCTGGCGGAGAACGGCATCGGCTATGGCCCGGAGGGCTTCATCTCCCTCCCGGCGGACGCCGCGCTGTTCACCTTCCACGACGTGCCCACGCACAATGAGAGCGTCGCGGACTCCACCCTGCTGATGCTCTTCGACATCGCCGCAGCCTACCGCAAGCCGCAGGCGGTCGTCATCAGCGGCGACATCGACGCGGCCAAGATCCGCGAGCGGATGGGCCTGCTGTCGATGATGGTGCCCGCGCTGGACAACAATTATCCCGGCAGCGCCTACCAGTGGACGCCGAACGACTCGCTCTCGCTGCTCGTCTCGCAGCAGGCGGGGCGGGAGGTGGCCGCCATCAACGTCATCTACCGCACCCAGCGGCTGCCCAAGTCCTTCATGAACACGCCCCAGCCCCTGGTCATGCGGGCCTACGCCGAGCAGCTCGGCCGCATCGCCGGGCGGCGGATGGAGCAGCGCTTCCGCGCAGCCGGCATCCCCCTGGCGGGGTTCCGCTACCGCTACCAGGACAGCGCGCAGGGGCCGGAAGACGAGCGGCACACGCTGACCGTCTACACGGCCGCGCCGCAGCTGGACAGCGCCGTGCGCTGCGTCGCGTCGGTCCTGGCCGGGCTGGACCTCGACGGCGCGAGTATGGAGGAATTCCTCGAAGCGCGCGACTGGCAGATCGCCGAGGCCCGTCGGGAAGGCGCGCGCAAGCTGCGCAATGACGAATACCTCGAGCGCTGCGTCGCCTCCTATCTATATGGCGCCCACCTCGCCTCCGGTGACATGCTGAGCGTCTTCATCGGCACGCACCGCCTGGACGACGCGCGCGAGCGGGAGCTGTTCAACGGCTTTGCCCGCGCCCTGCTGGACCCGGAGCGCAACCTCACCCTGCGCCTGGACCTGCCCCGCACGGACGTCGACCGCGCCGCGCTGCGCAAGGCCTTCCTCGACAGCTGGTCCGCCACGGCCGGCGGCGTGGCTGCGGAGCCCGCCGTGCTGCCGGAGCGGCCCGTCTCCGCCAAACGCGTGCGCCTGAGCGGCGACGCGGCGGAACCGCTCTCCGGCGGGCGCCTGTGGACCTTCTCCAACGGGATGAAGGTCATCTATAAGAAAATGAACACGCCGCACGAGTTCCACTACTGCTGGATGCTGCGCGGCGGCGTGGCGGAAGTGCCGGACCTGCGGGCCGGCGAGAGCGCCTTCGTTGGCGACATGCTCGCGCTCAGCCGCGTGGGCGGCATGAGCGGGGCGGAATTCCGCGAGCGGCTCGACGCGAGCGGGATCACCCTGCACGCGGCCGCCTCGCTGTCCGACCTGCGCATCGGCGGACGCGCCCCGTCCGCGGAGTTCTCCCGCGTCATGCAGGCGCTCCTGTGGCTCGCCGACAAGCGGGAGGTCGACGCGGAGGCATTTGCCGCCTACCGGCGGGAAGAGGCCCTGCGTCTGGACCGCGAGGCCAACTCGCCCCGCGACGTCAACGACCTGATGGACGGCATCCTGCGTCCGGATTTCTTCTACCCGGAGCGCAAGCAGATGGACTGCCTCTCCGACGATTTGCCCGCCCGGGCGGAGCAATATTTCGCGCAGCTCTTCGACAAGGCCGGGGACGGCGTCCTCCTGCTGATGGGTGACCTCGAAGAGGAAGCGCTCAAGAAGGAACTCGTCCGCACGCTGGGCGCCTTCCGCACGGAGAAGCGCTTTTCCGTCCGCCCGCACGTGGAGAGCCGCTTCGCCACCGGCACCGTGTCGCGCACGGAGGAGGCCGCCGCAGGCGTGGCGGGCGGCAGCGAGATCGGGGTGAATGTGGTGCGCTCCGCCGCACTCCCCTACAAACTTGACAGTTATCTCTCCTTCCAGGTGGCCTGCATGCTGGTCCGCCAGCGGCTCGCGGGCGCCCTCGCCGAACAGGGAGCCTGGGCGGAGCTGACCGGCCGGCTGGAGCTCTTCCCGTCGGAACGGATTTCCATCTATGTCAACTGCCATCCCTGCCCCGAGCGCGGCCTGCCGGCCGGCGTCCGGGCGGGCGGGACCGGCGATTTGCTGGACGCCGTGCGCAGCGTGACCCGCCGGCTGGACGAAATCGAAGTCAGCGAAGCCGAGGTGCGCGCCGCCCGGGCCACCCTGCTCAAGGAGCTGGAGCTCCGCTATGCCCGGCCGGAGACGCTGATGGAAGATGTCCTGCTCCGCTACAGTGAGGGCAAGGACCTGATCACGGACTACAAGGGCGCCGTCCAGCGGGTCTCCGCGGAGAGCGTCCGGGAGATTTTGAAAACGCTCTCCGAAGGCGGAGAGGTCGAATACACGATTATCTGATTATCTGATGGGAAAGGGAAGATTCGGAACGATTATCCAGATTGGCGACATCCTCGTGTCGGAGGATGTCGTGACGGAATATTTTGCCTGCGATTATGCCACCTGCCGCGGCGCCTGCTGCATCGTGGGCGACAGCGGCGCACCGCTCGACGAGGCGGAGCTGGAGGGCCTGGAACGCGATTATCCGGCCTACAGCGGCTACATGACGGAGGCGGGCCGCGCGGCCGTGGACGCCAAGGGTTTCTTCGAGGTGGACCGGGACGACGACATCGTCACCCCGCTGATGCCGCCGCTGCCCGATTCGCAGGACTGCCCCTGCGCGTTCTGCCATTTCGGCGCGGCCGGCGAATGCCTCTGCGCCATCGAGATGGCCGGGCGCGTCAAGCCCGCCTCCTGCTCGCTCTACCCCATCCGCGTCACGAAGCTGACCGGCGGCGGACTCGCCCTCAACGTCCACCATTGGGACATCTGCAAGCCGGCATTCGAGAAGGGCACCCGGGAGGGGATCCGGGTCTACCAGTTTTTAAAAAATCCTCTCACGAAGGTCTTCGGAGAGGATTTCTATGAGGCGTTGAGCGCGGCGGCTACGCATCTGGACGCGTAGCTTCCAGGGCGGACACGACGCGCGGAAGGTCGCGCGTGAGGCCTTCTGCCTCCAGGCCCGCGGCCGAGGCCGTAATCGTGATGCGGTCTTCCCACATCTTCAGCGCACGCGACATGCCGGAGCGGCGCAGGAAGCTCCAGGTGCCGTCTTTTTCTTCTTCCAGGCAATAGCCCAGCACCTCCATCACCCGGACGATGTCGGGACGAAGCTCCTCCGGGGAGCCGTAGAGGTGTACCGTGCGCTTCGAGAAGCCGAAACGCGGGTAGAGGGCCGCGAAAGCCAGCATGACCAGCGCAATCTGCCACAGGGAATCGTAGCCGTTGACGAACATTTTGGAAAGATCGGCCTCCACGAAACCCGTCAGCACGAGCGCCAAAATGATCAGCGTCAGCAGGAGAATCAGGTAGCAAAAATACTTCAGTGAGCGAATTATATATTTCATAATTACAAAATTAGCATAAAAATTGCTATTTTTGCATGCTGTAATCAAATAAGTCAAAAAATGGAAAGAGAAGATCCTATCGAGAAGCTGGAAAGACAGCAAGCCGAAAAGAAAGCTAACGGTGGCCTGAAGACCGTCATGATTGTGATGATCGCCGTCGCAGTCGCCCTCGCCGCCGCCCTTATTTATGTGTGGAGTTCCAAGAGCAACCTCGTGAACGAGCTGAACCAGGAGAAAGCCGACCTGACCGAGCAGATCCAGGCCCTGCAGAGCGACTACGAGAACCTCTCCTCCGAGTACGATTCCATCAACGCCCAGCTGGATTCCTCCCGCGAGCAGATCGCCCAGCTGCTGGACCGCGTGAAGAAGTCCGAGGCTACGGACCGCGCCAAGATCCGCCAGTATGAGAAGGAGCTCGGCACCCTGCGCTCCATCATGCGCGGCTACATCAATCAGATCGATTCCCTCAACACCCTGAACCGCAAGCTCGCCCAGGAGGCCGCTACGGCCCGCAAGGAGGCTGAGCAGACCAAGCAGATCAACACCCAGCTAACCCAGCAGGTGGAGGTCCTGAACGACCGCGTGGCCGCCGGCTCCGTGCTGAAGGCCCACAACTTCGTGATGTACGCCTACAACAACAACGACAAGATCACCGACAAGGCCAACCGCGTCGCCCGTTTCCTGGTGAACCTCAGCCTCGTGGAGAATGAGCTCGCCGAGCGCGGCCCGGTGCGTGTCTATGTCCGCGTGACCGATCCGGAGGGCAACCTGCTCACCGACGGCCGCGGCACCACCTTCACCTTCAATGGTGAGACGCTGGACGCCACCGCTTCCCGCGAGGTCGACTACCAGGGCGAGGAGGTGGATCTGGGCATCTACATCAACAACATCGGGTCCTTCATGAAGGGCGTCTACACCGTCAACGCCTACACGACGCAGGCGCAGCTTGGCCACGGCGAGCTCCTGCTCCGCTAAATGGTCTATCTGCACGTCCCTTTCTGCAGGAGTTTCTGCACCTATTGCGATTTCTATTCGGAAATCGCCTGCCGGGGACGGGACGCGCAGTTGTTTGAAGATTTCACGGCAGCGGTCTGCGCCGAGGCGTCCCTTCGCCGGGACGAGATTGAGTCCACCCGCGATCTGAATACCCTCTATATCGGAGGCGGCACCCCAAGCGTGCTGCCTCCGTCGCTGTTGCGACGGCTGGTAGCTTCGCTAATGACGGGGGGCGTTCCCCCCGAACCCCCTGCGTCGCTTTGCTCCGATTCCTCGCGGCACCAACAACTTGATCCGAAATCTCCCTGGGCGGAGTTCACCGTCGAGGTGAACCCCGAGGACATCGTCGAGCAGGGGCCGGACTATGTCCGCGCACTGCTCGACCTGGGCGTCACCCGCGTCAGCATGGGCGTGCAGTCGCTCGACGACGGGATCCTCCGCTGGATGAACCGGCGTCACGACGCCGCGCACGCCCGGCAGGCCTTCCGCATCCTGCGGGACGCCGGGGTGAAAAACATCAGCGTGGATCTCATTTTCGGGCTCTCGCAGCTCTCGGAGGCCACCCTGACGGATACCCTCCGCGAGATCGTGGCCTGGCGCCCCGAGCATGTCAGCGCATACCAGCTCAGCATCGAGGAGGGCAGCGCGCTCGGCAAGCTGGTGCGCGAGGGGCGCTACGAGGAGGCCTCGCAGGAGCAGTGCGCCGCGCAGTACCGCCTCCTCTGCGACGGCCTCCGGGCCGCCGGCTACGGCCACTATGAGATTTCCAACTGGGCCCTGCCCGGCTTCGAGGCTGTCCACAACAGCGCCTACTGGACCCGCCACCCCTACGTCGGCCTCGGCCCCGGGGCGCATTCCTTTGATGGAAAAGTCCGTTCCTGGAATAAAGATGCCCTTCCCCCGGCGCAGCCGGACGTTTCAGGGGGCAGTTGGCCGCTGCGCGGGGGACAAGAACGATTGTCTGAGGAAGAAGCGCGGGAGGAGACGGTGATGCTGGGGCTGCGGACGGCGCGGGGCGTGGCGGAAGGGCTGCTGGAGGCAGACAAAGCCGCCGCGATGCTTGCCGACGGCCGCCTGGAACGTCTTCCCGGCGGACAGATCCGAATCCCGGAAAACCATTGGTTCGTCAGCGACGACATCATCGCCGACCTCCTATAGTTGTTTTTTACAAGTCTTTAAATATCAATATCATACAAAAGTAACCAGGTCCCGGGGGACCTGGTTACTTTCATAATTGTCTATCAATTAAGTGATTATCAAAAACAGCATAACCAACCGGCAACCCCGTTTTCACCAACTCTCACACAATCAACATTTTACCAAAGTAACCGGGTCCTCAGGAACCCGGTTACTTTCATAAACAATTGATACGACGGCCGTTGCGAAAAACAGCTGCGCCGGCTATTCTCCGACGGCGGCGAGGGTGGCGACGGAGATGCGGACCTGCGGGCCATAGGCGCGCCGCAGGGCCCGGTGGCAGGCCGCAAGCGTGGCGCCCGTCGTAAACACATCATCCACCAACAGAATATGCCGCGCAGCTGGAACGGACTGCGGCGGCAGGCCGAAAAGACGGCGGAAAAAGGCGAAAAAACCGGAGGGCCGACGCAGCGCGAAGGCGTCCACGACGTTGGCCGCCTTGGCCTCGCCGTGCAGGTGCGTCTGGCTGCGGGTGCGGCGGCAGCGGCGCAGCAGGCGCTCCGCGCACGCCGCGCCCAGCACCCGCGCCACCTCCCGCGCGATCACCGCCGCCTGGTTGTAGCCGCGCTCCCAGCGCCGCGTCCAGTGCAGCGGCACGGGGACCACCAGGTCCACGTCCGCGTAGAGCGGCGACACGGCGAGGCGCTCGCCTAGCAGGCCCGCGGCCCAGCGGCCCGTGCCGAAATCGCGGTGGTACTTGAGCGCCTGGGAAATCTTCTTGTAGCCGGAGTCCGCCCGATAATGATAAAGAGCCGCAGCATACGCATACGGCTCATATTCATCGACCTGAATCTTAGCGTTGAAACGGTCGGCCATCGGATTGTGGCCGAGCGGGGCGTAACGGGTCTCCGGCAGGTCGGAGAGGCACTCCAGGCAGAGGTGCCGCTCCTGCGGAATGAGGGGACGGCCGCACACCACGCACACTCTCGGCAGGACGAGGTCCAGCAGGGCCGAGAGGGAAGTTTTCAAGCTTAAAGAGTTCAGGCGGGGATCCATCAGACTAGCAGTTCATCGCACCGCAGCAGTGGATGACCTGTCCGCTGACATACGAGGAAAGGTCGCTCGCGAGGAAGAGCGCCACCTTGGCGACATCCTCCGGCGTGCCGCCGCGACGCAGCGGAATCTGCTTGACCCAGGCCTCGCGCACCTCGTCGGGGAGGGCGGCGGTCATGTCAGAAATGATGAAGCCCGGGGCGATGCAGTTGGCGCGGATGCCGCGGGGGCCCATCTCCTTGGCGATCGACTTGGCGAGGCCGATCAGGCCCGCCTTCGACGCGGAATAGTTGCACTGGCCGGCGTTGCCGCTGACACCCACCACGGAGGACATGTTGATGATGCTGCCCCCGCGCTGGCGCGCCATGATGGGCGTGACCGCGTGGATGTAGTTGTAGGCCGACTTGAGGTTCACGTTGATGACGGCGTCCCACTGGGCCTCGTCCATGCGGAGCATGAGGCCGTCACGGGTGATGCCGGCGTTGTTGACCAGGATGTCGATGTGGCCGAAGTCGGCCAGGATCTGTTCCACGGTCTCGTGGGTCTGGGCGAAGTCGGCGGCATTGGACGCATAGGCGCGAACCTTCACGCCGAGCGCTTCCAGTTCCTTCACGGTATCTTCGTTGACCTTAATATCGGTAAATGCGATGTCCGCCCCTTCGGCGGCAAATTGGAGGGCAATGGCCTTGCCAATGCCCCGAGATGCGCCCGTGATGAGGGCGACTTTTCCTTCCAGTAAGCTCATATCTCTAAATTTGTTCGTTTTGCATTATCGTTTCGATCTCGTCCGGCGCGATGGGCAGGCGCTTGGCGCCCAGCCGGCGCGCGCCGCCCTCGGTGACGAGCACGTCGTCCTCGAGACGGATGCCGCCGAAATCGAAGTAGTCCTTCAGCTTCGCATAATTCACGCGGCCGCCGTCCGTGCCCTCCTTCTTCCACTGCTCGATCAGGGCGGGGATGAAGTAGATGCCCGGCTCGTCAGTGATGACGTGGCCCGGCTGCAGCTCACGCGCCATGCGCAGGCTGCCCAGGCCGAGCTGCGGGGAGCGGGTCTGGCCTTCGCCGTAGCCGACCAGGTTCTCGCCCAGATCCTCCATGTCGTGCACGTCGAGGCCCATGTTGTGGCCCAGGCCGTGCGGCATGAAGAGCCCGGCGATCCCGTCCTCAACCATGCCACCCAGGTCGCCGCGCACCAGGTCCAGCTGGCGCAGGTTGTCGAGCATGTGCTCAGCCACCGCCAGGTGAACGTCGCGGTAGGCGATGCCGGGACGGATCATACTGAATGCCAGCTCATTGCACTCATAGACGGTCTGGTAGATATCGCGCTGCTTCTGGGTGAAGCGGCCGGAAGTCGGGTAGGTGCGGGTGAAGTCGGAGGCGTAGTGGTCGTTCGCTTCCACGCCGGCGTCGATGACCATCAGCTTGCCCGGCTCGACGGGCATCTCGTGGCTGTGGCAGTGGAAAATCTCGCCGTGCTGGGTGAGGATGGTGGCGAAGCTGACGCCCCAGCCCTTCGCGAGGGCCAGGCCTTCCATCTCGCCCACGATCTCCTGCTCGATGCGTCCCGGGCGGATGCCGCGGCGGGCGATGGTGTGCATCTCGAAGCCGAGGTTGCAGGCGGCGTCGATGCTCGCAATCTCGCGCTCATCCTTGATGAGGCGCATCTCGATGACGGCGCGCACCAGCGCCTCGGAGGCCTTGGCGCAGCCGGCCTTGCCGGCGCTCACGGTCTCCTCGGGCTGGAGCCCGAGCAGCTTGGCGAGCAGCAGCTGATTATAGTGGCGGGATGCGGGCAGGAAATGCACCTGGCGGCCCTTCAGCGCCGCCGCGAGGGCGTCGTACGGGGCGGTGTCCGCCACGCCCACGCTGTCCGCCAGCGAGCGGACGGAGGGCATGGGGCCCATCCAGATGATGTCGTCGAGACTGAAGTCGTCGGCGTAGATCGTTTCCTTGCCCGTCTCCAGGTCGATCGTGGCCGCGAAACGCGGCTCGTCGATGCCGAAGAAATAGAGCCAGTTGCTGTCCTGGCGCCATTTGTAGCAGTTGTCTCCGTACTGGGCGGGGGATTCCACATTGCCGAGGAAGAGGGCGATGCCCTGCTGTCCTTCCATGCGCTTCAGGAGCTCCTGACGGCGCGCGATATAGACCTGTTTTTCAAACATAGCAAACGCAAAGATAGCAAATTTCCATGGATCAACGCACCCGCAGGCGGTCGCCGAGGTGGAGGATGGATTTCTTCGTCAGACCGTTCATCTCCAGCAGGGAATCCACGGAGATATTGAACTTGCGGGCGATCTTGCCGAGCGTGTCGCCGGCGCGGACAGTATAGAATTCGGCCGTAGAGGCCTCCTCCGTGCGCCAAGTGCCGTCGGCGTTCAGGATGAAGTCGCGGTCGCCGGCCGCCTCTTTGTATTTGCCGTTCTCATCCAGGAAGGCCCAGGTGCCGTCCGGGAAGAGAACGAGCGTCCGTTCGGTGATGGCCGCAATCACGGAGTCGCGGGCCGCGCCCGACTTGCCGCGGAGCAGCTCCAGCAGGTTCACGTGCTCCTCCGGCGCCTTGACGATTTCCTTTTCCTTCTTCTTCTCCTCCGGCGGGAAATCGGGCAGGATGCGCCGCACGCCGAGGAAGCGCTGCGCGTAGTAAGGCTCGTCGCTATGGGAAATCGTCACGCCCGAACTGGAGGCGTGGATGAAGGTGAAACTCTTGTTCAGGCTGTCCGCCGCGATGAAGATGCCCACGTGGCCGGGAGTCTTCTTGGTGCTGCGGCCGCCGAAGATGATGAGGTCGCCTTTCTGGTAATTCTCGATGCCGCCCTTGACCTCCCGGCCGTTCTTGGCCTGGTCGGAGGAGGTGCGGGAGAGCTTGTAGCCAGATTTGTTGAAGACGTAGCAGGTGAAGCCCGTGCAGTCAAAACTCTCAGGGCCGTTGCCGGCGTATTTGTAGGGCTTGCCCAGGTGCTGGCCCGCCTCCTTGATGATGTCGTCGGCGACCTGGCGGGGATTCTCCTTCGCTGCGTCGGAATGGTCCTGCGCGACCGCCCCGAAGGCGGCCGTAAGGCAAAGCGCGCTGGCAAGCAGCAGTCGGATCAGTTTCGGCATACCACGCAAAGATAGCAAAAAATGTGCGCTAAATTCGCTATCTTTGTCCGGAATGGCAATACACTAAAACGCAATATGGAAAGATCCCTGTTTTCCCGTCTGGCCGCCCTGCTGGGCTGCGCCTGCCTCCTCTGCTCCGGCCTGAGCGCCGGGGCCGCCAACCCCTACCTCCCCCTGTGGGAATACATCCCGGACGGTGAGCCCTACATCTTCGAGGACCCCGACAACCCCGGCCAGTACCGCGTCTACATCTACGGCTCCCACGACATCGAGCTGACCACCTACTGCGGCCGCAACCAGGTCGTGTGGTCCGCCTCCGTGGACGACCTGCAGCACTGGCGCTTCGACGGCGTGATCTTCGAATCCCGCCTGGACGCCAACGGGGAGCCCCTCAACCCGGATGGCAAGGGCGATATCCTCTACGCCCCCGACGTCGTGGAGAAGGTCGGCCCGGACGGCAAGAAGACCTATTATCTGTATCCCAACACCCAGGCTGCCGGGCGCAACTCGATGATCGCCCGCGCCGACCGGCCGGACGGCCCGTTCACCGTCTGCAACTGGGATCCCAAGAACCCCAAGCGCACCGTCGGCGTGCTGGGCTTCGACCCGGCCGCCTTCATCGACGACGACGGCCGCGTCTACGGCTACTGGGGCTTCCAGCAGTCCTTCGGCGCCGAACTCGATCCCGAGACGATGTGCACCGTCAAGAAGGGCACCCAGATCGTCACGGACATGGTTTCGCACCTCAACCAGCCGGGCGAATACCGCTTCTTCGAAGCTTCCTCGATCCGCAAGATCAAGGACAAATACGTCTTCGTGTACAGCCGCTGGACGGCGGACGGCGACTTCGGCCTGCCCGAGGCCAACAACACCCTCGCCTGGGCCTGGAGCAACTCCCCGCTGGGACCCTGGACCTACGGCGGCACGGTGATCGACGCCCGCGGGCGCGACGTGGACGATGCGGGGAATCCGATCTATACCGCCGCGCCGGGCGGCAACACGCACGGCAGCATCTGCGAGATCAAGGGCCAGTGGTACATCTTCTACCACCGCCAGGCGGGCCTCGGCGGCTTCGACCGGCAGGCCATGGTGGCCCCGATCGAGGTCAAGGTCACGGAAGGCCCGAACGGGAAAGTAGAGATCTCCGAGGCGGAATACACCTCCGAGGGCTTCGAGCTCGGCGGTCTCAACCCGCTGGAGCGGCACTCCGCAGGCATCGCCTGCTGGTTCACCGGCCCCAAGCCGGCCGAGAAGGACTACCTCGGCAACAAGTACTTCGGCTCCTACGTCGAGCCGCTGCGCCGCACCTGGGACGGCGAGGGCGACCCGTACGACCTCAGTGTCAACCACAACCCGGTGGTGAACAACACCGCCGGCTCCGTCGTGGGCTACAAGTATTTCAACTTTGACGGCCTGAAGGCCGCCAAGGCGAAGAAGCTGTTGCTCCGCCTGCTGCCGCAGGGCGTCAAGGGCCGCATCGTCATCATGGCCGACCACCCGCGCCACGGCACCCGCCTGGGCGCCATCAAGCTCAGCGGCCGCGAGCCGCAGGAGGTCGTCCAGAAATGCGCCCGCATCCCGAAGGCCGCGAAGCTGAAAGGCAAGCACGCCCTCTACTTCGTCTTCGAGTCCGACACCCCGGACCAGTCTCTCTGCGAGCTCGAGGACTTCGTCTTCGCCCGCCGCAGGCGCTGACCGTCATTCGCCGGCCGAGGCCGGCGAATCTCGTATTCTACCGCGACAGATGTCCCTTTTCCGGGGACATCTGGAACGCTGGGGGTCATGGCGCCTACATTCCCATCCGTGCCGGAGTGCGATAATTATTACTATCTTTACACCGATAATACTGAAATAATTAACCGTTTATGAAAAAGTTAGCGATTCTTGCACTGGGTGTGGCAGGGCTGCTTTGCGCCTGCCAGAACGGCCGCCAGGGCGCCGTGAGCGGCCCAATTACCACCGGAGACGATTGTATCGTCACCATCACCTCCGGACAGATCCGGGGCTACAACGACGATGGGATTTACACTTTCAAGGGTGTCCCGTACGCCCGGGCCGAGCGTTTCATGCCCCCGCAGGATCCCGAACCCTGGGAAGGCGTCCGGAAGACTCTGGTGTATGGCCCGCAGGCCATGCAGAGCCAGGATATGAAATGGAACGGTGCGCCGACCGATTATGATTTCGGCTTCCAGTTCAAGAAGGAACTGAATTCAGAGGACTGCCAGATGCTAAACATCTGGACCCCGGCGCTGGACGGTCGGAAGCGTCCCGTGTTCGTCTGGTTCCACGGAGGCGGCTATGCCAACGGTTCCGCCATCTTCTTGCCTGCGCAGGAAGGCAGGGCGCTGGCCGAGAAGGGCGATATTGTCGTCGTCACGGTCAACCATCGCCTGAACATCCTGGGATATATCGATCTGACCGCCCTGGGCGGCAAATATGCCGAATCCGTCAACCTCGGCCAGCAGGACCTGGTCAAGGCCTTGGAATGGGTTCACAACAACATCGAGACCTTCGGCGGCGACCCGGGTTGCGTCACCATCGGCGGTCAGAGCGGCGGTGGCGGCAAGACTTCCACCTTGATGGCCATGCCGTCGGCGCAGGGTCTGTTTCACCGGGCCATCGTCCAGAGTGGTTCCACCCTGCGTCAGCAGGAGCCGGCCCAGAGCCGCGCGCTCGGCTGCGCGGTCGTCGAAGAGTTGGGCCTCAAACCGGGTCCGGACGTAGACCTGAGCCAGTTCTCCTACGAAGAATTGGCGGCTGCGGGCAGCCGCGCCACGCGCCGCATGGGGCGCGGCGGATTCTCGCCCGTCGTAGACGGGAAATATCTCGTCCAACATCCTTTCGACCCGATTGCCGCCGAATGCAGCCGGGACGTCCCGATGCTCATCGGCTCCAACCTCAATGAATTCTGCTACACCAACGATGTCCCCTACACGATGGAACAGGTTCGGGAACGGCTCCTTCCCAGGCTGGGTGAGGAGAAATTCGAACAATACGTCCGCGATTTCGAAAGCGTGTATCCCGGACAGGCGCCGAAGGAGCTGCTCAATACGGACTTCCGTACACGCGGAAACGTGATCCGGCAGGCTGCTGCCAAGCAGGCCCTGGGCGGTGCAAAGGCCTATGTGTACCTCTTCGCCTGGAAGTCCCTGGTCAACGATGGCGCCCTGGCCGCCTGCCATGGTATGGAGTTGCCGTTCATGTTCAACAATGTCGCCAACCAAAGGGAGATGACGGGCGGTACGCCGGAGGCTTACCGCATGGCAGATATCGTCAGCAACGCCTGGCTTGCCTTTATCAAGACGGGGGATCCGAACTGCAAAGGCCTGCCCGCCTGGGAGCCCTTCAACCCGGACGAAAATCCCACGATGGTTTTCGACAATGTCCCACAGCTCAAGAAAAACCACGATGCCGTGATGCTCCGCTATTAAAAAACTTTAAAAATCGAAAAAGTTTATTAACTTTACGGCTGTTAGTTAATTAGTGTCTGCGTATGAAACCTCTTGTCCTGCAAGGATGCGGCACGGCGCTGGTGACCCCGTTCACCGCGGACGGTGCCGTCGATTATGAAGCTTACGCCCGGATGGTGGACCGCCAGGTGGCCTCCGGCGTAGATTTTCTCGTTCCCCTCGCCACGACCGGCGAGACCCCTACGCTCTCCGCCGGCGAGAAGACGGCGATCTACCAGGTGGTCAAGGAGCATGCCCAGGGCCTGCCCCTGATGCCCGGTGTGGGCGTGAACAGCCTCCCCGACACGCTCGCCAACATCCGGCTGCTGGAGCCGCTGGGTGCCGACGCGCTGCTCGTGGTCGTCCCGTACTACAACAAGCCGACCCAGCAGGGCCAGTATGAGTATTTCAAGGCCGTGGCCGCGGAGACCTCCCTGCCGGTCATCATCTACAATGTGCCCGGCCGCACCGGCGCCAACATGCTGCCGGACACGGTCATCCGCCTGGCGAACGACGTCCCCAACATCCGGGGCATCAAGGAAGCCTCCGGCAATTACGACCAGGTCAGCGAGATCCTGCGCCGCGCCCCCAAGGACTTCGCGGTCCTGAGCGGCGACGACGACATGACCCTCGCCTTCATGGCGACGGGTGCCCACGGCGTCATTTCCGTGGCGTCCAACATCGCCCCGAAGGAGGTTTCGCAGATGGTCAAGGCCATGCAGGAGGGCCACCTCGAAGAGGCCCGCACCCTGCACCACCGCCTCTTCCCGCTTTTCAAGGCCTGCTTCGTGGAGTCCAACCCGATTCCGGCCAAGGCCGCGCTCGCGCAGCTCGGCGTGATCGGCGAGACGGTGCGCCTGCCGCTTGCCACGGCTTCCGATGCCACCAAAGCACTGATGCAGAAAGTTTTAGCAGAATTATGGAAATAAGCAGAGAGCGATTTGAAGAAGTCATTGCCGCGCTGGAAGCCGGCCAGCTGCGCGTCGCCGAGAAGGTGAACGGCGCCTGGAAGGTGAACCGCGAGGTCAAGGAAGTGATCCTCGCCGGCTTCAAGCTCGGCCAGGTCACGGACATGTCCCAGGGGCAGTTCCCCTTCTTCGACAAGGACACCTTCCCGGTGAAGACCTTCAAGCCGGAGGACGGCGTGCGCATCGTGCCGGGCGGCACGAGCATCCGCCGCGGCGCCTTCGTGGCCCCCGGCGCCATCGTCATGCCCCCGTCCTACATCAACGTCGGCGCCTATGTCGACAGCGGCACCATGGTGGACAGCCACGTGACCATCGGTTCCTGCGCCCAGATCGGAAAGAACATCCACATCTCCGCCGCCACGCAGATCGGCGGCGTGCTGGAGCCTGCCGGCGCCATGCCGACCATCATCGAGGACGGCGCTTTCGTGGGCGGCAACTGCGGCATCTACGAGGGCACCATCGTGCAAGAAGGCGCGGTGATCGCCTCCGGCGTCATCATCACCGCCGCCACGGCCATCTTCGACGCCACGACGGGCGAATTCGTGCCGCGCAACGCGGACGGCCGCGTGGTCGTGCCGCGCGGCGCCGTGGTCGTGTCCGGCAGCAAGCCGCTGAAGCGCGGCCCGGGTGCCGGCAGCGGCGTGTCGCTTTATTGCCCGGTCATCGTCAAGTACCGCGACGAGAAGACGGCCGGTTCCGTGGTTCTGGAGGACCTGCTTCGCTAAATGATCGAACTCCATAAATATTCGGGGGCAGGCAACGACTTCGTCGTGCTGGACGGCCGGAAGGAGGATGTCTCCGAGTTCCGGACGCCGGAGCATATTGCCGCGCTGTGCGACCGCCGGACGGGCTTCGCCGCCGCGGACGGGCGCATCGGCGCCGACGGGCTGATGATCCTGACCGGGGATCCGGACTATGATTTCCGGATGGAATATTACAATTCCGACGGCTCCGGCGGCATGATGTGCGGGAACGGCGGGCGCTGCATCGTGGCGTTTGCCGACGCGCTCGGCCTGAAGCCGGCCGACGGCCGCGTGTTCCGCTTCGCCGCCGCAGACGGCGAGCATACGGGGGAGATTCTCGCCCGCGAGGGCGATCTCAAGACGGTGCGCCTGCGGATGATCGATGTGCATGAGTTCCGCCCCGCGCTGGACGGTTGGTTCCTTGACACGGGCACGCGCCACTTTGTGCGCTTCGTGCCGGACGTCGAGGCCATCGACGTCGAGACGGAAGGCCGCCAGGCGCGCTGGGACCCGCTTTTCGCGCCCATCGGCGCCAACGCCAACTTCGTGTCGGTCGATCCGGACGGGACGTTGCGCGTGCGCACCTTCGAGAAGGGTGTGGAGGCGGAGACGCTCGCCTGCGGCACCGGCATCACCGCTTCCGCCATCGCAGCGTACCTCGAAGGGCCGGCAGCTGCCGTTTCTCCGGGTGTATCCGTCCATTTCGGAATCCAGGCGCGGATCGCCCGGCTGGCGGTGGATTTCCGCCCCGGACAGAACTGCTTCACGGATGTTTACTTAACCGGACCTGCCGATGAAATACGATAAATTCTTCTCCGACGACGTAGGATCCTTCATGCGCTCCCCGGTGCGCGAGATCTTCAAGAAAGTGGATCTCTCGGCCATTTATTCCTTTGCCGGCGGCTATCCCGACGCGGCTACCTTCCCCATCGACGACATCCGCCGCATCAGTGCGCAGGTGCTCGAGAAATACGGCGCCAAGGCGCTCCAGTACGGCGCGACGCAGGGCGTGCCGGAGCTGCGGGAAGTCGTCGCGCGGCGCTACGGCGTGGCGCTGGAGAACGTCCAGATCACGACCTCGTCGCAGCAGGGCATCGACGTCTGCACGCGCGTGCTCATCAACCCCGGCGACGTCATCCTGACCACCGCCCCGACCTACCTCGGCGCCCTGCAGTCTTTCAAGTCCTACCGCGCAGACATCCGCATCCTGGGAGAGTATAAAGGAAAGGCGAAGTTCTGCTACGTGATCCCGGACTTCCAGAACCCCAGCGGGGAAACGATGACGCTCGAAGAGCGCGAGAAGCTCGTCGCGCTGGCGCGGGAGCAGGATTTCCTCATCGTCGAAGACAGCCCGTACCGGGAGCTCCGCTACAGCGGCGAGCCGGTGCCGACCATCTATTCGCTCGCGCCGGAGCGGACCCTCCACCTGGGCAGCTTCTCCAAGATTTTCGCCCCGGGCTTCCGCCTCGGCTGGATGCTCGGCCCCGTGGAGCTGCTCGACCAGATCTACGTCTGCAAGCAGTCGCTCGATCTCTGCCCGCCCATCCTGGACCAGTACATGGCCGCGGAGTTCATGGGCAGCGGCGCCCTCGACGCCAACCTGCAGAAGAGCATCGCCCTCTACCGCACCAAGCGCGACAAGATGCTCTCGCTGCTCGAGAAATACATGCCGGAAGGCGTCTCCTGGACGCACCCGGAAGGGGGCCTGTTCCTCTTCCTGACCCTGCCGGAGGGCTTCGACACCGTGGCGCTCTACGACCGCGCCCTGTCGGCCGGGGTCGCCTACGTGGCCGGCTCCTTCTTCTATCCCGACGGCTCGCACCGCAACACGATGCGGATGAATTTCTCCTTCCTGGACGCATCCCGGATGGAGGCCGGCATCAAGCTGCTCGCGGAAGTCATCCAACAGAAGTAACCAACCAATATTTACCATGAAAAAATACAGCATTCTGACCTTAGTGGCGCTGCTTGGCCTCGTGGCCTGCCAGCCCAAAACCGCCTCGGACGTGACCACCTTCGGCTTCCAGGGCGACGTGAAGGAAGTCTTCCTCTATGTGATGGACCTGGAAGAAGAAGAGACCGGCGCCGTGGAAGGTACGCTGGAGTACACCTTCGACGCGCAGGGTCGCGTGACCCAGGATGAATACGGCCACACCTACCAGTACGACGCGGACGGCCTGCTGACCAATCCCCGCGTCCCCGGCACGGAGCTCCTCCGCGACATGAAAGGCCACATCACCTCCTACGACAGCACCTCCTTCGAGGACTGGGGCGATGAAGAGTTCGACATCATGGACTTCTTCGCCGCCAAATACAGCTACGACGCCCAGGGCCGCCCCGTGACCGAAGAACTCACCGGCTGGGAGTGGGAGCTGACCCGCACGAACACGTTCGAGGGCAATAATGTCTATCCTTCCTCCTCCAAGGACGTGAGCGCCTCCGAGGGCTGGAACGAAGAAAGCACCATCACCTACATCTACACGGAATTCGACGCCAAGGGCAACTGGATCGAGCGCACGGTCCTCACGGAGACCAAATGCTGGGAAGAGCCCTGGGAGGAGAACGTGGAGCCGGAGGTCGAAACGACGTCCAGCGAGCTTCGCCAGCGCCGCGTCATCACCTACTGGTCCGAATAATTCCTTCGGCATGCCCGCCTTCCGCATACGGACTGCCCTGCTGGCGACACTTATGGTGCTGCTGACGGCCTGCGCACACGGACCGTCGCTCCAGCAGCAAGTCATGCAGCGCCTCTCCACGCTGAGTCGAAGCGCGGAGCTGGGGACGGTCGAGTATACCGTCCGCAAGGCCGTCCGCGCCCGCGACGAAGGCGAGTGGTTCAAGATCGGCAACCGCCGCATCCTCTTTTCCTGCACGGCCTATATCAAGGCCGGGATCAACCTGAAGAACCTGTCGCTTGACAAGATCGTGGTGGACGAGAGCACGCGCTCCGTCTCGCTGGTTCTGCCGCATGCGACCGTCCTTTCCCTCAACCTGCCGCCGGAGGAGATCCGCCTCGAGTACGAGGACGTGACCGGCTTCCGCCAGAAATTCAGCGACCAGGAGCGCCAGGCCCTGCTGAAGCAGGGGGAGCGCGACATCCTGCGGGACATCCCCTCGATGGGCATCCTCGCCGAGGCGGAGGAGAATGCACTTGAGTTTTTCCGCCCGATGCTGGAGCAGATGGGCTTTACGAACGTCCAGATCAGTTTCGAATGAGCAAGGAGATCCGCATACCGCTCAGCTACCTGCTGCCGCTCTCGCTGCTGCTGGCCATCCTCATTCTGCTGCTGCTCGCGCCTCGGCGCAAGGAGCGCGCCCGCGAACTGGAGATTGAGCGCACGGCGGCCGTCGTGGAGCAGGTGCGCAGCATCGGCGAACTGTCCAGTGCCGGCTTTTACGAGGAGCTGGTCCTGACTGACCGGGACGAAACCCCCTTCGGCGAACTGATGCGCGCCAGCGGCCTGAACCGCCTGACCGGCAGCGTCGATTTCGTCATCATTTGCAAGGGGCGCGTGCGCGCCGGCTTCGACCTGACCAAGATCCAGGCGAGCGATTTCTCCCTCTCCGGCGACACCCTGCACCTTATCCTGCCGCCTGTCGAAATCCTGGACGTGGTGCTCAATCCCGCCGATTATGAACACTTCTCCGGCCATCGGAACCACGAGGAAACGACGGCCATCCTGCTGCAGGCCAAGCAGCGCCTGCAGGCCGACGCCCTCGCGGAGGGCATCCTGGACCAGGCGGAACTTTCCGCCGAAGCCCACCTCCGCCGCCTCCTGTCCGCCATGGGTTACCGGGAGGTGATCATCACCTTCAGCAAAGAATACCCGCTTCGGCCCCAGGCGGGAAACTGACCCGGACCCGGAATCTTTTTTTGGATATTCGAAAAAAGTTGTATCTTTGCAATCCCAAACGAGGCTTTAGCTCAGTTGGTTCAGAGCGCTTGCTTGACAGGCAAGAGGTCAGCAGTTCAAATCTGCTAAGCCTCACTACCAAAAAACCCCGCCGAATTGGCGGGGTTTTTCGTTACGTGTAAGACCTACAGAATCAAGTCCTTGAACTCATGGCAGCCGGTCAGGCCTTCGGTCATGAGGGCGGCATCGACGGCGCCTTCCGCGAAGCCCTGGCGGGAGAAGGCTTCGTGGGTGAAGGTCAGCTTGTCCACCTCGGAGAGGAATTCGGCGATGTGCGTGCCGGGGACCTCGCCGATGCGCTGGGAGTCGATCTTCGGCTCCTCGCCCAGGAAGTCCGAAATCAGCACGCCGATGCTCTTGGCCGTGCCGCTGGGGGCGTCCAGCTTGTGGATGTGGTGGATCTCCTCGACGTGCGGGGTGTAGCCGTGGCCCTTGAGCACCTGGCAGGCGCGCGCGATGCCCGCGAACAGGGCGATCACACCGACGGAATAGTTGGAGCCCCAGATCAGCGGCGTGCCGGCGGCCTCGAAGGCGGCGAAAACGTCCTCCTTCATGTCGTACCAGCCGGTGGTGCCCACGACGACGGCCTTGAAGTTGGCCGCAAGGGTCTTATAATTGGCCCGGAATGCATCCGGGGTCGTGAAGTCGATGCAAACGCACTCGCGCGCCACGTCCACAGGAATGGCGCAGATGTCTTCGGAGGCGCACACGAGCTCGATGCCGCGACGCTGCAGGACGGCCTCGATCATGTGGCCCATCTTGCCGTAACCGCTAATGATAACTTTCATATATCTTGACGTAATTGTTAATAGCTTGTTGGAAATCGGACAGGGACAGGAATTCGTCGTCGCGGTGCGCGACGGTGATCGTGCCCGGCCCGCAGATGATCTTCTGCGCGAAGCCCGTCAGGTGGGGAGCGTCGCTGCCGAAGGCGACCGGCTTCGTGGGGAAGCCCGGGAGCGTAAAGTAGCGCGCGGGGGCGTCGCCGCCGATCTCCTCCACCCGGAGGCGGTCGGAGGCCTGCGCACGCATCCATGCCACCACGGCGTCGTCGGAGGCGAAGGTGGTGCGGAAATACAGCCGGCAGCTCAGTTCCGGGCTGAGAATATTCTGGGGATTGTCGCTGACCAGGTGGCCGACGTTCCAGGTGGTGGGACCTAGCACCGGGTCGTCGGGGAAACCGGCCGCGCGCAGCGCGTTCATGAAGTCGACGAAGAGCTCCACGGCGCTCAGGCCATGCTCCGGATAGCCGGAATGGAAAGCCTTGCCGGTGAAGGTCAGGTCAAAGCGCTTGGTGCCCTTGGAGGCGCTCACCATGCAGTTGTCCGTGGGCTCGCCCACGACCAGCAGCGGCGCGGTGAAGCCCGTCTTCGAAAAGGCCTTGGCGCCCCAGGAGCCCGTCTCCTCCCCGCTCACGATGAGCAGGGCGAAATCCTTCTCCCCCGCGGCCGCCAGGCGCTGGCAGGCGCGGTACATCGCGTAGAACTGCCCCTTGGCGTCGCAGGTGCCGCGCCCGAGGACGCGGTCGTCGGTGAAGGTCGGCGGGATGTAGGGCGGGACCGTGTCCATGTGCGAGCAGTACACCACGCGGGGCGTCTCGCTCCAGCGCAACAGCACATTCAGCGTGCCGTCACCGACCTCGAAGGTCTCCACGAAGGGCGCCTCCAGGTGCTCGGCGAGCCACTGCCCCAGCTCCCGCTCACTGCCGGAGGTGGAGTCGAAGGAAAGGATTTGACGAAAAAGCTCCATACACTACATTAAGATGTCTTTGATAATGCCGGTGGCGGCCAGGCGGACGCCCTCGCCCGCGCCTTTGATGACCAGCGGCGCGGAGTATTCGCTGCGGACCAGGGTCACGTTCTCCGTGCCGCTGATCCAGTAGAAGGGGCTGTCGGGGCCGAAGCGCTGCATCTTGATCTCGGCGCGGTAGCCGTGGCGGGCGGCCGGGTCGCGGCGCAGGGAGGCCACGAAGCGGCGCCGCTCGTCGACGGCGTCCAGTTCCGCCTCCAGGGCGACGAACTTCGGTTCGTATTCCGCCAGTTTGGCGTAGAATTCATCCAGCGGGCAGCCGAAGAATTCGGGGCCGAGCATCGGCGTGATCTCCACGTCGTCCGCTTCGAGCGGCACGCCGGCCTCGCGGGCCAGGATGAGCAGCTTGCGGAGCACATCCTTGCCGCCCAGGTCGGTGCGCGGGTCGGCCTCGGTCAGACCCTCGTCCTGCGCACGGCGCAGCAGGGTCGCGAGGCTGTCGCGCTTGGCGCCGTCGTAGCCCGTGATGATATAGTTCAGGGTGCAGGAGACCACGGCCTCGATGGCTTCGATGCCGTCGCTGCAGTTGGCGTCGCTGGCGATGGACTCCAGGATCGGCAGGGAGTTACCCACCGTGGTGTCGTAGCGGAAGAAGGCGCCGTTCTGGCGGGCCTCCGCCTTGAGGGCGGCGTACTGCACGAAAGGCAGGGCCAGGGAGCGGCGGTTGGAGGTCACGATGTTAAGCCCGCCGCGGAAGAGCTCGGCGTAGCGCTCGTGCAGGCGCTCGTCGTTCGTGCAGTCCACGAACACGGCGCCGCGCGGCGCGCAGGCGAGCACGGCGTCGACGAAGGCGCCGCCGGCGGCGTTCTCCCCGGCCTCGAGCCGGGCGTCGGCCTCTTCGGGCCGGATGCCGCGCAGGTCTACCGTGAAGCGGCGGCTGTTGGCCAGGCCGATGATGCGGATGGAGCGGCCGCGGCGCGCCGCGATGCGGTCGGCGCTCAGGCCGACCAGGCGCACCAGCTCGTGGCCCACGGCCCCGTAGCCCGCGATGAACACGGGGATCACGGTCACGGCCCGGGCCTCGAAGAACTCCCGGTGGATGGCGCCCACGGCGGCGTTCTCGACGGTCGGGCGCACGCGGATGAAGAACGCGTCGCCCTCTCCCGTGACCTCGCCGAGCGGCTGGATGCCGGCCTCGGAGAGCGCCGCGAGGATGCGGACCGCGGCGGAGGCGCGGGACGGGATCGATTCGCCGACCAGGCAGACCACGGACTCGCCCTTGTCGGCGTGCTTGAGGCTGGTCACGCCCATCCACTCGCCCGCTTTCACGGCCGGACGGCCGGACACGAGCGTGCCGGGATGCTTGGGATCGAAGGTATTCTTGATCGAGAAGGCGATGCCCGCCTCCATCGCGGGCTTCACCGTCGGTGCGTAAAGCACCTTGGCGCCGTTCTCCGCGAGGGTCAGGGCGGCCTTGTAGGAAATGTCGGGGATGCTGACGGCGGCCGGGACGACCTTCGGGTTGGCGGTCATCATGCCGGGCACATCGGTCCAGATCTCGAGCGCGGAGGCCTTGGCGCCGGCGGCGAAGAGCGCGGCGCTGTAGTCGGAGCCACCGCGGCCGAGCGTGGTCACGCGGCCGTCGCCGTCGGAAGCGATGAAGCCCGGCGCGACGAAGAGCCGCACCTCAGGCGCCGCGGTCACCGCGGAAAGAATATTCGCGTAGGTCAGGCCTTCGGCCACGACGCCGCCGAGCGTGCGCACGAGCTGGCGGGAATCCAGCCACTTCGTGGGGACGTCCTCGCAGGCGAACTTGCGCGCCAGGATGCGCGTGGAAAAGAGCTCACCGAAGGTCACGCAGGCCTCGGCGGGCGCGGCGGACAATTCCTCGAAGAGGCCGTCCAGCTCCGCGATCATGGCGTCGCGCTCGACGCCCGTGAAGAGGCGCCGGGCGATGCCGTGGTGCCGGCTGCGCAACGCGTCGATCTGCTGCGCGCGGGCCGCGGGATCCTGCTCCTGGCCGATGGCGATCAGCGCGTCCGTACAGCCGCTGATGGCTGAACTGACCAGGATGGTGCGGTCGCGCGCCACGGCGGCCTGCACGATATCGATCACCTGGGACATGCGGGTCGCGTCCGCGACCGAACTGCCTCCGAACTTGAGTACCTGCATAGTCTACTTTCTAACAATATAGGCACCGAGCGCGTTCAGGCGGCCTTCGATGTCTTCGTAGCCACGGTCGATCTGCTCGATGTTGTCGATGGTGGAAGTGCCCTGGGCGGACATGGCCGCCAGCAGCATGGCGATACCCGCACGGATGTCCGGCGAGGTCATGCGGCCCGCGCGGAGGTTGATCTTGTGGTCGTGGCCGATCACCACGGCCCGGTGCGGGTCGCAGAGGATGATCTGCGCGCCCATGTCGATCAGCTTGTCCACGAAGAACAGGCGGCTCTCGAACATCTTCTGATGGATGAGCACGCTGCCCTTGCACTGCGTGGCCACGACCAGCATGACCGACAGCAGGTCCGGGGTCAGGCCCGGCCAGGGCGCGTCGGCGATGGTCATGATGGAGCCGTCGATGAAGGATTCGATCTCATAGCTCTGCTGCGCGGGGATGAAGATATCGTCGCCGCGCTGCTCGAGCTTCACGCCCAGGCGGCGGAAACACTCGGGGATGATGCCCAGCTGCTCCCAGCACACGTCCTTGATGGTCAGCTCGCTCTGCGTGATGGCGGCCATACCGATGAAGGAGCCCACCTCAATCATGTCGGGGAGGATCTGGTGCTGCGCGCCGTGTAGCGCCTTCACGCCGTGGATGGTGAGCAGGTTGGAGCCGATGCCCTCGATCTGCGCGCCCATCGCGTTGAGCAGCTTGCAGAGCTGCTGCACGTAGGGTTCGCAGGCGGCGTTGTAGATGGTGGTCGTGCCCTCCGCGAGGGTCGCGGCCATCACGATGTTGGCCGTACCGGTCACGGAAGCCTCGTCCAGGAGCATGTAGCAGCCCTTCATCGAGCGGCCCGAGGAGAGGTTGTAGGCCCGCTTGGCGGTGTCGTAGGCGCATTTCGCGCCCAGGCGCATGAAGCCTTCGATGTGCGTGTCCACGCGGCGCCGGCCGATCTTGTCTCCGCCCGGTTTGGGGAAGAAGGCGTTGCCGAAACGCGCCAGCAGCGGACCGACCACGAGCACCGAGCCCCGCAGCTGCGCGCACTTCTGCACGAACTCCGCGCTACGGATATAGAACTCGTTGACATGGCTTGCCGTGAAGGTGTACTCCCCCTTGGCGTGGCGCTCCACGCCCACGCCCATGCTCCGCAGCAGGTCGATGAGGTTCTTGATGTCCAGGATCTCCGGGACATTGCTGATGGTGACCGGCTCGGCGGTAAGGAGGACGGCGCTGATCACCTCCAGGGCCTCGTTCTTCGCGCCCTGGGGGACGATTTCGCCGCTGAGGCGCTTTCCGCCTTCGATGACAAAACTGCTCATATGTGCTCTACTTCCGGGTGCAGCGTGACGCCGAAGCGCTCGCGCACCCCGTTGATGATGCGTTGTTCGAGGGCCAGGACCTCCTGCGGAGAGGCCTGCCCGCTGGCGTTGACCAGCACGAGGGGCTGCTGCTCATAGACCGCCGCGCCGCCTTCCGTCGCGCCCTTGAAGCCGCACTGGTCGATCATCCAGGCGGCCGGCACCTTGACCGTGCCGTCCGGCAGGTCATAGTGCGGGGCGCCCCCGTCGGGCGAGATGCGCGCGAAGTCCTCCCGGCTCACGACCGGGTTCTTGAAGAAGCTGCCGGCGCTGCCGAGCACCTCCGGATCGGGCAGCTTCTGCTGCCGGATGCGGATGATGGCGTCGCGCACCGCTTGCGGCGTGGCAGGGTCCTGCCCCTCCAGCGCGTCGCGCACGCCCTTGTATTCCAGCCGAGGGCTGTGCTTGCGCGTGAGGCGGAAGAGCACGCTCGTGACCACGTAGCGACCCTTGGTCTCCGGCTGCTTGAAGAGCGAGTCGCGGTAGCCGTAGCGGCACTCCTCGCGGGTGAATTTCACTTTCTTGCGCTCCTGCAGGTCGAAGCAGACCACGCCGGAGATCAGGTCCTTGACCTCAACGCCGTAGGCGCCGATGTTCTGCACGGCGGCGGCGCCCACCTCGCCCGGGATAAGCGAGAGATTCTCCGCGCCCCAGAGGCCGTGGCGGCAGGTCTCCGCCACAAAATGGTCCCAGACCACGCCCGCGCCGACCATCACGGGGACCTCTTCGAGGCCCACGTCGACATATTTGATGAACTCGATGTTCGAGTGCAGGACCGTGCCCGGGAAGTCCCCGGTGAAGAGGAGGTTGCTCCCCGCGCCAATGTGCAGCAGGGGCTGCGGGAGGCGGTCGAAGTTGAGCCCCTCCAGCTCCTTCACGGTCTCATACTCGACATAGCAAGCGCAGGACACCTTCATCCGGAAGGTATTCTGCGCGAGCAAATCGTAGTTCAGTTGGATCCTCACGACTGCGGCGGCGTGTAGGTGGAAGCCAGGAAGAGTTGGACGGGGAGTCGATCATCACGTCGCGGCCCTGGTTGTTCTTCGGGAACGCGATGTAGTCGCGGATCGTCTCCTGCCCGCCGAAGAGGGCGCAGACGCGGTCGAAGCCGAACGCCAGGCCGCCGTGAGGCGGGGCGCCGAACTTGAAGGCGTTGATGATGAAGCCGAACTTGTATTCGGCGTCCTCCTTGCTGATGCCGAGCACGTCAAACATGCGGCTCTGCATCGCAGCGTCGTGGATACGGATGGAACCGCCGCCGAGCTCGGTGCCGTTCAGCACGAAGTCGTAGGCGTTGGCGCAGACTCGCTCCAGATCCTCCTTCTTGTCGGAGTAGAACCACTTCTCGTGCTCCGGCTTCGGGGCCGTGAACGGGTGGTGCATCGCGTAGAAGCGGCCGTCCTCCTCGCTCCACTCGAGGAGCGGGAAGTCCACGATCCACAGCGGCGCGAAGACCTTCGGGTCGCGCAGGCCGAGGCGGCCTCCCATCTCGATGCGGAGCACGCCCAGCTGGGTCTGCGTCTTGCGCTTCTCGCCGCAGAGGACGAGCACCAGGTCGCCGGCCTTCGCCTCGCAGGCGTCTGCCACGGCTTTCAGCTGCTCGGGCGTATAGAATTTGTCAATGCTGGACTTGATGGTGCCATCGGCAGCGATCTTGATGTAAACCAGGCCCTTGGCGCCCACCTGCGGGCGCTTGACCCACTCGGTCAGCTCGTCGAGCTGCTTGCGGGTGTACTCGGCGCAGTCCTCCACGGCGATGCCGCCGATGTACGCAGCGCCGTCAAAGACGGAGAAGCCGCAGCCCTGCACCAGCTTCGTGATCTCGTGGATCTTCATGCCGAAGCGGATGTCCGGCTTGTCGGAGCCGTAGCCGTCCATGGCGTCGTACCAGCTCATGCGCGGCAGCGGGTTGGGGATGTCCACGCCGAGGGCGTTCTTGAACATCTGCCGCATCATGCCCTCGAAAGTATTCAGCACGTCCTCCTGCTCCACGAAACTCATCTCGCAGTCGATCTGCGTGAACTCCGGCTGGCGGTCGGCGCGCAGGTCTTCGTCGCGGAAGCAGCGCACAATCTGGAAGTAGCGGTCGTAGCCCGCGACCATCAGCAGCTGCTTGAAAGTCTGGGGGCTCTGCGGCAGCGCATAGAAGGTGCCGGGATTCATGCGGGAAGGCACCACGAAGTCGCGGGCACCCTCCGGGGTGGACTTGATCAGGTACGGGGTCTCGATCTCCATGAAGCCCTGGCCGTCCAGGTAGGAGCGGATCTCCTGCGCCAGGCGGTGGCGCAGCGCAAGGGCGCGCTGCAGGGGCGGACGGCGCAGGTCGAGGTAGCGGTACTTGGCGCGCAGGTCCTCGCCGCCGTCGCTCTGCTCCTCGATGGTGAAGGGCGGGACGGAAGATTTGTTCAGAATGCGGATGGCGCTGAGTTTGATCTCAACGTCGCCGGTGGGCATCTTGGGATTCTTGCTCTGGCGCTCGAGCACCTCGCCCGTAGCCTGAATTACGAATTCGCGGCCCAGGGAAGCGGCGGTCTCGACGAGCGCGGCGTCGGCGTCCGCCTCCACCACCAGCTGCGTGATGCCGTAGCGGTCGCGCAGGTCGATGAAGGTCATGCCGCCGAGTTTGCGGGATTTCTGCACCCATCCCGCGAGGGTGACTGTCTTTCCTTTGTCGGCGAGACGCAGCTCGCCGCAAGTGTGGGTTCTGTACATATTTATAGTTTATAGTTTTCCAATCTACAAATGTACAAAAAAAAAGCTATCCCCGGTCGAGGATAGCTTTTTGTTTAGCAAAGGCTGCTTACTTAGCGCACTTGATGTCCCACTTGGCGTTGTCGTTGTTGAAGTCGAACTTCGCCAGGGTCGGGGTGCTGTCAGCGACGGAGTAGAGGCAGAACTTCTCGGGATGGCCGCAGCCGGGGATGGCCTTCGGCGCGATGCGCCAGGTGCCGTCGGTCAGCTGTTCGATCTTCCAGAGCTGCTCATCTGCGCCGGTGAACTCGGGCACAGTGACAAGCTCGTGGCCTTCAGCGGCGGAGAGGGCACGGTTGGTGCCTTCGATCACGATCTTGTAGTACGGACCGCCGAGATAGCCACCGGCCTCGGGAACGGCCTCGATCGTCCACTTCTGGTGAGGACGGGCCATGTAGTCGTTGGCGCGCACGTCGATGTTGCCCTCCGGCCAGCCACCGATCACATCCTCCAGCTTCTGGTTCTCCACCTTGACGATGGTCTCATTGGCCTGACGGCCGAAGCCACGCATGCCACCGGCTGCGCGGACGAAGTCCACGGTGAGCTCAAGGGCGTAGCCACGGCGGCGGGAGAGGATCTTGTAGTTGCCGTCGGCGAGGATCTCGCCGGCCTCCGGCCAACCGTTCTTCCAGAGGATCGGACGGATGGCGAGGGTGCTGCGGCCGCTGAGGTCGAGGTCAGCCTCCCAGTGGAAGGACATCTTCTCGACGCCCGGCTCGAGGACGACGCGGCCGAAGTGGCCGGCGCCGAAGCGGCGCTCCTCAGCAGCGACGACCATCTTGCCACCACCCTGGAGCATGTCGCGGCCCATGTTGTCGAGGAACGGACCGAACGGGCTGCGGGAGCGGCCGACGATGATGTTGTAGGTGGAGTTGGCGCCGTCGCAGCAGGTGCCGTGGGTGCCAAGCAGATAGTACCAGCCATCCTGATACATCATCGAGGAGGCCTCGCAGTCGATGGCCACGTCGATGTCCTTGGCGCCTTCCTTGCGGGCACCCGTAGCCGGGTCGAGCTCGACCATGCGGATGTTGCCGAAGTAGGTACCGAAGGTGCAGAAGAGGCGGCCGTTCGGATCCATCAGGAAGCCGATATCGATGGCGTCGCAGTCCTCATCAACCTCAGAATGAGCAACTTCGATAGGATCGGAGTATTTGAAGTCCGGAGAATTCGGATCGAGGGTCTTGTTCCACATCGTGAGGATGCGGCCGGCGTGACCACCGCCGAGACCACCACCGGTGGCGCTGTAACCGACGAGGTAACGGTCGCCGATCTTGATGGCATCCGGGGCAGCACCGCCGCCGGGACGGACAGCGCCGCTTTCCCACACCCAACCGTCAGCGGAGATGAGGCCGCCGCCACCGGTACCGAAGGTGTAGTATTTACCGTCGCACTCCATGATCGTGGACGGGTCGTGGATATAGGGCGCGCCCACCTGGGCGGCTGCAGTCAGACCAAACAGGGCGAAAGCGCCCGCGAGAAGAATATTCTTGGTTTTCATATGGCGCATCGTTTATTTCGTGGAAAGGGTGATGTTCTTGACGGGCTTGCCGGCCTCGTCGATGAAGCGGCAGCAGAAGTCGGACATACCGGGGCCGTTGATGACGGCGCCCCAGATGACATTGCGGCCCTTCTTGAGGGTCAGGCGCTTGGAAGCGACGTCATCCATGACGCGGCGGCGGTCGCCGGACAGGACAACGGCCTCTTCGCCGTTCACCCACCACATGGAGGCGGAGTTGGAACCGACGGCGAGACGCACGTTCGGAATGTCTTCCTCGCAGTTAACCACGGTGCAGGCCCAGAAGATCACGCCGTAGCGGTCCTCGGTCAGGTTGGTGGCAAAGCGGAAGAGCTTCACGTTCGGCATCTTGCTGTCGAAGGCATGCCACTTGAGCGTGACTTTCTTCTGCTCATACTTGGGAGCCTCCATGCCGAAGCCCATCGGGCGGCCACCCTGCAGGTTCACAGGCGGCTGATACTCGACGGTCACTTTAATCTTGTCGCCATCCTTCGGGAGGACGTCGCCAAGCTGGCCCTTGAAATACTGCACCGCAAAAGCCTCGCGGATGTAGCTGTCCACGAAGACGGTGTTGGAACGGTTCGGCTTGCTGATCGGCTCAAGGAGCATCCAGCGGCCGAGGAATCCCTGTGCGTCAGGCGCCGCAGTGGGCGTGGTCACGGGGACGAGATACTTGTCGAGCTGGGTCGAGGAGTCGGCATAGACCTGGGCCCGGCCGGAAATACCCGGCATCAGGAGCACCAGCCCCATGGCAACGGAAAGGGTTTTGAAAATGGTTTTCATAAATGGTATGAGTTGTTAAGTGTTGTTCACGTCTTACTAAGGTACGACTTTTTAACAAGGAGGAAAACCTCCTTGGCTCCCTTTGCCTATTATTGAAAGAATTCGACCGAAAAACAAAAGTCCTAACTCCGCTCGCAGACAAAGGCGCAGAAACGGTCCACGTCCTTGCGGTCCGCGAAGCGGGCGATGTAGGCCATGTCGCAGAGGTCGTCCGACAGGGCGGGCGGGACGCGCTCGGCCATGCAGACGGCGGCGCCGAAGCGGGCCATGATCTCGTCGTGGCCATGGGCGTAGCGGTAGCAGTCGCGCCGGGCGGCGTAGGCGCAGTAGTACTGCGCGCCCTGCGGCTTGCGGGCTTCGTCGAACGCGACCATGTCGGCCCAAATCTGGAAAACGTCAGTTTCGTGCGCGTAGTTCATCATGTCGGGCGTGTAGCCGCCCGGCGGGCGCATGTTGACTTCCAGGCCCACGTAGTCGCCCTTCTTGCCGAGGCCTGCGCGGTCGCGGTCCAGCTGGAAGAACTCCAGGTGTACGAAACGGCTCGTGATGCCGAAGGCCTTGACCGTGCGGCGGCCGATGGCGGCCAACTTCGCAGGCACGGTCTTGTTGGTCCAGTAGCAGGTCTCCAGGTTGTCGTGGACGATCTCCATGATGGGGGTCGGGAAGACGGTGTTGTTCTCGAAGATGGGTTCGCCCTTCGAATTGTAGATGGCGTCGTAGCTCACCAGCAGGCCGGTGATGAATTCCTCCAGCACATAGCCGCCGAAGTTATCCGGGTGGGCGGCGAACCAGGCCTCCAACTCCCCTGCATCGTGGATCTTGGTGGTGCCGCTGGCGCCCATACCGCTGTCCGGCTTGGCGATGACGGGGTAGCCGGTCTTCTTCACGAAGGCCTTCACCTTCGCCAGGCCCTCGGCGCACTTGATCTGCCGCGCCGTCGGGATGCCGCCCAGGGCGTAGTATTTCTTCATCTCGGACTTGTTGCGGATCGCGGCGATGCGGTCGCTCTTGATGCCGGTGGTCACGTTGAAGTCGGTGCGCAGACGGGCGTCCTGCGTCAGCCAGTACTCGTTGTTGGACTCGATCCAGTCGATCTTGCCGTATTTGTGCGCCATCCAGGCCACGGCGCGGTACACTTCGTCGTAGTCCTCGAGGTGGCTGACCTTGTAGTAGTCGGTCAGCGCGCCGCGCAGCTCGTTGTTCAACTCATAGTACTGGGCGTCCGCGATGCCCAGCACGTTCACGCCGTTGCGGCGCAGGCCGGAGCAGAAGTGGCAGTAGGTCTGCGGGAAATGCGGAGAAATAAATATGACGTTCATAAAGCTGTATGTTTCGTTTTCGGCAGAGACCTGCCGCATGTTTCCGTTCGTAATCTCCCAGGCCAGGCCGTGCAGCGTCTCGCGGCCGTCCTTCGAGAGGATGTATCCCCCGTCGGGGAAGGTATAAAAGGTGTGGCGCCAGCTCTCCGGAAAGATGATGTCCTCGAAGAGGCGCTTGCCGTCCAGCACCACGTCGCGCACCTGGTCGTAGTGCGGCACCAGCTGGCGCTTCGTCAGGCCGAGGCCCTCCAGCCAGCGCGGGTAGGCCGGGTCGACGGCCTCGCCGGGCAGCTCGGGGTGGGAGAAGACGCGCTCCGCGCAATTCATGGAGCCCGCGCTGCAGCCCATCACCAGGCCGTCGAAGCCGCGCAGCAGCTCCCGGAGGCCGATCTCGTGCAGGAAGCGGTTCTGCGTCGGCACGTGGCCGCCGCAGAGCACGATCCAGTCCGCGCCGCGCACCAGGTCGCGCGCGAGACCCGCGTTGCGGCGGTCCAGCATCGTCACGGAGGACGGTGTGATGCCGGAGTTGCGGATGCAGGCGGACATGGAGTCGAGGACGTAGTCCGTGAACTTCCGGTCGTCCGGCGCAGCGCTGACGAGCAGGACGCGCGGCGAGCATGGCAGCGCGGCCCGCACATTGGCAAGCAGCCCGTTGTCTTCAGTAAAGCGATCCTCCCCGAAGCGGGTTGGACTTCCGGTTAGTATTAGTGTCATTACGAATACAAATATAATAAAAAAGCGAGTAGCGCCCCAAAACCGGGACGCTACTTGCGAATTTGGTATGAGATTCCGGGTCAAGCCCGGAATGACGATTAGTCCTCGTCTTTCTCCGCGGCGGCGTACTCCGCGAGGAGCTTCGTCTGGACATCAGCCGGGACCGGCTGATAGTCGGCGAAGTCCATCGTGAAGGTGGCGGAGCCGGCGGTCAGGGAGCTCAGCGTGGTGGAGTAACGGTAAAGCTCTGCGAGAGGAACGCGGGCCTTGAGGATCGCGAAGCCCTTATCGGCACCCATCGTACCGAGGATACCGCGGCGGTTCTGCAGGTCGGACATCACGGCGCCCTGGTACTCGGCCGGGGTCATGACCTCGACGTCGTAGATCGGCTCGAGGATCTTCGGACCGGCGTTGCGGAAAGCCTCACGGAAGGCGTTGCGGCCGGCGATGATGAAGGCGATTTCCTTGGAGTCCACCGGGTGCATCTTACCGTCGTAGACGAAGACGCGGATGTCGCGGGCGTAGGAACCGGTCAGAGGGCCTTCCACCATACGCTCCTTGATACCCTTGAGGATAGCAGGCATGAAGCCGAGATCGATGGCACCACCGACGACGCAGTTGTAGAACTCCAGCTTGCCGCCCCACTCGAGGTCGGTGATATCCTGGGACTTGATGTTGAGCTGCGTCTCCTTGCCGTCGATCTTGAACTTGGTGTTCAGCTCGCCTTCGGCCGGGCAGACCAGCAGGTGGACCTCACCGAACTGGCCGGCGCCGCCGGACTGCTTCTTGTGACGGTACTGGGCGGTAGCGACCTTGGTGATGGTCTCGCGGTACGGCACCTTCGGGGCGAAGAGCTCGACGTCGAGCTTGTACTCGTTGTTGAGCAGCCACTTGACGATGTTGATATGCTGCTCGCCGTTGCCGCTGAGGATGGTCTGACGGAGCTCCTTGGAGTATTCGACGATCACGGTCGGATCCGTGGCGGCGATCTTCTTGAGGGCGTCGCCGAGCTTCTGCTCATCCTGCTGGACCTTGGCCTTGATGGCGCAGCGGTACTTGGAGGCAGGATACTGGATCTTGTCGTAGTTGATGTTGGAGCCGGGCAGGGAGAGGGTCGTGTTGCTGCGGCCGTTCTTGAGCTTGACGGCGCAACCGAAGTCGCCGGCGTGCAGCGTGGTCACGGCTTCCTTCTTGGTGCCGGCCACGGCGTAGATGGCGGAGAGGCGCTCCTTGTTGCCGGTGGCGGGATCTTCGAGATCCATGCCGGCGGTCAGGGAGCCGCTCATCACCTTGAAGTAGGACACCTCACCGAGGTGCTGCTCCACATCGTTCTTATAGATGAACAGGGAGGTGGCGCCACCTTCCTTCACGTCCGGAGCCGGAGCGACGTCCTTGACGAAGTCGAGCAGGCGCTTCACGCCGATGTCCTTCTTCGAGCTGACGCAGAAGACCGGATAGGCCTCGCCGGCGGCGATGCCCAGGTTGAGACCCTTGTGGATCTCCTCCTCGGTGAGCTCGCCCGTCTCGAAGTACTTCTCCATGAGGGCGTCATCGAACTCGGCGGCCTTCTCAACGAGGGCGGCGCGGGCCTCTTCGGCCTGGGCCTGCAGGTTGGCCGGGATCTCGAGATCCTCGCGGGTGCCGTTGGCATCCTTGAAGTGGTAGTATTTCATCGTGAGGACATCCACGAAGCCGTCGAAGGCGGTGCCGGGGTTCACCGGGAACTGCACGTAGACAGCCTTGCCTCCGAAGGACTCCTTGATGGAGTTCTGGATGTTGTCCCAGTCGGCCTTCTCAGCGTCCAGCTGGTTGATGGCCACCACGAGGGGAAGCTTCTTGCTGTCAGCCAGACGGAGGAAGTTCTCCGTGCCGACCTCGACGCCCTGCTGGGCGTTGATCACGAGCACGCCGCTCTCGCACACCCGGAAGGCAGCGTAGGCACCGCCGATGAAGTCGTCGGAACCCGGCGTGTCGATGAAGTTGATCTTGGCGCCCTGGAACTCGGCGTAGAGCGGAGTAGCATAGATGGAGCGCTGGTTAAGCTTCTCGAGTTCGTCGTTGTCGGAAAGGGTGTTCTTGTCTTCGATCGTACCTCTACGGTCGATCACCTTGCCCTCAAAGAGCATGGCTTCAGCGAGCGAGGTCTTGCCGGATTTCGTTGCGCCGAGCAGGACCACGTTGCGGATGTCTTTGGTAGAATAATCTTTCATTTGTTGCGTATGCTGTATTAATTATTAGTCAAAGCCCACAAATCTAAACATTTTTATGAGCATTCGCAAATCATTCTACACGCTGTCGCAAGATTATTTCTTCCCCGCTGATCCCCACTTCGCGGAGCAGGGATTCGTTGAGTTCGCCGGGTACGACGTGCAGGCGACGGCAGGCCGCGGGGAAATCGGACAGGGTGCGCTCCGTCTCCAGGAGGCGGAACAGGCGGTCGGTGGCAGATGCTTTCTTCTTCATGGTCGTTTGAGGTTTGTTTTCCGCAAAAATGAAACAGCGTTGCGAAAAAAGCAACCGGCACAGGGGAGTAAGAAGGGGGTTAGAAGCGAAAAAAATACAAATTTTAATCATTTGTTCAGTTTTTCTGAACATGGTTGCGGAATTCCGGCACCGAAATGCGACACACAACGAATATCTTTGAACCGTGCAGAATGACTTCTTCCATACCAACCTTCGCCGGGCGCGCGAGCTGGCCGGACTCTCCCAGGCAGAGCTGGCAGATGATCTCGGCGTGAGCCGCACCACCATCGTCGCACTCGAGAGCGGCAGGACCCACCTGTTCAACAAGACCGTCCCCCTGATTGCCAGGCGCCTGGGAATCTCGGTCGAAAAGCTGCTCTGCGGCCGCTCCGCAGAAGATCTCTGCGATGAGCCCTCCTTCCTCGAGCGGGAGAACACGCTCAAGGAAGAATTCGAGCGGCAAAGACAGGCCTTGCAGGACAAACTGGACGCCGAAGTCCGCTTGAACAAGGTGCTGCAGGGAAACGTGGACTCCCTCACGCAGTCCAACCAATATCTGCTCGCGCAACTCCGCAAGGAGCAGTAGATTCGCCGGTCGGGGCCGGCGAATGACGAGAATTTTGTATCTTTGTGCGGTATGCACAAACCCTCTCTTCTTCCTTATCTCGAGCCGAACCGGCTGGAGGCCGGATGCGACGAGGCGGGACGCGGCCCCCTGGCGGGCCCGGTCTATGCCGCCGCCGTCATCCTGCCCGCCGATTTCCACCATCCCCTGCTGGATGACTCGAAGAAGATGAGCGAGAAGGCGCGCGAGCTGCTCCGCCCGATCATCGAGCAGGAGGCCGTCGCCTGGGCCGTCGAGGCCGTGAGCGCCGAAGAGATCGACCGCCTCAACATCCTCGGCGCCTCGCTGGAAGGCATGCGCCGCGCCGTGCGGCGGCTGCGCGTGCGTCCGGATTTCCTGCTGGTGGACGGCAACCGCTGGCGCCCGTTCGACGGCTATCCCTACCAGACCGTCGTCCACGGCGACGCCACCTACGCCAGCATCGCCGCCGCGTCCGTGCTCGCCAAGACCTGGCGCGACGAGCGCATGCGCGAACTGGCGCGGGAGTACCCGCAATACGGCTGGGAGCATAACATGGGTTACCCGACGCCCGAGCACATCGCCGCCATCAAGGCGCACGGCTACTGCCCGGAGCACCGCAAGTCCTTCCACCCCAAAGAGTTAGAACCAAGTTTATTTGATTGATATGAAGAAATTCCTGTTAACCGTTGCCACCGCGCTGCTGCTCATGCCGGCCGCCCTGCGCGCCGACGAGGGCATGTGGCTCCTCCCCCTGCTCGAGAAGATGAACGCCGACGCCTTGCGTAACCTGGGCTCCCGGCTGACCCCGGAGCAGATCTACAGCGTGAACAATTCGTCCATCAAGGACGCCATCGTCCAGTTCGGCGGCGGCTGCACGGCCGAGATCATCTCCGGCAGCGGCCTGCTCGTGACCAACCACCACTGCGGCTACAGCAACATCCAGGCGCTCTCCTCCACCGAGCACAACTACCTCGAGGACGGCTATTTCGCCCTCACTCGCGACGAGGAGATCCCCTGCCCGGGCCTGACCGTCCGCTTCCTGCAGAGCATGACGGACGTGACCGACGAGCTCGCGGCCGGCAAGAGCCGCCAGCAGCTGATCAACGCCGCCCAGAGCGCCAATCCGAACTGCCAGGTACGCATTGTCAACTTCTACAACGACAACGTCCAGTACCTGATCGTCTCCAAGATCTACCGCGACGTGCGTTTCGTGGGCGCCCCGCCGGCATCGGCCGGCAAGTTCGGCGGCGACACCGACAACTGGATGTGGCCGCGCCACACCTGCGACTTCTCCATGTTCCGCGTCTATGCCGACGCGAACAACGAACCCGCCGATTATTCCCCGAACAACGTCCCGATGCGCCCGCGCCAGTTCCTGAACATCTCCCTCAAGGGCGTGCAGGAAGGCGATTTCGCCATGATCATGGGCTATCCGGGCAGCACGCAGCGCTTCCAGACTGCCACGCAGCTCCAGGACATGCTCGCGACCAATGACGTCCGCATCGACGCCCGCGGCATCCGCCAGGACGTCCTCTGGAAGGCCATGCGCGCCGACGACAAGGTCGGCCTGCAGTACGCCAGCAAGTATTCCAGCTCCTCCAACGGCTGGAAAAAGTGGATCGGCGAGCGCGAAGCCTTCGCCGCCCTCGACATCATCGGCCGCGAGGAGCAGAAAGAGCGCGACCTGACCGCCTGGATCAACGCCGATCCGGCCCGCCAGGCAGCCTACGGCGGCGCCATCGACCGCATCGCGGCGAGCATCCAGGGCTCGCAGGAGCCGAAGCTTGCCGTCACCCTTCTGTCCGAGACGCTCGGCCGCATCGAGCTGCTGGGCTTCGCCAACACGATGGACCGCTCCATGCAGCTGGCCCTCAACGCCAAGGACGAGGAGACCGACACCAAGGCCCGCGTGCAGCAGGTCCTGGACACGGTCATGGACATGCTGAATGAGGAATACGAGGACTACGATGTGAACGTGGACCGCGACGTGGCCATCGCCCTGATCGACCACTACAAGGCTCGCGTGAACCCTGCCGACGCCGTGATGCTGAACGGCAAGAGCATCCTCACCATGGACACCCGCAAGCTGGTGGACAACCTCTTCAAGAAGAGTATCTTCACCTCTCCGGAGAAGATCGCCGCCAAGCCCATCACCGCCAAGCTGCTGGCCGCCGACCCGGCCGTGCAGCTCGCCAAGGCCGTCACCGCGGCCAGCCAGCCGCTCACCCAGGCGGCGAACGCCGCCCGCACCGACCTCGCCGCGGCCTCCAAGGCCTACGGCGCGGCCCTGCTGAAGTGGACCGAGGGCCAGCCCAGCTACCCCGACGCCAACTCCACCTGCCGCCTCACCTACGGCACGGTCAAGAGCTACGAGCCCAAGGACGGCGTCCTTTATAAATATTACACGACCCTCAAGGGCGTGATGGAGAAAGAGGATCCGAGCAACTACGAGTTCATCGTGCCCGCGAAGCTCAAAGAGATCTACCAGAAGAAGGACTATGGCCAGTATGCCAACGCCGACGGAGAGCTCGTGACCTGCTTCCTGACCAACCTCGACATCACGGGCGGCAACTCCGGCAGCCCGGTGATGGACGCCGACGGCAACCTCATCGGCCTCGCCTTCGACGGCAACTGGGAGGCGATGAGCAGCGACGTGATGTTCGAGCCGAACCTCCAGCGCTGCATCTGCGTCGACATCCGCTACGTCCTGCTGATGCTGGACAAGTACGCCGGCGCCGGCTACCTCCTCAACGAAATGAATCTCGTGAAAGAATAATGACGAAAGAAGATATACTGCAAGCCCTGCGCGAGGTGCACCACCCCGCCAAAGCCGACCGCGACCTCGTGGAAATCGGCATGGTACACGATGTTGAAATCACTGATAATAAGGTGGTTGTCACCCTCGAATTCCCCAAGCGCCGCGACCCCCTCGCCGAATACCTGATCGGCAGCGCCCGCGCGGCGCTGATCCGCCACCTGCCCTCCTCCGTCGCCTCGGAGGTCAAGACCGTCGTGGTCGAGGACGAGAAACCGAAGAAAAAGGGCCTCAACCTCGGCCTGGAACAGCTCGCCGAGGTGCGCCACATCGTCGGCATCGCCTCGGGCAAGGGCGGCGTGGGCAAATCCACGGTCGCCGTCAACCTGGCCTGCGCCCTCGCGCGCCTGGGCTACAAGGTCGGCCTCGCCGACGCGGACGTCTATGGACCGTCCATCCCCGTGATGACGGGCACCGAGGGCGCCGTCCCGGCCGCCGAGCCGGGCGCGGAGGAGGGCCAGGAGCTCATCATCCCGCTGGAGAAGTTCGGCGTGAAGTGGATGTCCATCGGCTATTTCGCGGAGCGGGGCCAGGCCCTGATCTGGCGCGGCCCGATGGCCTGCAACGCCCTCAAGCAGATGATCCTGCAGGTGAAGTGGGGCCCGCTCGACTTCCTGCTCGTCGACATGCCCCCGGGCACGGGCGACATCCACATCAGCCTGGTGCAGGACATCCCGATGGAGGGCGCCGTGATCGTGACGACGCCGCAGACCGTGGCGCTCGCCGACGTGGAGAAGGGCGTGAACATGTTCCGCAACGAGAACGTGAACCGGCCCATCTTCGGCCTGGTCGAGAACATGGCCTGGTTTACCCCGGAGGCCCATCCGGACGAGAAATACTACATCTTCGGCCGCGACGGCGGCGCGGATATGGCGCGCGAACTGGGCGTCGACCTGCTGGGGCGCATTCCGCTGGTGCAGGGCATCCGCGAGAGCGGCGACGCCGGCGAGCCCGCCGCCCTGGGCTCCCGCCCGGACGGCCTCGCCTTCGTGGAGCTCGCCGGCAAGCTGGCGGAAAAACTCGGTTAGCCTATGGAAGTTCGCGCGAAAAAGGCTCTCGGCCAACATTTTTTGACCGACCTGACGGTCGCCCAAAAAATTGTTGGCGCCTTGTCCCAAGATACGGGGGGCGTTCCCCCCGAAACCCCCTGCGTCGCTTCGCTCCGAAATGACCCCGGCAGCGTCCGGGACGTGCTGGAGATCGGCCCCGGCATGGGTGTGCTGACGCAGTACCTCCTGCAGCGGGAAGACCTCGACTTGAAGCTGGTGGAGCTGGACGGGGAGAGCGTGGACTACCTGCTGACCCATTTCCCGGGCATGCAGGGGAAGCTCTACCAGGCCGACTACCTGCGCCTCGACATCCACAAGCTCTTCCCGGGCGCGTACCGCGTGATCGGCAATTTCCCCTACAACATCTCCTCGCAGATCTTCTTCAAGATTCTCGACGACAAGGACCGCATCCCGGAGGTGGTCTGCATGATCCAGAAGGAAGTGGCGGACCGCATCGCCGAGAAGCCCGGCAGCAAGACCTACGGCATCCTATCGGTGCTGCTGCAGGCTTGGTATGACATTGATTACATCATGAGCGTCGGCTCCGGCGCCTTCGCCCCGCCGCCCAAGGTGCAGTCGGCCGTGATCCGCCTGCGGCGCAACGGCCGCACGGAGCTCGGCTGCGACGAGAAAGCGTTCAAGATGGTCGTGAAAACGGCGTTCAACCAGCGGCGCAAGACCTTGCGCAACGCGCTCAAGCCCCTCCTGCCGGAAGGCTTCGACGCCTCCGACCCGGTCTTCGACCTGCGCGCCGAGCGCCTAAGCGTCGAGGACTTCGTCGCGCTGACCCAGCAGATCTTCTGATCTCCCCGATCGAGGTCTCTGTGCTGGCGGCCAGCAGTCGATGCCGACATAGTCATTCCGGGCTTGACCCGGAATCCCGAACCGGAGAAGGACCTTCTTTGGGGAAGGTCTCATTTCATGCCTGACACCTTCCCCGTGGAAACCCGCACTGACCATCGTAAACCCTGCATTCAGTGGGGAAGGTCCGCCACCTAAAATGTGACCTTCCCCAGTTTGTGAACCACAAAAACATATTAAAACTTGTACAAGTTATAAAATGTCCGTATCTTTGCGAAAAGAAACTTTCAAGTATGAGGTTTAACGATGCTACATCATGAAACGAACGATTGACGTTTTGAGAGAACACTCTACTGGGAAGTCAGGCGAATGGAAGCAACAAGCGCAGGAGGAGGTGGAGGCATGGGGCTGGAAGCAATATTCCTACATGATTGCCATCAAAGCCCGGAAGCAGATGGCCAGGCTGCAAATGACGCAGAAGCAGCTGGCGGAGGCGATGGGCTGCACGCAACAATACGTCTCTTTACTGCTGAGCGGCAATCTGAATATGACCTTGGAGACGATTGCGCGTCTGGAAAAAGCGCTGCAGTTCACCCTTCTGGGCGAGCTGAAGACACTGGAGACGCATTATCGATTACCCAACAACCCTCCTCAATACCTGAGCGAGGGGACGGGTCCCGCATATGGAGGAGATTCCGGGTCAAGCCCGGAATGACCAGAAGGAGATGGGAATGACGGAAAGGAGGGCGCCGAGGACAGCGAGGATCAATAGGATAGAGGTGGCGCGCGAGACGGCCTCGCCGGTCCGGTAGGACGGCGGGTCGAAGCGCATCACCAGCGTGTGCGTGCCTGCCGGCACGTTCGCGGCGCGCAGCAGGGTTCCTTCCAGCTCGATCGGGAGTTCTTCGCCCGTATCTTCCACCTTCAGGGTCCAACCCACCGGGTAATAGACTTCGCTGAAGATGAGCCGCGCGGCCTCGGGGCTGCTATAGCGGTAGCGGAGCTCGTTGGGGGCGTAGGAGATGAGTTCGACGGAGGACGGCAGTGCCCTTGCGGAGCCGTTCTCCCGGACAGGGTCGGGCGTCAGCGAAGCGGAGCCCGATAGCGGAGCAAGGGCAACTGCCGCCTCCGTCGCGAACCAGGCATTTCCCTTCGCGTACGGATAGCGCAGCGGCGCCATCTCGCCGTCGAGGATGATGTAGCGGCAGTTGAGCGACGCCAGGCCCGGCATATACGGCAGGGCGGCCTCGGCTTCGGCGAGCGTCTTGACGTCGCCGAGGGCCTTGTAAATTTGGTTGATCTCGCCCGTCAGGGTGCTCTCGATGAACTCCTGGTAGCGCTGCAGCTTGGCCGGCGAATAGCCGCCGATGTTCTTGTGCCAGTAGGACGGGTGCGAATCGTTGAACACGTTCACCGTCAGATCCAGCACGCGGAATGACGGATCGGTGTCGGAAAGGATCAGTTCGTCCACCGGCCGCTTGTCGAACTGGCTCTGGAAGGCGCGCGGCGAGACGAAGTCGTCGGCATTGAGGTAGCGCTTGCCCACGACGCCGAGGTCGAAGAGCACCAGCACGCAAACCGCCACGCACGCGCCCAGCATGCGGCCGGAGGCCTTCTCCGCCGGCTTGCTGAACGCCCACCAGAGGACGCCGAAGGCGGCCGCGATCAGCAGCAGCGAGCGCAGCGCGTCCATAATCAACAGGTAGCGGCGGTCGGCCGCGAGCGCATCGATCAGGACATCCGGCTGGCCGGCGTCGGAGGCGCCGCTGAAGGTCCCGGCGATGCCGGGGAACAGCACACAGAGGGCGCAGAAGCCGCCCGTGATGGCCGCGGCGATCCAGCCCTTCCGGCGGAAGAGCGCCGCCGTCTCCGGGTCCTTGACCAGGCGGTCGAGCACCAGGAAGCCGAGCATCGGGAGCGTGAACTGGAGCACGGTCAGCGCCATGGAGACCGTGCGGAACTTATTGTAGAGCGGTGCGACGTTGTAGAAGAATTTCGTGAAAGCGAGGAAGTGGCTGCCCAGCGCAAGCAGCACGGCGAGGACGGTCCCCGCCACGAGCCACCATTTCTCCTTCCCCTTGTACAGGAACAGGCCCAGCACGAAGAGGAACACCGTGATGGCGCCGAGGTACATCGGCCCGGCCGTGAACGGCTGCGGGCCCCAGTAGAGCGGCAGGTTCTTGGCCGTCTCCCGGAGGTTCGGCTGACCGGCCCGCTTGAGCAGGTCGTAGGTCTCGGAATGTTTGGGATTGACCGCCCCGGCGGACGAGCCGCCGTTGAAATTGGGAATCAGCAAGTTGGGGAGTTCCTCCCAGCCGTAGGACCAGGCAGTGGCGTAGTCGAGGTCGAGGCCCTTGGCGCCTTCGCCGCCTTCGGAGGCCGCGGTGCTGCCGCCGCGCATGGAGTATGGGGTGTACTCCATCGTGGGGAGGAGCTTGGTGGCGTTGGTGGCGATGCCGGCGACGCCGAGCACCAGCAGGAGCGCCGAGGCCGCGAAGAAGCGGCCCCAGAGGCCCTTGCGCCAGATGGAAACCACCAGGACGATGACGTAGATGAGGATCAGCAGGGCCAGGTAGTAGGTGATCTGCGGGTGGTTCGCCTTGACCTGGAAGCTCAGCGCCAGGCCGAAGAGCGCCGCGCCGAGGACGGCCCCCGGCAGCCAGCGGTCCTTCTTGATCTGATTATAGGTATAAACCAGCGCGGCCAGCACCCAGGGGAGGAAGGCCAGGGCCTGCATCTTGGTGTTGTGGCCGACCTGGATGATCTGCAGGTTGTAGGAGCAGAAGGTCACGGCGATGGCGCCGCCGACGGCGAGCAGCGGATGGATGCCGAGGGCGAGCATGAGCAGCCAGGCGCCCAGCAGCGAAATGAAGAGGTAGGTCGCCGGGCGGCGGCCCGTCAGGAGGAAATCGTAGATCTGCTGCGTCCAGTCGCCCTTTGTGGAGGCGTGGATGGTGGCCGTCGGCATGCCGCCGAACATGGATTCCGTCCAGGCCGTCTGGTCGTCGGGGTGGGCGGCGTTCCAGGCCATCATCTCGTGGGACATACCCTGCCAGCCGGAGATGTCGCTCTGGTTGACGATCTTGCCGCTCAGGACTTGCGGCACATAGGCGTAGGAAAGCACAAGCAGGCCGACGACGATGCCGGCATACAGCAGGAGTTTCTTCTTCATTTACAGCACTTCAGCTAGCCGCTCCGTGAGGGCGCGGCGGGTGTATTTTTCTATGCCGGCCGTCTGCGGATGCTCCGCGTCGAGGAAGGCCAGCAGCTCTTCTTTCTTGTCCCAGTCGAACATCTCGCCGGCGGCGGCGTCACGCAGCACGGAGGCCGCGGCGCCGTCTTCCTGGCCGATGCCCAGCACGGGACGTCGTGCTGCCAGGTATTCAAAAATCTTGCCTGGGAGCACCTTGGCGTACTCGGGTTCACGGCGCAGCGGCAGCAGCAGAATGTCGGCCGCGCGCTGCTCGCGGACGGTCTCGTCGTGGGGCAGGTAGCCCAGCTCGACGAGGTTGTCGCCGAGGCCGCGGACGCGGATGGCGTCCGTGATGGCGGCGTCCACCTTGCCGGCGAGGCGGATCTGCAGGCGCGCGCGGAAGTCCGCGTCGGCCGCGCAGCGCTCCGCGAGCGCATCCCAGAGGTTCAGCGGATTGCCGTCCGCGGCAAACAGGCCGGTATGTATGAGGCGAATCTCCGCGCGTTGGCGTTGTGGAGCCGGGGTGTCCGGGTATTTGCCGGACCATTTTTTCTGGTCCGGCAAAACCCGGACCCCAGGCGCGAAGGGATGAGATTCGCCGGTCAAGCCGGCAGGAGATTCCGGGTCAAGCCCGGAATGACTATTGCGAAAATCGTCTTCGTCGAAACCGTTGGTGATGAGGACGACGGGGGTTTTCGTCTTGGCCTGGAAATCCGCGGCGACGGGCGGACTGACGCTGATAATCTTGTCCGCGCCGTCCAGCACGGCCTGCTCGAGCCGGCGGTGCCGACGGTCGGCGGCGGCCGAAAGGCCGAGGTGCTTGTAGTAGAACATCTCCGTCCACGGATCGCGGAAATCCGCTATCCAGCGCAGCCCGAGCTCCTTTTTCAGCCGCAGGCCGATCAGGTGCACCGACTGCGGCGGCCCCGTGGTGACCACGGCGTCGACGGGATGCTCCCGCAAATATTTCTTCAGGAAACGGACCGAGGGGCGCACCCAGCCGACCCGCGGGTCGGGGATGAAACAGTTGCCCCGGATCCATAGCGAGAGGCGCTGCTTCCAGCTCTTCCGCTGCGCGTTGACGGGATTGACTTCCTGCCCCGCCTTCCCGCCGGTGAGGCGGCGGTAGATGGCGTACGGCTCGGAAATATGCGTCTTGATGACCTCGGCGCAGGCGGGAATGTCCTTGAGGAGGCTCTCGTCACGCGCGAGCTGTTCGGGATTCTCCGGCGTATAGACCACCGGCTGCCAGCCGAACTCAGGCAGATACTTGCTGAACTTCACCCAACGCTGAACCCCCGAACCACCGGTCGGGGGCCAGTAATATGTGATGATCAGCAGTCGCTTCAGCATTAACGTTTATAACCCTCAAGGTTGGCCTTGACGGTCTCCCAGTCGTAGTAGGGACCTACGACCGGCTCCAGTCCGCGGAGCTTGCGCTCCTGCTCCTGGTAGAGGAATTTCACGAGCACGTGGCCAGCCTTATTTTTGTAGAAAATCAGCTGCAAATTGCTTGCCATGCAGATGTTCCAGAAGCCAAACCACTTCTCGCAGATCTCCTCAACCTCCAGACGGTCGCCCACACCCTCGACGCCGAGGTAGCTCGCGAGCGCCATCAGCGGGTAGTCGTGGCCGAAACGCAGGTCGGCGGCGTAGTTGCCGGTGGCCAGGGCCTCGTCGGCCTTCGCCACGATATCCTCCACGCAGGACTGCGCCATCGGGACGCGCTTGTCGCCGACTTCGACGGAGTTGCAGTGACCCAGATAGAGGAACATATTGTTCTGCGCCCAGCGGCGATAGATCGCGTCGAAGGGCAGCACGCTGTAGAGATTCTCCTCGATATCGAAGTCCTCCGCCACGACGGCCGTGTCATACACGTCCTGCGTGAACTGGCGGGCGCTCTTGACGATCTTGCGGGCGGCCACCGGGTCGTTGAAGACGCGGGTGAGCACGCCGAGCGTGTCGTCCGGCACGTCCTTGAGCAGCTCGAAGCTCTTGCGCATCGCGGGCATCGTCAGGCGCTCCCAACCCTTCTCGTTGTCGAGATAGTCCATGAACTTCTCGCCGGTGTCCAGGCGGATCTGGAGCTTGGGGTTCTGGCGGATCAGGGAGTTGGTGAAGGAATTCATGCTGATGATGCAGCGCTGCACGGTGCTGGAGAAGGCGCGGACGTTCTTCTCGCCCTTGAACACGCCGGGATAGCGGTTGAACATGCGCTCGGCGATGGCGGCGTGCTCGCGCGCTCCGCGCTGCGACAGGCGGCCGTCCATGCCGTCCCAGCCGGCCAGCACGTCGCGGGCGCCCTGGAGCAGCATCTCGCCGTCCGGGGTGAGCAGGCCCTCATGCTGGGCCGCCTCGAGGACGCCGATCACGCCGAGGTAGGCCTTGCCGCCCCAGTTGGAGCGGGAGCCGTGGCGGCCGTAATGGCTGATATAGACGGGCTTGTATCCCTTGGGGGCCGGGGTGTCCTGGAGCGGACGGAATTCGTAAGAATTCAGGTTGTTGCCGGCGCGGGAGTTCTCTTCCATCAGGGCGCGGACGGCAATCTCCGACCGCTTGGGCTGTGCGAAGGCGGCCGCGACGCTGAGCGTCAGGAGGGCCGCCAGGGCCATCATAGATTTTCTCATGCTTGGTGTCATTTTCGTTTGAAACAAAGATATATCTTTTATCGGCTCTCCCTCCGGCCCCCTCCGGGAATTGCTTTCGAATTCACGGCATTTTTTTGTACATTTGTATCTCCTTTAAAAATCATGTCAAAAAAAGGTGAAGATACTCCGATGCTGAAACAATACTTCAGCATCAAGGCGCAACACCCCGAAGCACTCCTGCTCTACCGCGTCGGCGACTTCTACGAGACCTACTCCGACGACGCCGTCCTGGCCAGCAAGGTGCTCGGCCTGGTGCTCACGCGCCGCTCCAACGGCGAGAAGGGCGACACCCCGATGGCCGGCTTCCCGCACCACGCCATCGAAGGCTATCTGCAGAAGCTCGTGCGCAACGGATACAAGGTGGCCATCTGCGACCAGCTGGAGGATCCCGCGCTTGTCAAGAACAAGCTCGTCAAGCGCGGCATCACGGAGATCCTCACCCCCGGCATCGCCTTCGGAGAAGGCATGCTGGACCAGAAGGAACACAACTACCTCGCGGGCCTGACCTTCGAGGGGCAGAGCTGCGGCGCCGCCTTCCTGGACGTGTCCACGGGCACTTTCCAGGTGGCCCAGGGTTCGCTCGACTACATCGGCACGCTGCTGGCCTCGCTCCAGCCGCGCGAGCTGGTGGTCCAGCGCGAGCTGCTGCGCGCCGTCAAGGAGCGCTATGGCGACTACTACGCCACCGGCCTCGACGAGTGGGCATTCGTGCAGGACGCCGCCGTGGAGCGGCTTTGCAAGCAGCTCAGGGTGCAGAGCCTGAAAGGCTTCGCCATCGACGGCTTCCCGCTCGCCATCTGCTCGGCCGGCGCCCTGCTGGTCTATCTCGAGCAGACGCAGCACGCGGGCCTGGGGAACATCTGCTCGATCGGACGCATCGACGAGGAGAAGTTCGTCTGGATGGACAAGTTCACTTTCCGCAACCTCGAAATCTTCCAAAGCAACGCCGGACGCGAGGGCGTGAGCCTCGTGGACGTGATCGACCGCTGCTGCACCCCGATGGGCGCGCGCCTGCTGCGCCAGTGGCTCGCCATGCCGGTCATGGACCTGGGCGAGCTGAATGCGCGCTACGACGTGGTGCAGCTGCTGCACGACAACGAGGAGCTGCTCGCCGAGCTCCAGGGCGACCTGGGCGAGGTGGGCGACCTGGAGCGCATCATTTCCCGGGCCGCCACGGGCAAGATCCTCCCGCGCGAGGTGCGCCAGCTCGGCCGCTCGCTGAGCCGCATGACCCCCATCCGGGAGCGCTGCGCCGACACGGGCTGCGCGGCCCTCGACAAGCTCATCAAAGGCCTGCACGACACCGACAAGCTGCTCGGCCGCATCACCTCCACCCTCGCGGAAGAGGCCTCCCAGCTGGGCAAGGGCGACGTGATCGCCGCCGGCGTGGACAAGCAGCTGGACGAGCTGCGCGACATCTCGCGCGGCGGCAAGGACTACCTCCTCCAGATGCAGGCGCGCGAGAGCGAGCGCACGGGCATCGGCTCGCTGAAAATCAGCTACAACAACGTCTTCGGTTATTACATCGAAGTGCGCAATACCTTCCGCGACAAGGTCCCGCCGGAGTGGATCCGCAAGCAGACCCTGGTCAACGCTGAGCGTTACATCACCCCCGAGTTGAAGGAATACGAGGAGAAGATCCTCGGCGCGGAAGCCGCCATCTACGAGATCGAGAGCCGCCTGTACGGCGAGCTCGTCGCCGAGGTCCAGAAGGCCATCCGCCACATCCAGGAGAACTGCCGCATCCTCTCCCGCCTCGACGTCCTGCAGGGCTTCGCGCAACAGGCCATCGACCGCAATTACTGCCGGCCGGAGATGGACAAAGGCAATGTGCTGGACATCACGGCCGGGCGGCATCCCGTCATCGAGACGCTGATGCCCGCGGGCGAAGAATACGTCCCCAACGACATCCGGTTGGACAGCAAGGGCGAGCAGATCATCATCCTGACCGGCCCCAATATGGCCGGTAAATCGGCCCTGCTGCGCCAGACCGCGCTCATCGTGCTGATGGCGCAGATCGGCTCCTTCGTGCCCGCCACGGCGGCGCACATCGGCTATTTCGACAAGATTTTCACGCGCGTCGGCGCGACGGACAACATCTCCCGCGGCGAGTCCACCTTCATGGTAGAAATGCTGGAGACCGCGATGATCATGCACAACCTCAGCGCCCGTTCGCTGGTGCTGCTGGACGAGATCGGGCGCGGTACGTCCACCTACGACGGCATGTCCATCGCCCGCGCCCTCGTGGAATATATCCACCAGAACGGCAAGGGCGCCAAGACCCTCTTCGCCACGCACTACCACGAGCTGAACGACCTCGAGGAGCAGTATCCCCGCGTCAAGAACTACCACATCGCCGTGAAGGAGGAGGGCAAGAACGTCATCTTCCTGCGGAAACTCCAGCCCGGCGGCGTGGCCCACAGCTTCGGTATCCACGTGGCGCGCCTCGCGGGCATGCCGCGCGAGGTCATCGAGTCCGCCGAGCGGACCCTGCGCGACCTGGAGCGGCGCGAGAAGCACGCCAGCGCCATGGCGATGGAGGACGACGGTTCCGTCCAGCTGTCCTTCTTCCAGCTCGACGACCCCACCCTCTCGGCCATCAAAGACAAGCTCGCCGCCGCCGACCTCAACAACATGACGCCCCTGCAGGCCTTCGACCTGCTCAGGGCGCTAAAGGGTGAATTGGGAATCTAAGTTTATTTCCCGAGGTAGAGCGTTTCGACTTTGACGGTGGCGTCGGGGGCCAGTTTGTCCACGACGATGGCGCGCGTCCACCACAAAATGGCGGTAGCTATGCTTGCGATGCGATAGACCTTGATCTGGTAACTCCCGTCTTCCTGTTTGGCATACGTCAGGTCGAACGGCGTGTTCTGGCTCGATTCAAAACCGGCCACCAGCAGCAGCGTCTGGGTGTCCCAGTCGACCGCGGAGCTCCCGATGTTCCCGCTGTATGCCTTCTTCAATTCCGCTTCGCTGTCGTAGCGCCGGATCCAGGCGTGCTGCCCCTCCTTTTCTATTTCTTGCGATCCTTCGGAGATCTCCAGCCATTTGGACGCGCTGGCACTGTTAATCGTTTCTGCCCGGAAGAGGGTGAAGTTGTCCGGATGCTCGTCCTTTTCGCGCAGGGTATCCCAGGTCAGCCCGACGATCTCTCCCTTCAGGATCTGGCCGCCCCACTCGCCGTTGGCGGCGTTCACGTACACGTACATCCACTCGTTCTCCCCGTTCGCGTTGGCGTCCGGGCCGACGCAGAACACCCAGGTCGGCGAATTCACCACCACGACGCTCTCCGCCTGGGACTGGCCCCAGGGGATGTAGTATAGCATGGCCTGAGCGGGAACGACATTCGTGGTCCGGCTGATGCCACGGCGGGCGAAGGGCTCCAACATCACCTTGACTTTCTCATAAGCGGCCTCCGCGGTCATCGTCTCGACAGGGTCGACGCTCGGAGTCGGGTCCAGCGACGGGAAAAAGTTTTTGCACGCGGTCAAGCTCAGGGCCGCAGCCAAAAAGGGAATAATCAGATATCTTTTCATACAAGTTTATTTCGATAAGGAAGCCAGCAAAAGGATTGCGCTCAGGGACATGACTATGGTTGAGATACGTTTCATCGTTTTTGTGTTATTGTCTGCTAATATAACGCATTTCTCCGGAAAAACTGCCTGGAAGGACTATACAAAGAAATTCGTTAGGAAGATGATGACGATTGCGGGCGGGGCGATGTAGCGCAGCAGGAACCAGAAGGCGTCGAAGACGGCGCCGTTGAAGCGGGCGGTGCCGCCGCAGGTGAACTCGTCGCGAACAACCTTCCGGTCCATCTTCCAGCCCACGAAGAGCACGAAGAGCAGGCCGCCGAAGGTCATCAGGAAGTTGGAGGTCAGCATGTCGCAGAAGCTGAAGATGGACAGGCCGAAGAGTTTGAGCTCGGCCAGCGGGCCGAAGGACAACGAGCAGAGCGCGCCGAGGATCCAGGTGCCGAGGAAAATAAGCAGCGTGGCGCGGTGCCGCGTCATACCCCGCTGCTCGACGAGGTAGGCCACACCCACCTCGAACATCGAAATGGCGGAGGTAAAGGCCGCGAACACAATTGTTACAAAGAAGAGTACGGCCACCACGGCGCTCAGCCAGGGGGCCGAGGCGCCCATATTCGCAAAAATATAGGGCAGGGTCTCGAAAATGAGCCCCGGGCCGGCGCCCGGCTCAATGCCGGCGGCGAAGACCGCGGGCATGATGGCGAAGCCGGCGATCATGGCGAAGAGCAGGTCGAATCCGACCGTCCCCAAGCCCGTAACAAGTATGTTTTCTTTGCTGTGAATGTATGAACTATACGTCAGAATGGTCCCCACGCCCAGCGAGAGCGAGAAGAAGCTCTGGCCCATGGCGGCGGCCACGCCCGAGGGCGTAATCTTGCTGAAATCCGGCTTCACCAGATACTCCACCCCGGCGGAAGAACCCGGCAGCATCAGGGCATAGATCATGATGACCACGATCAGCACAAAAAGCAGCGGCATGGAGAACTTGTTGAATCGCTCGATGCCGGACTTCACGCCCGCGGAGACGATGGCCGCGCAGCCGCCCAGGAAAAGCGTGTGGCAGAACAGCGCGCGGCCGGGGCTGGAAACAAACTCGCCGAAAGCGGAGCTCACCGAGCCCAGCTCGGCGGCGTGGAAGCCGCGTGTCAGTGCCTGCCAGAGGTAGCCGATGGACCAGCCGCCCACGACGCTATAATAAGAAAGGATAATCAATGGGGACACCACCGTCAACAAGCCCAGCCACTTCCATTTCGTGCCGGGCGCGAGCTGCTCCATGGCGCCGAAGGTGCCCGCCTGCGTGCGGTGGCCGATGATGGCTTCCGCCAGGAAGATCGGCAGCGAAAGCAGCAGGCAGCAGACCAGGTAGATGATGATGAAGGCCGCGCCGCCCGTCTGGCCCACCATGTAGGGGAAACGCCAGATGTTGCCCAGGCCGATGGCGGAGCCCGCCAGGGCGAAGATGGCCGCGCTGCGGCCGCCGAACAATTCGCGCCGCCGCTCCATTTACAAGATGAAATTGGTAAAGAAGATGATGACGACCGCGATCGGCGCCACCCACTTGATCAGGAAATAAACCACCGGGAAAACCCGTCCGTTGACGCTCCCGCCGTTGGTGAACTCGTCCCGCACGACCCGCTTGGGCAGAATCCAGCCGACGAAGATCACGGCCAGCAGCGCCATCACCAGCAGCAGGATGTTGGAGCACACCCAGTCGAGCAGGTCGAAGATGCTCATCCCCGCCACCGTCGCGTTTGCGAGCGGTCCGAAAGACAGCGAGCAGAGCGTACCGAGCGTGCCGCAGATGGCGAACACCACCAGGCAGGCGCGGCCGCGCGAAAGCCCCTTGCGCTCCATCAGGAACGACACGCCCACCTCCACGAGCGAGATCAGCGAGGTCATCGCCGCCACGATGATAGCCAGGAAGAAGATGATGGACACGGCCCCGCTCAGCACGGGCAGGTCGGCGGCCATCTTCGAGAAGACGTAGGGAACGGTCTGGAAAATGAGGCCCGGGCCGGCGCCCGGCTCAATCCCGGCGGCGAAGACCGCCGGCATGATGGCGAAGCCGGCCAGGATGGCGAACAGCAGGTCAGAGACCGCCGTGCCGGAGCTCGTGACGAGGATATTCTCCCGTTTGCTCACGTACGAGCCGTAGGTGATGATGGCCCCCATTCCGAGCGACAGCGAGAAGAAGCTCTGCCCCATCGCGTACGCGAAGGTGCGCGGCGTGAGCTCGCTCCAGTCGGGGTGCAGCAGGTAGCGCACGCCCGCGCCGGCCCCCGGCAGGGCGACCGAATAGCCCAGGATGAAGATGATCAGCACGAAGAGGACCGGCAGGGACACCTTGCTGAATTTCTCGATGCCGGACTTCACCCCGCCGGCCACAACGCCCACGCACGCGGTCAGGAAGACCAGGTGCATCACGACGGGGGTCCAGGCGGACGAGACGAACGGCGCAAACAGGCCACTGACCTCCTCCGGTGCCGTTTTCACGAAGGTCATTCCGCAGGACTTGACGAAGTACTCGACCGACCAGCCGCCGATCACGCTGTAGTAGCTGGCGATCAGCGTCGGGATCAGGATGGTCAGGTAGCCGGCGGCCTTCCAGAAGGGATGGTGGCGCGACAGGCGCGCGAAGGCGTCGCGGGCGTTGGTGTGGCTGCGGCGCCCGATCATGACCTCGGCGAGGAAGACGGGGAGCGAAATGAGGATCGTGGCGAGGATGTAGACGAAGACGAACGCGGCGCCGCCGTGCTCCCCCACCATGTAGGGAAAGCGCCAGATATTGCCCAGCCCGATGGCGGAACCCGCCATTGCCAGGATCACGGCCAGCCGGCCGCCGAATTTTTCGCGTTTGCCTGCCATCTTCTACTAACTTACCAGATTCCGGGTCAAGCCCGGAATGACTATACTTTGCCCGGAATGACTAAAAAACTGCCCGGAATGACTGGTAGTCATGCCGGACGTGATCCGGCATCTCCTACTTTCTAATGTAGGTGACGAATTCGTACTCGAGGCCGGAGTCGGGATCCTTCAGGAGACCCGAGCGCGCCTCGACGGTCCAAATATCGGTATTAATTTCCGGAAAATGCGCATCCGCGTCCGGAATTGTCGTCCGTATGTGCGTGACAAACAAGCGGTCCATCGTGTCGATGGCCGCTTTGTAGACCGACGCGCCGCCGATCACGAACACCCGCGGCACGTCGCCCGCGGCGGCATACGCCGCCTCCATCGAGTCCACGCAAACCGTGCCCGGAATGGGCTCCGGACGGCGCGTGAGCACGATGTTGGTGCGGCCGGGCAGCGGACGCCCGATGGACTCGAAGGTCGTCCGCCCCATGATCACGGGGCAGCCCATCGTGACCCGCTTGAAATACTGCAGGTCCCCCTTCAGGTGCCAGGGCATCGTCCCGCCCCGGCCGATGGCGCGGTCCTCGCCCATCGCCACAATCATGCACTTCTCCATCATACCGCCACCGGAGCCTTGATCGCCGGCCAGGGGTCGTAACCCTCCAGGGTGAAGTCCTCGTAGGTGAAGTCGAACACGCTCTTCACGTCCGGGTTGAGCTTCATCACCGGCAGCGCACGCGGCTCCCGGGAGAGCTGCTCGCGCACCTGGTCGAAGTGGTTGAGGTAGATGTGCGTGTCGCCCGTGGTGTGGACGAAGTCGCCGGGCTGCAGGCCGCAGCTCTGGGCGATCATCATCGTCAGCAGGGCGTAGGACGCGATGTTGAAGGGCACGCCGAGGAAGGTGTCGGCGCTGCGCTGGTAGAGCTGGCAGGAGAGCTTGCCGTCCGCCACGTAGAACTGGAACAGGCAGTGGCAGGGCGGCAGGGCCATCTTGTCCACCTCGGCGGGATTCCAGGCGGACACGAGCATCCGCCGGGAATCCGGATTCCGTTTGATGGTGTCGATCACCTGCGAGAGCTGGTCGATGGCGCGCCCGTCGGGGGCGGGCCAGCTGCGCCACTGGTGCCCGTAGACAGGGCCCAAGTCGCCGTTCTCGTCGGCCCACTCGTCCCAGATGGACACGCCGTGGTCCTTGAGGTACTTGATGTTGGTGTCGCCGGCGATGAACCAGAGCAGCTCGTAGATGATGGACTTGAGGTGGACCTTCTTGGTGGTCAGCAACGGGAAGCCCTGCGAGAGGTCAAACCGCATCTGGTGGCCGAAGATGCTCTTCGTGCCCACCCCGGTGCGGTCGTGCTTCACCACGCCGTGGTCCATGATTTCCTGCAGGAGGTCGAGGTATTGCTTCATTATTTCTTGACTCCGAATGCAAAGATGATGGCTTCGTGGTAGATCTTGCCGGGCTGCAGGACCGTGGTCGGGTAGGCCGGCTGGTTGGGGCTGTCCGGAAGGTGCTGGGCCTCCAGGGCCACGCCCTCGTAGTCATGGTAGATGCGGCCACGCTTGCCAACAGGGCAGCCACCGAGCCAGTTGCCGGTGTAAACCTGGAGGCCCGGCTGGGTCGTGTAGACCTTGAGCGTGCGGCCGCTGCGGTTGGACCACAGCTCGGCCGCCTCCTGGAGCTGGCCCTTGCGGTAGCCGTCGATCACGAAGCAGGCGTCGTAGCCCTTGCCGTAGTTCAGGGCCGGGAAGTCCTTCTTGATGTCGCGGCCGAGGGTCTTGCCGTTCAGGAAGTCCATCGGGGTGCCCGCCACCGCCTCCGGCTCGCCCAGCGGGATGAGACCCGGGTCGGTCGGAAGGTACTCGGAGCAGTTCAGCTTCAGGAACTGGCGCAGGATGGAACCGCCGCAGTTGAGGTTGAAGTAGGCGTGGTTCGTCAGGTTGATGACCGTCTTCTTGTCGGACTTGGCGCTGAAGGTGATGCGGAGCTCGTTCTCCTCGCTCCACTCATAGCGCGCCACGACGACCACCTGGCCGGGATAGCCCATTTCGCCGTCGGCGGAAACGTACTTGAACTCCACGCCGCCCTTGCGCTTGCGGGAATCCCAGACCTGCTCGGAGAAGCCGCCGGGGCCGCCGTGCAGGTGGTTGGGGCCGTTGTTGATCGGGAGCGTATAAATCTTGCCGTCGAGGGTGAACTTGCCTTTGGCGATGCGGTTGGCGAAGCGGCCCGGGCACTTGCCCAGGTACGGGCCGTCGTTGAAATACTGCTCCGCCTTGCCGTAGCCGAGGGCCACGTCGCCGAGCTTGCCGTTCTTGTCCGGGACGTTGACGCTCACGATCGCGGCGCCCACGCTGCCGAGCACCACGGAGGCGCCGCTGGCGTTGGTCAGGGTGTACTTGTAGATGGCCTTGCCATCAGGGGTCCTGCCCCAAAGTTTTCTGTTGATAGCCATATTGTTATTGATTTTGTTGGTTCTGCAGCCATGCGACGACCCGCTCCACGGGGGCGTCTTTCATCAGGATGCGCTGCCCCTCGCCGAGGAGGTACAGCGACGGAATCGCCCGGACGTTGTAGATCCGGTCGGAGCGCACCTGGCCGTCGGGCTCGTAGCCGCAGTACCAGTTGCGCGGGTAGTTGGGTTCGTAGGCGCGCCAGGCATCGAGGTCTTCGTCAATATAAACATTGACCACGGCGAAGTCGCCGCTGGCGATGCGCCCGTCGATGCCGGGGATCGCGGTCACCCGCTCGATGATGTCCCGGCAGGCGTAGCAGCCGGGGTTGCTGAAGAAGAGCAGGGTCGTGTTTGCCTTCACGTCGCGCAGGTGGCGGGTGCGGCCGCGGGCGTCCGTGAAACGGAAGTCCGGCGCCACGCTGCCCACGGGCGCAAGGGCGCACATCTGCGCCTGGTACACATAGCCCGGACGGGCGGCGTCCCGCGTGAAACGCGACTTGGCAAGCCCCTCAACGTAAGGAAGATACAGATCCTCGTTGCGCACGGGGGAATTGGGATCGTAGAGGTAACGGGTCACGATCTCCTCCATCAGCAGGTAGACGTGCGAGGCCGTGTCGGCCGCCTGGCGCTTCTCGACCTGCTCGAAGAAATGGCGCATCTTGCGCTGCGCCTCCGGCAGCGGCAGCTGCTCCAGCTGCTGGGCGAACAGCGCCACCTGGCCCTCCACGTCGGAATGGCGCACCCCCAGCACGGCGCTCGTGTCGCAGGGGCCGTCGCCGGCCAGGAAGGCGTCCCAGAAATGGTCCAGGACCCAGTCCTTCCGCACCTCGGGGTCGGTGTATACCGCCGGCACCTCGGGATACGGGAACGGGCGCAGCTGCGGCGCAGCGCCCTCCTGCGGCTGTCCGCCGCCCCGGCAGCCCGCCAGCAGCGCAGCCGCCAGCAGCAGCGATATGAATCCAGACCTTTTCATTGCCAAGCCATAAAGTTAGCGAAAAAAAGTTAAATTTGCAGATAATGAGATGTCTGCAAACGATACTGACCGTTTGGCTACTCCTGTTCGGGGCGGCCAAACCCGTATCTGCCCAGTTCCACACGATGGGAGCGGACCCGGGCGGACTCCGCTGGAACCAGATCGAGACCCCGACCTACCGCGTGATTTACCCCCGCGGGCTCGACTCGCTGGGGCGCGCCTACGCGCAGACACTGGAGCGAGCCGTCGCGCCCGTGAGCGGCAGCATCGGCATCCGGCCGAATGCCGCCTACAAGAACAAGATGCCCGTTGTGCTGCATGCCTGGACCGCCTATTCCAACGGCCAGGTGACCTGGACGCCGCGCCGCATGGAGCTGCTGACCGTCCCGGACGCCTTCCCGGATGAGAGCTATCCCTGGATGAGGCACCTCAGCGTCCACGAGTCCCGCCACGTGGCGCAACTGCAGGCGGGCGCGATGAAGCCCTTCCGCTGGCTGAATATCCTGGGCGGACAGCTGATCCCCGGCGGCATCGCGGCCATCTACGGCGGCCCGGCCTTCTTCGAGGGCGACGCCGTGGTCGCGGAGACGGCCTTAACCCCTGTTGGGCGCGGCAGCAGTGCCGATTTTCTGGAATACTACCGCGTGAGCTTCGCCGCCGGCGACATGCGCGACTTCTGGCGCTGGCGTTACGGCTCGCAGCGCTATTATACCCCGGATTACTACCGGGCCGGCTACCTGGCCGTCGGCGGCATCCGCGCCACCTTCGACGTGCCCGACCTCAGCGCCCGCTTCTACCAGCGCGTCGCCAAGCACGGCATCGCCTTCCTGAACTGGGACAAGACCGTGCGGGAGGCCACCGGCCTGCGCTTCAAGGACGCCTTTGCGGCCGTGTGCGACACCCTGCAGCGGTTCTGGACGGCGGATGAGCTCGCCCGCGGGCCTTTCCTGCAGACGGAACTTGTCACGCCCGCGCCGCGCCGCTTCACGGAGTACACGAGCCTGGACCATCAGGGAAAGCTCATTTACGCCGTCCAGACCGGCATCACGCACCCCGACCGCCTGGTGCGCATCTACCCGGACGGTCAGGTGGAGCAGCACGTGCTGCTGGGCACCCACGTGTCCGGCCTCGAGACCGGCGGACCGCAGGACCGGACCTACTGGAGCGAAGTCGTGCGCGACGCACGCTGGCCGCTGCGTTCCTATTCGATTATCCGCAGCTTCGACGGCACGCTCGCCCGCAAGCTGACGCGCAAAACGCGTTTCTATAATCCCGTTCCCGCGCCCCATGAGGAGGTGCTGTCCGTGACGGAATACCCGGCCGACGGCACCAGCCGCGTGGTCCTGCTGGACGCGGAAAACGGCACGCGCCTGCGCGAATGGCAGGCTCCGGAAGGCATGCAGGTGGTGGAAACGACCTGGGTGGGTGACGTGTTGTACGCGAGCGCCATCACGGAGGCGGGCGCGGGCCTGTACCGCGTGGCGGACGGCTTTACGCCGGTGCTGGACCCCGCGTTGGTCAGCATCGGCGAATTGTGGTCTCTGGCCGGCCGGCTGATGTTCTCCAGCGACCTCACGGGCGTGCAGGAGCTATATTCCATGGATCCGGCCGACGGCCGGGTGGAGCGCCTGACGAACCTGCGCTTCGGCGGCAAGGACTTCCTTTTGGAAGCTGACACCCTGTATTTCAGCGTCCTCCAGCCGGAGGGACGCCTGATCCACAAAGTGGCCTGGAACGCCCTGCAGCCGGTGGCGGCCGATTTCACGAAGACGGCGGAGTACCCCTTCGTCGAAGCGCTCACCGCAGGCGAGCCGGAGCCGATCGACTGGGACATGCCGGTGGAGGTAAGCGACCCGAAGCCGTACAGCAAGCTGGGGCACTTGTTCCGCTTCCATTCCTGGCTACCCTTCTTTTTCCGCTACAATTCCGTCGACGAGCTTTCCTTCGAGACGCTGATGCAGGATGCCGGCCTTGGTGCGACCGCCTTCTGGCAGAACGACCTGGGCACCAGCTACGGCTTCGCCGGGTACCATGCGGCCCCGGTCGACGGCATCTGGCGGCACATGCTCCACGCCGATTTCACCTACACGGGGCTCTATCCCGTGATCGAGGCGTCCGTGGACTTCAACGAGCGGAACGCCTATGAGTACTTTGTGGAGCAAGACACGGAGAAGCAAGTAGTCCGCCTGAAGGCGCGGGATCTCGGCGTCCCGTCCGTGTCCGGCAGCGTCAAGACCTACATCCCCTGGAATTTCACCTCCGGCGGCTGGCAGCGCGGCCTTGTGCCCACGGCCGCCCTGTACTGGAGCACCGACCGCTTCGCGGACGGCCGCCCGATGTGGCGCACGACCCTGAGCCTGCGCGGCTACATCATGCAGCCCACGCCCGAATCCCGGGTGTATCCGGGCTTTGGCGTGGGCGCCGAGCTGGGTTACAGCTTCCGCTGGATTCCGGGGCTGATCACGCCTTCGGCCTATGGCTACCTGTACGGCTACCTCCCCGGCCTGCACGAGACGCACGGCATACGCTGGAGCGTTTTGTATTCAAAAATCTTTGACGGCACGTTCAGCGAGGCCTTCGCCAACACGGCCCCGCGCGGCTTCCCGACGTCCGTGACCCGCTGGCTCGCCGGCTATCCCACGCAGTTCAAGGCCGCGCTGGACTACAAGCTCCCGCTGATCCCCGTCGACCGCGCCCTGCTGGGCCCGGTGGCCTACCTGCGCAATTTCGAACTGACCCTACACGGCGACTACACCGCCTTCTCTTCCCACCAGGACAAGGGCGCGCTGTTCAGCGCGGGCGCGGACCTCACCGCGGTGCTGGGCAACCTCCTCTGGGTGCCGTTCCCGACCCGCATCGGCGTGTCGTACAACTACAACGGCGGTCCCGCCTACGATACACTGGTCGCAAAGGAGCTCCCGGTGCAGCACCACACTTTCTCGCTGATCTTTTCGGTGGAAATGTAATTATCTAAAACTCCACCCGCCAGCTGAAGTTCGGGAGGATGGGCAGTCGGGGAATGACGGGATTACTCCAGCCCGGCGCGGTCCAGGAGGTAGGCGTGGAGGGCGCGGTAGGAGTCCTTGCGCTTGTAGAGCGAGTCGTAGAGGAGCGGATAATTTCCCTTGCCTAGCCAGGTGTTCTTGTCGCTCACGCCCCAGAAGGTGATGCCGCCGCGCTGCTCCTTGGGCACAAGCTTCAGGTACTGGTCGAAGATGAAGACGATGGTCTCGCCCTGGTCGGTCTGGTCCTGCTTGACGTCCAGTTCGGAGATGCGGACCATCTTGCCGGTCTTCACCATGCGCTTGAGCATGTTGACGAAGTCGTCCCGGTTCATGTCGGAGGAGATGTGCATCTGGCTGCCCACACCGGTCACGTCGGGATTGCTCTCGGCATAACTGCACAGGGCTTCCAGTTTGGCCTTGGCCCAGCCACCCTCCAGGTTGTAGTCGTTGATGTAGAGAATCGCCTGCTTCCCGTTCCGTTTCAGGGCCTCCTGCGCGCTGCGGAACGCCGCGTCCACGAATTCTTTGGTGCCGCCGGGGTAGTAATTGCCCCAGACGAAAATGTGCCGGCCCGCCGGGGTGTTGGCCGTGCTGCGCCATTCGCCGTTGTCCATGAGCACCTCGTTCACGACATCCCAGCCATATGCGTCGAAATGGTCGATCATGGCGTCCACCCAGCTCTTGTGCAATTCCCGGATGCGCGAAGCCGCCGTGGCGGCGTCCGGCGCCTCCCGGATCATTCTATCGAGATAGTCGGTCTGCTGCTGGGAGTGCCAGCCGAGGGTGTGGCCGAAGAGCTGCGCGTCACAATCCTTGAGCCAGCCCACCATCGTGTCCGCCGTCTGGAAGCGCAGGCTTCCGTCGGCCTGCACAATCCCGTCGTGCTTCATCTCGTTGCCGAAGGTGACGGCATCGAAATCCCGCTTCAGGACCTCCTTGAGCGGCTGGTCCATGTTGTATTCGGAATAGGTGAAGGCGGTGCCGAGCAGGAGGTCGTTGGCCCGGGCGAGCTCCCGGAGGCCGTATTTGTAGACCGAGGGCGGGTTCGGGTCGACGGGTTCGGGCGGGTCCGGATCCGGCACCGGGTCCTGCTTCCCGCAGGAAACGGAAAGCAGGACCGCCAGGGCCGTCAGGAGCGAAAAGAGTCTGCTAGCGGAACAGCGCATGATCGATGCTGGTGCCCATCAGACGGTAGCCGTCGGCGTTGAGGTGCAGCCAGTCGTTCTCGAAGAGGAAGGCCGGGTTGATGCGCGTAGGATCGTCCGGACCGGCGGTGATCGCGTCGAAGTCGATCACGCCGTCGAATTCCCCGCTCTCGCGGATCCACTGGTTCAGCGCCTGGCGGCCCTTCTCGTGCTCGCCGGCGCGCTGGTAGAAGCTGCCCACGGCGGAAGTCACCGTGGCGCCGATCACCTTGATGCCGCGCTCATGCGCGTCCCGGATGACGTCGCGCCAGACGGCCTTGATGTCCCCGGCCGTCTTCACGCCGTCCCGGCTGCCGCCGAGGTCGTTCGTTCCCTCGAAGAGGATGATGTACTTGACGCCGCAGGGGCTGAAGAGGTCGCGCGCATAGCGGCTCTGGGCTGTGGGGCCGTTGCCGCCCCGCAGGATGCAGTTGCCGCCGAGGCCGAAGTTGAGCACCGCGAGGTCGCGCGTCTTGGGGTCGGCGAGCAGCGAGCGGGACAGCTGGTCTGTCCAGCGGTCCTGGCCGTTGGTGGTCGTGCCGCGGCCGTCCGTGATGGAGTCGCCGAGCACGGCGATGGCGGCGCTGGGGCGCAGCGGCATCACGTCGATGGCGCTGATGGTGTACCAGTGGTCCGTCTTCGCCACGGGCTCGGAGAAGTCCGTCGTGTTGCCTGCGGCAATGTAGGACGTGGTGCGGGAGCCCGGGTGGCTGGTCAGGCGCGTCGCGGAAATCTTGCCGTAATGGATGGTGATGGCGAGGTTCTCGCGCGCTTCCAGCGCGAAGTCCACCGGGTCGGAGACGACCTCCTCCCCGGGCGCCATCGTGAAGGCGCGCGCGCCGCCGAAGGTCAGCTCCACCGTGGAGCCGTCCACGATCTCGGGGCTCGCGCCCATCGTCGCGGCGCGGGCGATCTCCACGCCAAGGATCTCGGTCTCGTCCTCATTGAACAGGTTGGACAGGTGCAGGCGCAGGGCCTTGCCGCCGATCGACACCTGGACGGTCTGGCGGAAGGAATTGTCCGCGAGGCCGGGTGCCGGCGGGTTGTTGTGCGGCTCGGCGATCTGCAGGGCCGTGGCCCAGGTGGTGGTCCAGTCGGGAGTTTGGGCGCAGGCGGCGAAACAGAACGCCACGGCCATCAAAAGGTATAGAATCTTTTTCATATTACTGCGGACGGCGGAAACGGGGTCTATCAATAATAGGACGGTTGTTCTCGTCGTGGATCGGCATGCCGAGGCGGTCGGAACGGACCTGGCGGTAGATCAGCGAGTCGATGGGCGTGTCGAGCGGGCGCACGTCGGCCGGCAGCGGCAGGCCGTTGATGCGCTGGAAGTAGCCCACGTTGGCGTCGCGCCACCATTCGCCGTCGTGCTGCTGGATCTCCAGCTTCTTCGCAGCCTCCTCCCAGAGGGCGGGAGCCACGTACGGCTTCAGGCCCGCCCAGGTCTGGCGGAAGGTCTCGACCTGCTTGATGCCGGCGTCGTAGTGCAGGCAGATTTCGTCCCAGGCCGTGCGGCCGGAAGCGAGTTTGTAGTCCCAGGGAACGTGGTGGAACCACAGCAGGAGGTTCTCCGGGCAGGTGGCGAGCTCGTTGTACTCGGATGCCAGGGGCTCATTGTACTGGTCGACATTGTCCGAGCCGCTGCGGGTACGGTCGAAGCCGATGCCGGCGCTGTCCGCCTGGTGGTAGTAGGCCGGGGTCCAGTCGGGACGGCCGAGGCGGTCCCACGGCGCGGGGCCGTAGTGCGTGCCGCCGAAGAGGTGGTGCAGGCCCACGGGCATCTCATAGTTGACGACCGCCTCGCGGGAGGCCATCAGGATGCCGCGCACGGGCTCGATGAACTTGCTTTCAAAGGTCTTGTCCGTCATGCCCGCGGGCTTGAGGAAGGTCTGGCGGATCCACTCGTCGGCAATCGTCTCGGCGTTCAGCTCGGGATTCCAGGCCAGGCGGCCGTAGGCATACCAGTTGGCCTGCGCGAAGACATAGCCGCAGAAATTGGGATCCTGACCGGTGTTGGCGACGCCCGCGATGGCGGAGATCGTCTTGGAGACGGGCGTGCCGGGGCCGTCCCGGTAGGTGTCGGACTTCAGGCACTCCTCCCACATCGTTCCCAGGTAGGCCAGGTGGTTGGAGAAGCCCAGGTATTCCTGCGTGACCTGGAATTCCATCATCATCTTCGTGTCCTTGAGCTTGCCGAAAAGCGGGCTGAAGGGCTCGCGCGGCTGGAAGTCCACGGGACCGTTCTTGATCTGCACGATCACGTTGTCGGCGAATTTGCCGTCCAGCGGCAGGAACTCCTCAACCGCCTGGTTGGCGCGGTCGGGGCTTGTGGGGCTGTAGACGAAAGCGCGCCACATTACTATGCCGCCGTACGGGGCGAGGGCCTCGCCCAGCATGTTGGCGCCGTCCGCGTGCGTGCGGCCGTAGTCCTGCGGACCGGCCTGGCCCTCGGAATTGGCCTTGACCAGGAAGCCGCCGAAGTCGGGGATGGCCCGGTAGATCTCGGCCGCCTTGTCCTTCCACCACTGGCGGACCTTGGGATTGAGCGGATCGCCGCTCTTCAGGCCGCTCAGGGCAATGGGGCTGGTCCATTTGATGGAGATATAGGTCTTGATGCCGTATTCGCGGAGGATGTCCGCGATCTTCGCCACGCGGGCGATGTGCTCCGCGTCGAGGATCAGCGGGTTGGAATTGACATTATTCAGGACCGCGCCGTTGATGCCGACGGATGCGCAGAGCTCGCCGTAGTGGCGGATGCGCGCTTCCGGGACGGTCGGGGAGGTCCACTCCCACATCGATTCGCCGGCGTAGCCGCGCTCCACGGTGTCGTCGAGGTTGTCCCAGTGGTTGAGCAGGCGCAGATCGTAGTAGGGCTGCTCCTGGATATCGATGCCGGGGCCGGCGGCGCCGAGCACCTCAGCGCGCTGGAGGGCGTAGACGCCATAGCGCAGGCCGGCCTCGGAGCCGGCGGCGACGTGGCGCTGCCCGTCTGCGTCATAAATGTGGTAGCCTTCCGCCGGAAGGGCGGGGTCGATCGTCGTCTCGACGGAGGCAAGGACGTCGGCATAGGGCCGGCCGGCGGCCAGCCAGAGGTCCGTTCCGTCCTGCGCCACGGGGACGGGACGGCTGCAGGCGGCGAGCAGCGCCGCGCCTGCCAGGACAGTCAGAAAAATGGATTTCTGCATAAGGATCAGGGATTTGTACTTTGTACAAAGATACGAAAATCCCTATTCCTTAGGGCCGTTTGTGTAACAATTTGTGTTGAATTCCGCCCATCCCGGCTATTCCGCCTGGGAGAACGCTTCGTTGGACATCTTGAACATCCGCGCGGCGTCCCGAATCGTCATTCCGGTGGAGGAGGAACCCAGGTCGGGGATGTTGAAAGACTTCAAATTGTACAGGTAGAAGCGGGAAGATTTCTGCGGCAGGACGAAAGGTTTGGTCGTGCGACCGTCCGCGTCCAGGTGACAGAAATAGGGCTTGCCGTACGTGCCGTCGCCGCGCTTGCTCGCAAAGACGAACCAGCGACTGTTGGACGACCAGCTGTGGTAGGTGTCGGATTTGTCGCCCTTGATCTCGTCCAGGGGACGGACTTCGCCGGTCTCCAGGTCCATCAGGTTGAGCGTGGACTCCGTGTGGAAAAGCGGGAAAGTGCCGTAGTCCGCCACGGTGAAGAGCAGCCAGCGGCCGTCCGGGGAGGCCTTGGGATGGCACGCGGAGGCCTGGTGCGCCTGTGCGCTCCAGACCGTGTCCACCTGCGTGCTGATGTGGCCGTTCGACGTATCGAAATCGGCCCGCACCAGGTCGTAGCGCACCTGCGCCAGGTCGTCGGGGACCAGCAGCGAGTCGGCCACGCACCAGTAGACCGACTTGCCGTCGGCGGAGAAGCAGGGGAAGGTCTCCCATTTCTCCGACTGCGCCACGTGCGGGAGGTTGATCATCACGTTGTTGTCGAAATCCGCCACTGTGAGGTCGGAGGCCGAATCATAGACTTCCATGCGCCTGCCCGGCATCGCGTGGAAGCTGGGCAGGATGATGTTGGTGGAGAATACGCCGAAGCGCCCCGACGGGTGGAGTTCGCCGTAAACGGTGCCCGAGAGCATCCCGGGCGCGTTGAGCGTCAATTTGCGGAGCTTGCCGTCCTTGTTGAGGATGGAGCCGCCCTTCGGGCCGCGGATGTAGTAGAGCGAATAGTCCCCGCGCTGCTGGCCGTGGACGTGGCAGTTCATGCAGGAATTGTCCGTGACGGTGTGGTCGCAGATGGTCGTCTCGTCGAAATTCTCGACGCAGCGCTCCATGATGGACACTTCGTTGAACATCTGGTAGGCGGGCTCGATGAGACGGTAGGTCAGCCAGCCGTCAACGGCATCCTCGCTGACGTAGAAGGACCACCGGTCGGAGACCGGCTGGCCGTCCACGACGGCTTCCGCCGACACGGTCACGGTCTGCCCGGCCGCGTCGGCCAGGAAGGCCTTCCAGGCGCCCAGGCGCCATTCGACTTCCGTCCCCTTGAGGGTGACGGAGCGCTCGCCGAGGGTGAAGGTGGTCTTCGCCCCGCGGATATCTTTCATCGCGTAGCGGAAATTCAACGGGGCGATGTTGGCCGGGATGGTCACCTCCTTGTAGTCCGGGTAGATGACCAGGGGGCCGGCGCTGCCGTCCACGGCGTCGGCGAAATCATGCCCGCTGCAGCCCAGCAGCATCAGCGCCACCGGGATCGCTATCCATATCTGTCTCAGTGTTCTCATTGGTTTTCACGCATTAATGCGTCCATGTAATAGGCCCAGTAGGTGTTCCAGTAGCGGTCCGGGTTGCGGAAGAACCAGTCCATGCGGCTGGTCGTCGCCGTCTCGATGCCGTAGTGCGCGAAGATCGATTCGCCCAGGGTCCCCTGCTGGCTGAGCCAGATGAGAATGGCCTCCTGATAGAGCCGCCCCGGAACCATGTAGGGCTCGTAATCTTGCATGAACTGCTCCAGGTCGTAGACCATCAGGTCGAGACAGAGCAGGTAATTGCGGGCCGGGAGGTTGTCCGGATCGGAGGCCAGCAGGTTCAGGAGCATCTCCCGCGGCTTGTTGGAATGGTGCACGAAGTCGGTCCGGGCCAGCCTCGCGTGGGCCGCGGCGAGCTCGGCGCGCACGGCCTCGTCCTGCCGGCCGGGCATCATGCTGAGCGCCCATTTGCGGTAGAAAAGGGTCTTGCCCAGCAGGGAGAGATATTTCTGCGCGGCGGCGTCCTCACCCGAGATGAGGTTCACTCGCGCCAGGCGCACCAGGAAGCGGGCGCCGGTGTGCTTGGGCGAGGCCTGCAGCGAGGTGATGGCGCTCTGCTCCGCGACCGTCATGTCGCCCAGCTGGAACCAGGCTTCCCCCGCCAAGCTGTTCGTGAACAGGCTGTTTTCCGTGGAGACGGAGAAGAGCAGGGTCCGGTGGTGGTTCTGCGCATAATTGAGCATCGTGCTGCCCAGGTCGCCCTTCATGGCGTGCGCCAGGTTCAGGCAATAGCTGGACTCCTCCATCCGGAGGTCCCGCTTCGACATCTTGATGACCTTGTCCCAGTTCTCGCGCGAGGTCTCCACGTCCAGGCCGATCACCTTGTCGTAGTTGAGCCGGGGGATGCCCCAGGCCTTGCCGTAGAACTTATGGACAGGCATCCCGAGCGCCCAGCAGCCGAGCGCAAGCAGCAGCACGGCCGCGACGGGCTTCTGCCAGGCCTTCCGGCACTGCAGCGCCAGCAGGATCAGGGAAAGATAGGCCAGCGTGACCACCGTGTAGCGGGTGATATACAGATTGCCCGTCTCACGCAGGAAGGACCAGATGAAAAACAGCGCGGCAATGCCCAGCGAGGGCCATTCTTTCAGGAAATGCCGACAGATCCGGTACACGACGGCGCCGATCGACGTCAGCAGCAGCGCCACGATGAGCGCGCCCACCCCGGGAAACAGGAAGAACTGCTCCAGGAAGTCGCCCGCGAAGCGGGCCAGCCACGCGGAACCCCGGTAGGTCTGGCTGATATAATCCGCGTCGAACGCGAACAGGTTCATCTGCTCCCGGCGGAGCAGATGGTAGGGATACACGAACCAGAAAAAGCCCCACGCGCCCAAGAACGCCAGGGCCGCGGCAATAAGAGCGGGGCTGATTCTGATTCTCTTCATATTCAAAATATCCGAAATACAAATATGCGTTTTTTTTCGCATATCTCATAAGTCTGCTTGACTGAAGCCCTCGTCCTCCATCTTCATCAGCTTCCGCACATCGCGGACAGTCATGCCGGTGGAAGCGTCTCCCAAATCGGGAACATTGAACGACTTCAGGTTATACGTATAGAAGCGGGAGGATTTCTGCGGGAGCACGAAGGGCTTGGTCGTGCGGCCTTCGCCGTCCAGGTGGCAGAAATAGGGCTTGCCGTACTGCCCGTCGCCGCGCTTGCTCGCAAACACGAACCAGCGGCTGTTCGACGACCAGCTGTGGTAGGAGTCGGACTTGTCGCCCTTGATCTCGTCCAGCGGACGGATCTCTCCGGAGGCCAGGTCCGCCAGGTAGAGCATGCACTCGGGGTGGAAGAGCGGGAAGGTCCCGTAGTCGGCCACGGAGAACATCAGCCAGCGTCCGTCCGGCGAAGCCTTGGGATGGCACACGGAGCCGCCGTTGGAGCGGCCGCTCCAGACGGTGTCGACCTGTTCGCCGATATGGCCGGTCTCCGTGTCGAAGTCGGCCCGCACCAGGTCGTACATGACCTCATGGATGCGCTGCGGGACCGGCAGGGTGTCGGCCACGCAGTAGAAAACCGATTTGCCGTCGGCGGAGAAACACGGGAAGGTCTCGAACTTATCCGGCCGGGCGACGTGCGGCACGTTGATCATCTTGTTGTTCTCGAAATCCGCAACCGTCAGGTCGGAGGCCGAGTCGAACACCTCCATGCGCTTGCCCGGCAGCGTATGGAAGCTCGGCAGGATGATGTTGGTGGAGAACACGCCGAAACGGCCGTCAGGATGGAGCTCGCCGTAAACCGTGGCGGAAAGCATACCCTCCGCATTGAGCGTCAGTTTGCGGAGCTTGCCGTTCTGGTTCAGGATGGAGCCGCCTTTTGGACCGCGGATGTAATACAGGGAATAGTCTCCGCGCGACTGGCCGTGGACGTGGCAGTTCATGCAGGCATCGTCTGTGTGCTTGTAGTCACAGATAATCGTTTCATCGAAATTCTCGACACAGCGCTCCCGGATCGACACTTCGTTGTACATCTGGTACGACGGTTCGATGAGGCGGTAGGTCAGCCAGCCGTCCATCGCATCTTCGCTCACGAAGACCGACCAACTGTCGGTGACCGGCCTTCCGTCCACGACGGCCTCGGCCCGCACGGTGATGGTCTGCCCGGCCGCGCCGGAGAGGAACGCCTTCCACTTGCCCAGGCGCCATTCGACCTCGCTTCCCTTGATGGTAACGGATTTGCCATCCAGGGTGAAGGTGGTCCGCGCCCGGCGGACATCCGCCATCGCGTAGCGGAAATTCAGCGGTGCGATATTCGCGGGAATGGTGACGTCCTTGTAGTCCGGATAGATCACAAGCGGACCCTCGCTGCCGTCGGTGGCAGTAAAGTTGTCCCGACCGCCGCAGCCCGGCAACATCAGGCACACCAGAAAGGATAACAGTATGTATGATAATTTGTTCCGCATGATTTATTGCTGCTCGTACATCGCTTTCAGATAGTAATACCAATACGTATTTTTCTGCCCGGAAGGATTCCGGCCGAAACGGTTCATCCGGTCGACGGTCGAGAGGTCCACTCCGTAGCTTCTGACCTGCTCCGGCGTCAGCCGGTTGTTCTGGCTGAGCCAGATAAGAATGGCCTCGTGGTAAAGGCGAGCGTTGATCATATTCGCTGTATAATCCTCCATAAACGTGTCCAGGTCATAGCACATCAGGTCGTAGCAGAGCAGGTAATTCCGGGCCATGAAGTTGTCCGGATTTGCCTCCAGCAGACCCCGCAGGATCTCCCGGGGCCGTTCGCTCTGGTGGACAAAATCTTTCCGGAAAAGTTTGGCCCGCGCTTCTTCGAGCTGCGCCCGCGTTGCTTCGTCCTGGCGGCCCGGCATCATGCTTCGGGCCCATTTCCCGTAAAACAGCGTCCGGTCCAGGTTGTTCAGGTATTTCTGTGCCGCTTCGTCTTCTCCTGAAATCAGGTTGATCCGGGCCAGGCGGACCAGAAATCGCGCCCCGGTGTGCTTGGGAGATGCCTGCAGCGAAGTGATGGCGCTTTGCTCGGCCTGGGTCATGTCGCCCAGTTGGAACCAGGCTTCTCCGGCCATGCCGTTCGTAAAAATGGTCTGTTCAGAAGATGCAGGAAACAGCAGCGTAAACTGATGATTCTGTGAATGGTTGAAGAGATCGTCACCCAGGCGCCCTTTCATCGCGAGCGCCAGATTATAGCAATAACTTGCCTCTTCCATGTACAGGTCCACCTTCGAGAGTTGTAGAACCTTGTCCCAGTTCTCCAGGGAGGTTTCCACATCCAGCCCGATGACCCGTTCATAGTCGAATTTGGGGACGCTCCACAACTTGCCGTAATGCTTGTGGAACGGGGACGCAAGCGCCCAGCTGCCGATAGCGAGCAGCAGTATGCCGGCGAGCGCTTTTGTCCCGCCTTTTCTGCATTGCAGCGCCAGCAGCACGCAGGACAGGTAGCCCAGAACAACCAGCGTATAGCGCGTCTGGTACAGATTGCTTGTCTCTCGCAAGAAAGACCAGACGAAAAAGAGTGTGGCGACGGCCAGGGACGGCCATTTGCCCAGGAAATGCCGGCAGATCCGGTACACGACCACGCCGATACCCGTCAGCAGCAGCGCTACAAGAAGCGACGCCGGTACGGGGGAAAGGAAAAACTGCTCCAGGAAATCGCTCAAGAAACGCGCCAGCCAGCCGGCGCCCCGGTAGGTCTGACGGATGTAATCCCCGTCGAAGAGGAACAAGTTCATCTGCTCGCGTCGCATCAGGTGATAGGGGTATGCGAAGCAGAAAAAAGCCCATGAACCCAAGAAGGCAAGGGCTGCGGCAAGGTGGCCGGTATGAGACTGTATCTTCTTCGTTATCATGATACAAATATGCGTATTTTTACGCACTTCTCAAAAGAAGAAAGGGCGGCCCTCGCGAGGCGCCCTTTCCGTTCCAACCATATTCTTATTTAACCAAAAACGCGTTCAACTATTCCAGCCAGTAGCCCGGGGTTTGGTAAGCCTTCTTCTCATCCTCCGACATCTGCATGGCATTGATCTGACCCTGCGGGATCGGGTTCATGTAGTTGAGCTCGATGATGTCGCGGGTGTTCACGACAGGCGTGTGGGTCTTCTGCGTCTCCGTGATCGTATAGGTCAGGGCACGCTCAAGCCACTGCTGGGTACGCGCCAGGTCGAACCAGCGCTTGCCCTCGCCGTAATACTCGCGAAGCATCTCGTCCAGGAGGAAGTCAATGGTCACAGGGTTCGGGGTCTTGGCCGTCAGTTCGGCGCTGAAATCTGCCTTGTACACCTGCTGTTCGTTGTTCTTGAACTCCCACTTGGCGGCACGGGCACGGATCACGTTGATGAGATCACGGGCAGACTTGCCGGCCTGGGCGGTGGCTCCCTTCACGGCCGCCTCAGCGGCGATGAAGTACAGCTCGGAGAACTTGTAGATGACGTACGGGCGCGTCGAACCGACATTCGCTTCGCCGGGGCCGGAAGGAGAACCGGTGTTGGTACGGTACGGACCCTGCTTCCAGAGACCCGGATAGGTGAAGCGGTTGATACCGCGCAGATCGATAACATAGGAATCCATGCCTTCCTTGACGCCGAAGCCCTGATCAACGAGGTTGCCGGTCAGGCTGGCAGGATACTGCACGGTCTCATCCACGTAGGGAAGGAAGGTCAGGAAAGCCTCCTTGGCGCCGATATGGTTGCCATGCGGGCCCTCATACCACTTGATTGCGTCGTTGCCGAACTGATCGAAGTTGGCGCGGAAGATCCAGGTGAAGGTGCCGTCGAAACGGGAATCCATGTCGATGTCCGTGAAGGTGTGCAGCGCCTCGTGCGTCGGAGCCAGACGCGTCCAGGGACGGCCCATGAACTGGCTGTCGGTACGCTGCATCGGGATGGTCACAGCGCCGGTGTTGTCCTTGCACGACGCGGCAGAGTAGTTCCACATATGGAACCAGCAGACGAAGTTCGTTCCCTGATCCCAACCGGTGACAGGCGCGCCGTTGTACTGCGCGGATTTCTCGGTACGGTCGGAATAGAAAACCTGCTCCTTGTTGTAATCGTTCTCGCCAAGGGCCACCTTGTAGAAGGAGGATTCCAGACCGAACGGACCGGGATTCTCAATGCCTTCGACTGCGAGATCATACGCTTTCTGGAACCAGGTCTTGGCCTCGCCGGCGTTGCGGGGGCACTCAGGATAGGTCTTCAGACCCTTCGGGTTCTCCAGCCACCAGCCGTAGGTAAGGTAGGCACGGGAAAGGAGGATGCGGGCAGCCGTCTTGGACAGGGCACCACCGATACGCGGCGTATCGGGAAGTTTCGACAAGGCAAACTCCAGATCCGGGAAGATGCACTTCTTATACACCTCTTCGACCGTGTTGCGGGTCGAAACGCGGACAGCACTGGAGTTGAATTCCAGTTCGCCGGAGCCCAGGTCGAGCGGCACGCCGCCGAAAATACGGACCAAGTCGAAGTAATAGAAGGCACGGAAGAAACGCGCCTCTGCGATCAGGGACTCCGCCATGCCGCCTTCGGTCGCATTCTTGATGATGCCGTTGGCAGTATTGATGTAGGTGAAGTTCCAGAAGCCGGACTTCGGGCAGTTGTCGGCCGTCACGTGGGCGCCGGTGGAGAAGTCGCTGCCACGGAAACCGCTGTTCGAGAACGTGAGTTCGTCGGTGGCACCCTCAAGGTCGGACCAGGTGTACGGGTCGCCGTACACATCGCGCAGGTGGGAATACAGGGCGGTCAGACCGCCTTCCACGCCGGCAGGCGTTCCGAAATAATCGGGCGTGTAGATCGTCTTCGGGTGCTCCTCAAGAATCTTGTTGCAGGAAGCGAACAGGAACAGCGAGCCGCCGAGAACCAGCATAAGTTTGAATATCTTTTTCATATCGTTGCGCTGTTAGAAAGTCAGATTGATACCGAGCAGATAGTTGTGCGTCTGCGGAGTGCTGTTGGAGAAGCTCGCCATGCGGCCGGAACGGGCGTTACCCTGGTGGATGAGGCCGGTCTCGGCGGTAAAGGCGGAGTAGATCACGAAAGGATTCTGAGCGGTGAAGTACACGCGAAGGTTGCTGATGCCAAGACGCTGGAAGAACGGAATGCGGTGCATCGTGTAGCCGAGCGTGATGGTCTGGATCTTGGCGTAGGTGCCGTCGAACTGACCCATCAGGGACGCGTACTTCGGCGAGTCGGTGACGATCGTGGAGCCCGGGCGCGGGTACTTGACGTTCGGTTTCTCCGGCGTCCAGTAGTCGACGTCGATCTGGCCGCGGCGGCCGCTCATCAGGTTTTCATATTCCGTGTGCAGCGAGGACATGAAGATACCGCCGACCTGGAAGTCACCGATAATGGTCAGGTCGAGGTTCTTCCAGGCGAGACGGGTGTTGAAACCGCCCATGAAAGTGGCCTCGGCGCTGTACGGCACCTGGTCGTTGGAGTTGATGGCGCGGGTCGGGGAGCCGTCGGCGTTGTAGTCGCCATGGTACTTGACCTTGATCATACCGAGCGAACCCTTGTAGCCGGTAACGGCATCCACCTTACTGGGCTCGAGGATATCCATGTACGGATCACCCTCCTGCCAGAGGCCGTCATACTCATAGTCGTAGATGCACTGGAGAGGATAGCCGACGAACCAGCGGTTGCCCTTATCCTCCTTCGTGCCGTCCGCGAGGGCGACGAGTTGGTTGCGGTTGGCATAGATGTTCAGACCGGCATCCCACTTCCAGTCACCCTTCTCGAGGATGGTGCCGTTGACCGTGAATTCAATACCGCGGTTCCGCGTGGAACCGATGTTGGCGGTGGTGCGGGACACGCCGGCAGAAGCAGGCAGGCTCAGGCTGAGCAGGATGTCCTTGGTGTCCACGCGATAGTACTCGATGGCACCGCGCAGGCGACCCTTGAAGAAGGAATAGTCCAGACCGAAGTTCCAGGTGTTGGAGTACTCCCAGCCGAGTTCGGTATTGGGAAGCGAGGAAACGTAGTAACCGGTGGCGTATTTTTCCTCGTTGAAGTTATACACCTTGGTGGACAGGGATCCGAGGGTGGAGTACGGAGACACGGCCTGGTTGGAGGTCACACCGTAACCGACACGGAGCTTGAGTTCGTCCATCCAGCGGGTCGCACCCTGCATGAACGGTTCCTTGTGGATGTTCCATCCGATGGAGACGGCCGGATAAGTATGCCACTGGTGGCCGGGGGCCAGACGGGAGGATGCATCCGAACGGACGGCCGCGGAAATCATGTAGCGATCGTCGTAGGAGTACATCAGACGGGCCATGTAGGACATCAGTCCATACTGCGTGTAGCTGCCCTTGTTGACGGTAATGTCAGAAGCAAGGGCGGAGCCGATGTTGTACCACTGGAAGAGCTCGTTCGGGATGTTGTTGCCGTTGAGGCTCTGTCCGTTGGATGTGGTCTGCTCGGCAGAATAGAGGGCGACGAAGTTGACGCGGTGCTTGCCACCGAACGTGCGGTCGTAGCTCAACAGGTTCTCGACGGTCCAGTTGAAGTTCTCGCTGAAGGACCAGGAGGCGGTGTTCGGGGTCGATTCGGTCGTTGCACCGACACCCTGACCGGTGAAGGAACCTCCGCGGTTGCGACGATAGTTCAGGCCGACGCTGACCTTGAAGGACAGCCCCTCGATCCAGGGGAAGTTGAACTTGAGGAAGCCGTTGTTATACGTACTGATCGTATTGGACTCGCTGTTATAGATGCCGGCGGCGGTGAGCTGCTCGACGCGGTCGCGATCCATGATATACCAGTCGGCATCGATCGGCATGCTGATACGCGTCCTCAAGTTGTGCTCCGCATCGTACGGGTTGACGAGCGGGGAAAGCTGCAGGTTCAGACCGACCTGGTTACCAGTGTTGGCGCCGTACTGGGTGGTGGTGGAGAAGCCGACCTGGAAGTATTTGCCGATCTTCTGGTCAATGCTGCCGTTCAGGGAGATACGGCTGTACGCCTGCGTGGGAAGGGTCGCGTGATCCTTATAGTAGGACGTACCGAAGCGGTAGCTGCCGCCCTGGGTGCCACCGGTCACGCTCACCTCATAGTTCTGGGTGTAGCCGTTCTGGAGAATCAGGTCCTGCCAGTCCGTGTTGGTGTCATCCGACTCATCGATGGAGTTCGCGTACTTTCCGGCCATCTGGCGGAGGCGTACGTACTTCGCACCGGTCATCATCGGATACTTGATCGGGGTCTTGATGGAAGCGTAAGCATTGAAGGACACCTTCGGCGCCTGGCCGATCGTTCCCTTGTAGGTGCTGATGAGGATGACACCGTTGGCACCACGGGAACCGTAGATGGCGGTGGAGGCAGCGTCCTTGAGGATGTCGATGCTCTTGATGTCGTTGGTGGAGATTTCCGACAGGCTGCCCATGAACGGAATGCCGTCCAACACGATGAGCGGATCGTTGGAGGCGGACAGGGAACGCTCGCCGCGGATACGGATCGTTGCGGAAGCGCCAGGCTTGGAGGACGTGGACTGCATATCCACACCGGCGACGCGGCCCATCAACGCATAGGTGACGTCTCCGGCAGGAATCTCGCGCAGCTCATTGCCGCCCATCGAGACGATGGATCCGGTCACGTCCGACTTGCGGGCGGTACCATAACCGATGACCACCGTCGCTTCAAGGGACTCAGCATCCTCCTCCAGGACGATGTCGATCCGCGTGCGCCCGCTGACCGGGACAAGCTGCGTCTTGTAGCCAATCGAAGAGATTTCCAAGATGGCCCCGGAGGGGACAGTGATGGAATACGTTCCGTCAGCACCGGACACGGTGCCGTTCTGGGTGTTCTGGACCATGATGCCAGCACCGATGACGGTTTCTCCGCTCTGATCCGTGACCGTTCCCGTGACGCGGATGTTCTGTGCCTGGGCAAAGAACGGCATCACCAGGCCGACGGCCAGGATTGCAAGCGTTTTTTTAAGGTTAAATCGCATAATGAATAGAAATTAATGGTGATTAATTGTTTCGGTTTTTGTGGGTTTGTGGCACAAATGTATCATATTATAAAGTGGACACCCGCGAGAGATGGAACACATACTGTCAGTTTTGAACCACGGTTCTTGCAAAGCCCGGAAGAATTGGTATTTTTGTAGCGAATGGAACAAAATCGACAATGAGACGTTTTTTACTTTTCATCACGCTGGCAGCTAGTGCCTTGGCGCCCGCCGCCGGGCAGAACGTGCGCGTGTATACCTCTGAGAATGGCCTGCCCAATTCCCAGGTTTCCCGCATCTACCAGGACAAGCGCGGCTATATCTGGATGTGTTCGGAGGGTGGCCTCATCCGCTTCGACGGCATGCGTTACGAAACCTTCCGCCACGACCGCGAGCGGGAGACATCCATTTCCAGTTCTTCCGTGCAGGAGATGCTCGAAGACAGCCGCGGGAACACCTGGGTGGCCACAGCAAGCGGACTCAACCTCTTTGATCCCGAGCACAGCGAATTTCACCGCTTCGAGTTGCACGACGACCGCAACGCGGTCTCCAACCCGTACGTAAGCTGGCTGCAGGAGGTGCCCGGCCGCAGCGGCGGTTGCCGCCTGTATGTGGCCACGAGCGGATCCGGCGTCTTCGCGATCGACTGCAACACCCTGCAGTTGCTTCCGGATGTGCGCGAACAGATCTACCGTCATTTCCCGACGGACTACGCCCGGAAACTTTTCCTGGACTCCGGCAAACGCCTCTGGCTTTTCCCGGAGGAGGCCGGATTACCGGTCATCCTGGACATGAGCACGCTGGAGCCGGTTTTGAACCTGAACTGGAGCCTGGACCTGCTCCGCAAGGCCGATCATATAAGGATTGGAAATGTGGCCGAGGACCCGCTCACCGGCGACCTCCTGGTCGGCAGCAACCTGGGCCTGCTCTTCTGCAAGGCCGGCAGCGGCACGATCCGGAAGGCGGCCGGGAAACGCGCCGCCTCCACCGTCGCCACGACGGTCATCTTCAACAGCCAGGCGTCGTCCGGCGAGGGCAGGACCTTCCTGCTGGGCGACAAAAACGGCGGACTCCTGCTGTTTGACAGCGCCACGGAAGAGGTGCGCGAGGCGACGCTGCCCGCCATCCGGCAGGACATCAGCGGCTGGAGCGCAACGTCCAGCACCATCGACTCCCAGGGCAACATCTGGCTGAGCCTCTACCAACGCGGCGTGGTCGTGGCCCCGCAGTCCATGTTCGGTTTCTCCTACATGGGGTGCAGCACCCGCGGCATCCCGGGGGAAAACAGCGCCTGCATCACCGCCATCTTTGAAGACGACAAATATCTCTGGGTGGCCACCGACGGCGCCGGCATCTTCCGAACCCCCATCAAAAGCACGCGGCCCGACCGGAATTTCAACAGCGAAAACACCGCACTGACAGACAATTCCGTCATGGGACTGACCGGCGACAAGCACGGCACCCTCTGGCTGGGTACCTATAACGACGGTCTGTTCTACATGGACCAGAACGGCACGGTCACGCGCTTTGCCGAGCAGGACCGCATCGGAACCGACCGCATCCGCACCCTCGCATATGACCCCGCGCGGGACCTTGTCTATGTGGGAACCTACGGGGCCGGACTGACCGTCATCAACGCCGCCACGCGCCGCATCGCCACCCAGCAGATCGACGACCAGTACCGCTGGGTCAGCGCCCTGCATCTCGACGCGAACGGCCTCCTCTGGGTCGGATCCTACAACGGCCCCGGGTGTTACGACCCGTCGGCCGGACGCATCATTTCCTATACGCTCCCGTCCAACAGCGACACGCCGCCCCGCATCTACGGCATCGGCAGCAGCCCCGACGGGACCAAGTGGTTCGGCACGGACGACGGCCTGTACCGCGTGGACGAAGTGACCCGCGAAGTCCGGCAGTACACCGAAGCGGACGGCCTGTCGAGCAACGTGATCCGCGACATCCTCTGCACGACGACCGGCGAAGTCTGGGTGTCTACGCTCAGCGGACTGTCCCGGCTGTCTCCGCGCAGTGGCAGAATCGACAGTTTCCGCTCCTACGACGGCCTCCAGGGCAACGAATTCCGCTCCGGAGCCGCGTTCAAATCCTCTTCGGGCCGCCTCTATTTCGGCGGCCTCGGTGGCATCACCTACTTCTCCCCGCTCCTGATCGACGGCAGCGGACACAAGATGCCCCAGGTCTCCCTCGCACGCCTGAACGTGCTGGACCGGGAAGTGACCTACGACCCGGCCGCCGGCAGCAACAACCTGATCGACAAGCATATTTCGGAGGCCACCCGAATCGAGATCCCCCGGGGGACCAATCTCTTCTCGCTCGAATTCTCCGTCCCGGAGTACACCAACCCCCAGCGCCTCATGTACGCCTACCGCCTGGAGGGCTTCGATAAAGAATGGAAGAATGCGCCTGCGCGCCTGCGCATGGCCACCTATACGAACGTTCCGCCGGGACGCTACCGTTTCGAGGTCAAGGCCTATTTCGCGGGCACGCCCGATGATTACTCCCTGTGCAGCGTGGACCTTCACGTCGAGGCGCCCTGGTACCGCTCGGGCGCGGCTTACATCTGCTACCTGGTCCTGCTGGCCGGCCTCGGCCTGCTGCTGTACCACCTGTTCCGGCAGAAGCAACTGCGCGCCAAAGAACAAAAAGAGGTGGAACTGAAGGAGCTGCGCCTCGGCCTGTTCACCAACCTCACCCACGAGATCCGCACCCCGCTCAACCTGGTGATGGCACCGCTGGGCGCGATGCGCGAGTCCGAGGAGGACCCCGCCCGTAAGGACACCTACAACCTGATGTACCGCAACTGCCTGCGCATCAACCGCATCGTCAACCAGTTCATGGACCTGCGCAAGGTCGACGCCGGCCAGATGCAGCTGCACTTCCGTGAGACGGACGTCATCTACTTCATCCGGGACATCATGCAGTCCTTCGACAAGCTGGCCCAGAGCAAGCGGATCGACTTCTCGCTCATCTCCGCCCACAGCGAAGAGCCGCTCTGGATCGACCAGGGCAACTTCGACAAGATCATCTACAACATCCTTTCGAACGCCTTCAAGCACACGCCCGACGACGGCGAGATCCGCGTCGAGGTGTCCGGACCGACACCCAACCGCGGCGAACTGCAGGCCAACATCCGATCCTTCGTCCAGGTGCGCATCTTCAACTCCGGCAGCAGCATCGACGAGGCCTGGATCAGCCGCATTTTCGACCGTTTCGTGCAGGTGAATCCCCACGACGCCAGCTCCGGCTCGGGTGTGGGCCTCAACCTGACCAAGCTGCTGGTGGAGCTGCACCACGGCCAGGTCACGGCCGCGAACGAAGGCAGCGGCGTAGTCTTCCGCGTGCTCATGCCCGTGGGCAAGGAGCACCTCAGCGATGCGGAGCTGTCCTACACCTCGCACCACAAGGACCTGTACACCAAAACGGCCCCCGAGGAACACGAAGATCAGACTTACGTCCAGGCCACGGCGCCGGAAGACAAGGCCGCAAGGGCCAAGAAGACCGTCGTGGTGGTGGACGATGACGACGACACGCGCGAATACCTCAAGAGCCTGCTGCGCGGCCCGTACAACGTGACGGCCTGCGCCAATGCCGGGGCCGCCTGGGCCATTGTGGAGCGCCAGCTGCCCGACGCCGTGATCACCGACCTGGTGATGCCGGGCGAGAGCGGCACCGAGCTCTGCGCCCGCATCCGCGGGAATGAGGCCACGCGCCACATCCCCGTCATCATCCTGACCGGCCAGAACGGCGAACAGGAGGAGCAGACGGCCAGCGACAGCGGCGCCGACAAGTTCCTCTCCAAGCCTATCTCCGTGGACCTGCTGCTCAGCAGCGTCGCCCAGGTCATCTCCGCCCGCGAAGCGGTCAAGGACCGGTTCGGCGTCCACATGGACTACGACTACACCGGCATCCAGATGGGTTCCGCCGACGAAAAGCTCCTGCGCCGCATCGTGGAGAGCGTCCATGCGCATCTCGAGGATCCCGACTTCGACGTGGCCACGCTCTGCGAGGACGTCGGCATCAGCCGCGTGCACCTCAACCGCAAGCTCAAGGCCTTCGGTAAGGATTCCCCGGGTATGCTGATCAAGACCTTCCGCATGAAGCAGGCCGCGTACCTGCTCGCCAACAACCAGGTGAACGTGTCCGAGGTCGCCTACCGCGTGGGCTTCTCCTCGCACTCCTATTTCTCCAGTTCCTTCAAGGAGTTCTTCGGCATGTCGCCGCGCGAGTTCGTGACGCGCATCCAGGAGAATCCGGAGGACCAAAATTTGCGAAAATTGTATGAATAGGCCGGGTTGGTTACATTTTCAATAAGCTTTGTTCTCATTTTGTAACACCCCGATGGTCAGTTTTGTTACTTTTGTACCATCAAAATCTAACCCAATCTGCGTATGAACAGATTCCAAAATCTCTGCGCCGCCCTGGCAGCCCTGCTGCTCAGCCTCCCGGCCTTCGCCATCGACTTCCCCGGCATCACCGATCCCCGCACGGCGCCCGGCCGATTCTCCCTGATTGAGAAGGGCGTGCCCGCCGCCGTCGTCACGGACCCCGCCGACGCCTCCGGCGTGCTCATCGCCGCCGAGACGCTGCGGGAGGACTTCGCCCGCGTGTGCGGGCAGAAGGCGCCCGCCGCCGGCCGCCGGGCCATCCTGGCCGGCACGCCCGGCAGTGCGCTCATTCGCGACCTCGTCGCGAAGGGGCTGGTGGACATTTCCCCGCTCCAGGGGGAATTTGAAAGCTACCTGATCCAGACGCTCGGGGGCGCCGTGCCCGGCTACGACGACGCGCTGGTCATCGTGGGCGCGGACATGCGCGGCACCATTTACGGCATCTACGAGATCTCCGAGCAGATCGGCGTGTCGCCCTGGTACGACTGGGCCGACGTGGCCGTGGAGCGCCGCGAGGACATCTCGCTCGCGCCCGGCAGCTACCGCGTGGATCCGCCCGCCGTGCGCTACCGCGGCATCTTCCTCAACGACGAAGCCCCCTGCCTGACCGGCTGGGTCAAGAATACCTACGGCACCAACTACGGCGACCACCGTTTCTACGCCCGCGTTTTCGAATTGCTGCTCCGCCTGCGCGCCAATTTCCTCTGGCCCGCCATGTGGGGCTGGTCCTTCTACGCCGACGATCCCGAGAACAGCAAGACCGCCGACGAGATGGGCATCATCATGGGCACGTCCCACCACGAGCCGATGGCGCGCAACCACCAGGAATGGGTGCGCAAGCGCAACGCCGACGGCCCCTGGGACTACACGAAGAATAAGAAAAACCTCGACAAGTTCTTCACCGAGGGCATGGAGCGCGCCAAGGATACCGAGGACCTGATCACCATCGGCATGCGCGGCGACGGCGACGCGGCCCTGGGCAAGGAGGGCGAGGAAGCGAAGTACATCGACCTCCTGGAGAGCATCATCAAGAACCAGCGCAAGATCATCCGCAAGGTCACGAAGCGCCCCGCCGAGGAGCGGCCGCAGGTCTGGGCCCTCTATAAAGAGGTCCAGCAGTACTACGACCTGGGCCTGCGCGTGCCCGACGACGTCACGATCCTGCTGTCCGACGACAACTGGGGCGACGTCCGCAAGCTGCCGACCGCCGAGGAGCGCAAGCGCAAGGGCGGCTGGGGCATCTACTACCACGTGGACTACGTGGGCGCCCCGCGTAATTCCAAGTGGCTGAACATCACCCCGATCCAGAACATGTGGGAGCAGCTGCAGCTGACCTACGCCTACGGCGTGGACAAGCTCTGGGTGGTGAACGTCGGCGACCTCAAGCCGATGGAATACCCGATCGACCTCTTCCTGGCGATTGCGCGCCGGCCGGAAGCTTTTACGGCCGGGAACCTGCTCGACCACACCCGCGCCTTCTGCGCCGCGGCGTTCGGGGAGGACCAGGCGGACGAGGCCGCACGCATCCTCAACCTCTACAGCAAGTACAGCGGCCGCACTACGGCCGAGATGATGGACCACACCACCTACGATCTCGCCTCCGGCGAATTCAAGCGCGTCTGCGATGAATTCGCCCGCCTTGAGGCCGAGGCGCTGCGCCAGTTCCTCGCGCTCGCGCCCGAGCGCCGCGACACCTACCGGCAGGTCATCCTCTTCCCGGTGCAGGCCCTCGCCAACATCTATGAAATGTACTACGCGCAGGCGATGAACCTCGACCTCTACGCCAAGGGCGACCCGGCTGCGGACCGCTGGGCGGACGTCGTGGAGAAGTGCTTCGCGCGCGACGCCTTCCTGATGGAGCAATACAATAAGGAGATGTCCGGCGGCAAGTGGGACGGCATGATGACCCAGAAGCACATCGGCTACCGGACCTGGAACGACAACTTCCCCGCCGACCGCCTGCCGCAGATCCAGCGCATGGGCGACGCGGCCCCCGGCGGCTTCTCTTTCGCCGCCGACCCGCGCGGCTACACCGCCGTCGAGGCAGAGCACTGGTTCGCCGCGGAGCCCGCTGCGGACGCCGCCTGGACCGTCATCCCCGACATGGGCCGCACGCTCAGCGGCGTAGCGCTGATGCCGTACACCGTCGCCACGGACGGCGGCGCCCTCAGCTACCGCGTGCAGCTGCCGGAGGGGACCTCCAGCGTCAAGGTGCACGTGGTCACCAAGTCCACCCTCGCCTTCAACAACACCGGCCACCGCTATGAGGTGGATCTGAATGGCGCCAAGCAGGTACAGTTCTTCAACGAGCGCCTCAACGAGGACCCGCGCAACATCTACACCGTCTACTACCCGACCGTCGCCCGTCGCGTGGTGGAGACCGTGTCCGAATTGCCCGCCTCCGGCGGCTGGACCACGCTCACGCTGCGCCCGCTGGACCCGGGTATCGTCTTCGAGAAAATCGTGGTCGATTACGGCGGCTACACGCCGCAATTCCTCTTCGGCGAGGAGTCATCGGCCACACGCGAGGCCCACTGACCGAAAAGTGGCCGTTTTTGAGTGAATCCGGGAAAGTTTCTCCCGGATTTTCTGTATATTTGCTAAACTGGATAATTGAATCAAAAACTATAACCTATGTCCAACAATCCAAACGAAGCGAAAGGCTTCTACAAACTGAGCTGGATGCAGCGCATCGGCTTCGGCGCCGGCGACATGGCGCAGAACCTCATCTATCAGACCGTCAGCATCTGGCTGCTCTTCTTCTACACCAACGTATTCGGGCTCAAGCCCGGTCCCGCCGCCCTCATGTTCCTCGTGGTGCGTCTCGTGGACGTGCTCTGGGACCCGGTGGTCGGCACCATCGTCGACAAGGGCAACCCGAAGTGGGGTAAGTATCGCTCCTGGCTCATCCTCGGCGGTATTCCGCTCGTCGGCCTGGCCATCCTCTGCTTCTGGAACGGCCTCTCCGCTTCCTCCGACACCGTCAAGCTCATCTACGCCTACGTCACCTACGTCGGCATGTCGATGTGCTACACCCTCGTGAATGTGCCGTACGGCGCCTTGAACGCCTCCCTGACCCGCGACACCAACGAGATCACCATTCTCACTTCCACGCGCATGTTCATGGCCAACCTCGGCGCCCTGTGCGTGAAGTCCCTCCCGATCATCATCGCCATCTTCGCCCCGAAGGTCCTCGACCCCGCGACCGGCAAGATGACGGCTGTTTATAATACCCCGGAAGCCGGCAGCGCCTGGTTCATCACCTACGCCATCTTCGCAGCCGTGGGTCTGGCCCTCCTGTTCTTCTGCTTCACGCAGTGCAAGGAGAAGGTCGTCATGGACGCCAAGGAGTCTGCCAACGTCAAGGTCAGCGACCTGTGGATGGAGTTCGGCCGCAACAAGCCCCTCCGCATCGTGGCCTTCTTCTTCATCACCGCCTTCGCGATGATGAGCGTGAGCAACGCTGCGGACGCCTACTTCATGAGCTACAACGTCGAGGCCACCCCGCTGCTGACCACGCTCTTCATGTGGCTCGGCACCATCCCGGCCTTCATCTTCATGCCGCTCGTGCCCGCCATCAAGCGCAAGATCGGCAAGAAAGGCATGTTCTACCTCTTCCTCGGCGTCGCCATCGTGGGTATGGCCCTGATGTACACCTTCGTGTCCATCCCTGCCACCAAGAGCAACTTTGTGCTGCTCTGCATCGCCCAGTTCGTGAAGTCCACCGGTATCATCACCGCCACGGGCTACATGTGGGCCCTCGTCCCTGAGGTCATCGCCTACGGCGAATACACCTCCGGCAAGCGCATCGCCGGCATCGTGAACGCCCTGACCGGTATCTTCTTCAAGGCCGGCATGGCCCTCGGCGGCGTCGTTCCGGGCCTCGTCCTCGCCTGGGTGGGCTTCAACGCCGAGGCTGCCCAGCAGACCCCGCTCGCTCTCCAGGGTATCCTCTGGCTGGTGTGCGTAATCCCGGCCATCCTCCTCCTCCTCGCGATCTTCATCATCAGCAAGTACGAGCTCAGCGACGAGAAGATGGACGAAATCAACAAGGAAATCGAAGCAAGACAACTCAACGCTTAAGCATATGGCAAAGAAAGTTCAGAAACGCTACCTCTTCCCGTCCGACTACATGGCGGATCCGTCCGTGCACGTGTTCGACGGCAAGCTCTACATCTATCCGTCCCACGACTGGGAGTCCGCCGCGCCGGACGATGATTTCGGCAGCGAGTACGATATGAAGGACTACCACGTCCTCTCCCTCGAAGGTCCCGATCCGATGACCTCCCCGGTCAAGGACAACGGCATCGCCCTCGACATCAAGGATGTCCCCTGGGCCCGCCGCCAGCTGTGGGACAACGAGGTCGTGAAGGGCCGCGACGGCAAATACTACATGTATTTCCCGGCCAAGGACAAGACCGACATCTTCCGCTGCGGCGTCGCTGTCTCCGATAGCCCGACCGGCCCGTTCAAGGCCATGCCGGATCCGATCCGCGGCAGCTACTCCATCGACTACGCCATCCTGCACGATGACGCCGACGACGAGTACTACATGTACTTCGGCGGCATCTGGGGCGGCCAGCTCCAGCGCTACGAGGACAACCTCGCCAAGGACAACGGCACCTCCTACCCCGCCGACGGCCAGCCGGCCGTGCCGGGCCGCGTGGTGAAGCTCGCGAAGGACATGCTCCAGTTCGCAGAGGAGCCGAAGCCGGTCGTCCTGATCGACGAGAACGGCGATCCGATCAAGGTTGAGGACAATGAGCGCCGCTTCTTCGAGGCCAGCTGGATGCACAAGTACAACGGAAAGTACTACTTCAGCTACTCCACCGGCGACACCCACAAGCTCTGCTACGCCATCGGTGACAACCCGTACGGCCCCTTCACCTACAAGGGCGTGATCCTCACCCCGGTGTACGGCTGGACGACGCACCACTCCATCGTGGAGTTCAACGGCAAGTGGTGGCTCTTCCACCACGACAGCGGCATCTCCAAGGGCATCAACCGGCTCCGCAGCCTCAAGGTCTGCGAGCTGACCTACCGTCCCGACGGCACCATCGAGACCATCGAAGGCCTTGATGACTAACAATAAACCGTACTGAAACCTTACCGAAACGGGGACCGCGCGATGCGGTCCCCGTTTTAAATTCCGCTAAAGGAACTGAAACCGCCGTCGACCGGGAGTATCACGCCCGTGACGAAGGAGGCGGCGTCGGAGCAGAGGAACTGCGCGGCGCCGTTGAGCTCCGTCAGGTCGCCGAAGCGGCGCATCGGGGTCTTGGCGATGACCTTGACCGAGCGCTCGGTCAGGGAGCCGTCCTCGTTGAGGAGCGCGGCGCGGTTCTGCTTGCCGATGAAGAATCCCGGCGCAAGCGCGTTCACGCGGATCTTTTCGCCATACTTGATGGCCAGCTCGGCAGCCAGCCAGCGGGTGAAGTTGGACACGCCTTCCTTGGCGGCGCCATAGCCCGCAACGCGGGAAAGGGCGTCGTAAGCGGCCATCGAGGAGATGTTCAAGATGCAGCCATAGCCCTGCTTCGCGAAGACTTTCGTGAAGACGTGGCAGGGATAGACCGTGCCGTTGAGGTTGAGGTCGAGCACCTTGGTCCAGTCCTCGAGCTTCATGTCCCAGAAGTTCTGGTCGGGCATGATGGTCGCGCCGGGGACGTTGCCGCCCGCGACATTGATGAGGATGTCCACGCGGCCGAATTTCGCGACGACTTCGTCGGCGATGCGGCTCACCTCGGCGGTGTCCATCACGTTGCAGGCGTATCCGATGGGATTTCCGCCGAGCGCCTTGAGCGCGGAGACGGTGGGTTCGACCTGTTCGGGACGGTGGACCAGCGCCACGACATCAGCGCCTTGTGCGGCGAAATGGCGGGCGAGCGAGCCGCCCAGGGCTCCGGCGGCGCCGCTGATCACGGCCACCTTGCCGGCTACGGAGTAGAGTTCGTTCATATCCTTATTGCTTTTTGAATTCGTTCTGAACGGCCGCCATCATGCCGCTGACCTGGCCGAGGGCCAGCATGCGGCCGTGGAAGCTGTAGCCGGGGTTGTAGCCGCGGGTCTCGTCGCCGAGCATCGTCCGGCCGTGGTCCACGCGCATCGGGAGGTCCCTCCCTTCGCGCTCGAAAATGCGGATCAGCTCCACGAGGTCCACGCGGCCGTTGGTGTGCGGCGCCTCGACGAAGTTGCCGCCCGGCAGCAGCTGGCAGGTGCGCAGGTGCACGAAGTGCGTGCGCGGCGCGAACTCGCGCGCCATCGCCTCCACGTCGTTGTGTGCGCCCGCGGAGAGCGAGCCGGCGCAGAAGGTCAGGCCGTTGTGGAAGTCATCGACGGCGTTCAGCATCCAGCGGATGTCGTCGGCGCTGCAGATGATGCGCGGCATGCCGAAGACGGGCATGGGCGGGTCGTCGGGGTGGATGCACATGCGGAGGTCCCACTCGCGGCAGACGGGCATGATGGCCTCGAGGAAATAGCGCAGGTTCTCGCGCAGCTGCTCCTTGGTGACGCCGGCGTACGGCGCCATCAGGGCGCGGAATTTCGCCACGGGCGAGCCTTCGCCGCCCAGCGGGCCGTTCACGAAGCCCTGCGTCTTGACGATGAGCGCGTCCACGAGCTGCTCCTTCTCCGCCTGGGTGATTGTACGGTCGAGCGCCTCGACCTGCTCGAGTACCTCCGGCGGGAAATCCTTCTCCGCGCCTTCGCGCGCCAGGATCTTGATATCGAAATAAGCGAAGCGCACGCGGTCAAAATACAGGGCCGTGGTGCCGTCGGGCATGGGGTGCTCGAGGTCCGTGCGGGCCCAGTCGAGCACGGGCATGAAGTTGTAGCAGATGGTGTGGATGCCGCAGCGACCCAAGTTCGCGAGGCTCTCGCGGTAGGTCTCGATCAGGGCATCCCGGTTCGGACCGGCGTACTTGATCTCCTCGCTCACGGGCAGGCTCTCCACCACCGACCAGCGCAGGCCGGCCGCGGCGATGTACTCCTGCAGGGCGCGGATGTCGGCCTCCGGCCAAAGCTCGCCGGGGGCGTATTGATGCAGGGCGGTCACGATTCCCTCCACGCCGATCTGGCGCAGCATCTCCAAAGTGATCTTGTCGGCAGGGCCGAACCATCTCCAGGTTTTCTCCATAGGTGTATGTTTTGTCAAAGACAAAGTTAGGAAAAATTACCTATCTTTGTTTGTTGTATATGTACCAAAACCTGTAGAAATGGCAAACAAACAGAATTTGTCCAAGCTCTGGAAAACAGAGGACTGGCTGGCCGTCTGGATCGGCTTTGTCGTCATCGCCATCGGTATGGTGGCCGTCCTCACGAAAGCGTTTGACTTCTCCGCGCTGACCTTCAAGACCTGGACCTGGGGCGAAGCGCTCAGCGACGCCCAGATGGCCAAGGTCGTGCCCCTCGGGCAGCAATTCGCCTCCGGCGCCTTCTGGCTCAAGCTCCTGCGCACGGTGCTCGTGCTGGGCGTCCTCTTCACCGTCGGGGCCGCCCTGACGGGCGAAAAGGTGAAGAAGTTCGTGCCTGCCTTCCTCGTGGTTTTCGCCCTGTCGGTGATCGTCCGCCTGATCAGCGCCGAGTTCACGCTCAACCGCTACCTGGAATGGGCCTTCTGGGCGCTTATCGTGGGCATGCTGGTGTCCAACACCGTCGGCACGCCGAAGTGGCTGAAACCGGCCGTAAAAACGGAATTCTACATCAAGACGGGCCTCGTCATCATGGGCTTCTCCGTCCTCTTCTCCAATATCGCCAAATTCGGCCTCTACGGCCTCGGCATCGCCTGGATCGTGACCCCGGTCGTGATCCTGTTCATGTGGTGGTTCGGCACGAAGGTCCTGAAGATGGACAACAAGCCGCTGGTCATCACCATGGCCTCCGCGACGAGCGTCTGCGGTACGTCCGCGGCCATCGCCACGGGCGCGGCCTCCAACTGCAAGAAGGACGACCTGACGATGACGATCTCCATCTCGATCATCTTCACGGTCCTGATGATGGCCCTCGAGCCGGTCATCATCCGCGCCACGGGCATGTCCGCCATCATGGGCGGCGCGCTCATCGGCGGCACGGTGGACAGCACCGGCGCCGTGGCCGTGGCGGGCTCCGTGCTGGGCGGCGAGGCCGAGCAGGCCGCCGTGCTGGTCAAGATGATCCAGAACATCCTCATCGGCTTCATCGCCTTCTTCGTGGCCCTCTTCTTCGCGACCAGCGTGAACAAGAAGGACGGCCAGAAAGTGGGCGCCGGCGAGATCTGGACCCGCTTCCCGAAATTCATCATCGGCTTCTTCGTCGCGTCGCTCGTGGCGTCCTTCCTCGTCCAGCCGCTCGCCGGTGCGGACCAGGTCAAGGCCATCAACGGCGTGCTCGACCAGTATAAGAACTGGGCCTTCGTGCTGGCCTTCGTCAGCATCGGCCTGGACACCAATTTCAAGGACCTGGTGAAGCAGATGCAGGGCGGTAAGCCGCTCTGGCTGTACCTCGTCGGGCAGATCTTCAACATCGCGCTGACCTTCTTTGCGGTGTGGCTGCTGCTCAGCGGCGTGCTCTTCCCGATCCCGCACCTGTCCTAGGCGGCGATGTCCAGGCGCAGGACCGCGGCCCGGGTGGCGTTCTTCGCCGTGGGGGCGCTGACGATCGCCGCCGCCGTGTACATCATGGTGCGGCGGATCGGCCTCAACCCGGAGCTGGACTTCGGCGCCGGCGCCTACTACTACGCCGATATCCCGGAATATGAGAAAGTGCTCGATTGGGACACTTACCAGGCCCGCCTGCCGTACTGGGTCTACGTCGCGCTCTTCCTCGCCTGGGGCGCCTTCATGTACTGGCTATGGAAACGAATTGACAAACACTCAAACAAAAATAAAGTAATGAAACTCAACCATCCTGCTATCCTTGTCGTTGACATGCTCAACGACTTCGTCACCGGCGCCCTGGGCTGCGATCGCGGCCGCGCCATCGTCCCCGCTACCGCCGCCCTGCTGAAAGCCGCCCGCGAGAAGGGCGTGCCCGTGATTTTCTGCAACGACTGCCACCTGCCCGGCATCGACCGCGAGCTGAAGCTCTGGGGCGACCACGCCCTGAAGGGCACGCCCGGCGCCGAGGTCATCCCGGAGCTGGGTCTCTGCGACAAGGATTACGTGGTGCCCAAGCGCCGCTACAGCGGTTTCTTCCAGACCGACCTGGACATCCTCCTGAAGGAGCTGGGCGTCCAGACCGTCGTCATCACCGGCCTGCACACGCACATGTGCTGCCGCCACACCTCCGCAGACGCCTACTGCCTCGGCTACGATGTGGTCGTCGCCAAGGAAGCGACCAACTCCTTCACGGAAGAGGACTACCTCGGCGGCCTGGCCTACCTGAAGACCTGCTACGGCGCCGACGCCTACACCAACGAGGAGCTGATCGCCGCGTTTTAACTAGCGGAAATAGCGGGAGAGCCAGGCCTGGTCGATGCAGGCAAGGCCCTGGACAGATTCGCGAATCTGGGGATTGCGTCGGAGAATGCCGGCGCAATCTTCGTATACGTTGAATCCGACGGCTACGAGCTCCATCTGGCCGTCCTGCGGGTAGGTGAAGGTCATTTCCCCGTCGGCCCCGTTCAGGCCCGCAAAACGCAGCGAAACGTCCTTTTTCAGCTCCTGGCAGGTCACGAACTTGCACATCTCTATGGTGATGTCATCCAGATCCGCGTCGAAGATCTTGATCTTCTCCACGAGATCGCCCACGGTCCGCACCTGGCGGCCGGTGTAGCCCTCCTGCAGGCCCTCGGCGCCCAGCGGCGCCGGACTCAGGACCAGCATCAGGTGCGCGTCCGGGTCGTGGTACAGGAACGGCACGGACAGCAGGTTCGAGGCGCCGCAGTGCGGGCAGGCCCAGGTGAACAGCTCGCCGCTCCGGACCTTCTCCTTCAGGTCCGGATCCGTCGCCACGTTCACGCTCTGCGGGATCTCCACGCTATGTTCCGCTCCGCACTTGGAGCACTGGGTTGTTGCTTTCATTGCTACTGGTTGTTGGTTTCGGAGGCTATGCCGACCAGGGGAGTTTGAGGGGACCGCCCCTCAATGAATAACTATGCATTTCCGCAATGTCGTCAGACATTGAACAGGAAATGCATTATATCGCCGTCCTGGACGACGTAGTCCTTGCCCTCGATGCCCATCTTGCCGGCAGCGCGCACGGCCGCCTCGGTCTTGTACTGGACGAAGTCGTCGTACTTGATGACCTCGGCGCGGATGAAGCCCTTCTCGAAGTCGGAATGGATGACGCCGGCGGCCTTGGGGGCCTTGTCGCCCTGGTGGATGGTCCAGGCGCGGCACTCGTCGGCGCCCGCCGTGAAGAAGGTCTGCAGGCCCAGCAGGTGGTAGGCGCCCTGGATCAGGCGGACGACGCCCGACTCGTGCAGGCCCATCTCCTCGAGGAACATCTGCCGGTCGTCGTAGTCCTCCATCTCGGCAATTTCGGACTCCGTGCGGGCGGAGATGATCAGGATCTCGGCGTACTCGTCCTTGACGGCCTCGCGGACGGCGTCAACATATTTGTTTCCATTTACCGCGGAAGCGTCGTCGACGTTGCAAACGTACATCACGGGCTTGTCGGTCAGCAGAAAGAGGTCGTGCGCGAGGACGGCCTCCTCTTCGTTCTGCGGGAGCACGCTGCGGCAGGACTTGCCCTGCTCGAGCGCTTCCTTGTAGCGAAGCAGCAGCGCCAGGAGCTTCTTGGCTTCCTTGTCGCCGCCGGTCGTGGCCTGCTTCTGCACCTTGGCGATACGTGCGTTGACCGTCTCCAGGTCCTTGATCTGCAGCTCCAGGTCCACGACTTCCTTGTCCCGGACCGGGTCCACGGAGCCGTCCACGTGGACGACGTTGCCGTCGTCGAAGCAGCGCAGCACGTGCAGGATGGCGTCGCACTCGCGGATGTTGGCGAGGAACTGGTTGCCCAGGCCCTCTCCGCGACTGGCGCCGCGCACCAGGCCGGCGATGTCGACGATGTCGACCGTCGCGGGGATCGTGCGCTGCGGCTTGCAGATATCGGAAAGCACCTCGAGGCGCTTGTCAGGGACGTTGGTGGAGCCGAGGTTCGGCTCAATGGTACAGAACGGGAAATTGGCGCTCTGGGCCTTCCCGGAGCTGACGCAATTGAAGAGGGTGGACTTGCCTACGTTCGGCAGGCCGACGATACCGCATTTCAGGGACATAGAATCTTAGCTGTTTGGTGGTGCAAATGTACGTAAAATTCGCCATATTCGCGGTATGAAACGGACTATGATTATACTGACCCTGCTGCTGGGGTTTTCTCCCCGCGCGTTTTCCCAACAGGATTCGCTGTTGGTCGTTTTCTGGAACGTCGAGAACTTCTTCGACTACCATTCCGAAGGTAAGCCCCAATACTGGACGAAAGGCCGTTTCCAGGCCAAATGCGACGCCATTGCGAAGACGTTGCTGCGCATTGCCGACCGCCATGGGAGGCTGCCGGACGCCGTGGGCTTCGCCGAAGTCGAGAACGCCTTCGTGCTGCGCCGGCTCATCCGGGAGACGGCCCTGCGCAAGCTCGACTACCGCATCGTCCACTACGACTCCCCCGACCACCGCGGCATCGACTGCGCGCTGCTCTGCCGCGCGTCGACGCTCCCCCTGCGCGCCAGCGCGCCGAAGCACCTCCCGGACAGCGCGGGCGGCGTGATGGCCACGCGCGACATCCTCCTGGCGGAGTTCGACCGCCTGGCCATCCTGGTGAACCACCACCCCTCCCAGCTGGGCGGCAAGGCGGAGCGGCGGGAGGCGGCGCAGGCGCGGCTGCGCGCGCTCACGGACTCGCTGCACGCCGCCGGGCAGCCGCGCACGCTGGCGGTGGGGGATTTCAACGAGGACCTGTGGGGCCGCGGCGGGGGAACGATCAAGTATAACGGAAAATGGGAGAAGATCGACGGCGGCTTCGCCGAAGGTTTCTCCCGCGTGCGTGAGGAAGAATTTGCCGACCCGCTCCTGCTGGAGGAGGACAAGGCCTTCGGGGGCATGAAACCCCGCCGGACCTTCGTCGGGCCGCGCTACACGGGCGGCGTCAGCGATCATCTGCCTGTTGTCTTTATCGTTTATTATTGATAAATTTGTCCTTGCGACAAATCTTAAAAACCACATACCATGGACAACATGCTCAGCACCATTCACGAGAAATTCCTCTCCTTCTACGGCGAAGGCGGCACCCTGTATGCCGCGGCCGGCCGCGTCAACCTCATCGGCGAACACACGGACTACAACGGCGGTTACGTCTTCCCCGGCGCCATCGACAAGGGCATCGTGGCGGAAATCCGTCCCAACGGCACGAAGACCGTGAACCTCTTCGCCGTCGACAGGAACGCCGCGACGAGCTTCGGCCTGGAAGAGGAGGACAAACCCGCCGAGCAGTGGGCGAGCTACGTCTTCGGCGTCTGCCGGGAGACGATCAAGCGCGGCGGTCGCGTGGAGGGCTTCGATGCCGTCTTTGCGGGCGATGTGCCCATCGGCGCCGGCCTTTCTTCCTCCGCAGCCCTGGAGAGCTGCTTCGCGTTCGCCATCAACGACCTCTTCCAGAACGGCATCGACAAGTTCGAGCTGGCGAAGATCGGCCAGAGCACGGAGCACAACTACTGCGGCGTGAACTGCGGCATCATGGATCAGTTCGCCTCCTGCTTCGGCAAGGCGGGCAGCCTCATCCGCCTCAACTGCAAGACGCTTGAATACAAATATTTCCCCTTCGACCCGAAGGGCTACAAACTCGTGCTCGTGGACTCCTGCGTGAAGCACGAGCTCGCCTCGTCGGCCTACAATTTCCGCCGCCAGAGCTGCGAGCGCGCCGCCGCCGCGATCAAGAAGAACCATCCCGAAATCGACTGCCTGAGCGACTGCAAACGCGTCTGGCTGGACGAGGTGCGGGGCGAGATTTCCAGCGAGGACTTCCTCCGCGCGGAATACGTCATCGGCGAGGTCCAGCGCGTGCTGGACGTCTGCGACGCCCTGGAGCGCGGTGACTACGAGACCGTCGGCGAGATGATGTACCAGACGCATTTCGGCCTGAGCAAGCTCTACGAGGTCAGCTGCGAGGAGCTCGACTTCCTCAACCGCCTGGCCCGCCGGCTCGGCGTCACGGGCTCCCGCGTTATGGGCGGCGGCTTCGGCGGCTGCACCATCAACCTCGTCAAGGACGAACTCTACCTGCCCTTCGTGGCGGCCGCTAAGGCGGAATTCGCGCTCAAGTTCGGCCACGCCCCCAAGATCTACGACGTGGTCATTTCCGACGGCGCCAGGCGCCTGTAAGGAAACAAAAAAGCCCCGCAGGTTGCTGCGGGGCTTTTTCTTTCCTGGTTTGCTTCGGAGCGAAGCGACCTGGGGAGTCTGAGGGGAACGCCCCTCAGTCATAACGAAGTGACGGTTATTCTGGCCGGCAACGGCTAGAAGAACCGCTCGCGGTTATCCTTGACGTTGTCATACTCCTGCATGACCGGGATGATCATCTGAGAGAGGTACTGGGCCTTCTGGTGGGCCAGGTTCTTGGCGTCAGCCTCGCTGTAGAAGCTGCCCTGCTCCTTGTTCGCCACGCGGATCACATAGGTACCCATCACGCCGGACACGGGGCCGTAGAGCTCGCCTTCCTTCGCGGAAGCGATGGCGCCGATCAGCGCAGGCTCCACGCTGGAGGAACCCAGCGAGAGGGCGTCGCGGTGCTCGACCGTCACGCCGAGGCGCTCAGCGACCTCGTCGATGGAGGAAGCGCCGGTGATCTTCTCGGCAATCTCCTGGCGGGCAGCCTCCTGGACCTTCTGGGAATAGAGGAGGTCGTAGATCTGGGAAGCCACTTTCTGCACGGAAGCATAACCCTCCTTGTTCGCATCCTTGAGGGCGGCCACGAAGAAGTAGTTGTTGTCCACGGTGATGATGTTGGAAGCTTTGCCCGGCTTGTTGTCGAAAGCCCAGCGGGTCACTTCCTTGGCGTTGTCGATGGCGCCGTAGGCGGCCGTAGCCTCGGTGATGGTGGCCGGGTGGGAATAGACCTTGGTGGAATCCAGGGCCTTCTTATAGCCTTCGTAGGTGCCGCCGGCGAGGGTGGCGAAGGTGTTGGCCTGGGAGTAGTAATTATTGAAGGTCTCCTTGCTGGCCAGGGCGGTCTTCTCGAGGATCGCGACCTGCTTCTTGGCCACCGGCTTGGTCTTGTCGCTCACGAGCACGACATGGGTGCCGTACTGGGTCGTCAGCACGTAGGGAACGCCCACCTTGGCGTCGAAGACATCCTCGAAGCCCGGGACCATGTAGGTCTGGGTCATCCAGCCGATGCTGCCGAGCTCGCCGTCAGCGGCGGAGCCCTGGTCGGCGGAATAGGCGGCGGCCAGGTTGGCGAAGTTGCCACCCTTCTTGAGGACGTTCACGAGGCTGTCTGCCACCTGGGCGGCATTCTCGCCCTGGAGCAGGATGTGCTTCACGAAAGCGGAGTCCGGCATCATCTTGCTGGCCATTTCGCGACCGGCGAAGAAGCTGTTGCCGTCGGTGATGATCTGGGTGAGCTTGTTGCCACCGAAGATCTGCTCGTCGAGCTCGGCGCTGACCGTAGCGAGCTCGCCGGCCTTGTACCAGTAGTTGTCCAGACCGCGCTCGGAGTTCTTGAGCAGGAAAGCGCGCATGTTGTCCGTGGTGGCGAACTCGTCGAACGCCTCGTCCATCGCGGTGCTCGCGGCGGCGATATCATCGGAGGAAGGGATCACCTCGAAGACGACATACTCGATCTCGCGGTTGGCCTTCTGCTTGAAGAAGTCCTTGTGGGCCTTATAGTAAGCGCGCACCTCGTCGTCGGAGACGGTGATGGTGCTGTCGTTCTGGGACATCGGGTAGAACACCATGCAGTAGTCCACGTCGGCGGTGGTGTTGCCTTCCTGGACAGCCTGGGCGAGCTGCAGCGCGTTCTCGCTGCCGCTGGCGGTGAACAGGGCGCCGTACTTGGCATAGTACTGCTGGTTGTGCACCGTGTTCTGGACGTAGTTCCAGTAGGTGCGGAGCTGGCCGCTGTCGTCAGCGTCCACGTTCTGGATGAACGCCTTCAGGCGATCCGGGGAGAAGGTGCCGTTCTCATCCATGAAAACGGGGTTCTGCGCCAGGGCCGGGGAGACATACTCGCCGCTCATCAGAGACAGCATCTCGTCTTCACCGACGGTGATGCCAGCCTCTTTGGCGTTCTTCACGAACAGGTATTTGTCGATCAGCTCCTGCCAGGCAGCGTTGCGGATCTGCTTCTGGCTTTCCTCATCGCGGCCGGCGCCGAGGAGCTCGTTGATCGTCGTGAAACGGTCCACATCAGACTGGAAATCCGAGTAGGAAATATTCTTGCCGGCGATCTGACCGACGTCATACTTGGAGGACATCGAGTTCAGGGCCGACTCCAGCGTGCTGGGATCGATAATGAAGGAGAGGAGGGCCAGCGCGATGATAATCGAGATCGCGAGGCCGAACTTTACGCGTATTTTTTCAAGTACCGCCATGGTTATATAATTTTATAATTTTCCGTTAAGGGGCTGCGAAGATAGTTATTTTTTTGGAAATGGCCCAATAAAATTCACAGAATCAATGATTACGGCCGTGCTGTCCTGCACCACCACGCCATATCCATCGAAGGGACGGTATAGGATGGAGTTGCGTACGTGGTCGTCGGAACGCATTCCAAAGCCCTGCAGGAAGCCCTGGCGGGAATACAGCTTGACATAGCAGTCCGTGTAGATTTCCCGTTTGGCCTGATCCCAGTAGATTGTGTCCGTCTCCATGGTCTCCTGTTCGAGGACGTTATGCATGATCACGTTGCCGAACGCCTCCCAGATTTCGTCCTGGTTGGCTTTCTTGGGCACGATGTGCCGCGCGTCGTCCGCCACGATGATGGATTCCAGCAAGCCGTCTTCCGTGTAACCGTAAACCGAAATCCCCTGCGGGAAAGCGTCATACGACACGGTGTCCGCGTCGTAATGCTCCATCAGGGGGGATTCCATGCGCATCGCGACCGCGCCGTTGCGCGTCTGCACGGCGAAGACGTCGTGCGAGCGCTGCGTCGGGGTCTTGCTCAGGTCCAGCTTCTCCGCTTCGCCGATGCCGCTCCGGCAGGAAACGACAATGCTGGCAACCACGAATGTGATTGCCAGCACTTGATGTCCGAAGTGTCGCCGGGCGTCCAACTTATCTGGTGCGCACCGTCGTCGTGGCGCGCATGCCGCCGCAGACGACCGTGTAGGACTGGCCCTTGGTGATGTCGTACATGAAGGCTTCCGCCGTCTCCGGGAAGTACACGCTGTACTGGCCGATGTAGCGGTTGGCCTCGTCCGTCAGGGACGGATCGGCGGCCTTGGCCTTGTTCATGTAGTCGCAAGCCACCCAGTACGGGGCGCGGCGGGCGATCTCGTCGCCACCGCAACGCGTGGAACCCCAGATGTTGCCGATGAGGAAGTAGGCCTTGCCGGCGAGGGTCTCGCTCTCGGCGGCCACCTTGTTGGCATACTCGAAGGCGTGGGCGCTGTCGCCGTTCTTGAAGCAGAGCGTAGCGAGCTCGTAGGTCCAGTCAGGAATCTTGCTGTCACCAGCCTCCAGGCCGGCGATGGCGCTCTCCAGGTAGGAGACGGCCTCGGCATAGTTGCCGCGGGCGCCGTGCAGGCGGGACAGATAGTAGGAGCTGCTGGCGGAAGGATCCAGCTTGTTCATCGTGGTCACGGCCGCGAGGAAGAGGTCGTTGTTGTCGCAGTTCTCGGTCATGCTCATCGTCTTCACGATGGCCTGGGCGAGTTGCAGGTTGTCCGGATCGGCGGCGAGGCGCGGGGTGTAGAGCTCGATGAGGTTGTCGCAGCTGGCCACCTTGCTGCCGGCGAAGACGCTGCCCATGTCGTTCTTGACGCTGGCCACCTGCTCCTTCTCGGTGTCGTTGGCGGGAGCCATCTTCTCCAGGAGGTCGTTGTTACGCTGGTAGACGTTGATCACGCTCTCGGCATCCAGCTCACCGGCCTGGAAGAGGTCGATGGCGGCCTGCAGGTCATAGAGCAGGGTGGTCGGACGGACCTTCTCCTGGACGCGGTTGATGATGACCTCGAAGCCGTCATAGAGGCGGCGGTTGTTATCCTTGACGTAGTTGTGCAGGTCCTGACCCATGTTGTTGTAGGTGGTCAGGGCGTTGTTGGGATAGTTGTGGGCACGGGTCTCGTGCAGCGTCATCAGGGAGTCCACCAGGGCCTTGCGGTAAGCCGCATTGCGGGCGTTCTTCGAAATGAGGTGACGGAGCAGGGTCGTACCGTCGATGAGCATCGTCTGGTTGGCCGTCGGCGGGCAGAAGTGATAAGCCTGACGCCAGCTGGGCAGGGCCTCATCGTAGTTCTTCTGCTTGAAATACTCCTTGTAGAAGGAAAGGTTGGTCACGCACTTGGCGCTGTCCGCACCATACTTGCCCTGGGCGAAACCGTTGGTTCCCAGGAACATAATGGAAAAGGTCAGAATGACAAGAGTAATTTTTTTCATATCGCGATAGTTTTATTGTTATTCATACTGCGGCTTGCGGAACCAGATGTCGTACAGGTTGAAGCCGATGGATATGTTGACGTAGCGTTCGCGGATCTGTTCCCCGCTCAGGGAGCCGCGCTGGCCCAGGTCCACGCCGATGGTAAAGCCGTTGTAATTATTCACGATCGGCAAGGTCAATCCCAGCGTGATGCCGGTGGAGGCTACCTGCTTCCCGTCCAGCAAATAGTATTCCTTCTTGTGATACGCACCCACGCGATAGGCCACGTGGTTGAGATAATAGCGGATATCATTGCGGTTCGGCACAATCTCGAAGCCCGCGCGGAAAGTCTGCGCCGTCGTGGCGGTGAAGAGCTTGCTCGCGGTAAAGCTGCGGGTGTTGTCCAGGCCGCTTCCGGACCAGTCGGAACGGGAATAATCGAAGGTGGCCACCCAGCGGCCGCGCTCCTGGAAGGAGATGCCGACCGCGATCTCGCTCGGAATTTGGACTTTGCTGTCCTGGCCGAGGTAGTCCATCCTGTAGGACAGCGTATCGGACACGGCGGTGCCGGAGGAGAAGCGGTACGACTCAATGGAACCGGTCAGCTTCACGGGCAGGGAATACGTCGCACCGACCGTCAGTGCGTGCTTGGTGCCGATGGGCTGCTCATACTGGACGCCGAACTTGAAGCTGTTGCCCGTGACGTTGGTCGTGGTGCCGTTGAGGATGCCGTTGTAGGACGCATCGTTGAACTCCGTCGAATACACCTTGTCGAGCTTGCCGAAGTAATAGTTCCACTGCACACCCAGGGACAGGCGCTTGAACAGCGTCACGCCGGCCGCGGCGAAGGCCTTGTAGATGCTGCCCGTGCCGGTGGCGGAATAGGTGATGTTGCCGGTCCGGCCGATCAGGTCCGGGTCGGTGTAGTTGAAACTGTAGCCGAAGCCCGTATCGCTGAACGGCATGATGCCCACCATCATGGCGGACTTGCGCCAGATCGGGAAGGACATCGCCAGGTCGTTGATATTGAAGGTGTTGCTGGCAGAGCGGATGCCGGCCTGCCGGAACACTTTGTTGTCGTTGTAGAGCGAGAAGTCGGCCATGAAGGCCAGGGTGTCGCGCGCCGTCACGGCGGCGGGGTTGATCAGGTTCAGGTAGCGGTTGTTGCGCAGGGCCACGCCCGTGCCGCCCATCGTCTTGCTATAGGCGGAACCGGGCTGGGCCAGGTCACCGACTCCGTAGATGGAGTACGGCGTGTAGGTACCCGTCGTCTGGGCAGACGCGGAAAGTGTCGCGCCCGCCACCAAAACGGCGGTCAGGATCACCCTATGTAAGATTTTTCTTAACATAATCGTCGGTTATCAAAGCCAAGCCCATCAAAACCAGGTTGCAAACTGCAAATATCGAGTTTTTCATCTTCTTGGCAAAATAAATTGCATCACCACCGGTGAAAACCACGATATTTTCCGGCCGGAGCCTGATGTAGCCTTCAATTTCAAACATTATGCCCGAAATGACGCCGGACTCGATCGAGCCCTGGAGCGACTTCCCTTCCGGGAGGATTTTTTCGGGCGTATCCACCAGCGGGAGCGACTTCGAGTAGCGCTCCAGCGCCTTGAAACGCGTCCTGCAGCCCGGCGACACGTTGCCGCCGAGGTAGCGGCCTTCGCGGCTCAGGAAATCGACCGTCAGCGTGGTGCCGAAGTCGAACACGGTCACGGGCTTGTCCCGGAACAGGAAGGCGGCAGCCACCAGCTCCGCGGCGCGGTCGTACGACAGATACTCCGGGAAATTCTGCCGGAGCAGCAGGTCGGTGTGCGACCGGTCCAGGATCAGCAAATGCCCGCAGCGCAGACGCAGGAGGGCTTCTTCTTCCGGCGTGACGCCCAGCGCGGACGCCACTGTCAGCACCTCGGGACGCTCCTTGTCCAGGAGCGAGAGCAGATAGTCCATCATCTTCTCGCCCTGGTACCGGAAGGTCTTGCCGAGGGTCGTCCCCTCAGCCCAGGCGGCCTTGAGCGCCGTGTTGCCTGCTTCTACCAGAAGATTAGCCATATCCGGGCAAATATACGAATTTTATCGCAATTTACTTAACAAGGTATGGGCATCTTTGAGCGACGGCACATTCCGCACCACAATCTTAAGTTTGCTCTCAGTCTGCTTGAGCTCGTAGCGCGGCATCTCGGATGTCCGCTGCAGGATCCTGGCGAAGATGTCCGACTTGTAGTACGGGGACATCTGGTTCGCAATGAAGAAGGCGATGAGCAGACCGTTCTTGACGATGATTTTTTCAAAACCCAGTGCCGCGCCGAGGTTACGGATCTTGACCACTTCGAAGAGGTTGCCGATCTCGGCGGGGAATTCGCCGAAACGGTCTGAAAGCTGGGCCGCAAAACGGTCGATCTCCTTGTCCGAGGACATGGCGTCGATGGTCCGGTAGATGCGGATTTTCTCCGCCGTTACGTCGATATAATCGTCCGGGATCATGGCCGGCTGGTCGGTCTCTATCGTGCATTCCGTCACGACCTTGCCTCGCTCGTTCTTTGGAATGAGGCCCGCTTCGACGCCCAGTTCCTCCATGGCCTCCGCCAGGATTTTCTGGTAGGTCTCGAAGCCCATGTCCAGGATGAATCCGCTCTGTTCCGCACCCAGCAGGTTGCCGGCGCCGCGGATGTCGAGGTCCTGCATAGCGATGTTGAAGCCGCTGCCCAGGTCGGAGAATTCCTCGATGGCCTTGAGGCGCCGGCGCGCGTCGTCGGTGATGCTGATCAGCGGCGGCACGATCAGGTAGCAAAACGCCTTTTTATTGGATCTTCCCACGCGGCCGCGCAGCTGATGCAGGTCGCTCAGGCCAAAGTTCTGCGCCTGGTTGATCAGGATCGTATTGGCGTTCGGGATGTCCAGGCCGTTCTCGATCAGGGTCGTGCAGAGCATCATGTCGTAGTCCCCGCGGATAAAATCCAACATCTTGTTTTCCAACTCTTTGGCTTCCATCTGTCCGTGCGCCACGCAAATCTTCATGTCCGGAATCAGGCGGTGCAGGATGTCGTAGATGGCGGGGAGTTCCTCCACCTTATTGTGCAGGAAGAAGACCTGGCCGCCCCGGTTGAGTTCATAATTGACGATGCTCTTGATTTCCTTCTCGTCGAAGAGAATGATTTCCGTCTGGACGGGAATGCGGTTGGGCGGCGGGGTGTTGATAATGCTCAGGTCGCGCGCTCCCAGCAGGGAGAACTGCAGCGTTCGCGGAATCGGAGTTGCGGTCAGCGTAAGGGTATCCACAGAAGCTTTGAAGGAACGGAGTTTTTCTTTCGCGGCCACGCCGAATTTCTGCTCCTCATCAATGATCAGCAGGCCCAGATCCTTGAAATTGAATTCCTGGCCAAGGATCTTGTGCGTGCCTATCAGGATATCGATCTGACCCGCGGCAAGGCGCTGTTTGATGTCATTGATTTCTTTTGTCGTCCGCAGGCGGCTGACGAAATCGATGTTGCAGGGCAGGTTCTGCAAACGCTGCTTGAAAGTATTGTAATGCTGCAACGCCAGGATGGTCGTCGGCACGAGAACCGCCACCTGCTTGCTGTCGCAAGCGGCCTTGAAGGCGGCTCGGACGGCTATTTCCGTTTTACCGAAACCGACATCGCCGCAGATGAGGCGGTCCATCGGGCAGATATCCTCCATGTCCCGCTTCACGGCCGCGGTGGCCGTCTCCTGATCGGGCGTATCTTCATACATGAAGGAAGATTCCAATTCTTCCTGCAAATAGGTGTCCGGCGAGAAGGCGTAGCCCTTGGAAGCGCGCCGCTTGGCATACAGTTGAATCAGGTCCTTGGCGATATCCTTGACCTTTTTCTTGGCGTTGTATTTCAGCGTGATCCAGGACTTGGAACCCAGTTTGTTGATTTTGGGCGCTTCACCGTCCTTGGAGCGGAAACGGGAAATCTTATGCAGCGCATGCACCGAAACGAAGACCACGTCGCCATCCTTGTAGGTGATCTTCACCACTTCCCGCATGCGGCCGAAATCATCGCGCAGGCGGACCAGGCCACCAAAAACGCCGACACCATGGTCGATGTGCACGACGTAATCTCCGATGTTGAAGGAATTCAGGTCGTTGATGGTCAGCTGCTCGCTCTTCTCGACCGTGCGACGCAGGCTGACCCGGTGGAAGCGGTCGAAAATCTCGTGGTCAGAATAGCAGCAGATCTTGTCCTGGGTGTCAATGAATCCATTATGGATGTTCTTTCCACTCACAAACTGCGGCTGCAGGCCGCCGTTCTGGATAAGGATGGAGCGGATGCGCTCCAACTGCTGTTCTTTTTCTCCGTAAATATATACCTGGTAGTTGTTTTCCAGGTGTGAACGGATATCTTCCGTGAGTAACTCGAAATTCTTGTTGAAACTGGGCTGCGGGGATATCTTGAACCAGACAAAATCATCTCCTTCATAAGCGAGCGGCGGATCCAGGAATATGCGTTTGAAGGGTGTCAGCGCCTCAAAAAAAGCTTGCTTGTGATACATATCTGAAGAGTCAAGCCAGATGAGACTGTCCTTCGGGAAAATATCCGTCAACGGCTGTCCCTTCACTTCTCCTCCCCCCACGACATCGGAAACGATTTCCGCCTTGTCTACCTGTTCGCGGGACAGCTGGGTATTGCAGTCAAAAGAATGGATCTGTTCGATTTCATCGCCCCAGAACGAGATACGATAGGGAAAATTCTCCGAATAGGAAAAGATATCGACGATGGAGCCGCGGATGGCATACTGGCCCGGCGCCGAAACAAAATCCACCTTTTCAAAACCTTTCCCGACCAGGGTCTTTATGATTTCTTCATGGGATATTTCCTGTCCCTTTTTAATGCTGAAAACCGCTTCCTGGATTGCCTGGGTGGCCGGAATTTCTTCTGACAGTGCCTCGGGGTAAGTGACGATGACCAACAGGTCTTCATTTGCCGGCTTGGCCGGCGAATTCCCATAAGAAAGAATCTTTCCGATGGCGGAGGTGCGCTGGACGCCCAGCGAAGATTTATAGTTGCTTCTTTCTACACTTTTTCCCGATTCAGGAAGGAAGAATACCTGATCTCCTTCGATGAGGTGATAAAGGTCGGCCGCACAGTATTCCGCTGCCTCCCTGTTCGGAAGAATGACTACCTGCATCCCCTTCTGAACGGCCTGGGAAAGGACAAACCAACGGGCAGACAAAAATAGCCCGCGACAGAATACTTCCCGCGAGGTTTTTATTCTGTCACGAAGGAGTTCAGTGGATTTTGAACTTATCAACATGTTATGTAAAAAATCGGTTGAAAAGTATGTTGAAATCCTGTTTACCGCCCAGTTTTTTCTGTGGATAAAAATAACCGGAAGCTTTTCAACAACGGCACCTACAGGGAATCAACAGACTTTTTAACTCTGTTCTCTTATCTTAAAAATCTGATAAATAATTACTTGATCAGGTTATCAACATTTCAACAACCCTAAAATAAATATCAGATTTTCAAAATAAAAGAAGTATATTTGTATTCTAAAAGTCAAGCCCCTCGCATGCAGGAATTCGACCCTCATAACGCAAACGACTGCAAAGATAAGGAATTGGACGGAATTATCCGGCCCCAGGAGCTGGAAGATTTCACCGGACAGGGTGAAATCGTTTCCCGTCTGCGCGTCTATATCCAGGCAGCCAAAATGCGTGGGGAATCCCTGGACCATACGCTTTTCCATGGCCCTCCGGGCCTGGGAAAGACCACCTTGGCGCACATTATCGCCAATGAGATGGGGGTCAATATGAAGATTACTTCCGGTCCTGTCCTGGACCGTCCCGGCGATCTGGCGGGCCTGTTGACTTCCCTGGAGACGGGTGATGTCCTGTTTATCGATGAAATCCACCGTCTTGCTCCTGAAGTGGAAGAGTATCTCTACTCCGCCATGGAGGATTTCGTGATCGATATCATGATTGACAAGGGCCCCGGGGCCCGTTCGGTACGCATTTCCCTGAATCCTTTCACGCTCGTAGGTGCCACGACGCGCGCCGGTTTGCTGACGGCTCCGCTGCGCGCCCGTTTCGGTATCACCGAAGGTTTGGAATACTACGATACGGCAGACCTGGTCAAGATCGTCAAGCGCAGCGCCGGGATCCTGAAGGTGGAAATTGAACCCGAGGCGGCCGAGGAGATCGCCCTCCGCAGCCGCGGCACGCCGCGTATCGCCAATTCCCTGCTCCGTCGCGTGCGCGACTTCGCGCAGGTGATGGGTGACGGCCACATTGACCTGAAGATTGCGCGCTATGCGCTCGACAAATTGAATATTGACAAACGCGGACTGGATTCGATCGACAACAAGATTCTCCGCACGATCATCTCCACCTTCAAGGGTGGTCCGGTGGGTGCGAATACTCTGGCAACGGCCATCGGAGAGGATCAGGGTACTTATGAGGAAGTGTATGAACCTTTCCTCATTAAAGAAGGTTTTATCGTCCGGACGCAGCGCGGCCGCGTGGCTACGGAACTTTCGTATAAACACATGGGTCTGGATCCCTATCAGAACAACGCCAATACGCTTTTTTGAGTAAAGAAACAATATATAAACACCTAACAATGTCTGACAAGTTAAATTCCAAAATTCCTGCAGGACCGCTTGAAAGCAAATGGACCCGGCGCAAGTCGGAAATCCGTCTGGTGAGTCCGAACAACAAGAGAAAACTTGAGATCATCGTGGTCGGTACCGGTCTGGGTGGCGCATCCGCAGCTGCTTCCCTCGGCGAACTGGGCTACAATGTCAAGATTTTCTGCATCAGCGACACCCCGCGCCGTGCGCACTCCATCGCCGCACAGGGTGGTATCAATGCTGCGAAGAACTATCAGAACGACAACGACTCCGTCTATCGTCTGTTCTATGACACGATCAAGGGTGGTGACTACCGTGCCCGCGAGGCCAACGTTTACCGTCTGGCTGAAGTGAGTGCCTCCATTATCGATCAGTGCGTTGCGCAGGGTATTCCTTTTGCCCGTGAATACGGCGGATACCTGGCCAACCGTTCTTTCGGTGGTGTGCAGGTGAGCCGTACTTTCTACGCCCGCGGTCAAACCGGCCAGCAGCTCCTGCTGGGTGCCTACGCTTCCCTTAACAAGGAGATTGCGAACGGCAGCGTGAAGGCATATCCCCGTCATGAAATGCTCGACCTCGTGGTCGTGAACGGCCAGGCCAAGGGTATCATTGCCCGCAACCTCGTGACCGGTCAGCTGGAGCGCTTCGGCGCCCACGCCGTCGTGATTGCGACGGGTGGCTATGGAAATACCTATTTCCTGTCCACGAACGCCATGAACAGCAACGGTTCCGCTGCCATGCAGTGCTATCGTAAGGGTGCTTATTTCGGAAATCCCTGCTTCGCGCAGATCCACCCGACTTGTATTCCGGTCCACGGCGACCAGCAGTGCAAGCTGACCCTGATGTCCGAGTCGCTGCGTAACGACGGCCGTATCTGGGTGCCGAAGAAGAAAGAGGATGTGGAGAAGCTCCGCAAGCATGAAATCAAGGCCTCCCAGATCCCTGAGGCGGACCGCGATTACTACCTGGAGCGCCGCTATCCGGCCTTCGGTAACCTCGTGCCGCGTGACGTAGCTTCCCGCGCCGCCAAGGAGCGTTGCGACGCCGGTTTCGGTGTGAACGAGACGGGTAAGGCCGTGTTCCTCGATTTCGCGGATGCTATCCAGCGCCTGGGTCACCAGCGCGTTGCTGAGCGCTACGGCAACCTCTTCGACATGTATGAGAAGATCACCGCCAGCTCCCCTTGGGAGGAGCCGATGATGATCTATCCGGCCATCCACTATACCATGGGTGGTATCTGGGTCGACTATGACCTGCAGACTACGATTCCTGGCCTCTACGCCATCGGCGAGGCCAACTTCTCCGACCACGGCGGAAACCGCCTCGGCGCTTCCGCGCTGATGCAGGGCCTGGCGGACGGTTATTTTGTGCTGCCTGTCACGATCGGCGACTACCTCTCCTACAAGTTCGCCGAGCCCAAGACGGACGTCAATACGAAGGAATTCGACGATGCCGAGAAGGCCGTCCAGGCCCGTATCGACCGTCTCTTCGCCATCAAGGGTAAGGAGACCGTGGATTCCATCCACAAGCGCCTTGGCAACATCATGTGGGACAACGTGGGTATGGCCCGCGACGAGGCCGGCCTGAAGAAGGCTATTACTGAAATCAAGGCCCTCAAGAAGGAATTCTATGAGAATGTCAACGTGCCCGGATCGCAGTTTGAATTCAACCAGGAGCTCGAGAAAGCCCTTCGTCTGGAGGATTTCTTCGACATCGGTGAGCTGATGGCGCGCGACGCGCTGAACCGTACCGAGTCCTGCGGCGGCCACTTCCGTGTGGAGAGCCAGACCGAGGAAGGTGAGGCGAAGCGTGACGACGCCAACTTCATGTATGTCGCCGCCTGGGAGTACAAGGGTGAAGATAAGGAACCCGAACTCCACAAGGAGCCGCTCAAGTATGAGTTTATCGAGGTGAAAACGAGAAATTACAAAGACTAAGCGAGATGGAATTCAATCTGAAAATATGGCGTCAGAAGAACGCCAAAACCCCGGGTCATTTCGAGACCTACCATATTGCCGGCATCGAAGAGGATGCTTCCTTCCTGGAAATGCTCGATATCCTGAACGAGCAGCTGATCCGCGAGGGTTGCGATCCCGTGGCCGTGGAGCGTGGCTGCCAGAGCAGCGGCCCCGTTTCCTTCGATCACGACTGCCGCGAAGGCATCTGCGGCGCCTGTGGCCTGTATATCGACGGCCGTGCACACGGTCCGGACGACCATGTGACCACCTGCCAGCTCTTCATGCGCCACTTCAAGAACGGCGCGACCATCACGGTGGAGCCCTGGCGGAGCGCCGGTTTCCCTATCATCAAGGACCTCGTCGTGGACCGCAGCGCCTTCGACAAGATTCTCCAGGCCGGCGGCTTCATCTCCGTGCGCACCGGTGCTGCGCAGGATGCCAACAACATCCTGATTTCGCACGACCGTGCCGAGGAAAGCATGGATGCAGCGGCCTGCGTGGGCTGCGGCGCCTGTGTGGCCACCTGTAAGAACGGCTCTGCGATGCTCTTCGTCGCGGCGCGCGTCAGCTCCCTCGCCCTGCTTCCGCAGGGCCGTCCGGAGGCCAAGCGCCGCGCTAAGGCGATGGTCGCCAAGATGGACGAACTCGGCTTCGGCAACTGCACCAACACGCGCGCTTGCGAGCTGGAGTGCCCGAAGGGTATCAGCGTGTCGCACATCGCCCGCCTGAACCGCGAGTTCCTCAAGGCAAAGTTCTCTGACTAAAAAGAAAGCCCGGCTCGATGGCCGGGCTTCTTTTTTACCATAGGAAGTTATTGAAAGGATATCTTCCTGCATGAATCTCCGCGACCATCTTATAGATGTCTTCGCGGAGTTTTTCGATATTTTCCTTCTTGATGGCCGAGATGAAAATGCAGGGGATCTTGCGTCCGCTGATCCATTTATATTTTAGCTCGTCCAGCGTGAAATTACGCTCGTTTTTGGGCTCTAAAGAGAACTCGTCGTAGGGTTCGTAGGTATAGGCGTCCGTCTTGTTAAAAACGACGTAAACGGGCTTGTCTGCCGCGGAAATATCCTTCAGCGTCTTGTCCACGACCTCCATCTGCTCCTCGTAGTCAGGATGGGAGATATCCACGACGTGTACGAGGATATCCGCCTCCCGGACTTCGTCCAGGGTGCTCTTGAAGGCCTCGATTAACTGCGTGGGGAGTTTCCGGATGAAACCGACGGTGTCGCTGAGCAGGAAGGGCACGTTGCCGATAACCACCTTGCGGACCGTCGTATCGAGGGTCGCAAAGAGCTTATTTTCAGCAAAAACGTCCGATTTGGAGAGGAGATTCATCAGCGTGGACTTACCCACGTTGGTGTAGCCGACCAGCGAGAGGCGCACCAGCTGGCCGCGGTTGCTGCGCTGGGTGGCCATCTGCTTGTCCACCTTCTTGAGTTGCTCCTTGAGCTTGGAGATGCGCTCCCGCACGATACGGCGGTCCACTTCGATCTGGGTTTCACCCATACCGCCGCGCGTGCCCATACCGCCGCGCTGGCGCTCCAGGTGGGTCCACATGCCCGCCAGGCGCGGGAGCATGTAGTTGTAGCGGGCCAGTTCGACCTGCGTCTTGGCGTAGGCCGTCTGGGCGCGTTGGGAGAAGATTTCGAGGATGAGGCTGGTCCGGTCGATGACCGCGGCGGTCTTGATGATCTTCTCGATGTTGCGCTGCTGCATGCCCGTCAATTCATCGTCAAAGATCACATAATCAATGTGGTTCTCTTCGCAATAATCGGCGATTTCCTTGAGTTTTCCGCTGCGGATATAGGTGGCTTTGTCGGGACGGTCCACGCGCTGGACGAACTGCTTGTCGCCCATGGCGCCGGCCGTCTCGGCGAGGAATTGCAACTCGTCGAGGTATTCGTAGATCTTACGCTCGTCGTCATCCTGCTTGATGATACCGACAAAGACTGCTTTCTCTTCTCTCTTATTCTCCATATTTTATCAAAAAAAGGCCGTCCGTGGACGGCCTCTTATTCGGTTTTGCTTGCTTATCGCAGCTGGAAGATCACAGGGAACTGGTAAGTAACCTTCACAGCGCGGTCACGCTGCTTGCCAGGGGTCCACTTCGGGGAGCTCTGGATCACGCGGACAGCCTCCTTATCAAGGGACGGGTCCACACCACGGAGCACCTTCACGTCGGAAACGGTACCGTTCGGGTTCACGGTGAACTGCACCATGACACGGCCGGAAACGCCATTTTCCTTAGCGAGCTCAGGATAATCGAGATGCTGGGACACCCACTTGGAGAAGGTGTTGGCATCGCCACCCTGGAACTTCGGCTTCTCCTCGACGAGGGCGAACGGAATCGCTTCCTCTTCGACGACTTCTTCCTGAACTTCCTCTACATAGTCCATGATCTCGACACCCAGGTTGGAATCATCCTCGAGGTTGAGGATGTTGTCATCCACCTTGATGTTGTCGTCCACGATGTCGATCTGGTCGGACAGGATCGGGATCTTCGGGGTCTCGGGGGGCGGCGGAGGGGTCTCCTGCGTGATCGGAATAATCTCCTCCTCAATGAGTTCGGTGTTCTCAGCCTCAAAGAAGCTGTCTTTCTTCTCCTGGGTACGATACTCGAATGCGGCGATCGTAATCAGAAGGGAAAGAACTAAACCAATCTCGACAAACAAGAGCTTCTTGTTGTTCAGATCAGCTTTGGGTGATTTCTTGACTTCCATATTCGTGGTTACATTAAATATTCCGTTTGGGTTTCAAAGATAGAAATATTTATTCTCAATTCCAATTATTTCATTTTATAGATGTAAATTTGCAAAAATTTTGCCGATGATACGCTACTTTCAGGAAGATATTCGCTTCGAACTGAAGCAGAAAATGTTGAACAACCGCTGGCTCAAGATGGTTGCCGGCAGCGAATTGCGCCGTCTGGGCGCGATCAATATCATTTTCTGCTCGGACAATTATATCCTGGACGTAAACATGAAGTATCTGCAGCACGACTATTTCACGGACATCATTACGTTCGATTATTGTGAGAAGGACGTGCTCTCCGGCGATCTTTTCATCAGCATCGACTCCGTACGCGAGAACGCACAGTTCTACGGGACGGAGTTCGCGGACGAATTGAACCGCGTGATGGTACACGGCCTGCTGCACCTGATCGGCTATGACGACCACAGCGAGGCGGACATCGCCGAGATGCGCCAGAAAGAAAATTATTACCTGGAGATGCGGGCGTCTTTGTGATGGAGCGGGTGTATGATATTATAGTGGTGGGCGGCGGACACGCCGGATGCGAGGCCGCGATGGCGGCCGCGACACTCGGCTCGTCGGTGCTCCTCGTCACGATGGACATGCTCGGCTTCGCCAAGATGTCCTGTAACCCTGCGGTGGGTGGAATTGCCAAAGGGCAGATCGTCCGGGAGATCGACGCGCTCGGCGGATGGAGCGGAATCGTGACCGACCGGTCGACGCTCCAATTCCGCATGCTCAACCGCTCAAAGGGTCCGGCGATGTGGAGTCCGCGCGCTCAGTGCGATAAAATCCAGTTTTCGCTCAACTGGCGCAAAGTCCTTGAAAGTACTTGTATCTTAGATATTTACGCGGATTCTGCGACGGAATTTCTCTTTGAGAATTCTAAAATCTGCGGAGTCAAGACAAATACAGGGGCAATTTTCAAGTCTCGGGCGGTTGTTTTGACCGCCGGAACCTTCCTTTCGGGCAAACTCTTCATCGGTCGTCACCAGATGGAAGGCGGCCGCATCGGCGAGCCGGCGTCTTATGGTCTGACCGAACAACTGGTCGACCGAGGTCTTTCGACCGACCGGATGAAGACGGGGACCCCGCCTCGGATCGACATATCCTCCCTCGATACCTCCAAGCTTCCACTCCAACTCGGCGACCCGGACCCGGCGCGTTTTTCCTTCCTGCCGGAGCCGTCCGCCGTCCAGGGTCCGGGAGGGGAGCAGATGCCCTGCTTCATTTTGCACACCAACGAGCGAGTGCATGAAATCCTGCGGAGCGGCTTCGGCGAGTCGCCGCTCTTCACCGGACTAATCCATGGTCGCGGCCCGCGTTACTGTCCGAGCATCGAAGACAAGCTTCGCGTCTTCCCGGACAATCCGGCCCACCAACTCTTCCTCGAGCCGGAAGGTCGAAGCACGAACGAATACTATTTGCAAGGATTCTCCTCTTCGCTGCCGCTGCAGGTTCAGCTCGACGCGCTGCATGCGATTGAGGGCCTGGAGAATGTGAAGATCTTCCGACCGGCCTATGCCGTCGAGTACGATTTCTTCGATCCGACCGGCCTGCGGCCGAGTTTGGAATCCCGTTTTGTCGAAAATCTCTTCCTGGCAGGCCAGGTAAACGGCACAACCGGGTACGAAGAAGCTGCTGCTCAAGGAGTTATGGCTGGAATTAACGCACATCGGAAGCTGCTGGAGCAGGATCCGCTTATCCTGCGCCGGGACCAATCCTATATCGGCGTCCTGATTGACGACCTGGTAACGAAGGGGGTTGATGAACCGTACCGGATGTTTACCTCGCGTGCCGAATATCGCATCTTGCTGCGCCAGGATAATGCCGATCAGCGCCTCACGCCGGTCGGTCACGAAATTGGTCTTGCGGACGAGAACCGCTATGCCGCGACGATGCGCAAATACGAGCAAGTCAAGGAGTTACAAGAATATTGCGAGCGAAAGAATTTGACCGCGAAAGAGGCGAATCCCTACCTGCAATCAGTGGGCTCCAGCCCCATTACAGAGTCTAAACGAATCGCTGATTTGGCCACGCGCCCGGAGGTTTCTCTTGAGGAACTATTGAGAATTGTTCCACGTGGAACTTTTGAACAGGAGGCTGTTGAAAGCGTGGAAATTTCGCTCCGATATCGGGGTTATATCGATCGGGAAATGCAGATGGCCGAGAAGATTCAACGGCTCGAAGATCTCCGAATTCCCGAGAATTTTGATTTCGACCGCGTGGCCGGTCTGACGATTGAGTGTCGGCAGAAGTTTAAAAAATACCATCCGCTGACGATCGCCCAGGCTGCTCGCATTTCCGGGGTTTCGCCAGCGGATATATCCGTTTTGCTGGTCTATTTCGGCCGCTGATGTCAAAGCCGCTGCAGAGCGGCTTTGATGAGTTCTTCCACAGAAGCGGACGGGTTCTCCTTGAGGATCGCCTGAATGGCTTTGTTGATGTTCGGTTTGGCAAAACCCAGCATCTGGAGGGCTGTGGTGGCTTCTTCTGCTGCCGCGCCGACATCCGTCCGGAAGAGTACGTCGCTGCTCGCGCCATCGCCCTTGACGATCTTGTCCTTGAGCTCCAAAACCATGCGCTGGGCCGTTTTGAGGCCGATTCCCTTGACGCCTTTGAGGCGGTTGACGTCCTCGCTGAGGATGGCGCTTCGCAGTTCTTCCGCTGTCAGGGAGGAGAGAATCATGCGCGCGGACGCGGCGCCCATGCCTGACACGCTCGTGATCTGCCGGAAGAGTTCCCGCTCGTCCTGGGTCGCGAAGCCGTAATCGACTTCTGAACCGTCGCGCGGGTTGACCTGGCGCTGGATATAGACGGTTGCACTGTCCTTGCCGCGCAGGACATCGTAGGTCTGCAGGGAGATCTCAACGGCGTAGCCGATTCCCTGGTTGTCGATCACTGCCATCGTGGGGGTCAGTGTCGCAAGCTTTCCTGAGACGTAATCTATCATATCACAAAAATAATATTTAAATTTGCATTTCCTTATGACTCAGATAGAAAAAATACGTCAGGATTTCCCGGAACTCGGGGAGCAGGTGTACGGCAAAGCGCTTGTCTATCTGGACAATGCAGCCACGGCGCAGCGCCCGCTGTCCGTGATCAGCAAGTGGACCGAAATGTCGGAGAAATACAACGCCAACCTGCACCGGGCAGTACATCGGATCGCGGACCTGGCCACTTCGGAGTACGAATCGACCAGGGATGCCGTCCAGAAGTACCTGAATGCAGAATTTCGCGAAGAAATCATCTTCACTTCCGGCGCCACGGCGTCGCTGAACTTGGTCGCTTTCAGCTTCGGCGAAGCCTTTGTCCGAGAGGGCGACGAGATCATCGTGGGCGAAGCGGAGCACCACTCCAATATCGTTCCTTGGCAGTTGCTTTGTGAGCGCAAAAAGGCCATTTTGAAGGTGCTCCCTTTTGACGATTCCGGCCACCTTCGGGTCGACCTGCTGTCCGGACTGCTTACCCCCAAAACCAAGCTCGTCTGCGTGGCTCACATCTCCAATGTCCTGGGCTTGTTGAATCCCGTTAAAGAGATTGTAAATATTTGTCATTCAAATAATTGTGCGGTTTTAGTCGACGGTGCGCAGGGGATTGTTCACGAGCGCGTGGACGTCCGCGATCTGGGCTGCGACTTCTACGCATTCTCCGGCCATAAGGTCTACGCGGCGCCCGGCACAGGCGTATTGTATGGCCGCCGCGCGCTGCTGGAGCAGATGCCGCCGTACATGGGCGGCGGCGAGATGATCGGGACGGTCCGTTGGTCCGGCTCGACCTGGGCGCCGCTCCCGCAAAAATTCGAGGCGGGCACGCAGAACATCGCCGGCACGCCGACGCTCCGGCCCGCGCTGGAGATGGCGGAGGCGCTGCGCAGCGAGGCTGTCGAGGCCGAGACAAAAGCAATCAAAGAACTGATTTTAAATAAATTACAAAGCGACCCCAGAATCCATCTTTACGGCGTTCCCGAGACGCTCGAAGAGAAGATCCCCCTGTTTTCGTTCTCCGTGGAACATGTCCACCACGAGGACCTGGCGCTGATTTTGGATAAAATGGGGATTGCCGTCCGCTCCGGCCAGATGTGTGCGGAGCCGCTGATGGACCGCTTCGGCGTCACGGGCATGCTGCGGGTTTCGTTCGCCCCGTACAACACCGTGCAGGAAGCGGAATATTTTATCGCATCGCTCGACCGGGCGATCAAAATGCTGGAAGGATGAAATCATTGCAAGAAGCTCAGGCTGAAGTCGTTGCGGACTTTTCGATGTACGACGAGTGGCTGGACAAGTATGAATATCTAATCGATCTGGGGCGCAACCTGGACGTGTTCCCCGAGGAACTCAAAACGGAAGACCGCCTGATCAAGGGCTGCCAGTCCCGCGTGTGGCTGGACGCCACCGTGGAAGGGGACAAACTCTTTTTCCGCGCCGACAGCGACGCCATCATCACCAAGGGCATCATTTCCCTGCTGATCGGCGTCTACTCGGGCCGCACGGCCCGCGAGATCGCGGAAGACGATTTCTCCTTCGTGGACAAGCTCGGCCTGCGCGAGAATCTTTCCCCGACGCGCGCCAACGGCCTCGCCTCGATGATCGAAACCCTTCGCCGAACGGCGCAAAATCAGCTTTAGGATGGCACAGGATGAAGTTTTGACCCCGCAGGACGTCAAGGAGCTGGCGCCACTCTACGAAGATGTCGTACTCTCGCTCAAGCAGGTGTACGACCCGGAAATCCCGGTCAATATCTACGACCTGGGCCTGATCTATGAGCTCCATATCAACAAGGAGCACGAAGTCTCCATCAAGATGACCTTCACTGCGCCGAACTGCCCGATGGCGGACGAGGTGCTGGCGGAAGTGAAGCAGATGGTGGAAGACACCCCGGGCATCAAAAGTTGCTCGATCGAACTGGTCTTCGACCCGGTCTGGGACCAGAGCATGCTCTCGGACGAGGCGCGCGTGGCGCTCGGCTGGGATCCGGAATTCTGATGAAAACCGTCTCCGTATATTTCTCCCTTGGCACCAACCAGGGCGACCGCGCGGCGCAGATCGACGAAGCGTTGCGGCGCCTGGACGCCGCCATCGGACGCCACTACGAGGCACTCTCTTCCATCATCGAAACCCCGTCCTGGGGCTTTGAGGGGCCGGATTTTCTGAATTGCGTAGTCTGCTACCGCACGGCGAAACGCCCGCACACGCTGCTGGACATCTGCAAGCGGATTGAGCGCGCCATGGGGCGCCGCGGCGGCCCGGAATACGACGCCGAAGGCCGCAGGATCTATCATGACCGCCCCATTGACATTGACATCCTGCTTTACGGTGACGAGCGCGTGGACGACCCCGATTTGAAGATTCCGCACCCGCTGATGGAGCAGCGGGACTTCGTTATGCGCCCTTTGCGGGAGATTTTACCGCAGAAATGACTATATTTGCACGATTTAAGGATAAGTTAGTAAAAAAGATATGACACAAGACGAACTGTTCAAGGTACTCGTGGCGCACTGCAAGGAGTACGGTTTCATTTTCCCGTCCAGCGAGATTTATGACGGCCTGGCCGCCGTGTACGACTACGGCCAGATGGGCGTTGAGCTGAAAAACAACATCAAACAATATTGGTGGAACGCGATGACCCGCCTGAACGAGAACATCGTGGGCATCGATTCCTGCATCTTCATGCACCCCCGCATCTGGGAGGCCTCCGGCCACGTGAGCGCGTTCAACGACCCGCTCATCGACAACAAGGACTCCAAGAAGCGCTACCGCGCCGACGTCCTGATCGAGGATTTCCTCGGCAAGATCGAAGAGAAGATCAACAAGGAGGTCGAGAAGGGCCGCAAGAAGTTCGGCGAGAGCTTCGACGAGGCGCAGTTCCGCGCCACGAACCCCAATGTGCTGCGCGAGCAGGCCAAGTGGGACGAGGTGCACAACCGCTACGTGGCCGCCGAACAGGCCTCCGATTTCGCGGAGTACCGCCAGATCATCATTGACAACAACATCGTCTGCCCGATCAGCGGCACCTGCAACTGGACCGACGTCCGTCAGTTCAACCTGATGTTCAGCACCTCCATGGGCAGCACCGCCGACGGCGCCAACACGATTTACCTGCGTCCGGAGACGGCCCAGGGCATCTTTGTGAACTACCTGAACGTCCAGAAGACCGGCCGCATGAAGATTCCTTTCGGCATCGCCCAGATCGGCAAGGCCTTCCGCAACGAGATCGTCGCCCGCCAGTTCATTTTCCGCATGCGCGAATTCGAGCAGATGGAGATGCAGTTCTTCATCAAGCCGGGCACCGAGCTCGACTGGTTCAAGAAGTGGAAGGAGAACCGTATGAAATGGCATGTCAACATCGGCATGGGCGCGGAGAACTACCGCTTCCACGATCATGAGAAGCTGGCCCACTACGCCAACGCCGCCACCGATATCGAGTTCAACTTCCCCTTCGGTTTCAAGGAGCTGGAGGGCATCCACAGCCGTACGAACTTTGACCTGGGCAACCACCAGAAGTTCTCCGGCAAGAAGATCGAGTACTTCGATCCCGAGGAGAACGCCTCCTACACCCCGTACGTGGTCGAGACGTCCATCGGCGTCGACCGTATGGTGCTGGCCGTCCTGTCGCACTCTTTCCATGAGGAACAGCTGGAGAACGGCGAGACCCGCGTCGTGCTGAGCATTCCCGCTCCGCTCGCCCCGGTCAAGGCCGCCGTGCTGCCGCTCGTCAAGAAGGACGGCCTGCCCGAGCTCGCCCAGGAGGTGATGGACCTGCTGAAATACGATTTCAACTGCCAGTACGAGGAGAAGGACAGCATCGGCAAGCGCTATCGCCGCCAGGATGCCATCGGCACCCCGTTCTGCATCACCGTCGACCACGACTCCCTAAACGACCGCTGCGTCACCGTGCGCGACCGCGACACGATGACCCAGCAGCGCGTCCCCATCGCCGAACTCCGCGCGATGATTGACGCCAAGGTCAACCTGAATAACCTTCTTCGCAACCTGTAATGGCGCAGAGTTTCAGCGAGTTGGGCCGCATCGAGGCCATCCGGCAGCTCTTCGAGGGGACGGGCTACGCTCCCTTCGGCGAGCCGCTGTGGCTCGAGGCGAAGCCGCAGGAATGCATCACCTCGGCCTCCGGCCTGCTGCTGGAAGGGATTGATTTCGACCTGGTTTATTTCCCGCTCAAGCACCTCGGCCGTAAGGCTGTGCTGAAGGTCACGGGCGAGTTGTACGCCGTCATGGCGCGGCCCGAGTCGCTCTCGGTGCAGCTTGGCGTGTCCGCGAAGCTTGATTTCCCGCAGGTGCAGGAGCTCTGGAGCGGCCTGGTCGCCGCGGCCAAGGAGCACGGCTACAAGCAGCTCTCGCTAGATCTGCAGCCGTCGCGAAATGGGCTCACGGTCGCGCTGTCGGCCACCGGCCGGCACAGCGCCGCCGTCTCGGCCGCCCGGCCGAAGGCCCAGTCGCGCGACCTGATCTGCGTGTCGGGCGCCCTCGGCGCCGCCTTCCTGGGCCTGCAGGTCCTGGAGCGCGAGCGGATCAAGTTCGACAAGGGTTCGACTGACCAGGCCGCGCTTGAGCAGTACAAGATGCTCGTCGGATCCTATTTAAGGCCCGAATTAAGCCCGAATTTGCCCGCGCAGCTCGAAGACGGTAAGTTCTCCCCCGCGTACGGTTACTTCGTCACCAGGGGCCTCGCAGACGCCTTGCTGCGCCTTTGCCGCGACAGCGGGCTGGGCGCGAAGGTTTACGCCGACAAGATTCCCTTCGAGGGTGGCAGCTTCGACCTGGGCCGCGAACTGAACCTGGACCCCGTGTCCGCGGCGATGAACGGCGGCGAGGACTACCACCTGCTATACGTAATTCCGCTCGCGCAGTACGAGCGTTTCCGGACGGAATTCCAGACCTTCGACATCATCGGCCACCTGGCGCAGCCCGAAGTGGGGGCCGTGCTGGTGTCGCCCGACGGGCTGGAGCATCCCGTTTCCGCACAAGGATGGACCACAGATAACCAATAAAGATATGAAGAAACTTGCTGCAATTCTCGGCTCCCTGGTGCTGTTCGCATCCGCAGCCGGTGCCCAGAACATCTTGGGCAACATTCTCAACTCCGTGTCCGGCGGCAACGCCGGCGAGACCATCAGCAACGTCCTCACGGGCGTGCTCGGCGGCGGCCAGGTCGACCTGGCCGGCACCTGGAACTACGGTGGCGTGGGCGCTGCCGTCAAGAGCGACAACATCCTGAGCAACCTGGCGGGCAACGCCGCCGTGAGCACCATCGAGAACAAGGTGGACAACATCCTCGCCAAGGCCGGCATCGCGCCGGGCGCCGCCACGTTCACCTTCAACCAGGATGGCTCCTTCTCCTTCAAGGCCGGCCGCCTGCCCGCGATCAGCGGCACCTACGTGCAGAACGGCAACAACGTCACGATGAAATTCGGCCGCCAGCTGACCTTCCTGCAGCTCGACGGCACCGTGAGCGCCGCATCGAACGGCTGCAAGATCCTCTTCAACGGCGAGAAGTTCATGGACTTCGCCACGCGCGTCATCGAGTACGCCAAGAAGATCACCACCAGCGCCGGTGTCGCCACCGTCGGCAACATCCTGACCACCGCCAAGAGCGTGGACGCCGGCTTCAAGCTGACGAGATAGAGAAGCGTCTAGATTTCGCTGGAGAAATCCGCGGGAAGCTGTCGCTCATTGTGTTTGGGACCCGGGGCCGCGTCTGCTATGCCCACCGGAAAGAGACATACCACGTCATAGCCTTCCGTTTCGGGGAACTCCGCCTTGATCTGTGCGGGGTCGAAGGATCCGACCCAAACATTGCCCAATCCCTGGGCTGAGGCTTCCAACATGATGTGCGTACCCACGATGGCGGCGTCAATCTCTGCACCGTTCTTGCCATCGTATTTCCGCACCCACGCGGCGTCCGGTTTAGCGCCGACCATGAATACGACGGGCGCGCCGTATGTGTAGTCCGTCGCTTTTTTCAACTTGGCGAGGCCCTCTTCGCTCTTGACCACCCAAACATGGACGGGTTGCTTGTTGGCAGCCGTCGGGGCCAGGCGGGCGGCTTCCAGGATGTTGTCAATCTGGGCCTGCGTCAGGGGTGTATTTTTGAAGGCCCGGCAGGAATAACGATCTTTCACAAGCGACTTGAAAGCACTCTCAGTCATGCCTGCACGCTTCGGGACATCCGTGAAGGCGGCCCGGTGGTGGATGTGCGTCACATCGGACAGTTTCTTTAAAAATTGACTTGCCATGGTTATTGAGTTTTTCCAAAGATAGTCATTTTTCGGAACTTGTCGCGGTAGCTGTCGCCGACGGGGATCTGCGTGCCGTCGTCGAGGGTGATCTGGCCGGCGGCGGTGGCACGGATGCGCGCGAGGTTGACGATGTAGGAGCGGTGCACGCGCAGGAATTGCCCGGCGGGCAGCTGTTTTTCCAGATTCTTGAGGCGCTCCAGCACGATGAGCGGCTCCGCGGCGCCGTCCAGCCAGATCTTGATGTATTCGCTCATGCCTTCGACATAGCGGATCTGCGCCGCCTCCACGCGGACATCTTGCCCCTCGGAGCGGAACAGCATTGTTTCAGGCGTCGCCGGCGCGGGCTGCTCGTCCCGCTGCTGCAGCTCGGCCTCCAGCTCGCGGATGCGGGCCGTCGAGCGCCGGGCCTGGACCCAATAGATCAGGCCGACATTGGCCGCCAGCAGAAGGACTCCCAGAATCATTTCGAACCACTCCGGCCGCATCGGACCCTTCCCTTCGGGCCCGCCGGGGCCTCCCGGCTCCCACGGCCCGCCCGGAGGTGGCGGGAAACCGCCCTCCGGCGGCATTGGCGGCGGCATCCCAGGACCGGGACCGCCGCGCGCGAGCAGCACGTACGCGACGAATCCGCCCAGCAGGGCCAGCGTCACGGCAGCGTACGCCCACGGCTTCTTTTTCCGCACCAGAAAAGGCACGGCGAGAAAGTTGTGCAGCAGCAACAGGGCCAGGAAAGCGATGATCATATGCACAAAAATAGAAAAATTCCGTTCCATTCCCGCCGATTCGCTGAAGAATTCGGCCCGTTCGCTGAATTGCCCCGAAACTGGCAACCGTTTTGTATTTAGTGTGCCGTGACTAAAACCGAATCGTTATGAAAAAGATTATTTCCTTTTTAGTTCTTCCGCTGCTCCTTCTGAGCAGCTGCGAGAAATTCGATCCATACGGGGACCCTTTTGGCAATGGGAACAATGGTTCATACACCGATGACCCGGTCGACCCCATGACAGCGGATACCACGATCGAGGACAATTTCGTCCTCGAGGATGAAGACGACGCCATAGCCAACACGACGTTCGACCGCACCATCTCCATTGTGTTTGCGGCTGCGGGCGCGACGGTGAGCGGCGACGAAAACGGCATCGTGACCGTCGTCGGCAACGACGTGACCGTGAACAACACCACCCAGGAAGCGATCCGCTACGAGCTCTCCGGCTCGGCCGCGGACGGTTTCTTCAAGATCTACGGCGAGAAGAAGCAGGCCATCGTCCTGAACGGACTGGACCTGACGAATCTCAACGGCGCCGCCATCAACAACCAGAACAAGAAACGCACGTTCGTGGTCGTGAACGGCACCAACACGCTTGCCGACGGCAAGAAGTACACAGACACGCCCGAGGACGAGGACGAGAAAGGCGCCTTCTTCAGCGAAGCGCAGCTCATTTTCAGCGGCAGCGGCAAGCTCAGCGTGACGTCCACCGGCGGCAAGGCGGGCATCTCTTCCGATGATTATGTGCGCGTGCTGGACACCCCGACCATCACCGTCAGCGCTGCCAAAGGCCACGGCATCCGCGGCAAAGACGCGGTCGTGATCGGCGGCGGCAAGCTGGACATTTCGGTCAGCAAAGCGGGTAAAAAGGCTATCACTTCCGACGGAACCGTCCGCATCGACGGCGGCGACGTGAAGCTCTCCGCCTACACCGCCGCAGGCGGCATGGGCGGCCCCGGAGGTGGTGGCTGGCCCGGTGGCGGTCCCGGCTTCGGCAGATAAGCAAAAAGGCCTCGCAGTTCCCTGCGGGGCCTTATTTTATTTGTGCGCGACAGTGTACGTGACGCCGAGGTGCTGCAAGGCGGAGAGGAAGGGCTCGCTGACGGTGACGGAGAACTTCTTGGAGAAGAATTCGAGGTTGTAGCCCGTGGCCTTGTCGTGCAGGAAGAGGGCGAGCGGAATCTTGCCCTTGTTGGCCTTGAGGACCTTCACGAGCGCGGCGCGGAATTCCGGCGTGAGCCGATCGGACTCGAGCAGGATGTTGAAGCCGGTGATGAGCGTCTCGCTGAGGTTGCCCAGCAGCGTAATCTTCTTAATTTTAAAGCCGTAAGGCGCCTTCTTGCCCTGGGCGCGCTCCTCGGGCTTGATGAAGTAGCGGGCGGAAATCTCTCCTTCGATATAGATCTGCGCGTGCAGCTGCATGTAGGGCAGCAGGGCTTCGTAGTCCTTGCCGAAGAGGGCGAATTCGTACGTGCCGTCGAAGTCCTCCACGACGACGCGCGCGCCCGGTGAGCCGCTGCGCGTCGTGAGCGTCTTGACGTCGGACACGATGCCCGCGACGGCGGCCTTGCCGTTCTTGTCGGCCAGCTCGCACTCGTCGATGCGCTCTTGCAGCTCGGTCAGCTTGCAGTCGGTAAAGGTCTCTATCTCAAAGCGGTAGCGCTCCAGCGGGTGCGAGGAAAGGTACATGCCCACGTACTCCTTCTCCTGCTGCAGCAGCGCGAGGACGTCCTCGTCGCCGGAGAAGGTCGGCACTTCCGGCCGCACGGGCTTGAGCTCCTCCACCTCGCCGAAGAGCGAATTGGCGGAATCGAGCTGGTCGTTGCGGTAGAGGTTCGCGTACTTGACGATCTCGTCGATGCAGAGCTCCCCGTTCTTGCAGGGCAGGAAGAACTGCGAACGCTTGTAGCCGAAGGAATCCAGCGCGCCGGCGTAGACCAGCGTCTCGAAGGCGCGGCGGTTCAGCATCTCGGCCATGCGCTCCACGAAGTCGAAGAGGTCCGAGAAGGGGCCGTGCTCGCCGCGCTCGCGGATAATGGCCTCCACGACGTTCTCGCCGAAGCCTTTCAGACCGCCCAGGCCGTAGCGGATATCTCCGTTCACCTTGATGCCGGCCTTGCGGCAGTCCGCCATGATCTCCTTCATCTCGTCCATGTTCGAGATGTTCTGCGTGAGGTTGGAGGCCTGGAATTCGGACGGATAATGCGCCTTGATCCAGGCGGTCTGGTAGCTTACCCAGGCGTAGCAGGTGGCGTGCGACTTGTTGAACGCGTATTTCGCGAAAGCCTCCCAGTCCGACCAAATCTTCTGCAGGATGGGCTCCGGATGGCCGTTGGCGATGGCGCCCTTCATGAAGGTCTCCTTGAGCGAATCCAACACCGCTTTCTGCTTCTTACCCATGGCCTTGCGGAGCTTATCCGCCTTGCCCTTGGAGAAGCCCGCGAGTTTCTGCGAAAGGCGCATGACCTGCTCCTGGTACACCGTGACGCCGTAGGTCTCCTTCAGCAGCTCCTCCATATCGGGGAGGTCGTAGTGGATCTTGGACGGGTCGTTCTTGCCGGCCACGAAGTCCGGGATGTAGTCCATCGGGCCCGGGCGGTAGAGGGCGTTCATAGCGATCAGGTCCTCGAAACGCTCAGGGTGCAGGCGGATCAGCCACTCCTTCATGCCGCCGGATTCAAACTGGAAGATGCTCTTGGTGTCGCCGCGGGCGTAGAGTGCGAAGACCTCCGGGTCGTCGATGGGGATCTTCTCGATGTCGATGTCCTTGCCGAAGCGCTTCTTGACCATCGCGAGCGCGCGGTCGATGATGGAAAGGGTCTTGAGGCCCAGGAAATCCATCTTCAGCATGCCCACGTCCTCGATCTTGGTGCCCTCGTACTGGCTCACCCAGACCTCCTGGCCCGTGGCCTTGTCCGTGCCCACGGTGATGGGAATGTAGTCCGTGAGGTCGCCGCGGCCGATGATCATGGCGCAGGCGTGGATGCCCGTCTGACGGATGCAGCCCTCGAGTTTGAGGGAATAGTCCAGCACCTCGCGCACCAGCGGTTCGCCCTCCTCGTACTCGTGCTTCAGCTCCTTGATATATTTGACGCTGTTCGCCAGCGTCGGCTTGTATTCCTTGTCCTCGCCGTTTTCCTTGACGATGATCGGCCGGTCGGGGATCATCTTCGTGAGGCGGTTGGATTCCGGGATGGAGAGCCCGGAAATGCGCGCCACGTCCTTGACGGCCAGCTTCGCGGCCATCGTGCCGAAGGTGATGACGTGCGAGATGTGGTCGGCGCCGTAGCGGTCCTGTACGTACTGGATGACGCGGTAGCGACCTTCGTCGTCGAAGTCTACGTCGATATCCGGCATGGAGATACGTTCCGGGTTGAGGAAACGCTCGAACAGGAGGTCGTAGCGGATCGGGTCGAGGTTCGTGATACCGAGGCAATAGGCCACGCACGAGCCGGCCGCGGAGCCACGCCCCGGGCCCACGGAAACGCCGTTCCGGCGGCCCCAGTTGATGAAATCCTGGACGATAAGGAAGTAGTCCGGGAAACCCATGAACGAAATGGTCATGAGCTCGAAATGCAGGCGCTCCTGCTGCTCGGCGGTCAGCTCCGCGCCGTAGCGCCGGTGCGCGCCCTCGTAGGCGAGGTGGCAGAGATAGGCCACCGAGCGGCAGAATTCGTCGCCGCGGTAGGTCTTGATCTCGTTGTCGTCTTTATCCTTGGAGATGCTGTATTTGCCGTTTTCTATGATATCCGCGTACTTCTCCAGCTGCGCGTCGATGTCCGCGAGGAAGTCCGCGGGGAGCTCGAATTTCGGCAGCACGTGGCCGCGGTCGATCTCGTAGTGCTCCACCTTCTCCAGGACCTCCAGCGTGTTCGCCAGCGCTTCCGGATGCTCCGGGAACAGCGTCGCCATCTCCTCCTCGCTCTTGAGGTACTCCTGCTGCGTGTAGCGCAGGCGCTTCGGATCGTCCACCATCGCATTGGTGGTCAGGCAGATAAGGCGGTCGTGCGCCGGGCCGTCCTCCTTGCGCACGAAGTGCACGTCGTTGGTGGCCACGACCTTGACGCCGTGCTTCTGCGCCAGCTCGAAGATGCGGGCGGTGTATTCCTTCTGCTGCTCGTAGAGGTCCAGCGACATGCCGGGCACCTCCGTCTTGTGGAGCATCACCTCGAGGTAATAATCCTCCCCGAAGATACGCTTGTGCCATTCGATGGCCTTGTCAACGCCCTCGGCGTCGCCCGCGAGGATGCCGCGGGGCACCTCGCCTGCCATACAGGCGGAGCAGCAGATCAGCCCCTCGTGGTACTTCTCCAGCACCTCATGGCTCACGCGCGGCTTGTAGTACATACCCTCGATGTGTCCGGTGGACACGATCTTCATCAGGTTCTTGTAGCCGTCGTAGTTCTTGGCCAGGAGGATGAGGTGGTAGTACTTCTTGTGGTCGTTGTCCTTGAGGTGGTGGTCGTAGTGCTGTGTGACGTAGATTTCGCAGCCGAAGATCGGCTTCACGTCCGGGTGCTTCTTGGCGACGTCGCTGAAGTCCTTGACACCGTACATGTTGCCGTGGTCCGTGATGGCGAGTCCCGGCATGCCGAGCTCCTCCGCGCGGCGGAAGAGCTTCTCGATATCGCTCATTCCGTCGAGGATGGAGTACTGGGTGTGGACGTGCAGGTGGACGAAGGGCATAGCTCTACAAAGATAAACAAAAACCCCCGACCTTCAGCGGGCCGGGGGTCTATTGTTGATAACTTTTCGAAGCCTACTTCTTGGCAGCAGCCTTCTTCTTGCGGGCGGCCATTTCGGCGTCGAACATGATCGGCGTACCGATCATGATGGAGGCGTAGGTACCGATCAGGACACCGAGGCAGAGCGCGACGGACAGACCGCGGATGGACTCGCCGCCGAAGATCGCGATGGTGAGCATCGGGAGGAGGGTCGAGACCGAGGTATTGACCGTACGGGTCAGGGTCGCGTTGAGGGACTTGTTGACCGTCTCCTTGAAGTCGTCGCTCGGGTGGAGCGCGAGGTTCTCACGGATACGGTCGAAGATCACCACGTTGTCGTTGATGGCGTAACCGATGATCGTCAGGATAGCGGCGATGAAGGTCTGGTCCACGTCCAGGTTGAACGGCAGGATGCCGCTGAACAGGGAGAAGAAGCCGATGATGATGATCGCGGTGTGAGCCAGGGAGACGACGCCGCCGAGACCCCAGTTCCAGCCCTTGAACCGCAGCGCGATGTACGCGAAGATGACGATGAGGGCGAGGATGATGGAGATGATGGCGTTGCGCTTGATGTCGTTGGCGATGGAGGCGCCCACCTTGTCGGAGGAGATGATACCGTTCGGGTTCTCCAGCGTGGAGGTGAAGCTCTCGAAGGTCACAGGCTCCACGTAGAAGCCCTTCAGGGACTCGTACAGCATGCCTTCGATCTCGGCATCGACCGTGGAGGATTCATCCTTGAATTTGTAGGAGGTCGTGATCTTCATCTGGCTGTCGCCACCGAACTGCTTGACCTCGACGGAGGACTCGGGATCGGCGTCGTTGAAGGTCTTGTTCACGGCGGAACGGACATCCTCGGCGGTCACCGGCTTGTCGAAGCGGACCACGTAGGTGCGGCCGCCGGTGAAATCGACACCATAGGTGAAGCCCTTGGTGAACATGGAACCGAGCGCGATCACGATGAGGGCGCCGGAGATGATGTAGGACCACTTGCGGCCACCCAGGAAGTTGATGTGCGTGTTCTTCAGGAAGTTCGCGGACCACTTGTTCTCGAAGGTGATGTTCTTGCCCTTCACGATGCGGTCGTCGAAGATCAGGCGGGTGATGAAGATGGACGTCAGCACGGAGGTGATGATACCGATGATGAGCGTGGTCGCGAAGCCCTTGATCGGACCGGAGCCGAAGAAGAAGAGCACGAGACCCGTCAGGAGGGTGGTCACCTGGCCGTCGATGATGGCGGAGTAGGCGTTCTTGTAACCGTCGGCCACAGCCTTGCCCAAGCCCTTGCCGGCCTTGAGCTCTTCCTTGACGCGCTCATAGATGATCACGTTGGCATCCACGGCCATACCCAGTGTCAGGACGAGACCGGCGATACCCGGCAGCGTCAGCACGGCGCCAAAGGCGGACAGGACACCGAAGAGGAGTACCACGTTGGACAGCAGCGCGACGTCAGCGGCCAGACCTGCACCCTTGTAGAAGAGGATCATGTAGAGGAGGACGGCGCAGAACGCGATGAGGAAGGAAAGGAGACCGGAACGGATGGACTCGGCACCGAGGGACGGACCGACGACCTGCTCCTGAACGATCGTAGCCGGGGCGGGAAGCTTACCGGACTTGAGGACGTTGGTAAGGTCGGTGGCCTCTTCGATGGAGAAGTGACCGGTGATGGAGGAGGAACCGCCGGTGATCTCGGTCTGGACGGTCGGGTAGGAATAGACCGTGCCGTCGAGCACGATGGCGACCTGGCGGCCGATGTTCTCCTTGGTCAGGCGGGCCCAAACGTTGGCACCCTCGGCGTTCATCGTCATGGAAACGCCCGGGTAGCCGCCGCGGTGCTGGTCGTAGTCGACGTGCGCGTCAGTGACGGAACCACCGTCCAGCGGGGCCTTGCCGTCGCGGGACGTTGACTTGATGGCGATGAGCTCGTAGATATTGTCGCTCTGCATGTACTCGGAAGGCTGGACGGACCACATCGGGCGGAATTCCGGCGGGAAGATGGCCTCGATCTCCGGCATGCGGAGGTATTTGTTGATCTGGGCGGTATCCGCAGCGGCGGCGAAGCCGATGCAGGCGTTGCCGCGCATGCCGGACGGGCTCAGCACCGCGTAGAGCGGGTTGGCCTTGCGGGCGGCGGCGAGGTTGGCGTCGTCAGCGGCGTTCTGGGCCTGCAGCTCCTGGGCCACGGCGTCCGTAGCTTCGGCAGCAGCCTCCTCAGCGGCGGCCGGGGCGTCGGCGGAGAGAACCTCTGCCAGGCGGGCGTTGGCCTCGTCGAGGTAGGAAGCCATCTCGTCGTAAGTGAAGGTCGGCCAGAACTCGAGGGAGGCAGTGCCCTGGAGCAGCTTACGCACACGCTCCGGCTCCTTGACACCCGGGAGCTCCACGAGGATGCGGCCGGTGTTGCCGAGTTTCTGGATGGACGGCTGGGTCACACCGAAACGGTCGATACGGTTACGCAGGACGTTGAAGGAGTTCGCCACGGCGCTCTCCGCCTCTTCCTTGATGACCGAAACAACCTGCTCGTCCGTGGACTCGGGCTTGATGCGGTCGCGCATTTCGTAAGTACCGAAAATCTGGGCGAGACGCGTGCCGGGGGCCGTTTCCTTCATCGCCTCGGCGAAGAGGGTGATGAAGTCGGACTGGGAGTTGACGCTGCGCTCCTTGGCCAGGGAGATAGCCTTCAGGAACTCAGGGCTCTGGTTGTTGCCGGCCAGCGCGCGGACGAGGTCCTCGAGCTGCACCTGCAGCATGACGTTCATACCACCCTTGAGGTCGAGGCCGAGGTTGATCTCCTGGTTCTGGACCTGCTTGAAAGTGTAACCCAAATAAACTTTCTCACCGGAAATGGAATCCGTGTAACGACGGGACTCGATCTTCCGGATGGAATCGAGATAGAAAGCACGGTCCGCCTCGGCGATAGCGTTGACGTCGGCTGCCAGGGCAATCTGGTCAGCGCGCTGCTCGGCCTTCTTGTTGTGAAGGGCCGTCACCGCGGTGAAAGACAGCTGCCAGAAGCAGGCGAGCAGGAGGCAGATCGTGACGAATCTGATAGCACCTTTGCTTTGCATGATTATGGTAAATTAAATATAATTCACAAAATAGTCCGCAAAGTTAGTATTTTTTCAAAAACAAAGAAACTTTAAGCGCTATATTTTATATTTGATAGCATTTTATGCGTAGCTGTGCACGCCGCCCAGGAACAAATTGACCCCGAAATACGTAACCAGCACCGCCACGAAGGCGAGAATGCAGTACAGGTGGAAGAACCTGGGCTTGCGCATGACCGGCAGCGCATCGCCGTGCAGGGCGAAGGAATAGATCAGCAGCGTGACGAGCGCCCAGGTCTCCTTCGGATCCCAGACCCAGTAGTTGCCCCAGGAAATATTGGCCCAGACGGCGCCCAGGAAGGTTCCGAGCGCCAGCAGGAACACGGCCGGCAGCAGCACGGAGCGGGCGATGAGCGCCAGGCGCCCCGCCGCCTTTTCGGGCAGGAAGAGGCCAACGATGCCGGTCAGCGCCAGCAGGCTGAAGATGGAGTAGCACACCATCATCGGAATCACGTGGATGTAGAGCATCGGCGAACGCAGCACCGGCATCAGGTGCCCTTTCGGGAAAGCGCCCAGCAGCCAGGCGACGAGAAAACCCGCGCCGACGGCGCACAGGACGACGGTCCAGCCTTTCCGGCTGCGGCCGCGCTCCCGGCTCGGGCGCAGCGCAAGGAGCGTCTGCTGGTAGGCGGAGTCCCGTTCAAAGAAGAATCCGAGCATCGACAGCGCAAGCAGGAGGTAGCCGGCGTAGGTGATACCCACGCCCCAGGGGTCGTGGCTCACGGCCAGGATGCTGCCCTGCAGGTCCTCGTCGTAGTCCGCCTGGTAGAAGCGGTAGCCGTCGCGCTTGAGGATATGGTTCATGGAAATGGTGGCGTCCGACAGCTCCGAGATATAGTCGGCGACGTGGCGGGTGCCGGGGTCGTACTCGATGCGGAACTCCTTGAGTTCCAGCGCGAACGGCAGTTCGAGCGAAGAGCCGTCCTCCAGCTCGACCGTCGCCGACGGCTCGCCGGCGCGCAGGTGCATGCTGCCGCTTTGGCCGGTCAGGTGCGTCACGAGCGCGCCGACCAGGATCAGCACGAACGCGGCGTGCATCGCCAGCGTGGCCGGGCGCTTCCAGCCGATCCGGCGGACGAGCAGCGCCAGGCCGGAGACGGCCGCCACGGCCCAGAAAACGAAGAAAACGGGGTGATGGTAAATCAGCGCCTGCGCCGTCTCGGCGCCGCGCAGCTTCTCGATCACGGAGGCGGCCATCATCATCGCGATGAGCACCGCCATCGAGCCGTAGCTCAGGTACTTGAGTGTTTTAGATTGCATCGATGAATTCCACTACTGCGTCGCGGTCCTCCTTGGAGAGGTAGAAGAACTTCTCCGTGGCGCCGTACGCGTCACTTTTCCTGCTATAACCATGCCACATGATGGCCTCGATCACGTCCGCATTCTCCGGCTTCGGTATATTCCTTCTCCACGGCGGAGCCGGTGCCGGTGTGCTCGAATTCGATCTCGGTCTGCAGGGTCCAGCCCTTGCCGAAGTCGTAGCCGAGGTAGATCACGGCGTGCGGAATGTCAAAGCGGCCGTGGGACGGATCATTCTTATAATCAGCGGGATGCGAATAGCGATAGACGTTGTCGCTGTAGAAATTGCGGGTCAGGGCCACTTCGCCGTAGCCCCCGACGGTCAGGCGGCAGCCCCGCTCCGGAGCCACCTGTGCGGACAGCGACGTACCCGCGAGCAAGGCTCCCAATACAACCAATACACAACTTTTCATAACCAAACTAGCCGAAAGGCAGTGCAAAGTTACCGCCCCCCGGCTGTCCGGTCAATCCCATCATTTGGTGAAAAGTGCGACACAGGCCGTATCCCCATAAATGAGGACGCGGCCTGTGTAACGTGCTGTCCGTATTGTTATTGCTTCGACGCCCAGCGACCTCCGTCCTTGACGAGCCCCTCGACGGCGACGTTCAACTCGCTGGCGTGCAGCAGCTCATGCACGTCGAAGTGCAGGCGGAAGCGCCAGTGGTGGTGCGGGTCGGCGGGCTGGTTGATGCGCTCGGCCATGCGGTCGGCGCGGCGCAGGCCCTTGTCCAGGGCCAGCCAGTCCTGCAGCGGGAAGATGGCGAGCATCGACGGCGAATTCAAGAATTCGCCCAGCATATACTTCACCTCCCACGGCTCCGGATCGTGGTCGCACTGCATGCGCAGGGTCTCCATGTCGTGGCTCGACGTGGCGCAGACGGACAGGTATTTCCATTCGCCTTCCTGCTCCATGCTGCGCATCTTCAGCGAGAGGATCTTCTCGTGGTCCATCACGCCCGGGACGCAGTCCGGCACCATGCCGAGGTCCTCGCCGCAGGCGAGCATGCCCGTGGCGCCCAGCAACTCGGGGAGCTTGCGCTCCGCGTTTCGGCGCCAGAACTCGTCGTGGCGGTGGTAGAAGAAGTCGTTGTAGAGGGCGCCGAAGCGCTCCTGCTGCCACTGCGGCAGGCTCGCGGAGGCGGGCGCGATCAGCGGCTGGTACATACCCGGATGGCGTGGATCCGGATGGAAGAGCCCCTCGATGGGCAGCTGCAGGGCATAGATTTCCTCCGGCGAATACGGCAGGGCCGGGTTGAAGTGGCCCATCATGCCGGAGGTGAACTCCTTCGGGATCTCCCAGATGCGGAAGAAGCCGAGGATGTGGTCGATGCGGAACGCGTCGAAGTAGCAGCTCATCTTGCGCAGGCGCGCCTTCCACCAGGCGAAGTCGTCCTTGGCCATCTCCTCCCAGTTGTAGGTCGGGAAGCCCCAGTTCTGGCCGTCCGTGCTGAAATAGTCGGGCGGGGCGCCGGTCGAGGAGTCGAGGTTGAAGAGCTCCGGGTGCCAGTAGGCCTCGGCGCTGTCGGCGCTCACGCCGATGGGTAGGTCGCCCTTCAGGGAGATGCCCTTGGCGCGCGCGTAGTCCACTTCTTCGCAGAACTGCTTGTCCAGGTGGTACTGCATCCAGCAGTAGTATTCCGGCTCCAGCTTGTCGCGCCGGGCGCAGAATTCCGCGTACTCCGGCAGCCAGGCGGCATTCTCCTTCACGAACTTCTTATAGGCCGCGGAGGCCATGTCCTTGGCGCCGCGCGCCTCGAAGGCCTTGCGGATGTAGGCCATCTTGGCCTTGAACACCTTCGGGTAGTCGATCTCCGGCAGGGCGTTCAGCTCGGCCTGCTGCTTCTTGAAGGCTGCGTCGGCCTTGATGCCGAGCTCCTGCAGGTGGATGTAGAGCGGATGCAGCGCGAAGGTCGAGACCGGGCTGTACGGGTAGGAGTCCGCCCACTGTCCCTTGCGGGTGGTGTCGTTGACCGGCAGCAGCTGCAGGATGCACTGCCCCGTGGCGGCCGCCCAGTTCACCAGGGGCCGCAGGTCGCGGAATTCGCCGATGCCGAAGTCGTCGGCGGTGCGCAGGGAGAAGACCGGGATGGCCGTGCCCGCTCCGCGGAAACCGGGCTGGTCGAACTTCGCGGCCTGGTGCTCGCGCGGGAAGGGGCAGCCCGGGATCGGGCAGTCGATCCAGCGGTCCTGGATCGTCCGCGCCGCCTTGGCGCTGTGGTGGCTCCACTCCGTGCGGACGATCAGGCCGTCGCGCATCACGACGTAGGTGTAGTCCTTGAGCGCCGCGGCGGGGCAGTCTTTGACGGACACGCTCCAAATCGCGCCCTCGCCCCACTCCATGGGGTATTTCTTGTCCTGAAGGACCAGCGCGAGGCTCTCGCCCCACGCAGTCCCGTACTCTATGCTGAATGTTACTGTCATAGTTGTTTGTATTTTGTTCTGCCAGGGCGGCAGCGGCCGTTTCTCCGCTATCGTGCTTCGCTTCGCTATCGCGCGACCCTGTCCGGGTGAACGGCTACGAAACGGCCCTGCCGCCCCTGGCTAGATTTTTCTGAAACTGACGGCAAAACCGCCGCCGGGGGCCATCGTGACGGGAAGGGTGGACTCCGGCGTGACCTGGATCTTCGTGATTACGTAGGCCTGGGGATTCGTCTGATAGTGCGCATCCGCGGCGTCGGCGTAGAGCGTGGCTTCGTAGGAGCCCGGCTCCAGGAAGTCCAGCTTCACGTCGAAGCGGCGCAGTTTTCCATCCGTCACGCCGCCGAGGAACCACTGGCCCGTGCCCTTGGCCTTGCGCGCCGCAACGATGTATTCCATCGGCTCGGCGTAGAGATAGCGGCTCTCGCTCCAGTCGATCGCCACATCCTTGATGAACTGGAAGGCGTCCATGAAGCGGCTGTAGTGCTCCGGCGTGTCGGCCGCCATCTGCAGCGGGGAGTACATCGTAAGATACAGGCCCAGCTGCCCGCAGATGGTGGAGTTGACGTAAGAATCGTTGCCGCACCAGTCTTTCAGGTTCTGCTCGAAGATGCCCGGCGTGTAATCCATCGGACCGCCGTTGAGCCGGGTGAAGGGCAGGATGGCCGTATGGCCCGGCGTGATGCCGCCGAAGGCCTGGTACTCTGTGCCCATCGCAGACTCGTTGCCGATCAGGTTGGGGTAGGTGCGGCAGAGACCTGTCGGACGCACCGCTTCGTGGGCGTTCACCATGATGTGGTGCTTCGCAGCCTCGGTGATGCAATACAGGTAGTGGTTGATCATCCACTGGCTGTAGTGGTGCAGGCCCTGCGGGAGGATGTCACCCACGTAGCCGGACTTCACGGCGTCGTAGCCGTAGCGGTTCATCAGCGAATAGGCGGCCTCCATGTGGCGCTCGTAGTTTCGGATGCTGGAAGAAGTCTCGTGGTGCATCACCAGGCGGATGCCCTTCTTGTGCGCGTAGGCGTTCAGCGCGTCAATGTCAAAGTCGGGATAAGGGGTCTGGAAATCAAAGACATAGTCCTTGTTGCAGTTGGCCCATTCCTCCCAACCGATGTTCCAGCCCTCGATCAGCAGCGCGTCGAAGCCGTGCTCCGCCGCGAAATCGATATAGGTGCGCACATGCGCGTTGTTGGCGCTGTGGCGGCCGTTCGGCGTCGCCTGGGCGTAGTCGAAGTCGTGCAGGTGGATGCCCACTGCGTCGGTGTAGGCCCAGGAGCCCGCGCCCGCGATCATCTCCCACCACACGCCCATATATTTGACCGGATGGATCCAGCTCACGTCCTCCAGAGCGCAGGGCTCGTTGAGGTTGAGCACCAGGCGGGAGGCGAGCTGATCCGTGGCCGAGGCGGCCACCTGCACGGTGCGCCAGGGGGACTTGGCCGGGGTGGTCAGGTTGCCTTTCCAACCCTCGGCGTCGGGGGTTAGCCAGGCGCGGAGCGTGTGCGCCGGCCCGTCCACGAGCAGGTGCATGCAGGGATAGTCGACCAGCGCCGCTTCGTGGATGTTGACGTACAGTCCGCCGGGGGTCTTCATCTGCAGGGAAGTCTGCACGCCGGACGTGCTAAATGGCGTCTGGCTGCTGTTGTCGCGCATTTTGTCGTGGAAACGCTCCGCGACTTCCGACAGTTTCGAGCAGTTGTACTCGTACTCCTGCGTGTCGTAGTCGCCAGGGATCCACCAGGCGGTCCAGTCGTCCGCGCAGGCGAACTCCGTGAGCTCTTCCTGGATCACGAAATGCACCAGGCTCTGCCCGCCGGGGAATTCATAGCGGAAGCCCAGGCCGTCGTCGAACAGGCGGAAACGCACGTCCAGCGCACGTTCGCTGTCCGGCTGCCGGAGGTGGACCAGCAGTTCGTTATAATGGTTGCGGATCTGCGATTCCTCGCCCCAGACCGGCTCCCAGACTTCGTCGAAGGAGTCCGTCTCCGTGCCGACGAGCTCGAAGCCGCGGTCAAAGTTGACCGGGGGGACGGCATCGCTCTTGAAGATGTGGCCGGCCTTGTCCTCGGCCAGCCTTTCGGCCTTCACGGTGCCGCGCAGCGTGAAGCCCAGGCGGCTGGGCAGCAGGACATCCACGTCCTCGCGGGACAGGGAATAATAGGGGACGCCGTCCGCGTCCATGGAGAATTCCAAGCGCAGCGCGCCGTCCGGAGAGGCAAGTTCCGCCCGCGTCTGCGGCGCGGGAGCAGGATGCGCACAGGCAGCCAGCAGGGCGGCGGCCAGGAAGGGGATCAGATGTTTCATACGCATGGCGTAAAGTTATAAAATTTTCCAACCCCACGGCTCCAGGGTCAGTTTTTTTTCTCCGATGACGACGTCGGCCGGGACGGAGGAAAGGTTGGCGTAAACGGTGACGGAATCGTCCTGCAGGCTGCGGCGGAAGGCGAGCACGCTGTCAGGCACATCGGGAATCAGGATGGCCGGGGCCCCCTTCTTTCCTGCCGCCAGGCAGGGATGGGCGTGCCGGAGGGCGACGAGTTCCTGTATAAAGGAGGTGTACTCGTTCGGACTCCAGTCAGTGATGGGATCTTTCTCGAAGAATTCGAGCCGGCGCGTGATGCCCACTTCCTGGCCCGTATAGACGAGCGGCTGGCCCTTCGGCATGGTGAAGCAGAGCACTTCCATGACCTTGGCAGCATCGCCCATCCGCTCGAATTCGCTGCCCGACCAGGAGTTCTCGTCGTGGTTGGACGTGAACATCAGGCGGAACCCGTCGGTGCCCATCCAGGCATCATCCTCGGCCATGTAATCGCGGATATCCTGCGCCGTTTTGGTGCCCTGCGCCACGTCGTTGAGCAAGTGATGGAGCTTCCAGGCGTAAGTAGCGTCGAACGAGCCGGTCAGCTCGGGCGTCTCGGCCTCGGCCAGCAGGTAAATGTCCGGATAGTCCTGCCGGATGCCGGGCAGAATGTTTTTCCAGAATTTGGCGGGCATTTCCGCCGCCGCATCGCAGCGGAAGCCGTCCACGCCCTTTTCCAGCCAGAAACGCATGCACTCGTCCTGGGCAGCCCACACGTCGGTGTTCTCATAGTTGAGGCTGCGCGTGTCGGTCCAGTCGTATTCCCAGATGGCGTTGCCCTGGGAATCACGCTCGTAGAATTCTGCGGGCTTGCCGGTCATCCAGACATGGTCGGGCGCCGTCTGGTTGGCGACCCAGTCGAGGATGAGCTTGAAGCCGGCCTCGTGGGCGGCGGCGAGCAGCGACTCGAAGTCCTCCATCGTGCCGAATTCCGGATTGACCTTGGTGTAGTCGGAAATGGCATAGTAGGAACCGAGGCTGCCCTTGCGCTCCACTTGTCCGATTTCGTACATCGGCATCAGCCAGAGGATGTCCACGCCGAGCTCCTTGAGCCGCGGAAGCTGGGCTTCGACGCCCTTGAAGGTTCCCTCGGGAGAGAACTGGCGGATGTTGACTTCGTAAACGACGGTGTTGTAGGTCCAGTCCGGGTGCGGCGTATTCTGCTTGCACGCAACGGAGATGAGGGCGAGCGCTGCCAGCGCTACTACGATGATGATCCGTCTCATATGATTCTGATTTTAGTTTTCTTGAGTCCTTTGCTGCGGAGAACGACCACACCCTTCCCCGGTTTGCCGGTGCGCTCCACGATGACCGTGAGCTTTCCGCTGAACAGGTGCATCTGCGGCTGCCGGAAAGACTCCAGACAGGTCGCATCGCCGTTCGCGATGGCCTTGAAGCGCAGTCCGCGGCCGCGTACACGCACGCGGACGGGGTTGTCCGCGGTGGGCACCGGAATGCCCGCCTTGTCCAGCACGGACACGGTAATGAAGGAAAGGTCGTCCGAAATGAAAGAAGCCTCGGCGGCCAGTTTGGAAGGAGCCCCGGCGGTGACCACGCTGTCGCGGGCGGCTTCCTGGCCGTCGGCGTCGTATGCGACCACCAGGACCGTTCCGGGTTCGTAGCGGACGTCTTTCCACATCAGGCGGTAGCGGTCTTCCACTTCGGCCGTCTGGCTTCCGTCTGTCGCGGGAGCGTCGGTCCGCTTGGTCCGCACGCCCTGGGAGACGCCGTTGATATAGAGTTCGGCCGAAGGCCAGGAGGTATAGACGAACACAGGGGTTGTTTCCCCCTCTCTGCCCGGCCAGGTCCAATGCGGGAGGATGTGAAGGGTGGGCGAGGTGGTGTTCCACACGCTGCGGTAGAGCCAGAAGCGGTCCTTGGGAAGGCCGGCCAGGTCCACGATGCCGAAATAGGAGCTGTGGCTGGGCCAGGCGTCCGTGTCGTAGGGGTGGGGTTCGCCCAAATAGTCGAAGCCGGTCCACACGAACTGCCCGAGATACCAGGGGTAGTCGTCGGCCAAGGCGAAATCGATGTCCGGGATGTTGCTCCAGGAGCTGGCGTCCTCGTCGTAGGAAGAGCTCTGGAGGTCCGGCGTCGTGGCGCTGAAGACTTTCTCTGCCGGGAAATGGTAAACGCCGCGGGAGCTGACGGTGGAGGCCGTCTCGCTGCCGAGCAGGAATCCCTGCGGAAGCATCCGGATGCCCTCCAGGAAGAAATGCGTGCGGTAGTTGTAGCCAGGGACGTCGAGGGCCGCGGCAAAGCCGTTGCGGTTGACCGTCCAGACCTGGTCCATGCCGCAGGTGACCGGACGGGTCGGATCCTCACGATGGCAGATGTCCTGCAGGAAGCGGGCCGTCTCGATGCCGCCCGGGATGCCCTGCGAGGGAACCTCGTTGCCGATGCTCCACATCACCACACAAGGGTCGTTGCGATAGTGGCGGAGCATGTTGACCATGTCGCGCTCCGCCCACGCGTCGAAGAGCCGGTGGTAGCCGTTCTCACACTTGGCGATATCCCACTCGTCGAAAGGCTCCAGCATCATCATGAATCCCAGCTCGTTGCAGAGCCGGACCAGTTCGGGCGCCGGCATGTTGTGAGAAGTGCGGATGGCATCGCAGCCCATGTCCTTGAGGATGCCCAGCTGCCGGCGGATGGCCGATTCGTTCACGGCGGCGCCGAGCGGGCCGAGGTCGTGGTGCAGGCAGACGCCTTTGATCTGCCGGCGCTGCCCGTTCAGTTTGAAGCCGCCTTCGGCGGTCACGGAAATGCTCCGGACGCCGAAAACCGTCTCGTACCGGTCGATTTCCTGCTGATCCTTGCGCAGGATGGTCACGGCCGTGTACAGATTCGGGGTCTCCGGGCTCCACAGGGCCGGATGCTCCAGTTCGAGCTGCTGCTCCAGGAGCGCGGCGGCGGGGATTTCGGCGGATTGGGCCAGCACCTGGCCGTCGCGCACGATCTCGGTGCGCACGGTCACGCCCGCCAGCGGGCCTTCGACTTCGGTCCGGACAGACACGAGCGCCTTATCAGGCGACACCTCGGGGGTTGTGATCTGCGTGCCCCAGACGGGGACGCGGGTTTCCGCGGTCTGGATGAGGTGGACGTTGCGGTAGAGCCCGGCGCCCGGGTACCAGCGCGAGCTTCCCGGGAGGTTCTCCAACTCGACGCGGATGGCGTTGCTGCCCGCTTTCACGAACTCCGTGACATCGAAGTAGAAGGAATTATACCCGTAGGGCCATTCGCCTGCGAAGGCGCCGTTGACATAGACCCTGGCATTGGACATGGCCCCGTCGAAAAGAAGGGTACATTTCGTTCCCGGGGTTTTGTCCAGATCGACGGTGCACTCATAGAAACCCTTCCCGATCCAGGGCAGGCCGCCGCTGCGGGCGGTTTTCTCGCTGGCTTCGGTCTCGCCGTTCTGCAGGATGGCCACCACTTGCAGGTCGATGCTGCGGTCAAACGGTCCCGTGATCGCCCAGTCGTGGGGAATGCGCACCTGTTCCTTCCCGTTGAAAGTCCAGTCGCGCAGCAGCGTTTCTGTCCTCTGGGCGTAGGCGCCCAGAGAAATGGCTGCAAGCAGAAGAAGGGTGCAGATTCTTTTCATCAGCGTTTGAATTCTACTACGAATGCGCTCTTCGGAGCGATGGTGATGCCGTCCCGGAGGGTGATGTTCTCTCCGGTGAGCACGTCACGGCCCTCCACGGGGCCCTCCACGAATTCACGGTAGTGGTTCCAGTCGAGGGCGCGGGGCTCGAAGGTATTGTTGATGTACACGAATACCGCGTCCGTGTCCGTGTAGCGGAAATAGGCGTAGGTGTTGTCGGTGATGTTCGTGGCCCCCGTGTTGGCGCGGGAGAGGAAATGGAGCGTCTTGCCGTCCTGCACGGCCTTGCTGCCCTTGCGCCAGTTGAAGAGGCGGGCGGTGTAGTCATACAGCTCGGCGGCGGATTTGTACTGGCGGGGCGCCTGCTCGCGGCCGGCCTTGTCAAAGAGATTGACGGGGTCGCCTGCCCAGCCGCCCGGGAAGTCGATGCGCTTGGCCCCATCATGGCTTGGAACATCCTTGCGCTCGAGGAACATCATTTCGTCGCCGTAGTAGAGCTGGGGGATTCCGCGCAGCGTGGCCAGCAGGGTGATGGCGAGCTTCATGCGGGCCGGGTCTTCGCGGAGCACGTCGCCCGTCCGGGCGTGGTCGTGGTTGGCGAAGAAGGTCATCATGTGGCTCAGGTCGCGGTAGGCGAAATCCTGGGCGATGACGGTATAGATGCGCGTCATTCCCTCGTCCCAGTTGACGTAATCCTCGCAGAGGGCGGTCTTGATGGCGCTCTCAAGCGGGAAGTCCATGATGGACGGCAGGTTCGAATTGAAGCCGTTCACGTTGGGGTTGTCCTTCTGCCAGTAGGCGAGCTGGGGGATATTCCGGTCCCAGCACTCGCCGACGATGTTCATGTTGGGATACTCGTCGGTCACGGCCTTGCACCACTGCGACATGGGTTCCGGCTCGTTGTAGGGGTAGGTATCCACGCGCAGGCCGTCCAAGCCGGCGTATTCGATCCACCAGACGGCCCACTGCTGGAAATACTTCAGCACGTAGGGGTTGTCCAGGTTCATGTCCGGCATGGAAGGGACGAACCAGCCGCTCTCCTGGCGCTCCCGGTCGCGGACCGAGGCGTTCGGGTCCATGTAGACGGAGAAGAGGGCGTTCATCTGCATATACGGCTCGGCCGGGTGGTACCAGTCCGCGAAGGGCGCGTTGTCCATCCACCAGTGGGCGGTGCCGCAGTGGTTGGTGACGATGTCCATGATGACCTTGATGCCCTTCGCGTGCGCGGCGTCCACGAACTGTTTGTAGAGAGCATTGTCGCCGAAGCGCGGATCGATGTGGTAGTAGTCCGCACAGGCATAGCCGTGGTAGGACTCGCGGGGCTGGTTGTCGAGCAGCAGCGGGGTGCACCAGATGGCGGTCGCTCCGAGGTCCGCGATGTAGTCGAGGTGGTCGATCATGCCCTGGATGTCACCGCCGTGGCGGGTTACGGGGTCGGTACGGTCCACCGTATCCGGCGTCACGGGCACCGCCCAGGGGCGGGCGGAGCCGTCGTCATAGTCCCCGCCCGGCCAGGCGGTATCGTTGTCGCCCGTGGCCGAGGCGAAGCGGTCGGGCATGATCAGATAAATCATGTCCGCAGTCGAGAAACTCTCCCGTTCCCGGCTGCCGGCCGCGCGCTCGCGGATGACGTAGGGGTACTTGAACTGTTCCAAACCCTTGGTAAAGACGAGGTTGTATTCGCCCGGGGCCTTCACCGCCATATCGAGGAAGAGGAAGTTGGGGTTGTCCGCCGGGTGGACGGCCGTCACGCTCAGGCCGCGGCCTTCGACGGCCACGTCGAAGGTACTGATGCCGGGGCCCTGCACCATCAGCTGCAGCGGCGTGTTCATGCCGGCCCACCAGCAAAGGGGTTCTACGCGCTGGATCTGCGCGTCGGAGGCCTCAGGCACGCTGGAATAGTCAGCTGCCGGTTGGCAGCAGACCGCCAGGGCGACCAAGGTTATTATTGCCAGAAATCTTTTCATATTACGTGGTTATTATTGTCCAAACGGATCCAGCGCAGCCGTCGGCTTGCCGCCGGAGAAAGCGCCGTAGTCATAGCCGTTGCGGTCATGTTCGGCCTCCGGCTCCCAGTAGAAGATGCCCTGGAAGTAATCGAGCTTCTGCGTGTTCTGCATCAGGTATTGCAGCGCGGCCTTCGCCTTGGCGGGCTCGCTGGCCGGCATGCCGAACTCCACCAGCATGACAGGCTTCCCGTAGTTCTGGTACAGGGTCGGCAGGTTGCTGACGAACTGCTGCACCTTCGGCGTCCAGTCGGGATAGGCGCCGCTCTCCCAATAAGAAGGATAGAGCGACAGGCCCAGGATGTCGTAGTCCAGCGAGCGGCCCTTCATCAGGGCGAGGAACCAGTTCAGCGTGCCGAGGTTCCAAGCGTTGTCCAGGTGCAGGATGACCTGCGCCTGCGGATAGAGGGCCTTGACGGCCTCCCGCCCGGCGTGGAAATAATTGACGAACTGCCCCGCCGACGAGCCGGCCACCTTGCCGCTGTCCCAGAGCATGCCGTTCGTGGTTTCGTTGCCCACTTGCACCCAGGCGACATCCACGCCAGCGGCCTTCAGCGCCTGCAGGACTTCCTGCGTGTGCGCCTTCACGGCCGCGGCCATCGCGGTGGCGTCCTTCCCCTGCCAGGCGGCGGGGACGGTCTGCTTGCCGGGGTCGGCCCAGGAGTCGCTGTAGTGGAAGTCGATCAACAGCTTCAGGCCCAATGCCTGGGCGCGTTTCGCTTTCGCGACCACGTCCGCCTGGCCGTTCCAGCCGCCCGTGGGGTTCACCCACACGCGCAGGCGGATGGCGTTGCAGCCGATCTCCTTCATCAGGGCGGTGAGCTCGCGCTCCTGCCCGGCGGCGTTGTAGAACTTGTACCCCTTGCCCTCCATCTCCGTGACCCAGCTGATGTCGGCGCCCTTGCAGAAGAAGCTTTCCGGCTCCACCTCAGGCGGGGTCTCCGGGGTGGTTTGAGGTGCTTTTCCGCAGCAGACGCACAAGAAAGCCGCCGCCGCGAGAAGGGTGAGAATATGCTGTTTCCGAATCATGAGCGTTCTGTTTAATTGTGCAGGATGAAAACGGCGGACGAATACGGATCCAGGGTAAGGACGCGGTCGGAGACCACATCGCCCCGGGAGGTAGTCTTCAAGGTGGCGGTGCCGGTGAGGGCCACGCAGCGGCTGAGGTCCTGCGTGTCGAAAGACGCCGCGGCCTTGCTGCCGCTGAAATTGTGGACCACGAGCGCCGTCTGTCCGTCCGAAGTCACGGTCCAGGCGCTGAGGGCACTGCTGGACGTATTTACGGGCGTCATTTCGCCGCCGGCGAGGGCCTTGTATTCGTTGCGGAGCTGCGAGAAGCATTGATAGAGACGCAGCAGCGATGCCTCGTTTTCATTTTGCGCCTCCACGCTGATCTCGGCAGAGAGCATATTGTTGTCCACTTTACCGCTCAGGGCTGCGGAAGGCACGGCACCGCTGCGCGTCCACTTGATGGGTGTGCGGACGTACTCGTCTCCCTTGCCTTTGCTGCCCCAGTAGCCGAGTTCTTCGCCCTGATAGATGTAGGGCTTGCCCGGTGAGGTCAGCAGCACGGCGGCGGCCAGTTTTTCCTTGGCCAGGCTCCGGCCGAGATCCTCGGCGGCGCGGTCCTCGTCATGGTTGGAGAGTTTGATGGCGTCGATGAAGTCGGAACGGTATTTCCTGAACTGTTTCTGGAAAGAAACGAGCGTCGTCGCGAAATCATCGCCCTTGCCCTTGCCGATGCGGTCCTTGAGGGTGTACCAGTAGTAGAAATTGAAGTTGGACGGCAGCCCCTCGTAGTAGGGCGCCATCTCCTCCGCGTTGTCGCACCAGGCCTCGCCCACCATATAGAAATCCCCCTGGCCGCCGTTGGCCTTCCAGAGGGTGTTGCAGCTGTCATACCACTGTTTGAGGAAGGCCACGTTGGCCGTGGTGTTTTTCTGGTAGATCCAGATCACGGCGTCGAGGCGCAGGCCCGCCACGCCCAGTTGGATCCACTTGTCGACGGAAGCCACAAGGGCCTTGAAGGCCGGTGACGTGGCGGCGCTGGCGGCCGGGCCGTAATACAGGTCGGGCATCGAAGCGCCGAAGCTCGCGTAATACTGGACGGATGTGCCCCCGAAGATGAGATCGTTGGCGGCGCTTCCCTTGACCAGGGTTTTGGGCGTGCCGAATTCGACCAGTTTGTCGTCCGCCCGGGCTCCCCACTTGTGATTGTCCCACTGCGTGGCGTCATCCTTGACCAGGACCCCCCAGTCATTGTCGATGGCGAGCGTAATCTCGTAGAGATTGGTCCCGGTCTTGTACATCCGGATGGCGTTGTTGTCGTAGATGAACCACTTGACCGAGGTGTCCGTGTTCCCGCTCTGTGCGGCGCCGGTCGCTTGCGTGACGGTCAGTCTGGGCTGGGAAGCATTCGATACGTCCAGTTTGAAATGCAACAGGCCGTGGTATCCGAGCTCGCCGCTGGAAGACGTGTGCCAGGTGCCCATCCCGCCGGTGACGGATTCGCCGGGTTTGTCTTCAAACACATAATAGTTGCGATACGGGCTGCCTGGATTGACGCAGGCAGCCTTGAACCAGGGATTTTCGTTGCCGGTATGGTTCAGCACATAGTCCATATAAATTTTGATACCCCGGGCTTTGGCCATGTCGATTAATTCCCGGAAATCGTCCTCCGTGCCGAGCTTGGGATTAATCTCGTTGTAGTCAATGACATCGTATCCGTGGTAGGACATGGAAGTCTGCACCGGAGACAGCCAGAGGGCGCTTACGCCGAGCTCGTCGAAGTAGTCGAGGTGCTGCGTCACGCCGCGCAGGTCGCCCCATCCGTCTCCGTCGGAGTCGGCAAAGCTGTACACGTTCAGCTGGTAAGTGACATTGGCACGTTTCTCCCCGTCCCAGGACAGGTCTTCGGCCGTGAGCGTCTGCGTGACGGTTTTGTCCTGGGCCTCGCCCGCCACCTGGCTGACGCTGACGGAGACAGGAGAGCAGCCGCTCGCCGCAAACGTGATTTCGGTCGTACGGGGCTGGTCTGTCAGGTTGGTGACGGCGGTGACGTCCAAGGTGGCGTTGCCTTCGTCGGTATAGGCGGACAGGGAACACCAGGAGCCGCCGTTGGCCACGGTGGCGGTCCAGCGGATGTTGCTGGAGACGGTCAGGGAGAGTTTAGACTCCCCGGCGGTCTGGAAAGAAAGGGATTTGGGGGAGACGGAGAGCGTGTTCTGCTGCTCCGCTCCGGTCGGCTTCTCGCAGGCGGCCAGCAGCGCCATCCCTGCCAAAAATATGAGGAATCTTTTCATGGCGAAATGATTGTTTTCTGCAGGGAAATTTACAAATATACAAAAAAAACAAAAGCGCCAACCCGAAGATTGGCGCTTTTTTTTCATGGAGCCGGGAGAACGATTATTCGATCACGCCCGTGCCGGCATTGAAGTCGTAAATGATCTTCTGGCCGGCCGTGACAGGGACGTCGGCGGGATCACCGCCGGTGGCGCGATACGAGATCTCGCCGTTCAGCGGAACGAACTCGGCATGCCACCAGTTGTCCACGGAAGGCAGGAGCGCGCTGTGGACAAAGGTGCGGACAGTGCCGTCACTGGATGCGGTGCCGACGAGCGTCGTTCCATCAACGGTGAAGAGATTGTCCGCATCGGCCGGGATCCAGTCCCCGTCCCATGCCGTTCCGATGCCGTACACCTTGGCGGGCTCGACAATGAGCCTGCTGCCGTCCATGTCGATGCCGATGCAGTAGATGCCGGTCTCGGAGACATAGCAGTTGCCTCCGTCGACCGTGAAGCCCTCGTTGGTGTCCAGCTGGCAGAAATCCTTGCCCCAGCCGGCCTCCGGCGCGAACTTGAAGCCCTTGCCCGCCTCGATGTAGCGGATGGCCCAGAACATGCCGGCCTGCGAATGGAACGGCGTCATCGGGAGGAAGGTGCTCCAGTCCACGATACCTTCGCCGACCATGAACATTTCCTCCGGGAGTTCCGGATCCTGGGATTCGCCGACCTTGGTGAGGGTCAGCTTGAACGGGCGGGTTGCGATGGAGAGAGTCAGGTCATAGATGCCGCTCTCGGCAACCGATATGTTGCCGCCGTGCTCGACGAGATTGTCGAAACTCTTGTCCTCGCCGAAGCCCAGGTTGGCCCGGAAGAAGTCGTCGTTGTCCCAACTCTGGTTGGAGCGGATCTTCCACTCGATGCCCTTCTGAATTTCGACCCGGGAGGCGGTCCAGACGTTGTTCTGTTCGTCATAGGTGAAGGTCGCGTAATCCTCGGACCAGCCGTTGAAACCGCCGATGATGCCCAGGGTGTTCACGGGGACCGTGCGGACCTCCAGGTTCTCCAGATCGACCCGGATGTAGCTGTAGGCCGTCGTGGTGCCCTCCTCGATATTGCCGCCGTCCTCCATGATGCCGAAAATGATCGTGCCGGTCACGTCATCCGTGACCACGGCCACGTCGTCGTTCCGGCCCCAGACCGTCGCGCCGTCGTCTTTCCAGCACGGCCGGCTGGTAAGCTTGAAGCCCCACTCGCCGCCGATCTTGGCAAAGCCCTCGTAGTGGCCTTCGCCGTCACCGGTGAGGACCGTTGCGGTGTGGTCCCAGCCGTTGTGGGAGCCGGGGACGTAAAGCTTCTCCGGGAAGGACGTGTTGGCGAATTTCACCGTGTACGGGTGGCTGCCCATATCAACGGTCACTTTGTAGTTGCCGGACAGGGAGGTCTCGTAGTTGCTGCCGCCGCCGTTCACGCCGTTGGAGTTGTCGATGGAGAAGTCCCAGTCGTTGTTGAGGCGGAACTTGTACTCACCCGGGACGATGTCCGCGGTCACGGTGAATACATTGTTTTCCTTGTCCCATTCCATCGGGACTTCCTGATCCCAGCTGCCGAACGCGGTGCCGATGGCACCCAGGCTCTTGATGCTGATCATCCGGAGCTTGTTCAGCTTCTTGTTGAGCTGGATCAGGTAGATGTCGGACGGGACTTCGATGTTGGTGCTCGCGCCCACAGTGCCGTCTGCGAGGACATAGACGCCTTCCTTGCCGCCGATGGTCACGGTGCCGCCGAAGTCGTTGCCCCAGTCGGGCTCCGGGCAGAACTTGAACTGGGTGTTGCCGCCGTCCTGGTTGGTCAGGTCAACGATGCCCTCGTAATAGCCCTTGACCGAGCCGGAGAGCTTCAGCGTAGGAGCCGTTGACGGCGTCCAACCCTGATAGTTGCCCGGGAGGTACAGGACCTCCGCGAAGGTGGCGACAAAGGTCGTGACGGTCATCCCGGCGTCCGCCTTGATGCCTTCCGGCATGGAGTCGCAGAAGGCTTCCACGAGGAATTTGACGGGCACGGCGGCCGCTTCGGCGCCGCCGGCGGCGATGACGGCCTCGTTGAGAGCGTCCACCGTCATGGAGAACGAGGTCTCGGTAAGGCCTTCGGCCAGCAGGACCTCTCCCCGCTCAAGGGCGCTGGTGGCCATCATGGCCTCGGTCACGGTGCTCAGATAGACATTGTATTTCACCTTTTCACCATAGACGAGACGGGCGGGCTCCCAGGAGAGGAGTGCCACCTCTTCCATCGCCCTGGCCGGATCGAGCACCAGTTCTTCCTGGGCCGGCGTGATGACGGGGGCGATGGCGTCGCCGTAGGCGTAGATGGTCACGCCCATCGCGTTGGACGCATACTCCTTGCCGTTATCGTCGGTAACGGAAACCTGGAACGACAGGACGAAGGTGTCGTTGACGGGCAGCGTCGGGAAGGTGGTGTACAGGAGGTTCTTGAAATCCGTCTTGGTGGTCTTGTAGATAGTCTGCGGAAGGGTCAGCAGCACCTTCGTGTCTTCGATATACGTCGCCTTGAGGGTGTAGTTCAATCCTTCCGGGAGGAATCGGTAGGCCGTCCATGTGAAGTTCACGTCCTCGTCCATCGTGTTCTCGGTCATCAGGATATCTCCGTGGGCCAGGAACTCGGGAGCGACGGGATCCGTCGAGAAGGCGTCTTCCTGGAGGATGGTGCAGGAGACACCGCCGACGAGCAGGGCGGCAAGGGCCAGTATGTGTTTGATCTTTTTCATAATGCGTACTGTCAAAAGGTTACTGCGCGATATAGGTAATCACGAGCGGCGTGCGGTTGGCATAGAGCCGGACGATGTAGTTGCCTGCGCCGGGGGACTTGATGTTGGCGGCCGTGGCGCCGTTCTCAAGCTCGAAGCCGCCTTCGACCGAGCTGCTGGGCGAGGTGGCGGTGCCGTATTTGTTCTCGCCGTCCCAGTTGGCGTTGAGGCGGACAAGGAACTCGTCGCCGGCGGTGAAGGTCAGGACGGGCGTCTCCCAGACGTTGTTGACGTTGTCATAGACGAAGGAGACTTCCTGGTCGTCCGACCAGCTGCAGAAGGAGCCGATGAGGCCGACCTTGGTGACATGCTGGCGGGTACCCTTCTTGGTGGTCATGTTGACCTCGATGAAGTTGATCGGTTCCGAAGCGGGTGTAGCCCAGTTGCCGTCGTCGTTCACGAAGATGCGGCCCCAGGCGGGTTCATAACCGTCGTTGTAGCCAAGCCAGGCACCGTTTGCAAAGATCTTGAACGGGCAGAAACCCTTACCGGCGTCCCAGTCCGCTTCCTTGAGCTGGACGAGGGTGCGGTATTTCTTGTTGCCGCCGTCGGTCTCCCATACTTTCCACTCTTCCTTTTCATTGCTGTCGCCCCAGCCGTTATAGACGCCCGGGAGGAAGATCCAGTCTTTCGCCGCCTCGAAGGTCGTGACGTCGAAGCTGATCGAGTTGGACGTGTTCTTCATGGCGAAGGAACTGGACGGCGTCGGGCCGGTGTAGACCTCGGCGACGACCTTGGCGCCTACGGTGCCGGTGCCGTTCTTCGGAATGCCGAGCGCCACGGCGCCGGAGTTGATGGAAGCTTTCTCCACGGCCACGGAGGTCGAGAAAGTCTGTCCGATCAGGTAGTCGGCCTGGTCCGGACGGGTCAGGTAGAGCGTGTACTGGATCTGGACCGGCGCGCCGAAGGAGGCGGGCGACCAGTTGAATATCACGGATTCAACCTTGGCATTGTTGGCGTCGATACTCTGGTCGCTGACGCCCTGGAGAACCGGGGCGATGGACTCCGTGCCGACTTCGCTCATGGCATATTCCCGTTCGCAGGAAGCGAAAGTGAATACGGCAATGAAGGCCAACAGGATGATATAGATAGCTTTTTTCATCTTTCTGTGTATTTAAGGTGACTGCAATCAATAACCGGGATTCTGCTTGAGGTTCGAATTGGCATTGATATCCGAAACAAGGAGCGGATAGATGGTGCGGTAGGCGGGCAGGGAAACCTTGCCGTTCGGCACGCCGCCCTTGCCGGCCCACGGGAACGAAGCGGAGGTGAAATAGCCGTAGCGGATGAGGTCCGTGCGGCGGTGACCCTCCAGCATCAGTTCGCGGGCGCGCTCGTCGAGCAGCCAGTCGAGGGTGACGGCATCCGGCATTTCCACGCCGGCACGGTCGCGCAGGGCCTTGATGTAGCCGAGGGCCGTCGGATCGGTCGTCTCGCCGCCATGCAGGCGGGCGTCCGCCTCAGCATAGATCAGGTACATTTCCGCGAGGCGGAAGATCGGGAAGTCGCAGGAGGAGAACTTGAAGTTCGCGCTGGAACGGTCGAGGATCGTGCCGTCGGACTTGAGGCTGCTCCATTTCCAGCAGCGCCAGCCGGTCTTGGTGGTCGTGGCGATGAACTCGGGCTCGCCCTCGTTGAAGAAGAACGCTCGCTTGTCGGAACGCTCGCGGTCGTAGCCGAATCCGGTGCCGTCCCAGTTCTCACCCTTGAGTTCGAAGCGGGCGACATAGTCGGGAGCCACGTGATAGCCGTCCCAACCTTCGGGCATGATCGTATCGCTCAAGCCGAGCAGGGAGCTGATCTTGGAATTGGCGGCACCTCCGACGAAAGCGGAACACATCGTAGTCGTGCCGCCCCAGCTCTGGGCATGGTCGCGGTCGTACTCGACGGCGAAGATGAATTCGTCGGCCGCAGCGCCGCTCTCGGTGTTGTCCTGCATGAAGAGTTCCTGGTATTTCGGGTGGAGGACATAGCCCATGTCGATGACGGCCTTGGCCGCATCCTTGGCGTCCTGCCACCGGGCCGTGCCGGTGTAAACCGCAGCGTTGAGGTACATGCGGGCGAGGAGGGCCTGGACGGAACCCTTGGTCGGACGCGGATAGGGAACGGCGCCCTTGGCCGGCATGTCATTGCCGGACAGGAGATCGTTGCACTCCGTCTCGATCCAGGTGAACAGTTCTGCGCGCTGGATCTGCTCGGGAGCCTCACCCATGATGTTTTCAGGCATCGGGAACGGCGGGTTGCCGAAGAGGTCCATCAGCATATAATAGAACAGGGCCCGGTGGAATCGGGCTTCAGCCCGGTAGCCGGCGATGTCTCCCGCCAGGTTCTCGTGTCCGCGGGCGGCGAGTTGTTCCGGTGCGGTCTGAAGCAGGAATTCGTTGACGAGGGTGATCCCCTTCAGGCAGCGGGTATAAACAGCAATCGTAGCGGCGTTCTCCGTGGCCGTCCAGCGGTTGTTCTGAAGCTCGGAGACGTAGCTGTCTCCCGTCCAGCTGCACTTGAAGGAGTCGACGGAAAGTTCGTTGAGGTTGATATACTGGCGGACCAGTTCGCTCTGGCCGGCATCCTTGACGCTGATGTCAGGGGATCCCGGGTCGCTGGAGCTGACGAAATTGTAGAAAGCGTTGATGTAGGTCAGGGCCGACAGGTAATCCGCCCCGGTCTGATAGGCATCGTCCGCCGTCGTTTCGGTCTCGTTGAGCAGGTGGGTGTTGAGGTCCCAGACGCAGGAAGAGAGAACCAGGGCGGCAAGCGCCACAAGCGTGATATTGAGTATCTTTTTCATATCCGTTGCCAATTAGAAGTTGATGTTGAGACGGATCGTGTAGAGGCGCGGGCGCGGGAACATGTTGTTGTCCACGCCGTCGACACCCTGAAGCTCGGGATCCAGGCCCCGGTACTTGGTGAAGGTGGCCACGTTCTGGATGGAAGCAGCCACGCGGATCGACTCGGCGAAGCGCTTGAGGTGGAAGGTGTAGCCGAGATTGATGTCGTCGATCTTGAAGAACGAGGTGTTCTCGACGAACATGTCGGAGTATTTCTGGACGGTCTGCGGGAGATCCGACCAGCCCGGGATCAGGTACGTGTTGCTCCAGTTCTGGATGAAGTTCTTGGAGGCGTCCTCGGAGATGGCGGCGCTGTAGCCCATGGCCACGCGGTTGAGGGCGTAGCTGCCGACGGAACCGTGGCCGTTGATGCTGAAGTCCCAGTTCTTGTAGCTCAGGTGCGTGTTGACGCCGAAGAACATCCAGGGATTCGGATTGTAGCCGGTCACGTAGCGGTCGGACTCGGAGATGGTGCCGTCGCCGTTACGGTCGATGAGCACGTTCTCGATCGGCCGGCCGAGCGTGTCGTAGGCCTGCTCGTAGAGATAGAAGGTATAAGGGGCGAAGCCGACCCGGTGCAGGGAGGTGTAGCCGTCGGTGCCGCCGAGGTTCGGGCCCGTGGTCACGCCGAGGTAGCCGGCGATGTTCTTCGCCGTCAGCTTGGTGATCCTGGTGTCCTGGAAGGTGACGTTGCCGCCGATGGACCAGTGCCAGTCCTTGGTCTCGACCGGGACGGTGTTGAGGGTGATTTCAACACCCTTGTTGACCATCTCGCCGATGTTGTCGATCAGCATGTTGGTGAAGTTGGTACCCATCGGGAAATTGATGGAGTTCAACAGGTCGAAGGTGCGACGGTAGTAGGCCTCCACGGTACCGGTGAGGCGGTCGCCGAAGAAGCCGAAGTCGAGGCCGGCGTTCCAGGTCTCGGTGGTTTCCCACTTGATGTCGGGATTGTAGGCCACCGGGCCGAGGACGTTACTGTTGTCGTTGCCCATGTTGTAGCGCATACGCTGGTCCGTGGCCTGGTAGTAGCGGGCGACGTACGGGTAGTAGTCGCCACCGATGTCCTGCTGGCCGGTGCGGCCCCAGCCGAGGCGGAGCTTCAGCGCGGACACGTTGCGGACACCCTTCAGGAAGTCCTCGTTGGCGATGTTCCAGGCGAAGGCCGCGGACGGGAAGAATCCCCAGCGGTTCTTCGGGGAGAAGCGGGAAGAGGCATCCTCGCGGACGGTAAAAGTGAAGAGGTACTTCGACCGGATCGCCCAGTTGACGCGCCCGAAGAAGGAAAGCAGCACATATTCCCGGGCGTCGAAAGGCTTGACCTCGTAGATGTCGGCATCCTGCCAGCGCGGTTCCTTGTTATAGTACTGCGTGTTGTCGTAGCGGACGTAGTTCCGCTGCCAGGAGTAACCGGCCATCGCGTCGAGTGTGCACCAGTCGAACTCATGGTTGTAGTCGGCGTAGGCCTCGAGCAACAGGTTGCGGTTGTAGTTCTTGTAGATGACCGCATAGTCCGGCGTGGCGCGCAGGGAGCTGTAGGAACCGATCTCATTGTACTGATTGCCGACCGTGCCTGCGATATCGTAGCCGAGGTTGAGGTTGAAACGGAGATCCTCCAGGCCGTGGACCTTGTAATCCACCTGCATGTTGCCGATGCTGCGGAGGGTCTGGCCCTGGTTGTAGTAGTCATACAGGACGGACAGCGGGTTGGTGGAAGCCATGGTGTTGGGCGTCCCATCCGCGTTATACCAGTTCCAGGGGGTGCCGTCGGCGCGGTAGACAGGGTGGGTCGGATCGTAAGCAACGGCCGCGCCCACGGCGCCGCTGTTGGCCCAGACGGTCTTCTGGTAGATACCCTTCAGGTTCACATTGACGGAGAGGTGGTCATCCAGGAATTTCGGCGAGAGGCTCAGGTCGGCGTTGACGCGGTTGTTGTCGCCGAGCTTGATGGTGGCCTGGTCGAGGTTGTAGCCGACGCTGACGCGGAACGGAAGTTTGTTGCCGCCGTAAACGCTGAGGTTGTGGTCGGTGGACACGCCGATGCGGTAGATCTGGTCCTGCCAGTTGGTACTGCCGTCGCCGAGCAGGGAGCTATACTCCGGGTGATAGGCCTTCACGGCGCCGCGGAACTGATAGCCGTTCATCATATCGAGCGTGGCGATGTTCTGTTTGGCGCTGACGCTGCCGTTGTAGGTGACCCTGATCCGGCCGCCGTTGCCCTTCTTGGTGGTGATGATGATGACGCCGTTGGAGGCGCGGGAGCCGTAGATGGCGGTCGCGGAGGCATCCTTCAGCACGGAGAAACTCTCGATGTCGTTCGGGTTCACGGAAGCGAGCGGATCGCCCATGCCGGCACCGCCGTCACCGGTCACGGGCACGCCGTCGATGACGATGAGCGGGTCGTTGCTGGCGGTCAGGGAGGCGGCGCCGCGGATGCGGATCATCGCGCCGTCACCGGGCTGGCCGGAAGCCGGCACGATGTGCAGACCGGATACCTTGCCCATGAGGGCCTGGCTCGGGGATGTGATGGCGCCGCGGTTCATCTCGTCGTTCTTGATGGCGACCACGGAACCGGTCATATCGCTCTTCTTGACTGTGCCGTAACCGATCACCACGACCTCGTCGAGGAACTCATTGTCCTCGTGGAGGGTGATCGTGGACGGCATCTCAGAAGCCTTGAAACTGAGAGAGGTGTAGCCGATGCAGCTTACCTCGACGGTGGCATCGGGAGAAGACACCCTGATGGAGAAGGTGCCGTCCAGGTCGGTCACGGCGCCGTTGGTCGTGCCTGCCTCGAGGACAGCCGCACCGATCACCGGACCCATCTGGTCGACAACCACACCCTGGACCGCGAAGCCTTGTGCGTTCGCGGTAAGGGACATCACGCCCGAGAGCGCGATGGCCGCAAGGAGGGATAGGATCTTTTTCATGCTAGAAAACAGTTAGTATTAATAGATGGATTAGTGTTTTTTCTCTTTCACGAGCGCTACGGCGAAGCAGCCGCAGATGAGCAGGGCACCGGCGACCACCAGCATGTTCGCCTGCACGCCGCCGACCCAGTTCAGTACCACGCCGCCCAGGGCCGCAGCCACGATCTGCGGCAGGCAGATGGTACAGTTGAAGAGTCCGAGGTACGAGCCCATGTGGCTGCCGCTCAGCGCGTTCGTGAGCAAGGTAAAAGGAAGCGCCAGCATCGCCGCCCAGGCCGCTCCGATCAGGAAGTACGACACGAACAGCAGATACTGGTTGTGCACAAACGCGACGGAGATGAATCCGGCCGCGCCGATCAGCAGGCTCACGACGTAGGCGAGCCTCAGGGATTTGAATTTCGGCAGCACGATGGCCCAGAGGATGGAGCCCACCGCCTGCACGGCGAAGACGACCCCCACCCAGTTGCCGGCGGCCTGGTAGCCCTCGGATGCGGGATCCGTGGTGCCCCAGCAGTTCGCCGCCACGGCGCCGTTGGTGTAGGTCCACATATACATAAAGGCCGCCCAGCAGAAGAACTGCACCAGTCCCACGGTCCAGAAGGTCTTCGGCGCGTGCAGCAGGAGCTTGAAGAGCCCCGGCTTGTTCTGCTCGTCCTCGGCCTGCTTCTGCGGGTCGATGCCGTGGAAGGCGGCGTACTCTGCCGGCGGCATCTCCTTCACCTTGGCGAAGGTGTACAGCACGCAGAGGATCAGGATGGCGGCGCCGCAGTAGAAGCTCCACACCACGGAATGCGGGATGACGCCCTTGGGGGCGGTGTTGGCGATGCCGATCCAGGTGAAGAAAATCGGGAAAAGGTAGCCCACCAGGCTGCCGGCGTTGCAGAGCAGCGACTGGATCGAATAGGCCGTCGCCTTCTGCTCCTCGTCCACCATATCGCCGACCATCATCTTAAAAGGCTGCATGGCCACATTGATCGAGGTGTCGAGGAAGATCAGCGAGAAGAGCCCGAACCACATGGCGCCGTTCAGGCCCAGCAGCAGGCGGCTGCTGAAAATGAGATTACCAGCGTTGGGCAGGAGAATCATCACCAGCACGGCCACGACGGCGCCGACCAGCAGGTACGGCTTGCGGCGGCCCATCCGGCACCAGGTGCGGTCGGAATACTTGCCGATGAGGGGTTGGACGATCATGCCCATCAGCGGGGGCAGGATCCAGAAAAAGCTGAGCTGGTGCGGGTCCGCACCCAGCGTTGCGAATATTCGGCTGATATTGGCGCTCTGCAGGGCGTAAGCGATCTGCACTCCGAAAAAACCGAAGCTGAGATTCCACATCTGCCAGAATGTGAGTGACTTTTTGGGTTGCATTTTAGTGTTATTGTGGTGCCAAGATAGAAATCTTTTTCTTTCATTAGTACACACGTGCGACGGACTGCGAGGAATTTCCGGACGAATTTTGCGTATTTCCGGATGAATTTTTAACTTTGAGAGACTAATAACCGGTATGATGGATAAGCTTCGAATCAAGGAGTCCGTATGGATGGTGGTGGTCTTTACCGTCCTTCACGCATTGATCTGTATCGCCTGCCGATCGATGGATGTAGAGGACACGCATGCGCTCACGCTGCTGACGCTGGCGATGGTTTTCATCCTCTGCAGCCTGTGCGGGCTCAAGATCTATTTCACCCTGGTGGCGCTGGTGCTCGTGAACGTGCTGGCCTACCTGATTGGCAACGCCTTGCCTGCGTTGCTGGACCCGCTGTTCGGGGAAGGCAACATGTGGGTCCACGTGATTTCGACGTCCGTGACGACCTTAGTGCTAGGCGTTGCACTCGTGGTTTCCCTGCGGCGCTTTGCTCCCAGTACCATCTTCAACAATCCGCAGGAAGGGAAGAAGGCCGAGCGCTACCGCGTGCGTTGGGTTGTCCGGCTGGGCAACCGGATCGTGCCCGTGATGACGGACCAGATCGCCTGTTTCTTCTCCGAGGACAAGAGTAATTATCTGATGACCTTCGACGGCGAAAGATACATCGTGGACGCCACGATGGATGCCATTTTGGAGGCGTTGGATCCGGCACGTTTCTTCCGGATCAACCGCAGCTGCATTTCGGCACTGAAGGCCATCGAGAGTGCGATGGTGGACGCCGGCCGCTACACCGTGGAGATAAAACCCAAGCCGGGTGAGGTATCCACGGTCGTCACGCGCTCCCGCGAGAGCGAATTCCTGCGTTGGTTGGAAAAAGGCTGATCCGTTTTGCGGACCAGCCTTTCTAATCGTCATTCCGGGCTTGACCCGAAATCGCTTACAATTTGTAATAGCTCCCGAGGATCGCCGCGAACCAGCTCGGCGGCAGGAGCTTCTTGAGCGTCACGGAGAGGCGCTGCTCCAGCGTGGAGATGATGTAGTGGTAGCGCGGGTTCTTCTTGCGGACGATCTTCGCGATCTGCTCCGCCAGGAATTCGGGCTTCAGGCCCGTGGTTTCATCTTTTTCAATGCTCGCCAACGACTTCTCGTAAGTCTTGTAGACTTCGTAGGCCTTGGGGTCGGCCACGCTCTTGCGCTGCGCCGTGAAGGAGGTGGCGAAGTCGCCGGGCTCGATCACCACGACCTGGATGCCGAAGGCCTTCGTCTCCAGGCGAAGCGCCTCGCAGTAGCCCTCGATGGCGAATTTCGACGCGGAATAGAGCCCCTGGAACGGGAGTCCCATCAGGCCGCCGATCGAGCTGAAGCAGAGGATCTTGCCCCCGCCCTGCTGCCGCATCACGGGCAGCACGTAGTGCAGGAAACGGACCATTCCCATCCAGTTCACGTCCATCTGGCGCTCCGCATCCTCCAGTGAGGAGAACTCCAGCGGCCCGCCGATGCCCATGCCGGCGTTGTTGATGAACACGTCGATGCGGCCTTCGGCGTCGACGACCTGCTTCACCGCCGCCTCACAGTCCGTGGCGTTCTGGGCGTCAGCCTTGATGTAGGTGACGCCGGGCAGGAAGTCCGTCGCCTTGCGGTGCGTGCCGTAAACCTTGTGGCCGTCTGCGCTGAGGCGGGCGGCCATCGCCTTGCCGAAGCCGGAGGTGATGCCGGTGATGAGGATGACCATATGAAATTATTTGATGATGTCGAGCTCGCGGAAGATCTTGGAGAGCTTCTCGACGGCCTCGTCCACCTGCTCGGTGGTGTGGGTGGCCATCAGCGCGAAACGGATGAGCACGTCCTTCTCCGGCACGGCCGGGGCGATCACCGGGGTGATGAACACGCCGGCCTTGTAGGCCATCGGGACGATGGTCATCGCCTTGATGGTGTCGCGCACGAAGAGCGGGATGATCGGGCTCTGCGTATGGCCGGTGTCGAAGCCGGCCTTCTTGAAGGCCTCCTGCGCGTAGCGCGTGACCTTCCAGAGGTTCTCGCGGCGCTCCGGCTCTTCGATCATGATGTCCAGGGCCTTGCTGGCGGCGGCCACGGCGGCCGGGGTCATGGAGGCGCTGAAGATCAGCGAGCGGGAGTTGTGCTTGAGGTAGTCGATGACTTCGAAGTCGCCGGCGATGAAGCCGCCCAGCGAGCCGAAGCTCTTGGAGAAGGTGCCCATGATGAGGTCGGTCTCGTTGGTCAGGCCGAAGTGGCTGGCGGTGCCGGAGCCGTTCTCACCGATCACGCCGAGGCCGTGGGCGTCGTCCACCATCACGGAAGCCTTGTATTTCTTGGCCAGCTTCACGATCTCGGGCAGCGGGGCGATGTCGCCTTCCATCGAGTACACGCCGTCCACCACGATGAGCTTCGGGGCGTTGCGCGGGGTGAGGAAGAGCTTGCGCTCCAGATCGGCCATGTCGTTGTGGCGGAACTTGCGCACGTCGCTGAAACTCAGGCGGCTGCCGTCAATGATGCAGGCGTGGTCCAGGGCGTCCAGGAAGATGAAACCGCCGCGGAAACCGAGGCAGCCCACGACACCCAGGTTCACCTGGAAGCCGGTACTGTAGGTCACGGCCGCTTCCTTGCCCACGAACTTCGCCAGCTTCGCCTCCAGCTCCTCGTGGATGTCGAGGGTGCCGTTGAGGAAGCGGCTGCCGGAGCAACTGGTGCCATATTTTTCTATTGCTTTGATGGCGGCCTCCTTGAGGCGGGGGTCGTCGGAAAGTCCGAGATAGGAATTGGAGCCGAACATCAGGACTTTGCTTCCGTCAGCCATGGTGACGAGCGGATCCTGACCGGAGGAAATCGGGCGGTAATAAGGATAAATACCGTTAGCCCTTGCCTCTTTTGCGCGCGTATCCTTGCCGCAAAGCTCGTTCAAAATTTTTTTCATTCGTACGGTTCTATTTTAGTACAACATGCAAATATACACATTTTCTCTATAATTATTCCATCGCAGCGGCCACGAGCGCGGCGGTGGACCAGGCGGACTGGAGGTTGAAGCCGCCCGTGACGGCGTCGACGTCCAGCGCCTCCCCGGCGAAATAGAGCCCGGGGCAGACCTTCGATTCCAGCGTATTCAGATTCACCCCCGACAGCGCCACGCCGCCGCAGGTGACGAATTCCTCCTTGAAACGGGCGCGGCCGGCGACGGGGTACGCGTCGGCGGTCAGCGTGGACGCGAGCCGCGCCGCGCCCTTGCTGCCGAGCTCGGCCCAGCGCAGGTCCTCGCGCAGCCCGGCGCGGCTCAGCAGGTGCCGCCACAGCCGGGCGGTGAGGCCCGCCGGGGGCGTGCCGGCGGCCTGTTTTTGCGGATGCTCCGCAGCCGCGGCGGCCATCCATTCGCGGGCGGCAGCCTCGGGGGCGTCCAGCCAGTTGACGAGCAGCGTGCCCGCGTAGCCATTTTCCGCCAGGTGGCGGGCGGCGTAGGACGACAGGCGCAGCGTGGCAGGTCCGCTCACGCCCCAGTCGGTCAGCAGGAAGGTGCCCGCTGCGCGGAATTTGGTCCCGGCCAGGGCCAGCGACGCCTGCTCGACGACCGTGCCCATCAGGGCGCGCAGGCCGGCGTCGGGGATCTTCAGGGTGAAGAGCGACGGCACGCAGGGCGTCACTTCGACGCCCGCCGGCAGCAGCCGTTCCAATTTCTCGCGGGAGCTCCCGCCCACCGTCACCACGACGCGGTCGGCGTCCAGGTCGCCGACCCGCTCGACGGGCGCATTCAGCCGGACGCGCACGCCCGCTTCCCGCAGGCAGCGCTCCAGCGTGCGGACGATCTGCATCGCGTCCTGGCTGACGGGGAAAACGCACTGGTCCTCCTGGACCGTCAGGCGCACGCCCTCCGCCTCGAACCAGCGCATCGTGTCTTCGTGGCTGAAGGCCGCCAGGGCGCGCCGCATCAGCTGCTCGCCGCGCGGGTAGACCTCGCCGAGGCGACGCACGTCGCGGAAGGAGTTCGTCAGATTGCACCGGCCGCCGCCGGTCACGGCCACCTTGGCCAGGAGCTTCGGCCCGGCCTCGTAGACCGTCACCTCGGCGTCCGGCAGGCGGCGCTTCAGGCCGATGGCGCAAAAGCACCCGGCCGCCCCGCCGCCGATGATGGCAATTTTCATTTTTCGAAGGAAGCTTCGTTGCCGGGAGACTCCTCCACCTCGACCTTGTAACACTGCGGGATCTGCTCGCAGATCCAGCGCGCGAGGTTCTCGGTGGTGGGGTTGAAGGGCAGGACGTCGTTGAGGTCGGCGTGGTCGAGCGCCCCGCAGATGCGGTGCTCGATGTCGCAGAAATCGACCACCATCCCGTCGGCGTCGAGCTCTTGGGACGCGCAGTAGACGGTGATCTTCCAGTTGTGGCCGTGGTCCGGCTCCGTCTGCGTGCCGCCGGCGAAGGAAATATGGTGGCTGGCCGCCACCTCCATGGTTTTCTTGACCCTATACATTGCCGCTCTTGTCGATGTAGCTCAGGAACTCGTTGCGGGTCTGGGCGTTGGTGCGGAAGGAGCCGGTGAGGTAGGTTGACGTCATCACGCCGCTCTTGCGCACGCCGCGGCTCTCCTTGCACATGTGCCGGCCGCGCATCATCAGCGCCATGCCCAGCGGCGGATTCTCCGTCCCGAGGGCCTCGGTCAGCATTTCCACCACGTCATGCACCAGGCGCTCCTGGACCTGCAGCCGTGCGGCGCAGTAGTCCACCACGCGCCCGATCTTGCTCAGCCCCAGGATACGGCCTTTCGGGTTGGGCAGGTAGGCGAACCAGTAGTCGCCGAAGAAGGTGCGGCAGTGGTGCTCGCACACGGAGTAGAAGGGGCCGCAGTCCACGACCATGTCGTCATAGATGATGCCGTCCTGCCCGTTGGGGAAGGTCGTCACCTTCGGCGCCTGGGCGGGGTCGTAGCCGCGGAACATCTCGCCGAACATCCGGATCATCCGGTCCGGGGTGTCCTGCAGGCCCGTGCGGGTCGGGTCTTCTCCGATGAATTCCAGCAGTTCGCGGATATGCTGTTTGGCTTGTTCTTCGCTGATCATAATTCGTAAGTAGCTGTGTTGTTTTCCGTTTCCTTGACCGTGACTTTGTAGCAGTCCGGGATCTGTTCGCAGATCCAGCGGGCCAGGTTTTCCGCGGTGGGGTTGAAGGGCAGGACCTCGTTGAGGTTGCGGTGGTCGAGCCGGTCGGTCACGCGCTCCTTGATGGTCTTGAAGTCCACCACCATGCCGTTGACGTCGAGGTCCTTCGACTTGCAGAAGACCTCAATCTCGTAATTGTGCCCGTGGGGACGGGCGCATTTCGTGGGGTAGTCCACTTCCAGGTGGTGGCTCGCCGCGATGCGGATTTTCTTGGAGACATAGAACATGGTGCCGCAAAGATAGAAAAATTGCTGCAAAATGAGTAACTTGCGCGAACAAGATAGATGGTCATGAATACAATCAGGGTGATCAATCTGGAAGATTATGTCCTCACGGGCGGAGGGCGCTGGGGGGAAAGCTTCAACCATCGGGAGAATCCGGATGTACCATACGGACAAACCCACGTCCCTGCGGTTCTGGCACGCTTTCCTGAAAGCGTATTTCGGCAACGACTGCCGGATTGATGAAATCGAAGAGGAGATCAGGCCCTTCGTCGCATAATCCGCTATTTTCGTCTCACCCCTCGGACGGCCTCGGCTTCGAGGGGGTTGTCCGGCCAGGCGTGCTTGGGATAGCGGCGGCGCAGCTCTTTGCGGACCTCGAAGTAGGTCCCGCTCCAGAAGCTGCGTAGGTCGGCGGTCAGCTGGACGGGCTTGTAACCCGGCGAGAGGAGCTCCATCAGGACGGGGCGCCGGCCGTCGTCCACGCGGGGCGTGTCCAGCAGGCCGAAGCACTCCTGCAGGCGGACGCGCAGGATGGGGGCTTCGGCGCCCTGGCGGTATTCCACGCGGATGTGGCTGCCGGTCGGCACGGTGATATGCAAGGGCGCGAGCCGCTCCACGGCCTGCTGCTGGGCGTAGTCCAGCAGGGTCCAGAGGGCCGCGCAGAGGTCGATCTTTTTGAGTTCGGCGACGGTGGTGGCGCGGCCCACGAAGGGCGGCAGCCAGTCGGGAGCGGTGCGCAGCACGGCCTCTGTCGAGAGATCGGGAAGTCCCAATTCGGGATGCCAGGCGGCCACGGCGGCCACGCGCCGCTGGAGGTTTCCGACCTCGTCGGAGAAATCCAGCATCGCCGGGCCGTCCTTCTGCGCCGCTTCGCAGATGGCCTGCGTCAGCTGCTCCCGGACGCCCTCGGAGAGGGGTTTGGCGTCCACGAGCAGGCTGCCGATGCGGCGCTCGCGGCGGGCGGTCGCGGCCCCGGCCTTGCCGTCCCAAGCCACGCGGTCGCGGGTTCGGATCAGCTCCGGCAGGTCCTCGGGGTCCACCGGGGCCGCGAGGAAGATGTGGCCTTCGCCGCCGGGGCGGACGCTCAGCGACGCCACGGCGAGCCATTCGCAGGCGGACAGCGCATCTTCCGGCGCCACCGCGGCGCGCTCGCCCGTCGCGAGCTGGAAGTGGCCCCGCCCTTCGGGCAGCGCCTTCGCCACCCGCTCCGGGTACGCCGCCGCCAGCAGCCGGCCGATCTCGTACGGGGAAGGTCTACTTCCAGCCCCGACACCTTCCCCATTAGAAATGCCTTCCGGTATGTTTTGTAGCCGATTCAGCGGGGAAGGTCCGGCCTTTGAAACGGGACCTTCCCCAAAAACCCCGGTCAGTCCGGAGGATCGGTGCCGATTTTGGCTGTTTTTGGCGCCGAGGCCGGTTTCAAAAGTGGGGTCGGCGCCGTTTTTGGCCATTTTCGGCGCTGACTTTTCGGCCAGGGCCCGGTACTGCTCCGCCATCTGGGCGATGCGGCCCCAGCGGCCGCTGCGTCCGCTGCGGTGCAGGGCGTCGAGGCGCGTCGTCAGCGCCGCGTCGCCCTCCAGCGCCGCCAGCTGATCCCTTTCCTCCAGCAGCGCAGCAAGCTGCGCTGCTAATTCTATATACGGGGGCATATCCCCCGAACCCCCTGCGGCCATAAACCCCTTTCCGTATTTGTCCTTCGGCCAAATACCCGGGGCCGGCCGGTCGGCTGGTGCCGACTTCGCTTCGCTCAACGGCCAGGCGCTGTTCTGCCATTCGCGGGTGGCATAGAGGAGCATCTGGGCAATGCGGGGGTGGCAGGGCAGGGCGGCGAGGGCCCGGCCGTGCGGCGTGATGTGCCCGGCCTCGTCCAGGGCGCCCAGCAGGCCGAGCAGCTGCGTGGCCTGCGCCACGTGCGCGGCCGGCGGCGGGGTCAGCCACGGGAGCGCCGCCAGCTGGCTTTCGCCCCACGCCGCGGCGTCCAGCGCCGTCCCCGCGAGATCCGCTTCGAGGATCTCCGGGACGCGCGTCGCGGCCATCCGGGCCTGCGTGGCCGGGCTCCAGAGCCGGTAGCACACGCCCGGCGCCACCCGACCCGCCCGGCCGCTGCGCTGGTCGGCCATGTCGCGGCTGATGCGCACCGTCTCCAGGCGGCTCAGGGCGTTCTGCGGGTCGAAGACCAGCCGTCGGCAGAAGCCGCCGTCCACGACTACCCGCACGCCCTCGATGGTCAGCGAGGTCTCGGCGATGGGCGTCGCCAGCACCACCTTCCGGCTTCCGGCCGGGCTCGGGGCGATGGCCGCCCGCTGCTGTTCCGGCGGCAGCAGGCCGTATAGGGGATAAATGGTGATATTTCGGTTCTGCGTGCTGTCGTCATTCGCCGGCCCGACCGGCGAATCTCCCAGCAATTCCGCGCAGCGGCGGATCTCCCCCTCGCCGGGCAGGAAGGCCAGCACGTCGCCGTCGTGCTCGCGGAGCGCCACCCGCACCCAGTGCGCCACGCGCTCCGCTACGTTCTCGGCCGTGGCCTCCTCCGGCGTATGTTTGATCTCCACCGGGAACATCCGCCCCGCGCTCTCGATGAGCGGGGCGTCCAGCTCCCGGCACAGCACCTCCGTGTCGATGGTCGCCGACATCAGCAGGATGCGCAGGTCCGGCCGCAGCAGCGACTGCGCCTCGCGGGTCAGCGCCAGGGCCACGTCGCTCTGCAGGCTTCGCTCGTGAAATTCGTCAAAAATGACGACCCCGACGCCCTCCAGGGCCGGGTCGTCCACCAGCATCCGCGTCAGGATGCCCTCGGTCAGCACCTCGATCCGCGTCGCCGCGCTCACGCGGCTCTCGAAGCGGATCCGGTAGCCGACCGTCCGGCCGACCGGCTCGCCCAGCAGCGCGGCCATCCGCTCCGCGATCTGCCGCGCCGCAATCCGCCTCGGCTCCAAAATCACGATTTTGGAGCCTGGTTTATTATTGAGGGGCGTTCCCTTCAAACTCCCCCGGTCACTTCGTTCCGAGTCCCTCGCGGCAATGTCAGGTAGGGGCTGGCGGAGGAACCCCTCCAGAATGGTCAGCGGCAGCACCGTCGACTTGCCGGCCCCCGGGGGCGCCGTGACCACCAGGCGCGGCGAGTCCGCCAGCGCCTCGTTCACGGCGCCGGCGATCTCCATCACAGGCAGGTCGACCGAAATCATACACACAAAGGTACGGAATAATCTCCATCCTCAAAAATGGCCCGAACCGGTTCACCACAGGCCGGATGCCTGAGGTTTTGCGTAGGCGGGACGTTTTTGATAATAATCTGGCGCTCAGTAAAATACGAAAGTAACCGGGGACTCTGGTCCCCGGTTACTTTCAGAATAACCTTTATATCAGCGATTTGCGAAAAACGGTGCCGGCTGGGCCCGGGGCGGGAAGCGCCGGGGTCGCCTCCAAAAGCTAGCGAACCCTCGACTGCGGGCGGTTGGTGCTTTCCGCCTCGGCGATGTTCAAAGGAAAGGCCATCCAGACAGTCTCCAACTCGTCCCGCGTCAGTTCCGCGAGAGGCTTGCCGTACTGGCTGCGCGCCTGCTCGTCGCGGACCTCGTCGTAAGCCTGCTTGAGCAGCCGCTGGACGTCGTAGTACGTCGAATAAGAACTACCCCTATCCATTTGTAGCGTTAAGATTGCCTTGGGCGCATGATCCCGAATGAATTCTTTGCTGAGGTCCAGCAAATGCTGATCGTCTATGATCACGGTCGTGCCGGCCAGGATCTTGTCGGAGGAGTTAATCCGCACCGGAAGGATGTTGTTGCGGTCGACGCCTTGCAGCGCTTCCGTCAGTGTGACGGTGCCGTTCACGCCTACAGGCGGCGGCATACGGCGCTCGACGGCGGGTCCTTTCGGCGCGGTGTACATGATCTTCAGCTGCCCGATCGCGCGCAGCACGTCCTTGACGTCGTTCAAGATACCCATCTTGGCGTTCTCGTCGCCGAGGATGGAGATGCACTGGACCGGACCTTCGGTGGAAATCAGGTTCTCGAGGTAGGGTTTGAGGTCTTTCAGGGCCACGGTCTCGCCGTCGACCTGGACAACTTCGGAGCCAGAGGAAATTTCGATTCGAATAACTTTGTCATGCTCCACAAGGGCTTGATCAGAGCTCTGCGGTGCAGGGGAAGCAGGTCGGGCGGTGGCGCCGAAGGCGATCAGCAGCCCGGCAAACAGGGGGAGCGCCGCGCCGAAGCGCAGCCAGGAGAGGGAACCTCTCGGAGCTTGATTCATCATGGTAAAGCGTTTTTTAGTGAGTGAATGACTAAGCCCAGAGGTTAAATCCGGATAATAACCAAAGAGTTGTTTGAATATAGCAAGTCTATAGTTGTCAACAGAATAGCCTGCACGCAACACGTCCTCGTCGGCCTCGTACTCCTGCACTTCCGAGAGCATCCGCTCCATCATCCAGAAGAAGGGGTTGAACCAGCAGAGCGCCTTTAGGACGCCCAGTGCGACCTTGTCGCGCGAGTGGCGGTGGCGGATGTGCGCGGCTTCGTGCGCGACGATCATCGCCCGCTGATTTGCGTCGGGGCGCTCCTCCCGCAGGAGGAAGATGGTGCGCCAGAAGGAGAACGGGGACTGGACGCGCGGGTGCTCCGCGAGCGTGTAGTCGCGCAGCGGCGTGAGCCGGGAGGCTTGCCGCAAGCGGCGAATGCGGACCAGGTTGCGGACGAGCACCGCGAGCAGCAGCACGACCACGGCGCCGTACAGTGCGGCGAGGACCGCGTTCCAGGGGAACGCCTCCGCCGCCGCGACCTCGACCGGCGCCGCGGCCTCCGCCGCCGGGGCGCTCGGGCCTGCCGGCTCCGCGCCCACGGGGATCGTCAGGTACACCGTTTCCGCCGGCAGGATGGGCAGGCGCAGCGCCGGGATCAGCAACGACAGCAGCGCCGACGCCAGCAGGAAGCGGCGGGCGGCCCGGTACGGGACCTTCCGCGCCAGAAGGAACTGATAGAACGCCAGCAGCAGGCCGCTGCAGACGATCACTTCCAACATATATATGCCTGCGGGTTTCATTTTTTCAGCATGTTGAGGATCTCGTTCACCTCGCCGGCCGGAATGGACTCCTGCTCGGAGAAGAAGCTCACCAGGCGGCTCAGCGAGCCGTCAAAGAAGTTGTCCAGCACGGTGGTCATGTACCGCTGCGTGTAAGCCTCCTTGGACACGAGGGGGAAGTACTCATAGGTTCGGCCATACGCCTTGTGGCCCACGAAGCCCTTCTGTTCCAGGATGCGGACTATCGTCGACACAGTGTTGTACGCCGGCTTCGGCTCCGGGAGCACCTCCAGGATATCATGGACCAGGACCTTCTCCTTATCCCAGATCACCTGCATCAACTCCAGTTCCGCCTTCGTCAGCTCCTGCGGCGTCTCGACGTTCATTTTCTTTCTGACCATAACGTTTTGATTCTAGTGTTCGATACAAAGGTATAACTATTTTTTTAGTTTCAAAACAAATTCGCAAAAAACTTAACTAAAATATTAGTTGACGCCCATTTCCCTCCTAGCCATGCGCTCGGGCTGTTTTTGATAACGTTCTGTAACACAAAAACTTACCAAAGTAACCGGGTCCTCTGGAACCCGGTTACTTTCAGAACAATCAAGAAATCAGTAGTTTATGAAAAACAGTACTAAAATAGAAGAGAGCTGTTTTTTATAAAAGACTTTCTATCAGCAAGATGCAAAAGTAACTGGGTCCCAGGGAGCCCAGTTGCTTTTGGAAGTTGCAATGTATCAATAAGTTGCGACAAACGGGAGAGCGGGGCTACGGGCGGGCGCCGAAGGCCGGGCGCGGCGCTACGAGCGGCTCGCCCATCGCGGAGGCCTCGGCCTCGGCGTCGTCGAGCTTCCAGACCATGAACTGCGGCGTGGCGGCGGTGTACGGCTGCCAGGTGCTGCCGTCAACGCCGAGCGGAGCCGCACCGGCCGCGCCGTTCGGATCGCCGAACTTCGCGAAATTGGACCATGCGGTCAGCATTTTCTCGGAGAGATCCCAGTCGCCCTGCGTCCAGGGACGCCAGCAGTGCTCCAGCGACTTGAAGACGAACCACAGGTCGGAAGAGTGGAAGGCGCCCTGCAGCACGTTCGGGCGGCCGTCGGTCGGCAGCGGCCGGGCGAACTGGTAGGCGTAGGCCTTGCCGCCCATCTCCTCGCGGTTGAGGCAGAAGGTGCGGATCTGGTCGCCCATGTTGCCGGAATCGTTCAGCGTGTAGCCGATCATATAAGGAACCTGCGCGAGCGTGCCGTCGATGCAGGCCTCGTCGAAGGTCTCGTTCAGCACGTAGCCGTCGATGTACGGGCTGATGGGCATCGCAGAGAGGACGCTGCGCTTGCCGGTGACGGAGGTGTAGATACCGCCGACGGCGTAGATCGTCTCGGTGGAGGCGGCGCGCATCTTCTTGAGGTCGGTCAGGCCCGCCCAGTCCATCACGTCCTTGACGGACTTCTCGGCCTCGGCGAGGGTCGGCTGCTGCTGCGCAGGAAGAGCCGGGGCGCCGGGGAACATCGGCTGGGCCGGTTTGCGCGGATCCACGAGGCCGCTGCCGCTCATGATGACGGCCTTGTTGAAGAGACCCTTGGTCAGCGGCGAGGCGCTCAGGAACTTCACGCTGCGCGAGCCGGCGCTCTGGCCGAAGATCATCACGTTATCGGGATCGCCGCCGAATTGGGCGATGTTGTTCTTGACCCACTTGAGGACCGCGATCTGGTCGAGCGTGCCCCAGTTGCCGGTGGCGTGCTCGGGATCCTCGGCCGAAATCTCGGGATGGGCGAAGAAGCCGAACGGGCCCACACGGTAGTTGAACGACACCAGGACGACATCCTTGCCAGCCCAGTTCTTACCGTCGAATTCCGGTTCGGAGCCCCAGCCTTCGCGAAGGCCGCCGCCGAAGATCCATACGGCCACGGGCAGCTTCTTGTCCACCTGCCCGGGGGCCTTGGTCCAGACGTTCAGATAGAGGCAGTCCTCGCTGTAGGGTGCCTCGTCGCCGTAGCCCCACTCGGTGGTGTAGCCACCGGGGTAGTGGGCCGCCTGGAAGGCCGGATGGCCGAATTTGTCGCACACGCGGACGCCCTCCCAGGGCACGACCGGCTGTGGCGCACGCCAGCGGTTCTCGCCGATGGGCGGCGCGGCGTACGGGATGCCGCGGTAGACGGTGACGCCGGGGGCGTCATCCAGAATAACACCTTGAATTTGACCGCCTTCGACAGTGAGGACGGGGTTCTCGGGAGTGGCGGTGCAGGCGGCCAGCGCCAGCGCGCCAAGGAGGATGAGTATCTTTTTCATAACGATCGGATTAGCTTTAGTCTGTGCCTAAGGTAAAAACAAGTTCCCACACGCGCAATAGCCCACTTATGCGATGACCAAAAAACAAAACAAAATGACGTAAAACGGCGAAAATTGAGTATCTTGGGGCCTGAAACAACAAATTTTCAATTTTATGTCGAAAAGATTCGCACTTATCGCCGTCGCCCTGTTCGCCCTCTCGTTGGGCGCCGGCGCCCAGGGCCGCAAGCCCGCAGATAAACCGGCCGCAGACGCGGCCAAGGACACGGAAAAGAAGGAAGAAACCGTCGAGTTGAACTTCACCGCCGGCATGCTCGGCGTGGCCCAGCATGAGAACGACTGGTACTTCGAAGTCCCCGACTCGCTGCTCGGGCGCCGCATGCTCGCCGTGACGCGCTTCGTCAGCAATACGGTCGACGCCGGCAACTACGGCGGCGAGGAAGTGAATGAGCAGATGATTTACTGGGAGAAGGCTTCCAACGGCAACCTCCTGCTCCGCACCGACGTCCTGTCCATCCAGGCTGCAGAGGACCAGGAGATCTTCAAGGCCGTGAAGGTCAGCTCCGAGAACCCCATCGTGGCCTCCTTCAAGCCCGAAAAGAAGAGCTCCGAAGGCACCACGCGCATCAAGGTGAACAGCCTCTTCGAGGGCGACACGCAGGTTTTCTCCCTCACCCCCGGCGACAAGCGCGGCTACAACCTGGGCGGCGTCAAGGGCGACGCCTCCTTCATCGGCAGCATCCGCACCTACCCGATCAATACCGAGGTCACCGTCACGAAGACCTTTAATTATAACGCGCCCCAGGGCGGCGGAAACAATCAGCAGCGCGCGACGAACCTGCCCGCCGGCCGCCAGGCCGGCACGGTGACCATGGTGCTGAACACCTCCATCCTGCTGCTCCCGGAGACTCCGATGCAGCAGCGCTGGTTCGACCCGCGCGTGGGCTATTTCGCCGGCGGCTACAGCGAATTCTCCGACGACCAGCAAGCCGTCAAGAACATCCGCTTCATCACCCGCTGGCGCCTGGAAGCCCGTCCGGAGGACGTCGAGAAGCAGAAGCGCGGCGAGCTCGTGGAGCCTGTCAAGCCGATCATCTACTACATCGACCCCGCAACGCCGAAGCAGTGGCGCAAGTACCTCATCGCCGGCGTGAACGACTGGCAGGTCGCCTTCGAGCAGGCCGGCTGGAAGAACGCCATCCATGCCGAGGAATGGCCGGAGAATGCCGAGGAGCTGGGCATGAGCCTCGAGGATGCGCGCTTCTCCGTGATCCGCTACCTTGCCTCCCCGATCGCGAACGCCTACGGCCCCAACGTGCACGATCCCCGTTCCGGGGAAATCCTGGAGAGCCACATCGGCTGGTACCACAACGTGATGACCCTGGTCCATGACTGGTACCAGGTCCAGGCCGGCGCCGTGGATCCGCGCGCCCGCAAGATCAAGTTCGACGAGGAGTTGATGGGCGACCTGATCCGCTTCGTCTCCTCCCATGAGGTGGGCCACACCCTCGGCTTGCGCCACAACATGGGCTCCAGCTCCCAGACCCCCGTGGAGAAACTCCGCGACAAGGCCTGGGTGGAGGAGCACGGCCACACCGTCTCCATCATGGACTACGCCCGCTTCAACTACGTCGCGCAGCCCCAGGACAACATCGGCAAGGCCGGCCTCTACCCCCGCATCAACGACTATGACAAGTGGGCCATCGAGTTCGGCTACAAGCCCACCTATTTCAAGACCCCGAAGGAGGACCAGCTCTACTGGAACAAGGTGATCATCGACCGCCTGGCGGAGAATCCGCGCCTGTGGTTCGGCGGCGAAGGCCGTGACGACGACCCGCGCGCCCTTACCGAGGACCTCGGCGACAACGCCATGGTGGCCAGCACCTACGGCATAGCGAACCTCAAGCGCGTCCTCCAGCAAATTCCCGAGTGGAACAAGGAGGAGGCCGACATGTACGCGAACGTCTCCCGCATGTACGACGCCGTCGTGTCCCAGTTCGGCCGCTATCTCGGCCACGTGTCCGCCAACATCGGCGGCCGTTTCATCACGAACCACAGCATCGAGCAGCCGGACATGGTCAAGTACGCCCCCGTCCCGAAGGAGCGGCAGAAAGAGGCCCTGAAGTGGCTGGACGAGAACCTCTTCCACGAGCCGACCTGGCTCGTGAAAGTCCCCTACATCTGGGAGCTCACCGACCGCCCGGACACCTACGTCTCCCGCCTGGTGAACAACGTGATCAGCTCCAGTAGCCTGCTCAGCGTGTCGAAAATCGCGCGCCTGGGCCAGTTCGCCCAGTATGACGCGTCCAACTACAAGCCCGAGGAGTACCTCGCCGACCTCGAGGGCCTGGTGTTCTCCGAACTTTATAAGGTGGGCAAGGTGGACGGCTACCGCCGCTTCCTGCAGCGCCGCTACGTCACCGTGGCCCTCGAAGTGGCCGCCACGGCGCCCGCGCGCAACACCGACGTCCGCGCCCTGCTGGTCGCCCAGCTGGACGACATCCGCAAGCGCGCGCTTCGCGCCAAGAGCGCCGACGCCCTCACCCAGGCCCACTGGAAGACGCTTGCCAGCCAGATCGAAACCGGGCTGAAAGAGCTGAAATAAAAATAATTACTATCTTTGCCGAAAACTTAGCGAAGTATGATGCGACACAATACAGCCAAATGGCTTGGCTCGCTGCTGATCCTCGTCGTCCTGGCGGTGGGGTGTGGCGTGCTGCACCAGAACGCCGCGTCGCGCAAGGCGGAAGCCTCCCGCGTCGCTGCCCTTGTCCGGCAGCAGCTGGACGCGCGCAAGTTCGAAGTCGAGATAGAATCCATGAATCCCCTCCGCGGTCCGGGACGCTCTGTCGTTGGCAGCGGCTACTCCCTGACCGTGGACGGAGATACTGTCAATTCCCACCTGCCCTACCAGGGCACGGCCTATTCGGTGCCCTACGGCGGCGGCAAAGTGCTTGATTTCGAGGACAAGATCGACACCTACACCGAAGTGCCCGATAAGTCCGACCGCCGGGTCGTGGAGTTCTCCACCGACAACGACGAGGACGTCGTCGAATACCGCGTGACGGTCTTCGACAACGGCAAGGCCGACGTCCAGGTACGCTGCAAGAACCGCGATGCCATCAACTATCGCGGCCATCTGGTCCTGGAGTAGGGAATCTTCCTAAAATAAAGCGTTAATTTCCGGCTGCGATATCCGCCAGCCAGAGCTTGAGGTCGCACATCCAGGCCTCCCGGTACGGGAAGTCCAGGTGGTCGGCCCAGCCGTGCCCGCCGCGCGGGTAGATGTGCAGGGCGGCCGGCACGCCGTGTGCGCGCAGCGCCTCGAAGTAGCGGAGGCTGTTCTCGCAGGGCACGGCGGTGTCATCGTAGTTGGCCATGATGAAGGCGGTCGGCGTGTCCGCGCTGACCTGCTTCTCGTTGGAGTAGCGGTCGATCAGCTCCTGCGACGGGTTCTCCCCCAGCAGGTAGAAGGACGAGCCGGCGTGCGTGATGGCCGGGTCCATGGAGAGGACCGGGTAGAAGAGGATCTGGAAATCGGGACGCTCCTCCGGCTTCGCGAAATGGGTGGCCGCCGTGGCGGCGAGGTGCCCGCCGGCCGAACAGCCGGCAATGCCGAGTTTGGTGAAGCCGAATTCGGCCTTGTGGGCCTGCAGGATGCGCATCGCCTCGTGCACGTCGTCGAGCGGCACTTCATAGTGGCCGTTCGGCAGGCGGTACTTCAGCACCGCGAACACGATCCCCTGGTCGGTGAAATATTTCGAATTCACGTAGCCTTCCGTCTTGTCCCAGACGTCCACGTAGGCGCCGCCCGGGCAGATGAGGATGGCCAGCCCGTTGGGCTTCTCGGGCAGGAAGACGGCGAGGGTGGGCTTCGTTACGTTGGAGACGTGGTTGCCGTAGTCGATCTCGTCGCCGCTGAGGCCGTTGCTGCTCGGGGCGCCGTCCGGCCAGAGGTTGAACATCAGGTCCGGCTGCGGGAAATGGAACACAGGCCGCGCGGGCTGGGCCAGGGCTGTCGCGCCCAGCACGAGGGCCGCCAGCAGGGAAAGCGAGATCTTTTTCATATCGGCTAAAGTTTTCGTAAAAGCAAAGATACGTAATAATTGCTATCTTTACGCCGTAAATATAAGGATAACCTGAAATGAAGAAACTGATTTGCCTGATCGTTGCGGTCGTGGCCGGCATGGCCGCCTTCGCGCAGACCCCCAAAGAAATCGTGGCCCGGATGGATGCTGAGACCACCGCCCGTGAAGCCGAAGGCTACAGCATGCAGATAGACATCAAGATGCCGATTCTCGGCACGATGCCCTCCAAGGCCTGGACCCTGGGTGACAAAACCCGCCTGGAGGCCACAATGATGGGCGTCACGGTCATCACCTGGTCCGACGGCGTGACCTCCTGGACCTACACCGAGAAAACCAACGAAATCGAAATCAAGCCCGACGATCCTTCCGACAACGACAGCGACCTCTCGGTGATCGACGACCTGGACGGCTACGACATCTCGCTCGCCAAGCAGACCGACAAGACCTGGACAATCCGCTGCAAGAAGAACAGCAAGAACACGGACAAGGACGCCCCCAAGAGCATTGAAATGGAGATCGAAAAAGGGACCTACATGCCCGTGAGCATCACCGCCAAGGCCTCCGGCGTCACGATGATCATGCGCGACATCCGCTTCGGCGGCGTCACCGAGGCGCAGGTCACCTTCCGCCCCTCCGATTACCCCAACGCCACCATCAAGGACCTCCGGTAAAGCGAAGCCGCGCGGCTTGGTATAGTCTTTGATTTTACGGGTCCGCGTATGCTGAGACCTGTCCTCCTTATTTTCCTGCTGCTTGCCGCCGGGACGCTTGTCCTGCGGGCGCAGGACTATCCCGCGACCCCGATTGACGGGCCGGCCGTGAAGGCCGATTCGCTCCGGCAGAAGCCGGAATTCTCCCCGCTGATGGGCTATTCCATCTACTCCCGCATCCGGATGCAGGGTGTGCTCGCGCCCATCGGCTTCGAGAGCCGGGAGGAGCGCGCCGCGCGCATCAACGCGGCCACGAGCGCGAATGTTCTCCGCTCCATGGGCAAGAACTTGGATTTGTACCGGCCGCCGCACCTTTCCCGCGAGGAGATACTGGCGCTGAAGATCCTGCGGCTGTTCCTCTCGAACCCCTTCGGTTTCGCGGAAGGTACGGTTCCGATGATGAGCACCTCCAATCCCTTCGTCTTCGCCAAGACGCCCGGCTGGGCGCCGTATGAGAATCCCTATTCCCCGGACAAGATTCCGCAGACCGTGCGGACGGAGTACGATTTCGCTACGGGAACGTATAAAATGGTGGCGCGCCCCTGGAGCGAAGTCCAGCTGGACCTCTCCCGCGGCACCTCGGCGTCGTTCAACAACGCACCCCTCCCGCGCGTCTACATGAACGCCACCGAGCGCAGCATCATGCAGTAAACAAGCGGGAATCGCGACATCAAGGAGCTGTGCAAACTCGCCGGTATCAATGAGGAGATCCGCGTCACCACCTACAAGGGCAATGTCCGCACCGATAAGATCCAGCCCAAGTGGGAACTCGTCGGCACTCACACCGGCCGCCGCACCTTCATCGTCAATGCCCTCTCCCTGGGCATCACCCCGAACATCGTGATGAAATGGACCGGCCACTCCGACTACAGGGCCATGAAGCCCTATATCGACATCGTGGACTCCATCAAGGCGAGTTCGATGACGAAATTTGATGGGTTGATTTGATGTTTGACTAATAACTTAAAGCGCGAAAATTTGCTCTATTCTCAGCGGAAACGCTCGCATATTTGATAATTTCCGCTGGATATAGAGACATTTTTATTATATTTGCGGCGGAAAACACAAAATATTAGCCATGATTATAGGACGCGAAAAGGAACAAATAGAGCTACTTGGCCTTCTGGACAAGGAAGAGTCTCAGTTTTGTGCAGTATATGGAAGGAGACGTGTTGGCAAGACATACCTCGTCCGGGAAACCTTCAATTACCAATTCTGCTTCCAGCATACGGGGGTCGCAAAAGGGACATTGCGGCAACAGTTGACGGCATTTCGAAACTCTCTGACAGCTGCTGGAATGAAGTGCGCCATTCCCAAAACCTGGATTGATGCGTTCGAACTGCTGAAACAGCTCATAAACGATGCTCCGGCCGGAAAGAAAGTCCTGTTCATCGATGAATTGCCCTGGATGGATACGCCAAAAGGAAACCTGATCGGAGCCTTGGAGAGTTTCTGGAACGGATGGGCAACGGCACGCAAGGAGAAAGACATCGTGCTCATCGTCTGCGGCAGCGCTACCTCGTGGATCAGCAAGAAACTGCTGAAGGACAAGGGAGGCCTCAGAGGGAGACTAACGAGCCGCATCAAGGTTGTTCCCTTCACGCTTCATGAGTGCGAACTCTTTGCTCAGGGCGCCAATCTGGTTCTTGCAAGGAAAGATATCTTGGAACTCTACATGATTCTTGGTGGCATCCCCTACTATTGGAGTTTTCTGAAGAGGGGGTTGAGTGCCGCGCAGAACATCGACCAGATGTTTTTCTCGGAGACGGCCCAGTTGCGTGACGAGTTTGACGCGTTGTATTCCGTCCTGTTTAAAAGCCCGAAGAATCACCTCAAGGTCATCGAATGCCTTAGCGACGGGAGGAAGTCTGGCATGACCAGAGACGATATTCTGCGAGAGAGCAAGCTCTCGGACGGTGGAACGTTCACTACCATACTGGAAGAGTTGGAAGAGTGCGGTTTCGTTCGCCGTTTCGCATCTGCCGATACTGCTGAGACTAACGCCCTATACCAACTGGTGGACAACTACACGCTCTTCTATTATCTATGCATCAGGAAGAACGCCTTCAGCGATGAGCACTATTGGTCGAATACTTTCACGTCGTCGTCGCACAACACCTGGAAGGGATACGCCTTTGAGCGCGTATGCCTCCAGCATATCCGGCAGATTAAGGCCGCCCTCGGCATCTCCGGCGTCCAGACAAACGTCTGTTCGTGGTTCACTAAGGGGACGGAGAACAGGCGTGGGGCGCAGATAGACCTTGTCATACAGCGTGCCGACGGATTCACCGACCTTTGTGAAATGAAGCACTCAACGACTGCCTTTACAATCGACAGGGATTATGCGCAGGATCTGGAGAACAAGGTTAACACTTATCGTCATTTGTCTAAGGACAAACGTACGGTTCACATGGTCATGGTCACAACGAACGGAATCGCCCGCAACAGTTATATGAACATGATCCAGAACGAGATTACGCTGGATGACCTGTTTGCAGTATAGATTTGTCGTGATGGCGGGCGAAAATTGCAAATCACACATTATCAGGGAAGATCTCACCTCTTTTCAAAGTATCACTCCGGAGATTTCAAAGTCTCATATTGATACTTTGTAAATAGTAAAGAAAAAATCCTCCATCATTCTATTTGAGAAAGGGACCACAGGAGCTTAAGGCGCATTTGTCAGGCATTTGTTCCGCTTTCGAATAGAACATGGTCCAGTTCAGTTCCGAGCCGAAGGTTAGTCCATAGAAATGTCCTTCCGGAAGATCGACGGCAGAGAGGGCATAGAACGGCTTGTCAGGATGCTTTTCAGCATATCTTTCCTTATCGGCCATGACGGATTCCGGAAGCGGCGTATTGATATCGAGCGGATAGCTCGTCGAGGTCCACACGAAGCCATCTCCACAGTTTTTGGTCGTCACGGTCTTCACGATCCCTTCATCCCGGACGAAAAGGACATTGTTGCCGGCATCGTTCACTGCACCTAGAATGGTAGCGCCCGGATACTTGTTCCGTACGGCATCCATGGAAGTCGTGATATCATACCACCAGATGGAAGGGTTGAAGACATCATGGGCACAAGTCAGCAAGGTACCGTCCTCGTCAATGATGATATCGTAAACCAAGTTCTCCGCCGTATCATATCCGTCATCGAACGGAGCGGTGCAAAGGAACTCATACTGTTTCTTGGCAATCCCGCGCCGCGCAATTTCATGGACATAATACCAATCGCTGCCCCGGTGGTAGACCTCGTTCTCGATGCCCGTACCGATATAGGTCCTGGCAACCTTCCTCGGAATGGCATAGAGGAAATCCTCGACATCATAGTTCTTCTCGGTAATCATCCACATTCCGTTTTTGTAGACGGAAAAACCCTGTATGCCGTTCCCGTCAACGAAATGGATGTCTGTAACGGTCTTCCCATCTTTCGAATCTTCGTATTCCGAAAAATCGGTAAGGGAGACACCCGGGTAACGGGAAAAGAAATCCAACTCAATATAATGGTCCAGAGCGCGTTGGGGACGGACCGGAGTCTCTTTCTCACAGGACATTATTACGAGTGCGCTCAGCGCACATACAAGCAAATTGAAAATCGTTCTCTTCATAATCAATTCTCTGTTAAAGTTTTGGGGCCGCAAATTTATTAAAATTTTCAAAATATCCATCATGTGATCTCCATCCGCCTGTTTTCGGCATGTATCATGATTATACCCGCACCATCAACACCCTATACCTGCGCCAGGAATGAAGGCAGGGCACAGGTGCGAGGAGATTAAAAAAAAACTATATTTAAGTCCGTTAATTGTTGAAACCGTGAAAGACTTTGAATCACGCATAAGGTTACGCTGTTTTTTGCGCTATATTCAGCGGAAACACCCGTTTATATGATAATTCCCGCTGAGTATAAAGACTTTTTCCCGTATAGCCAGCGGAAATGTTTGGCATCGGGTCTTATTGAACACTATACTTCGTATGCTACTACGGCCGACAACTATAAGCTATAATAAAATAAAGATTAACCGCATTATTTGGATTTTAACTATAATTAATTACATTTGCATCGGAAAAGACTGATGCAATATGGACTTGAAGAAGTATTCGAACACACAGATCCTGCAAATGCTAGGGCTG